>NZ_JAVXUR010000004.1:0-337046 GCF_032333995.1 Halomonas saccharevitans
AGTGAAACCGATCAGCGCCGATGGTAGTGTGGGGACTCCCCATGCGAGAGTAGGTCATCGTCAGGCACCTATTCCGAGAAAACCCCGAGCTCATAAGAGCTCGGGGTTTTTTCATGTGGGCTCAGAAATTGTTGATCGTGTCGGCGCGTCCGGTCAACTGGTTTGGGGTGCCGGGAACGGGGCAGGGGCGGGGTAGCCAGATCATGCGTGAGCGACTAGGGTGTATGCCGGTACACGTGCAATGGATTCCGATATCTCAGGAGGAGATGATCATGAAAAAGAGAAACATGCTGCGCAAGCTTAGCCTGGCCCTGCTGATTGCCATGCTGGGGGCCGGCCTGGCCGCCTGTGAGGAGGAAGGACCTGCCGAGCAGGCGGGGGAGAACATCGATGAGTCGATGGAAGAGATGGGCGATGGCGTCGAAGAGATGGGCGATAATCTGGAGCAGGCCGCGGAAGACGCGCAGAACTGATTTCAGCATCGTGACACGAAAAAGGCCGGGCAATGCCCGGCCTTTTTGCGTTTCGGTTCGGTTCGAGGTGCGGCGAGCGATCAGCTCGGGTTCTGCTCGATGCCCTGGAGGTACCAGGGCGCGTCGTCACGTAGCTGGCGAATCAGGTGCCAGGTCTCGTTGAACTCGGTCTCCTCGCCGTTCTCGGCGATGATGCCGTGGAAGATCACCGTGGCCTCTGCCTGCTGGCCGACCTCGCGAATATCCCCCAGCTCGGCGAACAGGCGCACGATCTCGGTGCGGTTGTTGGCCGGCTGGCGATCCCGCTCCTCGCGCAGCAGATTGTAGAGCTCCGGCGTCACGTACTCCTGAATGCCGGCGAAGTCGTTGTTGTCCCAGGCGCGCTGCAGGGTCATGAAGTGCTCCTTGGCACCGCCCAGGAAGCGCTCGCGGTCGAACCACTCGGGCTCCGAGGCGAGTCCACCGCCCATCGGCGCGCTCGCGGCCTGGAAAGCCTGGGGGCGGGCTGGGGCCTCCTGGGGACCGGAGCCGCCTGCCGTGGCGGTCCGGCGACGGCTGGCAAACAGCCGGAAGAGCAGGAAGGCCACGCCGGCGACCAGCAGGATATCCATCAGGCGAAGCTCATCGAAGGCGCCGCCGAAGAACAGCGCGGCGAGCAGACCACCGGCCAGCATGCCACCGAGCATCCCGCCCAGGCGAGATTTCGGGCGGGTCTGGGTGGTGCGGTTGCCGGCGGCGTCTCGGCTGGTGGTGGCGGCGGGCTGCTGCACGCTGCGCGACTGGCTGCCGAAGCTTTTGCCGCCGCCCATGCGGCGGGCATCGGCATGGTCGACGGCGAGGCCGAAGCCCAGCACGCCGACCATGAGCATGACGAAAAGGTGACGCATCAGGGGGAATCTCCATCGGGGAAGGGGTGGGGTGATACGGGAAAAAGTCGGAAGTCTCCATTCTAGCGACTATGCTGGTCGGCCACGACAACTAACCGCGCCACCACAAGGCATCAAGGAGTCCGTTCATGCGCCTGTCACGAGAGAAGAGCCTGCTGCTGATCGTCGACCTGCAGGCCGGCCTGCTGCCGGTCATCGAACACGGCGAGCAGGCGGTCACCGAGGCGGCCTGGCTAGGGGCGCTGGCCGGCTCCCTGGAGGTGCCGGTCTGGCTCACCGAGCAGTATCCGCAGGGGCTGGGGGGCAGCGAGCCTCGCCTGCTGGAGGCGCTGGTTGATCATCGCCTCTGGCAGAAGCTGCATTTCGGCGCCCATGACGAGCCGGCCTTCGCCGAGGCCCTGGCGCAGAGCGGCAAGCGTCAGGTGATACTGTGTGGCGCCGAGGCGCATATCTGCGTGATGCAGACCGGGCTTGGCCTGCTCGAGGCTGGCTATGAGGTCTATTGGCTGGTCGAGGCGACCGCCAGTCGTCGCGCCGGGGAGGCGCGGCTGGCGAGAGAGCGGATGACCCAGGCCGGCGCGGTGGCGGTGAGTGCCGACATGGTGGCCTACGAGTGGCTGCAGCGCTGCGACGACGAGCGGTTCAAGCAGGCCCATCGCCGCTTTCTCAAGGGGCGTTCGGCGCGCCCCCTGACGTTTACGTGAGCGTTTTGCTGAGTGGGCTCAGGCGGCCCCTTCGGCACGGGTGAAGACCAGGGTGTCGCCTTCGGAGAGCGCCGCGTTGAAGGCGTAGCCGGCCACGTCGAAGTCCTTCAGGCCCTCAGGGTCGTCCAGGCGCTGGTGGATCATCCAGGCGGCCATCAGGCCGCGGGCCTTCTTGGCGTAGAAGCTGATGATCTTCAGCTTGCCGTTCTTCTCGTCCTTGAAGACCGGGGTGATCACCCGGGCGGCGAGCCGGCGCGCGTCGATGGCCTTGAAGTACTCGTTGGAGGCCAGGTTGACTAGCACCGGGCTGCCGCTGTCGGCCACGGCGCGATCGAGCTCGGCGGTCAGGGTCGCCTTCCAGAAGGCATAGAGGTCCTTGCCGGCCGGGTTCTCGAGGCGGGTCCCCATCTCCAGGCGGTAGGGCTGGATCAGGTCCAGGGGGCGCAGCAGGCCGTAGAGACCGGAGAGGATGCGCAGGTGATCCTGGGCGAAGGCGTTGTCGCCGTCATCGAAGCGGTCGGCCTCGAGGCCCACGTAGACGTCGCCCTGGAAGGCCTGGGCGGCGGGCTTGGCGTTGTCCGGGGTGAAGGGCGTGTGCCACTCGGCGAAGCGAGCGGCATTGAGCCCGGCGAGCTTGTCACTGATGCCCATCAGCTCGCTGAGCCGTTGGGGCGAGTAGTCCCGCAGTATCTCGATCAGTTCTTGGCTCTGCTCGAGATGATCCGGCTGAGTGTGCCGGCTCGTGGTGGCGGGGGTCTCGAAGTCCAGCGTCTTGGCGGGCGATATCACGCTCAGCATGGGGGCGCTCCTATGGTAAATGGGTGGCCTGACGGCGATGGCAGCCAGTATATCAAGTCGCCTGCATGCCATGGGCTATCGGGCAGATAGCCCCTCCTCGACGCGCCTTGCAGTCGGCGGCCGCAGGGCCCCGGCGGCGTGACAAACTGCCGGGGTTGAGTCGCCGACGGGGCGAGCGTATGCTTGCCCTCCCAAAGCCCCGGCGGAGCCCGGAAGGCCATCGTTTATTGCCAGGAGGGATGCCGGATACAGGGCGTGACCGGCTTCCCTCCGCTTCACTGGACGCAGGGTAGTTGCCATGCCAGAGGCATCCTCACTGTTCACCCGGCTCGAATACCGGCTTGCACAGCAGCTGTTCCATATTCGCTGGCTGCCCCGGTCGCCGCGAACGCAGCGCCTGACCATGCACCTCTTCCAGCGCTGTGCCGATGCCGGGCATCCGGCGGCGCTGGCCCAGTACGGTCACATGCTCTTCCATCGTGGCGTCAGTCCTCAGGACAAGGCTCGTGGGGCGCGTTACGTGCTCGAGGCCGCCCAGGCCGGAGATGCCAAGGCGCAGTATCAGGCGGGCCAGATCCACGAGCACGGCTGTGCCCAGTATCCGCGGCGCGATGACCACGCCGTGACCTGGTACGCGCGTGCGGGCGAGGCGGGCCATCCCCTGGCGGCGACCCGCCTCGCCCGGGCCTATCGCCATGGCGAGCTGGCCCTGCCGGTGGATGCCGAGAAGGCCGGGCACTGGCAGGCTCTGGCCGATCGCCTGGCCGGCTTCGACGATTCGCAGGCTGCCGTCATGCCGGGCGCCGCAGTGGACAAGGCCGGAGGCGAGACGCGACACTAAGCCTTTGCCGCGACGGCACCGGTACTTCGACCAAGGACTCTCCCGCCCGTGACGCTACCCACACTGCTGGATATCGAGGCGTCCGGCTTCGGGCGCGGCAGTTACCCCATCGAGATCGGCCTCGCCCGCGCCGATGGCAGCACCTGTGCCTTCCTCGTCCAGCCGCTGGATGAGTGGACGCACTGGGATCCTAAGGCCGAGCTGCTGCACGGCATCAGCCGCGGCCGGCTGCAGCGCGAGGGGTATCCGGTGCGCCAGGTGGCGCGCTGGCTCAACGACGAGCTCGGAGAAATCGGCATCGCCTACAGCGACAGCTGGGGCTACGACAACACCTGGCTGTCGCTGCTCTTCCATCATGCCGGCATGCTGCCGGCCTTCCGCCTGGAAGCCCTGCGCATCCTGCTGAGCGAATCCCAGCAGGCGCAGTGGAGCCGCACCAAGGAAGCCCTCATCCTCGAACAAGGCATCCATCGGCATCGCGCCGGGGAAGACGCCCGCCTGCTGCAGCTTACCTACCAGCGCACCCTCGAGCTCGATGCCGACGCCTGAACCTTCAGGCGTCACGGTCCAGCCGGTCCTCCAGGACATCCAGCAGCTCAACGGGGTCGGTGGCATCGATCAGCTCGGCTCGGGTCCGGCCGTTCAGGAACCCCTGTTCCACCGTGCTGTCGAGGAAGGTCAGCAGCGGGGCATAGAAACCGGCGGTGTCGAGCACGCCGATGGGCTTGTCGTGCAGGCCGAGATACTGCCAAGTCCAGGCCTCGAAGAACTCCTCAAGGGTGCCGATGCCGCCGGGCAGGGCGATGAAGGCATCGGCACGGGCGGCCATGCTGGCCTTGCGCTCGTGCATGTTGCGCACCCGCACCAGCTCATTGAGGCCGTGGTGGGCCTGCTCGCGCTCGACCAGGTGGTCGGGCATCACCCCGATCACTTCGCCGCCGGCGGCCATCACGGCATCGGCGAGGCGGCCCATCAGGCCGACACGGGCGCCGCCGTAGACCAGGCCGTGGCCGCGGCGAGCCAGCGCCTCGCCGAGCCGCTCGGCGGCCTCGAGGTGTTGCGGGTCGCGGCCCTCCCGGGACCCCAGGTAGACGCAGAATCTCGACATGCTCTCCTCCTTGGCAGGGCCATTATCCTAGCCCGTCCTGCCGCGGCACCGGAAGGGCCGGTCCGCAAACGCGAAGGGCGCCTCAAGGGCGCCCTTCGTGGTCGTGGTGGGCGGCTCAGCGAGCGCCTGAGGCGTCGCGCTTGATGGCCTGGCGCAGCAGCTTGATGCCCACGCCGCTGATGACGATCATGCTGGCGATCAGCGCGAGACTGGCAATCACATGGGTGTCCAGGTACATCCGGGAATTCTCCTTATGTTATCGGAATCGTGTCGTCGGGGACGGTGTCGCGGGGGTGATGCGATCGGCTCGGAGCCGGCGTCACGGCAGGCAGTCGGCGACGCCATAGTGTTCGTCGAGCCACTGGCCGATGACGTTCTCGCCGCACAGGTGGTGCGCATACTGTGTGTGCAGGCAGCGGACCTGGTCGCGGTTGGCGATCCCGCCGATGCCGCGCGCGGTGAGCACGCCATCATACCCGAGGCGGAAGACCTCCGCCTTCTGCGCCTCGCTCATGTAGTTCCAGCGCGCCGCCACGTAGGCATCGTGGCTGCGGTGGTAGGCGGTCAGGAAGTCGGGGTCTTCCTGCAGGCGGGTCTCAAGCTGCTTGATCACACCGGCGGCCTCGATGTGCGAAATCTCGATCTTGAGACGCTCCGAACAGAGCCAGTAGAGCGTCGGGAAGGGCTTGCCATCGACGATGGGCGCCATGCGCAGCACCAGCGGGGTGCCCTCCCCGTCGGTGGCGGCCAGGGCCTCGATGCCTCGGGGCGCGCGGCCGAGCTGCTCGGCGATGATGGCCAGCTGGCGCTCATCAGGGGCCTGATCGGTTCGGATCACCATCGTCGTTGTCCCGTACAAACTTGTTCGAGTGCCCCACGGCCAGGAAGAAGGCGCGGTTGAGCTGCTCGGGGGTGGGCACGTAGCGCCATTCCCGCTCGCAGTACTCGCCGGCCCTTGCCATCAGCACGTCGTAGAGGCGGTTGAACGGCGCATCATAATCGTAAGGGTCGGCGCCGAACAAGCGGATGTGCGGATAGTCGGCGAAGCGGTCGATGAAGTATCGCTTCAGGTCGGCCTCGACGGCGCGGTGGCGAGGAGTATCGTCCGGGTCCAGCCAGAGGGTGTAGCGGATGGCCATGGGGGCTCCCGTGGTTGGAGGGCTGTGGTGATGTGACAGCGGCGGGGCGGGTTTGGCTCGGGCGCGGCCCGGCCGGGGGCGTGCTCACCCAGTCTTCGGGCGGGTGCGGCTCATTGCCGGGCCAGCAGGGCCTCGCGGGCGCCGGTGAGCCGCATCAGATCGCCCGGGGCGAGGCGGATCTCGAGCCCCCGCCGGCCGCCGCTGACGTGGATCGCCTCGAGGGCCCGGGCGCTCTCATCGAGGAAGGTCGGCAGGCGCTTGCGCTGGCCCAGCGGGCTGATGCCGCCCACCACGTAGCCGGTGGCCCGCTCGGCCTCGGCGGGATCGGCGAGGCTCGCCTTGCGCGCCCCGGCGGCTCGGGCCAGGGCCTTGAGGTCGAGCTGGCAGGGCACCGGCACGATGGCCACCGCCAGGCGGCCGTCGTCGAGGCGGGCGAGCAGGGTCTTGAACACCTCGTCGGGCGGCAGGCCCAGCGCCCGGGCGGCCTCCTCGCCATAGGCGGGGGTGCGGGGGTCGTGCTCGTAGCTTTCGAGCTGGAAGGCCACGCCGGCCTTCTCCAGCATCTTCACGGCCGGGGTCATGCGTCTGCCGGCTCCTCCTGGCGATGGGCCTCCAGGGCCTCGCGCAACTCTCCCTCGATGGGCACGGCCTGCTTGGTCGCGTGATCGAAATGCACCATCACGGTGTGGCCGAGGTTGGTCAGCTGGCCATCCTGGCGCGCCTCCTGGCTCACCGTGAAGGAGCTGTTGCCGAGCCGCGAGACATAGGTGCGGATCTCGATCTCGCGGCCGTACTGCAGCTCGGCCCGGTAGTCGACCTCCATGCGCGCCATGATCAGCCGCCACTTGCGCGGGTCCAGGTCCGGCGTGAAGAGCCGGAAGAGGTCGTTGCGGGCCCACTCGAACCAGGCCGGCAGCCGGGTGTTGTTAACGTGACCCAGGGCATCGGTGTCATAGAAGGCGGGTTCCACGGTGCGGACGAACATCGGCGGTTTCCTCTTGGGCGTCTCCGGAGGGACAGCTTTGCCCCGAGCAAGCGCTCGGTCAAGTGCTGGTGCTGGGCGATTGGGGCCGGCGCGCGGCGAACCAGGCCTGCAGGCGGGTCCAGGCCACCAGCCAGGCGGTGGCGACGACGAAGCCGGCCACGGTGCCGACCAGCAGCCCGAAACGCTCGTAGGTCAGCGAGACGCACAGCGCGTAGCAGAGCAGCGAGCCGAGCCCGGCCGGGTAGTGCTTGATCACCGTGGCCACCGGCGCCGCGCCGTGGGTCAGGTGCAGGATCACCAGGAAGGGATACATGGTCACCGGGAAGGCGGCCATGACCCCGGCCCAGGCGGCCGGCATCACATGAGCGAGGCCGGTGATCAGGAAGATGATGCCGGCGGCCAGGGCGGCCCGCAGGCCGAGTGCCGCCCAGCTGAAGCCGCCCCGGGGGCCGGCCGCGGTATCGGGGACCCGCCGATAGAGCCGGATGAACAGCACGATCGCCGCCAGGGTGGTGAGGGTGCCGGTCAGCCGCGTGAACTCCACCTGGGTCAGCAGCAGACTCACTCCCAGCCAGGCCACGAAGCCGCCCGCGCTGCCTGCCAGTACCCCGGGCAGGCCATCGCGCCGGGCACATAGCAGGTAGCCGCCCCCCAGCGCCAGGGTGGCGCTGAAGCCGGCCAGGGTGTGCACGGCGCTCTGGGTGGCGAAGGCCGGCGAGATCTCCAGGCCGATGAAGAACAGGGCGATGGCGGTGCCCAGGGGGTAGCCGGAGAGCAGGCCGGCCACGCGGGTGCTGACGCGCTCGGCGATCATCGAGAGGCCGAGCACCACGCCGATGGAGACCGCGAGCTTGGCCAGCTGCCAGGAGAGGGGAACGTCCATATCGTATCTGGGTCCTTATCATCAGGGTAAGACGAGTCGTCGAGGAGACGTGCCATGGCCGGTCATGAACTCTCGCCCCCGCCGCGGCCCGAGGCCTGCGAGCTCTGCGAGCGGGCGGCACCGCTGACCAAGCACCATTTGATTCCGCGGGCCCTGCACGGCAAGGCCCGCTACCGGCGCCGCTTCGACCGTGCCGAGCGTCTCACCGCCATCCTCTGGGTCTGCCATGCCTGCCACCGGCACATCCACGCGGTGCTCGGCGAGCGCGAGCTGGCCGAGCATTATCGCAGACGCGAGGCCCTGTTGGCCCATCCGCAGATCCAGACCTTCGTGGCATGGCTCTCCACCAAGCCGGCGGGGTTTCGGCCCAAGAAGCGAACCGTCCGCCGCGGCTAGCGGGGCAGGGCGGGCTTTACGCAGGCATCAGATCAGGCTCAGACCAGACGCAGGCCCTTGAGGTCGGTCCAGGCGGCCCTGAGCGCGGCGGCCAGCGGTTCGCGCAGGTGCTCGGGCAGCGCCTGTTCGGCGGCCTCGACGCTCTCGACATCGCGGTTGCGCAGCCAGCAGTAGGCCCAGGCGCAGGCCTCGTCGTCGCTGGCCGGCACGGGGCGGGCGGGCATCTGCACCAGCAGGAAGGTGGCGGTGCGCGCCGCCCACAGCGGCGGCTCCTCGCCGTCGGCGCGGCTCCAGTCGTTGAGCGTCTCGCCGCTGGGGGTCTCCTCCGGCAGGCCGATGCGGGTTACCCGGGCGCTCTCGGCGAGCAGCAGCGCCAGGCGATCGGCATCGCCCTGGCCGAGTGTCAGCCACTGGGCGACCAGGTCGGGCAGGCCGCGGCGCACCTTGGCATAGAAGCCGTCTTGCGGCATGGTCTTGGTCATCTTGTTGGCCTTCTGGGAGCGGGAACTGCACATGGAATTCGATTTTGCCACGCCCGTCGAGCGTCGCCACCCTCCCGAGGGCGACTGGCCCTCGCAGAAGTGGCATCGCTACGGCGAGGACGTGCTGCCGCTGTGGGTCGCCGACATGGACTTCGCCTCGCCGCCGGCGGTCATCGAGGCGCTGCAGGCGCGGGTCGCCCACGGTGTCTTCGGTTACGGCCAGGTGCCCGAGAGCCTCAAGCAGGCGGTCTGCGACTGGAGCGCCGAGCACTACGCCTGGAGCATCGAGCCGGACTGGCAGCTGTGGCTGCCGGGCGTGGTGCCCGCCCTGCACCTGGCGAGCCTGGCGCTCACCGCGCCGGGGGACGGGGTGCTGACGGTCACGCCCATCTATCCGCCCTTCCTGCGCGTCGCCGAACATACCGGCCGCATGCCCCAGCAGGCGGCGCTGAGGGCGCCGGGTGCCCCCGGGGAGCCCTGGCGGCTCGATCTCGAGGCGCTGGAGGCGGCGATCACCCCCGAGACCCGGCTGCTGCTGTGGTGCCAGCCCCATAACCCCACCGGTCGCGTCTGGACGCGGGAGGAGCTGGCGGGGCTCGCCGCGTTGGTCGAGCGCCACGACCTGCTGGTGGTCTCCGACGAGCTGCACTGCGACCTGCTGCTCGAAGAGGGGGCGCGCCACACGCCGCTGGCCGCCGCCTTTCCGGCGCTTGCCTCGCGCATCCTGACCCTCTGGGCGCCCTCCAAGACCTTCAACCTGGCGGGGCTCACCGCGGCCTGCGCGGTGATTCCCGACGCCGGCCTGCGTCGGCGATTCGCCGCGGCGGCCAAGGGCCTGCAGCCGGACGGTAACGTGCTCGGGCTGGTGGCCGCCGAGGCGGCCTATCGCCATGGCGAGCCTTGGCGCCAGGCGCTGCTCGAGACGCTGCGCGAGCAGCGTCGGCGGCTGGTCGAGCGGGTGGCGCACTGGCCGGGGGTGAGTATGAGCGCGCCCGAGTCGACCTACCTGGCCTGGCTGGACCTGCGTGAGGCGCCCGCCCTGCAGGGCACCGAGGCATCCCCCCAGCGCTGGTTGCTGGAGCACGTGGGCGTCGCGCTCTCCGACGGTGCCGACTTCGGCTGGCCGGGCTTCGTGCGGCTCAACTTCGGTACCACGGCGGCTCAGCTGGAGGCGGCCCTGAGTCGGCTCGACGGCGTGCTGAAGGGCTGAATCGCCGCGCTCCGGCGTCGGCAAGGCTCAGACGACGACGGCCGCCCCATGTGGCGGCCGTTGTCGCGAGCGTGCTCGGGCGATCGGTGGTTCAGTAGAGTTGGGCGAAGAGCTTGCGGCGGTAGGTGACCGTCAGCGGATGATCGGCGCCCAGGGCGTCGAAGGCCTGCAGCAGGGTGCGACGAGCGGCATCCTCACCGTATTCCCGGTCGCGCTTCATCAGGGCGAGCAGGGCCTCCAGGCCGTCCTCGTACTGGCCATCGGCCAGCTGACGCAGGGCGCGCTTGAACTGTGCCTCGCTGTCGTCGCGCTCGCCCAGGGCGGCCAGCTCTTCGGCGGAGGGCGCCTGCTCGCCGAAGGCGATGCTGGCGCGCACGCCGCGCGCGGGGGCGGCATCGCGCTCCTCCGGCGGCAGGTTGTCGAGCAGCTCGCGGGCCTGCTCGGCCTCGCCGTCGGCCACCAGGGCGCGGGCCAGCTCCACCTGGTAGGGCGTGTGCTGGGGATACTGCTGGATGAGCTCCTGATAGATGCTGCGGGCGGTGGCGGCATCGCCGGCGGCCAGGGCCTCGGCGGCCTGGTCCTCGGGCGTCTGCGGGGCCTCCTCCGGGGCCGGAAAGTAGCGGCCCAGCCACTCGCGGATCTGCTTCTCCGGCAGGGCGCCCTGGAAGTGGTCGACCAGGCCGCCCTGGCTGATCAGCTTGACGTCGGGCGCGCTCTGCACGCCCAGCTGGGCGGCGATCTCCGGCTCCTGATCGATATCCAGGCGACCCAGCAGGAAGGTGCCCTGATATTCCCGGGCCAGCTTTTCCAGCACCTGGCTCAGCTGTTGGCTCGCCGCCTCGTTGCGGCTGCCGCAGTCGAGCAGGACCGGGACCTGCATGGAGGTCTCGAGCAGCTGTTGGATGTTGCTGCGGTCGACGTCGAGGATGACATCGGCCTGCTGGCCGTCGGCGGGCCCGGCGTTGCTATCTCCGGCGGGGGTGTCGGTGGTGAGCGGCTCACCGGTGCGGGGGTCGACGATGGGCATGGTGACTAGCCTTGATCCGGGATGAGTTTGCTCAGTAGATGCGGGTCGCCGGCGGCGACTTCAAGGGCTGATCGAAGGATGGGGTCACGTCAGAGAGGGTGTGCGAGCACAGTGGCGGACACAACGAAAAAAGGCGTATCGTCCTAGGACGATACGCCTTTCTCGAAATTGGTAGCGGGGACCGGATTTGAACCGATGACCTTCGGGTTATGAGCCCGACGAGCTACCAGACTGCTCCACCCCGCATCAACGTGGAGCGTATTTTACACGGAGTTCTCCTTTAGTCAAGGATCGATTTCCAACGCTCGTCCCAGGGCCGGTCCCTGGTCCATACTCGACTGGCGTCACAAAAATGACTGTCCAACAACTCATAATGGTCATGCTGGTGGTGGCCCGCCGGGTCACCCCATGACGATGTCATTCATATCAGGGAGATAGCCAATGACAAATCAAGCACCCGTCGCCTGGGTCACCGGTGGTACTGGCGGCATCGGCAGCGCCATCTGTCGTACGCTGGCCTCACAGGGCTACCTGGTGGTCGCGGGATACCACAATCCGGAGAAGGCGAAGGCCTGGCTGGAGACTCAGAAGGCCGAGGGCTACGACAACATCGCCCTGTCCGGCATCGATCTCACCGACTACGATTCCTGCGTGGCCGGGGTGAAGGAAATCCGCGAGGCTCACGGTCCCGTCAGCGTCCTGGTCAACTGCGCCGGGATCACCCGCGACGGCACCATGAAGAAGATGTCCCCGGACCAGTGGAACGAGGTGATCGATACCAACCTCAACAGCGTTTTCAACACCTGCCGCAGCGTGATCGAGGACATGCTGGAGCAGGGCCATGGCCGCATCATCAACATCTCCTCCATCAATGGTCGTAAGGGTCAGTTCGGCCAGGTGAATTACGCGGCGGCCAAGGCAGGGATGCACGGTCTGACCATGTCACTGGCCCAGGAGACCGCCACCAAGGGGATTACCGTCAACACGGTGTCGCCCGGCTATATCGCCACCGACATGATCATGAACATTCCCGAGAAGGTGCGCGAAGCCATCCGCGAGACCATTCCGGTCAAGCGCTACGGTACCCCGGAGGAGATCGGTCGTCTGGTCGCCTTCCTGGCTGACAAGGAACAGGGCTTCATCACTGGCGCCAACATCGACATCAACGGCGGGCAGTTCATGGGCTGACCGCTCACCGCTGCAGCAGACTCGCCGTCGGTGATCCCGGCGGTGAAGAGAAGAACGCGAGGCCTCCGCCTCGCGTTCTTGTGTTTTGACAGGGGGTGTCTCGACGGAGAGTCGTCTCAGGGCGGCGGCCGCTCGGCGAGGATCTCGAGCATTCGGTCGAGCTCGCCGACCTCGCGTTCCCAGGGCTGCTCGGGCATCGGGCCGTTGGCGAGCAGCTCGCCGAGCAGCTGATGGAGCTCGTCGGCGCGGGAGATCGTCTGGCCCATGTTCTCGTTGAGCCGCTCCACCTGAATCGCCAGGCGCAGTGGATCGTCGCGGTGCTGGACGCGGCCGCCGGCCAGCAGGGAGAGATGGGCGCGCAGGCGGGCGAGCCTCTCCTGGGCCTCGGCCGGGGTGCCGGCCTCTCGGGCGGCATTGCGCGCCTCGTGGGCGCGACGCAGTGCCGACGGCAGATCGAGGTCGCGGGGCAGAGAGATCTCCTCGGCGGGACCGCCGGCCAGGCGCCGGGCATCGGCTTGCAGGTGCGCCGTGAGCAGCGGGCGGATGGCCTGCCAGCGGTTGGCCTCCTCGGCCAGGGCCAGGCGGTCCAGGCGCTCACGGCGGGCCCGCACGATGCCGCTCCAGCGGCGACGCATGCCCTCGGTGCGCCGACCGGAGGGCAGTGGCTCCAGCGCCGTGGCCTCGCGGACGGCCTCGTCCAGCTTGTGGGCCTCTTGGCTCTGCGTGGGATGCCAGGCGTCCAGTCGGTCGATCAGTGCCTGCATGGCCTCGAGCCGGGCGCGGTTGCGCTGGGCCTGATCATCGCGGGCGGCCTCGCGGCTGGCGAAGATGTCGTCGCACAGCGCGCGGAACTCTCGCCACAGGGCCTGCTCCTCGCCCTTGGGTGCCCGGCCCAGCGCTCGCCAGCGTCGCTGCAGGGCCTTGGCCTGGTCGGCCCGTTGGCCGGGCGGCAGGTCGCGTGCCAGCAGCTCGCGCGTCTCGTCGATCAGTGCCCGCTTGGCTTCGGCGATCTCCCGCGCCCGCCGATCGATCAGCGCCTGGAGCTCGTGGAGAATGCGCCCGAAGCGTCGGCCGATCGGTTCGGCCTGGTCGCGGGGCACCGGGGCGAGGCGACGCCACTGCTCCCGCGCGCGGTCGCGGATCTCGCGCAGCCCATCAGGGTCGGCTTCATGGGCAGGCTGCTCGAGCAGCGTCTCAAGCTGCTCGCACAGCGCCAGACGAGCCTCCAGGTGGCGCTGCCGCTCGGCCTGCTGGCGCTCTCGCCAGGGGGCCAGGCGTTCCTTGATGCGATCGGAGGCGGCGCGGAAGCGGGCAGAGAGTTCGCGATTGGCGGCGGCGTCACCCAGCGCCTTCCACTCCTTGACCATCTGGCGATGGCGACGGTCGAGTTCGGCCTCGTTCATTTCGGTCTGCTCGGCCAGCGCCTCGATGGCCTGGCACAGCTGATCGCGCTTGGGTCCGGCCACGAAGCCGCGCCAGTCGCGAAGCTCGGCCAACCGCGCCGCCAGGCGCTTGAGACGAGCCTGGTCGGCGGGTGGGAGGGGCCTGGGCAGCTGCTCGGCCTGTTGGCGCAGGCGCTGGTGGAGACGGCTGGCGCCCTTGAAGGCGCCGCGCTCCAGCAGGCCCTCCAGCTGGTCCAGCTCCTCGTTGAAGTGGGCGAGCCGGGCGTCAGGCTCGCCACCGTCGTCCTGGGCCTCTCGAGCCAGGTGCTCTCGGGCGCGCGCCAGCAACGGCGTCGGCGCCAGTCGCGCCGGCCAGCCACAGGCCTCGATCAGGGCGCCCAGTCGATCATCGTCGCCTTCCGCCAGCGCCTGCTCGATGGCGTCGGCGCGTTCGTCCAGGCGCACCCGGGCCTGGACGATCCGTTCGTAGTCGGCGAGTGCCGTATCATAGCGGCGGCGCAGCGCCTCGTCGGCCAGGTGATGGTCAGAGAGGGCCTGCCAGCGGCTGGCCATCAGGCGCTTCTGGGCGCGCAGGCTGGCGATGTCCTGATCGGTGAGCCGCTCACCCTGATGCAGGCCCTCGAGGCTCTCCTCCAGCGCCTCGACGAGGGATTCTCGGGTCTGGTCGGCATCCTCGCGCCGGCGGTGGTCGGCATGGCGGGCATGCTCCTGGGCCTCGTGGTCGCCGATGATCTTGCGACAGCGCTGGCAGGCATCCTGGTAGCGGCGCTCCTGGTGGGCATCCGCCAGGTCACGCAGCTTCGCCCATTCGCGCATCAGGTGGCGCAGGCGGCCGGCATAGAGCGGCTCCCAGGGGCCATGGGCATGGCGCTCGAGTTTCTCCAGCAGCGCCTCGCGCTCGGCATGGGCCGCCGTCAGGGAGGCGGCGTCGGCGCGTCGTCGATTGAGGCGCTCGCGAGCCTGGCGGGCCACCTGGCGATCACGCCGGGCATCATGGGCCAGCCGGGCGAGGCCCGCCTCGCTCTCGACCCGCGCGGCGGCGGCATGGCGCACCGCGGCGATGCCGTTGTCGCAGGCCTGGCGGACCAGATCTTCCTCCGCGTCGAGGCGGGCCAGCGCCGCCAGGCGCAGCTGCTGGTTGTCGCCCTGCAGTGCCAGTTCGTTGAGCAGCGCTCGATCCTCGAGCCGCTCGACCAGTGCGATACGCGCCTGAAGGTCGTGATGGCCGCGGCGACCGGTGAGCAGGGCGACCAGATGCCGCCTGAGTTCGGGGGAGGCATCCGGCCGCTCGCTTAGTGTCAGCAGGCGTTCGGGATCGTCGATCGCCTCCAGGGCGGCCAGGCGCACGCCGGCATCGGGGTCCAGGGTCAGTTGCTCGAGGGTGCGGCGCTGGTCGTCTCTGGAGGGGTCGAGGCGCGATACTGCCTGACGGCGCACCTCGGGGGCCGGGTGCTTCCAGCGCGGGGCGAACAGGCGGCGAAGGAGTCCTGACATGGGGCATCCTGACGAGGAGAGCGCGCCCGGAGGGGGCGCGAGATGATCATTATTATCGGAAAAAACGGCGCGAAACTTGAGTCTCTCGTATCTAAGCACGTGACGTGGCGGCAGAAAAGGCTCGACGCCGGCGAGGTGTGGCCGCTAGGAGACACTGACAATGCGCGCCTATGTCCTTATGATCGGTTGCAGGGTTGCAGTCACTCGCTTAGCTTTGAGCTGTACCCCGATCATCACCCTACGCGGAGTTCGGCAATGAGTCTCAATGTGGACAGGGACAGTATGGCCTTCACCTTCAAGGGGGGAATGCTGCCGATGACGGTCATGGAACTGACCAGTGCCGACCCCGAGCGCATTCGCGAGCAGCTGGCGAGCAAGCTCAGCCAGTCGCCGGCCTTCTTCCAGCACACTCCGGTCGTTCTCAATGTGGAGAAGCTCGACGAGCCGCACCTGGCGCTCGAGCGCATCTGCGCGGTGTGCCGCGCCCACAAGCTGTTGCCGGTGGCTGTGCGCGGCGGCCCGGATCCGGTCAAGCAGTCGGCCTGGGCCCTGGGGTTGGGCTGGTTCCCCCCCCAGGAAGCGTCGCGTCCGCGCGCCCTGGAGAGCGTTGCCGACGCTGCGCCTGCCGGTGATGGCAAGCCCGACGCGCCTGAGGCGGTCGCCACCGAGGCTCCTCCCGGCGCCACCGCGGGGGGGCGTATCTATCGCGGCACGGTGCGCTCCGGCCAGCAGGTGACCGCCCCCGAGGGCGATCTGGTGGTAGTCGGAGCGGTCAATGCCGGGGCCGAGGTGCTCGCTGCCGGCAACGTTCACGTCTATGGTGCCCTGCGCGGGCGGGCACTGGCCGGCATCCACGGCGACGACAAGGCCGGCATCTTCTGCCGCGAACTGCATGCCGAGCTGCTTTCAGTGGCCGGTAACTACAAGCGCCTCGAGGACATCGATCCGCGCCTGCTGGGCACCACCGTTCAGGTTCAGCTGTTCGACGGCCAGCTGAGCATCAAGTCGCTGGACTGATGTCGGCCAAGCGCGTGGCGGCAAAGTTCACGCCCGCGTTATTTTTCCTCATGACAAGACAGGATGTGACATTTGGCCAAGATCATCGTTGTGACCTCCGGCAAGGGAGGGGTCGGCAAGACGACCAGCGCAGCCGCCATCGCCACCGGGCTAGCGCTGCGTGGCAAGAAGACCGCGGTCATCGACTTCGACGTGGGTCTGCGTAACCTCGATTTGATCATGGGGTGCGAGCGCCGCGTGGTTTACGACCTGGTCAATGTGATTCAGGGCGAGGCGGGGCTCAATCAGGCGCTGATTCGCGACAAGCGGGTCGATAATCTGCATATCCTGCCGGCCTCCCAGACTCGCGACAAGGAAGCCCTGACCCAGGAGGGCGTCGAGAAAGTGCTCGATACCCTGAATCAGGACTTCGACTTCATTATCTGCGACTCCCCGGCCGGCATCGAGCGCGGCGCCCAGCTCGCCATGTACTTTGCCGACGAGGCAATCGTGGTCACCAATCCCGAGGTCTCCTCGGTGCGTGACTCCGATCGTATCATCGGCCTGCTGGCATCCAAGACACGGCGCGCCGAGCGCGGCGATGATCCCATCCGGGAGCATCTGCTGATCACTCGCTATAATCCGGGCCGGGTCGACCTGGGGGATATGCTGAACCTGGATGATATCCGCGAGATCCTGGCCATCGACCTGCTGGGCCTGATCCCCGAGTCCGAGGCGGTGCTGCGGGCCTCCAACCAGGGGGTGCCGGTTACCCACGACGACAGCAGCGATGCCGGCCAGGCCTACGCCGATACGGTGGCCCGGCTGCTCGGCGAGGAGGTGCCGCTGCGCTTCCACGAGTACCAGAAGAAGGGCCTGTTGAGCCGCATGTTTGGAGGAACCCGCCGGTGAAGTTGCTCGATTTCCTCAAGCGAGAGCGCAAGAAGTCCGCGTCGGTCGCCAAGGAGCGGCTGCAGATCATCGTGGCCCACCAGCGCACCCAGCGAGGGCAGCCTGACTACATGCCGCTGCTGGAGAAGGAGCTTTTGGAGGTGATTCGTCGCTACGTGCAGATCGATGACGACGCGGTCAACATCACCCTCGACAGCGAGGACAACTGCTCGGTGCTGGAGCTCAACGTGACCCTGCCCAAGGCTTGAGCGGGCCTCGTGCTGCTCCCGATCACATCGCGGGAGCAGGGCCGGCGGCTGAGCCGGTCGAGGCGCTGTGGTAGGCTGGGCCGCTGAATCCCTGCCTTCGGAGAGCTCGCCCATGGCGCAGTCGAAAGCCGCCCCGCAGACCTTCCTGTGGCACGACTACGAGACCTTCGGTGCCGATCCGCGCCGCGATCGTCCCTCGCAGTTCGCGGCCATCCGTACCGATGCCGAGTTCAACGAGATCGGCGAGCCGCTCGAGTTCTTCTGCAAGCCCGCCGATGACTTCCTGCCCCATCCTCAGGCCTGCCTGATCACCGGGATCACGCCGCAGCAGGCCCGCCGTCGCGGCCTGCCGGAGGCCGAGTTCGCCGGTCGCATCGAGGCGGCCATGAGCGAGCCCGGGACCTGTGCGCTGGGCTACAACAGCCTGCGATTCGACGACGAGGTGAGTCGCCACCTCTTCTATCGCAACCTGCTCGATCCTTACGCCCGGGAGTGGCAGAACGGCAACTCGCGCTGGGATCTGATTGACGTCGTGCGCGCCTTTCACGCCCTGCGCCCCGAGGGTATCGAGTGGCCGACCCGCGACGACGGCGCGCCGAGCTTCAAGCTCGAGGAGCTGACCGCCGCCAACGGTATCGCCCATGCGGGCGCCCACGATGCCCTGGCGGACGTGCGCGCCACCATTGCCCTGGCGAGGCTCCTGCGCGAGCGTAACGCCCGCCTCTTCGACTACCTGCTCGGCCTGCGCGGCAAGCGCGCCGTCTCCAAGCAGCTTGACCTGCCCAGCCGCAAGCCGGTGCTGCACATCTCGCGGCGCTATCCGGCCAGTCGCGGCTGCAGCGCCCTGGTGATGCCGCTGGCCGAGCATCCCTCCAATCCCAACGGGGTGATCGTCTTCGATCTGTCGATGGATCCGACTCCGCTGATGGAACTCTCGCCCGAGCAAATTCGCGAGCGGGTCTTCGTCAGCAACGACGATCTCGCGGAGGGCGCCGAGCGCATTCCGCTCAAGGTCATCCATATCAACAAGTGTCCGGTGCTCTTCCCGGCCAGCGCGCTCAAGGATGTCTCGGGGCCCCGCCAGGGCGAGTACGGCGAGATCGTCGAACGCCTGGGGCTCGACCTGGCCGCGTGCCGCGAGCACTGGAAGCGACTCGCCGCCCGCCCAGAGATCGCGGCGCGTGTCGCCGAGGTGTTCGCCGCGCCCCATCCCGAGCCGCCCTACGATCCCGACCTGATGCTCTACGCCGGCGGCTTTTTCTCGCCGACGGATCGCCAGCAGATGCAGCGGGTGCGCGAAACCGATCCCTGGGATCTGGTGGGGGCGCGCTTCGCCTTCCAGGATCCGCGCCTCGAGGAGATGCTGTTTCGCTATCGGGCCCGCAGCTATCCCGACACCCTGGAGAGCGAGGAGCAGGCGCGCTGGGAGGCCTTCCGTTGGGAGCGCATGAACGACCCCGCCGTCGCCAGCCTCACGCTGAAGGACTTTGCCCGCGAGATCGAGCGGCTCAATGGCGCATCGCTCGCCGATCGCGACCGGCAGGTGCTCGAGGAGCTGGTGATGCACGTCGAGTCGATGATGCCGCCCCAGGCCTTCGGCTGACCAAGCCCCTCCTTCGTGATGATCAACGAACAGCGCCCGGCCAGATGGCCGGGCGCTGTCGTCTCGGGGGGTGAGGCCCCGGGTCAGTCATCGTCCTCGGGCAGCGGCGCCAGGTGCCGGCTCAGGGCCAGCACGTCGCTGGGCTCATCGCCCGGATCGAAGCTGACGCGTGCCACGGCGCTGTCGCCCAGGGCCGGCCAGGCCTGGCGCAGTTCGTCGGCCGTCACCGTCAGGACGCGCTCGGCGAGACGCCGGTGGCGGTCGAAGCCGGTGTCGCCGTTGGCCAGCGCGCGCCAAAGGCGGTTGGTGCGCCCGGAGAGGCTGGTATCGCGCTGCATCAGGGCATCGTGCACTGCCTGGCGATAGGCGGCCAGCTCGTCGTCGTCGAGCGCTTCGAGGCGCTTGGCGAAGTCGTCCAGGAAGGCGTCGATATGGCCCTGGATCGCCTCGCTCTCGGTATCGGGGGACTGGACCAACAGGCTGATGCCGGGGGCGTCGAGCATGGGCGAGTAGCCGGCATTGACCACGTAGCCCAGCTGCTCCTCGGTGCGCAGGCGCTGGTAGAAGGGGGTCTCCAGCAGCTGGCCGAGCACCGCCAGGCGGGCCTGGCTCTTAAGCGAGCGGTCCGGCCCCTGCAGATAGCGCAGCACCAGCGAATCCTCCCGGGTAGTGGTGGGAATGAGCTCGGGGAGATCCTCTGCCTGCAGCGGGGTGAGGTCGGGAATGGCCTCGCTGGGTAGGGTCGGGGCGAGCGCCTCGGCCACCTGCCGGGCCTCGCGGCCGGCGAGCTCGCGCGTCAGGTTACCCACCGCCATCGCCTCCAGGTGCAGCTCGGCGAGGAAGCGCTGGCGGAAGTCGCGCAGGTCGGCGGTCTCCAGGTCGCGGCTCGCCTGAAGCAGCGCCTCGGTAGGCCACTGCGGGCGCACCAGCGCCTCGGACAGGGTGCGGTGAGCCTGGCGGTAGAGCGCATCCTGCGGAGCGTTGCGCCACTCGCGCTGGAGGCGGTAGCGCACCCGCTCGAAGGTCGCCTCGTCGATGGTCGCGTCCTCGAGCTGGGCGATGACCCGTCCGATCAGGCGCTCCTGGCGATCCCGCCAGCCGGAGAACGACAGGGTGATGCCGCGGGCGTGGGCGTAGGCCTCGAAGCGGTGGCCGGCCAGGCGTGCCGGATAGAGGGTCTCGTTGAGGCTGTCGACGAGCCAGCCGGCGAGCAGCCGGGAGAGCGCCGCCTCGCGGGCCTCGCGGCTCGCCGCGGGGTGCTGGAGGCTGAAGCGCCACTCCACCTGGGGGGTGTCGAAGGTGGCATCCGCCATGTGCCAGAAGTCGAACCCCGTCTCGTCGATGGCCAGGCCCGGCACCTCGTCCTGGCGCTCGATCAGCTCGAGGTCGGCGGCGATGTAGGGGTTCGGCTCGGGCAGGGCGATGCCGGGCAGCGGCTCGCCTTCGTCTTGCATCGCGACCTCGCGCCAGGGGGTGTCGAACCAGGGCGAGACGGCGTCGCCCTCGACCTCCGGGCCGCTATAGAGGCGCAGCAGCCGGTTGGGGCGCAGGCCGTCGAGCCACTGCTCGATCAGCGCGCGATCGAAGCCGTCGTGGCGGTAGGGCGCGATGTTGACGTCCTCCAGCGGGTAGCGCGACAGGTTCATGGCCAGGCGGATGGCGTCGCCCTGGGGCGCGCCGTGCTGCTGGAAGCGGAACTGCTGGTCGGCCAGGCGCGCCTGCTCCTCATAGCGCCAGGCCTCGAGACCTTTATCCCGAATGCCCTCGATGGCGGCGAACAGGCTCGCCTGGACGCGCGGCAGCGCCTCGGCACCCTCGGGCGTCAGGCTGATGTCCACGGCGAACAGCGCATGGCGACCATCGCCGCGGGTCACCCCGGCGGAGAGGCCGTCGGCCCAGCCCGCCTCGCGCAGCACCGCGAGCAGGCTGCCTTCGCCCTCGTGGCCGAGCAGGTGAGCCAGATAGTCGGCCGGCTTGTGGCGATAGGCGGTCTCGGGGTCGGGCACCGGGAACAGGAAGCTGACTCGCTGGCTGTCTCGCACCGACTCGAGCCGCACCGCGCGCGGCAGGCTCTGCTCCTCGACCAGCGGGGCCTCGATGCTTGGCCGGGCGAGGCCGCGGTCGGGCACGCCGGCGAAGCGCTCGGTGATCAGGGCCTCGAGCTCGTCGAGGGGCTGGGGCGCCACCACCGCCAGGTGCATGACGTTAGCGTCGTAGTGCGCCTCGTAGAAGTCGATCACGCGCTCGCGCAGGCTCGGCTCTCCCACCGGCCGGTCGCCCAGGGTCTCGCGGCTGCCTACCGAGAAGCCGGTGGCGGGGTGGGCGGGGTTGAGCAGCTGATCGAGCACGTCCTGGGCACGGCGGCCGTCGTCGCGCAGGCGCGCCTGGTATTCGGAGTGCACCACGTTGCGCTCGCTCTCCAGGCGCTCGGCGTTGAACAGCGGTGATACGAAGAAACGGCTGAAACGATCCAGGGCGCCGGCCAGGGCGTCGGGCTCGATATCGAAGAAGTAGTTGGTGTCGTAGGGGGCGGTGAAGGCGTTGTGGCTACCGCCGTGACGCGTCAGGTAGCCCTGGTAGGCATCGGGCTCGGGATAGGCGTCGGTGCCGAGGAACAGCATGTGCTCGAGGTAGTGGGCCAGGCCGGCGAGATCCTCGGGATCCTGGGCGCTGCCCACGTCGACGTTCAGTGAGGCCGCGGCCTTGTCGGACTCCGGGTCGCTGACCAGCAGCACGCTCAGTCCGTTGTCGAGGGTCAGGGCGCGGTAGTCGCGATCGTCGTGGGGGCTGACCTTGGGCGAGACGCTGGCGTTCACGGCGTCGGCGCGGGCGGTCAGGCCCGTCAGCAGGGCCGCGGCAACGGCCAGCCAGGCGAGCAGATGGCCCGGGTAGCGGCAAGAGGCAGGCAAGGCGTTGATCATCATCGCTCCTGTGGGACGGAATGGCGCAGCATGGGGCCGGTGGGATGGGCGCAGGTCGGCTCCTGGCAGGCTGGGTCGTTGACCTTCCTTGATACCATGAAAGCGCCCAGGAGTTCCGCGGGGGCGGAGCCGAGCAGGGCCTGAGCCTCGCTAGGCGGTGTCTGCGGATCGAGCCAGCGCTCGGCCTGTCCGGGCTCGATCACCGCCGGCAGGCGGTCGGTGATGGGCGCCAGCAGGGCGTTGGTCGGCACCGTGATCAGCGCCATGGAGTCGTGGTGCTGGCTGAGGCTGGTGTGAAAGCGACACCAGATCCCGGCCAGCAGCAAGGGGCCGCGATCGACGCGGGTGACCAGGAAGGGCTGCTTGAAACGCGGCTGTGGCTTCCAGGCATAGACGCCGCTGACCGGTACCAGACAGCGCCGGGCCGTGAAGGCCTCGCGAAACATGGGGCGCGTCTGCAGGGCCTCGGCCCGGGCGCAGTGGGGAGCATGGTCGAGCACCTTGAGCCAGGGGGGCGTCAGCCCCCAGAAGGCCGTCACCAGCCGCGGCCGCCCGGCATCCAGGCGGATCATCGACAGGGGGCGGCGTGGCGCCAGGTTGGGGCCGGTGATCAGGGCGGTCTCGGCGACCAGGTCGGGCAGCAGGCGCTCGAGGTCGAGCGGGGCGATGTGCAGTCGGCCGGCCATGGGGACTCCGAGTGGATGGAGCGTCAGGGTAACCAAGTCCATGGGCGGAGAAAAGCCGCGAACGCGGCGCGATCCGGCCGCCGCTTGCATCGTGAATGGCCCTGGATATCCTGTCGAAAACAGTGTTCGATGAGAGTATCCTTGTCGCCCGACGCGCGTTGCGCGCCACCACTCCGCGAGGATCCCGATGGCTCGACCCAGACAGCATGCACCCGAGGCGCTCCATGCCCACGTCATGGACGCCTGCGATGCCTGGCTTAAGCAGCATCCGGTCCACACGCTTTCGCTGCGGGCGCTCGCGCGGGAGGTCGGCTGTGCGCCCAGCACGCTGCTCAAGCTCTACGGCAGCTTCAGCAACCTGCTGCAGCACGTCAACGTCGAGACCCTGGCCCGGCTGCGTGAGGTGATCGAGCCGCTGCTCGCCGATCAGGTGCCTGAGCAGCGCCTCAAGGCCCTGGCGCGGGTCTACTGGCAGTTCGCCCGCCAGGACCCCCATCGCTGGCAGCTGCTCTTCGACTATCCGCTGGCTCAGGAGGGCGAGCTGGATCAGCGTCAGAACGCGATGATCGAGGGGCTCTTCCTGCGGGTGGAGGCGACCCTCAAGGAGTACCAGCCATCGCTGGATGACCTGGAGGCGTGGCGGCTGAGTCGCACCCTTTGGGGCAGCGTGCACGGCCTGGTCCAGCTGGGCCTCAACGAGCGTCTCGGCCACTGGCACGGCGAACCGCTGGAGGTGGGCGAGCTGCTCGACCAGCTGCTCTCGACCATCCTGGCCGGCCTCGGGCGCGCGCCAGACGCGCCGTGATGTCCCCGCTGCTGTGGGGGGCGACGGGGCTGGTGATGGCGGCGGGTGGCTGGCGGCTGGCCAGTGCCCCGCGACCCTTTCTGCGGGGCGCGCTCTTCCTGTTGCTTCATCTGGTCTATCGGCTGCGCTTTCGTGGTCGCGGAAGCATTCCCGCGAGCGGCCCGGCCATCGTCGTCTGCAACCACGTCAGCTTCATGGACGCGCTGGTGGTGGGCGTGGCCACCCCCCGGCCGCTACGCTTTTTGATGGACAAGCCGATCTATGATTCGCCCTGGCTCAACTGGCTATTTCGCCGGGTGGGGGCCATTCCCGTGGACGCCGATCGGCGAGATCCGGGCAGCGTGCGACAGGCGCTGGCCGAGGTCAGTCGGGCGCTGGGGCAGGGTGAGGTGGTGATGGTGTTTCCCGAGGGGCGACTGACACCGGACGGCGAGATACAGCCCTTTCGCCGCGGCCTCGAGCTGATACTGGCTCGCGATGCGGTGCCGGTGATCCCCGCCGGGCTGGCTGGCCTCTGGGGCTCCTGGACCTCGCACCGGGCCGGCAAGGCGCTGACCCGGCCGCCGCGGCGCTGTCGCGCCCGAGTGGCGCTCTACTTCGGGGAGGCCATGCCGCCCGGCGAGGCGAGCCGGCAGCGCGTCGCCGAGCGGGTGCACGCCCTCAAGGTCGAGGCCGATGGCTGGGCCGAGCCCGACGCGGACCGCGACTAGGCCGCGCCGGTCTCATCCGGGGCCTGGATGGCGGGCCTCACGCGACCCGTGCGGCGCGACGCACCGGCTGCCAGCAGCGGGCGGCGGTGATCAGGTTGTCGCGCACCTCGAGGATCTCCATGCGCACGTTGCCGATCTGCAGGCAGACCGGTCCGTCGGGGAAGGACTCCAGGTGCTCGAGGATAACGCCGTTGAGGGTCTTAGGGCCGTCGGTCGGCAGCTGCCAGCCCAGCGCCTTGTTGACATCGCGGATGTTGGCGGTGCCGTCGATCAGATGGCTGCCGTCGTCCTGCGGGTGGATCTCCTGGTCGAGGCCCGCCACGTCGGTGGTGAACTCGCCGACGATCTCCTCGAGGATGTCCTCCAGGGTCACCAGGCCCTCCACGTCGCCGTACTCGTCCACCACGATCCCGATGCGCCGCTTCTGCTTCTGGAAGTTGAGCAGCTGGGTGTGCAGTGGCGTGGACTCGGGAATGAAGTAGGGTTCTCGCGCCTCCTGGACGATGGCCGCCTTGGTCACGTCGCCGCGGGAGAGAAAGCGCGCCGCGTTGCGCAGGTGGAGCATGCCGATGATGTTGTTGATGTCACCCTTGTAGACCGGCACCCGGGTATGCTGGCTGGTGCGGATCTGGGCCAAGATCTCCTCCAGGTCGTCGTCCAGGTCGAGGCCCATCACCTCGTGGCGCGGCACCATGATGTCGTTCACGGTGACGTTCTCCAGGTCGAGGATCGACAGCAGCATCGACTGGTGGCGGCGGGGGATCAGCGTGCCGGCCTCGTGCACCACGGTGCGCAGTTCGTCGCGGGTCAGGTTGTCGGCGCCGCCGTCGATGCTCTTCACGCCCATCAGGCGCAGCAGGCCGTTGGAGATCGCGTTGACCAGCCACACCAGCGGGTAGAGCAGCTTGAGCAGCGGCTCCAGGGCCAGCGAGGCGGGGTAGGCGATGCGCTCGGGCTTGATTGCCGCGTAGGTCTTGGGCGTGACCTCGGCGAAGATCAGGATGGTGATGGTCAGAAGCGCGGTGGCGACGGCCGGGCCGGTCACCTCGCCGAAGAAGTGGATGGCGATGATGGTGGCGATGGAGGCCGCCAGGTTGTTGACGAAGTTGTTGCCGATCAGGATCACGCCGATCAGCCGATCCGGCCGCGACAGCAGGCGCATGACCCGCTGGGCGCGCGACTCGCCGCTGCTCGCCTGATGGCTCAGGCGGTAGCGGTTGATCGACATCATTCCGGTCTCGGAACTGGAGAAGAAGGCGGACAGGCAGACGAGCAGGAACAGCAGGCCGAACAGCAGTCCCAGCGGGAAGTCGTCACTCAATGTCGAAGGATCCTCAAAGGCGTATCAGGCTCGAGTTGTAGGGGCTCGGCCAGCGGGTGTCAAGGCGGTGCCGGGCTCAGCCGCGGTCGAGCACGATCTCCAGCACGAACTTGCTGCCGAAGTAGGCCAGCAGCAGCACCAGGCAGCCGCCCAGGGTCCAGCGCACCGCGCGCATGCCGCGCCAGCCCAGCCGATGGTGGCTGAACAGCAGGGTGGCGAAGATCACCCAGGCGGCCAGCGAGAGGATCGACTTGTGGGCGAGGTGCTGGGCGAACATGTTGTCGACGAACAGGAAGCCGCTGACGATCGACAGGGTCAGCAGGATCATGCCGGCCCAGATCATCTCGAAGAGGATCCGCTCCATGGTGGTCAGCGGGGGCAGCGACTGGACGACGCCGCGGATGTGGTGATGGCGCAGCGCCTGGTTCTGGATGCCCAGCAGCACCGCCTGGACGGCGGCGATCGCCAGCAGGGCGAAGGCCAGGGCGCTGCTCAGCGCGTGCAGGGCGATGCCCGGGGTCATGCCGGTGGCACGCTCCGGACTCGGCAGCCCCGATGCCAGCAGCAGGCTCAGGCCGGCCAGCGGCAGCAGTCCGGTGGCGATGTTGAGCACCGGCTTGAAGAGGCTGGCCAGCAGCAGCACCAGCACGGCCAGCGCGCCGACCAGCACCGCGCTGGTCGAGAGGCCGGGCAGCAGGGAGTCGCCCCGGGCCAGCAGCGTGGCGGCCAGCGGCAGGTGGCAGAGCAGTCCGAACAGGGCCAGGGCACGCACCAGCATGTCGCGCGGTGGTACCCGCCGGGCTAGGGCGAGGCCCTGCCAGGAGGCGGCCCCCATGTAGAAGAGGAAGGCCATGACGGCAAGTGATAGCGGCTGCATCGATCGCTGTCCGTGCGCCTTCGCCAGCGCTTATGAAATGGTATTGCTACTATACCGAATCCCCACGGCGGCGCACAGCGCGGCGGCGCTCCCTCGGGACAGCGAATGCCGGTCATGCATGGAGACTGCCGGCCAGGGCGCGTATAATTTTCGACCATTGCAGGGAGCCCCGGCCGATGCCGGAGCGGTTTCCCCGGCCATCGTGATTGGAGAGGCCCCATGTTCCAGAATCTCAGCGAGCGTCTGTCCCAGACGCTCAAGTCCATCAAGGGTCAGGCCCGCCTGACCGAGGACAACGTCAAGGACACCCTGCGCGAGGTGCGTCGAGCCCTGCTCGAGGCGGATGTCGCGCTGCCGGTGGTCAAGGCCTTCATCGACCGGGTGCGCGAGCGCGCCGTGGGTCAGGAAGTCTCCCAGAGCCTTTCTCCGGGCCAGCAGTTCGTCAAGATCGTCCAGCAGGAGCTCGAGGCGATCATGGGCGAGGCCAACGAGGGCCTGACCCTCAAGGGCTCGCCGGCCGTGGTGTTGATGGCCGGCCTGCAGGGCGCGGGCAAGACCACCTCGGTGGCCAAGCTGGCGCGCTACCTGCGCGAACGCGAGAAGAAGAAGGTGCTCGTCGTCTCGGCCGACGTCTATCGTCCGGCGGCCATCGACCAGCTCGAGACCCTGGCCCGCGAAGTCGAGGTCGACTTCTTCCCGTCGCGCAGCGATCAGCAGCCGGTGGCCATCGCCGAGGCGGCGATCAAGCACGCCAAGATCCAGTTCCATGACGTGGTGCTGGTCGATACCGCCGGTCGCCTGGCCATCGACGAGGCGATGATGGCCGAGATCCAGGCGCTGCATAAGGCGGTGGTGCCCGACGAGACGCTGTTCGTCGTCGATGCCATGACCGGCCAGGACGCCGCCAATACCGCCAAGGCCTTCCACGAGGCGCTGCCGCTGACCGGGGTGATCCTCACCAAGGCCGACGGCGATGCCCGCGGCGGCGCGGCGCTCTCGGTGCGCCACGTCACCGGCAAGCCGATCAAGTTCATGGGCGTGGGCGAGAAGGTCGACGCCCTCGAGCCCTTCCACCCGGACCGGGTGGCCTCGCGCATCCTCGGCATGGGCGACGTGCTCTCGCTGATCGAGGAGGCCGAGCGCACCGTCGACAAGAAGAAGGCCGACCAGCTCGCCAAGAAGGTCAAGAAGGGTCAGGGGTTCGACCTCGAGGACTTTCGCGACCAGCTCCAGCAGCTCAAGAAGATGGGCGGCATGGGCGGCCTGATGGGCAAGCTGCCGGGTATGGGGCAGATGGCTGAGATGGCCCAGGGCCCAGGGCCCGAGAAGGAGATGGGCAAGCTCGAGGCGCTGATCAATTCGATGACGCCCCAGGAGCGGCGCAAGCCCGAGATCATCAACGGCTCGCGCAAGCGTCGCATCGCCGCCGGTGCCGGCCTGCAGGTGCCCGACCTCAATCGCCTGCTCAAGCAGCACAAGCAGATGCAGAAGATGATGAAGAAGGCGGGCCAGAAGGGCGGCATGCAGAAGATGATGCGCGGCATGTCCGGCATGATGGGCGGCGGCGGCCCGGGTGGCCCTGGCGGCATGGGCGGTATGGGTGGTCCCGGCGGGATGCCCCGGCGCTGAGCCGGCGCATGGCGCGGCGTCGAGCGCAAAAAGGTTTCCAAGTCGAGCGATTTTCCGTAGAATATCGCGTCTTCACAGGCAGGGCCGCGATCGACGCGGTCATCGTCGTGACCGAATGACCCGAAGCCGGGCCGTCGGCCCGCTTCCCGGAGCAGATTGGCGAGGGCCAGCAGGGTATCGGCACCTCGGCCGAAACATCCGTAACTTCAACCGAAGGATAATCAACGCATGGTTACCATTCGTCTGGCACGTGGTGGCGCCAAGAAGCGTCCCTTCTACCACCTCACCGTGACCGATTCTCGCAAGTCCCGTGACGGTCGCTTCATCGAGCGCCTGGGTTTCTTCAACCCCGTCGCCCGCGGTCAGGAAGAGCGCCTGCGCGTCGACCTGGAGCGCATCACCCACTGGCAGAGCCAGGGTGCCCAGCTCTCCGACCGCGTCGCCGAGCTGGTCAAGGAAGCCCGCAAGCAGGCCTGATAGGTCTGACTTGCCTGCTGCAACGGTCCAGGGGTCGTCGATGAGCGAACATGCGCAAGCGCAGCCAGCCGACGATCACGTGGTGCTGGGCAAGCTGACCAGCCCCTACGGCGTGAAGGGCTGGCTGAAGGTGTATTCGTATACCAGTCCCATGGACGGCATCCTCGACTACGAGGTCTGGGTGCTGCGCCAGGGGAGTCGCCTGACCCGCGCGCGCCTGCTGCAGGGGCGCCGCCAGGGCAAGGGCCTGGTGGCGCAGCTCGAGGGGGTCGACAGCCGCGAGGCGGCCGAGGCCCTGGCGGGTGCCGAGATCCTTTTGCCCAAGGCCGAACTGCCCGAGCTCGACGCCGACGACTTCTATTGGTATCAGCTCGAAGGGCTCGCCGTGGTGACCCGCGACGGGCTGGCACTGGGCCGCATCGACCACCTCTTCGAGACCGGCGCCAACGACGTCATGGTGGTGAAGGGCGAGGCCGACGAGCGCATCGAGTCGCGTGAGCGACTGCTGCCCTTCCTGCCCGGTGACGTCGTGCTGGAGGTCGATATCGAGGGTGGCGTGATGACCGTAGACTGGGATCCGGAATTTTGAGTTCCGATTCGATCCCGGCGCCGGCCATGTGGATCGGCGTGGTGTCGCTGTTTCCCGAGATGTTCGAGGCGATCACTCGTCACGGCGTCACGGGCCGGGCGGTGGAGCAGGGGCGCATCGCGCTCGAGTTCTGGAATCCCCGGGACTACGCCACCGACCGGCATCGCACCGTGGACGACCGCCCCTACGGCGGCGGCCCGGGCATGTTGATGAAGGTCGACACCCTGCGGGCGGCCATTCACGCCTCTCGCGAGCGCGCCGAGGCCGCCACCGGCCAGCGGGCCAGGGTCATCTACCTGTCCCCCCAGGGGCGGCGCCTGGATCAGCAGGGCGTGCAGGAGCTGGCCTCGGGCCCCCCGCTGGTGGTGGTGGCCGGGCGCTATGAAGGCATCGATGAGCGGGTGGTGGAAGCCGACATCGATGAGGAGTGGTCGATCGGCGACTATGTGCTCAGCGGCGGCGAGCTGCCGGCCATGGTGCTGATCGATGCCGCGGCGAGACTGGTGCCCGGGGTGCTGGGCCATCAGGATTCCGCGGTCGAGGACTCCTTCAACGACGGGCTGCTGGACTGCCCGCACTATACGCGCCCCGAGGATGTCGACGGGCGGCGAGTGCCGGAGGTCCTGCTCAGCGGCCACCATGGCGCCATCCGGCGCTGGCGGCTGAAGCAGTCACTGGGGCGGACCTGGCTCAGGCGTCCCGACCTGCTGGAAAGCAGGTCGTTGAGCGACGAGCAGCGCGTGCTGCTCGAGGAGTTCATCGAGGACTACGCGCTGGCCGCGAAGTAGGTCAGGGCGGAGGTGCAGGGCGCGTCCCCGGGACGGCGGACCTGTGTCACCAACGGCATTCCCGCGCTCTCGAGCTCGACTCGGGCGCCGGGATCACGACGCACCGGCGACGAACCGCATCCGGCGCGTCACGAGATATTTTTGAGGAGTTGTTGTCATGAGTAGCAAGAACAAGGTGATCCAGGCGCTCGAGACCGAGCAGATGAGCAAGGAAGTCCCGGCCTTCGCCCCCGGCGATACCGTGATCGTCCAGGTCAAGGTCAAGGAAGGCACCCGCGAGCGTCTCCAGGCCTTCGAAGGCGTGGTCATCGGCAAGCGTAACCGCGGCCTGAACTCCGCCTTCACCGTGCGCAAGATCTCCCACGGTGTCGGTGTCGAGCGTACCTTCCAGACCTACAGCCCGCTGGTCGATTCTATTGAGGTCAAGCGTCGCGGTGACGTGCGCCAGGCCAAGCTGTACTACCTCCGCGAGCGCAGCGGCAAGTCTGCTCGCATCAAGGAAAAGCTGGCCTGAGGCGAGAGCCTCTGCCCGCGTGTGGCGTCGGGGCTCAGGCCCTGACCCCACTTCCGGAACCCCGTCACCGCTGCCGCGGGGCGGGGTTTCGCTCTGATTGGGCCCGTTCGGGAGTCGTATGGGAAGCACCACGCAGGCCGCCGCGCTGATCGATGCCTTCCTCGACGGCCTGTGGCTGGAGCAAGGCGCCAGCGACAACACGCTGAGCGCCTATCGCCACGACCTGACGCGCTGGCAGGCCCGCCTGACAGCGGTCGGCGAGCCGCTGCTGTCGCCGACGAGTACTGCCCTGCCGGCCTGGCTCGACGAGCGTCGCACGGCGGGCTACAGCCTGCGCAGCAACGCGCGGCTGCTCTCGAGCCTGCGGCGCTTCTACCGCTGGGCTCTCGGTGAGGGGCTGGTCGATCACGACCCGCTGGTCGACGTGCGCCTGCCCCGGGTGCGCCCGGCGCTGCCCGACACCCTGGAGGAGGACGAAGTGGAGCGCCTGCTCGCGGCGCCGGACCTCACCACCGACCTCGGCGTGCGCGACCGGGCCATGCTGGAGGTGCTCTACGGTGCCGGGCTGCGGGTCACCGAGCTGGTGGGGTTGACCACCGATGCGGTCAACCTGCGCCAGGGCGTGGTCAGGGTGCGCGGCAAGGGCGACAAGGATCGCCTGGTGCCCCTGGGCGAGGAGGCCGTGAGCTGGCTCGAGCGCTATCTGCGAACCGCTCGCGGCGCGCTGATGGCCGACATCACCCGGCCGGCGCTGTTCCCCGGGCGCGACGACCGCTGCCTGACGCGTCAGGCCTTCTGGTACCGCATCAAGGCCCATGCGCGGGTCGCCGGGATCGAGCGTCCGCTGTCGCCGCACACCCTGCGCCATGCCTTCGCCACTCATCTGTTGAATCATGGCGCCAACCTGCGTGTCGTACAGCTGCTGCTCGGTCACAGCGATCTCTCGACCACGCAGATCTATACCCATGTGGCGCAGGTGCGACTCGAAGACCTGCATGCCAACCATCACCCTCGAGGCTGAACCATGAGATTATCGATCCTTACCCTATGCGGGGGCCTGCTGGCCGCGTCCCTGGCCCTATTGCCCGTTGCCCAGGCCGATCCGGCCCGGCAGCTGGCCGAGACCCTGTCGGTCAACGGCCAGCCCATGCCGGTGGAACGCGTGCGCGAGACGCCGCTGGAGGGCTTCTATGAGGTGACGCTTTCGAGCGGCGAGACCTTCTACAGCAACGCCGACGGCAGCCACTTCCTGGTCGGTGACCTCTACGAGAACGCCGAGCGCGGCCTGGTCAACCTCACCGAGCAGGGCCGCAACGCCGAGCGCAGCGCGCGACTCGCCGCGGTGCCGGAGAGCGAGCGGGTGATCTATCGCGGCACCGGCGAAACGCGCGCCGAGCTGGTGGTCTTTACCGACACCACCTGCCCCTACTGCCGCCAGCTCCACGAGGAGGTGCCGCGGCTCAACGAGATGGGCATCGAGGTCCACTACCTGGCTTTCCCGCGCAGCGGGTTGGGTTCGCCGGGCGGACGCCAGCTGCAGCAAGTGTGGTGTGCCGACAACAAGGCCGAGGCGATGTCGGCGGCCAAACGCGAAGAAGCGCTGAGCGGCGCCGCGGACTGCGACAATCCGGTCGAGGAACAGTATCATCTGGGCATGCAGCTCGGCGTGCAGGGCACGCCGGCGATTGTGCTGCCCGACGGCCGCCTGGTGCCCGGCTATGTGCCGGCGGAGCGTCTGGCCGCCATGCTCGGTTTGAGTGAATGATGGCCGAGTGATGACCGACGCCGACGAGCGTCGGCACGAGGGGCCCTGCGGGCCCCCTTACACGCTGAGACACATGCCAGAACAAGGGGAAAGACATTGAAACCGGTGAGAGTGGGAATCTGTGGCCTGGGGACCGTCGGTGGCGGAACCTTCAACGTGCTGACGCGCAACGCCGACGACATCGCCCGGCGGGCGGGGCGTCCGATCGTCATCGAGCAGGTCGCCTACCGCAGCCCCAATCCCGGTTGTGATACCACCGGTATCAAGACCACCGCCGACGTCTTCGAGGTGGCCTCCAACCCCGATGTCGACGTGCTGGTCGAGCTGATCGGCGGCTACGACGTGGCCCGCGAACTGGTGCTGACCGCCATCGAGCACGGCAAGCACGTGGTCACCGCCAACAAGGCGCTGATCGCGGTGCACGGCAATGAGATCTTCAAGGCGGCCCATGAGAAGGGCGTGATCGTCGCCTTCGAGGCCGCCGTGGCCGGCGGTATCCCGGTGATCAAGTCGCTGCGCGAGGGCCTCGGCGCCAACCGCATCGAGTGGGTCGCCGGGATCATCAACGGCACCGGCAACTACATCCTCACCCACATGCGCGACGAAGGCCGTGCCTTCGAGGACGTGCTGGCCGAGGCCCAGGCGCTGGGCTATGCCGAGTCCGACCCGACCTTCGACGTCGAGGGCATCGACGCCGCGCACAAGCTGACCATCCTCGCCTCCATCGCCTATGGCGTACCGCTGCAGTTCGAGAAGTCCTACACCGAGGGCATCTCGCGGATCACCGCCGAGGACGTGGAACAGGCCGATAACCTGGGCTACATCATCAAGCATCTGGGGCTCTCCAAGCGCACCGAGTCCGGGCTCGAGCTGCGCGTGCACCCGACCCTGATTCCCAAGGACCGGCTGCTGGCCAACGTCCACGGCGTCAAAAATGCCATCGCAGTGATGGGCGACGCCGTGGGCCCGACCCTATACTACGGCGCCGGTGCCGGCGCCGAGCCCACCGCCTCCGCGGTGGTCGCCGACCTGCTGGACGTGGCCCGCGACATCTCCACCGATCACCACTACCGCGTGCCCTACCTGGCCTTCAGCGGCATCGACGAGGATGTCAGCCAGCTGCCGATCATGCCCATGGAAGACATCACCACCGCCTACTACCTGCGGCTCTTGGCGGTGGATCGCCCCGGCGTGCTGGCCCGGGTGGCGACCATCCTCTCCGAGCAGGGCATCTCCATCGAGGCGCTGATCCAGAAGGAGGTCACCGAAGGCGAGCTGGTGCCGATCATCCTGCTGACTCACCGTACCCGCGAGAAGCAGATGAACGAGGCCATCCGCCTGATCGAATCGCTGGCCGACGTCGCCGGACCGCTGACGCGGATCCGCGTCGAGTCGCTGGACGAGGAGTAAGACATGCGCTACATCAGCACCCGCGGGCAGGCGCCCGCGCTCTCCTTCGAGGAGGTCGTGCTCACCGGCATGGCCAGCGACGGCGGCCTCTACGTGCCCGAGACGATCCCCGAACTCGGCCATGACGACCTGGCCGCCATGGCCGGGCTCTCCTACGCCGAGATCGCCTTCCGGGTCATGCAGCCCTACGTCAACGGCGAGATCGACGACGACACCTTCCGCGGCATCGTCGAGGAGGCCTACGCGACCTTCAGCCACGACGCCGTGGTGCCGCTGAACCAGCTCGACGCCAACCACTTCCTGCTCGAGCTGTTCCACGGCCCGACGCTGGCCTTCAAGGACGTGGCGCTGCAGCTGCTCGGCCGCATCCTCGATCACTTCCTGAAGAAGCGCGGCGAGCGGGCGGTGATCATGGGCGCCACCTCCGGCGACACCGGTTCCGCCGCCATCGAGGGCTGCCGCCACTGCGACAACCTCGACATCTTCATCCTCCATCCCCACAACCGGGTCTCGGAGGTGCAGCGTCGCCAGATGACCTCGGTGCTCGCCGACAACGTCTTCAACGTCGCCATCGAGGGCAACTTCGACGACGCCCAGGCGATGGTCAAGGCGAGCTTCGCCGACCAGGGCTTCCTCGACGGCACCCGACTCGTCGCGGTGAACTCGATCAACTGGGCGCGCATCATGGCCCAGGTGGTCTACTACGTGGCCTCCGCCGTAGCGCTGGGCGCCCCGCACCGCGAGGTCAGCTTCTGCGTGCCCTCGGCGAACTTCGGCAACGTCTTCGCCGGCTACATCGCCAAGCGCATGGGGCTGCCGGTTGCGCAGTTCATCATCGCCACCAACGCCAACGACATCCTGCACCGCACGCTGGCCGCCAACGACTTCTCCAAGCAGGAGCTCAAGGCCACCCTGGCGCCGTCCATGGACATCGTGGTGTCGTCCAATTTCGAGCGGCTGCTGTTCGAGGCCTACGGCCGCGACGGCGATGCGGTGAGGGCGCTGCTCGAGCGCTTCCAGAACGAGCCGACCGCCCTGGCCGATGCGCCGCTGGCCCGGCTTCGCGAGAGCTTCGCCAGCCACAGCGTGGACGATGCCACCATCCTCGAGGTGATTCGCGAGGCGCACCATCGCACCCAGGAGATCCTCGATCCCCATACCGCCACCGGCTACCGGGCGGCCGAGCGGGCGCGCGCCAATGCCACGACGCCGGTGATCACCCTGGCCACGGCCCATCCGGCCAAGTTCGCCGAGGCGGTGGTCAAGGCCGGCTTCCCGGGCGTGCCGTTGCCGCCGCACATGGACGACCTGCTGGAGCGCGAGGAGCGCTACACCGTGCTGCCGGCAGAGCTCTCCGCGGTGCAGAAGTTCGTGGTTGAGAACCGCCGCTAAAGCGTGCAGCTGAAAGTAAAGCAGCGAGGGGCGCCGGGGATAGGCCTTGAGGGGGTCCGATGCCATGGATGGCATCGGTAGCGCCCAGGGAGGGGTTAACAGCGCCCCCGAACAGGCCTATCGCCGGATCAGCCCCGAGCGGGGATCTCCGGCATCACCAAGTCCTGAGCCCTTCTCACGATGCCCCTCGCTCAGCCTGGAGGTCTTCCCCTGCCTCTCGGGTTCACCCCTGAACTTCAGAGGAGCCTGGCGTGGACGCCGTGACCGATCCCATCGACCTGAATGAACGCCTCCAGCCGCGCATCGAGCCGCGTCCCCGCGACGAGGCGCTCTATGCCCGTGCTCGCGAAGAGGGGCTCTCCGAGCTTCAGGCCCGGGTGCTGGCCGGGCGGCTTGCCGGCTACCAGGGGGAGCTTGGCCCGCTGGTCTCGCCGAGCCTTCGCCACCTGGCGCATCCCGAACGACTTAAGGATGCCCGACGCGCGGCCGAGCGCATCGCCCAGGCGGTAGTCGACGGCGAGCACATTGGCATCCTCACCGACTACGACGTGGACGGCATCACCTCCCACGTGGTGATCCGCCGCACCCTGGTGGAACTCTTCGGGGTGCCCGAGGCGAAGCTGCACAGCCTGATCGGCCATCGCATCCACGACGGCTACGGCATCAGCCTCCCGCTGGTGGAGCGGACGCTTGCGCTCTCGCCGCGGCCGAGCCTGGTGATCACCGCCGACTGCGGCAGTAGTGACGAGCCGCGCATCGCGCGGCTCAAGGCCGCCGGCGTCGAGGTGGTAGTCAGCGATCACCACGCCCTGCCGCTCGAGGGGCCGCCGGCCTCGGCCTACGCCACCGTGAACCCGACCCGCGACGACTGCGACTACCCGGATCCGACCATCGCCGGCTGCATGGTGGCGTGGCTCGTCATGTCGCTGGCCCGCCAAGTGCTGGTCGAGTGGGGCGTGCTGGCGCCTGCCACCCCCAAGCTTTCACCCTGGCTCTCTTACGTGGCGCTGGGCACCGTGGCCGACTGCGTGTCGCTGGGCGGCAGCGCCGCCAACCGCGCCGTGGTTCACCACGGCCTGACCCTGATCAACCGCATGGAGGCCGCCTGCTGGCGCACCATGGCCGAGCGCCTGGGGGCCGACAGCGTGCCCTTCGACGCCGAGACCCTGGCCTTCCAGATGGGGCCGCGCATCAATGCCCGCTCACGGCTCGACGACCCCTACGCGGCGCTGCACTTCATGCTCGCCGCCAACGAGGCGGTGGCCCATCGCCACCTCGAGACCCTCGATCAGGACAACCAGTCCCGCAGGGCGATCGAGGCGGAGATGGCCCAGCAGGCCAAGGCGCTTGCGGTGCCGGCGCTGAGCGCCGACGAGCCCGCCATCGTGATCTATCTGGAGGAGGGCCATCCCGGGGTACAGGGCATCGTCGCCTCGCGACTGGTGCAGGCCTTCGGCCGGCCGGCCCTGGTGCTGACGCCGGCGGCGGCGCCCGGGATGCTGACCGGCTCCGGGCGCTCCATCGAGGGCCTGCACCTGCGCGAGGCCCTGCAGCGCACCTTCGAGCTGGCACCCGAGGCGCTGCCGCGCTTCGGCGGCCACCGCGGCGCCGCCGGGGTGGGGATGCCGGCCGAGCGGCTGACGGAGTTCCGCGCCGCCTTCCTCACCGCCGTGGGCGAGCAGCTGGGCGATATCGAGCTGCGCCCGCGCATCCTCACCGATGGCGAGCTCGCGCCCGACCAGCTCTGCCTCGCCACCCTGGATGAACTCGAGCGGCTCGCGCCTTTCGGCCGTGAGTTCGATGCCCCGCTTTTCGAGGGCGACTTCCTGGTCGAGTCGCTGCGCCCGGTAGGTGCCGACGGCAGCCACCTGATGCTCGAGCTCTCGGCCGGCGCCACCAGCCTCAAGGCGATCTGGTTTCGCGCCCTCACCCCCGGCGAGGTGCCGGCCTTCGGCGTCGGCGCCAACCTGCACTGCGCCTTCAAGCTCAACCGCAATCGCTGGCGGGGGCGCGAGAGTTTGCAGCTGATGATCGAGCACGCCGAGCGTAAACCCTGATTTCCCGCTGCGCTCGATATCCGGGTCGCCGGCGAAGCCTCGCAATCCTCATTGAGCAGTCAGTCAACTCCGGTTGCTCCTCTCCGGCGGCAGCCAGCCTCCCTTCGCTCGCGACGGAAATCAGCGCTCACGAATATTTTAGGAGCACGTGATGGACCCTAAGGAACTGCCCACCGACCCCCATCGCCTCCACGAGGACGTCATGGCGATGCTGATCGGCACGCTCTTCGTCGCGCTCGGCGTGAGCTTCTATACCCAGGCGATGCTGCTCACCGGCAGCACCGCGGGCCTGGCCTTCCTGCTGCAGTACGCCACCGGCTGGCGCTTCGGGGTCGGCTTCTTCCTGATCAACCTGCCGTTCTACTGGCTGGCGATCCGGCGCATGGGCTGGAGCTTCACCCTGCGCACCTTCGTGGCCATCGCCATGGTCTCGATGTTCTCGGAGTTCACCGCCGGCTGGGTGCGCTTCGAGTGGCTCCAGCCCCTCTATGCCGCCCTGATGGGCGGCAGCCTGATCGGCATCGGCATGCTGGTGCTCTTTCGTCACCGCACGAGCCTGGGCGGCATCAACATCCTCTCGCTCTACCTGCAGGACCGCTATGGCTGGCGGGCGGGCTATGTGCAGCTGGGCATCGACGGCGGGATCATGCTGATCGCGCTCTCGATGCTGCCCCTGGAGCGGGTCGGGCTCTCGGTGCTCGGCGCCGTGGCGCTCAACCTGATCATCGCCCTGAACCACAAGCCGGGCCGCTACATGGGCGTCAGCTGACGACCCGTCGGCGGTCCGCCCGGGGAAGGGCCTCATTAGGTCGGCCAGACCCCGGGCGTGGCGAGTTCCAGCAGATGGTCGTCGGGATCCCGGAAGTAGATGCTTTCGCCCCCGCGCGGCCAGTGGGTGCGCCCCTCGATCGCGACGCCGTGCTCTGCGAGTCGCGTCTCCCAGACGCCGAGCTCTGTTTTAGCAATGGCGAAGGCCAGGTGCACTCGGCCGTCGCCGTCGTGGGGCGGGATGGTACCCATGCCGTCGGGCAGCACCACGGTGTCCCGGGTCTCGCCGTGCCGGAACAGCAGAAGCACCGTGCTAGCCCCGGCGTCATAGGCGGTGAAGCGGTGGTCGGCGTTGAAGGGCGAGAGCCCCATTACCTCCTCGAAGAAGGCCCGGGCGCGGGCCATGTCCGCCACGTAGAGTGCGGTTTCCAGCACGCCGTCGAGTCTAGGCATCGGCGCCTCCGCGTCGAGATTCTTCCCGTAGCCTAGCAGTCCCCGTCGAGCACTCTCGAGTCTCGTCGCCTTCCTTAATGTGCCGCCCCGTCCGGGGTGGTGCTCGTCACGAATCGCCCCTCTTCTCGATCCGCTCCTCGTCCTGAACGGCCGCTAGGCGTGGGCGGCGGCGTGGTTCGATAGCTATATGAATCAATGCTCACATGTCTCCGGCTTGATCAGAGTCACGAGAGGCGGGCGGAGAGCGGCTAGAGTGTTAAGACACCATTAACACGGTAACTCAGGCGTCGTGATGTCCGTCCGATGGCTCGTCTCGAGCCACGACGGCGCCAAGGGCACGACAAGACCTTCAAGGGGGGCGATATGGGTGAGGCCAACGATCAGGGCGAGACCCGTTCCAGCGGCAAGCGGCGCGAGTGGCTTGCCTTCCTGTTTGTGACGGCGGTGGTGGTTCCACTCCTGACCATTGCGGTAGTAGTCGGCTATGGCTTCGTGGTGTGGATGTTGCAGATCTTCGTGCTGGGCCCGCCCGGGCACGGCGGTTAACCCTCACGAATCAGTCGAGCGAGAAGAGACATGAAGATCATAGCGGCGCTGTGGAATACGCTGAAACGCCCCCCCGTGCACATCAGCCTGGGGGTCATCATAATCGTCAGTTTCCTGGCGGGCATCATCTTCTGGGGCGGCTTCAACACCGCGATGGAGGTGACCAACACGGAGAAGTTCTGCGTCAGCTGCCACGAGATGGAGAACAACGTCTATCAGGAGCTGCAGCAGACGGTGCACTGGTCGAACCGCTCCGGCGTTCGCGCGATCTGCTCCGACTGTCACGTCCCCCACAACTGGACCGACAAGATCGCGCGCAAGATGCAGGCCAGCAAGGAGGTGTGGGGCGCCATCTTCGGCACTATCGATACCCCCGAGAAGTTCGAGGCCAAGCGCCTCGAGCTGGCGCAGCACGAGTGGGCCCGCTTCAAGGCCAACGGCTCCCAGGAATGCCGCAACTGCCATGACTACGACAGCATGGACTGGAACGAGATGAGCGACGAGGCGCGGCGCTTCATGGAGCCTGCCGCGGAGCGCGGCCAGAGCTGCGTGGACTGCCACAAGGGCATCGCCCACCAGCTGCCCCAGCAGATGGGCAGCGTCGATCCCCTGCTCGCCGGCCTGGTTCGCGAGGCGACCTCGGTCAGCCTGGACGAGGGGGAGACCTACTACAGCGCCAAGTCCGTGGATCTTTACGCCGATGCCGAGCGCACCGAGCAGGCCGGCGTGCTGCAGGTAGCGACCGAGGTCAATGTGCTCGAGACCCAGGGCGAGAGTGTGAAGCTGGAGATCGACGCCTGGCGCAAGGAGAAGGGCTTCGGGCGCGTGCTCTACGAGGACTTCGGCCAGAACATCAGCAGCGCCGTGCTCGACAAGGACATCGCCCAGGACGGTGCAATGATCGAGACGCACCAGAGCGATGTCGTCGACGAGCTGACCGGCCTGCCCTGGGGCCAGGTGTCGGTGACGCTGTGGGCCGAGAAGGGGGCCTACCTGGGCAACCGAGAGGCGCTCTGGGAGACCGCTGGACAGACCTACCGCGACGCCTGCAGCGTCTGCCACACGGAGCCTGCGCCCGAGCATTTCGATGCCAACACCTGGCCGGCCATGTTCTCGGGGATGGTGGGGTTCACCAACATGAGTGCGCCCACGCAGGAACTGGTGCTCAAGTACCTCCAGATGCACTCCTCCGACTTCGTCGACGCTGCCCACTGAGTCCGCCCAAGGAGCTCTCATGACTATTAGCCGCAGAAGTTTCCTCAAGGGGGCGATGGCAGGATCCGCCGCCTCGCTGATCGGCCCAGGGCTGCTCGCCTCCTCGGCGGTCGCCGCCGAGGAGGCCGAGGTCGGGTTGGGCGTCTGGAAGACGTCCGGTTCCCACTGGGGCGCACTGAACGCCCTGGTCAAGGGCGGCAAGGTGGCCGAGATCAAGCCGTTCGGCGCCGACCGGCACCCCACCGAGATGCTCAACGGCATCAAGGGGCTGATCTACAACCCCTCGCGCATCCGCTATCCGATGGCCCGGCTGGAGTGGCTCAAGCATCGCCAGGACGCCGACCGCACCACCCGCGGCGACAACCGCTTCGTGCGCCTGACCTGGGACGCCGCGTTGGACCTCTTCCACGAGGAGCTGGAGCGCACCCAGACCGTCTACGGCCCCTGGGCGCTCTACGCCGGTGCGACCGGCTGGCGCCAGACCGGCCAGGTGCACAGCTGCGGCAACCACATGCAGCGGGCGGTGGCGATGCACGGCCACTTCGTCAAGAAGGTGGGGGACTACTCCACCGGCGCCGGGCAGGTCATCCTCCCCTACGTGCTCGGTTCCACCGAGGTCTACAGCCAGGGCACCTCCTGGCCGCTGATCCTGGAGAACAGCAAGACCGTGGTGCTGTGGGCCAACGATCCCTACAAGAACCTGCAGGTGGGCTGGAACTGCGAGACTCACGAGTCCTACGCCTACCTGGAGCAGCTCAAGGCCAAGGTGGCCGACGGCAGCATTCGGGTGATCAGCGTGGATCCGGTGCGCACCAAGACCCAGAACTACCTGGGCTGCGAGCAGCTCTACCTCAACCCGATGACCGACGTGGCCTTCATGCTGGCCATGGCGCACACCCTCTATAACGAGGAGCTCTACAGCCAGGCGTTCATCGACGCCTACGCCCTGGGCTTCGACGACTTCATCGCCTACGTCCAGGGCGAGGGCAACGACGGCGAGGCCAAGACGCCGGAGTGGGCCGCACCGATCTGCGGCGTCGACGCCGAGCAGATTCGCGACTTCGCACGGCTGCTGGCGGCCGATCGCACCCAGCTGCTGTTCGGCTGGGCGATCCAGCGCCAGCAGCACGGCGAGCAGCCCTACTGGATGGGCGCGGTGCTGGCCACCATGCTGGGCCAGATCGGCCTGCCCGGCGGCGGCGTCAGCTACGGCCACCACTACAGCTCTATCGGCGTGCCTTCCTCGGGGGCTAGCGCGCCGGGCGCCTTTCCGCGCAACGTGGATGCCGGCAAGACGCCCGAGCACGACAACACCGATTTCCAGGGGGCGGCCTCGACCATTCCCGTGGCGCGCTGGATCGACTGCCTGCTCAACCCCGGGGAGAAGATCCAGTACAACGGCAGCGAGGTGGTGTTCCCCGACATTCGCATGTGCGTCTTCAGCGGCTGTAACCCCTGGCATCACCACCAGGATCACAACCGCATGAAGCAGGCCTTCCGCAAGCTCGAGACCGTGGTCACCATCGACTACGCCTGGAACGCGACCTGCCGCTTCTCCGACCTGGTGCTGCCGGCCTGCACGCAGTTCGAGCGCAACGACCTCGACGTCTACGGCTCCTACTCCAACCGCGGCGTGCTGGCCATGCACAAGCTGGTGGACCCGCTGTTCCACTCGCGCAGCGACTTCGACATCTTCACCGACCTGTGCCGGCGCTTCGGGCGCGACGAGGAGTACCGCCAGGAGCTGGACGAGATGGGCTGGGTCAAGAAGCTTTACGACGAGTGTCGCGAGGCGAACACGGCGCTGAGCGCCGCGCCCGGGGGCGATGAGCCGATTTCGCCGATGCCCGACTTCGCGACCTTCTGGAAAGAGGGCTACGTCGACTTCGGACCCGGCGAGAACTGGGTACGCCACGCGGACTTCCGCCAGGCGCCCGAGGTAAACGCTCTGGGTACGCCCTCCGGCTTCATCGAGATCTCCAGCCGCAAGATCGGGCGCTACGAGTACGACGATTGCCAGGCCCACCCGACCTGGATGGAGAAGGTCGAGCGCTCCCACGGCGGCCCCGGCTCCGATCGCTACCCGCTGTGGCTGCAGTCGGTGCACCCCGACAAGCGGCTGCACTCCCAGATGTGCGAATCCGAAGAGCTGCGCGCCACCTACGCGGTGCAGGGACGTGAGCCGATCTTCATCGGCCCCGAGGACGCCGAGGCGCGCGGGATCCTGGATGGCGATCTGGTACGCGTTTATAACGATCGCGGCCAGCTGCTGGCGGGTGCGGTGGTCTCCGACGACTTCCCGAGCGGCGTGGTGCGCATCCAGGAGGGCGCCTGGTACGGCCCGGTGGGTCCGGAGATCGGCGCGCTGGATACGTACGGCGATCCCAACACCCTGACCATGGATGTGGGCACCTCGAAGCTTGCCCAGGCGCCGAGCGCCAACACCTGCGTGGTCGAGATCGAGCGTTTCGAGGGCGAGGCGCCGGCGGTGACCGCCTTCGGCGGACCGGTCACGGTGGACGTATGAACCAGCGGACGACGCCCGCACCCTCGGAGCAAACGGTGGAGCCGGCCGACTGGTCGGCCATCTGGGAATCGGAGGGCCTGCTTTGCGGTTGGTTCGCCACGCTACTCAGCGCCGAGCTGGATGAGGCGACGCTTGCCCGCTATCGCCGGGGCGAGGCGCAGCCGCTCTTGAACCTGCTGCGCGATGAGCATGGCCTTGTAGACGAGGTGGCGCGGGTAGACCGCGCCCTGTCGCAGCTGTTGATGTTCACCACGCCGCAGCTGGAGCTCGCCGCCGATTTCGCCGAGCTGTTCCTGGCCGATGCGCGCAGCGGCGCGCCGCCCTACGCCTCGCTGTATGCCGACGAAGCGGGGCGCTTCCACGGGGCCGCGGCCGAGCGCATGGAGGCGCGCCTCGCCGAGGCAGGCTATGCGGTTCGCCGCGAGGTGGGCGAACCTGCCGACCACCTGGCGATCATGCTCGACTATCTGGCCCGCCGCCTCCTGAGCCTGTCCGAGGCGAAAGGCGAAGGGGAGGATGTAGGGAGTAGCGAGGCGCTGCGCCTCGATACCCGCGGCTTCCTCGCCGAGGAGCTCTGCCTTTGGCTGCCCCGCCTCGTCGAACGCAGCGCTGCGCCGACGACGGCCAGCGACTTCTACCCGGCCGTGCTGGCGCTGACGGCCGCCTACCTCGAGACCCTGCGTGAGGCGCTCTAGCCTCGACCATGACGTGTTACGACGGCGACCGGAGCACAGAGCTCCGGTCGCCGTTTTTTTGCGTTTGGCCACACCTAGCCGGCCGCCCAGAACCACCAGGCGATCAGGGCGATCAGGGCCAGGCCGGCGAGATTGACGATCCAGCTCATCGTGCGTCCTCCTGCTTCGAGCCGCTGTCCTGTGTATCGCCACGGACCTCGGCGGTGGGGCGGAACAGGCGCAGCCGGTTGGCGTTGCTCACCACGGTGATCGAGGAGAGCGACATGGCGGCGCCGGCGATCATCGGCGAGAGCAGGGTGCCGGTGACGGGGTAGATCACCCCGGCGGCGATGGGGATGCCCAGCACGTTGTAGCCGAAGGCGCCCACCAGGTTCTGCTTGATGTTGGCAAGCGTCGCCCGGCTGATCTCGATGGCGGCGGCCACGCCGTGCAGCGAGCCGCGCACTAGGGTGATGCCGGCGCTCTCGATGGCCACGTCGGTGCCCTGGCCGATGGCGAAGCCCACGTCGGCGCGGGCCAGCGCCGGGGCGTCGTTGATGCCGTCGCCGACCATGCCGACCACCTCGCCCTGGGCCTGGCGGCGGCTGATCTCGTCGAGCTTGTCCTCGGGCAGCAGGCCGGCGCGGAAGTCGTCGATGCCCACCTCCCGGGCGATGGCGGCGGCGGTGTGCTCGTTGTCACCGGTCAGCATCACCACCCTCAGGCCGTCGGCCTGCAGGCGCTTCACCGCCTCGCGGGTGTCGTGGCGCAGGGGGTCGCTGATGCCGAAGATCGCGGCGAGCCGGCCGTCCACGGCGAGATAGACCACGGTGCGCGCCTTCTTCTCGAGACTGCCAGCGATCTCGCGACCGGCGTCCAGCGTGACGCCGGCCTCCTTCAGCAGCCGAGCGTTGCCCAGCAGCAGCGGCCGGCCATCACCGGCCGTTGCCGTGACGCCCCCGCCGGTGACGGTATCGAAGTCCATGATCTCGCCGGGTTCGGCGCCCTGTTCCTCCGCATGCGCCATCAGCGCCTCGGCCAGGGGGTGCTCGGAGCCGCGCTCCAGGGCCGCGACCAGGCCCAGTACTGCCTGTTCGTCACCCTCGATCACCTCGGCCTCGGTGACCCGGGGCTTGCCCTCGGTGAGGGTGCCGGTCTTGTCCACCACCAGGGTGGAGAGCCTGCTGGCGGTCTGCAGGGCGTCGCCATGGCGCACCAGCACGCCGTGCTCGGCGGCCTTGCCGACCCCGATCATGGTGGAGATCGGCGTGGCCAGGCCCAGCGCGCAGGGGCAGGCGATGATCAGCACCGTGGTGGCCGTGACCAGCATGTGGATCACCCGCGGCTCGGCGCCAACGTTGAACCAGACGAGCGCGGTGAGCACGGCGATGATCATCACCGAGGGCACGAACACGCTCGATATCCTGTCGGCCAGCTGGCCAATGGGCGGGCGGGAGGCCTGGGCGCTGGCCACCTGTTCGGTGATCTGGCCGAGGCGCGTGTTCGCCCCGACCCGGGTGGCCCGGTAGACCAGGCCGCCCTTGCCGTTGACCGTGCCGGCGCTGACCTCGTCGCCTTCGCCCTTGGCCACGGGCACCGGCTCGCCGGTCAGCATCGACTCGTCGATGTGACTCTGCCCCTCGGTCACCTCGCCGTCCACCGGCAGGCGCTCGCCGGGGCGCACGCGGATATGATCGCCCTGGCGCACCTCGTCGATGTCGACCTCGCGCTCCGTGCCGTCGCGGATCACCCGGGCGGTGCGGCTCTGCAGGTCGAGCAGGCGCTTCAGGGCCTCGCTGGTGCGCCCGCGAGCACGCAGCTCCAGGGCGTTGCCCAGCAGCACCAGGCCGATGACCATCGCCGAGGCTTCGAAGTAGATGCCCCGGGCCACCTCCGGCAGCCAAGGGCCGACGGCCACCACCGCCATGGAGTAGAGCCAGGCGGTGCCGGTGCCCATGGCGATCAGGGTGTCCATATTGGCCTGATGGTGGCGGAAGTTCTTCCAGGCGTTGACGAAGAAGTGGCGTCCCGGATAGGCCATCACGGCAAGCGTCAGCAGGCCGATCGCCAGCCAGTAGAGGCGTCCGCCGCCTACCGGCTGGGGGTGATAGACGAACATGCTGGCCATCAACGGCACGGCGAGCGCCAGCGACAGCAGGCTGCCCCTGAGGCGTTGGCGATAGGTCTGCTCGTCCTTGCGGGCTCGCGCCGCTTCCGCCTCGCGCATGTCGACGATGGGCTCGGCGCCGTAGCCCACGTCCTGTACGGCGTGGATCAGGGCTTCCGGGTCGGCGCTGCCGCGCACCTCGGCGGTATGGGTGCCGAAGTTCACCTCCGCGCTGACCACCCCGGGCGTCTGCTCGATGGCCTGCTGGACGCTCTTCACGCAGCTGGCGCAGGTCATGCCGCTGATGGAAAGGCGCCGGGTGGCCGGCCTCTTCTCACTATCCGTCTCACCACCAGGTTCATCACTCGGTGCGTCGCCGGATGCCCGGGGCTCCGCCGACTCGGCGTCTTCGGGTGTCTCGGCCTCGTCGGGGTCATCCGTTTCGTCGGAAGCCTCGTCTTCACCGGGCGGGTAGCCGGCATCAATCAGGGTCTCGTCCAGCTCGATCGCCGAGAGCGCCGTGGTGATCTCGAGGCGCTTTTCGGCGGGGGTGCCGGTAACCTCGGCGTCGGCGTCCTGGGCCTGGATGGCGCGACGCATCGTGGCCACGCAGCCCTGGCAGTTCATGCCGGGTACCCGGCGCTCGAGGGTGTGTCTGGCGTTCATCGGGTCTCCTTGCCGGCGTCGACGTCGGCATTGAGCGGTTCGGGAAAGCTCTCGATCAGGCGGCAGAGGCTGTGGCCGTCCGGTGTGCCGTCGGGCATCTCCTCCCAGGCCGCGAGGGCCTGCTCCATGCGCGTGGCGAGCGCCTCCAGCTCGGCGATGCGTCCGCGGATCTGGGGCAGCCGACTGGCCAGCAGGTCGCGCACCATCGGGCAGGGCGAGTCGCCATGATCGGCATGCTCGAGGATGTCGCGGATCTCAGCCACGCCGAAGCCCAGGGTGCGGGCGCGCTGAATGAAGCGCAGCCGCGCCAGGTCCTGCTGGCCGAACAGCTGGTAGCCGTTGTCGGGATGGCGCTCGGGGGTCAGCAGCCCCTCACGGGTGTAGTGACGAACGGTCTCGGCGGTGACGCCGGCCTGGCGGGCGAGTTCGCTGACCTTCATCGAGGGTTCTCCAGTGGATGTCATGACGCGAGTGTAAAACCTTTGGGTAACCCAAAGGTCAAGGGCAATGGCATCCTACGGACCCTGGCGAGCGTCAAGCGGATAAGTTAATGAAAGATAAAGAAATGAAACGTTCGTTCTACTAAAGTATTAGCAGATTTTGTTTTAAAACGGTCGTTTGGGCTTGATCCCCGACGGCAGATGCGCGAACACTGACGGCACGTGACCGCCCCGCGGCAAAACGACAACAACGATCCATCAGAAAGGGATGCCTCGCCATATGTCCAACAACGTCAATCGGCTCACACTCGCCATCGCCCTTGCCTCCACGGCGCTGATCGCCGGCCAGGCGGCGGCCTCCGGCTTCCAGGTGCGTGAGCAGAGCGCCAAGACCCTCGCCAACGCCCTGTCCAACGCCACCGCCGGCGCCGAGGACGTCAGCTTCATGGCCTACAACCCGGCCGCCATCGGCAACATCGACGGCAACCAGGTGGCCGGCGGGGTGGCCTATATCGATGCCACCTTCGAGCTTCAGGGTGCCGAAGCCTCTAGTCGTACCATCCCCGGCCTCGGCAATGTCGATTACGATCGAGGCGGCTCTCGTCAGGGCGGTGAGACGGCCACGGTGCCGAGCTTCGCCGCCAAGATGCAGCTCAACGAGCAGTTCGACCTGGGCTTGGCCATCTATGCGCCCTACGGCCTCTCCACCAAGTACGACGAGGACTGGATCGGCCGCTATCATGCTGTGGAGACCGAGCTCACCACCATCGATTTCCAGCCGACGCTTAACTATCGGGCAACCGAGCGGCTCAACCTGGCCGTTGGCCTGCGGGCGCAATATGCCGATGCGACGCTTTCTAACGCCATCGACTTTGGCACGGCAGCAGCCCTTAAAGGCGGAACCCCCGGTCGCGACGACGTGATTGGTACGGTTGAGGGTGATGACTGGGGCTATGGCTATACCTTGGGCGCTCTCTTCCAGGTGACCGATAAGACACGGCTCGGCGCCAGCTACCGCTCCGAAATCGACCTGACGCTCGATGGGGATGCGACCTTCCGGGGCACCACCGCCTACTCCGATGGCGCGGTTGCCACGGAAGCTGATCCCCGCATCATAGATCGTGGCGGCAAGGCCGAGCTGACGACCCCCGCTAACCTGAACCTGGGGGTCTACCATCAGCTGACCGATCGCCTGGCGCTGATGGCCAACGCCGAGTGGACCGAGTGGAGCAGCTTCGACGAGTTGGTAGTCGAATTCGAGGATGGCTCTAGCAGCCCAACCACCGAGAACTGGAACGATACCTGGGCCTTCTCGGTAGGCGCCAACTACGCCCTGAACAAGCAGTGGCTGCTGCGTGCCGGCCTGGGCGTCGACGAGAGCCCGGTGCCGAGCGCCGAGTTCCGCACCCCGCGGGTGCCGGATGCCGACCGCCAGTGGGCGACCTTCGGCGCCACCTGGATGCCCAGCCCCGAGCTCGGCATCACCGCCGGCTATATGCACGTCTTCGCCGACGATGGCGACATCGACCAACAGGCGACCGCCGACAACGAGAATGCCAGCAAAGGCAACCTCTCCGGCACCTACGAGGTGGAGGCCGACGTCTTCGCCCTCTCGGTGGACTACCGCTTCTAGGCGCGGCCTTTCCCGCACAATCTAGTCTTCATGACTCCGCGACCCCGGCCACTGGCCGGGGTTTTCGCGTTTGGGTGAGGGGTCAGGCGGCCGCGTCCTCGAGGAAGGCCGCCTGCATCAGCTCCCGGGTGTAGGCCTCCCGGGGCGCCTGGAACAGCGCCTCGGTGTCGCCCTGTTCGACTACCGCGCCGTCCTTCATCACCAGCACGCTATCGGCCAGGGCCCGCACTACCGCCAGGTCATGGCTGATGAACAGGTAGGTGAGGCTGTGTCTCTCCTGCAGGTCGCGCAGCAGCGCGATCACCGTGGCCTGCACCGAGCGGTCCAGCGCCGAGGTGGGCTCGTCGAGCAGCAGGAACTCGGGCTTGAGCACCAGGGCGCGGGCGATGGCGATGCGCTGGCGCTGGCCGCCCGAGAACTCGTGGGGGTAGCGGTGACGCATCGCCGGGTCCAGGGCGACATCGTCGAGCGCCTCCTGAACCCGGGCGTCCCGCTCGCGGCGACCGAGCTCCGGGGCGTGCACCCGTAGGCCCTCGCCGACGATCTCGCCCACCGTCATGCGTGGCGACAGCGAGCCGAACGGGTCCTGGAAGACCACTTGCATCCGCGAGCGCAGCGGGCGCATGCCGCTGCTGTCGAGGCCCTCGAGGGCGGTGTCGCCGAAGCGGATCTCGCCTCGGCTCTCGAGCAGGCGCAGCAGGGCGCGCCCCAGGGTCGACTTGCCTGAGCCGGATTCCCCGACGATGCCTACCGTCTGCCCCCAGCGGATCGCCAGATCGATGCCGCGCACCGCCTCGAAGTATTCGGCGGGTCGAAAGAGGTGCCGCTTGAGGGGAAAGCGCACCCGCAGGTCGTGGGCCTCGAGCAGCAGCGGGGCGTCGGTCGGCACCGGCGCCTTGCGCCCCTGGGGCTCGGCGTTGATCAGCATGCGCGTATAGGCGTGCTGCGGTTCGGCAAAGAGGGCGGCGGTCTCGCCGCTTTCCACCCGCTCGCCGCGGCGCATCACGCAGACCCGATCGGCGAAGTGGCGCACGATGCCCAGATCATGGGTGATGAACAGGATCGCCATGCCGTAGCGGCGCTGCAGGCCCTTGAGCAGGGTCAGGATCTGCGCCTGGACGGTGACGTCCAGCGCCGTGGTCGGCTCGTCGGCGATCAAGAGCCGGGGCTCGCAGGCCAGCGCCATGGCGATCATCACCCGCTGGCGCTGGCCGCCGGAGAGCTCATGCGGGTAGCTCGCCAGGCGCCGCTCGGGCTCGGGGAGGCCCACCTGCTCCAGAAGCTCGAGGGCGCGCGCCCGGGCGGCACGGCCGCGCAGCGCGGTGTGTTTGGTGAGTACCTCGATGATCTGGCGGCCCACCCGGTGCAGCGGGTTCAGCGAGGTCATGGGCTCCTGGAAGATCATCGAGATCTCGTTGCCGCGGATCTGGCGCAGGCGCTTGGGCGGCACCCGCAGCAGGTCCTCGTCGCCCGCCCCGCCGTGCCAGTGGATGGCGCCGGCGGGCCGGGCAAGCGCCGGCAGCAGGCCCATGGCGGCGGTGGAGGAGACCGACTTGCCGGAGCCGGACTCGCCTACGAGTGCCAGGGTCTCGCCCTCGTGGATGGTGATGCTCAGGTCCTTGACGGCGGCGACGCTGCCGCCCGGCAGGTCGAAGTCGACCCGCAGGCGATCGATCTCGAGCAGTGGCTGTGGCATGGAGCCTCCTTGGCGGTCGCGTTCAGCGGGTCGTTAACGGGTCTTGGGGTCGAGGGCATCGCGCAGGCCGTCGCCCAGGAAGTTGAGGCACAGCAGGGTCACCGCCAGGAAGGCGGAGGGCACCAGCAGCATCCAGGGGGCCGTTTCCATCATGTCCTTGCCCTCGCTGATCAGCACGCCCCAGCTGGTCAGCGGCTCCTGCACGCCGAGCCCCAGGAAGGAGAGGAAGCTCTCCAGCAGGATCACCTTGGGCACGGTGAGGGTGACGTAGACGATCACCGGGCCGAGGGCGTTGGGGATCAGGTGGCGGGTGACGATGGTGTGGCGGCGCACGCCCAGCGCCTGGGCGGCCTCGACGAACTCGCGGCGCTTCAGCGCCAGCACCTGGCCGCGCACGATGCGCGACATGTCGAGCCACTCCACGGCGCCGATGGCGGCGTAGATCAGCAGGATGTTGCGGCCGAACACCACCATCAGCAGGATCACCAGGAACATGAAGGGCAGCGAGTACATGATGTCGACGAAGCGCATCATCAGGGTGTCGGCGCGCCCGCCCAGGTAGCCGGCGACAGCGCCGTAGAGCACGCCGATCACCAGCGAGACGAAGGTGGCCACTAGCGCCACGGAGAGCGATACGCGACCGCCGTGGAGCACCCGAGTGAGCAGGTCGCGGCCGTTGGCGTCGGTGCCGGCGTAGTGGTCCTCGGCCAGGCTCGGCGCAGTGAGGAAGGCGTTCCAGTCCACCTCGTCCAGCGTCCAGGGCGTCAGCCAGGGCCCGGCGATGCAGGCCAGGGCGACCAGCACCAGCAGCATCAGGCTGGCGGTGGCGGCCCGATTTTGCCGGAGCCGGCGCCAGGCCTCGCGGGCCAGACTGTCGCTGGCGATATCGAGGGTCGAGACAGCGGTATCAGTCGTCATAGCGAATCTGCGGGTCCAGGGCCGAGTAGAGCAGGTCGACGAGCAGGTTGAGCAGCACGATCAGGGCGCCGTAGAACACCACCGTGCCCATCACCAGGGTGTAGTCGCGGTTGAGGGCGGCCTGCACGAAGTAGCGGCCGATGCCGGGGATGCCGAAGATCTGCTCGATCACCACCGAGCCGGTGATGATCCCGGCCACCGCCGGGCCAAGGTAGGAGACTACCGGCAGCATCGCCGGGCGCAGGGCGTGGCGCCAGATCACCTCGGCCTCCGATAGCCCCTTGGCGCGGGCGGTGCGGATGAAATGGCTGCCGAGGATCTCGATCATGCTGGCGCGCATCATTCGCGCGATGTAAGCGATCTGCTGGATCGACAGGGCGACCACCGGCAGCACCAGATTGGGCCAGGCGCCATCGTTCCAGCCGCCCACCGGCAGCCAGCCGAGGAAGACCCCGAACACCAGCGCGAGCAGCGGGGCGATCACGAAGTTGGGGACCGCCACGCCGGCAAGGGCGGTGCCCATCACCAGGTAGTCGACGGTGGAGTTGCGCTTGAGCGCGGCGATCACCCCCAGCGGCAGGCCGATCAGCAGCGCCAGGCCGATGGCCCAGAGGCCGAGCTCGAGGCTTACCGGGAAGCCCTGGGCGACCAGTTCGGTGACGGTGAAGTCCTTGTACTTGAAGGAGGGGCCGAGATCGCCCTGGAGCAGGTTGCCCATGTAGATCAGGTACTGCTGCCACACCGGCTCATCCAGGTGGTAGGTGGCCAGCAGGTTGGCCTCGATCTCCGGCGGCAGCTGGCGTTCGCCGTCGAAGGGGCCGCCCGGGGCCAGGTGCATCAGGAAGAACGACAGGGTGATGACGATCCACAGCGTCGGAATCGCCTGCAGCAGGCGGGTCAGGGTATAGCGGAGCATGACGGGGCCTCGCGCCCCGGGCCATGGGCCCGGGGTCAGTCGCAACGATGGAGAACAGCTCTTGATCGAAAAGATGAGCCTTTCCGGCGACAAGCCTGCGCGAGGGCGCTGTGAACCCTTCCTTGGGCGCTACTTTTGACGTCCATGATCAAAAGACCCTCGCTCCGCCTTGTCCCCGGCGCTCATCCTGCCAGCATGCTGGAATGAGCGCTTAATCCTCGATGTCGATCCAGCGCGAGCGGTGGATGTCCTCGATGTTGGTCTGCCAGCCGCTCAGCGCGGGGCTCACCAGGTTACGCGAGACGTAGTAGTAGAGGGGCAGGGTGGCGTTGTCATCGAGGGCCAGCGCCTCGGCCTCGGCCATCAGCTCGGCGCGGGCGTCGGTGTCCTGGGTCTCGGCAGCCCGGTCCATCAGGGCATCGAACTCGGCGTTGGCGTAGGCGCCGTAGTTGTTGGCGACGCCGCCCTCCAGCAGGCTCAGGAAGTTCTGGGCGTCGTTGTAGTCGCCGATCCAGCCGGCCCGGGCCACGTCGAAATCGCCCTGGCGGATGTCGGCATAGTGGACCGCCACCTCGGCATTGTAGAGCTCCACCTCGACGCCCAGCGGCTTCCACATGGCGGCCAGGGCGATGGCGACCTTGCGGTGGTCTTCGCTGGTGTTGTAGCGAAGCTGTAGCTCGAGCGGGTCGTCCGGGCCGTAGCCGGCCTCTTCCATCAGCGCGCGGGCGCGTTCCAGGCGTGCTTCCTGGCTCATCTCGGCGAAGTCCAGCTCCGCCCCCTCGTAGTGGGCCACGTTCGGCGGCACGAAGCCGTAGGCGGGCTGCTCGCCGGTGCCCAGGATCTGGTCGGTGATCACCTCGCGGCGCGCCGCCAGGCTCAGCGCCTCGCGCACCCGCGGGTCGGCGGTGGCGCGATCGTCCCGGGTGTTGAAGGCGTAGTAGTAGATGCCGAGGTAGGGGGCCACCTGCACGGCCTGGGGCAGGTTCTCCTTGAGCCAGGCGTACTGCTGGGTCGGGAACTCCCGGGCGATGTCGATCTCGCCGGCGCGGAAGCGGTTCAGGGCGGTGTTGCGCTCCTCGATGGGGAAGTAGATCACCTCGTCCAGGGCGACGTTCTCGGCGTCGTGGAAGTGCGGGTTGCGTGTGGCCTCGATGCGGGTCTGGGACTGCCACTCGTGCAGGGCGAAGGCGCCGTTGGAGACCATGTGCTCGGGGCTGGACCAGTCGTCGCCGTACTCCTCCACCGCGTGCCGGGGCACCGGGTAGGCGGTGTAGTGAGCCAGCTGGTCGAGGAAGTAGGGGGTGGAGCGCTCCAGGGTGATACGCAGGGTGCGTGGGTCGAGCGCCTCGATGCCCAGCGCGCTCGGCTCGGCCTCGCCACCGTAGACCGCCTCGGCGTTCTTCACCGGATAGAGCAGGTAGGCGTAGCTGGCGGCGGTGGCCGGGTCGAGGATGCGGCGGAAGGCAAAGACGAAGTCATCGGCGGTCACCGGGGTGCCATCGGACCACTGGGCGTCCTCCCGCAGGGTGAAGGTGTAGGTGGTGCCGTCCTCGGCAATCTCCCAGGACTCGGCGACGCCGGGAATGCGCGCGCCGTCGGCGGCCTCGGTCACGAGCCCCTCGAAGAGGTCGCCGACCACGTCGTTCTCCCAGGTGCCGCTGATCTTGTGGGGGTCCAGGGAGGCGGGCTCGCCCATGATGGCGAGGCGCAGGGTCTCGGCACTGGCGGGCAGGGCGAGGCAGGTGGCGGCCAGCAGCAGCGAGCCGGCGGCAAGGCGTGGGATGATCATGATGCACTCCGTTGCTTGTGATTGTGTGGAGTTCCGGCCGTTTGGACCATGGCCTCACCATGTCCAAGCCGGCGGTCGCGGTCTATTCGAAATTGCGCATGGCTTCATCCATGAATTCGATACCCCCCTCGTGGCGAGGGCCGGGGGAGGATGGTCGCTGCGGTCGCGTTTCGCTACAATGTCGGCCTTTTCCGCGCCGCCGCGGCGGCCGTCTTTCCACTGCAGATTCAGGCGAGCGAGCCCATGCTGGAAACCAATGCCATCCATAACCTCATCAAGGACCTGTCCGAGCGGACAGACGTCCTGAGGGGGTATCTTTGACTATGCTGAAAAGAAAGATCGGTTAGAGGAAGTCACCCGCGAGCTCGAGGATCCCAACGTCTGGAGCGATCCCGACTACGCCCAGAAGCTGGGCAAGGAGCGGGCTACGCTGGAGACAATCGTCGCCACCATCGATGAGCTCGACCAGGGCCTGGGCGATAGCCGGGACCTGCTGGAGCTGGCCGAGATGGAGGGGGACGAGGGCACCGTCGCCGAGGTCCAGAAGGAGCTCGACGGCATGCAGGCGAGCCTCGCCAAGCTCGAGTTCCGGCGCATGTTCTCCGGCGAGATGGACGAGAACAACGCCTATCTCGATATTCAGGCAGGCTCCGGCGGCACCGAGGCCCAGGACTGGGCCAACATCCTGCTGCGCATGTACCTGCGCTGGGCCGAACACCACGGCTTCAAGGCGGAGATCATCGAGGTCTCGGCCGGCGACGTGGCGGGCATCAAGTCGGCCTCGGTGCATATCCAGGGCGATTACGCCTTCGGCTGGCTGCGCACCGAGACCGGCGTGCACCGCCTGGTGCGCAAGAGTCCCTTCGATTCCGGCGGTCGCCGCCATACCTCGTTCGCCTCGGTGTTCCTCTCGCCGGAGGTCGACGATAGCTTCGAGGTCGAGATCAATCCCTCGGACCTGCGTACCGACACCTACCGCTCCAGCGGGGCCGGCGGTCAGCACGTCAACACCACCGACTCCGCCGTGCGCATCACTCACGAGCCCACCGGCATCGTGGTGGCCTGCCAGAGCCAGCGCAGCCAGCACGCCAACCGCGACTTCGCCATGAAGCAGCTCAAGGCGAAGCTGTGGGAACACGAGATGCAGAAGCGCAACGCCGCCAAGCAGGAGGCAGAGGACTCCAAGGCCGACATCGGCTGGGGCAGCCAGATCCGCTCCTACGTGCTGGACGACCAGCGCATCAAGGATCTGCGCACCGGCGTGCAGTCGAGCAGCTGCGACAAGGTGCTGGACGGCGATCTGGATCAGTTCATCGAAGCCAGCCTGAAACAGGGGTTCTGAGCCCTTGCCCTGCCGCGCCCCGGGCGATGCTCGTTCGGGGCGCGGCGCGACGCCCACTCTTTCACAGTAGCGGCCTCCCGTGAGGCCGCGACGCCACAGGTAGCGACATGGCCCACCCGGACTCCCCGCAGAACGATGAGAACCGCCTGATCGCCGAGCGCCGTGCCAAGCTGGCCGCGCGCCGCGCACTGGCCGCCGACACCGGCGCGAGCGCCTTCCCCAACGATTTTCGCCGCGACAGCCTGGCGGCCGAGCTCGACGCCGAGCTCGGCGACAAGGACAAGGCCGAGCTGGAGACGCTGGGGCGCCAGGCCGCCGTGGCCGGGCGCATCATGCGCAAGCGCGGGCCCTTCCTGGTCATCCAGGACCCCTCTGGCACGATCCAGCTCTACGTCGACAAGAAGGGACTGCCCGCCGAGGTGCTCGAGGACGTCAAGGGCTGGGACATCGGCGACATCGTGGCCGCCCGCGGTCCGGTGCACAAGTCGGGCAAGGGCGATCTCTACGTGATGATGGTCGAGGCCAAGCTGCTCACCAAGAGCCTGCGTCCGCTGCCCGACAAGTTCCACGGCCTGACCGATCTCGAGGCGCGCTATCGCCAGCGCTACGTCGACCTGATCGTGAACCCCGACTCGCGCCGGGTCTTCGAGGCCCGCGCCGGGGTGATCAGTGCCATGCGCCGCTTCTTCGAGGATCGCGGCTTCATGGAGGTCGAGACGCCGATGCTGCAGCCGATTCCCGGCGGCGCCACGGCCCGGCCCTTCGTTACCCATCACAATGCGCTGGACATCGACATGTACCTGCGCATCGCGCCGGAGCTCTACCTCAAGCGCCTGGTGGTGGGCGGCTTCGAGAAGGTCTTCGAGATCAACCGCAACTTCCGTAACGAGGGGCTCTCCACGCGGCATAACCCCGAGTTCACGATGATCGAGTTCTACCAGGCCCATGCCAATCATCATGACCTGATGGACCTCACCGAGGAGATGCTGCGCAGCGTGGCCCAGAAGGTGCTGGGCACCACCACGGTGGTCAATACCGTGCGCAACGCCGAGGGCGAGGTGCTGGAGACCTTCGAGTACGACTTCGGCCAGCCGCTGCGCCGCATCAGCGTGTTCGACGCCATCCTCGAGTACAACCCGGACATCCATGCCGAGGCCCTGGCCGACGAGGCGGCGGCCCGCCAGATCGCCGAGCGCCTGGACATCGACGTCAAGGACGGCTGGGGGCTGGGCAAGATCCAGATCGAGATCTTCGAGAAGACCGTCGAGCACCGCCTCCAGCAGCCGACCTTCATCACCGAGTATCCCACCGAGGTGAGCCCGCTGGCGCGCCGCAAGGACAGCGACCCCTTCGTCACCGAGCGCTTCGAGTTCTTCGTCGGCGGCCGCGAGATCGCCAACGGCTTCTCGGAGCTCAACGACGCAGAGGACCAGGCCGAGCGCTTCGCCGCCCAGGCCGCGGAGAAGGAGGCCGGCGATCTGGAAGCGATGTACTACGACGCCGACTACGTGCGCGCCCTGGAAATCGGCCTGCCGCCGACCGCCGGCGAGGGCATCGGCATCGATCGGCTGGTGATGCTGTTCACCGACAGCGCCTCGATCCGCGACGTCCTGCTGTTCCCCGCCATGCGTCCGGAAGTCGATTGACGGGCGAGGCGTTGAGTTGAACGGGGAAGGAGGTAGGTCGAAGAGGAGGTCCTACGCCAGGGGTGAGAAGCATGGCTTCGAACGGGCTGGCCATGGATGGCCAGCACCGGCCCTGCAAGCGGAGCAGGACGCGAGAGCGACGCAGGGCGTCGGTAGCGCCCAGGGAAGGGTTTACAGCGCCTCCTCGTAGACCTGCCTCCGGACCAGCCTGGCTCGAGTAGGTCGCTGACCGGAAGTGTTGGTAAGGGGCGCCCCAAGCGCCCATAATGACCGTCGTTTCGACGTCGAGGAGACCGTGATGAAACTGCTCAACCGCTCCGCCCTGAGCGTCAGGCCGACCCGGCACTTCGTGGACTGGATCAATGCGCTCGAACCCACCATGGACGGGGACGACCTGACCCTGGCCGACGTCGAACGCGAAAGCACCGTCTATCTGATTCCGGAGATGGACACCCCGGAGGCCCTGGAGGGCTTCGTGCGCGAGCGCTATCTCGAGATCCTCGAGACCGAACTGCGCGCCTGGGAAGAGGACGAGCGACAGTGGCCCGAGGCCCTGGACTGGGCGCTCTTCCAACGCTTCCTGCAGGTCGAGCACAGCTACCTGGCCATCGATCTGGAGAACGAGGCGGCGCTGGAGATCTCCGAGGTGGACGACGCCCTGCTGCTGGAGACCGACCAGGACTGAGGCGTCTGCTTGGCCGTCATCTCGACGACGGCGACCGCGAGAAACCGGCTTCGGCCGGTTTCTGTCTTTTAATCTCCTAGCAACGGAAACAGGATGAGTCGACTCTTTGCGACCCGTCCCGGCGACGATGGCCTGCCGGGCCCGGAACGGCGCCTGGCGGTGCTGGCACTGATCCTCGGGACCCTGATGGCGGTGGTAGACACCACCATGGTCAACATCGCCCTGCCCACCATCGCCGCCGACCTCGATGCCTCGCCCTCTCGGGTGGTGTGGGTCACCAACCTCTTCCAGGTGGTCTGCGCCGCCTTCCTGCTGGTCTTCGCCGCGCTCAGCGAGCGGGTCGGGCGCTACCGCCTCTACACGGCCGGGGTGGGGCTCTTCACCCTGGCCGCGCTGGGCAGCGCCCTGTCCCGTGACCTCACGACCCTGCTGCTGTTTCGTGCCCTGCAGGGGCTCGGTGCGGCGGCGACGCTCTCCATCGGGCCGTCGCTCTATCGCTCGATCTTCCCCTCGCGGCTGCTCGGCAGCGCCCTGGGTCTCTCCGCCCTGGTGGTGGCCGGCGGCTATGCGGCGGGGCCGACCATCGGCGGGCTGGTGCTCTCGGTGGCCCACTGGCCGTGGCTCTTCGCGCTGCACGTGCCGCTGGGACTCTGCGCTGCCAGCCTGGCCTGGCGGGCGCTACCGCGCGAGCCGGGGCGCCGGGAGGACTTCGACTGGCGCGGTGCGCTATTCGCGGTGGCCATGATGGCCGGGCTCTTCGTGGGCCTCGACGGCGCCGGTCACGGGGTGCCCGGCTGGCAGGTGCTCGCCTGGCTGGGCGGCAGTGCGCTGAGTGCCGGGCTCTTCCTGCGTCGCCAGCGGCGCGCGCGCCATCCGCTGCTGCCGCTGTCGCTGTTCGCCGAGCGGCGCTTCTCGCTGGCGGTCTGCGCCTCGGGGCTGGCCTTCGTGGGGCAGGGGCTGGCCTTCGTGGCACTTTCCTTCCTCTATCAGCAGGAGATGGGCTTCACGCCGCTGCAGACCGCCTGGATGTTCACCCCCTGGCCGCTGGCGATCATGGTGGTGGGGCCGCTGGCCGGCCGGCTGGCGGACCGGGTCAATCCCAGCCTGCTCTCCAGTGCCGGTCTCGTGCTGCTGCTGCTGGGCCTGGCGGCGCTGGCCGGGCTGGACGCCGAGGCGGGCCTCGCCGACAGCCTGTGGCGCACGGCGCTCTGCGGCGCCGGCTTCGGCCTCTTCCAGCCCCCCAACAACCGCGAGATGATGGCGAGCGTCCCCCGCGAGCGCAGCGCCCGGGCCTCCGGGGTGATGAGCACCACCCGCACGGTGGGACAGTCCCTCGGCGTCGCCCTGGTCGGCGCCTTCCTGGCCGCCGGCGCCCCGGTGCAGGCGACGCTCTGGGCCGGCGCGGTAGCCTGCGTACTGTCGCTTCTGGCGAGCCTCTCGCGGGTCGGCCTGGCCGGCCGGGCGCAGCGCGAGGCGCGCCGAGCCTGATCGCGGCGGGCGTCGTCGGACCCGCACGGAAGGCGTACAATGGCATCCTCACTCACCCAGTATCGAGACGTCGACAATGAGCATCCAGGACACCATCGAAGCCAAGCTCAAGGCCCTCGAGCCCGACTTCCTGGCGGTGGAGAACGAGAGCCACCGGCACAACGTGCCGGCGAATTCGGAGACGCACTTCAAGGTCACCCTGGTCGCTTGCCGCTTCGAGGGGCTGATGCCGGTCAAGCGCCACCAGCAGCTCTACGCGCTGCTCGCCGATGAGCTGTCAGGCCCGGTGCACGCCCTGGCCCTGCACCTCTTCACCCCCGAGGAGTGGGAGGCCAGTGGCCGGTCGCGCCCCGACTCTCCCGACTGCCGGGGCGGCAGCACCTCGTGACCCCGGAACCGCAGCGCCTGCAGTACCTGGAGGCCATGGGCCTGACGGCCTGGGTCTCTCGCTACCGCCTGCCCAATGCCCTGCCCACGCCGGAGTGCGAGTGGGCGCCGCCCGCGCCCGAGGCCGCGGCGGCGGCGCCGGGCGAGCGCCTGCATGCCCTGCTCGACGAGGCCGCCCAGGCCCAGGTCGCCACGCCCCGGGAGGCGCCCGCCGAGCCGGAGCCGTCCCAGCGCCCGCCGGCCGGCCCCGGTAAGGCGCGCGCCCTGCTCGGTGACATGGTGCCCACCACGGAGGCGGAACCCGCTCCCGAAGCGGTGGCGGCGCGTCCCGTGCAGCGCGCCGGCGAGGCGCTGCGCTTTACCCTGCAGGTGGCCTGCCTGGATGGCCGCTGGCTGATCCTGCTGCCCCAGGAAGCGGCGCCGGGCGCCATCGAGGTGCGCCTGCTGCGCCATGTGCTGCAGGCCGCCGGGGTGGTGCCCGAGCAGATGCCGGCCTTCGAGGCCTTCCGCTGGCCGCAGGTGGAAGGGCTGCCGGTGGAGGCGCCGGTCGAGGAGGCTCGGGAAGGGCTCCAGGCCTTCCTGGCCGGGCGCCGGCGGCGCGGCTGGGTGCCGGAACGGCTGCTGGTGTTCGGCAACGACGCCGTCCTCGATGAGCTGCTCGCCCTGGTGGAGGCACACTGCCCGCTGCTGGCGCTGCCGGCCTGGCAGGGGCCCGCCCTGGAGTCGCTTGCCGGCAGCGCCGAGGCCAAGCGCGCGCTCTGGCCGCGGATGGCCGGCTGGCGGCAGGCCTGGGAGGCGGGGCATGCGCCCGACTGAGGCGAGGCTGCGTTCGCTGGGGATCGAGGATCTGGCGGCGTTGACCACCCTGGAACAGGCCGGCCAGCACGACCCCTGGACGCCGGCTCAGCTCGAGGCCGTGCTGGACGATCCCGAGGCACGGGTCGTCGGCGTCGAGCAGGACGAACGGCTGGTGGGGCATGCGGTGGTGGTGCGCCTGCCCTTCGATGCGGAGCTGCAGGCCATCATGGTGGCCGGCGATCGGCGTCGCCAGGGGCTGGCGAGCCGGCTGCTCGAGGCGGTGATCGAGGCGGCGAAGGGCTGGGACGCGGAGCGCCTGCTGCTGGAAGTGCGGTCCAGCAATGACGCGGCTATCGGGCTCTATCGACGCGCCGGCTTTAACGAGGACGGCCGGCGCCGCGGCTACTATCCACCGCTCGCCGGCCGTGACCGGGAAGACGCGCTGCTGATGTCGCGCCCGCTGGCCTGATCCCGTCTCAGCTGGTCGCGGTGGTCTCGACCTCGTCGAACTTGCCCAGCAGGCTGGAGAGGCGACGCTCCCACTCCTCGCGCTCCTGCTTCAGGCGAGCGTTTTCCTCGCGCAGCTCCTCGGCTTCCATCCTCATCAACTCCAGGGCCTCGACGGCGCTGGTGACCTTCTGTTCGAGCTGGTTGAAGAGTTCGATGCTCATCCTGTTCTCCTGGCAACATCCTGCTGATCGGGCCGCGCCCGGTGGGGATTCTTCTGATGGCAGCGTAACGCCGCGGCCGGGGCTCAGCAACCGTCGCCGTCGGGCGACTGATCATCGGCCTGACGGCGCCGGAAGAGCCGCCCGGTGCTGTCACCGGCCCGCACCTCGCGATGCAGCTGCCAGCTGGTTGGCACGGCCGGCGCCAGCGAGGACTCGGTCTCGAGGTAGATCCAGGCCTCCTCGGCGAGCCAGCCGCCGGCCTCCAGGGCCGCGCAGCAGCCGGCGGCGAGGTCTTGATGGAAGGGCGGGTCGAGGAAAACCAGCGAGAAGGGGGCAGCGGTGCCGGCCAGGAAAGCCTGGGTCTGGATGGCCAGCAGGGTGGCGCGCTCGCTGGCCCCCAGGGTGGCGAGGTTGTCGGCCAGCTGGCGCGCCACCCTGGCGTCGGCCTCGACGAACGTCGCCTCCCGGGCGCCTCGCGACAGGGCCTCGAGGCCGAGCGCCCCGGTGCCGGCGAAGAGGTCGAGCACCCGGGCTCCGGGAACGGCGGCGGTCAGCCAGTTGAAGAGCGTCTCGCGCACCCGGTCGGGGGTCGGGCGCAGCCCGGGGTGGTCGAGCACCGGGAGTTGGCGGCGGCGGTAGTCGCCGCCGATCAGGCGCAGCCGTCCGGTCTTGGCTGGGGCGGCCGGGCCCGGGCGGCGGGACTTGCGGGAAGAGGAGAGGCGACGTGTCATGGGGCGGATTGTAACCGCCGGCTTGTCCACAGTCATGGTGCGCAATGGTAGGATGAGGCGATTCGTTCATCCGTGAGGCGTGATCCCCCCATGTTCGGTTTTCTCAAGCGCAAGAAGAAGCAGGAACAGCAGCAGACGACACCGGAACAGGAGGCCGAACGCCGGTCGGAAGAGGAGCAGGACGCGATAGCGGACGGAGCGCTGCCCGAGCAGGACGAGTCCTCCTCTGCCACGGGCGCGCCCGTGGCAGAGGAGTCCGACGAGGCGCGGACCGCCGAGACCGTGCCCGCCGCCGAGGAGGAGGTCGCGGTCGATGAGGCGGTGGCGGCCGAGCCCGCGTCTGAGGAGCCCGCCGAAGAGGCGACACAGCAGGCTGCGCCGGAGCAGGCCACCCCCGAGCCTGTTGTCGAGCCCGAGCCCGAGCCCGAGCCCGAGCCCGAGCCCGAGCCCGAGCCCGAGCCGGCGCCTGCCGCCCTGCAGGAGAAGCCGGTCAGCGAGAAGAAGGGCTGGTTTTCCCGCATCCGCGCCGGCCTTGGCAAGACCCGCGCCAACCTCACCGATGGCCTGGCCGACCTCTTCATGGGGCGCAAGCAGATCGATGACGATCTGATGGAGGAGCTCGAGACCCAGCTGCTGATGGCGGACGTGGGCATCGAGGCCACCACCGAGATCATCGACCGGCTCGCCGACCGGGTCTCGCGCAAGGAGCTCAAGGACCCCCAGGCGCTCTACCGGGCCCTGCAGGAGGAGCTGGCGGCGAGCCTCGAGCCGGTCACCGAGCCTCTGGCCCTGCCACCCAAGGGTGAGGGGCCCTTCGTCATCCTGGTGATCGGCGTCAACGGCGTGGGCAAGACCACTACCATCGGCAAGCTGACCCAGCGCTTCCAGCGCGAGGGGCGCAGCGTGATGCTGGCCGCCGGCGATACCTTCCGCGCCGCCGCCGTGGAGCAGCTCAAGGTATGGGGCGAGCGCAACGACGTGCCGGTGATCGCCCAGCATACCGGCGCCGACAGCGCCTCGGTGATCTTCGATGCGCTCTCGGCGGCCAAGGCGCGGGGGGTCGACGTGCTGATCGCCGACACCGCCGGGCGCCTGCACAACAAGGCGCACCTGATGGAGGAACTCAAGAAGGTCCATCGCGTGATGGGCAAGATCGACGGCGGCGCGCCCCATGAAGTGATGCTGGTGCTCGACGCCGGCACCGGACAGAACGCCCTGGCTCAGGCCTCGACCTTCCATGAGGCGGTGCCGATCACCGGCGTGACCCTGACCAAGCTCGACGGCACGGCCAAGGGCGGCATCATCTTCGCCCTGGCGCGACAGCTCGGTACCCCGATCCGCTTCATCGGCGTCGGCGAGGGGTTGGATGACCTGCGGCCCTTCGTGGCGCGCGAGTTCGTCGATGCCCTGTTCGACCGAGACCAGGACACGCCCGCGTCATGATCGCCTTCGAGCACGTCGGCAAGCGCTACGGAGGGCGCTATGATGCGCTCGCCAATATCGACTTCCGCGTGCGCCGCGGCGAGATGGTCTTCTTGACCGGCCACTCCGGGGCGGGCAAGAGCTCGCTGCTGCGGCTGATCATGCGCCTGGAACGGCCCAGCCGCGGCCGGGTGCGGGTGGCGGGCCACGACATCGATCGCCTGCACCATAGCCAGATTCCCTTCTATCGCCGCCAGATCGGTGTGGTCTTCCAGGACCACCAGCTGCTCTTCGACCGCTCGATCTACCACAACGTGGCGCTGCCCCTGGAGATCCAGGGCATCGAGCGCCGCGAGGCCGCGCGCCGAGTGCGGGCGGCGCTCGACAAGGTGGGGCTGCTGCACCGCGAGGCGGCCCTGCCCATCGAACTCTCCGGCGGCGAGCAGCAGCGGGTGGGCATCGCCCGGGCGGTGGTCAACAAGCCGGCGCTGCTGCTGGCCGACGAGCCCACCGGCAACCTCGACCCGCAGCTCTCCGCCGACATCATGGGGCTGTTCGAGGACTTCAACCGCATCGGCACCACGGTGATGGTCGCCAGCCACGACCTGGCGCTGATCGCCCGATTGCGCCACCGCACCCTGCGGCTGAGCGGGGGCCGCCTGGTGGCCGACGAGGAGATCGCATGAGTCGACCCGCGCCCTCGCCCCGCGGGGCCCGCACGCAGCGGCCGGGAAGCGCCCTGCGCTGGCGTGCCTGGGCCCGTCACCACCGCTCCATGGCCGCCGACAGCGCGCGCCGGCTGCTGCGCCGGCCCCTGGGCAGCCTGCTGACCATGCTGGCCATCGCCATCGCCCTGGTGCTGCCGGCCGGCCTGTGGCTGACCCTGGACAGCGCCCGCCTGCTAGATGCTCAGCTGGAGCAGAGCGCCACCCTCACCACCTACCTGGACGAGGAGGTCGGCGAGGCCGAGGCCGGGCGCATTGAGCAGGCCCTGGCCGCCCAGGAGGGCGTGGCGGCCACCCGGCTGATCACCGCCGCCGAAGGCATGGCCGAGTTCCAGCAGGCGCTGGGGCTCGAGGACGCCCTGGCGCGGCTCGAGACGAATCCGCTGCCGGCAAGCGTCGTGGTGCGCCCCGCCGATGCCTCCCCCGCGGCCGTGCGTCGGCTCGCCGATGGCCTGGCGGCCGTGCCCGGCGTCGATGAGGTGCGCCTGGACCTCGCCTGGCTGGAGCGCCTGCGCCACCTCGCCGCGCTGGGCCAGCGCGTCACCCTGGCGCTTGGCGTGCTGTTCGCGCTCGGCGTACTGCTGGTGGTCGGCAACACCATTCGGCTGGCCGTGGAGAGCCGCCGCCAGGAGATCGAGGTGGTCACCCTGATCGGCGCCACCCACGCCTTCGTGCGACGCCCCTTCCTCTACAGCGGCGCCTGGTTCGGCTTCGGCGGTGGCCTGTTGGCCTGGGGGCTGTTGAGCCTCGGCAGCGACTGGCTCGCGGCCCCGGTTTCCGCGCTGGCGGCCAGCTACGGCGCCAGTTTCGCCCTGCCGCGGCTGGGGGGCGAAGGGTCTACAATACTGTTGGGCTGTAGTACACTGCTTGGCTGGCTGGGCGCCTGGTTGGCCGTGAATCGGCACCTGGCGGAGATTCGGCCTCGTTAAGGCAAGCAGTCGGATGATATCTCGCTATATGCGAGCACATCCGGAACTTTCAACGGCCTTTATCGTCTTAGTCAGCGATCACGAACAGCATTATGGGCTTCGAAGGAGACAACCTGCACATGAGCACCAGTCTTCTGCCGGTGGGGCAGCTCTCACCGGGTCACGACCTGAACGGCTACATCCAGGCGGTCAACGGCATCCCCATGCTGACCGTCGAAGAGGAGCGCGACCTCGCCTTCCGGCTTCACGACGAGGGTGATCTGGAGGCGGCTCGCCGTCTGGTGCTGTCGCATCTGCGCTTCGTCGTCTATATCGCCCGCAGTTACTCCGGCTATGGCCTGCCTCAGGCGGACCTGATCCAGGAGGGCAACGTCGGCCTGATGAAGGCCGTCAAGCGCTTCGACCCCCATCAGGGCGTGCGGCTGGTCTCCTTCGCCGTGCACTGGATCAAGGCCGAGATTCACGAGTTCGTGCTGCGCAACTGGCGGATCGTCAAGATCGCCACCACCAAAGCCCAGCGCAAGTTGTTCTTCAACCTGCGCGGCGCCAAGAAGCGCCTGGCCTGGCTGAACACCGACGAGGTCGAGGCGATCGCCAAGGACCTCGACGTCAAGCCGGAGGTGGTGCGCGAGATGGAAGGTCGCCTGTCGGCCCACGACGCCGGCTTCGACGCCTCGCCCGGCGAGGACGACGAGTCCGCCTACCAGGCGCCAGTGCACTTTCTCGACGACGCCAGTGCCGATCCGGCCACCCAGCTCGAGGACAGCGACTGGGAGCAGGACGCCACCCAGCGCCTGCAGACGGCCCTTGCGGCTCTCGATGAGCGCTCGCGGGACATCCTGCAGCAGCGCTGGCTCGGCGACGGCAAGGCCACCCTGCACGAGCTGGCCGACGTCTACGGCGTCTCCGCCGAGCGCATCCGCCAGCTCGAGAAGAACGCCATGAAGAAGATCCGCCTGCAGATCGGCGACGCTCTGGCGGCCTGATTCCCGCCCGGCTCTCGCCTTCGAGCTCAGCGACGAAGCCCCGGCCATTGGCCGGGGCTTCGTGCGTTTACCGCGAGGGTTTCCGGTGGTGGGTCAGGCCGTCTGGGTCGCGGGGTGCAGCAGCTGTGCCGAGAGCAGCGGCCACTGGTCGTCCCAGTGTTCGGTGGGGCGGTGACGGAAGTCGCTGCGCACGTAGCGCGAGATCTGCCCCTCGAGCTGGGCCAGCATCAGGTTGGCGGCGGCGGAGACCGGCAGGGCGGGGCGGCGCCCCTCGCGCAGTTCGGCCTCGCGCAGCACCTGCTTGAGCTGGGTCTCCAGGCGCTCGAAGAGCTGATGGATGCGAAGGCGCAGCCGGGCCGTCTCGCCGGTCAGGGCGTCGCCGCCGAGCAGGCGCGAGAGGCCGGGGTTCTTCTCGGCGAAGGCCAGCACCAGGGTGAGGATCTGGCCGCAGCGTGGCACCGCCTCGGGTACCTCGTCGAGGATTCGGCCGATGCGCTCGAAGAGGCTCTCTTCGATGAACTCGATCAGGCCCTCGAACATCCGCGCCTTGCTCGGGAAGTGGCGATAGAGCGCCGCCTCCGAGACGCCGACCTGGCGGGCCAGCGCGGCCACGGTGATGCGCTTGCCGCTGTCTTCCTCCAGCATCAGCGCCAGGCCCTGCAGGATCTGCTCGCGGCGGCTGGGGGTGTAGGTTGCCTGCGTCATGTCGTTATATTCTTATCGGTCGGGTGGATCGGGCTGGCCCTCTGCGTGGCTCAGCTCGTAGGGCCGGCTTCTGGGGCCGGCTCACAGGGATCGGGTCGCCGGCGTTCAGCTGTCGCTCGGTTCCTGTGGTTCGTCGGTGATCAGGGTGCCGACACCTGCGTTGGTGAAGATCTCCAGCAGGGTAGCGTGAGGCACTCGGCCGTCGATGATGTGGGCACTCTTGGCGCCGCCCTTCACCGCCTCCAGCGCGCAGCGGATCTTCGGCAGCATGCCGCCGTGGATGGTGCCGTCGGCGATCAGCTCATCGACCTGGCCGGTGGTCAGGCCGGTGAGCACCTCGCCCTCGGCGTTCATCAAGCCGGCCACGTTGGTCAGCAGCATCAGCTTCTCGGCGTCCAGGGCCTCGGCCACCTTGCCGGCGACGAGGTCGGCGTTGATGTTGTAGCTCTTGCCTTTCTCATCCACCCCGATAGGCGCTATCACCGGGATGAAGTCACGGGCGGCGAGCATCTCGATCAGGTCGGTGGAGATGTGCTCCACCTCGCCGACGTGGCCGATGTCGATGATCTCCGGCGCGGTCATCTCCGGGCTCTGGTGCTCGACCTGGAGCTGGCGGGCGCGGATCTGGGCGCCGTCCTTGCCGGTCAGGCCGATCGCCTTGCCGCCGCACTGGTTGATCAGGTTGACGATGCCCTTGTTGACCAGCCCGCCCAGCACCATCTCCACCACGTCCATGGTCTCGGCGTCGGTGACCCGCATACCGTTGACGAAGCGCGACTCGATGTTGAGCTTGGCCAGCAGGTCGCCGATCTGCGGGCCGCCGCCATGCACCACCACCGGATTGATGCCGACCTCCTTCATCAGCACCATGTCGCGGGCGAAGGAGTCGATCAGGGTGTCTTCGGTCATGGCGTTGCCGCCGTACTTCACCACCACGGTCTTGCCGGAGAAACGCTGGATGTAGGGCAGCGCCTCGGAGAGCACCTCCACCACCTGGCGCGGGTCGCGAGTCTGTTCGGTCATCGGTCGAGTTCCCTGTCCTGTTTCATCTGGCGAGCGCTCCCTGGGTGAGCGCGCGTGCCGAGCAGTCATGTGGCGAGCCGCCCCTCAGCGGGGCAGCTCGAGTTCGGGTGACACCTGGGCGAGGGCGTCGGCGAAGCGGGCGCGGATGCGGGTGAGCGCCGCCTCGTCCTTGCCCTCGAAGCGCAGCACCAGCACCGGCGTGGTGTTGGAGGCGCGACACAGGCCCCAGCCGTCGGGGTAGTCGACGCGGATGCCGTCCAGGGTGGTCTTGATGCCGTCGTCGCCGAAGTCGCCCTCCCGCGCCAGCCGGTCCACCAGGGCGAACTTGGTCTCGTCGGTCACGGCGATGTTGATCTCCGGCGTGCCCAGGTCCTGGGGGTAGCGGGCGAAGAAGTTGTCGGCGTCCTGGGTCTCGGGCTGCTTCGCGAGGATCTCGAGCAGTCGTGCCGCGGCGTAGAGGCCGTCGTCGAAGCCGTACCAGCGCTCCTGGAAGAAGATGTGACCGCTCATCTCGCCGGCAAGCGCCGCGCCGGTCTCCTTCATGCGCGCCTTGATCAGCGAGTGACCGGTGCGCCACATCTCGGGGGTGCCGCCCGCTTCCTCGATCACCCGGGTCAGGTTGCCGGTGCACTTGACGTCGAAGATCACGCGGGCGCCCGGGTTGCGCGACAGCATGTCCTCGGCGAAGGCCATCAGCAGGTGATCGGGGTAGATCAGCGCTCCGCTCGGCGTGATCACGCCCAAGCGGTCACCGTCGCCGTCGAAGGCCAGGCCGATATCGGCGCCGGTCTCCTGCACGGTGAGGATCAGATCCGTCAGGTTCTCGGGTTTGCCCGGGTCCGGATGGTGGTTGGGGAAGGTGCCGTCGATCTCGGCGAACAGCGGGATCGTCTCGGCGCCCAGGCGCTCGACCAGCGCCGGGCCGAGCTCGCCGGCCACGCCGTTGCCGCAGTCGACCACGGCCTTGAGTGGGCGGGAAAGCGTGACGTCGCCGAGGATGCGCTCGAGGTAGGCGTCGCGCACGTCTTCCTGGCGCGTCTGGCCCTGGCCCTCGGCGAGATCATGGGTCGCGATGCGGGTGTGCAGCGCGGTGATCGCCTCGCCGGAGAGCGTCTCGCCGCCCAGCACGATCTTGAAGCCGTTGTAGTCCGGCGGGTTGTGGCTGCCGGTGACCATCACGCCGGAGGCGGTGCCCTCGAGAACGTGGGTGGCGAAGTAGAGCATCGGGGTGGGGACCATGCCGACGTCGACCACGTCGCACCCGGTCGACGTCAGGCCGCGGGTCAGGGCCTCGAGCAGCCGCGGCCCCGAGAGGCGCCCGTCGCGGGCGACGACCACGGTGGAATCGCCGCGGGCGAGGGCCTCGCTGCCGATGGCGCGGCCGATCTGCTCGACTCCGGTCTCGGTCAGGGTGTCGTCGACGATGCCGCGGATGTCGTAGGCGCGGAAGATCGAGGCGGGTACGGTCTCTGGGGTCATGGGGTCCATCCGTTGTGGGGGTGCGAGGGGCTCAGTGCCGGCCCGAACTGCCGAAGCCGCCGGTGCCACGTTGGCCGGTGCCATGCTGGCCGTCGCCGCGGAGGCTTCCGTCGAAGTCGTCGACGATCTCGAGTTCGGCCTGCACCACGGGCACGAGCACGTACTGGGCCAGCCGCTCGAAGGGCTCGATGGTGAAGGGCGCGTCGCCACGGTTCCAGGTGGAGATCATCAGCTCGCCCTGGTAGTCGGAATCGATCAGGCCGACCAGGTTGCCCAGCACGATGCCGTGCTTATGGCCCAGGCCCGAGCGGGGCAGGATCATCCCGGCGAGGCCCGGATCGGCGATGTGGATGGCGAGCCCGGTGCGAATCAGCTCGCACTGGCCGGGCGCCAGGGTCAGCGGGGCGTCGAGCAGGGCGTGCAGGTCCATGCCGGCGGAGCCGTCGGTGGCATAGCGGGGCATCACGTCGCGCAGGCGCTCGTCGAGTAGCTTGACGGCGAGACGCGGGCGTTCTGGGGCGAGAGACATCGGGGCTCCTCGGGATGCGGTGTCAGGGGGTATGTCGGGCCGTCAGGCAGGCCAGGGCGCGGCGCATCACCGCCAGGGCGAGGCGGGCCTTGGGTTGGGGCGAGAGCGCCTCGCGGCCCTCGGCCTGGCCGTCGCGCCACAGCAGCAGGGCGGCGTTGTGATCGGTGCCGAAGCCGATCTCGGGGTCGGAAACGTCGTTGGCGACGATCATGTCCAGCCCCTTGCGGGTCAGCTTGTCCCGGGCATAGGCCTCGAGGTCGCGGGTCTCGGCGGCGAAACCCACCACGAAGGGGCGATCCGCCAGGGCTGCCACCGCGGCGATGATATCCGGGTTCTTGACCAGGCGCAGGGTGAGGCCGTCCTCGCCGTCGACCTTCTTGATCTTGTGCTCGGCGGCCGTCGCGGCGCGGTAGTCGGCCACGGCGGCGCAGCCGATGAAGAGATCGCTGTCGGGCGCCAGCCGCTGGGCGGCCTCATGCATTTCCCGGGCGCTCTCCACATCGATGCGCTCCACGCCCTCGGGGGTGGGCAGGGTCACCGGGCCGCTGATCAGCCGCACCCGGGCGCCGAGCGAAGCCGCGGCGGCTGCCAGGGCGAAGCCCATCTTGCCGGAGCTGTGGTTGGAGAGGTAGCGCACCGGGTCCAGCGCCTCCCGGGTGGGGCCGGCGGTGATGGTCACGGTCAGGCCGTCGGCCTCGCGCGCCTCGGCGGGCGCGGCGTTGGGCGTCACGGAGAAGGGCAAGGCCTCGGGCGCCATGGCTGTCGCGGCGTCGGGCGCCTTAGCTGGCGCGGCTTTGGGCGCCATAGACAGCAGCGCCTCGACGATCGCTTCGGGCTCCCACATGCGCCCCGGCCCCACGTCGCCGCAGGCTTGGTCGCCGCTGTCCGGCCCCAGCAGGCGCCAGCCGTCCTGGGCGAGCCGGTCGGCGTTGCGCAGGGTGGCGGGATGGCGCCACATGGCCTGGTTCATCGCCGGGGCCATCACCATCTCGGCGTCGCTCGCCAGGCACAGCGTGGTCAGCAGGTCGTTCGCGAGGCCCTGGGCGAGGCGCGCCATCAGGTCGGCGGTCGCCGGGGCGATCAGGATGGTGTCGGCCCAGCGAGCCAGCTCGATGTGGCCCATGCCGGCCTCGGCCTCAGGGTCGAGCAGCGAGGTGCGCACCGGCTCGCCGGTCAGTGCCTGCAGCGTCAGCGGCGTGATGAAGGCCTGGGCGCCCTCGGTCATGACCACGCGTACCTCGCAGCCCGCCTGCTTGAGCAGGCGGGCGAGCTGGGCGCTCTTGTAGGCGGCGATGCCGGCACTGATGCCGAGCAGTATGCGGTGGCCCGCATTTGGGCGGCCCGCATTCGGGCGGCCGCTGCGCCGTGGACCGGGCAGTGTAGACATGGTGATATCCGAGCGGGAATCGGGCCTCATACCTTACCATCGGCGCCCGACCTTGCGTAGCCGCTGGCCCGACTACACTGATACACACGAACGTCGGGCAGGGAGGCCGAGATGTCGATTCGCGACTGGCCGGAAGGGGAGCGTCCTAGAGAGAAGCTGCTGGCACTCGGCGTGGAGGCGCTCTCCGATGCTGAGCTTCTGGCAATATTTTTGCGTGTGGGGGTGGCGGGACGCTCGGCGGTGGATCTGGCGCGCGACCTGCTGACGTCCTTCGGCGGCCTGCGGCCGCTGCTCGAGGCCGACCAGGCGCGCTTCTGCGCAGAGCGCGGCATCGGCACGGCCACCTTCGTGCAGCTCCAGGCCACCCTGGAGCTGTCGCGGCGCCACCTCGCGAGCCAGCTCGAGCGCGGTCACGCCCTGACGTCGCCCACGCTGGTGCGCGCCTACCTCGCCGCGAAGCTTCGCCATCTCGGCCATGAGGAGTTCGCCGCGCTCTTCCTCGACAGCCAGCATCGGGTGATCCGCTACGAGTCGCTGTTTCGCGGCACCCTGGACAGCGCCTCGGTCTATCCCCGCGAGGTGGCTCGTCGTGCCCTGGCGCTGGGCGCCGGGGCGGTGATCTTCGCGCACAACCATCCCTCCGGTTTGGCTGAGCCTTCCGATGCCGACCGGCGCATCACCGAGCGGCTGCGCGAGGCGCTCTCGCTGTTCGAGATTCGCGTGCTGGACCATTTCGTGGTCGGGGATGGAGAAGTGGTCTCCTTCGCCGAGCGGGGATGGCTGTGATGGGGATAAGCCAGGATCGTGATAGGAAAAATGCGCGCGGGCCGCTATAATGCCGCACCGGTTGCGCTGGGCCCTTTGGTACGGGTCCCGCCTGTCATCGCCGTATGCCGCGCCACCCTGGGTGTCGCGAGGCCATGCCACGCCCTCATCGGATCATCGCCGCGTCGCTTGCCGACTGTGGCGGTCTCTGGTATAAAGTGCAGCCTTTGAATTCCCTTGGGTCAAATGACAACGGGGTCGTCCCGGTTTGCCCGACAGGTTTTGAACACTCAGGTCTATACACCTGGCCAAGCGGTTGGAGGCTCTCATGTCCAAAGTATGTCAGGTTACCGGCAAGCGCCCGGTGACTGGTAACAACGTTTCACACTCCCAGCGCAAGACTCGCCGTCGTTTCGTGCCGAATCTGCATTCCCACCGTTTCTGGGTGGAGTCCGAGAAGCGCTTCGTCAAGCTGCGCGTCTCCTCCAAGGGCATGCGCATCATCGACAAGAAGGGCATCGAGGCGGTGCTCGGCGATATTCGCAAGCGCGGCGAAGCCGTCTAAGCGTTCCACCAGGGGAGACACGTCATGCGTGACAAGATCAGAATGATTTCCAGTGCCGGTACCGGCCACTTCTACACCACCGACAAGAACAAGCGGAACACTCCGGACAAACTCGAGAAGAAGATGTTTGATCCGACGATCCGCAAGCACGTGATGTACAAGGAAGGCAAGATCAAGTAAGACTTGGTCGCTTCCGCCGCAGGTACGAGCCTGTCAGCCTGAACCCGGCCCGATGGTCGGGTTCTTGCGTATCCTCGCTTCTCCGGACGAGACCATGCCCGAGCTGCCCGAAGTCGAGACCACCCGCCGCGGCATCGCGCCCCACGTGGAGGGCCGGCAGATCACCGAGGTGATCGTCCGCCAGGTCCGCCTGCGCGTACCGGTGCCGGTGGATATGGTCGAGCGCCTGGTCGGGGCGCGGATCGGCGCTCTCGCGCGCCGCGCCAAGTACCTGCTGGTGCCGCTGGTGGATTCGGAGTCTGGCGACTCGGTGGGCACCCTGCTCTGGCACCTGGGCATGTCCGGCAGCCTGCGGCTCGCCCGCCTCGGCGAGCTGCCGAAGAAGCATGACCACATCGATCTGGTGCTCGACGATGGCGGCATCCTGCGCTATCACGATCCGCGCCGCTTCGGCTTCGTCGACTGGCTCGCCGAGGACTCGACAGCGGACCCGCGGCTCGCCCGGCTGGGGCCGGAGCCGCTCTCCGACGCCTTCGACGGTGGCCGGCTCTTCGACCTGTCCCGCCGTCGGCGCCTCGCGGTGAAGCCCTTCCTGATGGACAACGCCGTGGTGGTGGGGGTGGGCAACATCTACGCCGCCGAGGCGCTGTTCCTGGCCGGCATCGACCCGCGCCGGGCCGCCGGGCGTATCTCCCGGGAGCGCTTCGACCGCCTCGCCGCGGCAGTTCGCGAGGTGCTGGCGGCCGCCATCACCCAGGGCGGTACCACCCTGCGCGACTTCGTCGGCGGCACCGGCGAGCCCGGCTACTTCAAGCAGCGCCTCAACGTCTACGGTCGCGACGGCGAGCCCTGCCGACGCTGCGGCGCCGAGCTGCGCCTGGTGACCCTGGGGCAGCGGGCCAGCGTGTTCTGCGGCCAGTGCCAGACCTGATCGATCCCCTCTTTCCCTTGCGAGACCCCTCATGACCCAGCACACCCTGCGCCTGAAGAAGAATGCCGACCGTCGCCTCAAGGCCGGCCATCTGTGGCTCTACTCCAACGAGATCGACATCCAGGCCACGCCACTCAAGGACATCGTTCCCGGCACGCAGGTGGTGGTCGAGGCGGCCAACGGCAAGGGCATGGGCGTGGCCTACGTCAATCCGCACTCGCTGATTTGCGCGCGGATGGTCTCCCGCGATCCCAAGCAGGAGCTCGACCGCTCGCTGCTGGTGCACCGCCTGAACCAGGCGCTGGCCCTTCGCCAGCGGCTCTTCGACAAGCCTTTCTACCGCCTGGTGCACGGCGAGGGGGACCTGTTGCCGGGGCTGATCATCGACCGCTTCGGCGACGTCGTTGTGGTCCAGCTCAATACCGCCGGCATGCAGGCCGTAGCCGACGAGCTGCTGGATGCCCTGGAGAAGGTGCTCTCGCCGGCGGCCGTGGTGTTCCGTAACGACACCAGCGGGCGTCGCCAGGAGGGCCTCGAGGCGAACATTGAGGTGGTGAAGGGCGAGTTGCCCGACCAGGTGCTGCTGGAGGAGAACGGCGTGCGCTTCGTCGTGCCGGTGCTCGATGGCCAGAAGACCGGCTGGTTCTATGATCACCGGGTCAACCGCACCTGGCTCAATGGCCTGGTCGGCGGCAAGCGAGTGCTCGACCTGTTCAGCTACATCGGCGGCTGGGGCGTGCAGGCCGCGGCCAGCGGTGCCAGCGAAGTGTTCTGCGTGGATGCCTCCGGCGCGGCCCTCGAGCGGGTCGCCGAGAACGCCACCCTCAACGGCCTGCATGAGCAGGTGTCGGTGGGCGAAGGCGATGCCTTCGAGGTGCTCGCCGCCCTCAAGGCCGAGGGAGAGGAGTTCGACGTGGTGATCCTCGACCCGCCGGCCTTCATCCGCAAGCGCAAGGACATCCCCAACGGCGAGCGTGCCTACGGCAAGCTCAACCGCGAGGCGATGCGCCTGCTCGGCCGCGACGGCCTGCTGCTTTCGGCCTCGTGCTCCATGCACCTGGCGCCGGAGCGCCTGGTGGACGTGGTGCGCGGCGCGGTGCGCCATCAGGACCGCCAGGGCCAGATTCTCTTCCAGGGCCATCAGGGGCCGGATCATCCGGTGCATCCGGCGATCCCCGAGACCGCCTACCTGAAGGCCCTGGGCGTGCGCGTCTTCCGGGACTAGCTCGCGATGGTGCCCGGCTACGTTCGCGCCTTCGCCCATTCCAATGCGCTGCTGGTCAGTCACGTGCATAACGTGCTGACCGCGGCCGGCATTCCGGTGGCGCTGCGCAACCTGACCCTGGGCGGCGGCGCCGGCGAATTGCCGCTGGGCGAGTGCGAGCCGGAGGTCTGGGTGGCGGCCCACAACCGCGAGCGGGCCGAGGCGTTGATCCGCCAGGCCCTCCATGGGGGAAGCGAGCGCCCGGCCTGGACCTGTAGCGGTTGCGGCGAGCGCCTCGAGGGCGCCTTCGATACCTGCTGGCACTGCGGTGCCACCCGGGAGGGATGGGACTAGCGCGTCACGCGGGCAGGGAAGATGCCCGTCTCTCCGCGTGATCGTCACTGCCGCTCGGCCCTGGCCACAGGGTTTTCTGTAGACGCCTTCTCTCCTAGAAGATTTTCCGGTGAAAAAGCCGGTGTCTACTCATCCTTTTTGTTCTTTTGCGTGGACTCTTCGTGTATCGACTGCCTGTGCTGTAATGGGGGAACACCGATTCCGTCACCCAACGCAGGAGCGTGCCATGCAGATCGCCGTGCCCAAGGAAATCAAGAACCACGAGTACCGCGTCGCCCTCACCCCCTCGGGGGCCCGGGAGCTTGTCGGCCGTGGCCATGCGGTCACCGTGCAGGCCGGGGCCGGCGAGGGCGCCGGCTTCCATGACGCCGCCTATGAGGCCGCCGGGGCTCGCCTCGAGGCCGATGTGGCGAAGGTCTGGGGCGAGGCCGAGCTGATCCTCAAGGTCAAGGAGCCCCAGGCCGAGGAGGTCGCCCGGCTCGCCAAGGGCCAGACGCTCTTCACCTACCTGCATCTGGCCGCCGAGGAGACGCTGACCCGCGGCCTCATGGAGAGCGGCGCCACCTGTATCGCCTACGAGACCGTCACCGATCGTCAGGGCGGGCTGCCGCTGCTGGCGCCGATGAGCACCGTGGCCGGCCGCATGGCCGTGCAGGCGGGCGCCCACAGCCTGGAGAAGGCTCAGGGCGGGGCCGGCGTGCTGCTGCCCGGCGTGCCCGGCGTAGCCCCGGCCAAGGTGGCCGTGATCGGCGGCGGCGTGGTGGGCGAGAACGCCGCCCGCATGGCGCTGGGCCTGGGCGCCGAGGTCACGGTGCTCGACACCTCCATCCCGCGCCTCGAGACCCTGGACGATCGCTACCAGGGGCGCATGAAGACCGTCTTCTCCACCGCCGACGCCATCGACGAGGCGGTGCGCGAGTGCGACCTGATCGTCGGTGCCGTGCTGATTCCCGGCGCCGCCGCGCCCAAGCTGATCACCCGCGAGATGCTTGCCGAGATGAAGCCGGGCAGCGTGCTGGTGGACGTGGCCATCGACCAGGGCGGCTGCTTCGAGACCAGCCGGCCCACCACCCACGCCGAGCCGACCTATATCGTCGATGGCGTCGTGCACTACTGCGTGGCCAACATGCCCGGCGCCGTGGCGCGCACCTCCACCCAGGCGCTGACCAACGCCACCCTGCCGTTCGTGCGGGCGCTGGCCGACAAGGGCTGGCGGCAGGCCCTGGCCGACGACCCGCACTTCACCGCCGGCCTCAACGTCCATGACGGCCAGGTCACCTACCAGGCGGTAGCCGAGGCTTTTGGACTGGAGTACATCGTGCCAGATAAGCTGTTGGGCTGATACCTCTGCGTGCACCACCGAGGCAAGCGGCGCCGGGGATAGGCCGTAAAGGAGGTCCTACGCCAGGGGTGAGGAGGATTCCTCCGAACGGGCTGGCCATGGATGGCCAGCACCGGGCCTGCAAGTGGAGCAGGATGCGAGAGCGCCGCAGGGCGTCGGTAGCGCCCATGGAGGGTTTCACAGCGCCTCCTTGGAGGCCTATCGCCGGAAAAGCCGCGGATCAGGGCTTGTGCCGGTTCAACCCGCCCCGGTCGCCTTGACCGGGGCCTCGCGTTACCATAGCGGCCATTCGAGAGTCAGCAGAGTCCCGCTTTCATGATCGCACCGTCCGACAAGACCCGTGTCCTCACCGGCATCACCACCACCGGCACGCCCCACCTGGGCAACTACGTGGGGGCGATCAAGCCCGCCATTGCGGCGAGCCAGGATCCGTCCGTCCAGTCCTACTACTTCCTCGCCGACCTGCATGCGCTGATCAAGTGCCCGGATCCGCGGCGGGTGCAGGAGTCGCGCCTGGAGATCGCCGCCACCTGGCTGGCGCTGGGGCTGGATACCGATAACGCCATCTTCTACCGCCAGTCGGACGTGCCGGAGATCCCGGAGCTGACCTGGATGCTCTCCTGCGTCTGCGCCAAAGGCCTGATGAACCGCGCCCACGCCTACAAGGCGGCGGTGGCCGAGAACGAGGCCGCCGGCAATCAGGATCCGGACAAGGGCATCACCATGGGGCTGTTCGGCTATCCGGTGCTGATGGCGGCTGACATCCTGATGTTCAACGCTCACAAGGTGCCGGTGGGCCGCGACCAGATCCAGCACATCGAGATGGCGCGCGACATCGGCGGGCGCTTCAATCACCTCTACAAGGGGCAGTACTTCACCCAGCCCGAGGCGGTGGTCGACGAGCAGGTCGAGGTGCTGGGCGGCCTCGATGGACGCAAGATGTCCAAGAGCTACGACAACACCATCCCGCTGTTCGCCTCCGAGAAGAAACTCCAGAAGCTGGTGCGCAAGATCAAGACCAACTCCCTGGAGCCCGGCGAGCCCAAGGACCCGGCGAGCTGCACGCTGTTCCAGATCTTCTCGGCCTTCGCGACGGCCGACGAGACCAAGGCCATGCGTGGCGAGTACGCCAACGGCATCGGCTGGGGCGAGGCCAAGAACCGTGTCTTCGAGCTGCTCAACGAGCAGCTGCGCGAGCCCCGCGAGCGCTATCAGGGGCTGATGGAGGATCCCGGTCATATCGAGCAAGTGCTGCTCCAGGGCGCCGAGCGGGCCCGTGCCGAGGCGGCGCCCTTCATGGATCGCCTGCGCCAGGCGGCGGGGCTCGGCCGCTTCGTCTGAGCGTCGCCTGAGCCATGCTCACGGCCTCGGGCCGGGCCCCTTGTGGGCCCGGCTCTTTTATTGCCGGATCGAATGAAAACCATCCATACGATGATTTCACGTTCTGCCCCGGATTCGTTAGTCTGCGCGCTAACCTGACCACTGATCCAGACGCCTCCGGAGGCTCCGTCATGAGTGAACTCGCCCTGTCGCGGCGCTCCCGTCTGACCCTGCCGACCCTCGCCGCCGCCGGCCTGCTGCTGGGAGCGCTGGCCGTGGGCAGCGCCTTCGGCGCCCGTATAGGGGGGCTGATGGTGGTGGGGGGGCTGCTCGGCATGGTGCTCTACCACGCCGCCTTCGGCTTCACCTCCGCCTGGCGGGTCTTCATCACCGAGCGTCGTGGCCGCGGCCTGCGCGCGCAGATGCTGATGCTGGCCATCGCCGTGGCGCTGTTCTTCCCAGCGCTCTCGGACGGCAGCCTGTTCGGCCAGTCCGTCACCGGTTTCGTGGCGCCCATCGGCGTGTCGGTGATCGTCGGCGCCTTCCTGTTCGGGCTCGGCATGCAGCTGGGCGGCGGCTGCGCCTCCGGTACCCTGTTCACGGCCGGGGGCGGCAACGCCCGCATGCTGATCACCCTGCTGTTCTTCGTGGTCGGCTCGGTGATCGGCACGGCCCACTTCGCCTGGTGGCAGAGCCTGCCAGCTTTCCAGCCGGTCTCGCTGGTCAAGACCGCCGGTGCCGGCGGCGGCATCGCGATCAGTGTTGCGCTGTTCGCCGCCATCGCGGGGCTTACCGTGGTGATGGAGCGTCGCCGCCACGGCCAGCTGGAGCAGGCGCCTCGGGTCGATGTCGGCAATCGGCGCTGGCTCACCGGCCCCTGGCCGCTGCTGGCCGGCGCCGTGGCGCTGGCGCTGCTCAACTTCGCCACCCTGTCGCTCGCCGGCCGCCCCTGGGGGGTGACCTCGGCCTTCGCGCTCTGGGGCGCCAAGGGCTTCGAGCTGCTGGGCGGCGACGTCGGCCAGTGGGGCTACTGGCAGGCCCCATGGAACGCCAGGGCGCTCGAGGCCAGCGTGTGGGGGGACATCACCACGGTGATGAACGTCGGCATCATGGTCGGCGCCCTGGTGGCAGCGTCGCTCGCCGGCAAGTTCGCCCCCAGCCTGCGCATCCCGGCGCGCTCGGTGCTCGCCGCGGTGATCGGCGGCATCCTGCTGGGCTACGGGGCTCGCCTGGCGTTCGGCTGCAACATCGGCGCCTATTTTGGCGGCATCGCCTCCGGCAGCCTGCATGGCTGGGTGTGGCTGGTGGCGGCCTTCGCGGGCAACATGCTCGGGGTCAAACTGCGGCCCTTCTTCTTCGACGGGCGTGCCGCCCGGGTGTCGACAGCGAAGGGCTGCTGAGCCGCGTTTTCGTCTGCATCCAAGGCGCCCCGGCCCCCGGCCGGGGCGTCGTTGTTTTCGGCGTGGTAGAGTGTCGCCAAAGGCGCCGGTAGAGCGCCAACGGCCCGTTCCAGTCACCCTATCGAGGCGAGAGATGACCATCGAACACAAGCGCGCCCTCTACATTCCCTATGCCGGTCCACCGCTGCTCGAGATGCCGCTGCTCAACAAGGGCAGTGCCTTCACCCGTGAGGAGCGCCTGGAGTTCAACCTGATCGGGCTGCTGCCACAGAATGTGGAGACCATCGAGGAACAGGCGGAACGGGCCTATCGACAGTACAGCCAGTGCCAGAACGACCTCGACAAGCACATCTACCTGCGGGCGATCCAGGACGACAACGAGACCCTCTACTACCGGCTGGTCTCCGAGCATCTCGAGGAGATGCTGCCGATCATCTACACCCCCACTGTCGGCAAGGCGTGCGAGGAGTTCTCCAACATCTATCGCAACCACCGCGGTCTCTTCATCGCCTATCCCGACCGCGATCGCATGGACGACATCCTCAGGAGCTCCACCAAGGACAACGTCAAGGTGATCGTGGTCACCGACGGCGAGCGCATCCTGGGGTTGGGCGACCAGGGCATCGGCGGCATGGGCATCCCCATCGGCAAGCTGGCGCTCTACACCGCCTGTGGCGGTATCAGCCCGGCCTATACCCAGCCGATCATGCTCGACGTGGGCACCAACAACCAGGCGCTGCTCGACGATCCCATGTACATGGGCTGGCGCCACCGGCGGGTCTCTCAGGAAGAGTACGACGCCTTCATGGCGGAGTTCATCACCGCGGTTAAGCGCCGCTGGCCGAACGCGCTGCTGCAGTTCGAGGACTTCGCCCAGGCCAACGCCCTGCCGCTGCTGGATCGCTATCGTGACCAGCTGTGCTGCTTCAACGACGACGTCCAGGGCACGGCCTCGGTGGTGGTGGGCACCCTGATGGCGGCCTGCCAGGCGCGCGACGAGGGCATCGGCCAGCAGCGAGTGGTGTTCGTGGGCGCCGGCTCCGCCGGCTGCGGCATCGCCGAGCAGGTGGTGGTGGCCATGCAGGCCGAGGGGCTGACCGAGAAGGAGGCGCGCTCGCGCATCTACATGGTCGATCGCGAGGGTCTGGTCACCAATGAGCAGGCCTGGCTGCGCGAATTCCAGGGGCGCCTCGCCCACGACCCGGCCCTGGTGGCCGAGTGGGAAGGCCAGTCGCTGCTCGAGGTGGTACGCCGGATCGAACCCACGGTGCTGATCGGGGTCTGTGGCATGCCGGGCATCTTCACCGAGGAGGTGGTGCGCGCCATGCACGCCAACTGCGAGATGCCGCTGATCATGCCGCTTTCCAACCCCACCTCCCGGGCCGAGGCGGTGCCTGAGGACGTGATCCGCTGGACCGATGGCCAGGCCCTGGTCGCCACCGGCAGTCCCTTCCCGCCGGTCGAGCACGACGGCCGGAGCATTCCCATCGCCCAGTGCAACAACGCCTACATCTTCCCGGGCATCGGCCTGGGCGTGGTGGCGGCCGGGGCGAAGCGGGTCACCGATGCCATGCTGATGGCCTCGTCCCGAGCGCTGGCCCGCGAGGCGCCGCTGGTCAAGGAAGGGAAGGGCGCGCTGCTGCCGCCGCTCTCACAGATTCGCGAGCTCTCCAAGGCGATCGCCTTCGACGTCGCCGCCCAGGCCCAGGGCGAGGGCGTGGCGCTGAAGACCAACGGCATCAAGCTGCGCCAGGCCATCGAGCGCAACAGCTGGACGCCGGAGTATCGGCGCTATCGTCGCCGCTCCTTCTGAGCGGATTCCGGGCATGAAATAGGCCCCGCCGGTTTTCCGGCGGGGCCTTTTCGTTGCTCGTCATGGTGGAAGGGCTCGGGCTCTTTCGGCGACAGGCCCGGGGGTGCCGGACCATCGATGAGGCGCTGTGACCCCACCCCTGGGCGCTACCGATGCCCTGCGTCACTTTCGCATCCTGCTCCGCTAGCAGGGCCGGTGCTGGCCATCCATGGCCAGCCCGTTCGGAGGAATCCTCCTCACCCTTGGCATCGGACCCCCTCTTAGGCCTGTCCCCGACAGCCTCTCGCCCGTTGGTGTCAGGCCGACCCAATCATCTTGCGCAGCACGTAGTGGAGGATGCCGCCGTGGCGGTAGTACTCCAGCTCGTTGGCGGTATCGATGCGGCACAGCGCCTCGATCTTCTTCTCGCCCTTGTCGCTCTTGATGGTCACCTTGACCTTGCCGCCGGGCGTGAGCTCACCGAGCCCCTCGATGGAGACCTGTTCGTCACCGGTCAGGCCCAGCGTCGTGCGGCTCTCTCCCTCCGGGAACTGTAGCGGCACCACGCCCATGCCGATCAGGTTGGAGCGGTGGATGCGCTCGTAGGATTCGGCCAGCACCGCGCGCACGCCGAGCAGGCGGGTGCCCTTGGCCGCCCAGTCGCGGCTGGAGCCGGTGCCGTACTCCTTGCCAGCGATCACCACCAGCGGTGTGCCTTCCTGCTGGTATTGCATGGCGGCATCGTAGATCGCCATCTGCTCGCCGCTCGGCACGTGGCGCGTCTCGCCGCCGACCACGCCGTCGAGCATCTCGTTTTTGATGCGCACGTTGGCGAAGGTGCCGCGCATCATCACCTCGTGGTTGCCGCGCCGCGAGCCGTAGGAGTTGAAGTCCACCGGCTTGACGCCGTGTTCCTGCAGGTAGCGCCCGGCGGGGCTATCGGGCTTGATGGCGCCGGCGGGGGAGATGTGGTCGGTGGTCACCGAGTCGCCCAGCATGGCGAGCACCCGGGCGTCCTTGACGTCCTCGATGGCCTCGGGGGTGCGGCCCATGCCTTCGAAGAAGGGTGGGTGCTGGATGTAGGTGGAGTCCTCGGACCACTGGTAGACCTTGCTCTGCGGTACCTCGATGGCCTTCCAGACCTCGTCGCCGTCGAAGACCTCGGCGTACTCCTTGCGGAACATCTCGGTGTTGACCTGCTCCACGGCCTCGGCGATCTCCGCCTGGCTCGGCCAGATGTCCTTGAGGAACACCGGCTCGCCGTCCTGGTCGGTGCCCAGCGGGTCGCGGGTCAGGTCGCGCTGAACGTTACCGGCCAGCGCATAGGCGACCACCAGGGGCGGCGAGGCGAGCCAGTTGGTCTTGACCAGCGGATGTACGCGGCCCTCGAAGTTACGGTTGCCTGAGAGCACCGAGGCGACGGTCATGTCGCTGCCGTTGATGGCCTCCTCGATGGGCTCGGCCAGCGGGCCGGAGTTGCCGATGCAGGTGGTGCAGCCGTAGCCCACCAGGTTGAAGCCCAAGGCATTCAGGTCCTCCTGCACGCCGCCGGCTGCCAGGTAGTCGGTGACCACCTTGGAGCCCGGCGCCAGCGAGGTCTTGACCCAGGGCTGGGTGGTGAGCCCCTTCTCGCGAGCCTTTCTGGCCAGCAGGCCGGCGGCCATCATCACGCTGGGGTTGGAGGTGTTGGTGCAGGAGGTGATGGCGGCGATCACCACGGCGCCCGGGTTGAGCTTGAAGCTCTTGCCGTCGAGGTCGACGTCCTGGCTGGTGTGGTGTTCGTAGCTCTCCTCGACGCCCACGGCGGTCTGGCCGCCCTCGGACTGCCAGTTGCCCTGCTCTTCCTCCGTGGCCTTGTCGCCGTTGTCGGCCAGCAGCGTCGCGAAGGTGGTCTTCATGTCCTTCAGGGTGACCCGGTCCTGGGGCCGCTTGGGGCCGGCCAGGCTCGCCTCGACCTCGGTCATGTCCAGCGCCAGGGTGTCGCTGAAGATCGGCTCATCGCCGGGCTCGCGCCACAGGCCCTGCGCCTTGCTGTAGGCCTCGACCAGCGCCAGCTGCGCGTCGTCGCGGCCGGTCAGGCGCATGTAGGTGAGGGTCTCGTCGTCCACCGGGAAGAAGCCGCAGGTCGCGCCGTACTCCGGCGCCATGTTGGCGATGGTGGCGCGGTCGGCCAGCGGCAGGTCCTTGAGGCCGTCGCCGTAGAACTCGACGAACTTGCCCACCACGCCCTTCTTGCGCAGCATCTCGGTGACGGTCAGCACCAGATCGGTGGCGGTGATGCCCTCGCGCAGCTTGCCGGTGAGCTTGAAGCCGACCACCTCGGGAATCAGCATCGAGACCGGCTGGCCGAGCATGGCCGCCTCGGCCTCGATTCCGCCGACGCCCCAGCCGAGCACGCCCAGGCCGTTGATCATGGTGGTGTGGGAGTCGGTGCCGACCAGGGTGTCGGGGTAGGCCAGGGTCTTGCCGTCCTGCTCCTTGGTCCACACGGTCTGGCCCAGGTACTCCAGGTTCACCTGGTGGCAGATGCCGGTGCCGGGCGGCACCACGCGGAAGTTGTCGAAGGCCTGCTGGCCCCAGCGCAGGAATTCGTAGCGCTCGTGGTTGCGCTCCATCTCGATGGCCACGTTGTCCTTGAACGCCGTGGGGTTGCCGAACTTGTCGACCATCACCGAGTGATCGATGACCAGGTCCACCGGGGAGAGCGGGTTGATGCGGGCGGGATCCTCGCCGAGCGACTCCACCGCGGCGCGCATGGAGGCCAGGTCGACGACGCCGGGCACACCGGTGAAGTCCTGCATCAGCACCCGGGCCGGACGATAGCCGATCTCGCGATCGGAGTGGCCCTGCTGCTGCCAGTCGACCAGCGCCTGCAGGTCCTCGCGCTCGACGCTATCGTCATCGGCGAAGCGCAGCTGGTTCTCCAGCAGGATCTTCAGCGTCTTGGGCAGGCGGTCGATGTTGCCGAGCGCCTCGGCGGCCTTGGGCAGGCTGTGGAAGTGGTAGGTATGGCCGCCGGCGTCCAGCGTCTCCATGGTATCCGGTAGGGAGTCGTTGCTCATGCTGTCTGTCCTCCTTTCGCATCGCGGGGAGTAGGGGGCACCATCCTGGCACCTCCTCGGTACATGGTCATGATAGAAGGCGTTTTCAAGCGCTGCCCGGGACCGGCAGTGGCCGGACGCCCTTGAAATGGCGGGCCTGGCCCTCCATATTGCTGCAACATCACACGAGGGCGGTGAACGTCGAATGAACGAGGAACAGCTCGAGTCGCGGGAGGTGCACTGCCCCTACTGCGATACGCCGTTCGACCTGCTGGTCGATCTCTCCCAGGGCAGTCACGCCACCTGGGAAGATTGCCCGCGGTGCTGTGCCCCGATCCAGCTGCGCATCGATGTCTCGCCGGTCAGCGGCGAGCTCGACTCGCTTTCGCTGGGGCGTGACGACGACGTGCTCTAGTCGGCGCTGCTCTCCGGGGCCGCAAGAACATCGCATCGTCGGGCTCACCGCACTGGCCCCAGCGGCCTGAGCCATGCCGGCATGCGTCGGCATCGCCCAGCCCACTGTGCCACTCCCGACTCCACGAGGTCATTCCATGAGCGACGCGCGTCACGAACGCCTGATCATCCTCGGCTCCGGCCCCGCCGGCTACACGGCGGCCGTCTATGCGGCCCGCGCCAACCTCAAGCCGCTGCTGATCACCGGTATCCAGGCCGGCGGTCAGCTGACCACCACCACCGATGTCGACAACTGGCCGGGCGATGACGAAGGCGTTCAGGGCCCCGAGCTGATGGAGCGCATGAAGCGCCACGCCGAGCGCTTCGACACCGAGGTGCTGTTCGATCACATCAGCGAGGTCGAGCTGCGTGAGAAGCCCTATACCCTGAAGGGCGATGGCGGCACCTATACCTGTGATGCGCTGATCATCGCCACCGGCGCCAGCGCCCGCTACCTGGGGTTGCCCTCCGAGCAGGCGTTCATGGGCCAGGGCGTCTCGGCCTGCGCGACCTGCGACGGCTTCTTCTATCGCAAGCAGGAGGTCGTGGTGGTTGGCGGCGGCAACACCGCGGTGGAGGAGGCGCTCTACCTCTCCAACATCGCCTCGAAGGTGACCCTGGTGCATCGACGCGATAGCCTGCGCGCCGAGAAGATCCTCCAGGACAAGCTCTTCGAGAAGGCCGAGAACGGCAACGTGGTGCTCGAGTGGAACCAGACCCTCGACGAGGTGCTGGGCGACAACAGCGGCGTGACCGGCGTGCGGCTTCGCTCCACCGAGACCGGCGAGACCAGGGAGCTGGAGGCACCGGGGGTGTTCATCGCCATCGGCCACAGCCCCAACACCGGCATCTTCGAGGGGCAGCTGGAGATGGCCGGCGGCTACATCCGGGTGCAGTCCGGCCTTGCGGGCAACGCCACCGCCACCAGCGTGCCGGGCGTGTTCGCCGCCGGCGACGTCATGGACCATGTCTACCGCCAGGCCGTGACGTCCGCCGGCACCGGCTGCATGGCGGCGCTGGACGCCGAGCGCTACCTCGACGAGCTCTGATAGCGCCAAGTCGTAAGCGCCGAGCGCCAAGCTGACAAGTGCCCGCAGAGTTGTTGGTGCTGAAACAACATTGACCCCGTTGGTTGTGAAAGCCAGCGGGGTCAATGGTTGATGCAAGCCGGGCCTAAGCGATGATTCTGCGGCGCTCGGCGCTCGGCGCTCGGCGCTTGTGGCTAGTAGTGCGGCGGCCGCTCGTCCTCGGGGCGGGAGGCCGCCGCATCGCCCTCCTGCAGTGTCCGCTGCTGGTCGCGCAGCCGCTCCTGCATCAGCGCATTGATCCGCTCGAGCTGGGTCAGGCGCCGTTCCTGGCCGGTCACGGCCTCGTCCAGGGTGTCGAGCCAGTGCTCCTGGTAGGCGATCCGGCTCTCGAGGGCCTCCAGGCGGCGGGCCAGCTCGTCAGGCGTCGTTGCATCGCTCATGATAGAATCCTTGTGCTGCGTGTCGCCGTTCATCGTGGCACCTTCATGCATGAGGGTCCCTTTCTTCCTTTCACCACTACTAGAGAGTTTTACAGGTCCATGAATCGAAAGGTCGTGTTTCGTTGCAGTCTCATCAGCCTGCTGCTGGCCGCTCCGGCGCCGCTGCTGATCGCCCTGCTCGTCCATCTCACCGGCGGCGTGTTGTCCCGTGAGCTGTTTGCCAGTCTCGAGGTCGGCGGCGTTGCCGCGGTCTATTTTGCCACCGCGGTCGCGGTGTTTCTGGTGCTGCTGATCGCCACCCTGGCGCTCAACGCGCTGACGCCGCAATTGGTCAACCTGGCCGAGGTCGAGGACGACGATCGCGAGATCGGCGAGGTCAAGTGGTTCAACGTCAACAAGGGTTACGGCTTCATCACCCGCGACGACGGCGAGGATGTCTTCGTGCACTTCCGAGCCATTCGCGGGCGCGGGCATCGCACCCTGGCCGAGGGCCAGAAGGTGCGCTACCACGTCATCCAGAATGAGCGGGGGCTGCAGGCCGACGACGTCACCGTGATTACGTGAATCGAAGCGCCTGCGCTCGCCCAGGCGTTGTTGGAGGCGCGACTCGCGCGCGAGCCCGGTCGAGATGCTCATTTACTAACGTAAACTCCGCTCTCACGCCGCACTTCCGCCTAGCCTGGTCATCGCTCGGCAGCTTCTGGCTTGGAAAGGCCGCTGGATGCAAGCCTGTAGACATCGCCCCGCCTCGAGCGGGGCGATGTCGTTTTGGGCTCACTGGCCGGAGTCGGGCCAGTCGATCGGCCGCTCGGTGCCGTCGGGCAGCACCTGCAGGAAGCGGTCCGGATCGTCGCCGGGCTGCCAGCCGCCCAGCGAGCAGCGCACCTCGCACTCCAGCCGTCGGGCGGCCTCGCGGGCGCACTCGGCGTCCGTCGCCCAGGGCGTGTGCGAGCTGTCGAACCACAGGCTGGCGAAGCCGTCGGCGGCCTTCTCCATCAGCAGCACCGGCACCGGCGTCTCGTCCGTCCCGCCGCGGGTGCGCCACTGGCGCTTGCCGGCCGGGGCCAGCGCCTCGGCGCCGATGGCCTCGGCGAGCCAGGCGTTCAGGCGCGCAATGTCGCCGCGGGCCAGATAGATCTCGATATCGGGATAGGATTCCATGGGTGCCTCAGGGCCGCGCCGTGCCGTTGACGAAGAGCCGTGCGAGGATTGCCTCGTAGACTTGGCTCAGGTCGTCGAGGTCGGCGGCGCGCACCCGCTCGTTGACCTGGTGGATGGTGGCGTTGCAGGGGCCGAGCTCGACCACCTGGCTGCCCAGGGTGGCGATGAAGCGCCCGTCGGAGGTGCCCCCGGAGGTGGAGAGCGTCGGTCGGATCCCCACGGCATCCTCCACGCCGGCCACGGCGGCCTCGACCAGGTCGCCCTCGGCGGTCAGGAAGGGCTCGCCGTTGAGCGTCCAGTCCAGCCGGTAGTCGAGGCCATGGGCATCGAGCAGCGCTTCGGTGCGGGTCTTGAGCTGCTCGTGGGTCACCTCGGTGGAGAAGCGGAAGTTGAACACCACTTCCACGTCGCCGGGGATGACGTTGGTGGCGCCGGTGCCCGAGCGGAGGTTGGAGATCTGGAAGCTGGTCGCCGGGAAGAAGGCGTTGCCCTCGTCCCAGTGCTCGTGGGTCAGGGCGTCCAGGGCGGGCATCGCCTGGTGAATGGGATTGCGCGCCAGGTGCGGGTAGGCCACGTGACCCTGGATGCCCTTGACGTGCAGCACGCCGCCCAGCGAGCCGCGCCGGCCGTTCTTGATGACGTCGCCGAGGCGGTCGGTGGAGGAGGGCTCGCCGACGATGCAGTAGTCGAGGCGGTCGTGGGTCTCGCGCAGGTGCTCGACCACGGCGCGGGTGCCGTCCACCGCCGGGCCCTCCTCGTCGGAGGTGATCAGAAAGCCGATCCGCCCGTGATGATCCGGGTGGGCCGCGATGAAGCGCTCCACCGCGGTGACCATCGCCGCCAGGCTGCCCTTCATGTCGGCGGCGCCGCGGCCCCTGAGCATGCCGTCGTCGTCGATGACGGGCTCGAAGGGCGGGGTGTCCCAGTGCAGGTGCGGGCCGCTCGGCACCACGTCGGTGTGGCCGGCGAAGGCCAGCAGCGGGCCATGGTGGCCGCGGGTGGCCCAGAAGTTCTCCACGTCGCCGAACGGCAGGCGCTCGATGTGGAAGCCGAGCGCCTCCAGGCGCTCGATCATCAGCGCCTGGCAGCCCAGGTCATCCGGCGTCACCGAGGGACGCCGGATCAGCTCGCAGGCGAGCGCCAGGGTCGGCGAGAGTTCGGCGGCCTCAGTTGTGGGCATGCAGCGCCTCGTTCAGCGCGATGGCGCTCTTGTTGGTGAGGCACTCGATGCGGCCGTTCTGGGAGTTGCGGCGCAGCAGCAGGTCGTCCTGGCCGGCCAGCTCGCGGGCGGCCACGGTGCTGGCGACCTGGCCCTGATCATCGAGCACGGTGACCTTGGCCCCGGCGGTGAGGTAGAGGCCGGACTCCACGGTGCAGCGATCGCCCAGCGGGATGCCGATGCCGGCATTGGCGCCGATCAGGCAGCCTTCGCCAACCTTGATGACGATGTTGCCGCCGCCGGAGAGAGTGCCCATTGTCGAGCAGCCGCCGCCGAGATCCGAGCCCTTGCCGACCATCACGCCGGCGGAGATGCGGCCCTCGATCATGCCCGGGCCTTCGGTGCCGGCGTTGAAGTTGACGAAGCCCTCGTGCATCACCGTGGTGCCCTCGCCGAGGTAGGCGCCCAGGCGCACCCGGGCGGTGTCGCCGATGCGCACGCCGGTCGGCACCACGTAGTCGGTCATCTTGGGGAACTTGTCGACGCAGTCCACGGAGAGCGGGCGCCCTTCCAGGCGAGCCTTGAGGCGACGAGCCGGCAGCTCCTCGATGTCGATCGCACCTTCGCTGGACCAGGCGATGTTGCGCAGCAGGCCGAACATGCCGGTGAGATCCAGGCCGTGGGGCCTGACCAGGCGATGGGAGAGCAGGTGCAGCTTGAGGTAGACCTCCGGGGCGCTCTGCGGCGGGGCATCGACGTCGAGGAACATCGCCACCAGCGGACGCTGGCTGGCCGCCAGGGTCTCGGCCAGCTCGGCCTGTTCCGGGTGGCCGGCGTCACGCAGCGCCCCGGCCAGCGCGCCGCACTGCTCGGGCAGGAAGCTCACCGCGGCGTTGCCGTCGGGGGCGTCGAGCACCTCGGCGGCGGCGGCCACCAGGCTCGCGTCCGGGCCGAGCAGCGGGGTCGGGTAGTAGATCTCCAGCCAGTCGCCCTGGGTGTTCTGGGTGCCGATTCCGAGTGCAAAGCTCAGCATGGGGGTGTCCTCTGAAAGCGTGGGGAGGGGCACTCGGGCCCCTAGAGTGAGTCGTAGTCGCCGTCGCGGTAGCCGACGAGGATCTCGTCGCCGTTCTCCAGCAGCGGTCGCTTGAGCAGGGTGGGGTGCGCCAGCAGCAGCTCGCGGGCCGAGTTGGCGTCGAGGTTCTCCTTCTCCTCGTCGTCGAGCTGGCGCCAGGTGGTGCTGCGCTTGTTGAGCACCTCCATGAGCGGCACCCGGTGCAGGATGTGCTCCAGCAGCGGGGCCGAGAGGCCGTCCTCGCGCAGGTCATGGACCTGGAAGGGCATGCCCACACCCTCCAGGGCCTTGCGCGCGCGGCGGCAGGTGTCGCAGTTCTTGATCACATAGAGCGTCAGCATCGGGGGCTCCTCTCGATGAAGCGGCGAATCCGGCGCGCGGCCTCGGCGGTGGCCTCCACCTCGGCTACCAGGGCCAGGCGCAGGCGCCCGGCGCCGGGATTGGTGCCATCGTGTCCCGGGCGCCCCCTTTCGTCGTCGATAGCGGGACGACCCATTCCGTCGTCGGTAGCGGGACGACCCATATAGCTGCCGGGCAGCACGCCGACGTTCTCCTCGGCGTAGAGCGCGCGGGCGAAGGCCGAGTCGTCGCCGCCCGGCACCGCGGGCCACAGGTAGAAGCCCGCCTCGGGGGCGGGGAAGTCTAGCACCGGGGCGAGGATCTCGGTGACCGCGGCGAACTTCTCGCGGTAGGCGTCGCGGTTGGCGCGCACGTGGTCCTCGTCGCTCCAGGCGGTGATGGAGGCGTGCTGCAGCGGCAGCGACATGGCGCAGCCGTGATAGGTGCGGTAGCGCCGGAAGGGCGCGATCAGCGCGGCATCGCCGGCCACGAAGCCCGAGCGCAGCCCCGGCAGGTTGGAGCGCTTGGACAGCGAGTGGAACACCAGGCAGCGCCGGTAGTCGTGGCGGCCCAGGCGCGCGCAGGCCTCGAGCAGCCCGGGGGGCGGCGCGGCCTCGTCCAGGTAGAGCTCGGAATAGCACTCGTCGGAGGCGATGATGAAATCATGCTCGTCGGCGAGCTCGAGCAGTCGTTTGAACTCCGCGAACGGCGTCACCGCCCCCGTCGGATTGCCCGGCGAGCAGACGAACACCAGCTGGACCTCGCGCCAGGTCTCCGCCGGTACCGCATCAACATCCGGGCGAAAGCCCGTCTCGGCGCGGCAGTCCAGGTAGAGCGGCTGGCCGCCGGCGAGCAGAGTCGCCCCCTCGTAGATCTGGTAGAACGGGTTGGGCATGGCCACCCGGGCCGGGCGGCTACGATCCAGCGCCGCCTGCACGAAGGCGAAGATCGCCTCGCGGGTGCCGTTGACCGGCAGCACCTGCTGGTCGGCGTCGAGGCCCGCCAGGCCGAAGCGCCGGGTCGCCCAGTCGGCGATGGCGCCACGCAGCTCCGGGATGCCGGCGGTGGCCGGGTAGCGGGCGAAGGCCTGGCGGTGCTCGTCGAGCGTCTCGAGAGCGGCGGCGTAGGGCGCGTGCTGGGGCTCGCCGATCGTCAGCGAGATGGGCGAGACCCCCTCGGGCGGTGTCACGCCGGCCCTGAGGGCGGCGAGCTTCTCGAAGGGGTAGGGCTTGAGGGCGTCGAGATCGGGGTTCATGGGTGTCCAGGTGCGCCTTGGGCGTTCGAGCGCCGGCGTCGTTATCGGTGATGACCCCGCACGGGGTGAGGCGCACGGGCGGGGAGGGCGTCGATTATAGGGAAGCCCCGGGGCGGCCTCAAACGCCGGCCGCCCCTCGCGCTCATCCGGCGACCGAGAGCACCTCAATGAGCCGCTCACGCAGCCGCTGCTGCCGCTCGGGATCGGTGAGCGGCGCGCCGGCCTTGTCGGTGATGAAGAAGACGTCCTCGACCCGCTCGCCGAGGGTCGCGATCTTGGCCGCCGACAGGGCGATGTCCTGCTCCATGAAGATGCGTCCGACCCGGGCGAGCAGGCCGGGGCGGTCGGGGGCGACCACCTCGAGCAGGGTGCGCTCGTTGGCCGGGTCCTGCTCGATGCTGACCTCGGTAGGAACGCGGAAGTGCTTGAGCTGGCGCGGGGTGTGGCGGGTGACGATCTGCGGGTAGTCGTCCGGATCGTCGAGTTCCTCCACCAGGTGGCGACGGATCGCCGCGATGCGCTCGCGGTCGCGGATCGCCTGGCCGTGATCGTCGAGCACGATGAAGGTGTTCAGCGTCCAGTCGTTGCTGGAGGTGGCGATGCGGGCATCGTGGATCGACAGCCCCAGCTGGTCCATGGCGGCGGCAGTGGCGGCGAACAGATCGTCCACCGAGCGGGTGTGGATGAACACCTTGGTGCCGCCCTCGGCCATGTCGTCGGTGGGGGCGTTGATCAGGATCAGCGGCAGCTGGCTCGCGCCGTGGTCGAGGATGCCCTGGGTCTGCCAGACGATCTCGCTGGGCGCGTACTGCAAGAAATAGTCCTCGCCGAGCGACTCCCAGAGCCGGTCGACTCGGGCCATGTCGGCGCCCACCGTGGCGAGCAGCGAGTGGGCCTCGCTGCGCGTCTCCTGCACCCAGTCGTCGCGCTCCAGGGGGTTCTCCAGGCCACGGCGCAGGGCGCGCTTGGTCTCGCCGTGCAGCTGGCGCAGCAGCGAGGCCCGCCAGCCGTTCCACAGCGTCGGGTTGGTGGCGTTGATGTCGGCCACCGTCAGCACGTAGAGGTAGTCGAGCCGGGTCTCGTCGCCGACCAGGCGGGCGAACTCGGCGATCACGTCGGGGTCGGTGATGTCGCGCTTCTGGGCCACCATGGACATCATCAGGTGGTGCTCCACCAGCCAGCTGACCAGGCGGGTGTCGCGGCTGGAGAGCCCGTGGCGCTCGCAGAAGCGCTCGGCGTCCCGGGCGCCGAGGATCGAGTGGTCGCCGCCGCGGCCCTTGCCGATGTCGTGGTAGAGCCCGGCGATCCACAGAAGCTCCAGCTTGGGCAGCTGGTGGATCAGGGTGGCGGCCACCGGGTACTCCTCGCGGGCCTCCGGCTTGCGAAAGCCGTGGATGCACTTGAGCAGGCGCAGGGTGTGGGCGTCCACGGTGTAGATGTGGAAGAGGTCGTGCTGCATCAGCCCCACGGCCTGGCCGAACTCGGGCAGGTACTTGCCGAGCAGGCCGTAGCGGTTCATGCGCCTGAGCTGGCGGGCGACGTTGCCGCCGGAGCGCAGCAGGGCCATGAACAGGCTCTGGTGGCGCAGGTCGTCGCGATAGAGATCGTCGATCTGGTGGCGATTGTCGCGCAGCAGGCGGATGGTGGCGGCACGCACGCCCTCGATCTCCGGATGCTCGGCCATCAGCAGGAAGAGCTCGAGCAGCGCCGAGGGGCGCTTGTGGAAGACGTTGCGCGAGCGCGCCTGGATGTAGCCGCCCTTGATCTCGAAGCGCTCGTTGAGCGGCACCGTGGGCAGCGCCTGGCCGGCGTGCAGGATGGCCTCGTCGAAGTGCTGCAGGAGCATGTCGTTGAGCCCGGCCAGCGCCGTGACGTGGCGATAGTAGCGCTTCATGAACTGCTCGACGGCCAGGCGTTCCGGAGTGTCGCGGAAGCCGAACAGCTCGGCGATGGTGCGCTGGTGGTCGAACAGCAGCCGATCCTCGGCCCGGTCGGTGAGCATGTGCAGGGCGTAGCGGACCTGCCACAGGAAGGCCTGGCCCTGGCTCAGGATGCGCAGCTCGGCATCGTTCATGAAGCTGCCGGCGACCAGGTCCTCGTAGCGCTGGGTGTCGAAGTGGCGCTTGGCCACCCAGCCGATCATCTGGATGTCGCGTAGCCCGCCGGGTGAGCTCTTGATGTTGGGCTCGAGGTGGTACTCGGAGTTGTTGTAGCGGTAGTGGCGGCTGATCTGTTCCTGCCACTTGGCCTCGAAGAAGCGATCCGCCGGCCATAGCCGGTCGGTGGCAAGCCGCGCCTGCATCGCCTCGCGCAGCCGCTCGGGGCCGGCCAGGGTGCGGGTCTCGAGCAGGTTGGTGATCACCGTCACGTCGGCCTCGGCCTCGCGCTCGCAGTCGGTGAGCGAGCGCACGCTGTGACCGATCTCCAGGCCGATGTCCCACAGGAAGGTGATGAAGGCGGTCAGCGGCTCGCGGTAGGGCGCGTCGTCGTCCGCCTCGAGTAGCAGCAGCAGGTCGACGTCGGAGTGGGGATGCAGCTCGCCGCGGCCGTAGCCCCCCACGGCGAGCAGCGCCACGCCCTCGTCGGGCCAGTCGTGCTGCTCCCAGGCGATGGCCAGCAGGCGGTCCAGGCACCAGGCCCGGCCGTGCACCAGATCGCGGATGTCGGCACCGGCGCGGAAGCGCTCGTCGAGGCGGGCCTGGATGCTCCGCAGCGCCGCCTTGAAGGGGGCGATGGGGGAACGCTCGCCGGCGAGTTCGGCCCGGAAGGCCTCGACGTCGAAGAGGCTCTGGTCGGGCACGAAGCGATAGTGGTGCAGCAGCATGGCGTCGACTCAGCGGTCGAGGAAGGAGAGGTCTTCGTCGCTACGCGCGGTCAACACCTCGACCCCCGTCGCGGTGACCAGTAGCGTGTGCTCCCACTGGGCGGTGAGGCCCTTGTCCTTGGTCACGGCCGTCCAGCCATCGCGCAGCACCTTGGTCTGGTGGCTGCCGACGTTGATCATCGGCTCGATGGTGAAGCACATGCCCTCTTCGAGGGCGATATCGGCCTCGGGGGCGTAGCCGTCGTAGTGCAGGATCTGCGGGTCCTCGTGGAAGCCGGCGCCGATCCCGTGGCCGCAGAAGTCGCGCACCACCGAGTAGCCGTTCTCCTCGGCGTGGGACTGGATGGCGCGGGCCAGTTCGGACAGGCGCGCGCCCGGGCGCACCAGGGCCATGCTGCGGTAGAGGCACTCCTGGGTGACGCGGCACAGGCGCTCGCCCTGGATGCTTTCGCCGACGATGAACATCATGCTGGTGTCGCCGTGATAGCCGTCGGCGGTCTTCACGGTGATGTCGATGTTCATGATGTCGCCTTTCTTGAGCTTCTTGGCGTCATCGGGGATGCCGTGGCAGACCACGTGGTTTATCGAGGTGCAGATCGACTTGGGAAAGCCGTGATAGTTCAGCGGCGCGGGGGTCGAGCCGAGCTCGTTGACGATGAAGTCGTGGCAGCGCCGGTCGAGTTCGCCGGTGCTCACGCCGGCCTTCACGTGCGGGATGATCATCTCGAACACGCTGGCGGCCTGGCGGCCGGCTTCGCGCATCTTCTCGATCTCGTCGGGCGTCTTGATGGGTACGTTCATGGAATCTCGAATCAGCGGTGGGGCCGCCCGGAAAACGGCAGGGACGGGGAGCGGGTGACTTCATCTTGGAGGCCATCCATGGTATAAAGCTGCGCGCTTTCCTGCAATCGCGGAGCCCATGTCGGTCCATCGGCACCTCGGCGAGGCACGAGGGAGTGCGTCAATCAATGCAATGCCTTGAAAACACACATGCACCGGCACATGGTCCCGGGTGCTGTCGTGGCCATCCTCGATGACGCGACGGTCGGATCCATGGGGTGCGTGGAGGCCTAACCCGATTTTCCAGGAGTCATCCATGGCACACGTCAACATGCGTGACCTGCTCAAAGCAGGTGCTCACTTCGGTCACCAGACCAAGTACTGGAACCCGAAGATGTCCAAGTTCATCTTCGGTGCCCGCAACAAGATTCACATCATCAACCTCGAGCACACTCTGCCGGCCCTCAACGAGGCCATCGATGTGGTCGAGAAGATGGCAGCGGCCAACAACAAGATCATGTTCGTCGGCACCAAGCGCAGCGCGAGCAAGATCATCAAGGAAGAGGCTAACCGCGTCGGTCAGCCGTTCGTCAACCACCGCTGGCTCGGCGGCATGCTGACGAACTACAAGACCATCCGCGTCTCCATCAAGCGTCTGCGCGAACTCGAGGCCATGCACGAAGATGGCACCTTCGAGAAGCTGACCAAGAAGGAAGTGCTGATGGCGACCCGCGAGCAGGACAAGCTCGAGCGGTCTGTGGGCGGTATCAAGGAAATGGGCGGCCTGCCCGATGCCCTGTTCGTGATCGACGTCGATCACGAGCGCATCGCCATCAACGAGGCGAACAAGCTGGGCATCCCGGTCATCGGCGTGGTGGACACCAACTCCAACCCCGATGGCGTCGACTACGTGATCCCGGGCAACGATGACTCCATCCGCGCCATCCAGATCTACGTCAAGGCCGTCGCCGACGCCTGCGCCCGTGCTAAGGAAGGTCGTCCCGACGAGTTCGTCGAGGTGACCGAAGCCGAAGAGAGCCAGAGCGACGCGGCCGCCGAGTGATCGTCGGCCCGCCTGGGCCGGCCCGTCTGCCGTCGCTTCGGTGACGGCTCGCCGGACAGGCGCAAGGGGGCCCAGGCCCCCTTTTCTCGCTTCTTCTCCGCTATTATTCCAGGTCGAACCATTCAGAGGACACTACCATGGCAGCTATCAGCGCCTCCCAGGTCAAGGAACTGCGCGAGCGTACCGGGCTCGGCATGATGGAGTGCAAGAAGGCACTCACCGAAACCGATGGTGACATCGAGCAGGCGATCGATAACCTGCGCAAGAACTCCGGCCTCAAGGCCGCCAAGAAGGCCGGCCGCACCGCCGCCGAAGGCGCCGTGGTCACCCGTGTGGCCGATGACGGCAGCTACGGCGTGATGGTCGAGATTAACTCCGAGACCGACTTCGTCGCCCGTGACGAGAACTTCACGGCCTTCGCCGAGAAGATCGCCAACGCCTTCTTCACCGCCAAGAGCGAAGACGTGGCCGCCGTGATGGACGGCGAGCTCGAGACCGTTCGCGAGCAGCTGGTGCAGAAGATCGGCGAGAACATCAGCGTGCGTCGCTGCGTCGTCGTCGAGGCCGGCGACGGCAACCTGGTGGGCGAGTACGTCCACGGTGGCCGCATCGGCGTAATGACCGTGCTCAAGGGCGGCAACGCCGAGACGGCCCGTGACGTCGCCATGCACGTCGCCGCCATCAACCCGACCGTGGCGCATCCCGAGGACATGCCTCAGGAGCAGCTGGACGCCGAGAAGGCGATCATCCTGGCTCAGCCGGACATGGCCGGCAAGCCCGAGCAGATCGCCGAGAAGATGGTTCAGGGCCGCCTGAAGAAGTACCTGGCCGAGAACAGCCTGACCGAGCAGGCCTTCGTCAAGAACCCCGACCAGACCGTGGCCGAGTTCGCCAAGGCCGCCGGCGGCGAAGTGATCGGCTTCACCCGCTTCGAAGTGGGCGAGGGCATCGAGAAGGAAGAGGTCGACTTCGCCACAGAAGTCATGGAACAGGCCAAGCGCAGCTAAGGTCGCAGGTTCCAGAGTGACGATGGCGTGCGCGTAAGCGCACGCCATCGCGTATCCGGCCGGTAGATCCGGCCACCCCCACCAGGTCCCATGCGTCGAGAATCCCGGAGACATCCCATGACCAGCGCCGATCAACCCGCCCCCAGCAAGCCCGAGAAATCCCGTTCCGAGGTGTCCAAGTACAAGCGCATCCTGCTCAAGCTGTCCGGTGAGGCCCTCACCGGAGATGCCGACTTCGGCATCGACCCCAAGGTGCTGGATCGCCTGGCGCTGGAGATCGGCCAGCTGGTGGGGATCGGCGTTCAGGTCGGCATCGTGGTCGGCGGCGGCAACCTGTTCCGCGGTGCGGCCCTGCACGAGGCGGGCATGGACCGCGTCACCGGCGACCACATGGGCATGCTGGCCACCGTAATGAACGCCCTGGCCATGCGCGACGCCCTGGAGCGCTCCAACATCCGTTCGCGGGTGATGTCGGCGATTCCCATGAGCGGCGTGGTGGAGCATTACGACCGTCGCACCGCCATCCGCTACCTGACCTCCGGCGACGTGGTGATGTTCTCGGCCGGCACCGGCAACCCCTTCTTCACCACCGACTCCGCGGCCTGCCTGCGTGGCATCGAGATCGACGCCGACGTGGTGGTCAAGGCCACCAAGGTGGACGGGGTCTACGACAAGGATCCCGTCAAGCACGCCGATGCGGTCAAGTACGAGCAGCTGTCCTATGATGATGCGCTCGACCAGAAGCTCGGCGTGATGGATTTGACCGCTATCTGCCTGGTGCGGGACCATGACATGCCGGTGCGGGTCTTCAACATGAACAAGCCTGGCGCCCTGCTGAACCTGGTGGTGGGTGGCAAGGAAGGCACGCTGATTGACAGAGGGTGAGACAGTGATCGACGACATCAAGAAGGATGCGGAAAGCCGCATGAAGAAGAGCCTCGAGGCCCTTCATTCCAACTTCAACAAGATCCGTACCGGTCGGGCGCATCCCAGCATCCTGGATGCGGTGACCGTCGAGTATTACGGCAGCCAGATGCCGCTCAACCAGGTGGCCTCGGTCAACGTCGAGGACGCCCGCACCCTGACCGTGGTGCCCTGGGAGCAGAGCATGGTGCCGAAGATCGAGAAGGCCATCATGACCTCCGACCTGGGCCTCAACCCGGCAAGCGCCGGTAACGTGATTCGCGTGCCGATGCCGATGCTGACCGAGGAGACCCGCAAGGGCTACATCAAGCAGGCCCGCCAGGAAGCCGAGCACGCCCGCGTGGCGGTGCGCAACGTGCGCCGCGATGCCAACGGGGATTTCAAGTCGCTGCTCAAGGACAAGGACATCACCGAGGACGAGCAGCACCAGGGCGAGGACGCGATCCAGAAGCTGACCGACAGCATCGTCGCCGAGATCGACAAGGCGCTGGAGTCCAAGGAACGCGACCTGATGCAGGTCTGAGGACGGCGATCGGCGCAGGCGAGCGCCGCCGGCGACGGATCGCCCCACGGCGAGCCGCGGGCCCTCGGTCCGCGGCTCGCCGGCCTTCATGCTCTTACCCGCCATGCGAGACATCATGACGTCACCGCAGTCCCCCCGCGGCGCGGCCGCTGCCGACCCCGCCGCCTCCGAGGCCCCGCTGCCGCGCCATGTCGCGATCATCATGGACGGTAACAACCGCTGGGCGAAGGCGCGCGGCCTGTCCGGCATCCGCGGCCATCACGCCGGCGTCGAGGCGGTGCGAGCCGTCATCCGCCGCGCCGCCGAGCGCGGCATCGAGACCCTGACGTTGTTTGCCTTCTCCAGCGAGAACTGGAAGCGCCCCGCCAGCGAGGTCAATGCCTTGATGGAGCTCTTCCTGATGGCGCTCCAGCGCGAAGTGAAGAAACTGCATCGCCACGGTCTTCGCCTCTCCGTGATCGGCGATCGCGGCGGCTTCTCCGCCTCGATCCAGAAGCATATCGAGAGCGCCGAGGCGCTGACTCGCGACAACACCGGCCTGCACCTGGTGATTGCGGCGAACTACGGTGGTCGCTGGGACATCGCCTGCGCCGCGCGTCGCCTGGCCGAGCGAGTGGCCGCCGGCGAACTCGCCCCCGAGGCGATCGACGAGCAGGCCATGGACGAGGCGGTGAGCCTCGCCGGCGATGCGCCGGTGGATCTGTGCATCCGCACCAGCGGCGAGCAGCGCATCTCCAACTTCTTGCTCTGGCAGATGGCCTACGCCGAGCTGCATTTCACGCCCGTGCTGTGGCCGGATTTCGACGGCGAGGCCTTCGATTCTGCCCTGGCCGATTACCAGGGGCGCAAGCGGCGCTTCGGCATGACCGACGAACAGCTCGAAGCGCAGCTGGGGGAGTAACACGTGCTCAGACAACGCATCATCACCGCGGCCTGGCTGGCCCCCCTGGCCCTGTTCGGCCTGTTCGGCCTCGACGGCGCGGGGTTCGGCCTCTTTACCGCGGCCATCGTGCTGCTCGCCGGCTGGGAGTGGGCCAACCTCGCCGGCGTTGCCGCGCCGGGGCGCCGCCTGCTGCCGGTAGCCGGCCTGGCCGTGCTGATCGCGCTGTGCTGGGCCAGCGGCGTGGCCTGGGAGAGCTGGCCGCTGTGGCTCGGCGCGCTGGGCTGGCTGGTCAACCTCTACTGGGTGACCGGCTACCCCCAGCGCCTGGCGCAGTGGCAGTCGACCGGCATGCGTCTGGGCATGGGCCTGTGGGTGCTGTTGCCGACCTGGATCGGTTTCAACGTGCTGCGCGAGAGCGGCGCCGTCTGGCTGCTCTTCGTGCTGCTGCTGGTGTGGGGCGCCGATATCGGCGCCTACTTCGTCGGCCGAGCGTTCGGGCGTCGCAAGCTGGCGCCCGCCGTCAGCCCCGGCAAGACGTGGGAGGGCGTGTCCGGGGGCCTCGCGGTCACCGCCGCGCTGGCGGTCGGCTTCGCCGTCTGGCAGGGCCTCGGCCTCGCCTCCGGTCTGGCACTGCTGGGCGCTACCCTAGTGGTGACCCTGGCCTCGGTGCTGGGCGATCTGCTCGAGAGCATGCTCAAGCGTCATCGCGGCATCAAGGACTCCAGCCGGCTGTTGCCGGGTCACGGCGGGGTGCTCGACCGCATCGACAGCCTGACCGCGGCGGTACCGCTGTTCGCGCTGCTGCAGGGTGGCGTACTGTGATGCCGCGTCGGGTGACCGTGCTGGGCGCGACCGGCTCCATCGGCACCAGCACCCTGGAGGTGCTGGCTCGCCACCCGGATCGCTACCGGGTGCACGCGCTGACCGCCCATCGCTCCCGGGAGGCGCTGCTGGCCCAGTGCCGGGTTCACCGTCCGGCGCTGGCCGTGCTCGACGCCGAGGGCGACGCCGCCTGGCTGCGCGCGCGCCTGGGCGAGGCGGGCTTGGCTACCGAGGTGCGCGCCGGCGCCGAGGCTCTGGTCGAAGTCGCCGAGGCCGCCGAGGTGGACACCGTGATGGCGGCCATCGTCGGGGCCGCCGGCCTGCTGCCGACGCTCGCCGCCGTGCGTGCCGGCAAGCGGGTACTGCTGGCCAACAAGGAGGCCCTGGTGATGTCCGGGGCGCTGTTCATGGACGCGGTGGCGCGCCACGGCGCCACCCTGCTGCCCATCGATTCCGAACATAATGCCATCTATCAGTGTCTACCCGTCGAGCATCGCGGCGGGCTGGCGCGTCACGGCGTGACCCAGCTGCTGCTGACCGCCTCGGGCGGCCCCTTTCGCGGCTGGACGGCGGCTGATCTCGCCGCCGTGACCCCGGATCAGGCCTGCGCCCACCCCAACTGGTCGATGGGACGCAAGATCTCGGTGGACAGCGCCAGCCTGATGAACAAGGGGCTCGAGCTGATCGAGGCATGCTGGCTCTTCGATGCCCGCCCCGATCAGGTGCAGGTGGTGGTGCACCCGCAGAGTGTGATCCACTCCATGGCCGCCTACAGCGACGGCTCGGTGATCGCCCAGCTGGGCAACCCGGACATGCGCACGCCGATCGCCTATGGGCTGGCCTGGCCGGAGCGCATCGAGGCCGGCGTCGAGGCGCTGGATCTGTTCCAGGTCGCGCGGCTCGACTTCGAGCCGGCCGATGAAATCGCCTTTCCCTGCCTGCGCCTGGCCCGCGAGGCCATGGCGGCCGGGGGGACAGCGCCGGCGGTGCTCAACGCCGCCAACGAGGTGGCGGTGGAGGCCTTCCTCGATGGCCGCCTCGGCTTCACCGGCATCGGCGAGCTGGTGGCGCGGGTGCGCGACACGCGCCCGGTCGAGGCCGCCCGGGATCTCGAGACCGTCCTCGCGGCCGATGCCCTCGCTCGGCAGGCGGCACATGACTGGCTGGCGCGGCAATGAGGCGCGCGCCATGACGCTGTTGACTGCAAGGAGATTGCCGTGGGCCTGATCCAGAACGTGCTGGCCGTCATCGTGGTACTTGGCCTGTTGATCACCTTTCACGAGTTCGGCCACTTCTGGGTGGCGCGGCGCTGCGGCGTCAAGGTGCTGCGCTTCTCGGTGGGCTTCGGCAAGCCGCTGTGGTCGCGCCGGGACCGCCACGGTACCGAGTTCGCGGTGGCTGCCATTCCGCTGGGCGGCTACGTAAAGATGCTCGACGAGCGCGAGGGTCCCGTCGACCCCGCCGAGCAGCACCTCGCCTTCAACAACAAGACCGTCTGGCAACGTATCGCGGTGGTCTCCGCCGGCCCTCTGGCCAACTTCCTGCTGGCCATCGTCGCCTACTGGGCGCTGTTCGTGGCGGGCACCACTACGGTGGCGCCGGTGGTCGGCAGCGTGGCCCCCGACTCCCCGGCCAGCCAGGGTGGGCTCGTGCCGGGTCAGGAGATCACCGCGGTGCAGGGCGCGGCGGTGCGCTCCTGGGAGGAGATCAACCTCAAGCTGGTGTCGGCGATCGGTGAGAGCGGTGCGCTCACGGTGGCGGCGCGTGACGACGCTACCGCCGTTCCCCGGACCTATCGACTGCCGGTCGAGGACTGGCTGGTGCGACAGGACCCGCCGCGTCCGTTGGCAACCCTGGGCGTCACGCCCTGGCGTCCCGAGATCCCGGCGGTGTTGGGTCAGGTGGTCGAGGGCGAGGCCGCCGCCGAGGCCGGCCTGCAGGCCGGTGACGAGGTGGTGGCGGTCAACGGTGAGCCGGTGGCCGACTGGATGGCCTTCGTCGATCGCGTGCGCGAGAGCCCTGGCGAGACCCTCGAGGTCGCGGTACGCCGCGACGGCGAGCGGCGCTCGCTCTCCCTCACGCCCCGGCACCGCGTACAGGAGGCAGGGGAGGCCATCGGCTATATCGGCGCCGGCGCCGAGCCCGTCTCCTGGCCCGAGGAGTATCGCCGCGAGATCCGCTATGGGCCGCTGGCCGCCGTCGGCGAGTCGCTTGCGCGCACCGGCGAGATGACGGTGCTGACCCTGGGCGCCATTCGCAAGATGGTGGTGGGGCTGATCTCGCCGTCGAACCTCTCCGGCCCGATCACCATCGCGCGCATCGCCGGGGATTCGGCGCGCAGCGGTCTTGAGAGCTTCGTCAGCTTCCTGGCCTACCTCTCGATCAGCCTCGGGGTGCTGAACCTGCTGCCGATCCCGGTGCTCGACGGCGGCCACCTGCTCTATTACTTCGTCGAAGTGGTGCGTGGTCGTCCGGTCTCCGAGCAGGCCCAGGCGGTGGGGTTGCGCATCGGCCTGGCCCTGGTCGGCACCCTGATGCTGATGGCGCTCTATTTCGACCTGATGCGGCTCTGGTAGCCGGGCGTCGGCTTGTCAGTGGCCATGACAAATGTATAAGGTGCCTGTCTGGACCGGACGGCAGACCAACGCGAGCGAATCGATTGCATGAAAATCAAGACCATCGGACTGGCGGCGCTGCTGCTTGCCGGTGCCCAGGCGGCACTGGCGGATCCCTTTGACGTATCCGACATCAGGGTGGAAGGACTGCAGCGGGTCTCTCCCGCCTCCGTGTTCAACGCCTTCCCTGTCAGTGCCCGCGATCGGGTCGACGAGCGCGAACTGGCCGAGGCGGCTCGCGAGCTCTTCGCCACCGGCCTCTTTGAGGACGTGAGCCTGGCCCGCGAGGGCGATGTGCTGATCATTCAGGTGGTCGAGCGGCCGACGCTGGCGCGTCTCAATATCGAGGGCAACAGCCAGATTCCCGATGAGGACCTGCGCGATGGCCTCAAGCAGGCCGGCCTCGACGAGGGGCAGGTCCTGCAGCTCTCGACCCTCGAGGAGATCCAGCGCGAGCTGGAGGGTGTCTACCAGTCCCAGGGGCGCTACAGCGCCCGTATCGACACCTCCGTCGAGGAGGTGGGCGAGGGGCAGGTCCAGGTCAACATCGATATCGATGAGGGCGCGGTCGCCAAGATTCGCCAGATCAACATCGTCGGCAATCGCGACTTCGACGACGAGCGCCTGCGAGAGCTCTTCGAGCTCGAGGACTCCCCGGGCTGGTTCTTCGGCTGGTTCTCCAGCGACGAGTACTCCCGCGAGGCCCTGGCCGGCGATCTCGAGCGGCTGCGCTCCTTCTACCTGGATCGCGGCTACGTGAACTTCGCCATCGAGTCCTCCCAGGTCTCGATCAGCCCCGACAAGTCGAAGATCTTCGTCACCGTCAACGTCGACGAGGGACGCCAGTACCGCCTCGGCGACATCCGCTTCTCCGGTGATCTGCGCATCGCCGAGCGCGAGGCCCGGGAACTGCTCGAGGTCGAGAGCGGCGAGATCTTCTCGCGCAGCGACGTCACCGCCTCCACGGAGGCCCTGCGCTCGCGACTCGGCGCCGAGGGCTTCGCCTTCGCCAACGTCGATGGCATTCCCGAGGTCGCCGCCGCCGGCGACACCGTGGATCTGATCTTCCGTGTCGAGCCCGGCGAGCGCGCCTACGTGCGTCGCATCGAGTTCACCGGCAACACCACCACCCAGGACGAGGTGCTGCGCCGGGAAATGATCCAGATGGAGGGCGCGCCGGCCTCCACCGAGTCGATCAGCCGCTCGAAGCAGCGCCTGGAGCGCCTGGGCTTCTTCAAGCAGGTCGACGTCGAGACGCGGCCCGTGGCCGGCCAGCCCGACAAGCTCGACGTCACCTACACGGTGGAAGAGCAGCCCTCGGGCTCGATCTCGGCGAGCATCGGCTTCTCGCAGAGTGCCGGGGTGATCTACGGTGCCTCGCTCTCCCAGAACAACTTCCTGGGCACCGGTAACCGCGTCAACATCGGCGCCCAGCGCAGCGACACCTATACCAGCCTGAATTTCGGCTTCACCGATCCCTACTGGACCCTCGACGGCATCTCCCGCGGCTACAACCTCTTCTACCGCGAGACCGACTACGAGGATTCCGACATCTCGACCTACTCCACCGACTCCTTCGGTGGCGGGATCAACTTCGGCTATCCGATCAACGAGCTGGCTCGCCTGAACTTCGGCGCCAGCGTCGAGGATCTGTCGATCAAGACGTATAACGACACTTCCTTGGAAGTCCAGCGCTACGTCGACGATCAGGGCGGCGACGCACAGAGTCTGAAGCTCTCGGCCAGCTGGACCCGCAACAACCTCAACCGCGGCATCATGCCGACCGCCGGCAGCTACCAGCGTCTGTCGCTGGAGTCCGCGGTGCCGGGCAGCGATGCCGAGTACTACAAGCTGCGCGCCCGGGCCCGCCAGATCTTCCCGTTCAACGAGGAGCAGACCTGGGGGCTGAAGTTCAGCGGCGAGCTGGGCTACGCCGACACCGTCGGCAACGATCCCTATCCGTTCTATGAGAACTTCTTCTCCGGCGGCCTCGGGTCGGTACGCGGCTTCACCGGCAATACCCTGGGCACGCCCACCACGCCTCCAGACGAATTCAGCGGCGAGGACCGCACCCTGGGCGGCAACGTCCTGGTCGAGGGCAGCGCCGAGGTGCTCTTCCCGGTGCCCTTCGTCGAGGATCAGCGCTCGCTGCAGGCCTCGCTGTTCCTGGACGCCGGTAACACCTTCCTCACCGACTGCTATCCGGTGCGCGATGAAGAAGCCGGCCGCCAGCGCTGCGAGTCCGGCGTGGATCTGGGCGAGCTGCGCTACAGCGCCGGCCTCGGGCTCTCCTGGTTGACGCCGGTGGGGCCGCTGACCTTCAGCGTCGCCGAGCCGCTCAACGAAAAGGACGGGGACGATACCCAGTTCTTCCAGTTCTCGCTGGGTCAGACGTTCTGATCCGGCCCCGTTCCGAGGAATCTTGCCGCATGCGCACGCTCCCCGCCGCCCTCTGCCTCGGCCTGCTGGTCGCCACCACCGTGTCGGCCCAGGCCGATGAGGTGGCCGTGCTCGACTGGCGCGCCGCGCTGATGGAGACCGATGCCGCCGAGCGCACCATGACCGCGCTGAGCAATCGTCTCGCCGACCGGCAGCAGGAGGCAAAGGCCCTGGGCGAGGAGCTCCAGCAGATGCAGCAGCGCCTGCAGGCCTCGGGCGAGAGCATGACCGAAACCGAGCGGCGTACTACCCTCCAGGCGTTTCAGCGCAAGGGGCAGCGCTTCGAGACGCTGCGCCGTGAGATCGCCCAGGCGCGCCGCGAGGCCGAGCAGGGCTTCCTCCAGGAGGCCGAGCCCAGGCTGGATCAGGCGGTCCGGCAGGTCATCGAGCGCCATGGCGTCGCGGTGCTGGTGGATCCCAACGGCGTGCTGCACGCCGAGCAGGACCTGCAGGACCTGACCGGCGAGGTCACCGAACGCCTCAACGCCCTCTACTAGCCGGCCGTCCCCATACGATAGTGAGTTTCCATGAATCAAGACGCCCGAACCCTCACACTGGCAGAGATCGCCACGCGCCTGGGAGCCCGCCTCAAGGGCGACGGCGAGCGGCGGGTGAGCGGCCTGGCCACGCTACGCGACGCCACGCCGGATCAGGTGGCCTTCCTCGCCAACCGTGCCTATCTCAAGGACCTGCCCGAGACGCGTGCCGCCGCGGTGCTGCTGGCACCTGCTCACGGCGAGGCCTGCCCGGTGGCGAGCCTGGAGCTGGATAACCCTTACCTCGGCTATGCAGAACTCTCGCGCCTCTTCGATCCCCTGGTCGGGCGGACGCCGTCCGGCACTCATCCCACGGCAGTGGTCGCCGATGACGTTCGCCTGGGCGAGAACGTGGCCATCGGTCCTCAGGCGGTGATCGAGGAAGGGGTCGAGTTGGGCGACGACGTCGTGATCGGTGCCGGCTGCGTGGTGGGCGCGGATTCGCGCATCGGCGAAGGCTCGCGCCTGCACGCCAACGTCACGGTCTGCCACGGGGTGGTGATCGGCCAGCGTGCCATCCTCCACAGCGGCTGCGTGATCGGCGGCGACGGCTTCGGCTTCGCCCACGACGGCGGGCGCTGGCACAAGATCGCCCAGCTGGGCGGGGTGATACTGGGCGACGACGTCGAGATCGGCAGCTGCTCGAGCATCGACCGCGGGGCACTCGGCGACACCGTGATCGGCGACGACGTGAAGATCGACAGCCAGGTGCAGATCGCCCACAACGTGCAGATCGGCGACCACAGCGCCCTGGCCGGCTGCGTGGGCATCGCCGGCTCCACCCGGGTGGGCAAGCACTGCATGCTGGGCGGCGGCGTGGGGCTCTCCGGCCACCTGACCATCGCCGACGGCGTGCAGGTTACCGGCATGAGCCTGGTGACCAATTCGCTCCTCGAGCCCGGCATCTACTCCTCGGGCACCGGCGCCATGGACAACGCCCAGTGGCGTCGCAACGCGGTGCGCTTCAAGCAGCTCGACGACATCGCGCGTCGTCTGTCGCGTCTCGAGAAGGTCGGTCGCAGCGGTTGAGGCCCGACCACAGGGCGGTATAATCCTCCGCCTGTCTTCGCCGGCGCCCGAGCGCCGGCCGTGCCCCTCCCCGGGAAGGGCATCCTGTCATTTCAGAGGTTGCTACGATGGTAATGGACATCAACGAGATCCGTGAGTATCTGCCCCACCGCTATCCTTTCCTGCTGGTGGATCGGGTCACGGAGCTCACGCTGGGAGAATCCATCGTTGCCTACAAGAATGTCAGCATCAATGAGCCCTTCTTCAACGGCCACTTCCCGCACCACCCGATCATGCCCGGCGTGCTGGTGGTCGAGGCCCTGGCCCAGGCCTGCGGCATCCTCGGCTTCAAGACCGTCAACAAGCTGCCCGCCGACGGCTACGTCTACTACCTCGTCGCCAGCGACAACGTGCGCTTCAAGCGCCCGGTGATGCCCGGCGACCAGCTGGTGCTCGAGGCCCGGGTCGAGCGCACCAAGCGCGGCATCTGGAAGTTCGCCTGCCGCGCTACCGTGGACGGCGAGCTGGCCTGCGAGGCCGACATCACCTGTGCCGAGAGGAAGGTCGCTTGATACACCCCACCGCCCTCATCGATCCCGCGGCGCGCCTGGCCGATGATGTCGAGGTCGGCCCCTTCACGGTGATCGGGGCCGATGTCGAGATCGGGCCCGGCAGCCGCATCGGCCCTCATGTCGTGATCAAGGGGCCCACCGTGCTGGGCGCGCGCACCCGCATCTTCCAGTTCGCCTCGGTAGGTGAGGATTGCCAGGACAAGAAGTACGCCGGCGAGCCTACCCGTCTGGTGATGGGGGACGACAACGTCATCCGCGAGGGCGTCACCCTGCACCGCGGCACCGTCCAGGATCGCGGCGAGACCGTCGTTGGCTCGCGCAACCTCTTCATGGCCTACGTCCACGTCGGCCATGACTGCGTGATCGGCAACGACGGCATCTTCGCCAACCAGGTGACCTTGGCCGGTCACGTGAAGCTTGGCGACTCCGTCATCCTCGGCGGCCTCTCGGCGGTCCATCAGTTCTGCCACTTCGGCGACCACGCCATGGCCGGCGGCGGATCGATCATCACCAAGGACACCCCGGCCTACGTGATGATCAACGGCAACCCGGCCCAGGTCCACGGCCTCAATCTGGTCGGGCTCAAGCGTCGTGGCTTCTCCAAGGAGGCCATCCGCGGGCTGAGCGAGGCCTACAAGCTGGTCTATCGCCAGGGACTGACCACCGACCAGGCGCTGGAGCAGATCCGCGCGCGTTTCGCGCTGCCCGAGACCGAGATCTTCGCCGCCTCCATCGAGGCCTCGACCCGCGGCATCATCCGCTGAGGGAGGCGCGAACATGACGGTGCGTCGCGTCTATCTCGTCGCCGGCGAGCTCTCCGGCGACATCCTCGGCGCCGGCTTGATGCGCGCGCTTAGGGCGCGTCATCCCGGCATCGAGTTTCGCGGCATCGGCGGCCCGCGGATGATCGCGGAGGGTATCGAATCCCGCTATCCCCTGGAAACGCTTTCGGTGATGGGCCTCGTCGAGGTGCTCAAGCACCTGCCGGGGCTGGTGCGGGTGCGCCGTGCGCTGAAGCGCGATGCGCTGGCCTGGCGGCCGGACATCATGGTCGGTATCGACGCCCCGGACTTCAATCTGGGCCTCGAGCGACAGCTGCGCGAGGCCGGTATCACCACCGCCCACTACGTCAGTCCTTCCGTCTGGGCCTGGCGCCAGGGGCGCGTCAAGGGCATCGCCAAGTCCGTGGACGCCATGCTCACCTTCCTGCCCTTCGAGGCGGCCTTCTACGTGCGCCACCGGGTGCCCGTGGCCTTCGTCGGCCATCCGCTGGCCGACGAGCTGCCCCTGGAAAATGACCGGCAGGGCGCACGGACGGCCCTGGGGCTGCCGGCGCCGGAGGAGGGCGGGGCGCTGCTGGCGGTGCTGCCGGGTTCGCGCGCCAACGAAATCCGCTTTCTCGGCGAGACCTTCCTCGCGGCCGTCGAACGCCTGTGCCGGGAGCGCCCGGCGCTCTCGGTGGTGATCCCGGCCGCCACGCCGGCGCGGCGCAGCGAGCTCGAGACGCTGCTGGCGACGCGCCCGTCTCTCGCGGGGCGCGTCACCCTGATCGACGGCCGGTCGCGGGAGGCCATGGTGGCTGCCGACGCCGTACTGCTGGCCTCTGGCACCGCGGCGCTGGAGGCGATGCTCTGCCATCGGGCGATGCTGGTGGCCTACAAGATGGCGCCGGCGACCCACTGGCTGGCCAAGCGGCTGGTCAACACCGAGTGGATCTCGCTGCCCAACCTGATCGCCCGCGAGACCCTAGTGCCGGAGCTGATTCAGGACGCGGCGAGCCCGGAAGCCATTGCCGCCCAGCTCGCCGAGATGTTCGACGACGAGCCGGCACGCAAGGCCCTGGAGGCGCGCTTCGCTTCGATGCATGCGGCACTTCAGCGCGACGCCAGCCGACGCGCCAGCGAGGCCATCGAGGCGCTGGTGGAGGGGCGCGCCCTACCGGCGAGCGTGGCCTCCGAGGCGGGCGAGGCCGCGATCGTCGAGGATGAGCGATGACCGCCCGCCGTGACGGCCCGGTCGTGAAGGGCAAGACGCTGCCGCCGCTTGTGATCGACTATGCCGGCGACCGGTTGGCCGGGGTCGACGAGGTCGGCCGCGGCCCGCTGATCGGTCCGGTGGTCGCCGCGGCGGTGATCCTCGATCCCGCGCGGCCCATCGAGGGGCTGAATGACTCCAAGGCGCTCACGGCGCGGCGGCGCGAGGCGCTGGACCGTGAGATCCGCAGCCGCGCGCTGGCCTTCGCCGTGGCCGAGGCCAGCGCCGCCGAGGTCGATGCGCTCAACGTCTATCACGCGACTCATCTCGCCATGCGTCGCGCCATCGATGCCTTGGCGCTGGGGGCCGAATACCTGCTGGTGGACGGTAATCGCCTGCCCGGGCATCATGTCCCCGGCCAGGCCGTGGTCAAGGGCGATGCCCGTCATCCGGCCATCGCCGCCGCCTCGATACTGGCCAAGGTCGAGCGCGACGCCGGCATGGTGGCCCTCGATGCCCGGCATCCCGACTACGGCTTCGCCCGCCACAAGGGCTATCCGACCCGCGAGCACCTGGCCGCCCTCAAGCGCCTGGGCGCGCTGCCCGAGCACCGCCGCTCCTTCGGCCCGGTCAAGCGCCAGCTGGCGCTGCTGTGAATCACAGAGCTGCAACGAGGACACCGGCGGATCGGCCTGCGAGGAGGCGCTGTGACCCCCTCCATGGGCGCTACTTTTGCCATCCATGGCAAAAGACCTCCTCTCCGGCCGGTCCCCCGCTGCCCGGCAGCGTTTGGCTGCCATACTGAGCTCTCTTGTCGCCCCTTCACTGCCAAGTAACGAGTCCGTCATGACCGCACCCTTCGTACATCTCCGCGTGCACAGCGAATTCTCCCTGGTCGACGGCCTGGTGCGTCTCAAGCCGCTGATCAAGGCCGCCGTGGCCCAGGACCTGCCGGCCGTGACGCTGACCGACGAGGCCAACCTCTTCGGTCTGGTCAAGTTCTACACGGGCGCCCAGGGCGCCGGGCTCAAGCCGATCATCGGCAGCGACCTGTGGCTCGCCAATCCCCACGACGAGGCGCACCCCTATCGCCTGACCCTGCTGGCCATGGACGACACCGGCTATCGCAACCTCACCGAGCTGATCTCCCGGGGCTGGATGCACGGCCAGCGCCAGGGCCAGGCGCTGCTCGACAAGGCCTGGGTGCTGGAGCAGAGCGAGGGGCTGATCGCGCTCTCCGGCGGCCGGGAAGGGGAGGTGGGGCGCCATCTGCTGAGCGACCATCACGACGAGGCGCGCGAGCTGCTCGAGGCGTGGAACGCCGCCTTCCCGGGGCGCTTCTACCTGGAGCTGACCCGCACCGGCCGCGCCCTGGAAGAAGACTGCGTACACCTCTCGGTGGAGCTTGCCATCGAGACCGGCACCCCGGTGGTGGCCACCAACGACGTGCGCTTCCTCGAGCGCGAGGACTTCTGGGCTCACGAGACCCGGGTGGCCATCGGCGAGGGCAAGGCGCTGGACGACAAGCGCCGCGAGCGGCGCTACACCGAGGAGCAGTACCTCAAGAGCCCCGAGGAGATGGCCGAGCTCTTCGCCGATATCCCCGAGGCCATCGAGAACAGCGGCATGATCGCCGCGCGCTGCAACGTCGACGTGCGCCTGGGCGAGATCTTCCTGCCCGAGTTCGAGATCCCCGAGGGGCTGACCCAGGACGAGTTCTTCCGCAAGATCTCCCACGACGGCCTGACCGAGCGCCTGGACTTCCTCTTTCCGGCCGAGCGCTACCCGAGGGACGGCCAGGAGTACGCCGAGATCGACGCCCGCTACCGCGAGCGCCTCGACTTCGAGCTCAACATCATCATCCAGATGGGCTTCCCCGGCTATTTCCTGATCGTGATGGACTTCATCCAGTGGGCCAAGGACAACGACGTCCCGGTGGGCCCGGGGCGCGGTTCCGGTGCCGGCTCGCTGGTGGCCTATGCGCAGAAGATCACCGACCTCGATCCCATCGGCTACGATCTGCTGTTCGAGCGCTTCCTGAACCCCGAGCGGGTCTCGATGCCCGACTTCGACGTCGACTTCTGCATGGAGAAGCGCGATCGGGTCATCGACTACGTGGCCGACCGCTACGGCCGCGATGCCGTCTCGCAGATCGTCACCTTCGGCACCATGGCCGCCAAGGCGGTGGTGCGCGACGTGGCGCGCGCCCAGGGCAAGCCCTACTCGCTCGGCGACAAGCTCTCCAAGCTGATCCCCTTCGAGGTCGGCATGACGCTGGCCAAGGCCATCGAGACGGAGCCTGCCCTCAAGGAGTACCTCGAGGCCGACGAGGAGGCCGCCGAGATCTGGGAGATGGCGAAGAAGCTCGAGGGCATCACCCGGGGCACCGGCAAGCACGCCGGGGGCGTGGTGATCGCGCCGACCAAACTCACCGACTTCTCGCCGCTGCTCTGCGACGAGGAGGGCAACGGCCTGGTGGTGCAGTTCGACAAGAACGACATCGAGGACGCGGGCCTGGTCAAGTTCGACTTCCTGGGCCTGCGCACCCTGACCATCATCGACTGGGCGCTGGAGATGGTCGACAAGGTGCGCGCCGTCGAGGGGCAGGGCGCACTGGACATCGACACCATCCCGCTGGACGACGCCCCGACCTTCGAGATGCTCAAGAAGGCCGAGACCACGGCGGTCTTCCAGCTCGAATCCCGCGGCATGAAGGAGCTGATCAAGCGCCTGCTGCCCGATTCGCTGGAGGACATGATCGCCCTGGTGGCGCTGTTCCGCCCCGGCCCGCTGCAGTCGGGCATGGTCGACGACTTCATCAACCGCAAGCACGGCCGGGCGGAGATCTCGTATCCGCACCCGGACTACCAGCATGAGCTCCTGAAGCCAGTGCTCGGCCCCACCTACGGCATCATCCTCTACCAGGAGCAGGTGATGCAGATCGCCCAGGTGATGGCCGGCTACAGCCTGGGCCAGGCCGACATGCTGCGTCGCGCCATGGGCAAGAAGAAGCCCGAGGAGATGGCCAAGCAGCGCGCGGGCTTCATGGAGGGCTGCGCGACCAACGGCATCGATAAGGATCTCGCCGGCAACATCTTCGACCTGGTGGAGAAGTTCGCCGGTTACGGCTTCAACAAGTCGCACTCGGCGGCCTATGCGCTGGTCTCCTACCAGACCGCCTGGCTCAAGGCGCACTATCCCGGGCCCTTCATGGCCGCGGTGATGTCCACCGAGATGGACAACCTCGACAAGGTGGTGCCGCTGATCGAGGAGTGTCGCCACCTGGGGCTCACGGTGACCCCGCCGGATGTCAACGTCGGCGGCTACAAGTTTACCGTCGATGAGCAGGCGCGAGTGGTCTATGGCCTGGGTGCGATCCGCGGCGTCGGCGAGGGCCCGGTCGGCGCCATCGTCGAGGCCCGCGAGGCGGGCGGCCCCTTCGCGGATCTCTTCGACTTCTGCCGTCGGGTCGATCCCAAGCGCATGAACAAGCGCACCCTGGAGGCGCTGATCCGCTCCGGGGCGCTGGATACCCTGGGGCCGAGCCGCGCGGTGCTTACCGCGGCGCTGGAAGACGCCCTCAAGGCCGCGGCCCAGAACCAGACCAACCAGAACCTCGGCATGGTCGACATGTTCGGCGAGGCCTTCGCCGCGCCGGAAGAGGAGCAGCAGGACGCCTACGGCGACTATCGCCAGGTCCGGGAGTGGACCGACAAGGAGCGCCTGGCCGGCGAGAAGGACACCCTGGGGCTCTATCTCACCGGGCACCCCATCGACGAGTACGAGCAGGAACTCGCCCGCTTCGTCTCGACCCGCATCGGCGATCTCAAGCCGTCGCGGGAGCCCCAGCGGGTGGCCGGGCTGGTGGTCGGCGTGCGCACCATGAAGTCCAAGCGCGGCGACACCATGGCCTTCATCACCCTGGACGATCGCACCGGGCGCATCGAGGCGTCGCTGTTCGGCGAGCTCTTCGATCAGCTGCGCGGCCGGCTCGAGGCCGACCAGGTGATGATCGTCGAGGGCGAGGTCTCAAGCGACGACTACTCCGGCGGCCTGCGGCTGCGCGGCAAGGAGGTCACCCCCATGGTCGAGGCGCGCAGCCGCTTCGGACAGGCGGTGGAGCTCTCCCTGGACGGTGGTCGCCTCAACGGCCGCCTGGTCGACAGCCTGCGCGCGAGCCTCGCGCCCTACTGCGACGAGGCGGGCCTGCCGGTGCGGCTGCGCTATCGAAACGCCGAGGCCACGGGCTGGATGGAGCTTGCCGAGCAGTGGCGCGTCATCCCCTCCGATGAGCTGCTGACGGGGCTGCGTGAGGTGCAGGGTCAGGATGGCGTGCGGCTGAAGTACCGCTAGACCGGCGGTGGGCGACAGCAGCGTGCTGTGGTCCGCATGATGCCGGCGAGGGCGCCGGGGACAGGCTGAAGTGGAGGTCCGAGGACCATGGATGGCCGAGGTAGCGCCCAGGGAGGGGTTTACAGCGCCTCCACGTAAGCCTGTCGCCGGGTTAGCCCTGAGCCGCGCTTGTACCCGCTCGCTGTTGCCTTGCGCCTTGCGTTGAGGGTGCGATAATGCCTGCCACGCTTATTTTTTTGGCATCGCCCTCCCGCGTGGGAGGGGCGGTGAAACACGACAAGGCGTCTGGCCAATGAATCCGAACTATCTCGACTTCGAACAGCCCATTGCCGAGCTCCAGGCCAAGATCGAGGAGCTGCGGCTGGTCGGCAACGACAGCCAGGTCAATCTCAGCGACGAGATCGGTCGTCTCGAGGAGAAGAGCCGCAAGCTCACCGAGTCGATCTTCAGGGATCTCTCTCCCTGGCAGGTCTCCCAGCTGTCGCGGCATCCCCAGCGGCCCTACACCCTGGACTATCTCGAGCACGTCTTCACCGACTTCGACGAGCTCCACGGCGATCGCCACTTCGCCGACGATGCCGCCATCGTCGGGGGCATCGCGCGGCTGGACGACAAGCCGGTGATGGTCATTGGCCACCAGAAGGGCCGCGACGTGAAGGAGAAGGTGCGCCGCAACTTCGGCATGCCGCGCCCCGAGGGGTATCGCAAGGCGTGCCGGCTGATGGAGATGGCCGAGCGCTTCAAGATGCCGGTGCTGACCTTCATCGACACCCCCGGCGCCTATCCCGGCATCGACGCCGAGGAGCGCGGCCAGTCCGAGGCCATCGCCTACAACCTGGCGGTGATGTCGCGGCTCAAGACGCCGATTCTCGCCACCGTGGTGGGCGAGGGCGGCTCCGGCGGGGCGCTCGCCATCGGCGTCTGCGATGAGCTCGCCATGCTGCAGTACTCCACCTACTCGGTGATCTCCCCCGAGGGCTGCGCCTCCATCCTGTGGAAGAGCGCCGAGAAGGCGCCCGATGCGGCCCAGGCCATGGGCATTACCGCCGAGCGCCTCAAGGAGCTGGGCCTGGTCGATACCCTGATCGCGGAGCCGCTGGGCGGCGCCCACCGCCATCCGGTGACCACCGGCGAACGGATCAAGGCCTCGCTGCTGGCGAGTCTCGAGCGTCTCGAGGCAATGGACACGGAGACGATGCTCGAGCGCCGCTATGAGCGCCTGATGAGCTACGGCGCCCCGGTGTAGGCCCTCGATGCGCGACACAGGCGCGCTGCAGCCCCTGATCGACGACGCCCTGGCGGATACCCCGCCGGGGCGTGGTGTCTGGGTCGCCCTGTCGGGAGGCCTGGACTCCTCGCTGCTGCTGACCCTGGCGGCGGCCGCCTGCCGCCGCCACCCCCGCCCGCTGCATGCGCTGCACGTGCATCACGGCCTGCAGGCCGCCGCCGACGACTTCGAGCGCCACTGCCGACGACTCGCCTCGCGGCTCGGCGTGCCGCTGTGGATCGAGCGCGTCGATGTCGATCCGTCCGCCGGCCAGGGCTGCGAAGCGGCGGCCCGCGAGGCGCGCTATGCGGCCTTCGCCCGGCGCCTGGCGCCGGGTGAGACCCTATGGCTGGCCCAGCACGCGGACGATCAGGCCGAGACCCTGCTGCTCGCCGCCCTGCGAGGCAGCGGGGTGCGCGGCCTGGCCGGCATGCCGGCAGGCCGCGACGGGCGAGGGCATCGCCTGGCGCGTCCGCTGCTCGGCGCATCGCGGGCCACGCTCGAGGCCGAGGCGAGGCGCTGCGGGCTCGCCTGGGTGGAGGATCCCACCAACGCCGACGAGAGCCTGGATCGCAACTTCCTGCGCCACCGCGTGCTGCCGCTGCTCGAGACCCGCTGGACCGCGGCTCATCGGAGCCTCGCGCGCAGCGCGGCGCTGGCCGGCGAGGCCGATGGCCTGCTCGACGAGCTCGCCGCACTGGACCTCGAGCGCCTGGGCGACGACCCCGCCCGATTGCCTGTGGCGGGGCTCTCGGCGCTCTCCGCCCCGCGTCGCCGGCTGCTGATCCGCCATGCCTGCCAATGCCTCGGCCTTGCGACCCCGCCCGCCCGGCGCCTCGCGTCGCTGCTCGATCAGCTCGACGCCCGCGCGGACAGCGAGGTTCGGGTGGCCTGGCCCGGCGCCGAGGCGCGCGTCTGGCGGAGTCATCTCTACCTGCTGACCCCGGTCGAGGAGGGAGCGTCTGACGACGGGCGGGGCGGGTGGTTGCTGGAGTGTCCGGTGGCATGGGACGGGCAGACACCGCTCGCCACGTCGCTGGGCGAATGGGACGTCACGCTGCGTCGGGACGACGGCGCCGCGGTTTCCTTGAGAGTGGCGCCGCGCGGCGGCGGCGAGCGCCTGCGCCTGGCCGGTCGCGGGCGACGCGACCTCAAGCGGCTGCTGCAGGAACTCGACGTGCCGCCCTGGGAGCGCGGGCGGCTGCTGGTGGTCCATCACGGCGAGGAGGCGGTGGCGGTCCTGGCGCCGTCGGATGACTGGCGGCTGGTGGCCGAGGGCTGGTCAGTCGCGTGACAGCGTCAGCGTGAAGCCGGCGGCCGCCTGGTAGTCGACCTCCTGCTCCAGATCGTTGAGCAGCAGGGCCGGGTCCTCCTGGGGGGCGAGCGTCAGATGCAGCGCCTCGCCGTTGGCGTCGAGTCGCGGCACGCCGGGCGGCTGCTCGGGACGCGAGTGATTGATCAGCACGGCCAGGCGCAGCAGGCGGGCCAGCCGCGCGTGGGAGCGCTGCTCGCTCGCGGGCAGCGCCTGCCACTCCTTGACCGGGAACTTGCGCCGATGGGCGCGCACCAGGAAGGCCAGCAGCCGCTGCTCCGGGCGCGAGAAGCCGGCCAGGTCGGAGTGCTCCAGCAGGTAGGCGCCGTGGCGATGAAACTGGCTGTGTGAGACGGCCAGGCCGATCTCGTGGAGCCGGCTCGCCCAGTCGAGGAAACGGACCTCGTCGTCGTCCAGCGCCCATTTTTCGCGGACCTGCTCGCAGAGCGCCTGGGCCGTAGCGGCCACATTCTCGGCCTGGCGTGCGTCCACCCGGTAGTTGCGGGCCAGGCCGTCCAGGGTTTTGAACCGTGAATCCTCGGGGCTGTGGCGGCCCACCATGTCGTAGAGCACGCCCTCGCGCAGGGCGCCGTCGGCGTAGCGCATCTGCTCGAGGTCGAAGGCCTCGAAGATGGCGCCGAGGATCGCGATGCCCGCGGGAAAGATCCGCGAGCGGTCGGCCTTGAGCCCGGGCAGGTCGACCCTGTCCAGCTGCTTGCACTTGATCAGCTGGCGGCGCAGGTTCGCCAGTCCGTCGCGGGTGATCACCCCCTCGGGTCCCTGGCCGGCCGCCGCGATCACCGCGGCGGCGGCCTTGATGGTGCCGCTGGAGCCTACGGGGTCGCTCCAGCCCAGGCGCTGGTAGGGCCGCTGGATGTTGGCCAGCTCCGAGAGGGCGGCCAGTTCCGCGCGGCGCATGCGTTTCTCGCTGATCTCGCCGTCGTCGAAGAAGCGCCGCGTGAAGGTCACGCAGCCCATCCGCAGGCTCTCCAGGGCCAGCGGCTCGAAGTGCTCGCCGATGATGAACTCCGTGGAGCCGCCGCCGATATCGACGATCAGTCGGCGGCCGTCCTCGGCTACCGCATGGGCCGCGCCCAGATAGATCAGGCGCGCCTCCTCGCGGCCGGCGATGATCTCGATACGGCTCCCCAGCAGAGCCTCGGCGCGTTCGATCAGCGCCTGGCTGTTGCGCGCATCGCGCAGGGCATTGGTGCCGACGACGCGCAGGTCACGGCGGGCGATGCCCTCGAGGAAGGGGGCGAAGCGGGCCAGACAGTCCAGTGCCCGGGTCATGGCGTCCTCGCGCAGCACGCCGTCCTCGTCGAGTCCGGCGGCCAGCTGCACCTTCTCGCCCAGCCGGGCGACCACCTGCAGCCGGTCGTCCTGGTAGTTGGCGACCAGCAGGTGGAAGCTGTTGGAGCCGAGGTCGATGGCGGCGAGGCGGCGGGGCTCGGCGGCGGTCGCGGGGTCGCTCGCGGTGGCGGAGAACCGGTCCGTTGGCACTGTCATGGCGCGTCCTGATGGGTGATGGAAAAGAGGTTGCGGGCGGTGTCCGGCGTTGTCAATTGCCCCGTGATGGCCGCCGCGGCAGGGCTTGCGTTTGCTGGCGCCCTTGACTAATATCGAGGCGTTCGCCTGTTCCGAATGCTTCACGACCGTTCCACGGCGTTTCCGTCGCGGTCAGTATCCAAGTCGTCAGACAGCCCACTGCTTCAGCCTGCGATCCCGGCCCCGTGCCCGACATCGCTGATCAGGCGAAAACGAACCTGCTTCCTCGCTTCCGATATCGGCCCGGCACCCCTGTTCAAGGCGGCTGCCCGCCCAGGCCATTCGATGCTTCACGACGAGAGGTAGCCTGTCCGGGCTCTGAACGCATCCACAGGGCGTCATCGTCTCGCCTCCTGTCTTTCCTCACGGCGCACTGCCGCCCGGCTTCCACGAGCAAATTCTGAACACACCGATGAATCTTACCGAACTCAAGCAAAAGCCAGTTCCGGAGCTTCTGGAGCTTGCCCGCGAGATGGGCATCGACAATCTGGCGCGCTCCCGCAAGCAGGACATCATCTTCGCCATCCTCAAGAAGCATGCCAAGAGCGGTGAGCCGATCTTCGGTGATGGCGTGCTGGAGATCCTGCAGGACGGATTTGGCTTCCTGCGCAGCGCCGACAGCTCCTACCTGGCCGGCCCCGATGACATCTATGTCTCGCCGTCGCAGATTCGCCGCTTCAACCTGCGCAAGGGCGACTCCATTTCCGGCAAGATTCGTCCGCCGAAGGAGGGGGAGCGCTACTTCGCGCTGTTGAAGGTCAGCGAGATCAACTTCGACAAGCCGGAGAACGCCAAGCACAAGATCCTCTTCGAGAACCTCACGCCGCTGTTCCCTCAGGAGCGGCTGCGCATGGAGATCGGCAACGGCTCCACCGAGGATCTCACCGCCCGGATCATCGACCTCACTGCACCCATCGGCAAGGGTCAGCGCGGCCTGCTGGTCTCCCCGCCCAAGGCGGGCAAGACCCTGATGCTGCAGAACATCGCCACCTCCATCACCCGCAATAATCCCGAGTGCCACCTGATCGTGCTGCTGATCGACGAGCGCCCCGAGGAGGTGACGGAGATGTCGCGCACGGTGCGCGGCGAGGTGGTGGCCTCGACCTTCGACGAGCCGCCGGCCCGTCACGTGCAGGTGGCCGAGATGGTCATCGAGAAGGCCAAGCGCCTGGTCGAGCACAAGAAGGACGTGGTGATCCTGCTCGACTCCATCACGCGTCTGGCTCGCGCCTACAACACCGTGGTGCCGAGCTCCGGCAAGGTGCTGACCGGCGGCGTCGACGCCCACGCCCTGGAGAAGCCCAAGCGCTTCTTCGGCGCGGCGCGTAACATCGAGGAGGGCGGCAGCCTGACCATCATCGCCACGGCGCTGGTCGACACTGGCTCCAAGATGGATGAGGTGATCTTCGAGGAGTTCAAGGGCACCGGCAACATGGAGGCCCACCTCGACCGCAAGCTGGCCGAGCGTCGCGTCTACCCGGCGATGAACATTCGCCGCAGCGGCACCCGCCGCGAGGACCTGATCGCCTCCGAGGACGAGATGCAGCGCATGTGGATCCTGCGCAAGCTGCTCAATCCCATGGAGGATACGGCCGCCACCGAGTTCCTGATCGACCGCCTGAAGGATACCAAGACCAACCTGGAGTTCTTCGAGGCCATGAAGCGCCGCTGAGGTTGCTCGGACCGAGCGGGCCAGGCGGTATCGGGAAGGGGCAGCATGCTATGCTGCCCCTTCCTCGTTTTGGAGCGGGATATCCTAATGAAGTATCAGGACCTTCGCGAGTTCATCGCGGTGCTCGAGGAGCAGGGCGAGCTCACGCGCGTCACCGCCGAGGTGGACCCCTATCTCGAGATCACCGAGATCTGCGATCGCACCCTGCGGGCCGGCGGGCCGGCCCTGCTGTTCGAGAACGTCAAGGGCCACGACATGCCGCTGCTCGGCAATCTGTTCGGCACGCCGAAGCGGGTGGCCATGGGCATGGGGCAGGACTCGGTGGCCGCGCTGCGCGAGGTAGGCGAACTGCTGGCCTTCCTCAAGGAGCCGGAGCCACCCAAGGGCTTCCGCGATGCCTGGAGCAAGCTGCCGATCTTCAAGCAGATAATGAGCATGGGGCCCAAGACGGTGCGCCGGGCCCCGGTCCAGGCGCTCGTCTATGAGGGCGACGAGGTCGACCTCGATCGCCTGCCGATCCAGCACTGCTGGCCCGGGGATGCCGCGCCGCTGGTCACCTGGCCGCTGGTGATCACCCGCGGCCCCCAGAAGACCCGCCAGAACCTCGGCATCTACCGCCAGCAGAAGCTCGGCAAGAACCGGCTGATCATGCGCTGGCTCTCCCACCGCGGCGGGGCGCTCGATTTCCAGGAGTTCCAGAAGGCGCATCCCGGCGAGCCCTTCCCGGTGGCGGTGGCGCTGGGCGCCGATCCGGCCACCATCCTCGGCGCCGTGACCCCGGTACCGGACAGCCTATCCGAGTACGCCTTCGCCGGGCTCTTGCGCGGCTCGCGCACCGAGCTCGTCAAGTGCGGCCACGCCGACCTGCAGGTGCCGGCCTCCGCCGAGATCATCCTCGAGGGCTTCATCTATCCGGACGACAGGGCGCCCGAGGGGCCCTATGGCGACCACACCGGCTACTACAACGAGGTCGAACAGTTCCCGGTGTTCACGGTGACGCGCATGACCATGCGCGAGAACGCCATCTACCACTCCACCTACACCGGCCGGCCGCCCGACGAGCCGGCGATCCTGGGGCTGGCCCTCAACGAGGTGTTCGTGCCGATCCTGCGTCGCCAGTTCCCCGAGATCGTCGACTTCTACCTGCCGCCCGAGGGCTGCTCCTACCGCATGGCGGTGGTGACCATGAAGAAGCAGTACCCAGGGCATGCCAAGCGGGTGATGATGGGCGTGTGGAGCTTCCTGCGCCAGTTCATGTACACCAAGTTCGTGGTGGTGCTCGACGACGACGTCGACGCCCGCGACTGGAAGGACGTGATCTGGGCCATCACCACCCGCATGGATCCCGCCCGGGACACCGTGATGGTGGAGAACACCCCCATCGACTATCTGGATTTCGCCTCTCCCGTGGCCGGCCTGGGCTCCAAGATGGGCCTGGACGCCACCAACAAGTGGCGCGGCGAGACCGATCGCGAGTGGGGCACGCCCATCGTCATGGACGAGGCCGTCAAGGCCCGCGTCAGCGAGCGCTGGAACGACCTGGGCATCACGCTTTCTCCTGATAACGACACGAGGCATTCATGACGCCAAGGACCCTGACCTGCCTGGTCACCGAGGTCGAGGACCTCACCCCGGACGTCTTCCGCGTCCAGCTCGAGGGCCGCGCCGAGGCCGTGGCCCACGACCCCGGCCAGTACCTGGAGCTCAAACTCGCCGAGGACATCTGGGTGCCGTTCTCCATCGCCAACGCCCACGCCGGCGATGGCACGATCGAGCTGCACATCCAGCACTGGCCGGAGCGCGACAACTCCGCGCGGCTGCGCGAGCTGATGCAGGTCGCCGAGCGGCTGACCGTGCGCCTGCCCGGTGGCGATTGCGTGCTGGACCCGGACAGCACGCGCCCGCTGCTGCTGGTCGCCGCCGGCACCGGCTTCTCGCAGATGAAGGCAATCGCCGAGGCGGCCCTGCACCAGGACCCCGATCGGGAGATCGATCTCTGGTGGGCGGCCCGTGAGCGCCGTGACCTCTACCTGGAGCGCCTGCCCCGCGAGTGGGCGGAGGGGCATGCCAACCTGCGCTTCCACGTCGTGACCGAGGTCCCGCCGGAGCAGGCCATCGAAGGAGCGCACGTTCACGCCCATCATGACCGCATCGATCGGGCGTTGGCGACCGGCCTCGAGGACGTCTCCGGCCACGATGTCTACGTCTCCGGTTCGCCGGGCATGGTCTACGCCTGCGTCGACGTGCTGGCCTCATTGGGCCTCGAGGCCTCGCGAGTCTTCTCGGACGTCTTCGCCTACGCCCCCCGCGATCCCATCGTGCCCACCGCGGGCAGCCTGTTGCGAGAGGGCGGTTCATGAGCGCCTCGCCGATCCTGATTACCGGCGGGGCCCAGCGCCTGGGGCGCCACTGCGCGGAGCGCCTGCGCGACGACGGCCATCCGGTGATCATCAGCTATCGGCGTGAGCGCGAGGAACTCGAGGCGCTGCGCGCCCAGGGCATCGTTACCCTGCCGGCAGACTTCTCGAGCGAGGCGGGCATCATGGATTTCCTCGAGCGGCTCAAGGCCGAGACCTCCTCGCTGCGCGCCATCGTCCACAACGCCAGCGACTGGGCGCCGGACAGCAGCGGCGACGATGCCGGCGCCAACTTCGAGCGGCTGTTTCGCGTGCACATGCTGGCGCCCTACCTGATCAACCTGCACGCCCGCGAGCTGCTCGAGGCGTGCAGCGAGCCCCAGCGCGACATCGTGCACCTGACCGACTACGTGGTGCAGAAGGGCTCTCGCAAGCACGCCGCCTACGCCGCCACCAAGGCGGGGCTGGATAACCTGACGCTCTCCTTTGCGGCCATGTTCGCGCCGAAGGTCCAGGTCAACGCCATCGCCCCGGCGATGATCATGCTCAACCAGGGCGACGACGAGGCCTACGCCGAGAAGGCGCGCGCCAAGTCGGCCATGGAGATGATTCCCGGGCCCGGCGTGATCTATCAGAGCCTGCGCTACCTGCTCGACAACCGCTTCGTGACGGGCATCACCCTGCCAGTCGATGGCGGGCGGCATCTTCGCTAGAATGGCCGACACCCCTGATGACAACCCCGAAGAGGATAACGACATGGCGGGACACGACGAGAACTTCAAGGATGACAGCGGCCTGCTGGCCGTCTTCCTGGGCCTGGCGGTGCTGCTGGGCATGAGCGCTCTGCCGGCCACCATCGGCTGGGTCCAGCTCGCGACCGGCTGATCGCCGTCGCGCGCCGCCCCTTGCCGAGGCCGCCCCGATACGGCACGATGGCAATATCGCTCAGGAGATGACCATGACACCCGCCCCGTACCCGACCCTTCGCTGCCTCGACGACGCCCCGCGTCGCGACGGTGCGTGCGAGGGCGCCCGGGTCGGCGAGGCGGAGCTGCAGGGCTTCCAGGGCTGGTATGGCTACTGGTTTATCACCGGTGTGCCGGTGGCCATGTCCTGAGCCGCACCAAGGACAGCGTCACGAGGCACGCCCACCGGGTTGCCTCCTCCCAGAACCCCCGGACGGCAACCCCGCCCGGGGGTTCTGCGTTTCACGGCATTCGACACCATCGACGACAGACAAGGAGAGAGATCATGACCGCATCCATCGCCATTCGCCTGACCCGGGGCTTCGTGGGCTATTACGGCTATTGGCGATTTAGCGAGCTGCGGTCGGCTCACTCTGCCACGCCCGACCGTAGCGAGATCGGTGGCTCCCGACAGACACGATGTACGATCGCTACCCGGAGTTGATGACCATGAATGCCCCCGTTTCGCTGGACCCCGCCCCGCACCAGGCCGCCCCGACGTCCGATGCCGGGACGCCCGCCGCCTCGCTGCCCACCCCGGGCGAGCTGCGCCACACGCTTCCGCTCGCCCCCGCGCTCGCCGAGCAGGTGGCGGCTCACCGTCGGGCGATCCGCGCCATTCTCGACGGTCACGATGACCGCCTGCTGGTGGTGGTCGGGCCCTGTTCCGTTGACGACCCCGAGGCCGCGCTGGACTATGCGCGCCGCCTGGCCGAGCTGGCGCCGAGGGTCGCCGATCGGCTGCTGATCGTGATGCGCGTCTACGTCGAGAAGCCGCGCACCACCGTGGGCTGGAAGGGGCTCGCCTACGACCCCGACCTGGACGGCAGCGGCGACATGGCGCGTGGCCTGCACGCTTCTCGCAAGCTGATGCGCGACATCGCCGCGCTCGGCCTGCCGGTGGCCACCGAGCTGCTGCAGCCGATGCTGGCGCCCTACCTGGACGACCTGCTCGCCTGGGTGGCGATCGGCGCCCGCACCACCGAGTCGCAGCTGCACCGCGAGGTGTCCAGCGGCCTGGAGGCCGTGGTCGGCTTCAAGAACGGTACCGGCGGTGAGCTGCAGGTCGCCCTGGATGCCATGCAGTCCGCCGCGCATCCCCATCGCCACTTCGCGATGGCCGAGGATGGCCGGCCCATGGTCCGCGAGACCGACGGCAATCCCCACACCCACCTGGTGCTGCGTGGCGGCCATGGCGAGCCCAACTACTCGGCCGCCCATGTCCGCTCGGCGCGGCGCACCCTTGAGGCGGCCGGCCTCGCCCCGCGGATCATGGTCGACTGCAGCCATGCCAACGCCCGCAAGGATCACCGCCGTCAGAGCGAGGTGCTGCTCGACGTGCTGGGTCAGCGCGAGGCCGGCGACGCCTCGCTGGTGGGCCTGATGATCGAGAGCCACCTCCACGAGGGCAAGCAGCCGCTCGCCCCGGGGCGCCAGCGCTACGGCGTCTCGGTGACCGACGCCTGCATCGGCTGGGAGACCACCGAGCACCTGCTGACGACCGCGGCGCAGCGCCTGCGGCGAGCGGCGCCGGGCGAGTAAAGAAAGCCGAGCGGCCCCGGGCGATTGCAAGAAGGGCCGCGCCTGTACCCGGGGAGGCGATGTGCGGATAATCGCCGCATCGTCTCTCTTCGCACAGGTCCTCCATGACGTTTCGCTTCGAACACCATGATCCCGCCACCTACCGCCGCCTCTCCCGCCTGACGGGCCTGGCCATGGCCGGCCAGCTGATCGTCTTCGGGCTGCTGTTCTCGCAGCTGCTCGTCGCGGCCTTCGGCGGCAGCCTCTGGATCAATGCCCTGGGCGTGCTGCTGGGCCTGGCCGCCACCAGCCTGGTCTTTGCCGTGCTGCGACAGCGGCCTTGGATGGCCGGCATCCGCTACGTCTGGCGCCTCAAGCATCATCTGGCGCGGGTCAGCGCCTACCTGCCGGCCCTGCGCCGCGGCATGGGCGAGGGTGACGAGGCGGCGCTGGCGGTGCTGGCCTTCTACCACCAGGGCATGGCCCAGCTCTCCGAGCTCGAGGGGCGCACCCTCGACGACGATGCCGAGCTGCTCGCCGAGCGCGAGGTGGTCCGTCACGCCCGCCGCGAGAGGGGACTTTCCGAGCGCGTCGAGGGCTTCGAGCTCGAGGACCTGAGCGCCTTCCGCAAGGGCTAGGGCGTGGCTGGGGTCATCGCCCTGTCACCTTCTCGATCTAGGCTCGACTCGTCGACCCGAAGGCGCCCGCGGCGCCTCGCCCCCTGACGAGGAGAGCAGCATGAGCAAGGAAATCGAGGAACATCGTGTCTTGAACCCCAGCAGCAATGAGCCCTTTGACGCAGTGCTCGCTCGTCATGTCTCCCGGCGCAGCGTGATGCGCGGCGGCCTGGGGCTGGCGGCCGCCTCGATGTTGGGGTTCGGCGGCGCTGCCCAGGCGCTGGCGTCGGGCGGCGCGAAGAAGACGCCGCTGAGCCTCGCCTTCGAGTCGGTGCGCGGCTCGCGCACCGATGCCGTGGTGGTCCCCGCCGGCTATACCGCCCAGGTGCTGGTGCCCTGGGGCACGCCGCTGCATGATCAGGCGTCGGCGTGGCACGATGGGCTGGCCATGACCCCGAAGCGCCAGGCGGAGAGCGTCGGCATGCACCACGACGGCATGCACGGCTTCGCGCTCGAGTCGTCGAGCGCCTCGCGTCGCTTCGTGCTGGCGCTCAACAACGAGTACATCGATCAGCAGGCGCTCTGGGCGCCTCAGGGTGGGCCCACCAACGCCGAGGAAGGCGCTCGTCCCGCCGACGAGTCGCGCACCGAGATCAACGCCCACGGCGTGACCCTGGTCGAGGTGGTGCGCTCCGCCGATGGCCACTGGAGTCATGTGGCCGACTCGCCCTACAACCGCCGCTTCACCAGCGCGAGCGACATGCAGCTGTCCGGCCCCGTCGCCGGCAGCGACTATGTGCGCACGCCGTTCTCGCCGGAGGGCGTGCTTTGCCGTGGCACCAACAACAACTGCGGTAACGGCTACACCCCATGGGGCACCTACCTGGCCTGCGAGGAGAACTGGCCCAACGTCTTCGTCAACACGGGAACACGCTTCCGCGACGATGCCCGCATCGGCATACCCACCGTGCGGGGCCGTTATGGGTGGGAGACCTCCGCCGGCGATGCCTCCGAACGCGAAGGGGAATTTGCGCGGTTCGACATTACCCCGCGGGGCGCGAGTGCGCTCGATGACTACCGCAACGAGGCGCGCACCTTCGGCTACCAGGTGGAGATCGACCCCTATAGCGGCGAGCGTGCCGTGAAGCGCACTGCCCTGGGGCGCTTTCGTCACGAGGGCTGCTGGCTGGGCAAGCTCGTGCCGGGCAAGCCGGTGGTCTTCTACTCCGGCCACGATGCGCGCAACGAGTACGTCTACAAGTTCGTCTCCGACGCCGCCTGGGCCCCGGCCGATGCCAATCGCCCCGGCGAGGCCTACGATCGCCTGGCCATCGGCGCGAAGTATCTGGACGAAGGCACCCTCTACGCCGCCCGCTTCGAGGCCGACGGCCGCGGCGAATGGCTGCCGCTGACGCCGCAGGCCCGCACGCGCGATGGTCGCTGCCTGCACGAGGCGCTGGGGTTGGCCGCCGATGATCTGGCCGGCATCATCGTCAACACCTGCGACGCCGCCGATCTGATGGGCGCCACGCCCATGGACCGCCCGGAGTGGGCCAGCGTAGACCCGGCCTCCGGCGAGGTTTACCTCACGCTGACCAATAACAGTAAGCGCACCGGCGACGGCAGCACGGCGACCTATACCAACGATGGCGGCTCGCTCGACGAGCCGGGCGTGGGCTTCGCCACCGCGCCGGTGAACGCCGCCAACCCGCGTGCCGAGAACGGTGCCGGGCACATCATCCGCTGGCGAGAGCGTGACGACGTGGCGGCCTTCGACTGGGAGGTGTTCGTCTTCGGCGCGGCGGCCGACGATGCCGACAACCTCTCCGGTCTGACCGAGGCCAACCAGTTCGCCAGCCCCGACGGCCTGTGGTTCGATGACCGCGGCGAGGGCGAGGGCATCCTGTGGATCCAGACCGACAACGGCTATGAAGGCGTCGCCGAGCACACCAACGACCAGGTGCTGGCGGTGGTGCCCGGCGTCCTGGGGGCAGGTGAGGATGCGCCTTCGGTGGTGAATACGGGCAACCAGCAGGGGCTCCAGCGCTTCGCCGTGGGGCCCAACGGCGCCGAGGTGACCGGCATCTTCGCCACCCCGGATCGCACGGCGCTGTTCATTAACATCCAGCACCCGGGCAACTGGCCGGCATCTCAGGACGCGACCGAGCCGGCGTCGGGCAGCGTGCGTCCGCGGGCGGCGACCGTGGTGATCCAGAAACGCGATGGCGGGCCGATCGGCGTCTGATCCTCGCCGCCTCCGTTCGCAAGCAGGCCCCTGCCATCGGCAGGGGCCTTTCTCGTTCAGGGGCCCGCCAGGTCGCTGCCGCGACGCCAGTGCGACATCGCCCACGGCCTCTTTCTCGCTGCCTGCTAATCTGTCAGAGATGATCGGTTGGCGTCGGGGCGGTGGTGCTCCGTGGAGTGCGCTCGCCGAGCATCCCCTCTTGCCAAGCGCCGCGAGGTCATCATGAACCAAACACGCTGTGTTCCTTTGTTGCGTGCCGGCATTGGCGCTGTTCTTCTCTTCGTACTGGAGCCCCATGGCGTCCTTGCTCAGGAGCTCACCGTCACCGATCTCGGTACGCTCGGCGGCAGCGAGTCCTTCGCCGTCGATGTCTCCCAAGGAGGAGCCGTCGTCGTCGGCGATAGCGACACGGGGATGGGGACACGGGCCTTCCGCTGGACGAAAGACGGCATGATGCAGGATCTGGGCACGTTGCCGGGCGGAACGTCCTCCTCGGCAGAAGGGGTCTCTGCCGACGGTGCCGTGATTGTCGGAACGAGCCGGAATGCCGACGGGAGTCAGGCCTTCCGCTGGACGGCTACCGGCGGCCTGGAAGACCTGGGCAGTCTCGGCGGCGATTTCACCGCGGCCAGCGGCGTCTCGGCCGACGGCAGCGTGGTCGTGGGGTTCAGCGGCACACCTGCCAACGTCGACCGCGCGTACCGCTGGACCGCTGCCAGCGGCATGGTGGATCTTGGCACTCTGGGGGGAGCGTTCTCCTTCGCCAACGATGTATCGGCCAACGGCGCCGTGATCGTTGGCCAAAGCGAGCGGGCGAATGGCGATTTCATCGGGTTTCGCTGGACGGCCTCCGAGGGCATGCAAGACCTCGGTTCCCTGGGCGGCAGCTTCTCGTCGGCAACGGCTGTGTCCGGCGACGGCATCGTGATCGTCGGTTTCAGCCTGACGGCCAGCGATGACGATCGCGCTTTCCGCTGGACCGAGGCGCAGGGCATGCAGAGCCTCGGCGTCTTGCCCGGCGACACCGACTCCCTCTCTTTTGGCGTGTCGGACGACGGCGCGGTCATCGTTGGTGAGAGCTTTTCCTCGGGCAGTGATAGCCGCGCCTTTCGTTGGACGGAAGCGGAGGGCATGCAGGATATCGGAACCCTCGGCGGGGATACCGCCGTCGCCAGTGCCGTCTCCGGCGATGGTTCCGTCATCGTTGGCCGCAGCACCACCGCGAGCGGCGACGAGCGTGCCGCGCTGTGGAAGTTCAGCGATGAGCCTCCGGAGTCACCGGTGATCATCGATGTCGCCAGTACGCTCCGAAGCGTAGCGGCGCTGGCGAATGACGCCTTTGCGGTGATGGAGTTGCGCCGGCGTGATCTCAACACGCTGCAAAATAGTTGCCGTGTCTCCCGCGCCGGGGACGTCTGCTATTCGGCGGCGACGGACGTGAGCGGTGTCGACGGCAATACCGATGCGCTAGGCAGCGTGACGGTCGGCTACGGGCTTACGGATCGGCTGTCGGCAGGCGTCACCCTGGGCCATGCCCTGTGGGAGGATCTGCCCAGCAGTGTCGATCGCGGTGACGGCAATATCGGTGGCGGCGTATACGTGCAGTGGCACGACACCGGGGCAGCGGCGGCTCGGTACCTTCGCGGCAGTCTCTCGTCGAACCGTTACGACGTGGACACCGCCCGTCAGGACTTAGGCTTTACCGAAGCCGCGACGGGCGATAGCCGTATCGAAGGCTGGAGCGCCGCCGTTGAGCTTGGTCAGTCGCATCCGCTCGACGGCCGGTCGCACGTTGGCTATTACGGCGGTCTGCGGCATGGCGACCTGAAGATGCGCGCCTTTACCGAGCGCAAGGCGGCGTTTCCGTTTCGCTACGCCGAGACGACGCAAGCGCCTTCGCGGGAGCTCGGTACGCCATGCCGCTGTCAGATGCGGTGCAGTGGTCGGTCGATGCCGAAATCGAGCAGGATCTGGCGCACGATGATCCCACCCTCATCGCCTCCGCGGACTACATCGGCACCGTGACGTTCGACGCGGATACCGAGCAAACGCGAGGCGTGCTATCCACCCGCGTGACCTATGCCGTCAACGATCGCCTCCACCTGTCAGTCACGCCCTATGTGGCGCGCACAGCGTTGGACGATACCGCCGTGGGCAGCGTGTTCGCCATCGAAGGACGGTTCTGATGCGCGATGGGTATCCCTTCGGCCTTAGCCTGCCGCACAGGGGCCCTGTCGGCGTTTGGGCCAGAGGGCGCGGGCATCATGCCCGGGCGGCGTAGGCGAAGAGCAGGGTCTCCTGGGCGCTGATCGGCGCGGCACCGCCGGCCTGCTGCTTGACGTAGAGGCCGTCGCTGCCGAGCAGCCAGCTCTGGCAGTTGTCCACCAGGTAGGTCTCGAGGTCCTTGCGGACCCGGGCGGCGAGTTTATTGTCCAGCAGCGGAAAGCAGGTCTCCACCCGGTGGAACATGTTGCGCGCCATGAAGTCGGCGCTGGAGCCCCAGGTCTCGGACTTGCCGTCGTTGTGGAAGTGGAAGACGCGCGTGTGCTCCAGGAAACGACCGATCACCGAACGCACCCGGATGGTCTCGGAGATGCCCGGCAGCCCCGGGCGCAGGCAGCACATGCCGCGGATGATCAGATCGCACTCCACCCCCGCCCGGGACGCTCGGTAGAGCGCCTGGATCAGCTTGGGTTCGGTGAGCGAGTTGCACTTGATGATCAGGTGGGCGCGCTTGCCCTTGCGGGCATGTTCGGCCTCGCGGTCGATGCGCGCCACCATCTGCTCGTGCAGGGTGAAGGGCGCGTGCAGCAGCTTTTCGATATGCCGGGCCCGGCCCATGCCGGTGAGCTGCTGGAAGACCTTGTGCACGTCGGCGCAGAGCACCGGGTCGGCGGTGAGCAGGCTGTAGTCGGTGTAGAGCCGGGCGGTCTTGGAGTGGTAGTTGCCGGTGCCCAAGTGGGCGTAGTGGCGCAGCCGGCCCCGTTCGCGGCGCACGATGTGCATCATCTTGGCGTGGGTCTTGTAGGCCATCACGCCGTAGATGACGATGGCGCCGGCCTCCTGCAGACGCGAGGCCAGCGCCAGGTTGTCGGCCTCGTCGAAGCGCGCCCGCAGTTCGATCACTACCGTGACTTCCTTGCCGTTGCCGGCGGCCTCCACCAGGGCGTTGACGATGGGGGAGTCGGCGCCGGTGCGATAGAGGGTCTGCTTGATGGCCAGCACGTCCGGGTCGCGGGCGGCCTCGCCGAGCATCTTCTCCACCGGCGTGAAGGACTGGAAGGGGTGGTGCAGCAGGATGTCGCCCTCGGCGATCACGCCGAGCAGGCTGTCGGCCTTGAGCAGCGACTTGGGCAGGCCCGGCGTGAAGGGGCGGTAGAGCAGCTCGGGGCGCTCCACGGCATCGAGCACCGACATCATGCGCGTCAGGTTCACCGGGCCATCGACCCGATACAGATCGGTCTCCTCGAGCTGGAACTGGCGCAGCAGGAAGTCGGCGAGATCGTCGGGGCAGTTGTCGGCCACTTCCAGGCGCACCCCGCTGCCGTAGCGGCGCGACAGCAGCTCGCCGCGCAGCGCCGAGGCGAGGTCGGAGACCTCCTCGGGGTCCACGGACAGGTCGGCGTTGCGGGTCAGGCGGAACTGGTAGCAGCCGAGCACCGTCATGCCGGGGAAGACCTCCTCGGCGTGAGCATGCATCATCGACGACAGGAAGACGTATTCACTGAAGCCCTCCGCGCAAAGCGTCTCGGGCAGGGCGATCACCCGCGGCAGCGAGCGCGGCGCCGGCAGGATGGCCAGGCCCCCCTCGCGGCCGAAGGCGTCCTTGCCCTCGAGCTGGACGATGAAGTTGAGGCTCTTGTTGACCAGCCGCGGGAAGGGGTGAGAGGGGTCCAGGCCGATGGGGCTGACCACCGGGATGATCTCGGTGGCGAAATACTCCTGCACCCAGGCGCGCTGGGCCTCGGTCCAGTCGCCGCGGCGGCGAAAGCGCAGCCGCTGGGCCTCCAGGGCGGGGATCAGGACCTCGTTGAGGATCTGGTACTGGCGCGTCACCTGCTCGTGGGCGATCCGCGCGATCTCGGCCAGCACCGAGCGGGGCGAGCGGCCGTCGGCGCCGGTGGATTCGTCGCCCAGCAGCACCTGGTGCTTCAGGCCGGCCACGCGGATCTCGAAGAACTCGTCCAGGTTCGACGAGAAGATCAGCAGAAACATCAGCCGGTTGAGCAGCGGGTGGGCCTCGTCGAGGGCCTGCTCCAGCACCCGGACGTTGAACTGCAGGTGCGAGAGCTCCCGGTTGAAGTAGAGGCCGGGGTCGGTGAGGTCAGCCTCCGGGTCCGGCAGGGCCTTGGGCTTGATGCCGGTGCGGGTCTGGTTCAGGCGCGGGGCGGGCGGCTCGGGCAGTTCGCCGCCCTGGGCAGGATGGTCCGCATCGTGGCGGGGGATGGGGTCGCGCGTCTCTTCCATGGGAGCTCCCTGTCAGCGTGCGGAAGGGGCGCGACCCTCCCGTTGACTAGCGTGCGAGCAGCCGCGCTGCCCGCTTGGCGAAGTAGGTGAGCACGCCGTCGGCGCCGGCGCGCTTGAAGCAGAGCAGCGACTCGAGGATGACCGCGTCCGCCTCCAGCCAGCCGTTCTCGAAGGCGGCCATGTGCATGGCGTACTCGCCGCTCACCTGGTAGGCGAAGGTGGGCACCTTCAGTTCGTCCTTCACCCGACGCACCACGTCCAGGTAGGGCATGCCGGGCTTGATCATCACCATGTCGGCGCCCTCGGCCAGGTCCAAAGCCACCTCGTGCAGCGCCTCGTCACCGTTGCCCGGATCCATCTGGTAGGTGGTCTTGTCCGCCTTGCCCAGGTTGCCGGCGGAGCCCACGGCGTCGCGGAAGGGGCCGTAGTAGCGCGAGGCATACTTGGCGCTATAGGCCATGATTCGCGTGTTGACCAGCGCTTCCTGCTCCAGCACCCGGCGGATCGAGCCGATGCGCCCATCCATCATGTCCGAGGGGGCCACCACGTCGGCGCCGGCCTCGGCGTGGGAGAGCGCCTGCTTGATCAGGGTGGCCACGGTGCGATCGTTGTGCACGTAGCCGGCCTCGTCGAGGATCCCGTCCTGGCCGTGGCTGGTGTAGGGGTCCAGCGCCACGTCGGTGATGACGCCGAGCTCGGGAAGCGCCGCCTTGAGGGCCCGCACGCTGCGTTGCACCAGGCCCGCGGCGTTGTAGGACTCCTCGGCAAGCTCGCTCTTGAGCTCGGTGCCGACCACCGGGAACAGCGCGATGGCCGGAATGCCGAGCTCATGGGCCTCGCGGGCCTCCTCGATCAGCAGATCGATCGAGAGGCGCTCCACCCCGGGCATCGAGGGCACCGCCTCGCGCTGGCCCTCACCCTCCAGCACGAAGACCGGCCAGATCAGGTCGGCGGCGGTCAGGGTGTGCTCGCGCATCAAGCGGCGCGAGAAGTCGTCGCGGCGCATGCGGCGCGGGCGGGAGGTCGGGAACTGGCGTGGGGTCATGAAACTCAAGGCGTCTCTCCGGCAGTGGGATCTGGGCCGCCACGCTACGATAGTGGCGGCGCAAGATGACGAAACGATGACATGGGGTCGACTGCCTCCGAGTATATCAGTGTCGACAGGCGTCGAAAGTCGCGCCTTGTCGCACCCCCGCCGACTCTCTAAAGTGAAGGCCTTGTGATTTCAGGGCCTGGCGTCGCCAGGCGCCTACCTTCAAGGAGACAGGCATGAGCAAACAGGTGGCGGTGATCCTCTCGGGGTGTGGAGTGCAGGACGGGTCCGAGATCTACGAGACCACCCTGACCCTGCTGCGCCTCGATCAGCTGGGCCTGGGCTATCGCTGCTTCGCCCCGGACATCGAGCAGCACCACGTCATCGATCATCGTCACGGCGCACCGGTCGAGGGTGAGACCCGCAACGTGCTGACCGAGTCGGCGCGCCTGGCGCGCGGCGAGATATTTCCTCTCGATGAGCTCGAGGCCGACGAGTTCGACGCGGTGATCCTGCCCGGCGGCTTCGGCGTCGCCAAGAACCTCTCGGACTTCGCCGTGGCCGGCGATGGCCTGCAGGTGATCGAGGCGCTGACCGAGGCGCTGGCCGGCTTCCACCAGTCGCGCAAGCCGATCGGCCTGATGTGCATCAGCCCGGTGCTGGTGCCGCGCCTGCTCGGCCCGGGCATCGCCGTAACCGTGGGCAGCGATCCCGGCGTCGCCGGCGCGATCAGCGCCATGGGCGGCCTGCACCGCAGCTGCGGGGTGGGGGACATCGTGCTGGACTTCGAGAACCGGGTGGTGACCACCCCGGCCTACATGCTGGCGACCCGCATCAGCGAGGCCGCGACCGGCATCTTCAAGCTGGTCGATCGTATCGACGAGCTGATGGACCTGTAAGCGCCGAGCATCAAGCGCCGAGCGCCAAGGAAAACCCCCAGTCGGCGAAGTGCCGCTGGGGGTTTTTGCTGGAGTCATCATGCTGTGATGGCCGCTTGGCCGCGACGCTTACGGCTCGTCTTCTTCCCCGGTCTCCTTTTCCCGCTTGCGGCGCACCAGCCGGCCGAACAGCAGGCCGACCTCATAGAGCAGGTACATCGGCACCGCCAGCAGGCTCTGGGAGACGACGTCCGGCGGCGTCAGCAGCATGCCGATGACGAAACAGCCAAGCACCACGTAGGGGCGCTTCTTCGACAGGCTCTCCACCGTGGTGGCGCCCGAGAGGATCAGCAGGAAGGTGGCGATGGGGATCTCGAAGGCCACGCCGAAGGCGAAGAACAGCTTGAGGACGAAGTTCAGGTACTGGTTGATGTCGGTCATCACCGCCACGTTCTCCGGCCCGGTCTGGGTGAAGAACTGGAACAGCAGCGGGAAGACCACGTAGTAGGCGAAGGCGGCGCCGCCGTAGAAGAGCGCAATGCTGGAGGCCAGGATCGGCAGGGCCAGCGCCTTCTCGTTGTCATAGAGCCCCGGCGCCACGAAGGCCCAGGCCTGATGCAGCACGTAGGGGATGGCGGCGAACACCGCCACCACCAGGGTCAGCTTGAAGGGCGCGAGGAAGGGCGAGGCGACCTCGGTGGCGATCATCTGCGAGCCTTCCGGCAGCAGCGCCATCAGCGGTTGGGCGACGAACGAGTAGATGTCGTTGGCGAAGGCATAGAGCCCGAGAAAGATCACCAGGATCGCAACCACCGCGCGCATCAGCCGCGAGCGCAGCTCGATGAGGTGCTCGATCAGCGGGGCCTGGTTCTGTTCCTGGGGATCACCGGTCTTGCTCATCGGGAGGCGGAATCCTTGTCGGCGGTGGAGGCATCGGCGGAGCGCGGGTGATCATCGTCTTCGCTGCCCGAGCGGGCCCGGGCCAGGGCGTCGTCGAGGCGCTTCTCGGCGGGCGCGGCCTTGCTGTGCGAGCTCGAGGTGGACGTACCGCCGTCGTCCTCGGCGATGCTCTCCACGCCCCGCTTGACCTGCTGGACGCCCTCGTCGAGCTTCTTCTGCTGCTCGTTGAGCTTCTGGCGCAGCTCCTCGGCCTCGAGCTGGGCGCTGATCTCGCTCTGCATGCCCGAGACCGTGCGCTTGATCTTGCCGATCCACAGCCCCAGGGTGCGCGCGGCCTTGGGCAGGCGCTCGGGACCGAGCACCAGCAGGCCCACCACGCCGATGATCATCAGTTCGAGAAAGCCCATATCGAACATGGCGGTTTACTTGCGCTCTTCCGAGTCCTCGGCCTTCTTCTCGGCCTTGACGTCGTAGGTGTTGACCCCCTCGTCGTCATGGCTGACGCGGGCCTGGGGATCGTCCGCCTGCTCGTCCTCGTCTTTCTCGCCCTTCTCCTCGTCGTGCATGGCCTTCTTGAAGCCCTTCACGGCGCCGCCCAGGTCGCCGCCGACGTTGCGCAGCTTCTTGGTGCCGAAGATCAGGATGATGATGCCGAGAACGATCAGCAGCTGCCAGATACTGATACCACCTAACATAGTTGCTTCCTCAGGTTGGGGCTCCGGGGGAGGCCCGGAAGGGCCAGTTGACGCTATGGTTGCCGTGCGGCCTTCTCGTCGTGTCCCGAGACACCGAAGCGGCGGGCCAGCTCATCCAGGACCGTCCCGTGGTCGAGGCCCAGGTGCGAGAGCATCACCAGGCTATGAAACCACAAGTCGGCCGTTTCGGCGATCAACGCCTGTTGCGCCGCCGCGTCGCCGCGCTCGGCATCCTTGGCCGCCAGCAGCGTCTCGGTGGCTTCCTCGCCAAGCTTCTCGAGGATCTTGTTGAGCCCCTTGTGATGCAGGGCGGCCACGTAGGAGCTGTCGGGATCGGCCTGGCGGCGCTGTTCGAGCACGTCGTGCAGTCGGTCCAGTATATCGCTCATGGGGCAGGGTTCCATTGCTTGAGGTCAGTTCCAGGCCAGTAGCAGCACGCCGAGGCCGGCGGCGGCGAGCGCCGGCCAGGGCTGGCCGGCGGCCCACTCGTAAAGCGGCTGCCAGGCCAGCGCGGCGACGATCAGCAGTAGGCCCAGGCGCAGCCGCCGATGACGACCGCCCTGGCGCGTCAGCTGGCGGGAGATATCGCCCATCGCGGCCGACTGGCGACGGCGCTGGCGATGTTCCTGCTCGGCGCGAGACAGCGCCTGGTGGGCAAGCACCGGCAGCTCGGGCAGGTGGCGGGCAAGCTCGGGCGCCTGGCGCTTGAAGGACTCCAGTAGGCCGCGGGCTCCAGCGCGCTCCTTCATCCAGCGCTCCAGGAAGGGCTTGGCGGTGCTCCAGAGGTCGAGGTCGGGATAGAGCTGGCGCCCCAGTCCCTCGATGTTGAGCAGGGTCTTCTGCAGCAGCACCAGCTGGGGCTGGACCTCCATGTTGAAGCGGCGTGCGGTCTGGAAGAGCCCCAGCAGCACCTGGCCGAAGGAGATGTCCTTGAGCGGCTTCTCGAGGATCGGCTCGCACACCGTGCGCACCGCCGCGGCGAACTCGTTGGCGCGGGTCTCCTCGCCCACCCAGCCTGACTCGATGTGCAGGGCGGCCACCTCGTAGTAGTCCTGATGGAAGAAGGCCAGCAGGTTGCGTGCCAGGTAGTCCTGGTCCTCGCGGGTGAGGCTGCCGACGATGCCGCAGTCGATGGCGATGTACTGGGGATCTTCGGGGTGCTCGTAGGAGATGAAGATGTTGCCCGGGTGCATGTCGGCATGAAAGAAGTTATCGCGGAACACCTGGGTGAAGAAGATCTCCACGCCGCGCTCGGCGAGCTTCTTGAGGTCGGTGCCCTGGGCGATCAGCGCCGCGGTATCGGCCACCGGCACGCCGTAGATCCGCTCCTGGACCATCACCCGGCGGCGGGTCAGCTCCCAGTGGATGGCCGGCACGTAGAGCAGCGGCGAATTCTTGAAGTTGCGCTTGAGCTGGGAGGTGTTGGCGGCCTCCTTGGTCAGGTCGAGCTCGTCGAACAGCGTGGATTCGTAGTCGCGGACCACCTCCACGGGGCGCAGCCGGCGCGCCTCGGGGATCCGCGCCAGCACGCTGGCGAAGCGATACATCAGCGCCATGTCCTGGCGCATCACCCGCTCGATGCCCGGGCGGATGATCTTGACCACCACGGCCTCGCCGCCGTGCAGCCGCGCGGCATGCACCTGGGCGACGGAGGCCGAGGCCAGCGGCTCGGGCTCGAAGTTGGCGAAGGCCTCCTCCAGCGACATCTCGAGCTCCTCCTCGACCAGCGCCATGGCCTGGTGGCCGGGGAAGGGCGGCACCTGATCCTGGAGGCGCTTCAGCTCGTCGGCGATGTCCTCGGGCAGCAGGTCGCGCCGGGTCGAGAGCATCTGGCCGAACTTGACGAAAATCGGGCCCAGCGACTCCAGGGCCAGGCGCAGCCGCTCGCCCCGGGAGCGCTCGCCGATCGGCACCAGTCGCAGCGGCGAGATCGTGAACAGGGCTCTGAGCCACCAGGGCAGGCGCGCCAGGGGCAGCAGGGTATCGAGCCGGAAGCGGGTGATCACCCAGACGATGCGCGCCAGTCGCAGGATCATGAGGGCGCCTCCGCGGCGGCCAGGCGACGGCGCAGCCGGGCCAGGCGGGCCTCGAGGCGGTCGGTGGCGATCTCCAGTTCGGTCATGTGATCGCGCAGCGCCTCGAGCTGGTGGCGCCCCGGCAGCAGGCGCGCCTCCTCGAAGACGTACTCGCCGACGTCGGCGCAGAGCTCCTGGCGGGTGCGCAGCCCCCACTGGGAGAGGCTGCGCACGCCTTCGGCCAGGCTATGGGCGGGCATGTCGCCAAGCCAGCGGGCGAGCTCGCCCTCCCAGTCGAGATCGAGATCGAACAGCAGGTCGCGGGTCGCCTCGAGCAGGTGGGTGCGTCCGCGCACGGCGAGCTTGCCCTGGAACATCAGACGCTCGATGGAGGCGCCGCCGAGCAGCTCGCCGAGGGTCTCGGCATCCAGCTCGACCACCGCGTCGAAGCCCGCTTCGTCGAAGGCGGTCTCGTCGCTGTCTGTTTCGTCGGGCAGGTCGGGGCGCAGCAGGTCGATCCCCGCTGGATGGAAGTGCAGGGCCAGCGCCAGGGCGGGCCGCTCCAGGCGCAGCAGGATGCGCTGGCCGGCCAGCCGGGCCAGCCGCCCCGGGGCCGCGGGATCCCGGGCGAGCAGGGCGTTGAGGGTGCGTTCGAGACCGGCCAGCAGCAGAGTGGGAGATAGCGACATCATGCCCTCACAGCTTGATGCCGCGATGCAGGGCGACGATGCCCCCGGTGAGGTTGGTGTACTCGACCCGCTCGAGTCCCGCGCTCTCCATCATGGCCTTGAGGGTTTCCTGGTCGGGATGCATGCGGATCGACTCGGCCAGATAGCGGTAGCTCTCGCCGTCGCTTGCCACCAGCTCGCCGATCCTCGGCAGCAGGCGGAAGGAGTACTGGTCGTAGGCCTTGGAGAACAGCGGATTGCCCGGCTTGGAGAACTCCAGCACCAAAAGGCGCCCGCCCGGCTTGAGCACCCGCGCCATGGAGCGCAGGGCGGCATCCTTGTCGGTGACGTTGCGCAGGCCGAAGGCGATGGTGATGCAGTCGAAGCTGTTGTCGGGGAAGGGCAGGCACTCGGCGTTGGCCTGCACGTACTCGACGTTGCCACCGACGCCGTGGTCGATCAGCTTATCGCGACCGACCCGCAGCATGGATTCGTTGATGTCGGCCAGCACCACCCGGCCGCGCGGCCCCACCATGCGCGAGAACTTCTGCGTCAGGTCGCCGGTGCCGCCGGCGATGTCGAGCACGCTGTGGCCGGGGCGCACGCCGGAGCGTTCGATGGCCAGGCGCTTCCACAGGCGGTGGATGCCCAGCGACATCAGGTCGTTCATGATGTCGTAGCGCGCCGCGACCGAATGGAAGACATCGGCCACGCGAGAGGCCTTCTCCTCGACCGGGACGTCCTGATAGCCGAAGTGGGTGGTGTGCTTGTCACTGGCGCTCATGCCGTGGGGCTCCCGAATCGCTGCGGTGGGGGCGGGCCTGGCGGCCTCGCCGATGGGCGCCATTGTAGCCCTCCCCGATGACGATTGTCTTGACGGAGGCGGCTCCTGATGGAGACACGAGGGGCGCCGGGGGCAGGTCGTAGCGGAGGTCATTCGCCATGGATGGCGAATGTAGCGCCCAGGGAGGGGTTCACAGCGCCTCCGCGACGGTCCGGCGCCCCGGGGCCTGCCGCCGGATCAGCCCCGAGGGGCCGACGACCTTGGCCTCAGAGCTGCTTGATCTCGATGCCCAGCGGCTCCCGCGAGGCGCCCGCTTCCTCGAGCCGACGCAGGTAGTCGGCCCAGTTGGCCTCGCGGCGCCGGATCAGGTCGTAGAAATAATCCCAGCTGAACAGGCCGCTGTCGTGGCCGTCGTCGAAGTGCAGCTTCAGCGCGTAGCGCCCGGCCGGAGTGATGTTCGCAAGGCCGACGTCCTTCTTGCCCACCTGCAGGGTGGCGGAGTCCGGGCCGTGGCCGCGCACCTCGGCGGAGGGCGAGAAGACGCGCAGGTACTCCACCGAGAGCCGGTAGGACTCGCCCTCGGCATAGGTGAGTTCGAGCTCGCGCTCCTTGCGGTGGTAGTGCACGTTGGTGGGGATCGGGGCTGTCATGGCAAGGCTCCGCAGCAGCGTTGGCGGTGAGCGGCTGTACCGGTCACCGTTCGTGTCGGAGGCGCTGTGAACCCATCCTTGGGCGCTACATTTGCCTTCCCTGGCAAATGACCTCCTCGACGAGCGGTTCCCGGCGCCGCGCTACCCGTTGGCCCTCAGCGTAGGGCCGGGCTTACAGGATATACCGCGACAGGTCCTCGTCCATCGCCAGCTCGCCGAGCTGGGAGTCGACGTAGGCGGCATCGATCGAGAGCGGGCTGCCGAAGTCGCCGCCCGCGTAGGAGGCCTCCTCGAGCAGGCGCTCCATCACGGTGTGCAGGCGGCGCGCGCCGATGTTCTCGGTGCCCTCGTTGACCTTCCAGGCGATCTCGGCGATGCGCGCGATGCCGTCCTCGGTGAAGGCGACCTCGAGCCCCTCGGTGGCGAGCAGCGCCTGGTACTGCTTGGTCAGCGCGGCGGACGGCTCGGTCAGGATGCGCTGGAAGTCGTCCGGTGTCAGGGCGTTGAGCTCGACGCGGATCGGCAGGCGGCCCTGCAGCTCGGGGATCAGGTCCGACGGGCGCGACAGGTGGAAGGCGCCGGAGGCGATGAAGAGGATGTGGTCGGTCTTGACCATGCCGTACTTGGTGGAGACCGTGGAGCCCTCGATCAGCGGCAGCAGGTCGCGCTGCACCCCCTCGCGGGAGACCTCGCCGCCGCTGGACTGGCCGCTGCCCTTCGACACCTTGTCGATCTCGTCGAGGAAGACGATGCCGTTCTGCTCCACCGCCTCGATGGCGCGGCTCTTGATGTCGTCCTCGTTGACCAGCTTGCCGGCCTCCTCGTCACGCAGCAGGCCGAGGGCGTCCTTCACCGCGACGCGGCGTGTCTCGCTCTTCTGCTTGCCCATGCCGGCGAACAGGTTCTGCAGCTGGCTGGTCATCTCCTCCATGCCCGGCGGGGTGTTGATGTCCACGCCGGGGCCCTGGGGCGTGACCTCGATGTCGATCTCCTTGTCGTCGAGCTGGCCTTCGCGCAGCTTCTTGCGGAACAGCTGGCGGGTCGAGCTGTCCTGGCGCGGCTCGTCTTCCTGGCCGCGGGGCGGCGGCAGCAGGGCGTCGAGGACGCGCTCCTCGGCGGCGTCCTCGGCGCGATGCCCGACCTCTTCCTTGGCCTGCTCGCGGACCAGCTTGATGGCGGCCTCGGTCAGGTCGCGGATGATCGACTCGACGTCGCGGCCCACGTAGCCCACCTCGGTGAACTTGGTGGCCTCCACCTTGATGAAGGGGGCGCCGGCCAGCTTGGCCAGGCGGCGGGCGATCTCGGTCTTGCCAACGCCCGTGGGGCCGATCATCAGGATGTTCTTGGGCGTCACCTCGTGGCGCAGCTCGCCGTCGAGTTGCATGCGCCGCCAGCGGTTGCGCAGGGCCACGGCTACGGCGCGCTTGGCGTCCTGCTGGCCGACGATGTACTGGTCCAGGGCGTGGACGATCTCGCGGGGGGTCATCCGGGTCATGATCAGAGCTCTTCCAGCGTGACGTTGTGGTTGGTGAACACGCAGATGTCGCCGGCGATGGCCAGGGACTTCTCGGTGATCTCGCGGGCGGGCAGGTCGGTGTTCTCCAGCAGGGCGCGGGCCGAGGCCAGGGCGTAGTTGCCGCCGGAACCGATGGCGATGATGCCGCGCTCGGGCTCCACCACGTCGCCGTTGCCGGTGATGATCAGCGAGGCGTCCTTGTTGGCCACGGCGAGCAGAGCCTCGAGACGGCGCAGGGCGCGGTCGGTGCGCCAGTCCTTGGCCAGCTCCACGGCGGCCTTGACCAGGTTGCCCTGGTACTTCTCGAGCTGGGCCTCGAAGCGTTCGAAGAGGGTGAAGGCATCGGCGGTGCCGCCGGCGAAACCGGCCAGTACCTGGCCATGGTAGAGGCGACGCACCTTGCTGGCGTTGCCCTTCATCACGGTGTTGCCCAGCGAGACCTGGCCGTCACCGGCCAGCGCCACCTGGTCGCCGCGGCGCACGGAAACGATCGTGGTCATGGAGGGGACTCCTTGGGGGAGGGAAAAACTCCCGATGACTGGCGGCGCCTCGGTCGGACCGAGGCGCCGGGGTGAACTCAGGGGGAAGTGCGGGCGGGGGGCGCGGAATTCAACCTTGGTCGTGCCTCCGCGGCGGGCGCGTCAGTTCTGCAGCTGGATCAGCAGCGGCTCGATGCCCTGGGTGGTCATCAGGTCCTGGGCGCGGTTGAGCTCGCGCCGATCGCTGTAGGGGCCGACCTGGACGCGGTGCCAGGTGTCGCCGCCGCCGGTCTTGACCTCGCTGATCTTGGCCAGCAGGCCGAAGTCCTTGAGGCGACCGGCCAGCCGGTCGGCGTCGCTGGCCGCACGGAAGGAGGCGGCCTGCAATACGAAGCGGGCATCGCCGTCCGCGCTCGCTGTGGCCGGCTGCGATGCGCCATCGGCCTCCATGTTGGCGGCGATCACCCGGGCGATGGGGTCGTCGTCGGAGGTCTCTGCGGTCGGCTCGGGGGCCGTCGGCTCGGGGCGCGGTGGCGGGGTCGCCGTGGAGCTCGGCACCTTGCCGCCCGGGGCGATCACCTCGGATTCCGGCAGCAGGGTGTAGAACTCGAAGGTCGGCATCGGCGGCTCGTCGGGCGTCTCGGCGCTCGCCTCTTCCTTGGGCGCCTGGCGGCCCTCCGGTTGGGAGAGCACTTCCGCCAGCGGCGAATCGCCGTCCTGCCAGGGCGCGGTGCCGTGCTGATGCTGGGCCAGCAGGAAGCCGGCCACCAGGCCGATGAGTCCCCACAGCCATCCCGGCACGCCGCGGCGCGGGGGCGGAGCGGCGCGGCGGCGGGGCGTGCTGGTGGCGCCGCGCTTCTTGGCGGGCTGCTTCCGGGTGGCCATGGCTTACATCTCCTCGGGCGCGCCGACACCCATCAGGTCCAGGCCGTTGCGCAGTACCTGGCGGGTGGCCAGGCCCAGCGCCAGGCGGGCGTTGCGCGCGTCGTCGTCGTCGACCATCACCTTCACCGCGTTGTAACAGGTGTGGAAGTCGGCGGCGAGGTCGAGCAGGTACTGGGCGATCTGCTGCGGCTCGTGGGCGGCGGCGGCGTGGGCGACCACCTCGGGGTAGCGGGCCAGACGGTTGAGCACCGCCTTCTCCTGATCGCTGTCGAGCAGGGCGAGATGGGCCATGGCGAGCTCATGGTCGAACGCCTGGTCCTCGGCGTCGGCCTTGCGCAGCATGCTGCAGACTCGGGCGTGGGCGTACTGCACGTAGTAGACCGGGTTGTCGTTGGACTGCGAACGGGCCAGGTCGATGTCGAAGGTCAGCTGCGAGTCGGCGCGACGGGCGGCGAGGAAGAAGCGCGTGGCGTCGCGCCCCACTTCGTCGATCAGGTCGCGCACGGTGACGTAGCTGCCGGCGCGCTTGGAGAGCTTCACCTCGACGCCGGAGCGGGTGACCATCACCATCTGGTGCAGCACATAGTCGGGCCAGCCCTTCGGGATGCCGGCCTCGAGGGCCTGGAGGCCGGCGCGCACCCGGGTCACGGTGGAGTGGTGGTCGGCGCCCTGCTCGTTGATCACCGTCGTGAAGCCGCGCTGCCACTTGTCGAGGTGGTAGGCGACGTCGGGCAGGAAGTAGGTGTACTGGCCGTCGGACTTGCGCATCACGCGGTCCTTGTCGTCACCGAAGTCGGTGGTGCGCAGCCACAGGGCGCCGTCCTGTTCATAGGTGTGGCCCTTGTCGATCAGACGCTCGACCGTTTCCTCGACCTTGCCCTGCTCGTAGAGCGAGGATTCAAGGAAGTAGACGTCGAACTCGACGCCGAAGGCCTTGAGGTCCAGGTCCTGCTCGCGGCGCAGGTAGGCCACGGCGAAATCGCGGATGGCCTCGAGGTCGTCCGGGTCGCCTGAGCCGGTGACGTGGCGGTCGTCGGCATGAACGGTCTCGCCGGCCAGATAGCTGTTGGCGACGTCGATGATGTAGCCGCCGCGGTAGCCGTCCTCGGGCCAGCCTGCGTCGCTGGGATCGATGCCCTGCACCCGCGCCTGCACCGAGCGCGCCAGGTTGGCGATCTGGGCACCGGCGTCGTTGTAGTAGAACTCGCGGGTAACGTCATAGCCGGTGGCTTCCAGCAGCCGGCAGATGCAGTCGCCGATCGCCGCCCCGCGGCCGTGGCCGACGTGCAGTGGCCCGGTGGGGTTGGCGGAGACAAACTCGACCTGCACCTTCTGGCCCTTACCCGCCAGGTTTCGGCCGAAGGCGTCGCCGGCCTCGAGTACCTGGCGCACTACCTGGGCGGCGGCGTCGGTGGCGGCGAAGAAGTTGACGAAGCCGGGGCCGGCGATCTCGACCTTCTGCACGGCGTCGCTCTCGGGCAGCGCGGCGACCAGCGTCTCGGCCAGCTCGCGGGGCTTCTTCCCGGCCGGCTTCGCCAGCATCAGCGCCAGGTTGGTGGCGTAGTCGCCATGCGCCTTGTCGCGGGTCGGATCGACCTTGATGGTGGGGGCGATCTCGGCGGGCACGACGCCCTGTTGCCGGAGGTTGTCCAGGGCGCCCTCGAGCAGCGCGATGATGGTCTCTTTCATGGAAGTGTCCGGTGTCCTGTGGCGTGGGCGATGCGAAGCGACCGCCCGGGCGAGTCTGGGGCGCCATTATCGGCAATCGGCGCCGGGCTTTAAAGGTGTGGCGTCAGGCCAGTGTCTGCGGATCGATATCCAGCGACCATCTCACCCTCCGGGCCTCGGGGCGGGCCTCCAGCCAGGCGATCAACCAGGCCCCGGCCTCGTGGAGCCGACTGCGGCGCTCGGCGGAGAGCATCAGCTGCAGGTGATAGCGGTTCTGGCGGCGCTCCATGGGCGCCGGCACCGGTCCCAGGCAGTCGACCTCGAGGCCGCGCTCGACGAGCCAGGCGCGCAGCGCCTCAGCCGCCAGGCCGCCGAGCTCGACCACGGCCGCCTCGTTGGGCGCCTCCAGGCGCAGCAGGGCCAGGAAGCGGAAGGGTGGCAGCTGGGCGGCCCGGCGCTCGTCGAGCAGCTGGGCGGCCAGGGCGTCGTAGCCGGCATCGGCGAGCAGGCGCAGGTGCGGGTCGTCGGTATGCATCGTCTGCACCAGCACCCGGCCGGGATGGGCGGCGCGGCCGGCGCGTCCCGCCACCTGCTCGAGCAGCTGGGCGCTGTGCTCGAGTGCCCGGAAGTCGCTGGCATAGAGGCCGGCGTCGGCGTTGACCACCACGACCAGGGTGACATGGGGCAGATGATGGCCCTTGGCCAGCATCTGGGTGCCCACCAGCAGGCAGGGCTCGCCGCGGCGCACCTCGGCGAGCACCTGCTCCAGGGCGTCGCGTCGCCGGGTGCTGTCGCGGTCGATGCGGTGCACCGGCGTTTCGGGGAAGAGCGCCGCCAGGGTCTCCTCGGTGCGCTCGGTGCCGCTGCCCAGCGGGCGCAGGTCGATGCTCTGGCACTCGGGGCAGGCGTCAGGCAGGGCGCGGCGGCGGTCGCAGTGGTGGCAGGCCAGCAGCGGCGGCTGGCGGTGCAGAGTCATGCGGGCATCGCAGTGGTCGCACTCGGCCAGCCAGCCGCAGGCGTGGCAGGCGAGCGTCGGGGCGAAGCCGCGGCGGTTGATGAAGACCAGCACCTGATGGCCGGCGGCCAGCGTCTCGCCGATGGTCTCGATTACCGGCGGGATCAGCCCGGCCCGGCGCTGGCGCCCGCGCAGGTCGGTAAGTTCGAGGCGTGCCGGGGCATAGCGGCTGGCGCGCCGCGTCAGGCGCAGGTGACGGTAATCGCCGGCCTGGGCGCGCTGCAGGGTCTCCAGCGACGGCGTGGCCGTGCCCAGCAGCAGCGGGATGCGGTGATGGTGGGCGCGGGCCACGGCGAGGTCGCGGGCGTGGTAGCGCAGCCCGTCCTGCTGCTTGAAGGAGCCGTCATGCTCCTCGTCGACGATGATCACTCCCGGGCGTGCCAGCGGCGTGAAGATCGCCGAGCGGGTGCCGATGACGATCGGGGCCCGGCCGCTGGCGGCCGCCTCCCAGGCATCCAGGCGCTCGTGGTCGGTGAGCCCCGAGTGCAGCGCCACCACCGGCACCCGAAAGCGGCTGCGAAAGCGCGCCAGGGTCTGGGGCGTCAGGCCGATCTCGGGGACCAGCACCAGCGCCTGGCGGTGACGCCCGATGACGGCCTCGATGAGCTGCAGGTAGACCTCGGTCTTGCCGCTGCCGGTGACGCCATGCAGCAGGCAGGGGTGGAAGGCGTCGAGGCGCTCGTGCAGGGCGCCCAGCGCCGCGGCCTGTTCACCGTTGAGGGGGAGGGCGGGCTCGGCCAGCAGCTGGCCGTCGTCGCTCGGCGCGCTGGCCGAGAGCGGCTCCTCATGGCGCACCACCAGGCCCTTGTCGACCAGCGCGCGCAGCTGCTCGCGGGTGAACGACTGGGCGAGGATCGCCTGACTGGCCAGGCCGTGGGGGTGCTGGCGCAGCATGGCGAGCAGCTCGGCCTGGCGAGGCGCCCGGGCGAGGCCCGGCGGTTCGTGCTGCTCGCCCGCCGATGTCACGCACCAGCGCTCGCGGGTGCGTGAGGCCAGCGCGCGCCCCTGGCGCAGCAGCACTGGCATGGCCTGCTGCAGGGTGTCGCCGAGGGCGTGCTGATAGTAGCGGGCGGTGAAGCGGCACAGCCACAGCCAGTCGGCCGGCAGCGGCGCCTCGTCGAGGCAGGCGTCCACCGGCTTGAGGCGCGAGAGCGGCAGCTCGCTGGTGTGGCGGCACTCCGCCACGACGCCGACGACGCTGCGCCGGCCGAACGGTACCCGCACCCGCAACCCTGGCTGCCAGCCGCCGGGGGGCGCGGCGCGGCCGGGGAGGTAGTCGAACAGGCGGCGCAGCGGCGAGGGCACCGCCACGCCGAGCACCCGGGGCGCGGGGGGATGGGGGGAATCGGGCAATTGGCCTCCGGCGTCGGCTCTGCTAGAATACTTCGCCGCTGCGGACACCTTGGGTGCCTGGCGGTAACCGGTTCGCATGTACAGACAACCCGTATGCGGTGCCTGGCAGAAGATCAGGTGGCGGCATACAGCTTCGTGAGGCTCAAGATGAAACAAGGTATCCACCCGGATTACAAGGCAGTCAACGTGACCTGCTCCTGCGGCGCCTCCTTCGAGGTCGGCTCCACCTCTGGCCACGACTTCTCGCTGGACGTCTGCTCGCAGTGCCATCCGTTCTACACCGGCAAGCAGAAGCAGGCGACCACCGGCGGTCGCGTCGAGCGCTTCAACAAGCGCTTCGGTGCCGCTATCAAGCGCTGAGCCGACCGGCACATCGCTGACTCGAGAAACCCGCCCGCCGAGGCGGGTTTCTTCGTGTCTGGCCCTGCCAACGGCGGCAGCTGCCCGTGCCGTCGCCACGATAAGGAAAACGTTATGGTTGGAGCGTTCAGCCATAAGTTTCGACAAATGGCCGGAAACGTCTTCAAACGAGGCGGGAACGGGTTGGATATTGTGTGAGTTGAGGGCTCCGGAATTCTTGTATACACTAGCTGGCCCATCATCGGCTACCGGATACTCTCAGCATGACGGACGCGAAGAAGCAGGCGGCGCTGGATTACCACGCGAAACCTTTCCCCGGGAAGCTCTCGGTGGAGCTCACCAAGCCCACCGCCAGCGCTCGGGACCTGTCCCTGGCCTACAGCCCCGGGGTCGCAGAGCCGGTGCGCGAGATCGCCAATGATCCGGAGAACGCCTATCTCTATACCGGCAAGGGCAACCTGGTCGCGGTGATCTCCGATGGCAGCGCCATCCTCGGGCTCGGCAACCTGGGTCCCCTGGCGAGCAAGCCGGTGATGGAGGGCAAGGGCGTGCTGTTCAAGCGCTTCGCCGGCATCAACTCGGTGGACGTCGAGGTCAATGCCGAGAGCCCGCAGGCCTTCATCGACACCGTGGCGCGCATCGCCGATACCTGGGGTGGCATCAACCTCGAGGACATCAAGGCGCCCGAGTGCTTCGAGATCGAGCAGGCGCTGGTCGAGCAGTGCAGCATCCCGGTCTTCCATGATGACCAGCACGGCACCGCCATCGTCACCGCCGCGGGCATGCTCAACGCCCTGGATATCGCCGGCAAGTCGCTGGACAGCGCCCGCATCGTCTGCCTGGGCGCCGGCGCGGCCGCCATTGCCTGCATGAAGTTGCTGGTCGCCTGCGGCGCGCATCCCGAGAACATCGTGATGCTCGACCGCAAGGGCGTGATCCACAGCGGCCGCGAGGACCTGAACCAGTACAAGGCGATGTTCGCCGTGGAGACGGACAAGCGCACCCTGACCGATGCCATCGACGGCGCCGACGTCTTCGTCGGCCTCTCCGGCCCCGGCCTGATGAGCGCCGAGCATATCCGCAGCATGGCCCCCAACCCGGTGGTCTTCGCCTGCACCAACCCGGATCCCGAGATCCATCCCGACCTGGCCCGCGAGATTCGCCCGGATGTGATCATGGCCACCGGTCGCTCCGACTATCCGAACCAGGTCAACAACGTGCTGGGCTTCCCATTCATCTTCCGCGGGGCGCTCGACGTGCGCGCCACCCGCATCAACGAGGAGATGAAGGTCGCCGCCGTCCATGCGCTGAAGGATCTGGCCCGCGAGCCGGTGCCCCAGGCGGTGCTGGAGGCCTACGAGATGGACGAGATGACCTTCGGGCCGAACTACATCATCCCCACCCCGGTAGACATCCGCCTGCTGGAGCGGGTGCCGGCGGCCGTGGCCCAGGCGGCGGTCGACTCCGGGGTGGCGCGCAAGCCCTATCCCTCCCACTATCCGCTGCGCTCCGCTGAGGACGTCTACGGCATCTGAGCCGCCGACGCTTCCGCGCTGCATGACGACGCCGGCCCTCGGGCCGGCGTCGTCGTTTCTGGGCAATGGGCTGCCGGGATGCGGTCTACCAGTTGTAGAGCAGGGAGGCCGAGGTGGTGCGATCGGTGCGAGCCTCGGCGTCCTCGGGCGGGCGCGAGGTGTCCTTGATCTCGTGGGAAAGCTTCAGGGCCAGGTGGGCGTTGAGGCGCGCGGTGAGCGAAGTCAGCGAGCGAGAGGTGACGTTGGCGTCGGTGGCTTCCACCGAGAGCTCCTGCCCGAGACTGGCGGTCTCCGAGAAGTCCCAGGCATAGGCCAGGGCGCCGTAGACCACGCCCAGCGACTCGTCTTCCCTGTCCACGATGCGATCGTAGCGATAGCCCGGTCCGGCCTCCAGCGAGAGCTGCTGACGTGCGTCGTCGAGCAGGTCGCGGCCATAGCCACCGATGGCGGTGAACTGCTGCTCGTAGCCGCTGAAGCGATCGCGGTCCCAGCGGGCGAAGCCGAACGCGTAGTGGGGCCCCTCGAGCTCAAAGCGCTCGCGGCCGGCGACCAGGTACTGTTCGGCGCTGGTCTCGCCGTCGCGGGAGACGTTGCGCACCTCGCCGCGCAGGGTGTGCGTCCATCTTCCCGTCAGCCAGGTGAGTCGGCCCTTGGCGATCAAGGTCTGACTGTTGGTGTTGCCCGACAGGTGGGTATAGCCCAGCTCGGCGCTGCCGGTGAGTCCCTCAGGGTGCTCCTCGGGCGGGGGTGGCGGCGCGTAGAAGGGGCTGGCCTGAGCGGCGCCGGCGATCGCCAGCAGCCCACCGAAGGCTAGCCAACGAGGCAGCCGGAAGGAGGAGGATGGGTACGACATGGTCAATCTCTGGGGGTGCCGCTGTCGGCGTCTGCCGACAGGGCGGCATCGATGCAAAGGGTGGGGCGGCCTGGCGGCCGCCCGAAGCGGAGAGGCGGTGGCGGCCTAGAAGATGGCCTCGTAGGCGCCAGTGCCCTGGGAGCCGCTCTCGCGCTCGACCTCCTGCTCGACCCGGCGTGGCTGGAAGCCAGGCAGGTGGTCGACCATGAACAGTTCCTCGATGCCGCCGCTCTGTCCTTCGCGCAGGCGACGACCGGTGTCGGGGTCGATTCGCTCGCTCACCACGCCCCTGGGCCGCTCTGGCCAGCTTTCGGGCTGCCCGTTCAGGGCCTGGCCCATGAAATCCATCCAGATCGGCAGGGCGACCTGCGAGCCGTACTCGGCGGTGCTCTCGTTGTTGTCCTTGCCCACCCAGGTGGTGGCCACGAGATCGCTGTTGAAGCCGGCGAACCAGGCGTCCCGCTGATCGTTGGTGGTGCCGGTCTTGCCGACGATATCGCCACGCTCCAGGGCCAGGGCGCGGCGCGCGGTGCCGCGCTCGACCACGTCGCGCAGCATGTCGCGCAGGATATAGACGGCCGCCGGGTCGGCCACGCGGGGCGCTACCTCGTAGGTCTCGCCGTCGCGCTCGACCATGATCTGACCGTCGCTGCAGTCGCGGCAGGCGACGCGCGGCGAGGCCTCGTCGACGACGGAGGTGTCCTCGTCATCGCCACGGGTCACCCGGTCGATGAACCAGGGGGAGACCTGAAAGCCGCCGTTGGCCAGCACCGCATAGGCGTTGGTCATCTCCAGCGGCGTCAGGCTGGCGCTGCCCAGCGCCAGCGAGAGGCCGCGCGGCAGCTGGTCGGGATCGAGGCCGAAGCCCTCGAGGAATTCGATGGTGCGCTCCAGGCCCAGCGACTGCAGCACGCGAATGGTGACCAGGTTGCGCGAGCGTGCCAGGGCGGTCCTGAGTCGGGTCGGGCCGAGGAAGTCGCCGCTGGAGTTGGAGGGGCGCCACAGCTCGTCGCTGCCGTCCTGCAGTACCACCGGGGCGTCGTTGACCACGCTCGCCGGGTTCATCTCGCCGCTGTTGATCGCCGCGAGGTAGACGAACGGCTTGAAGATCGAGCCGGCCTGTCGGCGCGCCTGGGTGGCGCGGTTGAACTTGCTGGCGTCGAAGTCGAAGCCGCCCTGAAGGGCCAGGATGGCGCCGGTGTCGGGCTCCATCACCACCAGCGAGCCCTCGGCCTCGGGGCGCTGGGAGAGCCGCCAGCTGTCGTCCTCGTTCTCGAGGATGCGCACCAGCGAACCGCGCTCGGCGATGTCGTCGGCCGAATTCGGTGGCGTGCCGCGGCTGTAGGGGCTCAAGTAGGGATCCGCCCACTCCAGACCGTTCCAGGGCAGGGTGATGAGCCTGCCGCCGCGCGCCAGGACGCGCATCTCGCGGCCCTCGCTCTCGACCACGATGGCGGGCTTGAGCGGACCAAAGGCGGGCGTGCGCTCGAGCACCTGCAGCCAGTTGCTGACGTCGCCCTCGATGCCCTCGATCTCGGTCTGGCTGCGTTCGGCGGCGCGCCGTGCGGTCTGCATGATCTCCGGCGACTCGGCTAGCTCCTCCTCGAGCCCCTCGCGGTCGGTGCGCTCCTGGGCCTCGGCCAGGCTGCGCGGAATGTCGGTCTGCTCCGGGCCGCGCCAGCCGTGGCGGGTATCGTACTCGATCAGGCCGTTCGCCAGGGCGCGCCCGGCCAGCGGCTGCAGCTCGCTGTCCAGGGTGGTGTGGATGCGATAGCCGCCGGTATAGGCCCGGTCGCCATAGCGTTCGATGGCGAACTGGCGCGCCATTTCGGCCACGTAGTCGGCCTCCACCTCGACCTGGGCCAGGTGGCGGCGGGCGGTGACCGGCGCCTGTACGGCCTCCTCGTAGGCGGCCTCGTCGATGTAGCCCAGCTCGCGCATCCGAAACAGGATCCAGTTGCGGCGAATCAGCGCGCGTTCGGCGTTGGCCAGCGGATTGAAGGCCGACGGCGCCTTGGGCAGGCCGGCGATCATCGCCTTCTCGGCCAGGGTCAGTTCGCTCAGTGGCCGGTCGTAGTAGACCTCGGAGGCCGCCGCGATACCGTAGGCCCGATTGCCGAGATAGATCTTGTTGACGTAGAGCTCGAGGATCTCCGGCTTGGAGAGGATCTGCTCCATCTGCAGCGCCAGCAGGATCTCGCGGATCTTGCGGGTGAAGGTCTGATCCAGCGTGAGCAGATAGTTGCGCGCCACCTGCATGGTGATCGTCGAGCCGCCGGACTGAATATCGCCGCCACTCGCCGCCAGCTCCACCGCGGCCCGCAGCAGGCCCTTCGGGTCGACGCCGGCATGGTCGAAGTAGGTCGCGTCCTCGGCCGCCAGCAGGGCGTCGATCAGCTCCTCGGGGATCTCGGCATATTCCACCGGGGTACGGCGCTCCTCGCCGAACTCGCCGATCAGCTTGCCGTCGCGGGTGAAGATACGCAGCGGCGTCTGCAGCTCGAAGCCCTGCAGCTGGCGCACGTCGGGCAGGCCGGGGGCGAAGTAGAGCGCGGCACCCACCACGCCCAGCACGCCGGCGGCGGACAGTGAGACCAGCAGCCAGAGGACGGAAACGACCAGGGTTCTAAGAAACTTCATGAAAATGCGGTATCCATGCTGGGAACGGGGGCGGAGTGGTGGCGATGCAATGGGCCTTCCCTCGCGGCGGCCATTATAGGAAGACGAGGGAGAGGTCACCAGCGTTGACGCCTGGCGACACCGCTGATCGTGTGAGATTCGGCAATATCATGTAATGTGCGATTACGCACTTGGGCATGACGATTATCATGCGTGATGGCCCGGTTTGAAATGAATCATCATAGTAAGCGGAAGAACGCACGGATCAGGCAGGGGCATGGCACACGATGCGACTAAGAGCACCCGGTAAGGGACTGATCGGTGTCGATATCACCTCGGCTACCGTCAAGGTCATCGAGCTGAAGCGCGCGGGTGGCCACTATCAGGTGGAAAGCTACGCCGTGCGGCCTCTGCGCGAGGGCGCCGTGATCGAGCGGCGGATCCGCGACATGCCGGCCGTGGTGGACGCCCTCAGACGGGCCGTGGATCATGCCCGGCCCGGCAGCCGCAACGCCGCCGTGGCCGTGCCGGCCGGTGCCGCGATCACCAAGGTGCTGTCCTTTCCCGCCTCGCTGGACGATGGCGAGATCGAGACGCGCATCCAGCTCGAGTCGGACCGACACATTCCGTTTCCGTTCAATGAAGTCGCCTTCGATTTCCAGCGCCTCGGCCTCAATTCACGCTACGGTGATCAGCAGGACGTCCTGCTGGTGGCCTGTCGCCAGCAGGACGTCAACCAGTTGACCGACGCGGTGCTGCAGGCGGGACTCACCCCGGCGGCCGTCGACGTCGAGACCTTCGCCGTGGAGCGCGCCTTTCAGGAGCTTCGCCATCAGCTGCCGTCGGAGGGTGGCGAGCAAGAGTGCGTGGCGCTGGTCGACATCGGTGCCACCATGAACGCCTTTCAGGTGCTGCGCGACGGGCGCGTCACCTACAGCCGCGACACCGTCTTCGGCGGCCGCCAGCTGACCGACGAGATCCAGAACCGCTATGGGCTGACCCTCGAGGAGGCGGGGCTCGCCAAGAAGCGTGGCGGCCTGCCCGACGACTACCAGCGCAGCGTACTCGATCCCTTCCTCGATACCCTGGTTCAGCAGGTGGGACGCTCGCTGCAGCTCTACTATACCGCCGGGCGCAAGCAGGAGGTGCGCCACATGATCCTGGCCGGCGGCACCAGCGTGCTGCCGGGCCTGGCCGAGCGGCTGGCCGAAGAGAGTGGTATGGAGGTGGTGATCGCCAATCCCTTTCGCCGCATGAAGGTCAACGCCCGGATCGACGTGCCGACCCTGGCCGGTGATGCCCCGGCCATGCTGACCGCCTGCGGCCTGGCGATGAGGGTGGGTAAATGACCACCATCGAGATCAATCTGCTCCCTTGGCGGGAGGAGATGCGCGCTCGTCGCGGCAAGCGATTCACCCTGGCATTGGCGCTGAGCGCGCTGGTCGGCCTGGGCGGCGGCTACGGCATGACCTGGCACTACGATCAGCGCTTGAGTGCTCAGCAGGAGCGCAATCGGTTCGTCGCGGCCGAAGCCCAGAAGCTCGACGCCGCGATACGCGAAATCAGCGAGCTGGAGCAGATTCGACAAACCATGGAGTCCCAGGTGCGGGTCTTCACGGCGCTCCAGACCGGGCGCGCGCAGACCGTTCACGTCTTCAACGACCTGGTGGATAGCCTTGTCGACGGGGTGCATTACACCGGGCTCGATCGACAGGGAGACACGCTACGAATGACCGGCGTGGCCGAGAACAATCGGCAAGTCTCCGACCAGCTGCGGGCGCTGGATGCGGCGGCCTCCCTCTCTCGGCCAGTGCTGTCCGAGGTCGAAGTCGAGCAGGAGGGAGCGCTTCGGCGTTTCAGCTTGAGCCTCACTCAGCACCTGCCGTCTGCGCCCGATGACGCGCCGGGGGGAGAGCCATGAGGTGGGCAGATGAGTGGCGCCGACTGAAAAGCGTCGACTGGGGCGAGTTGGATATCAAGGAGGCCGGTAGCTGGCCCTTCTTGCTGCAGCTGATCTGCTGCGTGCTGACGCTGAGTCTGACCCTGGCCGGCATGTACTGGTATCTGGGGGCGCCCAAGGCCGAGGCGCTGGAGCAGGCCAGGGCGGAAGAGGCGCGGCTGATCGGGAATTATCGAAGCAAGGCGGCGCAGGCGGCGCATCTAGACGTCATGCGTGAAGAGATGGCCGTGCTCGATGAGCGCATGGGCGATCTTCGCGAGATGCTGCCCACGGATGCCGAGGTGCCGTCGTTGATCGATAACATCAGCGAAGCGGCGATCAGTAACCAGCTTTCCATCGAATTCATCCGCCTGCGCAGTCCCGTCGCCCAGGAGTTCTACCTTGAGCAGCCGTTCGATATCCGCGTGCAGGGCGGCTATCACAGCATCGCGAAATTTCTGGCCACGGTCGCCGGCTTGCCGCGCATCGTCACCCAGCATGATCTGACGCTCGAGCCCGTCGAGGAAGCGCAGGGCCAGCAACTGCAGCTCTCCATGCTCGCCCGCACCTACAGCTACCGCCAGCCCGACGAGGAGGCCCCGTGACCCGTATCAGTCTGCGATACGCGTTTCTCGCCGTCGGCATGGGGCTGTTAGTTGGCTGCGCGGATCCTGAGTTGCGCCAACTCGAACAGCGGCTGGTCGAGGTGCGAGCGAATCCGGGGGAGGTGCCCCAGCTGGACCTCCCGGACATTCCGCCGATCGATCGGGTGTCGTACGTTGGCAACGAGGCTCGCAGCCCCTTCGTCCCGCATCGCATGCAGGATCGGCGAGTGGCTCCGCAGGCCGGCGACCTGGCACCCTCTTCGGATCGCCCGCGAGCGCCGCTCGAGGCCTACGATCTCGCCGAGCTGGATCTGGTGGGGATATTGACGGTGGGCGGTAAGCCGTCGGCGCTGGTGCGCGGGCCCGGCGGCAAGGTCCATCGAGTGGGGGTCGGCGACTACATGGGCCACGATCACGGGCGCATCGTGAGCATCACCGAGTCCTCTCTGGTGCTGGTGGAGACCGTGCTGGAAAACAATACCTGGCAGGAGCGCTCCAGGCAGATCGCCCTGGGTGAGGGCGCATAACACATTCATGCCATGCCACCGGACGGGTGGCTGGCCGGGGTCCGCAGGGAGAAGGGAACAATGCATGCGATGATTCGTGGTCTCGCCATCGTGGCGCTGCTGGCGGTCTCCACGGTTGCCGTGGCGGCCTCCACCCTCACCGATCTGGCCTTTCACCAAGCCAGCGACGGAGGCGTAGAGATAGCGCTCGACTTCAGCGGACCGGTGCCCGAGGTGCGTGGCTATCGTCTCGACGAGCCGGCTCGCCTGACCATCGACCTGATGGGCACGGCCAGCGCCCTGGAGCGCCGCCGCGAGGAGCTCGGCATGGGTGGCGTCCAGCGAGTCACGGCCCTGGAGGCGGGGTCGCGCACGCGGCTGGTCTTCGAGCTGGAGGGGCCCCTGCCCTACGACACCCGTCAGCAGGGCGATCGCCTGCTGCTCTCCATCGGCGGCGGGGCCGCTCAGCCGGCCGAGGCTCCCTCCACGCGGCCTACGGCGTCGTCGACCCAGCCATCGACCCAGCCATCGAGCCAGGCGTACCGCGAGCCCAGTATTCAGGACATCGACTTTCGCCGCGGCGATGGCGGCGCGGGACGGCTGGTCGTCACCTTCGATCGCTCCGGCGTGGATGCGCGTGTGCGCGAGAGCGGCCAGCGCATCATCGCCGACCTGCGCGATGTTCGGCTGCCGGCCTCGCTGGATCAGGTCTATGACGTCAGCGACTTCGGCACGCCGCTCAAGCGCGTCGTCCCGCGCGTCGGGCGCGACGGCGTGACCCTGGAGATCGAGGGCGAGGGGCGATTCGCCATGCTCTCCACTCTGACCGGCCGCCAGCTGGTGATCGAGGCCGAGCCGGTCACCCAGGCGCAGCAGGAGGAGCGCGTCCGCGAGCAGTTTCCTTATACTGGCGAGCGCATCACCCTCAATTTCCAGGACATCGAGGTACGCTCGGTGCTGGCGATCATCGCCGATTTCACCGGCCTCAACCTGGTGGCCAGCGACAGCGTCACCGGCAGCGTCACCCTCAATCTGCAGAACGTGCCCTGGGATCAGGCCCTGGATCTGGTGCTCAAGAGTCACGGCCTGGCCAGCCGTCAGCAGGGCAACGTCATCGTGGTGGCGCCGGCCGCGGAGCTGGCGCAGCGTGAACAGATCGAGCTGCAGACGCGTGAGCAGCTCGAGACGCTAGCGCCGCTGGAGTCAGAGTACGTCCAGGTCAAGTACGCCAAGGCCGAGAATCTGGCGCGCCTGCTGCGCGGAGGCGATCAGGGCTTCGGCCTGCTCTCCGAGCGCGGCAAGGTGGCGGTCGATGCGCGCACCAATACCCTGCTGATTCAGGATACCGCCGAGAATATCGACGACGTCCTCGCGACCTTCGAGACCCTGGACGTGGCGGTGCGTCAGGTGCAGATCGAGGCGCGTATCGTCATCGCGCGCGATAGCGCCACCCGCGAGCTGGGCGTCAACTGGGGGCTCTCCAATAACGAGGTTGATCCAACCAATGGGCTCAACGCCGACGGCGCCTCTAGTGGCAGTGCCGACAACGGCGGCCTGGCCGTTGACCTGGGGGGCGATCGCGATCCCGCCACGTCCTTCGCCTTTGGTTACCTGTCCGGCGATGTCCTGCTCGATCTCGAGCTGCGTGCCCTGGAGAGCGAGGGCAAGAGCCAGACCATCTCCCAGCCGCGGGTGATCACCGCCGATCAGCGTACCGCGGTGATCAAGCAGGGCACCGAGATCCCCTATCAGGAGGCCTCCTCCAGCGGCGCCACCAACGTCGAGTTCAAGGAGGCCGTGCTGGCGCTGGAGGTGACGCCGCAGATCACCCCGGATAATCGCATCATCATGGACCTGGTGATCAACAACGACACCGTGGGCGAGCTCTTCAACGGCGTGCCCTCCATCGACACCAACGAGATCGAGACGCAGGTGCTGGTCGATAGCGGCGAGACCGTGGTGCTGGGCGGCATCCTCAAGACCGACGAGGTGCGCAATCTCTTCAAGACGCCTTTCCTTGGCGACCTGCCGGTGCTGGGTAACCTCTTCCGCTATACCGAGAGCACCAATGATAAGGTAGAGTTGCTGGTATTCATCACGCCCCGAATACTGGACGACAACCTGGCCATTCGCTGATGCAGGGACTACCGAACCTGATACTGATCGGCCCCATGGGGGCCGGCAAGAGCACCATCGGCCGCCTTCTGGCGGCCGAACTGTCACGCGAGTTCTACGATAGCGACCACGAGATCCAGGCGCGCTGCGGCGCCGATATCCCCTGGATCTTCGACGTCGAGGGCGAGGCGGGCTTTCGCGATCGCGAGTCGCAGATGATCCGTGAGCTGACGCACTACGAAAACGTGGTCATCGCCACCGGCGGAGGTGCCGTGCTGCGGGAAGAGAATCGTCGGGTGCTGCGCGAGAGCGGCACCGTGATCTACCTGCTCACCACCGTGGATCAGCAGCTGCGGCGTACCGCGAAGGATCGCAATCGACCGCTGCTGCAGCGCCCCGACAAGGAGGCCGTGCTGCGCGACATGTTCGCGCTGCGTGACCCCCTCTACCGCGCCACCGCCGATGTGGTGATCCGCACCGACCGTCGCGGCCCGCGTGCCGTGGTCAACGAGATCGTGCGGCGCGTGTCGCGCCTGGTCGATCCCCTGCAATGCAAGGCCTGAGTCCATGATCGAGACCCCCGCAGCCCCGTCCACCCTCGAGGTGGCGCTTGGCGATCGCAGCTACCCCATCCATATCGGCCCCGGCCTGCTGGGCGACCCGCAGTGGCTGACGCCGCACCTGGCCGGGCGCCAGGTCATGGTGGTCACCAACGAGACGGTGGCCCCGCTCTATCTCGACAAGCTGACCCAGGGGCTTTCCGACGACCTCGAGGTGCGCACCCTGGTGCTGCCCGACGGCGAGGCCACCAAGACGCTGGCTCACGTGGAGCGGATCTGGGATGCCCTGCTCGACGCCGGCTTCAATCGCCGCTGCACCCTGATCGCGCTCGGCGGCGGAGTGACCGGGGATATGGTCGGCTTCGCCGCCGCCTGCTACCAGCGCGGGGTGGCCTTCGTACAGGTGCCGACCACGCTGCTCGCCCAGGTCGACTCCTCGGTGGGCGGCAAGACCGGTGTGAACCATCCGCGTGGCAAGAACATGATTGGCGCCTTCTGGCAGCCCCGCGCGGTGCTGATCGACACCGACACTCTGGCGACGCTGCCGCCGCGCGAGCTCTCGGCGGGGCTCGCCGAGGTGCTCAAGTATGGGCTGATCCGCGACGCCGACTTCCTGGCCTGGCTCGAGGCCGAGATGCCCCTGCTGCGGGGTCTCGACGCCGCCGCCCTGACCCGGGCCATCGAGCGCAGCTGCACGCTCAAGGCCGAGATCGTCGCCGAGGATGAGACCGAGCAGGGCGTCAGGGCGCTGCTCAACCTGGGTCACACCTTCGGCCACGCCATCGAGGCGCATCAGGGCTATGGGCACTGGCTGCACGGCGAGGCCGTCGGTACCGGCATGCTGATGGCCGCCGAGCTCTCGTGCCGCCTGGGGTGGCTCAGCGAGGCCGAGGTGGCCCGCGTGCGCACGCTCATCGAGGCCGCCGGCCTGCCGCTGGCGGCCCCTGCCGAGATGGTGGTGGAGGACTTTCTCGCCATCATGAGCCTGGACAAGAAAAACCTCGACAGCCGCCTGCGGTTGATCCTGCTGCGCACGCTGGGCGATGCCTGTATCCATGACGAGACGCCGCCACAGATCCTGGCCTCGCTCATCGAGGCCTTCCCTCGTCGCTGAGCGTTTGACGGTGCTCGGTGCCTTTCTTCGGTGCCTTGGTGCATCGACTCAATAGCCGTTCTATTCGACGCCCGCCCTTGCGCGGGCGTCGTCGTGTCTGGGGTGCGTCGGCGTCCTGGGTGGCGCTTCCTTTAAGCCATTCGCATGCCTCATGCCGGATCGGCATGGCCAAATCGCGGGCTGTTGGACTAAAGTCTAACGGTCTTTGCTTGGCGTTTAAGAATCGTTGTTCGGCTTTGCAAGCTATTGAGTTAGCGAGTTTTTTTGCCTGAGGCATCGTGCAAGTAGCGGATTTGGCGGCGGTTTTTCATGGGGGTGTCGGGTGGGGTCGATTGCGCGGTGGGCGCGCCTCTGGCTATGCTGGTCGGCCTTTTACAGAGCAGTCCCCGCTCCCGTCGGGAGCGACATGGAAAAAGAAAAACCGAAAACAATACCATGCGATGACTGCCAAAGAAACCACTCAACCCGAGGCACGCCCATGAACAGAGGTCTCCATCAGCCCGGCGAGTTCCGTGACAACTGCGGCTTCGGCCTGATCGCCCATATGGAGGGCCAGGCCAGTCACGATCTGCTCAAGACCGCCATCGAGTCACTGACCTGCATGACCCACCGTGGCGGCATCGCCGCCGACGGCAAGACCGGCGATGGCTGCGGGCTGCTGCTGCAGATGCCGGATGCCTTCATGCGCGAGGTGGCGAAGGAAGCGCTGGGCGTGGCCCTGGGCGAGCGCTATGCCGTAGGGGCCATCTTCCTCCCCGACGACGACGCTCGCGAGGCCCACGGGCGCGAGATCCTCGTCGCCGAGCTCGAGGCGCGTGGCCTTAAGGTGGCGGGCTGGCGCGAGGTCCCGGTGGATTCCAGCGTCTGCGGCCCCATGGCGCTGGACTGCCTGCCGCGCATCCGCCAGCTGTTCGTGGAACCGGGTGCCGAGGGGCATGAGCGCTTCGACGTCGATCTCTTCATGGCCCGCCGCCGCGCCGAGGAGAAGCTTCGCGACGAGCCGGACTTTTACGTCTGCTCGCTCTCCGCCGAGGTGCTCTCCTACAAGGGTCTGGTGATGCCGGTGGACCTGCCGGCCTTCTATCGCGACCTGGGCGATGCGCGCCTGCAGACCGCGATCTGCGTCTTCCACCAGCGCTTCTCCACCAACACCGCGCCGCGCTGGCCGCTGGCCCAGCCGTTCCGCCTGCTGGCCCACAACGGCGAGATCAACACCGTCGAGGCCAACCGGGGCTGGGCGAACTCCCGCAAGGAGAACTTCCTGAGCGAGCGGCTGCCCGAGATCGCCGGCCTCGACGAGATCGTCAATACCAGCGGCTCCGATTCCTCGAGCATGGACAACATGCTCGAGGTGCTGCTGACCGGCGGCATGGAGCTGCATCGCGCGGTGCGCATGATGGTGCCGCCGGCCTGGCAGAACGTTGAGCTCATGGACGCCGACCTGCGCGCCTTCTATGAGTACAACTCCATGCACATGGAGCCCTGGGACGGCCCGGCCGGGGTGGTAATGACCGACGGCCGCCAGGCGGTCTGCATGCTCGACCGCAACGGCCTTCGCCCGGCGCGCTGGGTGATCACCCGGAACGGCTATATCACCCTGGCCTCCGAGATCGGCACCTACGATTACGCGCCCGAGGATGTGGTCGCCAAGGGGCGGGTCGGCCCCGGCCAGATCCTCGCCGTCGACACCCACACCGGTGAGGTGCTGCATACCCCCGACATCGATCAGCGCCTGAAGGCCGCCTACCCCTACAAGCGCTGGCTGAAGCAGGAGGCCCAGTACCTCGAATCGGCGCTGACCGAGCTCGCCAACTTCCATTCCATGGACTCGGACGCGCTGCTCGTCCAGCAGAAGATGTTCCAGGTCAGCTTCGAGGAGCGCGACCAGGTGCTGCGCCCGCTGGCCGAGAGCGGCCAGGAGGCCGTCGGCTCCATGGGCGACGACACGCCCATGGCGGTGCTCTCCGGCAAGCAGCGCCTGCTCAGCGACTATTTCCGCCAGAAGTTCGCCCAGGTCACCAATCCCGCCATCGACCCGCTGCGCGAGGCGATCGTGATGTCGCTGGAGACCTGCATCGGCGCCGAGCTCAACGTCTTCAAGGCGACCCCGGAGCACGCCCACCGCATCATCCTGACCACCCCAGTGCTCTCGCCGCGCAAGTTCGCCGCGCTGATGCACCAGGACGACCCGGCCTTTACGAGCCACGTCCTGCCGCTTGGCTACGATCCCCAGGAGATCGGCCTCAAGGGCGCGATTCATGCGCTCTGCCGCCGTGCCGAGCAGGCCGTCCATGACGGCAAGGTGATCCTGGTGCTCTCGGACGCCGAGCTGAGCAAGGGGCAGGTGCCGATTCATGCGGCGCTGGCCGTAGGCGCCGTCCACCACCATCTGGGCCGCCTGGCGCTGCGCCCGCGCTGTAACCTCGTGGTCGAGACCGGCTACGCCCGGGACGCCCACCAGATGGCGGTGCTGTTCGGCGTGGGCGCCACCGCGGTCTTCCCGTGGCTGGCCTACCAGGTGATGGCCGACATGCACCAGGCAGGTGAGCTGGTCGGCAACCCCGCCGACGCGCGCGAGAACTACCGCAAGGGCCTGCAGAAGGGGCTCTACAAGATCCTCTCCAAGATGGGCATCTCGACCCTGGCCTCCTATCGCGGCTCCCAGCTGTTCGAGGCGGTGGGTCTCTCCTCGGAGGTGGTCGATCTCTGCTTCACCGGCATGGCGTCACGCATCGAGGGCACCGGGTTCAGCGAACTGCAGCTGCAGCAGGAGCTGCTGGGACGCGAGGCCTGGACGCCGCGCAAGGGCATCGCCCAGGGCGGCCTGATGAAGTACGTCCACGGCCACGAGTATCACGCCTATAATCCCGACGTGGTCACGGCGCTCCAGGAGGCGGTTCAGGAGGGCGACTACGCCAAGTGGAAGAAGTTTGCCCGGCTGGTCAACGAGCGCGATCCGGCCACCCTGCGTGACCTGCTCGCCCTCAAGCCGGCCGCCAAGCCGCTGCCCCTCGAGGAGGTCGAGGCCGTCGAGGACCTGCTGCCGCGCTTCGACAGTGCCGGCATGAGCCTCGGGGCGCTCTCACCGGAGGCCCACGAGGCGCTGGCCCAGGCCATGAACGAGGCCGGCGGGCGCTCCAACTCCGGCGAGGGCGGCGAGGATCCGGCCCGTTACGGCACCATCCGAAGCTCCAAGATCAAGCAGATCGCCTCCGGGCGCTTCGGTGTGACGCCGGCCTACCTGGTCAACGCCGAGGTGCTGCAGATCAAGGTGGCCCAGGGCGCTAAGCCCGGCGAGGGCGGCCAGCTGCCCGGTGGCAAGGTCAACGAGCTGATCGCCCGGCTGCGCTACTCGGTGCCCGGCGTGACCCTGATCTCGCCGCCGCCGCACCACGACATCTACTCCATCGAGGACCTGGCGCAGCTGATCTTCGACCTGAAGCAGGTCAACCCGGACGCCCAGGTCTCGGTGAAGCTGGTCTCCGAGCCCGGCATCGGCACCATCGCCACCGGCGTGGCCAAGGCCTATGCCGACCTGATCACCGTCTCCGGCTACGATGGCGGCACCGCGGCGAGCCCGCTGACCTCCATCAAGCATGCCGGCAGCCCCTGGGAGTTGGGTCTGCCAGAGGTGCACCAGGCGCTGCGCATCAACGGCCTGCGCGACAAGATTCGACTGCAGACCGACGGCGGCCTGAAGACCGGCCTCGACGTGGTCAAGGCGGCGATCCTCGGCGCCGAGAGCTTCGGCTTCGGCACCGCGCCGATGGTCGCACTGGGCTGCAAGTACCTGCGCATCTGCCACCTCAACAACTGCGCCACCGGTGTGGCCACTCAGATGCAGTACCTGCGCGACGAGCACTTCCGCGGCACCGTCGACATGGTCAAGCACTACTTCCGCTTCATCGCCGAGGACGTGCGCGAGCTGATGGCCCTGCTCGGGGTACGCCAGCTGACCGACCTGATCGGCCGCACCGACCTGCTCGAGGCGATCGAGGGCGTCACCGCCTCCCAGCGCAAGCTCGACCTGTCGGGCCTGTTGGGCAACGACTTCGTGCCCGAGGATGCGCCGCAGTTCTGTCGGGTGAATCGCAACGTGCCCCACGATCCGGGCGCCAAGAACCAGGAGGTCCTTAAGGCCCTCGAGGCGGCCATCGAGGCCAAGTCCGGCGGCGAGTTCGACTTCACCATCACCAACTGCGACCGCTCGGTGGGCGCGCTGATCTCCGGCGCCATCGCCAAGCGCTACGGTGAGGCGGGGCTCGAGGATGCCCCGGTCATCGCCCGCTTCGCCGGCGTGGCCGGCCAGAGCTTCGGGGTGTTCAACGCCCGCGGCCTGCACCTTTATCTGGAGGGCGATGCCAACGACTACGTGGGCAAGGGCATGAACGGCGGCAGGGTGGTGATCGTGCCGCCGGCCGGCAGTGCCTTCGAGAGTCACGAGACGGCGATCATCGGCAACACCTGCCTTTATGGCGCCACCGGCGGCAAGTTGTTCGCCGCCGGCACCGCCGGCGAGCGCTTCGCCGTGCGCAACTCCGGCGCCCATGCGGTGATCGAGGGCGCCGGCGACCACTGCGGCGAGTACATGACCGGCGGTATGGTCTGCGTGCTGGGCGAGGTGGGCGTCAACTTCGGCGCGGGCATGACCGGCGGCTTCGCCTACGTGCTCGACGAGGACCGCACCTTCGTCGACAAGTACAACCACGAACTGGTGGAGATCCATCGGGTGAACACCGAGGCCATGGAGGCCTACCGGCGGCACCTGCGGGAGGTCATCGAGGAATTCGTCGCCGAGACCGGCTCCGAGCGCGGCCGCGCGATCCTCGAGGATTTCAGCGACTTCACTCGCCACTTCTGGCTGGTGAAGCCCAAGGCGGCGAGCCTGAGCAGCCTGCTGGCCGAGTCTCGGCGCAGGCCGGAGTGAGTGAGGCGGCGTCAGCCGGAATGAGTAAGCCGTCGGCGTCCCGATCAGGTTCGTGTTCGTATAGAGGAAGAGTTTCATGGCCAACCGTTTGAGCAACGATTTCCAGTTTATCGACGTGGGTCGCCAGGACCCCGAGAAGAAGGCGGCGCGGACCCGGGCACGGGAGTTCGCCGAGATCTATGAGCCCTACAAGCCCCAGGAGGCGGCCGGGCAGGCGCATCGCTGCCTGCACTGCGGCAACCCCTACTGCGAGTGGAAGTGTCCGGTCCACAACTACATTCCCAACTGGCTGCAGCTGGTCAGCGAGGGCAACATCCTCGAGGCGGTGGAGCTGTGCCACAAGACCAACTCGCTGCCCGAGGTGTGCGGGCGAGTCTGTCCCCAGGATCGCCTCTGCGAAGGTGCCTGCACCCTCAACGACGGCTTCGGCGCCGTGACCATCGGTTCGGTGGAGAAGTACATCACCGACACCGCCTTCGCCATGGGCTGGCGTCCGGATCTCTCCAAGGTCACCGCGACCGGTCGCAAGGTGGCGGTGATCGGCGCCGGCCCGGCGGGCCTGGGCTGCGCCGACATCCTGGTGCGCAACGGCGTCAAGCCGGTGGTGTTCGACAAGTACCCCGAGATCGGCGGGCTGCTGACCTTCGGCATCCCGGAGTTCAAGCTCGACAAGACGGTGATGGAGCGTCGCCGCGCGGTCTTCGAGGAGATGGGCATCGAGTTCTGCCTCGGCGTCGAGGTGGGCAAGGACATCGCCTTCGATGCCCTGCTCGAGGAGTACGATGCCGTCTTCCTGGGCATGGGTACCTACAAGTACATGGAGGGCGGCTTCCCCGGCGAGGATCTGCCCGGGGTGCACAAGGCGCTCGACTACCTGATCGCCAACGTCAACCACTGCCTGGGCTTCGAGAAGGAGCCCCACGAGTACACCTCGCTGAAGGGCCAGCGCGTGGTGGTACTGGGCGGCGGCGACACCGCCATGGACTGCAACCGCACGGCTATCCGCCAGGGGGCGGCAAGCGTGACCTGCGCCTATCGCCGCGACGAGGAGAACATGCCGGGCTCCAAGCGCGAGGTGGCCAACGCCCGCGAGGAGGGCGTGGAGTTCCTGTTCAACCGTCAGCCGGTGGCGGTGGTCGGCGAGGGCAAGGTCGAGGGCGTGAAGGTGGTGCGCACCCGGCTCGGCGAGCCCGACGAGAACGGTCGCCAGCGCCCGGAGGTGGTGCCCGGCTCCGAGGAGGTGATTCCCGCGGACGCCGTGGTGGTGGCCTTCGGCTTCCAGCCGAGCCCGGCCCCCTGGTTCGAGACCGTGGGCATCGAGATCGACGAGCGCGGCCGGGTCACGGCACCGGAGGCGGGGCGTGCCCACCCGTTCCAGACCACCAACGAGAAGATCTTCGCCGGTGGCGACATGGTGCGCGGCTCCGACCTGGTGGTCACCGCCATCTACGAGGGACGTCAGGCCGGCGAGGGCATCCTCGACTATCTGCAGGTGTAAATAGCGGGTGACGCTCGAAGCCGCCGGTTTCGGTGGCTTTTTCCCCCGCGGCTTTCCCGGCGGCAGGTCTATGAAGGGGCGCTGTGAACCCCTCCTTGGGCGCTACCGACGCCGTCCCTGGCGTAGGGCCCCTTCACCGACCTGCCCCCGGCGCCGCTAGCCTCGTCGGCACCGCTTGTCGGGTGCCAGCAGAAGAGCCTCCATGCCGCTTGGCGCGCGGCGCTGAAATTGAGCCTTTGGTCGCATTCTGCTAGTCTGTCGTCCCATCCTGGCCCGGCTTCCTGCCGTGCCTACCGATCACGTTTCGACAGGTTCTCCATGACACGATATATCTTCGTGACCGGCGGCGTTGTGTCCTCTCTCGGCAAGGGCATCGCGTCGGCCTCGCTGGCGGCGATTCTCGAGGCACGCGGCCTCAAGGTCACCATGCTCAAGCTCGATCCCTACATCAATGTGGATCCGGGCACCATGAGCCCCTTCCAGCACGGCGAGGTGTTCGTCACCGAGGATGGGGCCGAGACCGACCTGGACCTGGGCCACTACGAGCGCTTCATTCGTACGAAGATGACCCAGGCCAACAACTTCACCACCGGCCGCGTCTACGAGCACGTGCTGCGCAAGGAGCGTCGCGGCGACTACCTGGGCGGCACCGTGCAGGTCATCCCGCACATCACCGACGAGATCAAGCGTCGGGTCTATGAGGGCGGCAAGGGCTTCGACGTGGCGCTGGTCGAGATCGGCGGCACCGTAGGCGACATCGAATCGCTGCCGTTTTTGGAATCGATCCGCCAGATCAGAAGCGAGCTGGGCGCGAGCCGGGCGATCTTCATGCACCTGACCCTGGTGCCCTACATCAAGACGGCCGGCGAGACCAAGACCAAGCCGACCCAGCACAGCGTCAAGGAGCTGCGCTCGATCGGTATCCAGCCGGACATCCTGATCTGTCGCAGCGAGGTGGAGCTCGAGGAGACCGAGTGTCGCAAGATCGCGCTGTTCACTAACGTCGAGGAGCGGGCGGTCATCCCGCTGCAGGATGCCGACACCATCTACCGCATCCCGCTGATGCTCCATGAGCGCGGCCTCGATGACATCGTCTGCGACAAGCTGCGCCTGGAGCCCGGCGAGGCGGACCTCGGCGAGTGGGTGAAGGTGCTCGATGCCAAGCTCAACCCGCTGAAGTCGGTCAACATCGCCATGGTCGGCAAGTACATGGAGCTGCTCGACGCTTACAAGTCGCTCAACGAGGCGCTGATCCATGCCGGCATCCAGTCGCGCATCAAGGTCAACGTCGACTACATCGACTCCGAGGACATCGAGCACCACGGCGCTGAGCGCCTGGCCGGCAAGGATGCCATCCTGGTGCCCGGCGGCTTCGGCGAGCGCGGCGTCGAGGGCAAGATCGCCACGGCCCGCTACGCCCGCGAGAACGGCATTCCCTACCTCGGCATCTGCCTCGGCATGCAGGTGGCGGTGATCGAGTTCGCGCGCCACGTGGCCGGCTGGAACGACGCCGACTCCACTGAGTTCACCCACGATACCCAGCACCCGGTCGTGGGTCTGATCACCGAGTGGCTGAGCCCCGAGGGCAAGGTCGAGCTGCGCGACGAGGCCTCCGATCTGGGCGGCACCATGCGCCTGGGCGGCCAGGTCTGTCAGCTCAAGGCCGGCAGCAAGGCCCGCGAGGCCTACGGCAGCGACGAGATCGTCGAGCGCCACCGCCATCGCTTCGAGGTCAACAACCAGTTCATCGGTGAGCTCGAGCAGGCCGGCCTGGTGGTCTCCGGCAAGAGCGTCGACAACTCTCTGGTGGAAGTGGTCGAGCTGGCGGATCACCCCTGGTACGTCGCCTGCCAGTTCCACCCCGAGTTCACCTCCACGCCCCGCGACGGCCACCCGCTGTTCACCGGCTTCGTCAGCGCGGCGCTGGAGCACAAGACGGCGCGCACGCGCGCCCAGTCCGCCCACCAGGAGTGAGCCCGATGTCGGCATCGAAAGGCGAGACCCCGGAGCGTCACATCGGCATTGCCGGCCTCGAGGCCGGCAACTCCCTGCCGTTGATGCTGCTCGGCGGCATGAACGTGCTGGAGTCCCGTGAGCTGGCCCTCGAGGTGGCCCAGACCTATGCCGAGGTGACCGCTCGCCTCGGCATGCCCTACGTCTTCAAGGCCAGCTTCGACAAGGCCAACCGCAGCTCCATCCACTCCTTCCGCGGCCCGGGCCTCGACAAGGGCCTGGAAATACTGGCCGAGGTGAAGGAGCGCTTCGGGGTGCCGATCATCACCGATGTGCACGAGCCCTGGCAGGCCGCGCCGGTGGCCGAGGTGGCCGACATCATCCAGCTGCCGGCCTTCCTGGCGCGCCAGACCGATCTCGTCGTGGCCATGGCCGAGACCGGGGCGGTGATCAACATCAAGAAGCCGCAGTTCCTGGCCCCCCACGAGATGCGCCATATCCTGCGCAAGTGCGAGGAGGCCGGTAACGACAAGCTGCTGCTCTGCGAGCGCGGGTCCAGCTTCGGCTACAACAACCTGATCGTCGACATGCTGGGCTTCGGCGACATGAAGCAGACGGGCTATCCCGTCTTCTTCGATGTCACCCACGCCCTGCAGCGCCCGGGCGGCCGGGCCGACAGTGCCGATGGTCGGCGTGCTCAGGTCGCCGAGCTGGCCCGCGCCGGTGTGGCGGTGGGCCTGGCGGGACTCTTCCTCGAGGCCCACCCCGACCCGGACAACGCCAAGTGCGACGGCCCCTGCGCCCTGCCGCTGGATCGCCTGGAACCCTTCCTGGCCCAGCTGAAGGCCCTCGATGACCTGGTCAAGGGATTCGCGCCGCTCGAGATTTCCTGATTCTTCCCAACGCTGACACGACAAGGACCAACAAGATGACCCATATCGTCGATATCCGCGCCCTCGAGGTGCTGGACTCACGCGGCAATCCAACCGTCCAGGCCGAAGTGCGCCTGGAGAGCGGCGCCATCGGCGTGGCGTGCGCCCCGAGTGGCGCCTCCACCGGCTCCCGCGAGGCCCTGGAGCTGCGTGACGGCGACAAGAGTCGCTACCTGGGCAAGGGCGTGCTGAAGGCCGTGGAGGCCATCAACGGCGCGATTCGCGAGCGCCTGATCGGCATGGATGCCTGCGATCAGAGCGGCCTGGACGATGCCATGCGCGTGCTCGACGGCACCGACAACAAGGCCACGCTCGGCGCCAATGCCATCCTGGCCGTCTCCCTGGCCGCCGCCAAGGCCGCCGCCACCGCTAAGGGCGTGCCGCTCTACGCCCATATCGCCGAGCTCTTCGGTCAGCCGGGCCGCTACCTGATGCCGGTACCCATGATGAACATCCTCAACGGCGGCGAGCATGCCGACAACAACGTCGACATCCAGGAGTTCATGATCCAGCCGGTAGGCGCGCCGAGCTTCCGCGAAGGCCTGCGCATGGGCGCCGAGATCTTCCACGCCCTGAAGAAGGTGCTCTCCGCCCGTGGCCTCTCCACCGCGGTGGGCGACGAGGGCGGCTTCGCGCCGAACCTCGCCTCCAACGCCGAGGCGCTGGCGGTGATCAAGGAGGCCGTCTCCAATGCCGGCTACGGGCTCGACAGCGACGTGACCCTGGCGCTGGACTGCGCCTCCTCCGAATTCTTTAAGGACGGCGAGTACAACCTGTCCGGCGAGGGAAAGACCTACGACGCCGCGGGCTTCACCGACTACCTGGCCGGGCTTTGCGACCAGTACCCCATCGTCTCCATCGAGGACGGCATGGACGAGTCTGACTGGGATGGCTGGCAGGCCCTGACCGACAAGCTCGGCGACAAGGTCCAGTTGGTGGGCGATGATCTCTTCGTCACTAACACCCGGATCCTCAAGCGCGGCATCGACGAGCAGATCGGCAACTCCATCCTGATCAAGTTCAACCAGATCGGCTCGCTCTCCGAGACCCTGGAGGCCGTGCGCATGGCCCAGGATGCCGGCTTCACCGCGGTGATCTCCCATCGCAGCGGCGAGACCGAGGACACCACCATCGCCGATCTCGCGGTGGGCACCTGTGCCGGTCAGATCAAGACCGGCTCGCTGTGCCGCTCGGATCGCGTCGCCAAGTACAACCGTCTGCTGGTGATCGAGCAGGAACTGGGCGACGGGGTCGACTACCCGGGACGCGCCGCGATCAAGGGCCAGTAAGCACCTCGAGTAAGTGTTTCAAGTAAGTGTTTCAAGTAAGTGCTTCGAGTAAGCGAACAGCGTTGCCTTTGGCGTGATCTCGTGTAGGAGATCGCTTACACGGTGACGAAGACATTCGCTATTCGTGCATCAGACAGGGCCGACCCCGCAGGGGGTTGGCCCTTTTTATTTTGTTGTTTTTAAAGGATTTTTTTGGTTTTTGGTCGCGAAGGGTAGGGTGCCGGGGAGTCTCGCAAGCCGCCGTTGGTGAGCTTGTGTGATCGGGCTGGCGTGTCACAATGCCTCAGGGATTAGGGAGAGCGGTAACGATTTCCGGCAGGATGCATTGGGATGCAAGTAAGAGTGATGCGCTCGGCGCGGCAGGACGCCGCCCCCGGGCAGGGACGTCATCACGGGAGTCGAGCGGAGGGAGCCGCTCAAGGATTGGCTGGGAGCGGGCGGCCTGCGGGCCGCCTTTTTTGTGGCCGAGAGTTTTTGTGGCCGAGAGTTTTTGTGGCCGGGAGTTTTTTTGATCGAGCGCTTTTTGATCGAAGGCTTATTTGACCGAGCGGTTGGCGGCTTGGCCCAGGACACTGCGACTACGCCGGATGTCGAGAGACATCCGGCGTAGTCGTGTCTGGCGGGCCCGCTCAGGCCGTGATCCTCAGCGCTCGAGCAGCTCCAGCTTGCCCGGCTTGCCGTCCCAGGTCTCCGCGTCTTCCGGCGGGTCCTGCTTTTCGCTGATGTTGGGCCACACCTCGGAGAGTTCGGCATTGATCTCGATGAACGCCTCCTGGCCCTCCGGCAGCTCATCCTCCGAGAAGATCGCCTCGGCGGGACACTCCGGCTCGCAGAGCGCGCAGTCGATGCACTCATCGGGATGGATCACCAGAAAATTGGGACCCTCGTAGAAGCAGTCCACCGGGCAGACCTCGACACAGTCGGTGTACTTGCACTTGATGCAGTTCTCGGTGACGACGAATGTCATGCCAGTCTCCCATTCTCCGGCCGGGGCGTGGCCGATAGTCATTGATTCGATATTGGTTATAAGAAAATCATTTCTTATAATTTCAAGGCTTTTGGTCGAGCCATTCTAGTCGCGGCACGGGGCCCCCGCAAGCGCGTCGGGCCGTCATTGTCGGCCATTCACAGCGCCTCTTTCCAGCGGTAGAGCAGCTCTAGGGCCTCGCGTGGCGACAGCGCGTCGGGATTGAGTTCGCCCAGCTGCTCGACCAGCGGATGGGGCGTGCTGGCGAAGAGGTCGGCCTGACGGGGTGCGCCGGTAGCTCGCTCGTCACTGGCCGCGGTCGTCGGCAGCCGGCTGCCCTGGTCGATCTCCTGCTGCTCGAGGATGGCCAGCTTCTCACGGGCGCGGGCGATCACCGCCTGTGGCACGCCGGCGAGCTGGGCCACCTGCAGGCCGTAGCTCTGGCTGGCCGGGCCATCCTCCACCCGGTGCATGAAGACGATGCCGTCGCGGTGCTCCGCGGCCGTCAGGTGCACGTTGGTCACCCCCTCGGCCTGCTCGGGCAGGGCCGTCATCTCGAAGTAGTGGGTGGCAAACAGAGTGAAGGCTCGGCTGCGCGTCAGGTGTTCGGCGCTGGCCCAGGCCAGCGACAGGCCGTCGAAGGTGCTGGTGCCGCGGCCGATCTCGTCCATCAGCACCAGGCTCTGGTCGGTGGCGTTGTGCAGGATGCTGGCGGTCTCGGTCATCTCGACCATGAAGGTGGAGCGCCCGCCGGCCAGGTCGTCCGAGGAGCCGATGCGGGTGAAGATGCGATCCACCGGGCCGATGGCGGCCGCATCCGCCGGCACGAAGCTGCCGGTATGGGCGAGCAGGGTGATCAGCGCCGCCTGGCGCATGTAGGTCGACTTGCCGCCCATGTTGGGGCCGGTGATGACCAGCATCCTGCGCGCGTCGTCCATGACCAGGTCGTTGGGCACGAAGGGCGCCTCGCTGACCTGCTCGACCACCGGGTGGCGCCCGCCGCGGATGTCGATGCCCGGCGCCTCGGGCAGCGACGGTCGCACGAACCCAAGCGCCTGGGCGCGCTCGGCGAAGGCGCACAGCACGTCGAGCCCCGCCAGCGCCCGGCCGGTGCCCTGCAGCGCGGCGAGCTCGGCGTTCAGGGTGTCGAGCAGACCGTCGTAGAGCAGCTTCTCCCGGGCCAGGGCTCGGGACTTGGCTGACAGCGCCTTGTCCTCAAACTCCTTGAGTTCGGGGATGATGAAGCGCTCGGCGTTCTTGAGGGTCTGGCGGCGCACGTAGTCCACCGGGGCGTCCCGGGCCTGGGCGCGGGGGATCTCGATGTAGTAGCCGTGGACCCGGTTGTAGCCGACCTTGAGGCCGGCGAGCCCGGTGCGCTCGCGCTCCCGGGTCTCCAGGGCCACCAGGTAGTCGCCGGCGTGCTCGGCGAGCCCGCGATGCTCGTCGAGCTCGGCATCGAAGCCCTCGGCGATCACCCCGCCGTCGCGGATCACCACCGGCGGGTTCTCCACCAGGGCGCGGTGCAGGGTGTCGGCGAGGTCCGGGTAGGGATGGATATGTCGCCGGAGCTCGTCAAGCGAGGTGCCCTCGGCGTAGTGCGTGAGTTCGGCCTCGAGGGCGGGCAGGGCGACCAGGGCGTCGCGCAGGCGCGCGAGGTCTCGGGGTCGCGCGCTGTAGAGGGCCACTCGGGCGAGGATGCGCTCGATGTCGCCGATCGCCTTGAGCGAATCGCGCAGGGGCTCGAAGCCCGCGTCGTCGAGCAGCAGCGCCACCGCCGCCTGGCGGGCGCCGACCTGGTCGCGGTCGCGCAGCGGGCGGTTGAGCCAGCGCTTGAGCAGCCGCGAGCCCATGGCCGTGGCGGTGGTGTCGAGCACGCTGGCCAGGGTGTTGTCGGCGGTGCCGCCGAGGTTGACGTCGATCTCCAGGTTGCGCCGGCTGGCCGCATCGATCACCACGGCGTCGTCGCGGCTCTCCACGCCAATGGCGGTGACGTGGGGCAGGGCCGTGCGCTGGGTGTCGCGGGCATAGTCGATCAGCACCCCGGCGGCGGTGAGGGCCGCCTCCAGGTGGGCGCAGCCGAAGCCGCGCAGGTCCTGGACCTGGAACTGGTCGCACAGGGTGCGCGTCGCGCTCTCGAGGTCGAACAGCCAGTCGCTCTGGCGGCGCAGGCCGCGGCGCTCCGCCAGGGCCGGCGGCAGCGACAGGCTCTCGGCGACCAGCAGCTCGGCCGGGTCCAGGCGCGTGAGCTCGGCGAGCATCTCGCCTTCGCCCTCGACCTCCAGCACGCTGAAGCGCCCGCTGGAGAGTTCCAGCCAGGAAAGCCCCCAGCGCTCGCCGAGCGGCGCCATGGCCACCAGCAGGTTGTCGCGACGGGCATCCAGCAGCGCCTCGTCGTAGAGGGTCCCGGGGGTGACGATGCGCACCACGCGCCGCTCCACCGGCCCCTTGCTGGTCGCCGGGTCGCCGATCTGCTCGCAGATCGCCACCGACTCCCCGGCAGCCACCAGTCGCGCCAGGTAGCCCTCGGCGCTGTGGTAGGGCACGCCGGCCATGGGGATCGGCTGGCCGGCCGACTGGCCGCGCTGGGTGAGGGTGATGTCGAGCAGCGCGGCGGCGCGCCTGGCGTCGTCGAAGAACAGCTCGTAGAAGTCGCCCATGCGGTAGAAGAGCAGCACGTCGGGGTGCTCGCGCTTGATCTTCAGGAACTGGCTCATCATCGGGGTATGCTGGGCGCTGGCCTGTGACATGGGCTTCCTTGGACGTCCTGTGAAGAGGGTGGCGAGTTGCGGGGAGACCGGCGTCGGGCACGCCATGCATGTCTCGGGCAAAGCCAGTATTCTACGCTCAAGGGCGGTCGACGTCAGGCCGCCGGCGGGTCACTATCGTCAGGGAGGAAGGCCATGACCTCGCACGCCGAGGATCTCGAGCGCCATGATCTACGGGGCCTCGCCGAGTTGCTCGGCGAGCGCTGCCGCGCACGGGGCATTACCGTCACCGCGGCGGAGTCCTGCACCGGCGGCGGAGTGGCCAGCGCCATCACCGCCGTCGCCGGCAGCTCCGCCTGGTTCGAGTTCGGCTACGTGACCTATGCCAACAGCGCCAAGGCTCGTCTGCTCGGCGTGCCCGAGACGCTGCTGGCCGAGCACGGCGCGGTGAGTCGCGAGGTCGTCGAGGCGATGGTCGTCGGCGCCTGTCGCGACAGCGGCGCTGGGCTGGGCGTAGCGGTCAGCGGGGTGGCCGGCCCCGGCGGCGGCAGCGCTGAAAAGCCCGTGGGCACCGTCTGGCTGGCCTGGGGGAGCGCCGAGGGGGCCGAGTCGGCCTGCCTTCGTTTCCCCGGCGATCGCGCCGCGGTGCGCGAGCAGGCCGTGCGCGAGGCGCTGGCCGGCCTGGTGCGGCGGCTAGCGCCTTCCTGATCGTCACCGGCTCGCCTCGACGCTGGTCGCGGCCCGAATTTTTCGCCATACTACTGTGCAGTCATACAGTGGTTGCCGGCCGTCGTTACCCTCATCCGCCACGCCTCATTCGCTATCTTTTAGGAGTTCCTTCATGGCTCAGGACGAAAACCGCAGCAAGGCGCTGAATGCTGCCCTCTCCCAGATCGAGCGCCAGTTCGGCAAGGGCACCGTGATGCGCCTGGGCGATGCGCCCCGCGTGGTGATGCCGTCGGTCTCCACCGGTTCATTGGGCCTGGACATCGCGCTCGGCATCGGCGGGCTGCCCCTTGGCCGGGTGGTCGAGATCTTCGGCCCGGAGTCCTCGGGCAAGACCACCCTCACGTTGTCGGTGATCGCCCAGGCCCAGAAGCAGGGCAAAACCTGCGCCTTCATCGACGCCGAGCATGCCCTAGATCCGAGCTATGCCGAGAAGCTCGGCGTCAACCTCGATGACCTGCTGGTCTCCCAGCCGGACACCGGGGAGCAGGCGCTGGAGATCTGCGACATGCTGGTGCGCTCCGGCGGCGTCGACGTGATCATCATCGACTCGGTGGCGGCGCTGACGCCGCGTGCCGAGATCGAGGGCGAGATGGGCGACTCCCACGTCGGCCTGCAGGCGCGCCTGATGTCCCAGGCGCTGCGCAAGATCACCGGCAACATCAAGAACGCCAACTGCATGGTGGTGTTCATCAACCAGATCCGCATGAAGATCGGCGTGATGTTCGGCAGCCCCGAGACCACCACCGGCGGCAACGCGCTGAAGTTCTACTCCAGTGTGCGCCTGGATATCCGCCGCACCGGCTCGGTCAAGCAGGGTGACGAGGTGACCGGCAACGAGACCCGGGTCAAGGTGGTCAAGAACAAGGTGGCGCCGCCGTTCCGCCAGGCCGAGTTCCAGATCCTCTACGGCAAGGGGATCTACCATGCCGGCGAGGTGGTCGATCTCGGCGTGCAGTGCAAGCTGGTCGACAAGGCTGGCGCCTGGTACAGCTATCAGGGCAACAAGATCGGTCAGGGCAAGGCCAACGCCGCCCAGTTCCTCGAGGACAACCCGGCGGTGATGGAGGAGATCGAGAGCCAGATCCGCGCCCAGCTGCTCACCCCGGTGGAGCCGAAGCAGGAAGAGGCCGCCGACGAAACGCTGGCCGCCGAGGAAGGCGGCGACGACCGGGCCTAAGCCATGCTCGGTGATGCCTCCGGGGGCGGCGAGTCGACGCCCCGCAGCGACGCCATCCGCCTGCTGGCCCGTCGCGAGTATTCGCGCCAGGAGCTCGCCGAGCGGCTGGCGGCCAAGGGGCACGAGGCCGAGGCAATCGCCGAGTGCCTCGAGGCCCTGGTGGATCAGGGCCTGCAGTCCGACGAGCGCTTCGCCGAGGGGTTTCTGCGCTCGCGCATCCTGCGCGGCCAGGGGCCCATGAAGATTCGCCTCGACCTGGAGCGTCGCGGGCTGGATCGCGAGGAGATTCGCCACGCCTTCGACGAGGCCGCCCGGCGCGGCGAGGGCGACTGGTTCGCCCTCGCCCGCGAGGCCCTGGCGCGGCGCTTTCCCGGCCCGGGCGACACCCCTCGCGAGCGCGCCCGGCGCGAGCGCTTCCTGGCCGGCCGCGGCTTCGATTTCGACCAGGTGCGCCACGCTCTGGAAACGGCCTGGTCGACCGACGACTGAGCCCGCATCGGCCTACTCCCCTTCAGTCGATTGACAACTGCGCTATAATGCCCCCCTTTGCGAATGCCCCGGGTGGCGCTCCTGTGGCGCAGTGGCGAGCCGATACCGGCATCGACACGCCGCTTGCCGACCCACCGGGCCACCATGCTCATCGCTACGGATACCCCATGAAAAGCGCAGACATCAGACAGGCTTTCCTGAGTTTCTTCGAGGAGCAGGGACACACCATCGTGCCCTCGAGCTCGCTGGTGCCGGGCAACGACCCGACCCTGCTGTTCACCAACGCCGGCATGGTGCCGTTCAAGGACGTCTTCCTGGGGCGTGATCCGCGCCCCTACGTGCGCGCCACTTCCTCCCAGCGATGCGTGCGTGCCGGCGGCAAGCACAACGACCTGGACAACGTCGGCTACACCGCTCGCCACCACACCTTCTTCGAGATGCTGGGCAACTTCAGCTTCGGCGACTACTTCAAGCGCGATGCCATCCGCTTCGCCTGGACCTTCCTGACCGAGGTACTGGGGCTGCCCAAGGAGAAGCTGTGGGTCACGGTGCACATCAGCGACGACGAGGCCGAGCGCATCTGGAAGGACGAGATGGGCATCGACCCCGAGCGCTTCTCGACGCTCGATGAGGACAACTTCTGGCAGATGGGCGACACCGGTCCCTGCGGGCCGAGCTCCGAGATCTTCTTCGATCACGGACCCGAGGTGTGGGGTGGCCCGCCCGGCAGCCCGGAAGAGGATGGCGACCGCTACATCGAGATCTGGAACCTGGTGTTCATGCAGTTCGATCGTGACGCGGCCGGCACCCTGAATCCGCTGCCCAAGCCCTCCATCGACACCGGGATGGGCCTGGAGCGTATCGCCGCGGTGATGCAGGGCGTGCACTCCAACTATGAGATCGACCTCTTCCAGCACCTGCTGGAAGCCGCGAGTCAGGCCACCGGGCACAGTGACACCACCGCCCCCTCGCTGCGGGTGATCGCCGATCATATCCGCTCCTGCGCCTTCCTGATCGCCGACGGCGTGCTGCCCTCCAACGAGGGGCGCGGCTACGTGCTGCGCCGGATCATCCGCCGCGCCATCCGCCACGGCCACAAGCTCGGCGCGCGCGGCAACTTCTTCCACAAGCTGGTGGGGGCGCTGGACGCAGAGATGGGCGAGGCCTACCCGGAGCTTCGCGAGGCACGCCATCAGATCGAGCGCGTACTGCTCAAGGAAGAGGAGCAGTTCGCCCGTACCCTGGAGCACGGCATGGGCCTGCTCGAGGAGGCGCTGGCCGGCCTCGAGGGCGATACCCTGCCCGGCGAGACGGTCTTCAAGCTCTACGACACCTACGGCTTCCCCTATGACCTGACCGCCGACGTCTGCCGCGAGCGCGACGTCCGCCTCGACGAGGCCGGCTTCAAGGCGGCGCTGGAGGCCCAGCGCGAGCGCGCCCGTGCGGCCAGCCAGTTCGGCGCCGACTACACAGCGGCGATCGAGCTCGAAGGCGAGACCGCCTTCACCGGCTATGAGCAGCTGGAGGATCGCGCTACGGTCACCGCCCTCGTCGATCGTGAGGGCAACGCCCTGGCCGAGCTGGCGCCCGAGCAGCGCGGCGTCGTGGTGCTCGACCGCACGCCGTTCTACGGCGAGTCCGGCGGCCAAGTCGGCGATACCGGCTACCTGGAGCTCGAGGGCGGGCGCTTTTTGGTCACCGATACCCAGAAGCAGGCCGGCCATCACCTGCACCACGGCGTGCTCCTCGAAGGGGCGCTGGCCGTGGGCGCCGAGGTGCATCCCCGGGTCGACGCCAGCCTGCGCGCCGCCACGGTGCGTAACCACTCGGCGACTCACCTGATGCACAAGGCGCTGCGCATGGTGCTCGGCGATCACGTCCAGCAGAAGGGCTCGCTGGTCACCCCCGAGCGCCTGCGCTTCGACTTCAGCCACTTCGAGCCGATGACCGGCGAGCAGCTGGCCGAGGTGGAGCGCCTGGTCAACGAGCAGATTCTGGCCAACGCGGCGACGCGCACCGAGCAGATGACTCTCGACCAGGCCAAGGAGCGCGGCGCGGCGGCGCTGTTCGAGGCCAAGTACGCCGACAGCGTGCGCGTGCTGACCATCGGCGCCGACGATTTCTCCATCGAGCTGTGCGGCGGCACCCACGTCGCCCGCAGCGGCGACATCGGCTGCTTCCACATCGTCAGCGAGGCGGGCATCGCCAGCGGCGTGCGGCGCATCGAGGCGATCACCGGCGCGGGCGCGCTGGCCTGGTTCCGTGAGCAGGAGGCGCGCCTGAACCGCATTGGTGAGCGGCTCAAGGCCAAGCCGGAGCAGGCCGAGGAGCGCGTCGACTCGCTGCTAGAGCGCAACCGCACCCTGGAGAAGGAGCTCGAGCGGCTCAAGGCCAAGCTGGCCAGCGCCGCCGGCAACGACATGCTCAGCGAGGCCCATGAGGTCCAGGGCATCAAGGTGCTGGCCAAGCGCCTCGACGGCGTGGCCGGCAAGGAGCTGCGCGGCATGCTCGATCAGCTCAAGAACAAGCTGGGCTCCGGCATCGTGGTGCTGGGCGTCGCCGACGCCGAGGCCGGCAAGGTCAGCCTGATCGCCGGTGTGACCGACGACCTCACCGGCCGTGTCAAGGCCGGCGAGCTGGTCAACCACGTGGCCTCCCAGGTCGGCGGCAAGGGCGGCGGCCGACCCGATATGGCTCAGGCCGGCGGCAGCGATGTTTCGGCCCTGCCGGGTGCGCTTGAGAGCGTACCCGTCTGGGTCGAGGAGCGACTGAAGTAGGATGCACGAGGGCCGGTAGCAGCGATGCACCGGCCCTCGTCGTATCTGGACACCTTTCACTCATCCGAGCGCTATGCGCACTCGACAAGCGAGGGAAAACGGCAAATGGCACTATACGTACAAAAATTCGGCGGCACCTCGGTGGGCTCCGTGGAGCGCATCAAGGCCGTGGCCGAGAAGGTCAAGGGCTTTCGCGACCAGGGTCACCAGATCGTGGTCGTGGTCTCCGCCATGAGCGGCGAGACCAACCGCCTGATCGGCATGGCCAATGAGATCAACGACGAGCCGACGCCGCGTGAGATGGACATGCTGGTCTCCACCGGCGAGCAGGTCACCATCTCGCTGCTGGCCATGGCCCTGCACAAGCTGGGCGTGCCGGCGACCTCCTACACCGGCTCCCAGGTGGGCATTCAGACCGACAGCGCCCACACCAAGGCGCGCATCCAGCGCATCGAGACCGACGAGCTGCAGGCCGATCTGGACGCGGGTCAGGTGGTAGTGGTCGCCGGCTTTCAGGGCGTCGACGAGGAGGGCAACATCACTACCCTCGGTCGTGGCGGCTCTGACACCACCGGCGTGGCCCTGGCCGCGGCGCTCAACGCCGATGAGTGCCAGATCTATACCGACGTCGACGGCGTCTACACCACCGACCCGCGGGTCTGCTCCAAGGCGCAGCGCCTTGAGACCATCACCGTGGAGGAGATGCTGGAACTGGCGAGCCTTGGCTCCAAGGTCCTGCAGATCCGCGCCGTCGAGTTCGCCGGCAAGTACAACGTCGCGCTGCGCGTGCTGTCCAGCTTCGAGGGCGGCCCCGGCACCCTGATCATTGCAGACTCTGATAAAGACGAGGATTCCATGGAAGAACCGCTGATCTCCGGTATCGCCTTCACCGCCAACGAGGCCAAGCTCACCCTGCTCAACACCCCGGACGTGCCGGGCGTTGCCTCGCGCATTCTGGGCCCGATCGCCGATGCCAACATCGAGATCGACATGATCGTGCAGAACGTGGCGCCTGCCGGCGACTACACCGACTTCACCTTCACCGTGGCCAAGGGCGACTACCGCCAGACCATGAAGATCCTCCAGGATCAGGTGATTCCCGATCTCGGCGGCGGCGACCTGCGCGGCGACGACAATATCGCCAAGGTCTCACTGGTCGGCGTGGGCATGCGCTCGCACGCCGGGGTGGCCTCCAAGATGTTCCGCGTGCTGGCCGACGAGAACATCAATATCCGGATGGTCTCCACCTCCGAGATCAAGATCTCCGTGGTGATCGACGAGAAGCACATGGAGCTGGCGGTCAAGGCGCTGCACAAGGCGTTCGGTCTCGACAAGCGCAGCATCGAGCAGGAATAAGGGCTCACTCGCGTCGCCGACACCTTCTACGCTTCTAGCAAGGATCGCCGATACGCGTGTCGAGGAGCCTTCTTTCAACGTGTTGCTGGCCGGCCATTGGCTGGCATCAGTGGTCAGGGACGACGAGTTGTCGCACAATGCAGCGATGTCGTCCCTCCCGGCGAGCATCCCGTAGCCCGAAGTCTGAGAAGGAGATCAGTCATGCTCATCCTGACCCGCCGTGTTGGCGAAACCCTGATGATCGGTGACGACGTCACCGTCACCGTCCTTGGCGTCAAGGGCAACCAGGTGCGTATTGGCGTCAATGCGCCCAAGGATGTCGCCGTACATCGCGAGGAAATCTACCAGCGCATCCAGCGCGAGAAGTCCGACCCCGACGTCGACAGTGACGTTTAGGACTCGGGTGGCCAGGTCGTGCGCCGTTTTTCCATGGATCGTTATCGAAAAATTGCCGGGACCGCTGGACAATGGCCTTATAGAACGGTAGGATACGCACCGTGCCGATGAGGGAGAGGTGGCCGAGTGGCTGAAGGCGCTCCCCTGCTAAGGGAGTAAGGGGTTTATAGCCTCTTCGAGGGTTCGAATCCCTCCCTCTCCGCCATTATCGACACGTGAAGATAAAGCGCCCGTAGCTCAGCTGGATAGAGTACCTGACTACGAATCAGGTGGTCGGAGGTTCGAATCCTCCCGGGCGCGCCATCTTCAACCGGATGAGATCGACCGCTTCACGCTGTCGTACCCGTCCCCGCAATGAGTCTGCTCGTTGCCTTTCGCGCCCGTAGCTCAGCTGGATAGAGTACCTGACTACGAATCAGGTGGTCGGAGGTTCGAATCCTCCCGGGCGCGCCAGATTCAGACCCGTCCTCACCATGAGGGCGGGTCTTCTGTTTTGTTTCGATGTTTTCTCGCTAGCCGGACCGGTTGCGCCCAGGATGGGCCCCGGCTCCGCGATCGTTTGGGGCGCCGTCGCATTGCGACGTGCGCCTCTTTTTTTGGTTTATCGTACGTTGTCGGGAAGCGGTCGTTCACGAGGAGGCGGGGATCCCGCGAACCACACCTATATTAAGCTGATCTGCGAAGCGCCTTTTCGTGTCTGGCGCCCTTCTCTGGCCTGTGGTGGTTGTCTCGGGCCGTCTGGCCTGTGTCGCCCGTGAGGCGGAGGAGGGCATGAAGGCGTGGCTAGGCGCCGAGCGTCGCCTCGGCAGTGGCCTGGGGGGTGGAGCAGGGCAGGGGCGTGACCAGCCCCTCGAGCAGGGTGTCCAGGTGGGTGATGCGCTTGAGCGCCTGGAAGCGTCGGGCGGCCTCGGCATCGCGCTGGCGCATATGGTTGAGCCACTGTTTGAGCAGCGAGGTGACGACGCGGTCGGGCAGCGTGCTACGCTGCGTTGCAGCAAACTCGGCGAGAATCGCCGCCCGTTCGTGCCAGGGCGTCTCCGGCAGGCGTTCGCCGGTGGCCTGCCAGTGGCGGATGCGGCCCGCCAGGCGAGGGTCGGCCAGGGCGCCGCGGCCGAGCATCACGTCGCGACAGCCGGAGAGCGTGCGCGCCTTCCAGTAGTCTTCCAGGGTCCAGATGTCGCCGTTGGCGACCACCGGAATGGACAGGCGCTGGCGGATCCGGCCGATCCACTCCCAGTGGGCGGGGGGGCGGTAGCCCTCGTCCCGGGTGCGGCCGTGGACCACCAGCCGTTGGGCGCCGGCATCCTGGGTGGCCAGCGCGCAGGCCAGCGCCAGGCGGCGGTCGGCGAAGCCCAGGCGGACCTTGGCGGTCACCGGGATCGCCTCGCCCACGGCCGCATGCACCGCCGCCACGGCGGCATGCACGCGGCGCGGGTCGCGCAGCAGCGAGGCGCCGCCGTCGTGGCGGTTGACCAGCTTGGCGGGGCAGCCGAAATTGAGGTCCACGCCGGTGGCGCCGAGGTGCAGCGCCTGGCGGGCATTGGCGGCCAGCGCCGCGGGGTCGGAGCCCAGCAGCTGCAGCGTTACCGGCACGCCGCTCGGGGTGGCGGGGGGCGTGTCGGCCACCAGCTCCGGGCAGTGCTTGTAGAAGACGCGGGGTGGCAGCCGAGCATCGACCACGCGCACGAACTCGGTCACCACCCAGTCGAAGCCGGGGGCGCGCGTCAGCAGGTCGCGGGTCACCGCATCGATGACCCCCTCCATGGGTGCTAGGCCGATCCGGCCCTTATGTAGTAAATTAACAACGCTGACTTCCACCATGACGCCATTGCAATCTGTCGGGGATCTGGCAGGTTATATGATCACAAAAAATGCGCAAGTCGGGTTTTTTTGCCGTATCTCGCCCAACTTGCCGTAAGAGTCAGGAGAATTCGCATGCAGGATTCGCAGCTGATACACGAGGGTCTCTCTCTGATGGGCCTCGGCATGGGGTTTGTCTTTGTTTTTCTTACCGTGCTGGTGGGCGTCACCACGTTGATGTCCAAGACGATCGGCCGCTTCTTCCCCGAACCGGTCGCTCCCGCCGCCCGTGATTCCCGTGCCCCGGCCGCGCGCCAGGACGATGACCTCACCGTGGTCATCAGCGCGGCGGTGCACCGCTATCGCCAGCGCCATAAGCGCTGAGGCGAGCGCCCCGCCTTCTCCCCTCCCATTCATAACGACAAGGTCAATACCATGAATGACAAGACACGCCCGCTCGGCATCACCGATGTCGTCTTGCGCGACGCCCATCAGTCGCTGTTCGCCACGCGCATGCGCCTGGACGACATGCTGCCGATCGCCGAGAAGCTCGATCGTGTCGGCTTCTGGTCGCTGGAATCCTGGGGCGGCGCCACCTTCGACGCCTGTATCCGCTATCTCGGCGAGGATCCGTGGGAGCGGATACGGGCGTTGAAGGAGGCGATGCCCAACACCCCGCAGCAGATGCTGCTGCGCGGCCAGAACCTGCTCGGCTACCGCCACTATGGCGATGATCTCGTGGACAGATTCGTCGAGCGGGCCAAGACCAACGGCGTCGACGTGTTCCGCGTCTTCGACGCCATGAACGATCCGCGCAACCTCGAGCGAGCTATCCAGGCCGTGCGCCGGGTCGAGGGCCACGCTCAGGGTACGCTCTCCTATACGGTGAGCCCGGTACACACCCTGGACGGCTGGGTCGAGCTCGGCAAGACCATCGCCGACATGGGCGCCGACTCCCTGGCGATCAAGGACATGGCCGGCCTGCTCAAGCCCTACGACGCCTTTGAACTGGTCAGCAAGCTCAAGAAGGTCGTGGACATCCCGATCCACATGCAGTGCCACGCGACTACCGGCCTCTCGACCGCCACGGCGCTGAAGGCTGCCGAGGCGGGCATCGACAACGTCGACACGGCGATCTCCTCCATGTCGATGACCTACGGCCACAGCCCGACCGAATCGCTGGTCGCCATGCTTCAGGGCACCGAGCGCGACACCGGCCTGGACCTGGAACTGCTCGAGGAGATCGCCGCCTACTTCCGCGAGGTGCGCAAGAAGTACGCCGCCTTCGAGGGCTCGCTCAAGGGCATCGACTCGCGCATCCTGGTCGCCCAGGTGCCGGGCGGCATGCTCACCAACATGGAAGGCCAGCTCAAGGAGCAGGGCGCCGCCGACAAGCTCGACGACGTGCTCGCCGAGATCCCGCGGGTCCGCGCGGACCTGGGCTTCATCCCGCTGGTCACCCCGACCTCGCAGATCGTCGGCACCCAGGCGGTGATGAACGTGATGATGGGCAGCCGCTACAAGTCCATCTCCAAGGAGGTGCAGGCGGTTCTCAAGGGCGAGTACGGCGCCGCGCCGGCCCCCTTCAACGAGGAGCTGCAGGCGCGCGTGCTGGACGGAGGCGAGCCGATCACCTGCCGTCCCGCCGATCGGCTCGAGCCCGAGATGGAGACCCTGACCGCCGAGCTCAAGGAGAAGGCCAAGGAGCAGGGCATCCGCCTCGCCGAGGGCGAGCGCGAGATCGACGATGTGCTGACCTATGCGCTCTATCCGCAGATCGGCCTGAAGTTCCTGCAGAACCGCGACAACCCCGACGCCTTCGAGCCGGCGCCCCAGGCCGCCGAGGCGCAGCCGGCCAGTCTGCCGGCCGCCGCCGCCCAGAAGGGCGTGACCGAGGCCCCGGCGTCGGCCGGCCCCGAGACCTACACCGTCACCGTCAATGGCAAGCAGTACGTGGTTGAGGTCGCCGAGGGCGGCGAGATCGGCCAGGTGGCCGAGCAGGGCGGCAGCCAGCCGGCCGCGAGCGCCCCGGCTCCGGCCGCGCCCTCGGGTGAGAGCATCACCGCGCCGCTGGCCGGCAACATCTTCAAGGTCAACGTGCGCGAGGGCGACAGCGTCGCCGAGGGTGACGTGGTGATCATCCTCGAGGCCATGAAGATGGAGACCGAGGTACGGGCGGCGAGCGCCGGCACCGTCTCCGCCATCAAGGTCGGCGAGGGCGACAGCGTCGCCGTCGGTGACGTCCTGATCGAGCTCTGAGGACGGTTTTCATGTCAGAAAAGATATTGACCCTCTGGTACGGCTCGGGGCTCTACAACCTGACCCTGGGCCAGGCCGTGATGGTGCTGGTGGGGCTGGGGCTGCTCTACCTCGCCATCCAGAAGAAGTTCGAGCCGCTGCTGCTGGTGCCGATCGGCTTCGGCGGCATCCTGGCTAACATCCCCGAGGCGGGCCTCGCCCTGTCGGCCGCCGAGCAGGCGGCGCACATGGCGTCGCCGGCGCTGCTCGAGCAGATGGCCCAGGCCCTGCAGCTCAGCCTGGACCCGGCCGGCGGGATCGAGGCCTGGCGGCACAGCCTCGCCGAGGTGCTGCACGGCGACATCTCGCCGGCCCTGGTGCGCGCCGCCAACGACGTGGCCATGGACGGCGGCTACGCCCACGGCATGCTCTACCAGTTCTACAGCGTGGCCATCGCCTCGGGCATCGCGCCGCTGGTGATCTTCATGGGCGTGGGCGCGATGACCGACTTCGGCCCGCTGCTGGCCAATCCGCGCACCCTGTTTTTAGGCGCGGCGGCGCAGTTCGGCATCTTCGCCACCCTGCTCGGGGCGGTGGGCATGTCGGCCATGGGCTGGATGGACTTCTCGCTCAATCAGGCCGCCGCCATCGGCATCATCGGCGGCGCCGACGGCCCCACCTCGATCTACGTCTCGAGCATCCTGGCGCCGGAGCTGTTGGGTGCTATCGCCGTGGCCTCCTACTCCTACATGGCGCTGGTGCCGCTGATCCAGCCGCCGATCATGAAGGCGCTGACCAGCAAGCGGGAGCGCGAGATCACCATGACGCAGCTGCGTCCGGTCTCCAAGCTGGAGAAGATCGTCTTCCCGCTCAGCCTGCTGATCCTGGTGGTGCTCTTCCTGCCCGATGCGGCGCCGCTTCTGGGGATGTTCTGCTTCGGCAACCTGATGCGCGAGAGCGGCGTGGTGGAGCGTCTCTCCGACACCACCCAGAACGCCCTGATCAACATCGTGACGATCTTTTTGGGGCTGTCGGTGGGGTCCAAGCTGATCGCCGAGCGCTTCCTGGCGGTGGAGACGCTGGGCATCCTGGCGCTGGGCATGGTGGCCTTCGCCATCGGCACGGCCTGCGGCATCCTGATGGCCAAGCTGATGAACACCGTCAGCAAGATGCCGATCAATCCGCTGATCGGCTCCGCCGGCGTCTCGGCGGTGCCCATGGCAGCAAGGGTCTCCAACAAGGTGGGGCTCGAGTCCAATCCCCACAACTTCCTGCTGATGCACGCCATGGGGCCCAACGTGGCCGGGGTGATCGGCTCGGCGGTGGCCGCCGGGGTGATGATCAAGTACCTCGGCTGAGGTCGAGCGTCCCGCCAGCACAAACGGCGCCTTCGGGCGCCGTTTTTTATGTGATGGGCATCGGTCGATGGGGCGGGACCTTGCGTCCGGGTAGGGTCGTTTCGTCTGGGTAGGAGCGTTCAGTCGTCCTGCAGCAGGGCGAGGCGCCCGCGCAGGCGCGTCGAAAGCGCGCTCAGCTCGACGGGCGCATCGTTCGGCCAGCCCACGGTCAGCGCTACCCCTTCGGCGCCGTAGTCGGCCTGTTCGACCGGCACGTCGCGCTCGGCCAGCCAGGCGCGGGCCTCGGCCTCGCCGGCGAAGTCGACCTTCAGGCGCAGGGGTGAGCGCTCGACCACCTCGCGCCGGGGCAGCGTCTCCAGCGCCTGGGCGACGGCCCGGGAATAGGCGCGGGCCAGGCCGCCGGTGCCGAGCTTGGTGCCGCCGAAGTAGCGGGTCACCACGCTGCCCACCTGACCGAGGGCCGCGCCGTCCAGCACCTGGAACATCGGGCGCCCGGCGGTGCCGCCGGGTTCGCCGTCGTCGGAGAAGCCGATGGCGGTCTGCTCGCCGGGCGGGCCGGCGATCCAGGCCGTGCAATGGTGGCTGGCGTGGGGATGGAGCCGGCGGGCCTCGGCGAGCATCACCTCGAAGGCGGCCGTATTCGGCGCGTGGCAGATCCAGGCGATGAAGCGGCTCTTCTCCACCTCGAGCTCGCTCTCGTGCCGGTGGTCGGGCGGCAGGTCGGGTACTACGTAGCGCATCAGGCGGCCAGTTCCGTCTGGCGCACCACGCCCATCACCAGGCCGATCACCTGGACGTCGTCGTTGCGCAGGTAGATCGGCGCCATGCGCTCGTTGGCCGGCTGCAGGCGAACGCCCGACTTCTCGATGTAGAACTTCTTCAGGGTGACCTCCTGGTCATTGATCATCACCACGGCGGTCTCGCCGTTCTCGGCGCTCTCGCGGCGTTCGATGATGATCACATCCCCGTCGAAGATATTGCAATCGACCATGGAGTCGCCGCGTACCCGCAGGGCGTAGGTGTTGCGGCGCACCATGGTCGTCGGCACGCGGATGCTGCCGGCCTCCGGACAGGCCTCGATGGGCATGCCCGCCGAGACCTGGCCCAGCATCGGGATTTCGGTCAGGGCGTCGGCCTCGATGGCCTCCCAGGCTTCGGCCAGTGGCAGGTTGGGTCGGCGCTGCAGGTACTGCGGTGTGACGTTGGGCATGCGGTCTCTCCCCGGTCGTCTAACCCTGTCGATACATACAGTGTTTTACGAGCATAGCAGCCGGTCGCAAACTGGCAAGGGAAAGCTGTCCACGCCTGGCTTGACTCAGGGCAAGTGCGACCGGCTGCCGCAACCCGCCCGGCTGGCAGCCAGGGCCCTTTCCGTGTAGAGTTCCGGGCGCAATTATCCATGCCGGGAGAGTGCCTTGAGCCTGCGTCTGCAAGCCCGAAAGCTGGCCTGTGAGCGGGACGATCGCTGGCTGTTCAGAGACCTGGACCTGGAACTCCATGCCGGCGAGATCGTGCGCGTGGAAGGCCCCAACGGCAGTGGCAAGACCACCCTGCTGAAGATCCTCTCCGGGCAGCTGGCCGACTTCGACGGCGAGCTCTACTGGAACGAGCATCCCATGCGCCGCACGCGCCAGGACTTCCTGGCCAACCTGCTTTATCTGGGTCATGCCCCGGGGGTCAAGGCGGCGCTGACGCCGCTGGAGAACCTCGCCTGGTACCAGGCCCTGGCAGGCGAGCCCGACGACGAGCCCGCGCGTTTCGCGGCGCTCTCGGCCGTGGGGCTGGTCGGCTTCGAGGACCTGCCCGCCGGGCAGCTCTCCGCCGGCCAGCAGCGCCGCGTGGCCCTGGCGCGCCTGGAGCTGATTCCGCGTCCGCTGTGGGTGCTCGACGAGCCGTTCACCGCCATCGACCGCGACGGCGTCGCGGATCTCGAGGCGCGCCTGGCCGCCCATGCCCGTCGCGGCGGCTGCGTGCTGGTCACGACCCATCACGAACTCGCCGACACGCCCGCCCTGCGGCGGATTCGGCTCGGTCAGGGGGCGCGTGATGTCGAACTCTGATCCTCATCTGGCACGGGAAGCGGACGCCGTTCGGCTGTTCCGGGAACCCGAGGGCGGCGCCGGGGTCGCAATCCGGGCAACGCTGAAACGCGACCTGGTGCTGTTGATGCGCCGACGCAGCGAGGTGTTGAACCCGCTGGTGTTCTTCGCCCTGGTGATCACCCTGTTCCCGATCGGCATTTCGCCAGACCCGGAACTGCTGGCGACCATCGCGCCGGGCCTTCTGTGGGTGGCGGCGCTGCTCGCGGCCCTGCTGTCCCTGGATAGCCTGTTTCGCAGCGACTACGAGGACGGCTCCCTGGAGCAGCTGCTGCTCTCGCCCCAGCCGCTGCCGGCGCTGGCGCTGGCCAAGGTGGCGGTGCACTGGCTGTTGACCGGTCTGCCGCTGGCGCTGATGGCACCGATACTGGGCATCATGCTGGCGCTGCCGGCGGGCAGCTACGCGGTGCTGGCGCTGTCGCTGGCGCTGGGTAGCGCCAGCCTGAGCCTGATCGGCGCCATCGGCGCGGCGCTGACCGTGGGGCTATCCCGGGGCGGCGTGCTGCTCTCGCTGCTGGTGTTGCCACTCTATATCCCGGTGCTGATCTTCGGCGCCGGCGCCGTGCAGGCGGCCATCTTCGGCGAGGGGGTCGCGGCGCACCTGGCGATTCTCGGGGCACTTCTGGCAGTCGCGCTGATCCTGGCCCCCTGGGCGATCGCGGCGTCACTGCGCATCAGTATCAACGGTTGAGGACGACAATCGGCATGTGGGCCTTCATACATAAGCTCGGATCCCCCAAGTGGTTCTATGGCATCAGCGCACGGCTCTCGCCCTGGTTCTGGGCGGCGGCGGCGCTGCTGATCGTCGTCGGCAGCGTCTGGGGGCTGGCCTTCGCGCCCGCCGACTACCAGCAGGGCAACAGCTTTCGCATCATCTACGTGCACGTGCCCGCGGCCTTCCTGGCGCAGTCCATCTTCGTCAGCATGGCGATCGCCGGGTTCGTCTTCATGGTCTGGAAGATCAAGGTCGCCGACATGGCCGCGGCGATGATGGCCCCGCTGGGCGCGGCCATGACCTTCGTGGCACTGTTCTCCGGCGCGGTCTGGGGCGTGCCCACCTGGGGCACCTGGTGGATGTGGGACGCGCGCCTCACCTCGATGCTGATCCTGCTGTTTCTGTACTTCGGCGTGATCGCCCTGCGCGGCGCCTTCGCAAGCCGCGACAGCGCCTCCCGCGCCGCCTCGGTGCTGGCCATGGTCGGCGTGATCAACATTCCCATCATCAAGTACTCGGTGGACTGGTGGTACACCCTGCACCAGCCCGCCACCTTCAGCGTCACCTCGCGCCCGGCCATGCCGTTGGAGATGTGGGCGCCGCTGCTGATCATGGTGCTGGGCTTCTACTGTTTCTTCATCGCGGTGACCCTGATGCGCACGCGCAGCGAGATCCTGCGTCGCGAATCGAACAAGCGCTGGGTGCGTGAGCTCGCCGGGGAGGTGAACTGATGGCCTTCGATTCCCTCTCGGCCTTCCTCGCCATGGGCGGCCACGGCGTCTACGTGTGGGCCTCCTGGGGCCTGACCGGTCTGCTGCTGGTCGGCGTGGTTCTCCACGCCCGCGCCGAGCGCCGAGCGCTGCTGCGCGACCTGCGCCGCCGGGCACGACGCGAGCAGCGCCGCGGCGCCTCGACACCGGTTTCACATCAAGAGGGCCACGCCCGTGAGAGCTAAACGCAAGCAGAAACTGTTCGTGATCCTGGGGCTGGTCTCGCTGGCCGCCATCGCCGTGGGCCTGACGCTCTACGCGCTGCGCAGCAACATCAACCTCTTCTTCAGCCCGGTGCAGATCACCGCCGGCGATGCCCCGCTGGAGCGCCAGATTCGCGCCGGCGGCATGGTCCGCGAGGGCACGGTGGAGCGTGACCCGGAAAGCCTCGAGGTCGTGTTTACCGTGACCGACTATGTCGAAGACGTCGAGGTGCGCTACAGCGGCATCCTGCCCGACCTGTTCCGTGAGGGGCAGGGCGTGGTGGTGGTCGGTGAGCTCCAGCAGGGCGGCTGGCTGCGTGCCGACCAGGTGCTGGCTCGCCATGACGAGAACTACATGCCCCCCGAGGTGGCCCAGGCGCTGGAGGAGGCCGGCTATTCGCCGGAGGACTACCAGGCCAAGGCGGCCGAGGTGGGCAAACGGCTCGAGGCGCAGAACGACGGCGCCCGTGCGAACTGATCCGGAGTGTCCATGCAGACCCTGATGATCCCCGAAATCGGCCACTTCGCCCTGATCATTGCCCTGCTGATGGCCTTGGTCCAGGGCATCATGCCGCTGGCCGGCGCGGCGACCCGCCGCCCGCTGTGGATGGCCTACGGGCGGCCCATGGCCACCGGCCAGTTCCTGTTCCTGGCCATCGCCTACGCCTGCCTGACGGCCAGCTATATGCTGGATGACTTCAGTGTGGCCAACGTGGCCAACAACTCCAACTCGCTGCTGCCCTGGTACTACAAGGCCAGCGCCGTCTGGGGTAACCACGAGGGCTCGGTGCTGCTGTGGAGCCTGATCCTCGGCGCCTGGACCTTCGCGGTGAGCCGCTTCTCCCGCGAGCTGCCCCGCGACATGCTGGCCCGGGTGCTGGGCGTGATGGGCCTGGTCAGCGTCGGCTTCCTGGCCTTCGTGCTGATCACCTCCAACCCCTTCGAGCGGCTGCTGCCCAACGTGCCCCAGGATGGCGCCGACCTGAACCCGCTGCTGCAGGATTTCGGCCTGATCGTCCATCCGCCGATGCTCTACATGGGCTACGTGGGCTTCTCGGTGGTCTTCGCCTTCGCCATCGCCGCCCTGCTGGGTGGCCGCCTGGACGCCGCCTGGACTCGCTGGGCACGGCCCTGGACCAACATTGCCTGGGCGTTTCTCACCGTGGGCATCGCCCTGGGCAGCTGGTGGGCTTACTACGAGCTCGGCTGGGGAGGCTGGTGGTTCTGGGATCCGGTCGAGAACGCCTCGCTGCTGCCCTGGCTCGCCGGCACCGCGCTGATCCACTCCCTGGCGGTGACCGAGAAACGCGGCTCCTTCAAGAGTTGGACGGTGCTGCTGGCGATCTCCACCTTCTCGCTGTCGCTGATGGGCACCTTCCTGGTGCGCTCGGGTGTGCTCACCTCGGTACACGCCTTCGCCAACGACCCGTCTCGAGGGCTCTTCATCCTGGTGCTGCTGGGCATCACCGTGGGCCTGTCGCTGCTGCTGTTTGCGCTGCGCGCCCCGCGCGTCAGCCACCAGGTCGCCTTCAGCTGGCTGTCGCGTGACGCCCTGCTGCTGATCAACAACATCCTGCTGGTGATCATGACCGTCACGGTGCTGCTGGGCACGGTCTATCCGCTGCTGCTCGACGCCATGGACCTCGGCAAGATCAGCGTCGGCCCGCCCTACTTCAATGCGCTCTTCGTGCCGCTCACCGTGGTGCTGTGCCTGTTCATGGGGCTGGGGCCGCTGGCGCGCTGGAAGCGCACCGGCGGGCGGGACCTGCTCAAGCGCAGCTGGCTGGCCGGTCTGCTGGCGCTGATCATCGGCGCCCTGGCGCCGCTGCTCTACCGCGGCGAGTGGAACCTGCAGGTGAGCCTCGGCGTGCTGATCTCGCTGTGGGTCGTGCTGCCCATGGTCCGTGACCTCTGGGTCAAGACGCGCCATTCGTCCGGCCGGCTGGCCGGCGCCAGGCGCCTGTCGCTGGCTTACTGGGGCATGATCCTCGGCCACCTCGGCGTGGCGGTGACGATCATCGGCGTCACCGTGGTCTCCAACTACGCCATCGACCGCAACGTGCGCATGGGGGTGGGCGATAGCGTCGAGCTCGCCGGCTACACCTTCACCATGACCGAGCTCGGCAGCCGTCGCGGCCCCAACTTCCTGGCCGATTTCGCCGAGATCGAGGTGCGCCGCGGCGATAGCCAGCGCACCTTCGCCATGACCCCCGAGAAGCGTCTCTACCTCGCCCGGGGCATGCCGATGACCGATGTCGCGCTGCGCCCGGGATTGTTCCGCGACCTCTACGTCGCCATGGGCGAGGACCTCGAGGACGGCAGCTGGGCCATGCGTCTGCAGTACAAGCCCTTCGTGCGCTGGCTGTGGCTGGGCGGGCTCTTGATGGCGGCTGGCGGCATCCTGGCGGTGGCCGATCGCCGCTACCGGCGTACCGTAACCGCCCGCGACCCCGAGCAGGGCGTCGCGGCCGAGCCCAGGGAGGCCACGGCATGAAGCGTCGCCTGCTGCTGCTGCTGCCGCTGCTCGGTTTCCTGGTGCTCGGGGGCTTCCTCTACCAGGGCCTGGCGATGAATCCCTTCGATCGCGACTCGGCGCTGATGGCCCGGGACTTCCCGGCCTTCGAGCTGACGACCCTGGAGGACCCGGAGCGGGTGGTGGACGAATCCCTGCTCACCGGCGAGGTCACCCTGGTCAACGTCTGGGGCGAGTGGTGCCCGACCTGCAAGCAGGAGATGCCGCAACTGCTCGACCTGGCCGATCGCGGCGTGCGCCTGGTCGGCGTCGACTACAAGGATACCCGGGAGAAGGGCCGCGAGTTCCTGGCCGAGTTCGGCAACCCCTTCGAGGTCAACGTCTTCGACCCCGAGGGCAGCCTCGGCTTCGATCTCGGCGTCTACGGCGCCCCGGAGACCTTCCTGGTCGATGCCGACGGCATCATTCGCTATCACCATACCGGCTACATCAAGCCGGAAGACGTGCGCGAGACGATACTGCCGGAGGTGGAAAAATGGCGAGAGTGATCCGCGGCCTGCTGGCCGCCCTGCTTCTGTTGCCGCTGTTCGCCCAGGCGGGCGGCATCGAGGTGCGTCAGTTCGACGACCCGGTGACCGAGCAGCGCTACCAGGATCTGACGGCGAGCCTGCGCTGCCCCAAGTGCGAGAACCAGGCGATCGGCGACTCCGACTCGCCGATCGCCGGCGACATGCGTGACCGAGTCTACGTTCAGCTTCGGGATGGCCGCTCCGACAAGGAGATACTGGACTTCATGGTGAGCCGCTTCGGCGACTACGTGCTCTACAATCCGCGTCTCGAGGGCCGCACCCTGCTGCTGTGGGGGCTGCCCGCGGCGCTGGTGCTGCTCGGCGCCCTGGTGGTGGTGCTGATGGTGCGCGCGCGTCGCCGCAGCTCGGCCCGTGCCCTGAGCGCCGAGGAGCGTGATCGCCTGGATGCCCTGATCAATCGCGAGAGAACCGAATGACCCTGCTATGGATCGCCCTGGCCGTGCTGCTGCTGCCGGCCCTGTGGTTGCTGGTGGCCCCACTGCGTCGTGCCGCCGCTGTGCGCGCGGCTCAGCGTGATTTCGAGGCCAACGATCGCACCACCGAACAGAATCTTGCCATCTATCGTCGCCGGCTGGCGTCGCTTCAGGCCGCCCACGCGCGCGGCGAGATCGATGCCGCCCGCCTAGAGGAAGATCGCCTGGAGCTCGAGCGCAGCCTGCTCGAGGACACCGAGCATCTCGAGCGCGCTCCGCTGGCATCGGCCGCCTCCGGCCGGCTGGTGGTGCCGGTGGTGATGGTGGCCGTGGTGCTGGTCAGCTTCTTCTGGTACCTCCGCGAGGGCGCCGAGGGCGACCTCGCCCTCTACACCGTGCAGCAGCAGGTGATGAGCGACCCCGAGGGCTCGCTGCCGGTGCTGATCGAGCGCCTCGAGGAGCAGGCCCAGCGCCAGCCCGATAACCCCAACGTCTGGCGCTCGCTGTTCCCGCTCTATCGCGACAGCGGCCGCATCGACGCGGCCACGCGCGCCCTGGAGCGGCTGGTCGCGCTGGAGGGGCGCCAGCCCTGGCTGCTCGCCGAGCTCGCCCAGATCCGCTACTTCGCCGCCGGCCGCGAGATGACCGCCGAGGTCCAGGCGCTGGTCGACGAGGTGTTGGCCATGGAGCCCGCCCAGCCCACGGTAATCGGCATGCTCGGTATCGAGGCCTTCGAGGCCGGCGACTTTGAAGCCGCCATCGACCACTGGCGCCGCGCCATCGCCGGCATGAACAACCCGGACTCAGCCGAGGCCCTGCGCGAGGGCATCCGTGTGGCCCAGCAACGCCTGGGCGTGACTCCCGATCCGGCCAAGCCGGCGGTTGCCGAGGGGCCCGGCATCGCCGTGCGGGTCAGCCTGGCCGACGAGCTCGCCGGTCGGCTCAATGATGACGCCACCGTCTTCGTGGTGGCCCGCGACCCCGCCGGCGAGCTGCCGCCGCTGGCCGTGGCTCGGGCGCGGCTCGGCGAGTTGCCGCTTACCACGGTGCTCAACGATGCCGACGCCATGGCGCCGATGGCCAAGCTCTCCCAGGTCGAGACGGCGCGGCTGACGGTGCGCGTTTCCCAGAGCGGGGAGGCCACGCCGCAGCCAGGCGATCTGGTCGGCACCCTCGGCGGGGTCTCGGTGGGCATGATCGACGGCGATGCCGTCGAGGTGGTGATCGACCGGGTCGTCGAGTGAGTCCATGCGCCTGACATCGATCCGCCTGGCGGGCTTCAAGTCCTTCATTGACCCGGTCACGGTGCCCTTCGATGGCAACATGACCGCCATCGTCGGCCCCAACGGCTGCGGCAAGTCCAACATCATCGATGCCGTGCGCTGGGTCATGGGCGAGTCCTCGGCCAAGACCCTGCGCGGCGAGTCGATGACCGACGTCATCTTCAACGGCTCCACCGGCCGCAAGCCGGTGGGCATGGCTTCCATCGAGCTGATCTTCGACAACCGCGACGGCGCCATGGGCGGCATCTACGCCCAGTACGCCGAGATCGCGGTTAAGCGTCAGGTCACCCGCGACTCCCAGTCCAACTACTTCTTCAACGGCCAGAAGTGCCGGCGTCGCGATATCGCCGATCTGTTCCTGGGCACCGGCCTCGGGCCGCGCTCCTACGCCATCATCGGCCAGGGCATGATCTCGCGGCTGATCGAGGCCCGCCCCGAGGAGCTGCGCGCCACCCTCGAGGAGGCCGCCGGCATTTCCAAGTACAAGGAGCGGCGACGCGAGACCGAGAACCGCATGCGCCGCACCCAGGAGAACCTGGAGCGTCTGGAGGACATCCGCGAGGAGCTCGACAAGCAGCTCGAGCGCTTGAAGCGCCAGGCCGAGGCGGCTAGGCGCTACCAGAACCTCAAGCAGGAGGAGCATCGCCTCAAGGGCGAGCTTTCGCTGCTGCGTGGCCGCGCCCTGCGCGCCAGCCAGACCGAGGAGGAGACCCGCGTCCGCGAGTTCGAGACCGCGGTGGAGCGCGAGGTGCTGGGCATGCGCCAGGCCGAGACGCGCCTCGAGGAGGCCCGCGCCGAGCACGACCGCCTGGCCGAGGAGCTGGACGGTCGGCAGTCGAGCTTCTACGAGACCACCACCGCCATCGCCCGCCTGGAGCAGGACCTGGAGCACACCCGCTCCCGCGACCAGCAGCTGGCGCGGGATCTCGAGGCCGCGCGCCGCGAGCTCGCCGAGCTGGCCCGCTTGGGTGACGACGACGGCGAACGCCTGGCGCGTCTCGAGGAGCGCCTCGAGACCCTGGGGCCCGAGCAGGAGGAGGTGGCGGAGCAGCTCGCCGAGCTGGAGGCCGCCCTGGAGGAGGCCGAACCGCTGGCAGAGGAGGCCGAGGCCGCCTGGGAGAGCTTCGGCGAGCGCTGGCAGGAGCAGAGCCGCGAGGCCGAGCGTGCCCAGGATCGCCTGCGCGACCTAGAGGGCCGGCTCGAACGCCTCTCGGCCGACGAACGCCGCCGTCGCCAGCAGCACGAGGAGCTCCCCGACATCGCCGGCCTCGGCGAGCAGCGTCGTGAGCTCGCCGAGCGCCACGCCGAGCTCGAGGGCCAGCTGGCCGAACTCGAGGCGCGTCGCGGCGAACTCCAGGTCGATCGCGACGCCGCCCGCGGCGAGGTGCGCGAGGCCGAGGAGGCCCGCGAGACCGATCGCCAGCGTCGCAGCACCCTGCAGGGCGAACTGGCCTCGCTGGAGGCCCTGATCGAGGCCGCCCTGGCCGATCACGACGAGGCTCTCGACGAGCACCTGACCGCCCACGGCCTGGGCGATCAGCCGCGCCTCGGCGAGGCGCTCGAGGTCGAGCCCGGCTGGGAGGAGGCGGTCTCCTGGGTGCTGTCGCCCTGGTTGAGTGCGCGCCTGGCGCCGCGGGACGCGTCCCGGGAGGCCATGGCGGCGCCGCCCCAGGCCGAGCTCGGCCTGCTCGAGGCCGATGAGGTGAGCGCCCCGGCGGGAAGTCTCGCCGTTCGGGTGCGCGGCGCCGGAGCGGCCGGCCAGTGGCTCGCCGGCATCCGCTGCGTCGAGAGCCGGGAGGCGGCCTGGGCCGCGCGCGAGGCGCTCGCCGCCGGCGAGAGCCTGATTACCCCCGACGGCCTCTGGCTCGGTGCGGGCTGGGTGCGTCATCGCGGTGCCGGTGCCGGGCCCGATGCCCTGCTGGTCAGCCGGCGTCGCGAGGCCGAGGTGCGCGAGTCTCTCGGCGAGGTGGAGGCGCGCCTCGGCGAGCAGGAAGAGCGTCTCGAGGCGGCCGCGGCCCGGGTCGAGCAGCGCGAGTCGGCCCTGGAGCAGACGCGCCAGGAGGAGCGCGAGCTCGAGCAGCAGCGCCAGCAGCTGGCCGTGCAGGAGAGTGGGCTCGCCAGCCGACTCGAGCACCTGGAAGGGCGCGCCGCCGAGCTTGCCGAGGAACTCGAGGGGCTGGCCGAAAACCGCGAGGAGGCGATGCTGGCCCTGGAAGAGGCGCGCGAGCAGTGGCAGGCGGCCATGGCCCGGTTGGAGGAGGGCGCCGAGACCCGCGAGCGTCTCGAGCGGCAGCGCCGCGAGGCCAGGGAGCGGCTGGCCGCGCTGCGCACTCGCCAGCGTCCGCTGGCCGACCAGGCTCAGCGTCTGGCCCTCGAGCAGGAGCGGACGACCACCGAGCGTACGGGCCTGGCCGAGCAGCAGGGGCGGGCCGGCGAGGCCCGGGAGCGCCTCGAGCTGCGCTGCGCCGAGCTGGAGGAAGCCCGCGAGGGGCTCCACGAGCCTGACGAGGAGCGCCGCGAACGCCTCGACGAGCTGCTGGCCCGCCGCGAGCGCGAGGAGCGAGTGCTCAACGAGACTCGCGCCCGGGCCGCCGAGCTGGTCGAGCGCCTGCGCGAGGACGAGCAGGCCCGCCAGGGGCACGAGCGCAACCTCGAGGGTGTCCGCGAACGCCTGCAGGAGTCGCGCATGCAGGTCCAGGCCCTCGCCCTCAAGGCCGAGACCCAGGACGAGCAGCTCGCCGAGCTGAACCACGATGCCGCGAACCTGGCCGAGCATCTCGATCCCAACGCCACCGAATCCGCCTGGCAGACTCGGCTGGAGGAGGTCGGCGAGCGCATCCGGCGGCTGGGCGCCATCAACCTGGCGGCCATCGAGGAGTATGACCAGCAGGCCGAGCGCCGCGACTACCTGGAGGCCCAGCACGCCGAGCTCAGCGAGGCCCTGGAGACTCTGGATCGGGCGATCCGCCGGATCGATCAGGAAACACGGTCGCGATTCCGCGACACCTTCCAGCGAGTCAACAACGGCCTGCAGGAACTTTTTCCGCGAGTGTTCGGTGGCGGAACCGCATGGCTGACGCTGACCGGCGAGGATTTGCTGGAGACCGGCGTGGCCATCATGGCGCGTCCTCCCGGCAAGAAGAACAGCACCATTCATCTGCTCTCGGGCGGCGAAAAGGCGCTCACCGCGCTGTCGATGGTCTTCGCCATCTTTCAGCTCAATCCGGCGCCCTTCTGCATGCTCGATGAAGTCGATGCGCCGCTGGATGATGCCAACGTCGGACGCTACGCCAAGCTGGTGAAGGAGATGTCTGATACCGTTCAGTTCATCTACATTACCCACAACAAGATTGCCATGGAGGCATCGGAACGGTTGATGGGGGTCACCATGCAGGAGCCGGGCGTATCGCGCCTGGTATCGGTAGGCGTGGAGGAGGCCGCGGCCCTGGCCGATGCCTGATGGACTTGAACGTCAACGGTAAACGGGTTAACAAGGATGACAATGAAGACGATAGTGCACGGACGCATGGGGAACCTGAAGGGCGATTGCGAAGGGCAAAGTCGAGTGACGGCATGACAATGCCGAACTTGACAATCAAAAGAATTGGCCCTTTTTTTGGCAGTCGCGCTATGCTGTTGTCGAACAACCATCAGGCATGGCGCCTTAGCAAAAGGCATGACGACCCATGGAATTAAGAGAGTGGCTGATCATTTTAGGGTTGGCGTTGGTGACCCTCATCGTCATCGATGGGGTGCGTCGCCTTCAGCGCCAACGCCGTGTACCGCGTCTGGATCAGGCCGAGAGCGCCACTGCTGATGCGCACGCCGAGCCCGAGGTGGACCCCGAGGCCGAGGCCCGGCGGGCCGAGATCAACTGGGAACTGCCCAACGGAGGGGCGCGGGTCATCAGGCCGGCGGACGAGGGGGGCGTGCGTCCCAAGCCCAAGCTGGAGCGCCAGGAGCATCCTGGCCCGTCACGGGTACTGTCGGAGTTCCGGCGCCATGCCGAAGACCCCACGGCTAACGCTCAGCGGCCGGCGGAGGCTGGGGAGGAGCCGCAGCGTGATTCTTCGACCGCTCGCCCTGAGGCCCCGACCCGCGATGTTCGTCATGCCCATCGTGATGCCGCTCATGAATCGGCTCACGAGACCGCCCAGATGAGCGCCGAGGCTTCTGCGTCCCCGGGTATCGATGCCGCCGAGGACGAGCGCCGTGAGCCGGCGCTCACTAGCCTGGAGGAGTCCGAGGTGCGGGCGGCCGGTGAGGCCTCCGAGGGCATCGGCTCGCTGGCCGCCGATCCACAGGATCACGACGGCTATGCCGACGAAGAGCGCTACCGACTGGTGGATCTCGAGGGCATGGGTGACTCCCTGAAGAGCGGCTCCAAACGGGTCGGCTCCTCCATGCAGCGTTTCGGCGCCTCCCTGCAGAAGTCCCTGAACGATCGCCGCGAGCACAAGCGCGACGAAAAGCAGCGCCGGGAGCAGGCGCGCGCCGAAAAGGACGCCCGCGAGTCGGCGCAGCGGCAGCAGGCCGAGCATGAGCAGGCTGCGCGCGAGGCCGAGCGGCGTCGCCTCGAGGCCGAGGCGGTCGCCCGCACCGACGATGATGATCCACTCTTCACCCCGTCGGGCAGCCGTCACCGGGAGCCCGAGGCTTCCGCCATGGATGGATACCTGGATGAGCGAGTGGAAGAGTTCGTCGATGAAGCCCTGGACGACGGATCGCCGTACGACGACGTGGTGCGTGCCCACCCGGTGCTGGAAAAGGCGCTGCGTCATGACGTCAACGCCGAGCACGCCCGCGAGACCCTGAGTCACGCCGAGGAGATCCTGGTGATCAGCGTGATGTCTCGCGATGAGGAGGGCTTCTCCGGCACGGCGCTGCTCGAGCTGATGATGGCCTGCGGCCTTCGTTACGGTCGCGACATGGGCATCTTTCACCGCTTCGAGACCGAAGACCCGGAGAGTCGCCTGCAGTTCTCGATGGTCAACGTGGTCAAGCCGGGGACCTTCCCCATCGAGGCCATGGACGACTTCCGCACCCAGGGCATCACCCTGCTGATGCCGCTGCCGGGCGCCAGCGACACCGCGGCGGCCTTCGAGGCGATGGTCGAGACCGCCATGGTCATTGTCCGTCATCTGGGCGGCGTGCTGAAGGACGAGCATCGGAGCGTGATGACCGCCCAGACCGTGGAGTTCGCGCGTCAGCGGGTGCAGGAGTTCGAGCGCCGCAACCGCCTCAACCGCTACCAGGTGAACTAGCCAGCACGCCGCTTCGCGGGCCAGTCAAACAACCCCATGATTTCATGGGGTTGTTTCGTTTGGGCAGGCGAAAAGCGGGTGTGCGAGAATAGCCATGCCTTCGTGATACCAGACCAGAGACGCCATGAGCCAAGCCGATCCCGAAGTTCTCGATGAAGTGGTGCGCCTGCGTGCCGAGCTCGACGACGCCAACTACCGCTACTACGTGCTCGACGAGCCCAGGCTGACCGACGCCGACTACGATCGCCGGCTGCGTCGCCTGCAAGTGCTGGAGGAGGCGAACCCTGAGCTGGTGACCGCCGACTCGCCGACCCAGCGGGTCGGGGCCGCGCCCGATGCGGGATTTCCCGAGGTGGCGCACGCCGTGCCGATGCTCTCCCTGGACAACGCCTTCAGCGAGGAAGAGGTCAAGGCCTTCGTGCGACGCGTCGCCGACCGCCTCGAAGCCCACGGCGAACCGCTGGCCTTCTGCTGCGAGCCCAAGCTCGACGGTGCGGCCGTCTCGCTGGTCTACGAGCACGGCGAGCTGGTCGCCGGCGTCACCCGCGGCGACGGCCGCACCGGTGAGGGCATCACCTCCAACCTGCGCACCCTGCGCTCCATCCCGCTCAGGCTGCGCGGCGACGACCCGCCGGCGCTGCTCGAGGTGCGCGGCGAGGTGATCATCAGCCACGCCGGCTTCGAGGCGTTGAACGACCGGGCGCGGGAGGAGGATACCAAGGTGTTCGCCAATCCGCGCAACGCCGCCGCGGGCAGCCTGCGTCAGCTCGACCCCAGGGTCACCGCTACCCGGCCGCTGGAGTTCAGCGCCTACCAGGTGGCACGCATCGAACCGGAGCAGGGCGATGCCAGCCACAGCCAGCTGATGGCGCGGCTCGGCGACTTCGGCTTTCGTACCAGCCAGGAGCTCGCCGTGGTGGAGGGCGCCGAGGGCATCATCGACTACTGCCGCGCGCTCGGCGAGAAGCGCGATCGCCTCGGCTACGACATCGATGGGGTGGTGATCAAGGTCGATGATCTGCGCCTGCAGCGTGAGCTCGGCTTCGTCGCTCGCGCCCCGCGCTGGGCCACCTCCTTCAAGTTTCCCGCCCAGGAGGAGACCACCCGGCTCAACGACGTCGAGTTCCAGGTCGGGCGTACCGGGGCGATCACCCCGGTGGCCAGGCTCGAGCCGGTCTCGGTGGCCGGCGTCACCGTCTCCAACGCTACCCTGCACAACGCCGACGAGATCGCCAGGCTCGACGTGAGGATCGGCGATACCGTGGCGATTCGCCGGGCCGGCGACGTCATCCCCAAGGTGGTGAGGGTGCTCGAGGAGCGCCGCCCGGTGGATGCCGAAACGATCGTCTTTCCCGAGCACTGTCCGGCCTGCGGCTCCCAGATCGAGCACCTGGAGGGCGAAGTGGTGGCGCGCTGCTCCGGCGGGCTCTTTTGCCCCGCCCAGCGCAAGGAAGCGCTCAAGCACTTCGCCTCCCGTCGGGCACTGGACATCGATGGCCTGGGCGAGAAGCTGATCGAGGCGCTGGTCGAGCGTGAGTGGGTGATCACTCCAGCGGATCTCTTCCGACTGGAGGCCCAGCGCCTGGCCGAACTGCCGCGCATGGGCACCAAGTCCTCAGAGAATCTGGTGGCGGCCCTCGACAAGGCCAAGCGAACCACGCTTGCGCGCTTCATCTTCGCCCTGGGCATCCGCGAGGTGGGCGAGACCACCGCCGCCAACCTGGCCCGCCACTTCGGTAGCCTGGAGGCGCTGATGGCCGCCGACGTGGCCGCCCTGGAGTCCGTGGACGATGTGGGGCCCATCGTCGCCGCCCACGTGCACACCTTCTTCCGGCAGCCGCACAACCGCGAGACCATCGAGGATCTGCTGGCCTGCGGTCTGAGCTGGCAGGAAGAGACCATCGGCGAGCGGCCCCAGCCCCTGGCCGGGCAGAGCTGGGTGCTCACTGGCACGCTTGAGAGCATGACCCGCGACGAGGGCAAGGCCCGGCTTCAGGCACTGGGCGCCAAGGTGGCCGGCAGCGTCTCGAAGAAGACCGCCTGCGTGGTGGCCGGCGACGCCGCCGGCAGCAAGCGGGAGAAGGCTGAGCAGATGGGCGTGCCGGTCATCGACGAGGACGAGCTCCTCGGGCGGCTGGCCGAATGGGAAAAAGGAGAGTCCGACTCATGAATGGCGATCGTTTCATCGAGGTGCCCTACCGAATGCTGCCGGGGGAGACCCTCGATGGCCTGCTGGAGGCCTTCGTCACCCGTCAGGGCTATGACACCACCGACACCGGCGAGGGCATGCGCGGCTGGGTCGGCCAGCTCAAGGGCCAGCTCGACCGCGGCGAGCTGCTGATCGCCCACGACCTCGAGACCGAGTCCACCGAGGTGATGACCCTGGCCCAGTGGCGCGCCTTCGGCCGCGACCTGGCCGACGACGAGGAAGAGGGGTAGGGCGCAGGCCACCTCTACGAGCCGTTTCCGATGCCTCTCGCTGATGCTGCGTCCTGCTTCCCTTGTATCAGGTCGCGGATAAGCCGCCGCCCTGGGTGCAGGTGATCGACCAGCGGTGCCTCCAGCGGCAGCGGCTCGTCGCAGATCCGTGAGGCGATCAGCTCGGCGCACAGCGGCGCGCTGGCGAGTCCCCGGGAGCCGTGGGCCGCGCTGATCCACAGGCCGCCATGGTGGCGTCCCGGCGTCGCGGGCACCCGGGTGGCGTCCTTGGCAAGCCGTGCATAGTCCGCCGCCCAGGCCTCGGCCACCGGCACCGGGCCCGCGTAGGGCGACTTGTCGGGGCTCGCCGCGCGCACCGCCGCCCGGCCCGCCAGCGCACCCGGCTCGAGCGTCGCGCCCGCCTCGCGCAGGGCGGCCACGAAGGCCGGCAGGGTGGCCTCGAGTTCCGCCAGGTTCGCCGCGTGGTCGGCCTCGCGCTCGTCGGTCTCGTCCCGGTTCGGGGCGAAGGTGGCGCCGAAGGTGAGCGTTCCATCGAGGGGCGGTGGCACATAGCCCCCGGCACAGACCACTCGCTCGAGCGTTGGGGTGCCTTCGGGAAGCGTCAGCCGGCTCACCTGGCCGCGCACCGGCTGCAGCGGCAGCGCCGCCGTCTGGGCGAAGCGGTTGGCCAGCGCCGCGGTGGCGATCACCACCTGATCCGCCGCCAGGCGCTCGCCGTCGGCCATCTCCAGCGTCCAGCCGTCATCCTCCGGCGTCATCTCGACCACCTCCGCTCGGCGGAACTCCACTCCTGGCATGGCCGCCAGCCGTCGGCACAGCGCCGCCGGGCGCACCCACCCCGCTTCGGGGTAGTAAAGCCCGCCGTGGTCGATCGGCGTGCCGGAAAGTCGCGACGCCTCGTTCGCCGAGACGCCGTGGACCACCCGCTCGGGCAGCGGATGATGGGCCAGGAAGCGCGCCTGGCGGGCCTCTTCCTTGTCGCGCATCGCCAGCTGCAGCACCCCGCAGGGGCGCCATAGTTCCCGCTCGGGGTCGAGGGCCTCGAGCAGGCGGCGGCTGTGCAGCAGCCCGGCGAGATACACCCTGCTCTGGGGATTGGTGTCGGCGGCGAGCTTGACGTAGAGCGCTCCCTGGTCATTGCCGGAGCCGCCGCTGCCCGGGCCCTCGCGGTCGACCAGCGTCACCGCCACGCCGCGCCGGGCCAGCGCCGCGGCTACGCTCGTGCCGGCGATGCCCGCTCCGACCACGACCACCCGGCGGGCCGGCTGCGCCGCGGGGGGCGTGAACCAGGGCGTGGCCCCACGGCGACGATCCTCGGGGGGCACGGCGATCTCGCCGGCGAGCATCTCGCGCTTGCGGCCGAACCCCGGCACCTTGCGCCAGGCGAAGCCGGCCGCCTTGAGGCCGCGCTTGACCACCCCGGCGCAGGTAAAGGTGGCGAGTGTCGCGCCGGGGCGCGAGCGGGCGGCCATGGCGGCGAAGAGCTCGGGCTGCCACATCTCGGGGTTCTTCGACGGCGCGAAGCCGTCGAGGAACCAGGCGTCGACCCGGCCGTCGAGCCGCTCGAGCCGCTCGGTGGTGTCGCCGAAGTGCAGGTCGAGGGTGACCCGATCGTCGAGCCACAGCCGGTGCACGCCGGCCACCGGCTCGGGCCACTGGGCGACCAGGCGGGCGGCCCGCTCGGCGAGATCCGGCCAGGCGGCGAGCGCCCGGGCGAGATCTTCCCGCGCCAGGGGAAACTTCTCGGTGGAGATCAGGTGCAGCCTCGCCGTCGGCGGGGCATGGGCCTCGAAGCAGGCCCAGGCGCACAGCATGTTGAGCCCGGTGCCGAAGCCGGTCTCGCCGATCACGAAGGGTCGAGGCTCCTGCCAGACCTTGAGGCGCTCGGGCAGTCGGTTGGCGTGGATAAAGACGTGCTCGGTCTCGGCGCGACCGTCGTGGCGCGAGAAGTAGACGTCGTCGAAGGCCGTGGAGTGGGGCACCTCCTCGTCGCCGTCGTCTCGTCGCCAGTCCAGGCGAGCGATCTGGAGGCCGGCGAGCGGGGGCAGGGCGTCGGGGGCAGCGGTCACGGCGGGGCTCCGGTCGTTCCGGTCACAGGGGGCGGTGATGGGGCGCGTGATGATACAGGACGCGGACACATGACGCGCTGATCAAGGTTTGATCGATCTCGTCGCGCCGGCACGGCGTCCGGGCTTGGGAAAGGCGTCCGCGGCGTTTCAACAGGCTTGTCCACAGCAGCTGTGGGAAACCGGCTGTGGACAGGCAAACCTGTGGATGGGGATCAGGGCAGGACCTTCTTGAACGGCTTGACGATCGCCTTGGCGTAGACGCCGGCGATCATGTAAGGGTCGGCATCGGCCCAGGCCTGGGCGCTCTCGAGGCTCTCGAACTCGGCGACCACCAGGCTGCCGGTGAAGCCGGCCTCGCCCGGGTCGTTGCTGTCGATGGCCGGGTGCGGGCCGGCCAGCACCAGGCGGCCCTCGTCGCGCAGCGCCTCGAGGCGAGCCAGGTGATCCGGACGGGCGGCCAGGCGCCGTTCCAGGCTGTTATTCACATCTTCACTGATGATGGCGTAGAGCATCGCGGTTCTTCCTCGTGGTGGGCGGCTCTCGCCGCGGGTGCCGATGGCCCCGTCATTGACCGTCATCGGTCGCGCGAGCACCATGTCGAGATATTCTGACAAACTCATCTGCCGGCGTCATGCCCATGACCGCACCTCCCGCCCGATTCGAGGGCGAACCGCACCGCGTCGATTTGCACATGCACTCCACGGCCTCCGACGGCGCCCTGCCGCCGGCCGAGGTGGTGGCGCTGTGCCGGGCCAAGGGCGTTTCCCTGATGGCGCTGACCGACCACGACACCATGGACGGCATCGACGAGGCCGAGGCCGCCGCCCGCGAGCAGGGCATCGGCTTGATCCCCGGCACCGAGCTTTCCACCCAGTGGAGCGGCATCAACATCCACGTGGTGGGCCTGCTGCCCGAGGGGCCGCGGGGCGATCTGGTCGCGGGGCTGGCCGCCCAGGCCGAGGCCCGCGAGCAGCGCTCCTGGCGCATCGCCGAGCGCCTCGAGAAGATCGGTCTGAAGGATGCCCTGGCCCGGGCTCGCGAGCAGGCCGGCAGCGAGCGCCCGCTGGGGCGGCCGGACTTCGCCAAGGCGCTGGTGGCCGCCGGGCTGGTGCCCGATATCGGCACCGCCTTCAAGAAGCACCTCGGCAATGGCAAGGCCGGCGACATCAAGGCGCACTGGCCCTTCCTCGCCACGGCGGTGGCCTGGATCCTCGATGCGGGCGGGGTGGCGGTGCTGGCCCATCCGCTGCGCCACGGCCTGACCCGGCGCAAGCGCGGGCTGCTGCTCGATGACTTCGCCGCCGCCGGCGGCCAGGCCGCTGAGCTGGTCAGCGGCTTCCAGAATCCCGACGTGACCCGCGACCTGGCGCGTCAGCTCCAGGAGCGCGAGCTCTACGGCTCGGTGGGCAGCGACTTCCATTTCCCCGGCGGGCACCTGGCGCCGGGCAGCATGAGCCCGGTGCCGCGCACCGCCACGCCGCCGGTGTGGGCCCACCCGCGCCTGGCCGGGATCGCCGCCACGGCCGCCGGCCGAGATCGCGCCGGTGGGCCGCAGGCCTGATCGTGCGCCCGGCGGCGCATGTTATCGTGGAGCGACGCCATTTCCGGCCACCCAACAGGGAGCTCGCATGAGCCAGTTCTTCCAGATCCACCCGGACAATCCCCAGAAGCGCCTGATCGACCAGGCGATCCAGATCATTCGCGGCGGCGGGGTGGTCGCCTATCCGACCGATTCCGGCTACGCCCTGGGCTGTCACCTGGGCGACAAGAAGGCCATCGAGAAGATCAAGTGGCTGCGCTCGCTCGACGACAAGCACAACTTCACCCTGATCTGCTCGGATCTCTCGGAGATCGGCACCTACGCCAAGGTGGACAACACGGTCTTTCGGCTGCTGAAGGCCCACACGCCTGGCGCCTACACCTTCATCCTCGATGCCACCACCGAGGTCCCAAGGCTGCTGCTGCACCCCAAGCGCCGCTCCATCGGCGTGCGGGTGCCGGACCACCAGATCACCCGGGCCCTGCTCGGCGCCCTGGGCGAGCCGCTGATGAGCGTGACCCTGATTCCGGTGGGCGAGGAGCTGCCGATGACCGACGCCGAGGAGATCCGCGAGCGCTTCGGCAATGATCTCGACCTGATCATCGACGGCGGCGCCTGCCACCTCGAGCCCACCAGCGTGATCGACCTGCGCGACCTGCCGCCGACCATCCTGCGCGAGGGTCGCGGCGACGTCCGTCCCTTCCAGGCCTGATCCTCCGGATCGATCCCCCGCACCGCCGGCTCAGCGGGCCGGCGGCGTCTCGTCCCTGTCGTCATCCTCGTCTGAGCCTTCCTGGGCCTGATCGGCCAGGCGCGGGTCGGGGGAGTCCTCGTCCAGCCAGGTGCCGCAGCGCAGGCAGTACCGAGCGCGCCGCTCGTGGCGGTCATGGCCGCAGCCCGGGCAGGCCTCGTCGGAGTAGCGGTCGGCGCGGATCGAGCGGATCACCTCGGCGGAGAAGACCCCGGTGGGCACGGCGATGATCGAGTAGCCGATCAGCATCACCATCACCGAGATCGCCTGGCCCAGCGGGGTCACCGGCACGATGTCGCCGTAGCCCACCGTGGTCAGGGTGACCACGGCCCAGTAGATCGCCTTGGGGATACTGGTGAAGCCGGCCTCCTCGGGCTCGATCAGGTAGACGAGCGAGGCGAAGATGGTCACCAGCATGAAGACGGTGAACAGGAACAGAAAGATCTGGTGGCTGCTGCGCTTCAGGGCGTCGATCAAAAGCCGCCCCTCGCCGACGAACTCCATCAGGCGAAGCACGCGGAAGATGCGCAGGGTGCGCAGCAGGCGCACCACCACCAGCGACTGGGCGCCCGGCAGCACCAGCGCCAGCCAGGTCGGCAGGATCGCCACCAGGTCGATGATGCCGTAGAAGCTCTTGAGGTACTGCAGCGGACGCTCGAGGCAGTAGAGGCGCACCGCGAGCTCGAGGGTGAAGGCGATCGTGAAGCCCCACTCGATCCAGTAGAAGAGCGCCGCGTGGCCGTCGCGAAAGGCCGCGACGCTCTCCAGCATCACCACCAGCACGCTGGCGAGAATCGCCACGATCAGGGCGATGTCGAAGGCCTTGGCCGCCGGGGTGTCGGACTCGAAGATGATCTGGAAGACCCGGGTGCGCAGGCCTTCGCCCGCGGGCTTGGGGAGGTGGTTCACGAGCGTCGTCCTTGTGGTGGCGGGCCGGGCCTGTCGAGCTGGGTCAGCTCAGCTCAGCTCAGCTCAGCTCGGCGTCTCCGGGCAGCCGGCGGGCCAGGCGCAGCATGTGCCGGCCGAAGGCCGGGGTCAGCCAGCGCTCGGCGTCCAGCGCCTCGGCGAGCGCCCGGGCCTGGTCGCGCCCTGAGGCCTCGCCTGTGCCGTTGTCTCCTTTAGCATCATCGCCCAGTTCCGCCAGCCGTTGGAAGGCCCGGCGCGCCTCTAGGCGCCAGGCGTCGTCGCCGGTATCCGCCAGGGCATCCAGCGCTGCGGTGGCGCGGTGCAGCCAGCCGCCGGCGTCGCAGGCCTCGGGCAGCGAGCGCGCGCCGTCGAGCAGGGCGCCGCCCCGGGCCGCCTTGCTGGTGTCCGAGGGACGCAGCGCCACCCGGTCGGTCAGGGCCTCGGCCAGCGACCAGAGCGCCTCCGGCTCGCCCGCCTTGAGCTCGAGCTCCAGCTCGCGGATCGCCACGGCCCGCTCGCCCGCGCGGATCTCGCCGATATCCAGGGCGAGCTCGATGGTCGCGCCCTCATGCTCGAGCCACCAGGTCTCGCGTTCGAAGTCGGTGGCGAAGCGCGGTGCCAGGCGCTCGAGCAGGCCCGCCTCGCGTTCGGTCATGGGCGGCAGCGCCGCAAGCCCCTCTAGATCGAGGCCGGGACCGGGCACCTCCCACTCCCACTCGCCGCGGGTCGAGAGCCCGCCGCCGCCCTGGCCGCGGGTCTTCAGCGTCTGCAGCAGCCGCCCGTCCGCGCGGCGCAGGCGCAGCGCCATGCGCGCGGCCTCCAGGTCGCCTTCGGGGGTATCGAAGTAAGTGTTGCCCAGCTGGGTAAGCGCCGGTGTCACCCCGGCCAGGCGGGGATGTCGCCTCAGGGCCTCGGCCCCCCCGGCGTCCTCGGTGTCCAGAGCGCCCAGGGCGAGTTTGAGTTCGATCTCGTTGGCCATCGGCAGAGCTACCTCGATTGGATGAATATTGGGTGATTTTTTCATGACGCTGAGGGTGTCAGTCACTATACTGACGCCGCCATTTTTCCAGGTTCATAGATGCCCTATGGTGACATCCAATCCCTTCTCCGCGATGTTCGGCCGCTCGCCATTCCATCCGCTGCTGGCCCACATCGTCAAGGCCAACGCGTGTGCTGACGAGCTGCTGCCCTTCTTCGAGGCGTCCCTGGTGGGCGACTGGGACACCGCAGAGCAGCATCGGGAGACCATCACCCGCCTCGAGCATGAGGCCGATGAGCTCAAGACTGAGCTGCGTCTCAACCTTCCCAATACCATGTTCCTACCGGTATCGCGCTCCGACCTGCTCGACCTGATCAGCGTCCAGGACAAGATTGCCAACAAGGTCCGCGATATCACCGGCATCATGCTCGGTCGTCGCATGCAGATGCCCCAGGAGCTGGCCCAGCCGATGCGCGACTACATGCGTACCTCGGTGGCCTGCGTGGCCCAGGCGCGCCACGCCCTCGAGGAGCTCAAGGACCTGCTCGAGTCCGGCTTCGGGCGTAACGTCTCCGACGTGATGCAGAAGCTGATCCGCGGGCTGCACGTGCTCGAGCAGCAGGCCGACAGCCAGCAGGTGGCGATCCGTCGCCAGCTGTTCGAGCTCGAGGATCGCCTGCCGCCGGTGGACGTGATGTTCCTCTACAAGATCATCGATTGGGTGGGCGAGCTCTCCGACCGCGCCGAGCGCGTCGGCAGCCGACTGCAGATCATGACGGCCAACTGAACACAGCGGCCCCGGCGACCCCGGGGCCTCGTTGTTTCGCTCTTCTTCTGACCGCAACAAGGGAACACTCCCTATGTCGATCATTGCTCAGCACGGCGAGGTCTTCATCATCCTCGCCTGTCTCTTCGGCTTCTTCATGGCCTGGGGCGTCGGCGCCAACGACGTGGCCAACGCCATGGGCACCTCGGTGGGCTCCAAGGCCATCACCATCAAGCAGGCGATCATCATCGCCGTGATCTTCGAGTTCCTCGGCGCCTGGTTGGCCGGCGGCGAGGTCACCAACACCATCCGCAAGGGCATCATCGACCCGGAGCTGCTCAAGGAAGATCCCCAGCTGCTGGTCTACGGTATGCTGGCGGCGCTGCTGGCGGCCGCGACCTGGCTGCTGGTCGCCTCGATGAAGGGCTGGCCGGTCTCCACCACCCACTCCATCGTCGGCGCCATCGTCGGCTTCGCGGTGGCGGGCCTCGGCGCCGCCGCCGTGGACTGGGGCGCGGTGGGCACCATCGCCGCCAGCTGGGTGGTCTCGCCGCTGCTGGCCGGCACCATCGCCTTCACGCTCTTCAAGTCGGTCCAGCATCTGATCTTCGAGGCCCCGGATCCCTTCGCCGCGGCCAAGCGCTACGTGCCGATGTACATCTTCCTGGTCGGCTTCGCGGTGACCATGGTGACCCTCACCAAGGGCCTCAAGCACGTCGGCCTGGATCTGAGCTTCGGCGCCAGCCTGCTGCTGGCTATCCTCGCCGGCCTGGCATTCGCGGCGCTCGGTGTGGCCATGGAGCGTCGCGTCAAGGCCTCCAGTCGCCAGACCGATCAGTTCGGCTTCTCCGGGGTAGAACGGGTCTTCGGCGTGCTGATGATCTTCACCGCCTGCGCCATGGCCTTCGCCCACGGCTCCAACGACGTGGCCAACGCCGTGGGGCCGCTGGCGGCGGTGATCAGCGTGGTGCAGACCGGCGGCGAGGTCGAGGGCGCCGCCCTGGTGCCCTGGTGGGTGCTGGTGCTGGGCGGCGGTGGCATCGTCGTCGGCCTGGTCACCTACGGCCACAAGGTCATCGCCACCGTGGGCACCGGCATCACCGAGCTGACCCCGAGCCGCGGCTTCGCCGCTACCCTCGCGGCCGCCACCACCGTGGTGCTGGCCTCGGGCACCGGCCTGCCGATCTCCACCACCCATACCCTGGTCGGGGCGGTGCTCGGCGTGGGCCTGGCCCGCGGCATGGCGGCGCTCAACCTGCGGGTCATCGGCACCATCGCCATGTCGTGGCTGATCACCCTGCCGGCAGGCGCGGGCCTGGCCATCCTGTTCTTCTTCACCTTGAAAGGCATCTTCGGCTAGTACGCTCTCGCCTGGACGCCCAGACGGCGGCATCACCTCGGTGGTGCCGCCGTTTTCGTCGCTCTGATATAGTGACGTTCTACCTACCCTCGTTCACCTGCTGCCGGAGTGCGGCCTTGGATACTCGTTTCCCCTTCGTCGACTGGTTTCGCAACTCCTCGCCCTACATCAACGCCCATCGGGGACGAACCTTCGTCATCCTGATCGAGGGGGAGGCCATGGCGAGCGGTCGAGGCGAGCAGCTGATCCAGGACCTGGCGCTGCTGCATACCCTGGGCGTGCGCCTGGTGGTGGTGTTCGGCATTCGTCCCCAGGTACAGCAGGCGCTGGATGAGGCCGGCATCGTGCCGACTCGACATCGGGGACGCTGGGTGGCCGATGAGGCGATCATGGCCCAGGTCGAGCGCATCGCCGCCGAGCAGCGGCTGTGGCTGGAGGCGCGGCTCTCGCCGGGCCTGCCCAACACGCCGCTGCACGGGATCGAGATGACCGTGGTCTCCGGCAACCTGGTGATGGCCAAGCCGCTGGGCGTGCGTGACGGCGTCGACTTCGACCGCAGCGGCGAGGTGCGCCGGGTACGCGACCAGGCGGTCGAGGGCCTGCTCGAGCGCGGCGCCCTGGTAGTGCTGCCGCCGCTGGGCTTCTCCAGCACCGGCGAGGTCTTCGATCTGGACGCCGCCGAGGTGGCGCATCATGCCGCCACCTCGCTTTCCGCCGACAAGCTGATCCTGCTCGGCGAGGCCAGCGGTCTGGTCGACGCCAGCGGTCGGCTGCAGCGCCAGCTGACCCCGGCCGAGGCTGCGCCGCTGCTCACCCAGGCCGATCCCGCCAGCGAGCTGGCCCGCCATCTGGGCGCGGCCTGCGCGGCGGCGCGTCACGGGGTCGCCCGCACCCACCTGCTCTCCTGGCATGATCACGACGCGCTGCTCGGTGAGCTGTTCACCCGCGACGGCGTGGGCACCATGATCACCGAGCATCGCTACGAGCAGCTGCGCCCGGCGGAACTCGGCGACATCGGCGGGCTGCTGGAGCTGCTCGAGCCCCTGGAGTCGCGGGGGATGCTGGTGCCGCGCTCCCGCGAGCGGCTGGAATACGAGATCGACGACTACCTGGTGATCGATCGCGACGGCATGATCATCGGCTGCGCCGCCCTGCACGCCTTCGGCGAGGCCGAGATGGGCGAGCTGGCCTGCGTGGCGGTGCACGACGACTATCGGGGCGGCGCGCGCGGCGAGCGACTGCTCGCCGAGATCGAGCGCCGGGCCCATCGCCTCGGGCTCTCGTCGCTGTTCGCCCTCACTACTCATACCACCCACTGGTTCTTCGAGCACGACTTTCGCCTGGCCGACATCGAGGCGCTTCCCACCCTGCGCCGCGACACCTACAGCCACGCCCGCAAGTCCAAGATCCTGATCAAGACCCTCGCCTGAGCGGCCGGACTGTCGCCGCGAGGCGTCGCCCGCGGCGCGGCGTCTCCGCCGGGGAACGCCATAACTTTTTGATAAAAAGAGTTTTTTTGGTGTGTCGTCCGAAAGGTGTCGCCGTTTAGCGACGAAAAATCCCGTTTTCGACCCCGCTTCTCCCCGCGAGGGCCTTCCACGCCCGCCCGTCGCGCTTCCTTGTCTATATAAGTCATTGATTTTTATAGTAAGATTGGAGTTTTGGCACGCTCATGGCATTGAGTTGGGTGAGCAAGGAAAACGGTTCATACGGCTCGATCCGTTTTCCGGTTGCCGAGGGGGCGCCGCGTCATCACTACCCTGTGCGTCCGGTCCCCCGAACGCGACCAGTGTCTGCTCCAAGCGATGTGTGACTTTAGGTTGCGATGAGACGGTGCCGCCGAAAGGCAAGGATCGGCATCGAGAGGTCAAGGATGCCCTGGCAAGGATGCCTCTCCCCCGCGGGTCACGACCCGTCAGGAGGGATCGAATCGTGCGGTATCGCCCTTGCGGCGCTGCCGCCAGTCACGAGGCGGGGTGGCCAATCGGTCGCCCGCATGAGAACGACTAGCCCCTGGTGGCCGATGGCGTTCGCATGGCTTCGAGGGCCCCTGGCCCCTGGTGAGGTCAACGGTGGACGAACCAGGTCGTCGACCGGTGGCATTTCCAGACCCTTCAGTTCCCTGCGTATTGGGCCGGCCATGCCGGCCCTTTTTTTTCGCCTGCGGGTGAGGCCGAACGATCGCGAGGCGCTCGGCCGATCTCTGGTATCCTTAGGGATGGACGATGGTGGTTCCCTTTACCCTCCTGCAAAGAACGCTGTCCATGACCACAGCCATTACGCGCCGCTGGCGCCCGCGCTCGCTGCTACAGCTGGTGCTGCTGGCCTTTCTAGTGGTGATGCTGCCGCTGGCGGTGCTGATGATCCAGGCCGGTCAGGCGCTCTCGGAGCTCTCGCGCCTGGCCGATGTGAGTGCCCGCCAGGCGGTGGAGGAGACCCGGCGTGCCCGCTCGCTGGGGGCGCTGGCGCTGGAGATGGAGCGCGGCGCCCGCCAGTATGCGGTGGTCGAACAGCAGGGACTGCTGGAGATCTTCGACGAGCGCCTCGCGGAGTTCCGGCAGCTGCTGGCCCAGCAGCGCCGGTTGCTGCCGAATGATCCCCACGTGGCGGCGCTGGAGGAGGCGCTGGACGGCCTCGCCGAGCTGCCCGACCTGCCGCTCGAGGCCTTCAAGGCGCGGCTTGGCGACTTCCTGCCCTTCGCCGCGCACACCGAGGCGATGCGCCAGGCCACCAATCGGCGCATCGACGAGCGTATCGACGCCATCAGCGCCCGCGCCGAGGACGTGCAGATCCGCCTGTGGTGGCAGACCGCGGCGCTGGTCTCGGCGAGCCTGGTGCTGATGCTGCTGTTCACGCGGCTGATCATCCAGCCGATCCGCCAGCTCGAGCGGCGCATCCTCGGCATCGGCAGCCTGGGCGGCGACACCGAGCGCCACCAGCGCCCCCTCAAGGGGCCGGCGGAGCTGGTCACTCTGGGCGAGCGCCTGGACTGGCTGGCCTCGCGGCTCGACGACCTCGAAGCCCAGAAGCAGCAGTTCCTGCGCCACATGTCCCACGAACTCAAGACGCCGCTGGCCAGCGTGCGCGAGGGCTCGTCGCTGCTCGCCGACGGCGTGGCCGGCGAGGTCACGCCGCGCCAGCGCGAGGTCCTCGACCTGATCGATACCAGCGGGCGTGAGCTGCAGCAGCTGATCGAGCAGCTGCTCGACTACAACCTGCTCAAGCACAGCCGTCAGCTCGACATCGCCCGGCTGGACGTCGCCACCGTGGTCAGGGAAGTGCTGGCCAAGCATCGCCTGGCGCTCGACAACAAGGAGATGCGAGTCACGGCCTTCCACGGCCCGCTTAACTGGGCGCTCGACGGTACCGCCACCTCGCGGGTGCTCGATAACCTCATCTCCAACGCCGTGGCCTACGGTGAGGATGGCGGCGAACTCGAGATCCGCGCCCGCGCGCTGCCGGATCGCCTGGTGATCGAGGTGGCCAACAGCGGCGAGCCGATCGCCGAGGAGGATCGCGAGCGGCTCTTCGATGCCTTCTACCAGGGGCGCGTGCGCCGCAAGGGGCCGCTCAAGGGCTCCGGCATCGGCCTCTCGGTGGCCGCCGACTGCGCCCGGCTTCAGCAGGGCCGCCTGGAGCTGGTGGACGACCCGCGGCTGGCGGTGTGCTTCCGGCTCACCCTGCCCTGGCCGACCCCGCTGCCCGAGCGGGGCGACGAGACCCCGAGACCCGCCCTGGTGGGTGACGACGCAAGGAAGGATCTGTCATGACCCTACGCCCCTGGCTCACGTGCCTGACCACACTGTGGCTTGCCGGATGTCAGTACCTGCCCACGCCGATCCATTCCAGCGGCGTGTCGATGCCGAATACCGCCCAGGGCACGCTCTCCTGCACGGACGCGCTTCCGGACTTCGACGACGACGAGTGCCTGATGCCCGAGTGGGTGGCCTTCGGTCTGGCCTCTCAGCGCGGCGACCGGGCCTGGCGTGAAGCTACCCTGGCGAGCCTCGCGGGCGAGGCCAAGCAGCGCCGCCTGTCGCGCGCCGTGCTGCTCTCCTGGGGCAGTGAGCAGCAGTGGGACCGTGCCTCGGAGCTCTACAAGGCCGACCTGGCGAGCGCCCCGGCCGAGCTGCAGCCGCTGCTGCGCTACTGGCTCAACGAGCTGGAAGGGCGCCGGCGCCTGGCCGGCCAGCTGGCCGAGCGGCGCCGCGCCCTTGATGCTGCCGCGGAGGAGAACGCAGCGCTCACCGAGGAGCTTGAGGCCATGGCCGAGAAGCTCGAGCAGCTCACCGCCATCGAACAGAACATCAACCTGCGACAGCAGAGTGAATAACCCCGGAGAGACGACATGAAGCAGACCGGACGCCTGGCCCACGCCGGCGATCATGGCGCGCATATCCTGCTGGTCGACGACGACGTCAGCCTGCTGAAACTGCTGGGCATGCGGCTCGAGAGCCGTGGCTATCGCGTTACCACCGCCGAGAGCGGACGCGAGGCCCTCAAGCGGCTGGAGGTCGCCCGCCCGGATCTGGTGCTCTCCGACCTGCGCATGGACGAAATGGACGGCCTGGCGCTGTTCCAGGAGATCCAGCGCCGGCTGCCGGGGCTGCCGGTGATCATTCTCACCGCCCACGGCTCGATTCCCGATGCGGTGAGTGCCACCCGCCAGGGGGTGTTCGGCTTCCTGACCAAGCCGGTCGATCGCGACGAGCTGTTCTCGGCCATCGGCGACGCCCTGGCCCAGACCTCCACCCCCGCCACCGAGGGCGACGATCGCTGGCGCGAGGCCATCATCACCCGCAGCCCCGAGATGGAGCGCATCCTCGAGCAGGCGCGCATGGTCGCCGCTTCGGACGTCAGCGTGCTGGTCACCGGCGCCTCGGGGTCGGGCAAGGAGCTGCTCGCCGGCGCCATCCACAAGGCGAGCTCGCGGGCCGACAAGCCCTTCGTAGCGATCAACTGCGGGGCGCTGCCCGAGCAGCTGCTGGAGAGCGAGCTGTTCGGCCACGCCCGGGGCGCCTTCACCGGGGCGGTGAGCGAGCACCAAGGCCTCTTCCAGGCGGCCGACGGCGGCACCCTGTTCCTCGACGAGATCGGCGACATGCCGATGACCCTGCAGGTGAAGCTGCTGCGCGCCCTGCAGGAGCGCCAGATCCGCCCGCTCGGCTCGACCACCTCGGTGCCCATCGACGTGCGGATCATCTCGGCGACCCACCGCGACCTGGATCGCGCCATGCACGAGGGCGAGTTCCGCGAGGATCTGTACTACCGGCTCAACGTGGTCAACCTGCGCCTGCCGCCGCTCAAGGAGCGCGCCGAGGATGTGCCGCTGCTGGCCAAGCACCTGGTCGCCCAGGCCGCCGCGCGGCACAAGCCCTTCGTCAAGGGCTTCTCGCCGGAGGCGCTCAACCTGCTGGCCACCTCGGCCTGGCCCGGCAACGTGCGCCAGCTGGTCAACGTGGTGGAGCAGTGCGTGGCCCTGACCACCTCGCCGATGATCCCCGAGGGGCTGGTGGCCCAGGCGCTGGTCGCCGAGGAGAACGCCATGCCCACCTTCAACGATGCCCGGGCCGGCTTCGAGCGCAGCTACCTGGTCAAGGTGCTCAAGATCACCGAGGGCAACGTCACCCAGGCGGCGCGCATTGCCGGGCGCAACCGCACCGACTTCTACAAGCTGCTGGCCCGCCACGAGCTCGAGCCCGGCGCCTTCAAGCCCGCCGCGCGCCAGGCCGAGCACCACTAGCGACCCTTTGCTCGCGGCGACGGTCGGCCTTTGCCGATCGCGCAGCGAGAGGGCTTCCTTGTCACGTTCCCCACAACGCAAGACCCCCTGCCGAGGCAGGGGGTCGTGGTCGTGCGTGGAGACACCGCCCGGCTTACTTGGGCAGCTTGGTGCGGCGCAGGTAGGGGAAGATGGTCTCGTACTCGCCGAACTTCGCCGTGGCATCCTCGTTGGAGACCGTCGGCGGGATGATCACATCCTCACCGACGGTCCAGTCGGCCGGAGTGGCCACGCCCTTGCCGTTGGCGGTCTGCAGGGCGTCCAGGGCGCGCAGCACCTCGGCGAAGTTGCGGCCCACGTTCATCGGGTAGGTCATGGTCAGCTTGAGCTGCTTGTCCGGGCCGATGATGAACACCGAGCGCACGGTGGCGCTGTCGGCCGGGGTGCGGCCGTCCGGCAGGTAGGCCTCGGCCGGCAGCATGTCGAACAGCTTGGCGACCTTGAGGCCCTCGTCGGCGATGATCGGGAAGCCGACCTCGCAGCTGGCGAAGCTCGAGATATCGTTGATCCACTTCTTGTGGTCTTCCACGCCGTCCACGGAGACGCCGATCACCTTGGTGCCGCGCTTCTGCCACTCGGCGTTGAGCTTGGCGACGGCGCCGAACTCGGTGGTGCAGACCGGGGTGAAGTCCTTCGGGTGGGAGAACAGGATCGCCCAGCTGTCGCCGATCCACTCATGGAAGCGGATCGAGCCCTGGCTGGTCTCGGCCTCGAAGTCCGGTACGACGTCATTGATGCGCAGTGACATGGTGTTGCTCCCTGTGGTTTGGGGATATGTCCCCGAGTGACCGGCGGTCGGGCTCGGGAAGGGGTCTGGTCCCTTGAGATATAGGCATCGGCCTCCCGTCGTCAAGGGGGTGACGGATTCAGGCTATATATCTTTTATCGGAATAACCATATTCCATTTTTTATAGGCTCGATGGCTTTCCTCCATGGGACTCTGCGCCATCGCTCCCGACACCGGTCACTGTGAGCGCGAGCCGCCCTTCGCCCAGACGCGCCTCCAGCGCCTGGCCCGGGGCGGTGTCCGCCGCCCGGCGCACCACCTGGCCCCGCTCGTCCTCGAGGATCGCATAGCCGCGCCCCAGCACCGCCAGCGGGCTCACCGCCTGCAGTTCGCGGGCGAGCCCGCCCAGCCGGTCGCGATGGCGGGAAAGCGCCCTCGGCATCGCCTGATGCAGGCGCTGGGTGGCGCGCTCGAGCCGCTGCCCAGCCTGTTCCGTCAGCCGGTCCGGCGAGCGCAGGGCCAGGCGCTGATGCAGGTGGTGCCCGCGGCGCCGCTCCTGGTCGAGCCGTGCCCGCATGGCCCGGCGCAGCCGCGCCTCCAGCTGATCCAGCTGCCGGCGACGCGCCGCCAGCACCTCGCCGGGGTGGCGCAGCCGCGCGCGCAGGTGATCCAGGCGCTGGGCATCGGTGTCGAGGCGGGCACGCTGGGCGCGGGTCAGCCGCTCGGCCAGTCGCTCGAGGCGGTGGAGCCGTTCGCGGCGGTCGGGCACCAGCTGCTCGGCCGCGGCCGAGGGCGTGGGGGCGCGCGCATCGGCGGCGAAGTCGGCGAGCGTGGTGTCCACCTCGTGGCCCACCGCGGCCATCACCGGCAGCCGGGAGTGGAAGATCGCCCGGGCCAGGTGTTCGTCGTTGAACGCCCACAGGTCCTCGAGGCTGCCGCCGCCGCGGGTGATCAGGATGGCATCGCGCTCGGGGTCCAGGGCCGACTGGCGATTGAGCAGCCCCAGCGCCCCGATCATCGCCGGCGCCGCCTCGCGACCCTGTACCGGCACCGGAATCAGCGTCACCTGCGAAAGCGGCCAGCGCGCCGCCAGCACCGCCAGCACGTCACGGATCGCCGCGCCGGTGGGCGAGGTGAGCACCAGCAGGTGGCGCGGCGGGAAGGGCAGGGGACGCGCGTTGGCGAACACGCCCTCGGCGGCGAGACGCGCCTTGAGGCGCTCATAGGCGGCCAGCAACTCGCCTTCGCCCGCCGCGCGCACCGCCTCCACGATCAGCTGATAGTCGCCGCGGGGCTCGAAGAGCGACACCTGGCCGCGCACCTTGACGCGGTCGCCGTCGCGCATCGGCGCGGCGACGAAGCGCGCGCGGGTGCGAAACAGCGCGCAGCGCAGCTGGGCCTTGTCGTCCTTGAGGGTGAAGTAGACGTGCCCCGAGCTGGGCCGCGACACGCCGGAGAGCTCGCCCTCCACCCACACCTCGCCGACGTCCTGCTCGAGCGCACGCCGGGCGCGCCGATTGAGTTCGCTGACGGAGAGCGCCTCGCTATCGCTGGCAGGGTCTTGGGGCGTGTCGCTGAGGGGGGGCGGCATGGGGCAAGTCTCCGGCGGGAACGCCGCCCAGCCTAGCATGGATGGCGGCGTCGTCTGCAGGCCGACTGGTGGGTTTGCAACGCTAGGCGCTCAGGCGCCGGCAGGCGCCCAGCAGCACCGGCATCAGCAGGATCAGCACCGTGATGCGCAGCAGGTGGTGGGCGGTCACGAAGGCCGGGTCGATGCCCAGCGACAGCGCCACCAGGCTCAGCTCCGGCGCCCCGCCCGGCATGTAGGCGAGCAGCGCCGCGGGAAGCGACACCCCCGTCGCCGCGTGGATGGCCCAGGCGGCGAGGATGGCGATCGCCAGCAGGCCCAGCGCCTGCAGCGCGGCCATCGCCAGGGTATGGCCCAGTGTGGAAAGCGCGGTTCCCGTGAAGCGCACGCCCACCGAGACGCCGATGATCGCCTGGGCCAGGGCGATCAGCGTCGGCGGCAGGGCCGCGTGGGTCAGCCCCGTCAGGTGCAGCGCCGACGAGATCAGCGCCGGGCCGAACAGCAGGGCGTTGGGCAGGCGCAGTCGCCTACCGAGCCAGGCGCCCAGCACCCCGGCTCCGGCCAGCCAGGCGGCATCTACCGGGCCGGGCAACCACAGCCACCGGCCCGGGTCCGGGGTGGCGGCGCTCAGGCTGACGTGACCGATGCCGTCGAGCACCGGCGGAATGGCGACCAGCAGCACCAGGATGCGCACCGCGTGGGTCATGCCGACCACCCGCAGGTCGGCATCGGAGGAGAGCGCCATGCCGGTGACCGCTGAGACCCCGCCGGGGACCCCGGCGTAGAGGGCGGTATCCAGCGAGTGGCCGGCGATGCGCCGCGAGAACCACACCGAGAAGAGCATCATCACCGCCGTGGCCCCGAGCATCGCCGCCAGGCTCAGGCCCCACAGCCCCAGGTCGCCGGACAGCTCCGGGGTGAAGGCCGCGCCCAGCATCACCCCGATCACCACCAGCACGCCCTGACGACCGCGTCCCGGCGAGCGCAGCCGCGCGCCGGAAAGGCTCGCCAGGGTGGTGGCGAGCATGGCGCCGAGCAGCCAGGGCAGCGGCAGATCAACGGTGAAGGCCGCCGCCCCGCCGGCGAGGCCGAGTGCCAGGGTGGGCAGGAAGCGCAGCAGGGCGGGAAGGGCAGAGGGCAAGGCAAGAGGCACGTCGGAGGTCTCCGGTCGAAACGTCTCGGGCCCGCGTGAGCGGGCCCGAGGCAGTGTTAGCCGGCGTGGCGGCGAGCGCGTGCGGCGAGCAGCTTCGGCACCAGCCAGGGCAGCACCAGCAGCGCGGCGGCGGCGATCCACAGCCCCAGCGAGATGCCGGACTGCCACAGGATGCCCGTATCGCCGCCGCTGATCGACAGCGCGCGGCGCAGGTTCTGCTCCATCAGCCCGCCCAGCACGTAGCCCAGGATCACCGGGGCCAGCGAGAAGCCGAGCTTGCGCAGCAGGTAGCCGAACACGCCGATCAGCAGCATCAGGTAGATGGCGGTCAGATCCGAGTGCAGCTGGTAGACGCCGACGAAGGCCAGGATGGCGATGGCCGGCACCAGCACCCAGCGCGGGATGGTCAGCACCCTGGCGAACACCCCGGCCAGCGGCAGGTTGAGCGCCAGCAGCACGATGTTGCCGATGTAGAGCGAGGCGATCAGGCCGCCGGCGACCTCGGGCCGCTCGGTGAACATCATCGGCCCGGGGGTGATGTTGTAGAGCATCAGCGCGCCGAGCAGCACCGCGGTGGTGCCGGATCCGGGGATGCCCAGCGTCAGCATCGGCACGAAGGAGCCCGCCGCCGAGGCGTTGTTGGCCGCCTCGGGCGCCGCCAGGCCGCGCATGTCGCCCTTGCCGAAGGTGCCTTCCTTGTCGGAGAGGCGCTTCTCGGTGGTGTAGGAGACCGCGCCGGCCACCGAGGCCCCGGTACCGGGCAGCACGCCGATGATGAAGCCGAGCAGCCCCGAACGCCACATGGCGCCCTTGCAGTAGAGCACTTCCTTCAGGCTGACGAAGACCCGGCCCAGCGGCGGCAGCTCGCCGTCGCCGTCCTGGCGGTGAGCGTGCTCGAGCATCAGCAGGATCTCGCTGATCGCGAACAGGCCGATGATCATCACCACGAAGTCGATGCCGTCATAGAGCTCGGGCATGCCGAAGGTGTAGCGCAGCACCCCGGTGCCGGAATCGACGCCCACGGTGGCGATCAGCACGCCAAGCACCGCGCCGATGGCGGTCTTGATCGGGTCCTTGCCCATCATCACCGACATCGACGAGAAGGCGAACACCATCAGCGCGAAGAACTCGGCGGGGCCGAACATCACCGCGATCTCGGCGAGCAGCGGCGCGAACAGCGTCAGGCCGATGATGGCGATGGTCGCGCCGACGAAGGAGCTCACCGCCGAGAGGCCGAGCGCCGGGCCGGCCAGGCCCTTCTTGGCCAGCGGATGGCCGTCGAGCGTGGTCATCACCGCGCCGGCATCGCCCGGCACGTTGAGCAGGATGCTCGACATCCGCCCGCCATACTCGGCGCCGGTGTAGATGCCGGCCAGCAGGATCAGCGCCGACTCGGCCGGCAGGCCCAGGGTGTAGGCCAGTGGCATCAGGATGGCGATGCCGTTGATCGGCCCGATGCCCGGCAGAGCCCCGAACAGGGTGCCGAGCAGCGCGCCGAGGAAGGCCAGCCCCAGGTTGAGCGGCGTCAGGGCGACGCCGAAGCCCTCGATCAGGAAGTCGAACATGGTGGCAGTCCTCTAGATGAACGCGGCAAGCCAGGTGCCGGTGGGCAGGGCGATGCCCAGGCCCTCGGTGAACAGCACATAGCTGCCCGCGGAGAGCAGCACGCCGGTGATCAGCGCCTTGCCGTTGCTGGCGCCGAAGAGCCGGGCCAGGGCGGCCACCACCAGCAGCGAGGTGGGAATGAACCCCAGGCCGGTGAACAGCATGGCGTAGGCCAGCAGCAGGCCCAGCACCAGCAGCAGGCGTATGGCCAGCGCCTTGTGCGGCCACTCGCCGTCGGCGCCGGGCTTGAAGACGAGCGGAAGCGAGAGGCCGGCGAGCAGGATCGAAAGACCCAGCGGAAACGCCCGTGGACCCACGGGCTCGTAGCTGAACGGGACTTCGAGGTTGATGGCCTGGACGGCGACGAACGCCGCCAGGCCGATCAGCACGAGTCCCAACAGCCGGTCGGCGACCGGCTTGGTGACTTGGCTCATTTCAGACCCACTTCCTCGGCCAGTGACTGGAAGCCGGCGACCTGCTCCTGCACGTAGCCGTCGAAGTCGTCACCGAAGCGCGACATCGGGAAGAGGCCACGCGCCTCGCGGATCTCAGCGAAAGCCGGGTCCTCGGCCAGGGCCTGCAGCCGCTCGACCCACGCCTGGTAGGCCTCGTCGCTGACCTCCGGGCCCATGTAGTAGCCGCGCCAGATCGGCCACTGCACGTCGTAGCCCTGCTCGGCGGCGGTGGGGATCTCGGCGTAGGGGCCCCCCATGCGCTCCTCGGAGAGCGCGGCCAGCACGCGCACCTTGCCGCTCTCGAGCTGCGACTGGAGCTCGGAGAGATCGCCGGTGAAGACCTGGATGTGATCGCCGAGCAGCGCGGCCAGCGCCTCGCCGCCGCCCTCGAAGGCCACGTAGCGCAGGTCGCGCGGATCGACGTCGCCGGCCTTGGCGGTCAGCGCGGCCTTCATCCAGTCCTGGCTGCCCACGGTGCCGCCGGCGCCGAAGGCGATCTCGCCCGGGGCCTCCTGGAGATCGGCCATCAGCTCGTCCAGCGACTGCCAGGGCGCGTCGGCACCGACCACGATGGCGCCGTAGTCGACGCCCAGGGCGCCCAGCCAGCGCACCTCGTCGGCGTCGTACTGGCCGAACTTGCCCAGCGCCAGGTTGACCGCGGCGCCGGTGCTGGCGGCGACGATCAGGTTCTCGTCGTCGGTGCGCACCCCGTTGACGTGGTTGTAGGCCACGGCGCCGATGCCGCCGGGCATGTAGGTCACCAGCATCGGCGAATCGATGCGACCGGTCTCGAGCAGGCCGTTGGCGGCCAGGCGGCAGGTCAGGTCGTAGCCGCCGCCGGGCTTGGCGGGGGCGATGCACTCGGCATCGCCGGCGGCCTGGGCGGAGCCGGCGAGCAGGGCGCCGCCCAGCAGGGCGAGGCCGGAGGCGTGGCGGATGGCCGTGTTGATCTTCATGGCGAACTCCTGTTCTCTTGTTATGCGACGTGAGCGAGGCCGCTTTGCGCCTCGCGTGATGGCCAGGGCGATGCTAGGGCCGCCACCTGTCACCAACCTGTCACCTTCCCCTTCACCGCCTGAGACATTGGTCGTATGCGCCTGCTGGTCATCGAGGACGATGCGCTGATCGCCCGCTCCCTGGAGCGGGCGCTGGCGCCCCTGGGCAATACCGTCGAGGTGTTTTCCACCCACGCCGAGGCGCGGGCCGCCCTGCGCCACGACCGCTTCGACCTGATCCTGCTCGACCTCGGCCTGCCCGACGGCGACGGCCTCGCGCTGCTCGCCGCGCTGCGCGACCGCGGCGACACCACCCCGGTGCTGATCCTCACCGCCCGCGACGGCATCGACGACCGGGTCAGCGGCCTCGATCTGGGCGCCGACGACTACCTCGCCAAGCCCTTCTCGATCGCCGAGCTGGAGGCCCGGGTGCGCGCCCTGCTGCGCCGCAGCCAGCAGCGCAGCGACAACCGCCTGCGCTTCGGGGGCCTCTGCTTCGATCCGGCCACCGGCGCGGCGACCCTCGACGAGGCGCCGCTTGCGCTGCCGCGCCGCGAGCTTCTGCTGCTCGAGGGGCTGCTGCTGCATGCCGGCAGCATCGCCCCGCGGGAGGCGCTGGAGCGGCGGCTGTTCGGCTTCGACGAGGTGGGCTCCAACGCCCTGGAGGTCTATGTTAGCCGGCTGCGCAAGCGGCTCGCCGGCTCCGGGCTTCAGATCCGCACCTTCCGCGGGCTCGGCTATCGGCTGGAGGACGCCGCCGAGTGATCGAGGTCACGGGCTCGCTCAAGCGTCGCCTGGCGGTGTGGCTGCTGGTCACCGTCACCGGCCTCGGCGCGCTTTTGATGATCGAGGCCTGGGTGAGCAGTCAGCGCGCCGCCGAGCGCGCCTATGACAGCCAGCTCGAGGCCGCCGCCCTGACCATCGCCGAGGCCGTGCAGTGGCAGCAGGGCGAGCCGCTGATCGAGGTGCCCGCGGCGGCCCTGCAGATACTCGCCACCCGCCACCAGGAGCGCGTCTTCTACGCCGTGCTCGACGCCGACGGCGAGGCCGTCTCCGCCAACCTGCCCTTCGCCATCGAACCTGGCTGGCGCGAACGGGCGGCCGCCGAGCCCCTGGCGCTGACCGCGCGCCTGGACGGCGAGGCCTGGCGCCTCTACGGCCGCGAGGTCGATTCGGCGGGCTGGGTCTCCCAGGAGCCGGTGCAGGTCTGGGTGGGCCATACCCGGGCCGGGCGCATGGCGCTGGCCGATGAGCTGTTCGAGCGCACCCTGACGCGCTTCGTGGCCATGGTGCTGCTGGCCGGAGTGCTGATGGCCCTGGCCCTGCGGGTGGCGTTGGGGCCGATGCGCCGGCTGCGCCGCGTGCTGCGCCGCCGCGACGCCGACGACATGCGACCTCTCGACGCCCGGGTGCCCGAGGAGATGCGCGAGCTGGCCCAGACCCTCGATCACCTCTTCGCCCGCCAGCGCCAGAGCCGCGAGGCGCTGCTGCGCTTCACCGCCGACGCCAGCCACCAGCTCAAGACGCCGCTGGCCGGGCTGCAGAGCGTGAGCGAGCTGGCACTGGCGAGCGAAGACCCGGCCGACTGGCAGGCGGCACTTGCCGCGGTGCACGAGGGCGCCGGGCGCACCAGCCGGCTCGCCGGCCAGCTGTTGAGCCTGGCCCGCCTGCGCCACCTCGGCGAGGCCGATGAGGTCGCGCCGCTGGACCTTGCCGCCGTGCTGCGCGAGACCGTGCTCGACTGGGCCGGACGCGAGGCGGCGCGCGATCACGACCTGGGCCTCGCCGAGCTGCCCGCCGGGCCGGTGTGGGTGCGCGCCGAGGGCTGGGCAATCCGCGAGCTGCTCGGCAACCTGATCGACAACGCCCTGCGCTACACGCCGCCGGGCAGCGTGATCACTCTCGGTCTCGAAAGACTCGGGGGTCTTGAAGTGCTCAAGGGGCTCGAGGGGGGTGACCCGGATCGCGAACGGGTGGACGAGGTGGCGCTCTTCGTCGAGGACGACGGCCCCGGGGTGGCCGAGGAGGCCCGCGAGCGGCTGCTGCAGCCCTTCGAGCGGGGTGGGCGCCAGGACACCGACGGCTCCGGGCTGGGGCTGTCGATCGTCGACTCCATCGCCCACCGCCTCGGCGGGCGGCTGGTGCTGGCGGCCCGCGAGCCCCACGGCCTGGTGGTCAGGCTTCATCTTCCGCTGTGTGATCCCGAGGAGGCCCCATGATGCCCCGGCGAGTCAGCCTCTCCCTCAGTCTGCTGGCGCTGCTGCTGGCAGGCGCCGGCGTCGCTGCCGGCCAGGCGCGCGCGGCAGCGACGCCGCTGGTGGTCGAGGCGGCCCTCGACCGTGAGGTGGTCGCGCCGCTGCTCGACGCCTTTCGCGCCGCCCATCCCGAGATCGCCCTGGATTTTCGCGACCGCTCGACCCTGGAGGTTGATGCGCTGGTCGCCGAGGCCGACCCGGCGCCGGACGTGGTGATCAGCTCGGCGATGCCCTGGCAGATGGCGCGCGTCAACCAGGGCCATGCGCGGCGGCTCGACTCGCCGGCGGCGCGGCGCTGGCCGGCCTGGGCCAAGTGGCGCGATGAGGTGTTCGGCTTCACCTTCGAGCCCATTGTCATGGCCTACCGGCTCGACCTCTCGCGCCACATGATGCCGCCCCAGACCCACGCCGATCTGCACACCCTGCTGACCACCGAGCAGGAGGTGCTCGACGGCAGGGTGACCACTTACTCACCCTTGAAGAGTGGCGTGGGCTACACCCTCTACCAGCAGGATGCCCGCTACACGCCGCGTTTCTGGGACCTGGTGGCCGGCATGGGGCGGGTGGATGCCCGGCTCGAGGGCAGCACCCGGGCGATGCTCGAGGGGCTCAGCGACGGGCGCTATTGGCTCGGTTACAACCTGCTCGGTTCCTACGCCATGGTCTGGGCCCAGGAGCATCCCGAGGTGATCGTGCAGGTGCCCAGGGACTACTCGCTGGTGATGATGCGCATGGCCTTCATCCATCGCGACGCGCCGCATCCGGCGGCCGCCGAGGCCTTCGTCGACTTCCTGCTCGGCCGCGAGGGCCAGCGGGTGCTGGCCGGCCAGACGCCTTTGTTCAGCGTGCGCCCGGACATCGTCGGGCCCTACACGGCGGCGCGACTGCGCGACCAGGTGGGCGAGCGGCTCTTCCCGATCCCCCTCAACGCCTCGCTGCTGGCCTTCGTCGATCCCCAGCGCCGCGCCGCCTTCCTGGAGCGCTGGCGCCGCGAATTCCGCCGCGACGTCACGAAGTAAGCAGGCACTTCGCGGATTGCCGGACCCGGGGGCTGGCCGCTATAATGGGGGATTAACTTCCCTCCCTCCTCCCACCAGCCCATGGGTGTTTTCGCATATGCTACGTATGGCCCAAGAAGCGCTTACGTTCGATGACGTATTACTCGTTCCCGGGTATTCCGAGGTGCTGCCCAACGAGGTCAGCCTCCGGACCCGCCTGACTCGGGATCTGTACCTGAACATCCCGCTGGTCTCCGCCGCCATGGATACCGTCACCGAGGCGCGCCTGGCCATCGCCATGGCCCAGGAAGGGGGCATCGGCATCATCCACAAGAGCATGACCATGGCGCAGCAGGCCGCCGAGGTGCGCAAGGTCAAGAAGCACGAGAGCGTGATCGTGAAGGACCCGGTCACCGTCAGCCCCAAGGCCAAGCTGGATGACCTGCTGGCGATGGCCGAGGAGCACGGCTTCTCCGGCTTCCCGGTGGTGGAGGGAGAGACCCTGGTCGGCCTGGTGACGCAACGCGACATGCGTTTCCAGCCCAACCACGGCGACAGCGTCGCCGATATCATGACCCCCGGCGAGAAGCTCGTGACCGTGCAGGTGGGCACCACGCTCGACATCATCAAGGGCAAGATGCAGGAGCACCGCATCGAGAAGATGCTGGTGGTGGATGACGAGAACCGCCTGCGCGGCCTGGTGACCTTCCAGGATATCGAGAAGGCCCGCACCTTCCCCCTCGCCGCCAAGGATGCCGACGGCCGCCTGCTGGTCGGCGCCGCGGTGGGCACCGGCCCCGAGACACCGGACCGCGTGGCCGCCCTGGCCGAGGCCGGGGTCGACGTGGTGGTGGTCGACACCGCCCACGGCCACTCCAAGGGCGTGATCGAGCGCGTGCGCTGGGTGAAGGAGAACTTCCCGCAGATCCAGGTGATCGGCGGCAACATCGCCACCGCCGAGGCCGCCCAGGCGCTGGCCGAGGCGGGCGCCGATGCCGTCAAGGTCGGCATCGGCCCCGGTTCCATCTGCACCACCCGCGTGGTGGCGGGCGTCGGCCTTCCGCAGATCACCGCCGTCTCCAACGTCGCCGCGGCCCTTGAGCCCTTCGACATCCCGCTGATCGCCGACGGCGGCGTGCGCTTCTCCGGCGACCTCGCCAAGGCCGTGGCGGCGGGTGCCAGCTGCGTGATGGCCGGTGGCCTCTTGGCCGGTACCGAGGAATCCCCGGGCGAGATCGAGCTCTTCCAGGGCCGCACCTACAAGGCCTACCGCGGCATGGGTTCCATGGGTGCCATGTCCCAGACCCAGGGCAGCGCCGACCGCTACTTTCAGGACAAGAGTGAGGGCGCCGAGAAGCTGGTGCCCGAAGGCATCGAAGGCCGCGTGCCCTACAAGGGCATGATGAGCGCCATCGTCCACCAGCTGATGGGCGGCCTGCGCGCCTCCATGGGCTACACCGGCTGCCGCGACATCCAGGAGATGCGCACCAAGCCGCAGTTCGTGCAGATCACCGGGGCCGGCTTCAACGAGTCCCACGTGCACGACGTGCAGATCACCAAGGAAGCCCCGAACTACCGGGCCGGGTGATCCCGACCTCTGAACTACCGCGGCGGGGGCAACCCCGCCGCTCGCTTTTGGATCCGGCCTGCCGCCACACCGAGACACTTCCATGACCGATATTCACGCCCATAAGATCCTGATCCTCGACTTCGGCTCCCAGTACACCCAGCTGATTGCCCGCCGCGTGCGCGAGATCGGCGTCTACTCCGAGGTTCGCGCCTTCGATATCACCGAAGCCGAGATTCGCGAGTACGCCCCCAACGGCATCATCCTCGCCGGCGGCCCCGAGTCGGTCACCGAGCTGGATTCGCCCCGCGCCCCACAGTGCGTGTTCGAGATGGGCCTGCCGGTGTTCGGCATCTGCTACGGCATGCAGACCATGGCCGAGCAGCTCGGCGGTAAGGTGGCCGGATCGAACGTGCGTGAGTTCGGCTACGCCCAGATCCGCCTGGACGCCGAGACCGCGCTGTTCAAGAACATCTCGGATCACATCGATCACGAGACCGGCAACAGCCTGCTCGACGTGTGGATGAGCCACGGCGACAAGGTGGCCGAAGTGCCCGCCGAGTTCACCGTGACCGCCTCCACCCCGAGCTGCCCGATCGCCGCCATGAGCTGGGAAGAGAAGCGCTTCTTCGGCGTGCAGTTCCACCCCGAGGTGACCCACACCCTGCAGGGCCAGCGCATCCTCGAGCACTTCGTGCTGGATATCTGCGGCAGCGAGCGCAACTGGACCCCGGCGCAGATCATCGAGGACCAGATCGCCCGGGTGCGCGAGCAGGTGGGCAACCGCCACGTGCTGCTCGGCCTCTCCGGTGGCGTCGACTCCTCCGTGGTCGCCGCGCTGCTGCACAAGGCCATCGGCGACCAGCTGACCTGCGTGTTCGTCGACAACGGCCTGCTGCGCAAGGCCGAGGGCGACCAGGTGATGGAGACCTTCGCCAAGCACATGGGCGTCAAGGTGATCCGCGTCGACGCCGAAGACCTGTTCCTCGGCAAGCTCAAGGGCGAGGCCGAGCCCGAGGCCAAGCGCAAGATCATCGGCAACACCTTCATCGACGTGTTCGATGCCGAGGCCGCCAAGATCGAAGGCGTGGACTTCCTGGCCCAGGGCACCATCTACCCGGACGTGATCGAGTCCGCCGCCGCCAAGACCGGCAAGGCGCACGTGATCAAGTCGCACCACAACGTGGGTGGCCTGCCCGAGACCATGAAGCTCAAGCTCGTCGAGCCGCTGCGTGAGCTGTTCAAGGACGAGGTGCGCAAGCTCGGCGTCGAGCTCGGCCTGCCCTACGATATGGTCTACCGCCACCCCTTCCCTGGGCCGGGCCTGGGCGTGCGCATCCTCGGCGAGGTGAAGAAGGAGTACGCCGACATCCTGCGCGAGGCCGACGCCATCTTCATCGAGGAGCTGCACAACGCCGGCTGGTACCACAAGACCAGCCAGGCCTTCGCCGTCTTCCTGCCGGTCAAATCGGTTGGCGTGGTCGGCGACGGCCGCCGCTACGAGTGGGTGATCGCTCTGCGCGCCGTGGAGACCATCGACTTCATGACCGCCCGCTGGGCGCACCTGCCCTACGAGCTGCTGGAGAAGGTCTCCAACCGTATCATCAACGAGATCACCGGCGTCTCCCGCGTCACCTACGACGTGAGCAGCAAGCCGCCCGCGACCATCGAGTGGGAGTGATGCTAGCTTGATGTAAGTGATTTCCTACAGCTATGTAAGTAAAAAACCCGCCGTTTGGCGGGTTTTTTTATCTTAAGGGTTTTATAATGTGTTCTTTGTCGCTATCTTAGGGGGATCCTGCAAGGTTAAAAGCGAGTGGTAGAGGGTTCAGGACTTGTTATCTATCTTTTTAATCTATTTCATGGTGTTTTTTTTATTTTTTATAAATTATAAATTGTTTGCTCGGTTTGAGGTTGGTGGTGCAGCAAAGCGTTGGGGAAAGTTAAAAGCTGTAATGACGCATTTTGTTGCTGTGCTTTTTTATAAGTGTCGTGTGCCTGTTGTGAGAGGGTTCTGACATCGCCGCGGGGATTGAGGGAAGGGATATGGCATTAGAAAAATCATGCTGCACAACTAGAGTGGCTATTTTAGTTAGTGCTATTTCTTCGTTTGTTATTACCTTGGGTTGGCTTTCGCTATTTGTTTATTTTGGACCTAACCCATTTTCTGACTTCAGTTTTTCTGGGTATTTTCCTCTATCATATGCATCAGAAATAGACAGGCCTGCTACTTATAGCTTTTTGAGCCAGTTGATGGGCAGTGAAAGAGATAGCAATATTCAAGAGCTTTGGGGTTTTCAATCAGGATTGTATCAGACAATTATTACATTTCTGATTGCAATTAACGGTTTGATAGCCGCAATATCAGTTATTTATATAAAAAGTACGTCAGAAGAAAAAGCTGAAGACATAACAAAGAAATATATAGCGAGTGATTATTTTGATGTTTTACTCTCAAGGAAGTTATCGTCATTGAGTGAGAGTACTTTTCAAGAAGCACAAAAAGATTTTGAGAGTTCGGCTGAAAAAATATATGGCGCTCTGGATGCCTTGGAACGGTTGGAAAAAGAAAACGGAGAGCTGAAACAGCAGTTGAGAGTGGTTTCTGAAAAAGTTGCCAAACTTGATGATGGGGACTCTGAGGGTAAGAGTTTTAGCCTGACAAAAGGAGCTAAGTGATGGCGTTTATTAAACGTTCGGAACGGAAAAGCCGAAAGCCACCAGAGTTTGAAGACTTGACGACGCCTGAAGACCTCATCGCTTTGGCTGAAAAAAAAGGCTTAGAAACTAATCCTGTAAGTGTTTCGGAGTTAGCTAGCGAGCTTGGCATATCGGTGCGTTTCGAACCAATGCCTGATGATGATTCAGGGAGCCTTAAGAAAGAAAGAAAAACTGGCAACTGGATTATGACCGTAAACTCTCTGCATCATCCCCATCGTCAGCGTTTTACTATAGCTCATGAAATTGCACATCGAATAAGACATGCGGCTAATAGCGATTCTTTTGAAGACAAAACATTCTTTAGAAATGGTGAAAGTAACTGGATGGAAGCAGAGGCTAACCAGTTTGCCGCTGCACTGTTGATGCCAGAAAAATATTTTAATTATTTCATTGAAAACGAGTCTTCAACAGTAGAAGATGTTGCGAAATATTTTCAGGTTTCATCTATGGCAGTCAGGATTAGAGCGAAGAATCTTGGTTACGAAGGGCATAATTTATGAGTGACTTCCTCTATTTTCCTTTGATAAAGACTAGAGATGCTGAACTGCGTTGCTTTGGTAATATTGACGCCGAGTCATTTGGTAAGATGTTACCAATATATGAGCTGACAAAGTCGCGTAAAACAAAGAAAGCTCCTGATGGCGATATTTATCGGCGTATGAAGCAGATTGGAGAAATACAAGAAGATAGACCGTTTATTCTGGATTTGTGTACGGATAGCAAGTATATAAATCCACAGATTGAACAGTTGCTATCTGAGCAACATGGTTTCAGGGATTGGCAATATTTTATTTTTGATCTCCATAACGACCTTAACATTATCCCAATGGTGCATCTTTACGAGGATGATCAAGGCGTGATGCCAGATGTGGAGAAATTTGTACAAGCAGCATCTCTCCAAACTGATTTTTTAGCAGTACGTATGCCGTATGACCTTGGTGGGGAAGAGATTGGGTATTACCTGAATCCCATTGTCAAAAATATGGCTGATGGCTGTAAATTGTATGTGGTTATAGATGCCGGTTTTGTAAGAGAAGAGCCAGTAAGAAGTGTTGTTGATGCGTTTTTATACACTTGCTCTGGCGTAGAGGCTTTCGAGGAAAAAATAGAAGACGTAGTTATGTTGTGCACCAGTTTCCCTTCTAGTCCGGCTAATGAAGGGGGGGATGACATGGATGGTTCGTTTAGAATCTATGAAGAGGAGATTTTCCAGAAGCTGAAAGGAGATTTTCCGGTTAAGTATGGTGACTACGCTTCGATTAATACTGAGCAGATAGAGATGAAGGGTGGTACATTTGTTCCCAGAATAGATATAGCTTCTTTGGATGGCATGCACTTTACCTATAAAAGGCATCGGCGGCATAGTGGTGGATATGTCCGTTGTGCTAAACACACTTTGAGCGATAGCGAAAATTATACCCCCTTGGGCGTATGGGCTGATGAAGAAATTAGCCGTGCTGCGTCTTCCAAACCTTCTGGTATCAGCCCTGCTTTTTGGATATCAGTGCGCATGAACTATTATATAGAAACTAGGCTAATGTTAAGATCGCGTGAGTGTTTTTTTGATTAGTGTTGATGGTGGTGTTTTTGTGATGGTATAAATATCATCGGCGTTGATGGTGCTAGTGGTTTCTTGCCTCAAGATTCTAGAAACCACCCCATATTTCTCCTCGAAATCCATTCGCGAGATATTTCTTATCTCGCCAACTTTCTTTCCTTTGGCCAAGTTTTCGCAAAGCTCGCTTTTGGATTTTGATTTGTTGTTGCTATTTAATTTCCTTAGTTTGGTGGCGCTGAGTGTGCTAGCTAGTGACAATTTATCATGCATTTTAAAGTGCTTTGACTTTCTCACTTTTATGATCTTTTTGTTCTCTGCCAGCATTATTCCGAATTCTCTAGGTATGCTTTTTCTTACCTCATTTAGGTTTTCTTTTTCGCAAACAATAAAGCAGTAGTCAAAAAATTTTTTGTAGCTTTCAGTTTGGTAGCCGAGTCGTTTCACGTTATCGCTAGAGCCCTTTATCTCAAATGCGCTTAGATAGCCTGATTCTAAAAGTGCTATGTCGGCTCTTCTTTCTCCAAATTGAAAAGGCACCTCAGCACCTAATGTATATTCTTGGTGCTCTTCCATAATGTGTTTTACTAGTATTATTTTTATTTCAAGCTCTGTCATAACGATGTTCTGTGTCTTTGTCTGGATTCTTCATGATATTTTCATTAAATGAATTTTCGTTCGATGGCTTGGGAGGTGTAAGCGCTATGGTATCAGGTATTGAGAATGCTGGGCTACAGTTATTTCAAGTTCCTTGCTTGACTTTATTTTGTTGTTTTCTCTTTTGGTGATAGGGTTTGGTTTGATTTTTATTGGAAGTCGTATGCTTTTTTTCTATATGGCAGTGTGGTGAACCTGTGTTGTCGAAGACGAGCCACTCTCGTCATCCGAACACAGAGTCGCACTAATTATGGAATGGTTGCACTGAAAGTCACATTGGCAGCCGGGAGGACGCCATGATGGCCCTGCGGGGTGATGGCCGGTTTCACTGCCACGTTGGTCATCTGGTTGATACTGGTACTGCTCCTGGCGACGGGTATGTCCCTTGATAAGCTGGATAAACGTCATGACCTAGCAGCCCAAAACCGGGTTGGCGCGGTGTTGCTGTCTCGTGAGCCCGACCGTCAATCTAGTTGCTGATGAGCCATTGACGAAATTTGGGCAGGCTCCGAGCCACCGGCGGCAGGCAGGTTGCCATGATCAGGGCGGATGCGGTGGCGTACAGGGTCCACTCCCCGAGGTCGGCGCGCACCCCCCAGAAGAAGTGCAGCAGTATCAGCCCCAGGATGGGGTAGGAGAGCTTGTGCAGTGGCTTCCAGCGCTTGTCCAGCCGGCGCATTGACCAGCGGTTCGAGGTTGCGCCCAGGGCCGCCAGGCCTATCAGGGCGGGCAGGCCGGCGAGGATGGGGGATGAGGGACAGACTCCCCTTCTGTTACATGGGATGATGGCGGGGTCACGGCCTCCCCGGTCATCTCGTTGGCATGGGTGCTGCGGCCAGCGGCGGGCATCACCCCTTGGGGAGCACTGAGGGCCTGGCCCTTTAACCTCCACGGATCATTAACAGCTTAGTGACCTCATGAATATTCCCATTGAAAACACGTCTTCCTCGGATGTGTCGTGCGCAAACTGCAAGGCGTGCTGCTGTCGCCTCGAGGTCATGATCATTTCCGATACGGGCGTGCCGGAGGAGTTTATCCTGCGCGACCAGTACGGCGGTGAGACGATGAAGCGACTCGACGATGGCTGGTGCGCGGCCTTGGATAGGGAAACCTATATGTGCACCATTTACGAAAACCGGCCGTGGATATGCCGGGAGTTCGAGATGGGCTCTTATGAGTGCCTGGATGAGCGCGTGAAGTTTTTATAAGGCAGGGGTGAACATCTCGCAGGAGCCCCTTGGGGAAAGCCCCCACGTCAGGCCCTGGACGTGGGCACGTTCTCAGGGGCTGATGGTGCCGGCGAGTCCCCGCTGTCCATCAGGCGCTGGCGAGTCGTTGACGCAGCCTGGGAAGGCGGCTGGCCACCGGCGGCAGGCGGGTCGCCATGATCAGGGCAGACGCTGTGGCGTACAGGAACCACTCCCCGAGATCGGCACGCACCCCCCAGAAGAAGTGCAGCAGTATCAGCCCCAGGATGGGGTAGGAGAGCTTGTGCAGCGGCTTCCAGCGCTTGCCGAGCCGGCGCATCGACCAGCGGTTCGAGGTCGCGCCCAGGGCCGCCAGGCCGATCAGGGCGAGCATGCCGACGACAATGTAGGGGCGCTTGACCAGCTCGCTGCCGAGCATGGCCCAGTCGAGCCCCAGGATGAACAGCGCGTAGCTGAGCAGGTGCAGGGTGGCGTAGGCCAGCGTCCAGAGGCCGAGCTGCCGGCGAATCAGCGCAAAGCCCTTCCAACGTGTGAGCTTGGTGAGCGGCGTCAGGCACAGGGTGAGCAGCAGCATCCAGAGCCCCCCCAGGCCGATATTCAGCAGCAGGTAGCGCCCCGGTTCGGGGCCGGCGGCGTTGCTGGCGACCTGCCAGCCCCACATTACCAGGGGCGCCAGCGCCGCCAGGAACACGCCGATGCGCCATAGCTGCCATTTGCGCTGGGCGGCCATCAGAAGTGCTTCCGCAGATCCATGCCCGCGTACAGCTCGGCCACCTCGTCGGCGTAGCCGTTGAACATGCGGGTATCGAGGGTGTTGGGGTTGAACAGGCTGTTGGGCAGGCGCCGTTCGGTGGCCTGGCTCCAGCGCGGGTGGTCGACCTCGGGATTGACGTTGGCGTAGAAGCCGTACTCGTCCGGGGCGATCCGCTGCCAGGAGTTGACGGGCTGCTCCTCCACCAGCGAGATACGCACGATCGACTTGATGCTCTTGAAGCCGTATTTCCAGGGCACCACCAGCCGCAGGGGCGCGCCGTTCTGGTTGGGCAGCTCGCGGCCGTACATGCCGAGTGCCAGCAGCGTCAGCGGGTGCATGGCCTCGTCCAGTCGCAGCCCTTCCACGTAGGGCCAGTCGATCAGCGAGAAGGCGGAGTCTTGGGCGGGCATCTGCTCGGGGTCGACCAGGGTCTCGAAGCGCACGTACTTGGCCTTGCTGGTGGGCTCGGCGCGCTGGATGACGTCGGCCAGCGAGATGCCCAGCCAGGGAATCACCATCGACCACGCCTCGACGCAGCGCAGGCGATAGATGCGCTCCTCGAATCGGGAGGGGCTGGCGAAGTCTTCCAGGTTGAAGCGGCCGCCGTTATTCACCTCGCCGTCGATCACCACGCTCCACGGCTGGGTCTCCAGGCGGTCGGCGTGGCGGGCCGGGTCGGACTTGCTCGAGCCGAACTCGTAGAAGTTGTTGTAGCCGCTGGCGTCGCGGAACGGGGCGATCGCGTCCGTCTCGGGGTCGGCCGGCACGACGGCGCGCCGGCGGGAGCTATCGATCTTGCCCTGCAGCCAGGCCGGAGCGTCGCCGTCGGGTACATCCGAGTAGTCGGCGCTGGCCTTGGCCGTGCCGGAGAGGGCGAGCCCCGCCCCCAGGCCTGCCAGGCCGCCCATGAAGCGGCGACGGGAGAGGTAGACGGATTCCGGTGTCACATCGGATTCGCGCAGGTCGCTGGGCTTGGCGATTTTTATCAGCATGTGATGCCTCCACTGGCGCCGAACGTTGACGCGGCAAGTTTCCGGCATCGTGACACGCGGGCCTCGTCAAACCGCTGACGCCAAGATGACAGCTTTGTAATGATGGCCAGAGGCCGGGGCCCGCATTGCGCCCTCCATCGTGTGGCTACACTGAAAGTCACACCGACATGCGGGAGGACGCCATGAGCAATCGCCTGTTACGCGGGTTGATGGCCGGGTTCACGGCCACCCTGGTCATCTCGCTGATCCTGATTCTGCGCCTGGCGGCGGGAATCATGCCCTGGTACAACCCCATCGAAGTCATGAACCTGGCCGCTCAGGACCTGCTCGGCTCGCCGGACAGCCGGATGCTGGCCTGGGGCATCCATTTCGCCGTGGGTACGCTGATCTGGGGGCTGCTGTTCGCGCTGCTGGTTCCCTACCTCCCCGGTCGCACGCCCACGCGGCGCGGGCTGGAGTTCGGCGTCGGCAGCTGGCTGGTGGTGATGGTCACGGTCTTTCCCCTGGCGGGCTCCGGCTTCTTCGGTCTGGGCCTCGGTCTGGTGGCGCCGCTCTTCATGCTGATTGCCCACCTCGTCTTCGGGGCGGTGATCGGGTCCGTCTACGGCTGGGGGAGGGGCGTGGTCTAGCCTCGGGAAAGGCGGTAATGCGTGGCAGGGCGACGCCGCTATCGCCCTCGGGTAGCGGCGCTGCAAATCGACGCCGTGCGGGCGGCCGCTTGCCTGCGTGAGTCTCGCGTGGCTACCAGCGAGCCGCCACGCAATTTCTGCCGTCGTCTTTAGCCTGGTACATGGCGGCGTCGGCGCGCTGGGTCACGGCCGAAATGTTCGCATCGCTCGGGCGAAAGCGGGTGACGCCGATGCTCACCGTGAAGTGGAAGGGGAGCTCCTGTGCGTCGACCGTTGCCTCGGCGATCCGGCGCAGCAGGCGCCAGGCGACGCTCTCGGCCTCTTCGTGGGCCATGTCGGGCATGATCACCATGAACTCCTCCCCGCCGGTGCGGCAGGGCAGGTCGCTGGGGCGCAGGTTGTCGCGCAGGGTGTTCGCCAACAGTTTCAGGCCCTTGTCGCCCTCGGCGTGGCCCAGGCTGTCGTTGATGGCCTTGAAGCGATCGATGTCGATCATCAGCAGGGCCGCCTCGAACTCCCCGTCCTCGACCGATCGGGCGACCCTCTGGGCAGCCTCCTCGAAGGAGCGGCGGTTGGCCAGCCCGGTCAAGGGATCGGTGCTGGCCTGGTGGGCCCAGAAGGCCTGCTGGCGTTTCTGCCGGGTAACGTCGCGATACGCCCAGAGGTGGCCGTGGTACTCGTCGGCGACGAACAGTGGCGTATAGGCGCGCTCGAGGAAGCGACCGTTGGCCATGGCCAGCAGGTCGCGGGTCTGCTTGCGCCGCGTTACGACGAGCTCCTCGATCCGCGCAACGAAGGCGTCCGGTTCCGTGAAGTATCCCTTGGTGGACTGCGCCGCCTCGCGACAGTCCATTCCGGCGAGGCTCTCGGGAGGCGCCTCGATGCCAAAGAGGTCGCAGAAGGCCTGGTTGGCCACGATGACACGGCGATGCTCGTCCTCGAGCAGCAGCCCGAGATCCAGTCCCTCGATGACCACTTCCAGCTGACGGTGGGAGACGCGCTGTGCGCCCTCCAGCACCTTGCGCGAGGTGATGTCGAGTTCGCCCATCACGATCATCGGCCGGCCCGTCTCGGGATCGGTGGCATGGCACATGTCGACATGGTGCCAGCGCGCGCCATCGTTGAGGCGCATGATCGCTTCCAGCGAGCAGCGTGACTCCTGCTCCAGCTGGGGGAGCAGCCGCTCGGCCAGGTCGCGGTCGGTGAAGCAGTCGTGAAAGGAGGCGAGCGCCCCGCGTGCCTCGAGGGCGGCCGGGTTGCGCACCAGCAGGCGTCCCTTGTCATCGAATACGGAGACCATCATCGACGAGTGCCTGACGGCCTCGAGGGCGCGCAGGCTGGAGGCATCCAGTGAAACGGCGCTATCAACGCCCTCCACCAGCATGCCGCTACGCCCATCGCTCATCACCAGGTGGCTGCAGCGGCAGTGCAAGGAAACGGCCTGGCCACCGGGGTAGAAGCTCCAGTGTTCATCGATCACCTCGCCGCCGGTCAGGCGCGGCAGGTAATCCGCGAGGCGGCGTCGCGTCGCCTCGCTCATCGTCGGGGAGAAATCCCGGTTATAGAGTTCCTGCGGCGCCTCTGCCTCCCAGAATCTCAGCGCCGCGGCATTGGCGTAGCGCATCTTTTCCTGCTCGATATCGAAGATCCAGACGGGGGTATGGAGCCGATCGAGCAGGGCGTCGTCGCCGAAAACCACCGCTTGGGGCGCGTCTTGGAAGATGGTCATAGAAGCGGAAGGCCCTTGGAAGTTGCCGTGATTCTCCGCCACGGACGGTCCATCGTCGCGGATATTTTTCGATTAGCTAACTGTGACATTACCATCGAATGAGCAACGCGGCAGCCACACGCCGCCGCCGCTAACGCGACCCCGATCAACGTTATGGCGATGGCTGACCCGGGCGACGGTCGCCGCGCTGGCGGGCCGATCCCGCCACCAGCGGCTAGGCTGGGGAGGAGTCGCGGCGGAGGAGACGACGATGCTCAAGGCGGTACTGCTCGATATCAGCGGGGTGTTGACCGAGGACGGCGAGGCCCTGCCCGGCGCCGTGGAGGCGGTGGCGCGGCTCGCGTCGAGCGGGTTTCGTTTGCGCTTTCTCACCAACACCTCGCGCAAGACCTCGGCGGCGGTCTGCGAGGAGCTCAAACGCCTGGGTTTCGACGTGGCGCCGGAGCAGGTCTTCACCGCGCCCGGGGCGATCCGCCGCCATCTCGAGCGCCATCGGCTCCGTCCCTATCTGCTGATCCACGAGAACCTTGAGCCGGAGTTCGCCGACCTGCCCGGGGACGCGCCCAACGCCGTGGTGCTCGGCGACGCCGAGCAGCGCCTGGACTACGCCCACCTCGATGAGGCCTTCCGGCTGCTGCTGGAGGGCGCACCGCTGATCGCCGTAGGCACCAATCGCTACTTTCGCGAAAATGGCACCCTGCATCTGGACGCGGGCCCCTTCGTGCGTGCCCTGGAGGTCGCCGCCGGCAGCGAGGCGCGGATTCTCGGCAAGCCGTCGGGCGACTTCTTTCGCGCCGTGCTCGAGGAGGCCGGGGTGGAACCCGGCGAGGCGCTGATGGTGGGCGATGACGTGGAGTGCGACGTGCTCGCGGCCATGGAGGTCGGCCTCGAGGCGTGTCTGGTGCGCTCGGGCAAGTATCGCCAGGGCGACGAGGCCCGGGCGCCCGAGGCCCGCTGCGAGGCGAGCCTGGCCGCGCTGGTCGAGGCGCTGCTCGACGCGCCCTGAGGCGCGCCGGATCGGGCCTAGAACTCCTCCCATTCGTCGGTCTGCGCTGCCGTCACGGGCCTGGCGGCCGGGCGTGCCGCCGGGCGGGCCGCGGGGCGTTGTTCGCTTCGAGGCGCGGCCATCTTCCGCTGCTCCTCGCCGAGCACGAAGGAGTCGACCAGCTGGCTGAGACGCTGGGCGTGATCCTTCATCTCGCCGGCAGACGACGAGGACTGCTGCACCATCGCCGCGTTCTGCTGAGTCATCGTATCCATCTCCGCCACGGCGGTATTGATCTGGCCGATACCGTTGCTCTGTTCCTTGGCGCCGGCACTGATCTCGGCGATGACGTCGGTCACCCGCGCCACGCTTGCCACGATGTCCTTCATGGTCTGCCCGGCGGAGCGCACGAGTTCGGCGCCCGAGTGGGTATGTGACGTCGAGGCATCGATCAGCTGGCGGATCTCCTGGGACGCCTCGCTGGAGCGGCTGGCCAGCGTGCGCACTTCCTCGGCGACCACGGCGAATCCGCGACCGTGCTCACCGGCGCGGGCGGCCTCGACCGAGGCGTTCAGGGCCAGGATGTTGGTCTGGAAGGCAATCGAGTCGATCATCGTGATGATGTCGCTGATCTTCGCCGACGACGCGTTGATGTCGCTCATCGTGCGCTCGACCTGATCCATCGCGGCCTCGCCCTGGCGGGCCACCTCCGCGGTGGACTGCACCAGCTGGTTCGCCTGGGAGGCCGACTCGGCGCTGTGATTGACGGTTGCGGTGATCTCCTCCATGGAGGCGGAGGTCTCCTGCAGGTTGGCGGCCGACTGCTCGGTGCGCGTCGCCAGCTCCTCGCTGCTCTGGCTGATTTCTCCGGCCGCCTGATAGACGCTGTAGGTGGTGCCGCGCACTTCGCGAAGGGTCTGCTGCATGCGCGCCACGAAGGCGTTGAACTGCGTGGCCAGCTCGCTCAGCTCGTCGCGGCCGCTGTCGTTGAGGCGGCGTGTCAGGTCGCCCTCGCCGGCGGCGATGTTTTCCATGGCGGTCACGGTGTTCTTGATCGGGCGGGTGATCGTGCGCGACAGCCAGTAGGCCACGATCATGCCGGCACCCAGCGTCAGCGCGGCGATCAGCAGCGCGGCGTTGCGGGCCAGATCCATGGCGGCGACGTAGTTGGTGCGATCCAGGGCGATCTCGACGACGCCGATGGGCGTTCCCGCGTAGTCCTTCACGACGTGGCCCATGACGGCCAGGGGCGTGCCGTCCCGCTCGGCGTAGTGCATCTCGCTCTCCCCCTCGAAGGCGCCCTGGAGCGTCGAGTCGGGCAGCAGGCCGCTGCCCTCCAGGCTCGAGGCGTAGGATGAGAAGCCGCCGGCTGTTTTCAGGTGCAGCCCGGCCTCGACGCCATACTGATCGGCGAAGCTTTCGAAGAAGCCTTGTCCCAGGCTCATGCCGAATTCGAGCGATCCTACGTGCTCGTCGCGATGAAAGACCGGGACGAGGCCGCGGATGCCCAGCCCCGCCACGCCCTGATCGACGCCCGAGACGGGCGCTTGAGTGCGATTGGTCTCGACGATGGTCGGGCGCAGCGCGCTGAGGTCGTCGCCGAACTTCTCGGGCTTATGGACCCTCAACAGCGAGGTCGCGGGAGGCAGGTGGAACTGGAACTGTCGGACGCCCCCTTCCTTCAGGGTGGCGAAGCCCGGCTCGAACAGCGCGGCGAGCCTGTCCCGATCCTTGCCGGCGAGCGCCGCCTGCACGTCGGGAATGCCGGAGGCCAGGTGACTCATCGAGGTGGCGAGGCGCGCCTCGGCGGCCAGCTTGGCGCTGAAGCTTTCTTGCAGGGACTCGAGTTCACGCTGCTCGGCCTGCTCGATAACGCTTCCGATGCGGTTCAACAGAAACGGGACGATGATGGCAATCGCGAGCAACAACACGACGGCTAGGCTCGCGATGATGCGTAACTTAATGGAATGGTTGTTTAGCTTCATTGGGTTTACCGGGAGTCGTCATAAGCATGGGCGTGACCATCTAGTATTCTTGTTGGCCGGGGAGGGGGAGCTGAATGTAAGTTATTGGAAAAAGCTTATAACTTTATCGGCTTAACTAAAGTTTTCTTTAACGGAAAATGCCCGCTAAGGCGTGATCGCCCCGGGGCACGAGGCAGGCTCCCGCCCGCCACAGGTTGATAGCACGCTAACGCGTCCCCATATCGAACCTCAGCTACACGATTCGCCACCGAGGAGGGCCCATGAGCCAAGGCAATGACTACACTCCGCCGAAGATCTGGAGCTGGGAAAAGGCCAGCGGCGGCACCTTCGCCAGCGTCAATCGCCCCGTCGCCGGGCCCACCCACGACCAGGCGCTGTCGGTCGGGGAGCACCCCTTCCAGCTCTACTCCATGGGCACACCCAACGGCGTGAAGGTCACGGTGATGTTCGAGGAGCTGCTGGCGCTCGGGCACCAGCAGGCCGAGTACGACGCCTGGCTGGTCCGCATCGGCGAGGGCGACCAGTTCGGCAGCGGCTTCGTCGAGATCAATCCCAACTCGAAGATCCCCGCGCTGGTCGATCGCAGCGGCGACGAGCCGGTACGGGTGTTCGAGTCCGGCGCCATCCTGCTGTATCTGGCCGAGCGCTTCGGCGAGTTCCTGCCAAGCGAGCACGGCGCGCGCACCGAGACGCTCAACTGGCTGTTCTGGCAGATGGGCAGCGCACCCTTCCTGGGTGGCGGCTTCGGCCACTTCTACGCTTATGCGCCCGAGCCGCTGGAGTACCCCATCGATCGCTACGCCATGGAGGCCAAGCGCCAGCTCGACGTGCTGGATCGCCGCCTGGCCGAGACGCGCTACCTGGCCGGCGACACCTACACCATCGCCGACATGGCCGCCTGGCCCTGGTACGGCCAGCTGGTGCTGGGGCGTCTTTATGACGCCGCCGAGTTCCTGCAGGTGCAGGAGTACGAGCACGTGATGCGCTGGGCCAAGGAGATCGATGCCCGCCCGGCGGTGCAGCGCGGGCGCATGGTCAACCGCACCTTCGGCGAGCCGGCCATGCAGCTCCATGAGCGCCACGACGCCAGCGATTTCGAGCACAAGACGCAGGACGTTATAAGCTCTTAACCTTCCAGTCGTTGCACACCGAGCGCCGTGGGCCTAAGGTCCGCGGCGCTCTTACTTTTGACGAGGTCCCTATGTCGACGCTCCTGACACCCCTGTGGCACGGCTATCGCGATGCCTCGCTGATCCTGCGCGTGAGCATCGCCCTGGTGCTGGGCGTGGTGGTCGGCCTGGTCGGCGGGCCCACGGTGGCCGAATGGCTGTCCCCGCTGGGTGAGCTGCTGATGCGGCTGTTGAAGTTCATCATCCTGCCCATCGTGCTGTTCACCCTGATGGCCGGGATCAACCAGGGCCGGGCCGGCAGCCTCGGGCGGATCGGCCGCAAGGTGTTTCTCTACTACCTGGCCACCTCGGCGCTGGCCATCGCCGTGGGTCTTGCCGTCGCGACCCTGCTGTCGCCGGGGGAGGGCATGTCGCTCGAGGGCGCAGGCTCGGTCTCGGTGCCCGATAACCCCGGCATCCTCTCGGTGGTGCTTGGCATCGTGCCGAACAACATCGTCGCCGCCTTCGCCGAGCAGGATCTGCTGGGCATCATCTTCGTCGCGATGGTCTTCGGCCTGGCCGTGGCGAAGATGCGCCAGTCCGAGTCCCAGGCGGAACTGGGCGAGAAGCTCTATGGCCTGATCGAGGCGCTCAACGCCGCCACGCTCAAGGTGATGGGCGGCATCCTTCACGTCGTGCCGATCGGGGTCTTCGCCATCGTGGTCGGCACCGTCGCCGAACAGGGCCTTGCGACCCTGCTGTCGCTTGGCGACATGGTGGTGGTGCTCTACCTGGCACTGGGCGTGCAGCTGCTGGTCTACCTCGGCCTGCTCAAGGGCTTCGGCGTGCCGGCGCGGGCCTTCTTCCGCGAGGCGCGCACGCCCATGGCCACCGCCTTCGCCACCCAGAGCAGCTCCGGTACCCTGCCGCTGACCCTGGATGCCGCGAGCCGCCTGGGCCTGCCGCGCAGCCTCTACGGCTTCAGCCTGCCGCTGGGTGCGACGCTCAACATGGACGGGGCGGCGATCCGCATCGCCATCTCGGCGGTGTTCGCCGCCAACGTGATGGGCGCGCCGCTGGACTGGTCGAGCATGCTGCAGATCGTGGTGGTGGGTACGCTGATCTCGGTGGGCACCGCCGGGGTGCCCGGCGCCGGCATCGTGATGATCGCCACGGTGTTCTCCCAGGTGGGCCTGCCCATCGAGGCCGTGGCGCTGCTCACCGCCATCGATGCGCTGGTCGGCATGGGCTGCACGGCGCTCAACGTCACCGGCGACCTGGTCGGCACCGCCGTCATCGGCCGCAGCGAGGGCGAGCGCATCGAGTCTCGCGCCGAGCCGCAGGCGGCGGTCGCCGCTGGCCAGGGCGAGTAGCCCGGCCGCGCCCCGAGGCGGGGCGCACGTCGCGCCAAGGGCCGGGTCGCTCAGGCGGCCCGGCCTTTTTTCGGGCCATCGCAGGTCAGCGTGATACGGGTGAAATTCGCAGGAGCGCTGCCTGCAGCGCGAACCGCCGCGTAGCGGCTCGGCTCAGGCGGGGCTCGGCGCCGGGCGCGTGGCACCGAGTGAGGCCTGCACCATGCCGCTTAAGAGGATCAGCGCGCAGCCGGCCAGCGGCAGCGGCCCCAGCGCCTCGCCGAACAGCGTCCAGCCGAAGATCACCACCGCCACCGGCTCGCAGTAGGCCAGGGTGCCGTAGAGCGCCGTGGGCAGGCGGTTGATCGCCATCACCGCGCACAGCAGCGCCAAAAAGCCGGGCAGCACGCCCGCCGCCACCAGCCATGGCCACTGCCAGGGGGCCGCCGCGAGTCCCTGGGGCTGGCTTAGCGCGAAGGGCAGGATCACCAGCGCGCCGACCGTTAGCTGCCAGAAGGCGCCGGTTGCGTCGTCCATGTCGCGGGGCAGGCGGCGGTTGCAGAGGATGAAGCCGGTGTAGGCCAGCATGGCCAGCAGTGCGAAGCCCAGCCCCAGGGCGTCGCTTCCGCCGTCAAGCTCGAGGCGGAACTCCTGCATCATGGCGAAGCCCAGCAGTGCGGCGCCGATCAGCGCCGTCTGGCGCGGCCCCAGCTTTTCACCGAACAGGAAGTGGGCGACCACCGAGGCGCAGACCGGGGCGAGATAGACCATCAGGATGGCGTTGGCCATGCGGGTATGGTTCATCGCCTGCACGTAGCAGAGCACGAAGGCGGCCAGCAGGGCGCCACTCACCACCACGCTGCGGGCGGGCAGCGTGCGCAGCCCGGCGACGCGGCCGGTCAGCAGCAGGTAGGCGAGCAGGCAGGCGGCGCCGAGGCCGAGCCGGTAGAAGGTGATGCTCTCCGCCGGCAGGCCGGTCACGCGCGAGATGACGCCGATGGTGGCCATGCCCACGGCGGCCACCAGGGCCAGCAGCAGACTGGAGAGGGCCGGGGCGTCGTCGAGGGAGCGGGGGAGTGTCTGGGTCGTCATGGCGGCGGATCGCGTCGAGGGCGGAACGCGGCACGATACCGTTCCCCCCGGGACCTGCCAAGCCGCTCACTATCTAACCGGGATGGCGATGCCGGCCGGCGCGCTCGGCCGCGGGTGAGGATGCTATCATCGCCGTCGATCGATCAGAGCGTGCGAACAGGGCGTTCGAGAGACATTCACCACCGGGCCGAGGTCACCGTCATGAGCAGCACACCCTTCGAGGCACTGGCCTGTCCGCTGGACGGCGAGGCGCTTGAGCGCCGCGATGGCGCCTGGCGCTGCGCCGCCGGGCACAGTTTCGATATCGCCCGGCAGGGCTATGTGCACCTGCTGCCGGTGCAGCAGAAGCGCTCCCGCGATCCCGGCGACAGCAAGGCGATGATCGCGGCGCGTCAGCGCTTCCTCGAGGCCGGCTATTATCGGCCGGTCGCCGACGCGGTCAGCCGCGCCGTGCTGGATGGCGCGGAGCCGGGCACCCTGAACTGCCTCGATGCCGGCTGCGGCGAGGGCTACTACCTGCGCGAGCTGACCCGCGCTTATGAAGAGAGATGTCGCGAGAGGCGTGACGAGGGACTCGAAGGGGCGAGTGATGCGGCGACTGACGAGGCGCCGCCGCTGGGCCTGCTGGGCCTGGATATCTCCAAGTGGGCGGTGCTCGCCGCCGCCCGGCAGGGCAAGCAGGCGGGGATGCCGGCCAGCTGGGTGGTGGGCAGCAACGCCCACCTGCCGGTGCAGACGGGCACGCTGGATCGGCTGCTGTGCCTGTTCGGCTTTCCGGTGGCCGCGGAGTTCGCCCGGGTGATGAAGCCCGGCGGGGTGCTGCTGCTGGCCGAGGCCGGGCCGGATCACCTGCGCGAGCTGCGCGAGATCATCTATCCCCAGCTGAAGCCCGAGCGCACGGAACGGCCTCCGGCGCCGCAGGGCTTCACGGGCCTCGACACCGAGACTGTGCGCTACTCCCTCGCGCTCGAGGGCCCCGCACCCATCGCCGACCTGCTGGCGATGACCCCGCACCTCTATCGTGCCAGCGTCGAGGGCCGGGAGCGGGCGGCGGCGCTCGAGACGCTCACCGTTACCGTTGAGGTGCGGCTGACGCGCTTCGTGCGTGCCGCCAGTGAGGCGCCCGGCGCGTCTCCCGATGCCGCTGATGCGACACCCTACGCGTCACCCGAGCAGGCGCCCGACCCCGGCGAGCCGGCACCGTGACGCCCATCGCGGATCACGACGCCCTAAAGGCCGCCCTGGCCGCGCGCCCGGCGGTGTTGGTGCTCTACGGCGGCCGGGCCTGCGGCGTGTGCCAGGCCATCAAGCCTCGGCTCGCGGCGATGCTGGCCGACGAGTTTCCCCACCTGGAGGCCCTCTACGTCGACTGTCAGGGCGAGGCCACGGCACTGTGCGCCCAGCGGCGCATCTTCTCGCTGCCGGTGGTCGAGCTGTGGTTTCAGGGGCAGCTGTTCGACACCTTCGTGCGAGCCTTCTCGCTCGCCGAGGTGCGTCGCGCCATCCAGCGCCCCTATGCGGCCTTGTTCTTCGCAAATGGATCTCCGTGAACTGAGTGTCGTCGACGGATCATCGCTGACCGAGCGCCGTGGGCCTATCGGGGCCGGCCATCGGGACCGACAGCACGCTTCGATAGTCAGGGCCGATCGGGCGTATCGAGGTCGCGGGGTTTTCGCCGTTCGCGGTAGGTGGCTATCTTGGCAGGGAGTATCGACGTCCAGATCAAGGAGCCCGTGCCCATGAACAAGCCCGTGATAGCCGCCAACTCGCCCGTGACCGTGACCCTGACCAAGGGCAAGGAGTACGCGTTCTGCCGCTGCGGACGCTCGGCCGACCAGCCCTTCTGCGACGGCTCCCACGCCGGCACCGGCTTCACGTCCAAGAGTTTCGTGGCCGAAGAGGACGGCGAGGTCACCCTGTGCCGCTGCAAGCACACCGCCGATGCGCCCTATTGCGATGGCACTCACGCGCGCTTCAGTGATGATCAGGTGGGCCAGGAAGGCCCCGGAGACGACGCCGACCAATCGAGCGCATCGGACGCGTCGGACGAGGCCGGGAGCCAGTCCGAGAGTCAGCCCGAGGCCAGGGCCACCGAGGAGGAGCCCACGGTGGCCTTCATCCATCAGCTGGCCCGCGAGGGGCTCGAGCAGATGGGGCCCCACGGGCCGACCACCGCCATGGGCGTGCCGCGCCACACCCTGCCGCACTGGGATGACCTGCAGATCATGGCCGCCCAGCTGGCGACTCAGCCGCTCGGGGAGGGGGCCGAGGTCGCCACCGAACTGGTGATCGGCCCCGAGGCCAAGAAGCCGCTGAGGCTTTCCATGCCGCTGATGGTCTCGGACATGAGCTTCGGCGCCCTCTCCGAGGAGGCCAAGATCGCCCTGGCCCGCGGGGCCGAGCGCGCCGGCACCGGCATCTGTTCCGGCGAGGGGGGCATGCTGCCCGAGGAGCAGCAGGAGAACTCGCGCTACTTCTATGAGCTCGCCAGTGCGCAGTTCGGCTACGACGAGGCGCTGCTCGAGAAGGTCCAGGCCTTCCACTTCAAGGGCGGGCAGGGTGCCAAGACCGGCACCGGGGGCTTCCTGCCGGGCAACAAGAACACCGGCAAGATCGCCAAGGTGCGCGGCATCCCCGAGGGCGAGCCGGCCGTCTCGCCGCCGACCTTCGAGGATCTGCACTCGGTCGCCGACTTCCGCCACTTCGCGGATCGGGTGCGCGAGCTGAGCGGCGGCATTCCGATCGGCTTCAAGCTCAGCGCCAACCACATCGAACGGGACATCCAGTTCGCGCTCGATGCCGGCGCCGACTACCTCATCCTCGACGGCCGCGGCGGCGCCACCGGGGCGGCCCCGACGCTCTTTCGCGACCACATCAGCGTGCCCACCATTCCGGCGCTGGCGCGGGCCCGGCGCTACCTCGATGAGCAGGGCGCCAGCGGCCGCGTCACCCTGATCGTCACCGGCGGGTTGCGGGTGCCGAGCGACTTCGTCAAGGCCATGGCACTCGGTGCCGACGGCATCGCCATCGCCAACAGCGCCATCCAGTCGATCGGCTGCGTGGCCGCGCGAATCTGCAACACCAACAACTGCCCGGCGGGTATCGCCACCCAGCGCCAGGACCTGCGCCAGCGCCTCGACGTCGACAAGTCCGCCCGCCAGCTGCAGACCTTCCTCGAGTCCTCCGTCGCGCTGATGCAGGTGCTGGCGCGGGCCTGCGGCCACCACCGCCTGGATCAGTTCCATCGCGAGGACCTCGCGACCTGGCAGCGCGAGATGGCCCTGCTCAGCGGGGTCCGCTACGCCGGCGTGCTGGATCCGCGCGGCTGAGGGCCGCAAGGCCATCGAGGCAACACGACGGCCGGGTGCTGATGCACCCGGCGCTTATTTCCAGCCCATCCGCCAGGTGTCGTCTTCCTTGAGGGCTCGCCAGGGCAGGGTGGTCTCGCGGTGGGTGTAGATCGCCTCGAGGATCACCTCGACCACGGTCTCCTCCTCGTCGCGCACGAGCTTCGTCACCAGGAAGTGTTTCTCCTTGTGGCGGGGGTGCACGGCGGTCCACTTGCTGTGGTAAAGCTTCTCGGGATTGATGGCGTTCATGGCCGTCTCCTCGGGGCAGGGCCGTGCGAGCGCAGGCTAGGGCGGTCGCGTGAGCGGGGTGAGGCGCGCGGCGGGGCTGGGTGTCCGACACGTCGAGCGCTTCAGGATCTCAGCCCGAGAGAGGGAAGGCAAAGGGGGCGCCGGCTTGGCCGGCGCCCCCTCTTTGCGTCATGCGATGCGGATCAGAGCCTGACCAGCATCTTGCCGCGGTTGGCGCCCTCGAACAGCTTGAGGAAGGCGTCCGGGGTGCGCTCGAGGCCTTCCTCGACGGTCTCCTCGTAGTCGATCCGGCCGTTCTCGACCTGCGGGCCGACCTCCTCGAGGAACTGCGGATAGTGCGCCCAGTGATCGAAGACGATAAAGCCTTCCATGCGAGCGCGGCGAATCAGGATCATCGCCAGGTTGCCCGGCCCGGCGCTCGGAGCGTCGTCATTGTAGCGGGCGATCATGCCGCACACGGCGATGCGCGCGCCGACCTTCAGGGTGTTCAGCGCCGCCTCGAGGCAGGTGCCGCCGACGTTCTCGTAGTAGACGTCGAAGCCCTCGGGGCAGGCCGCGTTGAGGGCCTCGGTGAGCTGGGGGGCGTTCTTGCCCTTGTAGCTGACCGCCTTGACGCCGTGCGCCTCGAGCCAGTCGAGCTTCTCCTGGGAGCCGGCGATGCCGACCACGGTGCCGCCCTTGGCCTTGGCCAGCTGCACGGCCAGCGAGCCCACCGCGCCGGCGGCGCCGCTGACCAGCACGTTGTCGCCTTCCTGCATCTCGGCGATGCGGTTGAGGCCGGTCCAGGCGGTCATGCCCGGCATGCCGAGCACGCCCAGGTAGGCCTGCTCCGGCACCTCATAGGCGGGCAGGGTCTCCAGCTCGGCGCCGGGCAGCTGGGCGACGTCGCGCCAGCCGCCCATGTGGCGCACCTTGGTGCCCACCGGGAATTCCGCCGCGCGGGATTCGATGACCTCGCCGATGGCCGCGCCTTCCAGCGGCGCGTTGAGCTCGAAGGGCTCGATGTAGGTGGTCACGCCACTCATGCGGCCGCGCATGTAGGGGTCCACCGACAGCCAGCTGTTGCGGACGCGCACCTCGCCCTCGGCGAGCTCGGGCAGCGCCTGCTCGTGCAGTTCGAACAGCTCGCGGGCCGGCGTGCCCTGGGGGTGATCGTTGATGGTGAAGAAGCGAGATTGCATCGTGTGACTCCTGTCGGTGTGCGGGGTACGTGTCGTACTAGACGACCAGTCTAATGCAGAGTGGCGAACGGGCCAAGCCGGTCGGTCTCGATGTCCCGGCGGCGAGGCTTGCCGGGATCGCTCCCCAACGAAAACACCCCATCCGGCGAGGCCGAATGGGGTGCGGTGAGCGCAGCATCGTGCTCATGGCCTCAGCGTTGAGGCTGTTCCTCGAAGAGTTCCGCCTTGGCATCGCGCATGACGTTCTCGCAGGCGGCCTGATGGGCGAACTGGATCAGCAGGCCCTGGGTCACGGCGAAGCCCTTCTCCAGGCAGGTATCGACGTCCTCGCGGCTCACTTCGGGGGTCACGTTGCAGTCAATCTTCAGCGTTCTACCGCCGCCGTCCAGCCGATCGGCGAAGGCCCTGAAGCGCCAGGCCATTCGCTGTTTCCAGCTGGCGGATTCTTCCATGCCCTCGTTGACGCTAAACGTGCACTGCCATTCAGGTTTGTAGACCTTCATGTGAACCTCCCGTGCTGGCTGGAAAGAATGCTCGATCGTGTCTGCTGCTCCCTGCGATAAATATGTTGCTCGATCATCATACAGGCTTTCGCTCGACTGACCATCGCTGCCGCCAGTCGGGCCGGGCGGGTCGTCGCCTCGGGCTCACTCGAGCGCGACTCACTCTAGCCGAACCTCGCTCAGCACCTCCGTCAGCTGCTCCAGCGCCTCGCCGCTGTGTCGCCAGAAGTGCCAGTAGAGCGGCACGGACAGCGCCCGCTCGGGGGCCAGACTGGCCAGCCGGCCTTCCGTCATCAGCGGCGCCACCTGCATGCGCGGCAGCATGCCATAGCCCATGCCGGCCAGCGTCAGGCGCACGAACCCCTCCGACGAGGGGCAGAGGTGGTAGGGAAAGCGGCCGTGGTAGCCGCAGCTCGCCAGGAAACGATGCTGCAGCTGGTCATGGGGGCCGTAGACGATGGCCGGGGCGCGACGGAAGGCCTCGGCCGTCGGCCCCGTCGGGAAGTGGCGGGCGATGTAGTCCGGGGTGGCGTAGGGGTGGTAGACCATGGTGCCCAGCGGCACGCAGCGGGCCCCGGCGATGGGACGGTCGCTGGCGCAGAGGCAGGCCGCCACCTCCCCGTCGCGCAGCCGCTTGAGCCCCACGTCCTGATCCTCGACCACCAGGTCCAGCAGCAGGCCCCGGGCACGACAGAAGTCGCCCACGGCCTCGGCCCACCAGGTGGCCAGGCTGTCGGCATTGAGGGCAATGCGCAGGCGGGGCGCGGCCTCCTCCAGGGTCGGCAGCGTCGTGCGCAGGTCGCGCTCCAGCAGCTGTACCTGCTGGACATGGTTGAGCAGCCGCTGGCCCGCCGGGGTGGGCGCGAGCCGTGGGTGGCGGACCAGCACCGGCTGGCCCAGGCGGACCTCCAGCGCCTTGATCCGCTGGGAAATCGCCGATTGCGAGAGACCCAGCTGCTCGCCGGCGCGCTCGAAGCCGCCGCACTCGATCACCGTGGCCAGCGCCTGGAGCAGCTTGTAGTCAAGCATGGGCCCTCCTTCGGGCAGATGCAGCAGAAGTTCAGTATAAGCAAAGCTGATGTGATATTAGCAGGATGATTTTTATAGATGTGGTGGCATCGCTATGCTGGCCCCTCTCGACGGGATTCAGGAGGGGAAACGCGATGCTGGAGAGCTATGTCACCGGGCTTTTGGTGAGCGGCGGTATCATCATCGCCATCGGCGCGCAGAATGCCTACGTGCTGGGCGTCGCGGTGCGCCGCGAGCACCACTGGTGGTCGGCGGGGCTCTGCATGAGTACCGATGCGCTGCTGATCCTGGCCGGGATGTTCGGGGTCAGTGCGGTGCTTTTGAGCATGCCGAGCGCCCTGGAGGCGCTGCGCTGGCTGGGCGTGGTCTTCCTGACCTGGTTGGCGGCCCAGGCCTTCCTGCGCGCCGCCACTGGCCGTCAGGGGCTCTCCGTCGACGGGGCGAGCGAGCGCAGCCCGAGGCGCGTGCTGCTGGCCACCCTCGCGGTCACCCTGCTCAATCCCCAGGTCTACCTGGATACCCTGCTGCTGATCCCCTCCATCGGCGCCCAGCAGCAGAGTTCAGCCACCTTCGTGGCCGGGGCGGTCACCGCCTCGATCCTCTGGTTCAGCCTGCTGGCCTGGGGCGGCGCGGCGCTCTCCCCCTGGCTCTCCCGGCCGCTCGCCTGGCGGGCGATCGACGGCACCATCGGCGTGATGATGGCGGTGATCGCCGTGCACCTGGCCATCAATTCCCCCGCGACGGCCTGATCGAGGACGCCTGGCCTAGCCTTGCTGGGTGAGGCTCTCGTCCTCGGCGTCCTGGGGTTCCAGGGGAAGCCATTCCACCGCGGCGCTGATGACGTCCAGGTAGTTGCGGATCCGCTGCACGTAGTGCACCGGCTCGTAGCCCCGGGCATAGCCGTAGCGGGTCTGGGGGTAGTAGCGCTTGTCGGCCTTGAGTGGCAGCACCTCCTTCATGTCGGCCCAGGAGTCCGGGTCCTTGCCGAGCTCGCGAGCCAGCTTGCGGGCGTCCAGCAGGTGGCCACGGCCGACGTTGTAGCTGGCCAGTGCCAGGTAAGTGCGGTCCGGTTCGGGGATGGTGTCGGGCAGCCGGTCATGCCGGTCGGCCAGATAGCGGGCGCCGCCGTCGATGGCCTCGGCCGGATCCAGGCGATTGGCGACGCCCAGTGACTTGGCGGTGTTCTGGGTCAGCATCATGATGCCGCGTACTCCGGTGGGGGAGACGGCGCGGGGGTCCCAGTGCGACTCCTGGTAGGCCAGGGCGGCGAGCAGGTCGGCGGGCATGCCGGTCTCGTCGGCGGCGGCGAAGAAGTACGACAGCAGCGAGGGCAGGCGCTCCTCGATGCGCCGGTTCAGGGCCCGCAGGTCGACGAAATCGAAGTCGCCGATGTAGTCGTAGTAGCGGTGCTGCATCGTCTCGACGCTGGCCTCGCCCTCGGGGCTTGCCATCCACTCCCGGGCCTGCGCGGCGAGGGCCTGATGCCCGGCGGACAGGTACCAGCCCAGCCGATCGCCACGGGTCAGGTTCATGGCGACCTCCAGGTGCGGGAAGTGGCGGCGTACCACCTGCACGATGTTGGAGTCGGCCAGGGTGCAGTCGATCTGTCGCTCGGCGACCGCGGCCAGCAGCATCTCGGTGGTGCGCGGATCCTCCGCGTAGGTGATCCCGGTGTGATCGTTGGAGAGGCTATCGAGTCGTTCCGTGTAGCTGGAGTCCTCCGTGACGCGGATCTCGACGTCGGCCATCTCCTCTACCTCGCGGGGCATCGGGCGCATCTCGCGGTGGCACACCAGCTGCTCGACGACGTCGGTATGGGTCGGCCCCTGGCGGAAGCGTTCGTCACGCGAGGGCAGATGGGTCAGGCCGGCGGCGGCCAGGTCGACCGTGTTGCTCTCCAGGGCCTTCAGCACCTCGGCGGTGGAGCCCAGCTGAACCCACTCGACCTGCCAGCCGTTGGCCTCGGCGAAGCCCTCGACCAGATCGTGCTCAGGGCCGGCGGGGGCCTGACGGCGGTCGAGGTAGTAGGTGGTGGCGGCGTTGCGGGTGGCCACCCTGAGCGTCTCGCCGGGGGCGGGCGGCTCGAGCGTGGCGACCGAGGCCTCGTCCGGGCCGCAGGCCTGAAGCATGGCCAGTGGCAGGAGGGCGATCAGCAGGCGGAACCTGGGCATGGGCGATAACTCCTGATCCGCGGGGAAAACGTAAGCTGGACATCAGCTTAACAGCCTCGGCGCGGTGTCCGGTCGGCGCGAGTCAACGCTGTGCGGCAGGCGCCGGCCACCACCGCGCCACCAGGGCCGTGATGACGGCCAGCAGCGGCAGCCAGGCGCCGGGCTCGCCGAGGATGTAAAGGGTGAACCCGCTCTGCAGGCACCAGAGGGCGGGAAGGGCCAGCAGCGCCCAGGCGTGACGGGCCGGTTCGGCCATGGCCATCACGCCCAGGGTGGCGATGGCGAGCGGGTCGGGGGTGAGCCCGAGGATTTCGGCGCCCGCGAGGCCGCGCCCCGTCGCCGTGGTAACCAGCGGATGCAGGAGCAGGGCATAGGCGAAGAGCCCGATGCCCAGGCCGCGCCGCACGTTCCACCGTCGCGGCAGGTGGAGCCCTGCGCGTAGAGTGCTCAGGCCCGCCAGCAGCAGCGCCTGGAGGCCGAACAGCGGGGCGACATAGGCGATGCCCCAGTGGATGGGGGCGTAGCGCTGCCACAGGAAGGCCCAGCCCACGAAGGCCCAGGCCACGGCCAGCAGGGCGACGATCAGGCGAGTGCCCCGCGGGCCGGGGCGTAGCAGGACCGCCAGGGCGACGCCGCCCAGCGCCAGGCCGAGCAGCTGGGCGGGCCACAGGGCCTGGTTGTGCAGCTCGAACAGCCGCGCGTAGACCCGCGGCGAGAACATCAGCAGATCCTCGGGGCGATAGGTCCACCAGGCGCTGCCGCCCATGCCCTAGAGCCCCCGCACGTGATCGGCCATGCGCCGGCGTAGCGCCTCGTCGGGCAGCGGCTCCCGGGCGGCGGCGAGGTTCTCGCGGACATGCTCGACCTGTGTGGTCGCGGGGATGGCGCAGGTGATCGCCGGGTGGGAGATGATGAACTTGAGGATGAACTGCGCCCAGGTCTCGGCGCCGATCTCGGCGGCCCAGGGCGGCAGTGGCTTGCCCGCCAGGCGCCGGATCAGGCGCTTGCGCTGGAAGGGGCGGTTGGCGATCACGCCGATGCCGCGTTCCCGGGCCAGCGGCAGCAGGCGCCGTTCGGCCTCGCGGTCGACGATGTTGTAGGTGAGCTGGACGCTGTCCAGCGACACCCGGCGCAGGATGTGTTCCACCTCGTCGTGGCGTCGCCCGTGGGAAGTGGTGATGCCGAGATGGTGCACCTCGCCGGTCGCCTTCATCGCCTGCAGGGTCTCGAGGTGACCCTCCCAGCCCCGCAGGTTGTGGACTTGCAGCAGATCGAAGCGCGGCACCCCCCAGGCCTGGCGGGAGGCCTCGATCTGCTCAGGCCCTGCGTCGCGGCTCGAGGTCCAGACCTTGTCGGCGGCGTAGACGCGCTCGACGGCCTGGAGCTGCTTCAGGGCGTGGCCGATCGTCGCCTGGGACGTGCCGTACATCGGCGAGGAGTCGATCAGGCGCCCTCCCGCGGCGAAGAAGGCCGCCATGACCGCGGTACAGGCCTCGAGCAGCAGCGGATCGTCGCCGACGTTGAAGGTGATCCAGCTGCCCAGGCCCACCCGAGGCAGCGCCACGCCTGTGCCGGGCAGCGTGCGGGTCAGCGGCTCGGCCGACCGTGCCAGTGCGCCGGGCAGCGCCGAGGCGGCCGCCGCGGCGAGCAGGCCGCGCAGCAGCCGGCGGCGGGACAGGAGGAGTCGAGGCGGAAGCGGCAGGGCCATGGGGCGCTCCTTACGACGGCGGGGCCATCCCGGTCGGCGTTGCCTGCCACTCCTCCAACCGCTCCCTAAGCGCCTCGGCGGCGGACGCCGCCGCGATCGATGACGCGATGGCAGAGGTGATGGCAGAAGTGATGGACGAGGTGATGGACGAGGTGATGCCAGAGGTGATCCGTCGTGGCGTCATGCTCAGTCTCCCGGGCCGCACTCCATGCAGCGTTCGATGATCGCCGGCCCCTGGCGCAGGCTGGCATTGAGGTCTCGCAGGGCGCTGCGCAGGCCCTCCTCCAGCACCGGGTGGTAGAAGGGCATCTCGAGCAGGCGGCCCACGCTGCACTTCTGCTCCAGCATCCAGGCCAGCAGGTGCGCCAGGTGCTCGACCCGCGGCCCAAACAGCTCGGCGCCCAGGAACTGGCCCGAACCGTGCTCGGCATACAGGCGCATCAGGCCGCGATTCTGGCGCATTACCACGGCTCGCCCCTGGTCCTCGAAGGAGGCCTCGCCGGTGGCGATACAGTCGTCGCCGAACTGGCGCACGAGCTCGCCACGACTGGCGCCGACGGTGGCCATCTGCGGCTCGGTGAAGACCACCGCCAGGGGCACGTGGCGGTGGCCGGCGCGCAGCTCCGGATAGCGCCCGGCGTTGTCGCCGGCGATGCGCCCCTCGGCGTTGGCCTCGTGCAGCAGCGGCAGCGCCTGGTTGGCGTCGCCGGCGATGAAGACATGGCCCGGGCTCTCATCGGCGTTCACGCACTGCAGGGTGAAGCGGTGAAAGCGCGGCACGCCCTGGTCGTCCAGCGCCAGGCCGGCCCGCTCGAGATCGAGCCGATCGAGGTTGGGCTGCCGGCCGGTGGCGGCGAGCAGGTAGTCGAAGCGCTCGGTGAGGCGCTCGCCGGTGTCGCGCTCGAGGAAGGTAATTGCCACGGCGTCGCCGTTGCGCTCGATCCGCTCTACCTCGGCGTCGGGATCGACGTAGAACGTCTCGTTGAAGGTGCGCTCCGCGTAGGCCCGCACGGTCTCGTCGCGAAAGGGCCCCAGGGCGCCGCCGACGCCGAACACCCGCAGGCGCACGCCCAGCCGGTGCAGCGCCTGGCCGAGCTCCAGGCCGATCACCCCGGGGCCGAACACGGCCACCGACTCGGGGAGGTCCACCCAGTCGAAGACGTCGTCGTTGACGATCAGCCGGTCGCCGGCCGCCGCGAAGAAGCCCGGCCAGGTGCCCCGCGAACCGGTGGCGATGACGATGGTGCGGGCCGTTACCCGGGTGTGCTCGCCGACGATCAGGGTGTGCGGGTCGGCGAAGCGCGCGTGGCCCTCCAGGCGGTTCGCCTCGCCGAGGCGCTCCACCGTCCCGAGCACGCCCTCCACGAAGCGGTCGCGTTCGCGCCGGACGCGCTCCATCACGGCGCGCCCGTCCACCTCGACCGGGCCCACCCGGACGCCGAAGCCGTTGGCCTCGCGAGACTGATGGGCGGCCTCGGCGGCGGCGATCAGCAACTTGGAGGGCATGCAGCCCACCCGGGCGCAGGTGGTGCCGTAGGCGCCGCCCTCGATCAGCAGCACGCTGTCGCTGTGCTTGCGGGCGGCGTGCCAGGCGCTCAAGCCCGCGCTGCCGGCCCCAATGATGGCGATCTCGACCTGTCGCTCCTGCATCTGTTCTCCCCTCTGGTGGCGACATCTCTCCAGTCACTATGGCACGCCCGAGCCGGATGGACGCCGAGGCTCGTTGTCGCGGAAGAACGCGCCGCCATGGGCTTGCGGGCGAAGGGCGGCACTTTCTGCTATGCTGGCCGACTTTCATCCTCGCTCCCGTGGTCCCGGGCGGGCGGCGCCCGCCGTCATCGCGCCCCGTCACGCTGCCCGCCTTTTCTTGCAGGTCTAATACGTGTCTGATTCCTCTGCCGATTTCGCCGCGCTGCTGCTGGCGCCGGAACTGCTGTCCAACCTCGCCACGCTTGGCTATCGCACCATGACGCCGATCCAGGCCGAGAGCCTGCCGCCGATGCTGGCGGGTCGCGACGTGATCGCCCGGGCGAAGACCGGCTCGGGCAAGACCGCGGCCTTCGGCCTGGGCCTGCTCTCGCGGCTGACCCTCACGTCCTCTCGGGTGCAGGGGCTGGTGCTCTGCCCGACCCGCGAGCTCGCCGACCAGGTGGCCGGCGAGCTGCGCCGCCTGGCGCGCAGCCTGCCCAACGTTAAGGTGCTGACCCTGTGCGGCGGCGCCCCCCTGGGGCCGCAGCGCGCCTCGCTGGAGCATGGCGCGCATCTCGTCGTCGGCACCCCGGGGCGAGTGGAGGAGCACCTGCGCAAGGGCACGCTCGATCTCTCCGAGCTCGAGACCCTGGTGCTGGACGAAGCCGATCGCATGCTCGACATGGGCTTCCAGGCCGCCATGGAGGCGATCATCGCCGAGACCCCGGCGCGCCGTCAGCTGCTGCTGTTCAGTGCCACCTATGCCGAGGCCATCCGGCCCATCGCCGAGAGGCTGATGCGCGAGCCGGTCACGGTGGAGGTCGACGAGCCCCACGACGACACCACCATCCGCCAGCACTTCTATCGGGTGGCCGACGAATCGGCGCGCTTCGAGGCGCTGCGCCGCCTGCTGCTGCAGGTTCGGCCCGAGTCCAGCGTGGTGTTCTGCAACACCAAGCGCGAGACCGACGAGGTCGCCGAGGCCCTGAACGACGCGGGCTTCAGCGCCCTGGCGCTGCACGGCGACCTGGAGCAGCGCGATCGCGATCGCCTGCTGGTGCTGTTCGCCAACGGCAGCGCCTCGATCCTGGTGGCCACCGACGTGGCCGCCCGCGGGCTCGACATCGCGTCGCTGGATGCGGTATTTAACTACCGCATCGCCCGTGAGCTTGAGGTGCACGTCCACCGCATCGGGCGCACCGGTCGCGCCGGCGGCTCCGGGGTGGCCTGTACCCTGGTGGCCGACCAGGAGGAGTACCGGCTGGCACGCCTCGCCGACTTCCTCGGCGAGACCCTCGCCCCGGAGCCGCTGCCCTCCCGCGCGGTGCTGGAGCGCTCGCCCTTCACGCCGGCCATGGCGACGCTGGAGCTCGGCGGCGGCAAGAAGCAGAAGGTGCGCCCCGGCGACATCCTTGGCGCCCTGACCGGCGAGGGCGGGATCGCCGGCGATCAGGTGGGCAAGATCAAGGTGCTGGCCAACAGTGCCTACGTGGCCGTGCGCCGCGACGTTGTCGGGGCGGCCCTCGACCAGCTGGCCAATGGCCGGATCAAGGGACGCAGCTTCCGGGCCCGTCGCATCCGCCGCTGACCGATCCTGCAACGCGATTCGCCCGGCGCATACCCAGCCGCCGGGTTCTATGCCAACGTGGTGACATGAAGATACCCAAGAGATTACAGCCGCTGGTCGAAGATGGCCTGATCGACGAGGTCGAAGGCCAGCTGATGAGTGGCAAGGAAGCCCAGGTGTTCGTGGTGCGCTCCCACGGCGAGCGGCGCTGCGCCAAGGTCTTCAAGGAGGCCAAGCAGCGTAGCTTCAAGCAGGCCGTGCAGTATCAGGAGGGGCGCCGCGAGCGCAACAGCCGCCGCTCCCGCGCCATGGCCAAGAAGACCCGCTACGGCCAGAAGGAGCAGGAGCAGGCCTGGCTCAATGCCGAGGTCGATGCCCTCTACCGGCTGGCGGCCGCCGAGGTGCGGGTGCCCAAGCCCTTTGGCTTCATTGACGGCGTGCTGTTGATGGAGATGATCACCGACGCCGAGGGGCTGACTGCCCCGCGGCTGGACGACGTGACCCTGACGGCCGACGAGGCCCGGGCCCACTACGCCAAGGTGATCGGCGACGTGGTACGCATGCTCTGCGCCGGCCTGGTGCATGGCGATCTGTCCGAGTTCAACGTGCTGCTCGCCGCCGACGGCCCGGTGATCATCGACCTGCCCCAGGCGGTGGATGCCGCCGGCAACAACAGCGCCGCCTGGATGTTCGAGCGCGACGTCGACAACATGCGCCGCTACTTCGGCCGCTTCGCCCCGGAGCTGCTGGTGACCGACTACGGCAAGGAGATCTGGTCGCTCTTTGAGGCCGGTGATCTGCATCCGGAGAGCGAGCTGACCGGCTGCTTCGAGCACGACACCCGCGAGGTCGACGTGGACGACCTGATGACGGTGATCGACGACGTGCGCGAGGAGGAGGAAGAGCGACGGGCGCTCCTCAGCGGCGAACGAGACGCCGGCGTGGCCGAGGCCGCGGCCGACTGGCGAGCCGACCACGACGAGTCGTGACGGTCGCCTGAGCGCCCGCTGTCCACGAGACCATGAAACCCGCCGCGAGGCGGGTTTCTGCTATCTTGGACGCTCATTTCCCCCCTCACTCATCTTTCACCCCTAAGGAGCCGAGCATGCCCATCGTCACCGTTCAGCAGTTTCCCCGCAGCGTGGCGCAAAAGCGTGAGCTGGCCCGGCGCATCACCGAGGCGTTCGAGGAGGTCTACGGCAACTCGGCGGAGTCCGTGCAGGTGTTCTTCAACGAGGTGGACGGCGAGCACTGGGCCCGCGGCGGCAGGCTGGGCTGCGACCGCGAGGACGGCCCGCGCTGAGCACGCTGGTGCGATGGTTTCCCTCGTCGTGTCTGCGCCGGGAATGTTCGACTAGGCTGAGTGGGCGGCAGGGCCGCCGTCCGAGCCGGAAGCCCTGCCGTTTCTCACTATCGTATGTCGATGGACAAGGAGACGCGTCATGAACAAGTGGATAGCGGGCCTGGGGCTGGCCGGCAGCCTGCTGCTGGCCTCGGCGGCCATGGCTCAGACGGAGCGCAGCGCGGCCCCCGAGGGCAGCGAGGTCTACTTCATCTCACCCGAGGCAGGGGCGAGCGTCGAGAGTCCCGTCACCGTGCGCATGGGCCTCTCGGGCATGGGCGTGGCGCCCGCCGGCACGGCGCGTGAGGGCACCGGCCACCATCACCTTCTGGTCGACACGCCGCTGGACGAGGTGGATCTCGACCAGCCGCTGCCGGCCAGTGAGACCCTGCGCCACTTCGGCGGCGGCCAGACCGAGGTCGATCTCGAGCTCGAGCCGGGCGAGCACACCCTGCAGTTGCTGTTCATGGACGCCAACCATGTCAGCTTCGACCCGCCGGTGACCTCCGAGGCCATCACCATCACGGTGGAGTGATACACCGGCCGTCGGGCGCCCACCGGAGACGTCAGGTGCCAGACGGGGCCCCGCCCACGGCCCGAATGGCGCTTTAGCCCCGGCCCTCGATCTCGGCGTTGTGGTAGACGTTCTGCACGTCGTCCAGGTCGTTCAGGGTGTCCACCAGCTTGTCGAACAGCGCCACGTCGTCGCCGTCGACCGGGGTCATGGTCTGGGGCACGAACTGGATCTCGTCGACCTCGAACTCGATTCCGTCGAAGGCGTCGAGCAGTGCCTGCTTGGCCTTGGCGTACTCGGTGTGGGGGGCGAAGACGGTGATCTGGCCCGCCTCGTTCTCGATGTCGGTGACGTCGACATCGGCCTCCATCAGCGCCTCGAGGGTGGCCTCCTCGTCATCGCCCTTGAAGGCGAGGATGGCGCAGTGATCGAACATGTGGCTGACGCTGCCCGGGGTGCCGAGCTTGCTCTTGGCCTTGGTGAAGCAGCCGCGCACGTCGCCGAAGGTGCGGTTCGGGTTGTCGGTCAGGCACTCGACGATGACCATGCAGCTGCCCGGCCCGAAGCCCTCGTAGCGGGCCGTGGAGAAGTCCTCGCCGCCCACGCCGCTGGCCTTGTCCAGGGCCTTGTCGATGACGTGGGACGGTACCTGGTCCTTCTTGGCGCGCTCGATCAGGCCGCGCAGGGCCAGGTTGCCCTCGGGATCGATGCCGCCCTGCTTGGCGCAGACGTAGATCTCGCGACCGTACTTGCTGTACACCTTGGTCTTGGCGTCGGCCGTCTTGGCCATGGATTCCTTGCGGTTCTGGAAGGCCCTGCCCATTGCATTGTCCTATGGCGTCGAAATTCGTGGCTGGATTCTACGAAACCGACGCGGACGGTAACAGGGATATTTTGCCCATCGCGCCTCCGTTGTGACGGCCGTCATGGCTACACTGCCAGTGACCCCGCCGACCCTGGAGCCTCACCGGATGGACCACCACGCCTACCGCCATGCCCTGGCCGAGTGCCTCGCCGAGCGCGAGCTGCCCTTCGTCCCCGAGGAGTTCGATTCCCGTCGTCGCCGCGTGCGACAGGCCATGCGCGGCGCCGGGCTCGAGGCGCTGCTGCTCACCGACCCCGCCGACATCTTCTACCTGACGGGCTACCACACCTTCGAGGTCTCGGTGCACACCTGCCTGGTCGTCTCGGCCGAGCGCCTGGTGCTGCAGGTGCCCTCCATTGAGACCGGCCCGGCGGTGGTTACCGCCCGGGTGGACGAGATACTGGGCTATCGCTGGGAGGGCATCGAGGAGGTGATCGAGCCGCTGGCCGAGGTGCTCGCGCCCTTCCAGGCCATCGGCCTGGACGCCTTCGGGGCCGGCCTGCGCCACGGCGTCATCCGTGCGCTGCAGGCCCGGCTCGGGGTCGAGCGCTTCCGCGATGACGGTGGCGAGCTGCTCGATCGCCTGCGCATCGTCAAGACGCCGGCGGAGCTCGACTGCCTGCGCGAGAGCGCGCGAATCACCTCCATCGGCCTGCGGGCGGCCATGGCGGCGATCGCTCCCGGCGTCACCGATAACGAGGTGGCGGCGGAGGGGAGCCGCGCCCTGCTGGCCGCCGGCAGCGAGTTCATGAGCCTGCAGCCCATCGTGACCAGCGGTCGTCGTATCAGCATCATCCACGTCAATCACAAGCGAAACGTGATCGCCGCGGACGAACCGGTGTTCCTGGAGTTCGGCTCCGCCTACCACCGCTATACTGCGCCGATGATGCGCACCGCCGTGGCCGGCCGGGCCAGCGCCGAGATGCAGGCGCTGCGCGATGTCTGTCGCGGCATGTTCGAGGCGCTGGTCGCCACCATGCGGCCCGGCCGTACCTTCGACGAGGCGGCCCGGGCGGCCGAGGCCGTGCTGGCCCCCCATGCCGACCGGGCCTTCTTCTCCGGCGTGTTCGGCTATGCGGTGGGGGCCCAGTTCCCGCCCAGCTGGGTCGAGGGTACGGGCTACATCGCCCGCGGCCAGGACCGCGAGTTCGAGGCCGACATGGTCTTCCACCTGCCGCTCTGCCTGCGCCTGCCGGGGCAGTGGGGCATCGGCCTGAGCGATACCGTGCGCGTCACCCCCGACGGGGGAGCGCCGCTCACCGACAATGACTGGCAGCTTCAGGAGCAGTCTTGAGCGGCGAGCGCGGGCCTGCGGCCGCGGGCACGGAACCTTACGGATATGAGCGGTCTGAGCGAAGTCACTTCATCCTCAAGGAGCAACGCATGAAACGGATTATCCAGGTATCGGGAATGCTGCTGGTGGCGCTGCTGCTGGCGGGATGTGCGGCCGCCGAGCGCACGGTCGACGAGCCGCTGGTAAACACCTACTGGAAGCTGACGTATCTCGGCGACGCACCGGTCACGGTGGTCGAGCAGCAGCGCGAGGCGCACTTCGTGCTGCATACCGACGAGCAGCGTGTGATGGGCTCCACCGGCTGCAATCGCATGACCGGCCAGTATCGGCTGGAGGGCGATGCCTTGAGCTTCGCGAAGCTGGCGAGCACTCGCATGGCCTGCCCGGATGGCATGCAGACCGAGCAGGCCTTCCTGAACGCGCTGGACCAAGTAGCCGAGTGGCGGGTCGAGGGCCAGCAACTCACGCTGCTCGACGCCGACGGCGAGGTGCTGGCACGCCTCGAGGCGGTGCACCTCACCTGAGTCGACGTCATGGTCGGTCGTTCGTGGCCGCCATGGTGGTCCACCCGTCGCCGTAGGGGCGAGATGCTCGGGGGCACGCCCGAGACGATCGCTCATGCGGTGTCGAGGCGGTGTTGAGTAAGCGGTGAGGACTACACTGCAGGCGAGGGGGATGTCTCCCTCTCGCCGCGTTCCGGCACCGCCCGGTGCCGGATGCTCGCTATCCCTGTGGTGGAGGGTGTCATGACTCAGACCGTTACGGCTGCCTATGGCAGCATCGACAAGGCCGCCAATGCCTTCGATGAGCTGGTCTCCGAGGGCTTTCCCCGGGAGACGCTGTTTCTCGACAGGCAGAGCAGCGAGGTCAAGGTGATCGTCCCCGAGGCGTCGCAGCCGGAGGCGGAGGAGATCCTCAATCGCCACGGCCCCGATGAGGTCTCGGCCCGGCCCTACGAGGCTACCTAGCGCCCGACCCGCCGGCGAAGGTCTTCATCCCCTCCGCGCCCCGGACCATGACCAGGCACTCGAGCATGACGGAGCTTCGCTATCTCACCACCTGGTGGTTCGAGGCGCCCCTCGACCGCGTCTACCGCACGCTCGCCGAGCTGATGTTCGCCTGGAACCACCATGCCGTGATGCGCGATGGCGCCGAGGGCCTGGCCCGATGGCTCGATGTGCCGCTGCTCGCGATCGATCGGCAGTGAATCGCGGGGTCGGCATCCCATGGCCGCCCGAGGGCTCGGCGTTCACGCAAGCCAGGCCAGCGCCAGGCCCACCGCCATCGAGGCGACCATCGGCAGGGCGACGCGCAGGCCGAGTCGCCGCGTGCCGAAGGCGGTGGCCAGCCCCGACTTGAAGAGGTTGTTGACCGCGGCGGCGATGATGATGCCCAGCACCGCGGTGGCGGGGGCGATCCGCTCCAGCGACATGCGGGTCAGCGAGAGGGTGATGGCATCCACGTCGGCCACCCCCGAGGCGGCCGCCAGCAGGTAGATGCCGGCCTCGCCGAGTCCATCGCGCAGCCACTCGCCGAGCAGCATGATCAGCGCGAGCAGGCCGCCAAACAGCAGCGCGGTGCGCAGCTCCAGGGGGTTCTGAATCGGGGTCGGGCTGTCGACCCTGAGGGTACGACGATGGCGGCGCCAGAGGTGCAGCGCCGGCAGGTAGAGCAGCAGGCCCATTGCCGCGATCGGCAGCAGCAGGCGGGGCAGCAGGCCCGGGCTGATCACCGCGGCATAGATCAGGATCCGCGGGAACATGGTGCCGCAGGCCACCAGGATGCCGGCGGCCAGCATCGCCTCGACCTCCTGGCTCTGGCGCGACAGCCGGGCGAAATGCAGGGTCAGCGCCGTGGAGGAGGAGAGGCCGGCGAACAGCCCGGTGAAGAGGATGCCCTTCTCGGTTCCGCCCACGCGCATGGCGAAGTAGCCGACGAAGGAGATCGCGGCGATCAGCACCACCATCCACCAGATCTCGTAGGGGTTGAGCGCCTCGCCGGGCCCGAGGCCGCGGTCGGGCAGCAGCGGAAGCATCACCACGCTGATCAGCAGCAGCTTGAGACCGGCGTCGAGCTCGTGGGCCTGCAGCTTGTTCAGCAGGCCATGGATCTCGTGCTTGTTGTCGAGGATCACGGCGGTGATCACCGCGCCGGCGGTGGCCAGTGCCAGGTCGATCGCCACCGCCACCGCACCGAAGCAGAAGGTCAGCAGCAGCCCCACCAGACCGGTGATGCTGTAGTCGTGGTGCTGGCTCAGCCTCGCCCACCAGGCGACCAGGCCGGTGGCGGCCAGGGCCAGGAAGATCAGCGGGAAGGCCCAGTTGCTGACGGCCTCCGACAGCAGCGCGGCGATGCCGCCGAGCAGGCCGACCAGCGCGTGGGTGCGGATGCCGGCGATGCGCTCGCCGGATTGCTGCTCCCGGGCGACCCAGCCGCGTTCGATGCCGATCAGGGCACCCAGCAACAGCGCCACGCCCAGGCGCAGTGCGGGTTCGTTGGCGATGAGAAAGTCGCTGGCGACATCGTCCATGGCGAGGGCGTCCCCGTGTCATCCGGTGATCGACGGATGCCTTCAGGGTGGCCGCTGCGCGCCGTCGCTTCAACGTCGGGCCGCCAGCGTGCGCAGCGCGTCGAGCGCACGCCGGGGGTGGTCGGGTTGGATCGAGGGAAGACAGCCCTCCACAATCCATTACACTGGGGGTGCCTTACCGGCGTATAAGACAAGGATATCGGGCGGCATGAAGGACTCTCCACGCATGGCCGGCAGGCGACACGGCTGGCCTCGGCTGAGCGCCATCGGCACCTACCTCATGGCGCTGGTGGCGCTGGCCATTTTCCTGGCCTGGGTGCTCATCGATCATCGCCAGCGCGCGATCGACGGCGCCGAGGCGCGCGTCGAGGCGCGGGCCGACCTCGTGGCCGAGTGGGTGAGCACTACCTTCGCGGTGGGTGAGCAGGCTCTCGCCGACCTGTCGCCGCTGCTCGAGCGGCGCCTGGCGGAGGAGGAGTCGGCGTTGGCGCCGACCGATATCGAGGCCCTGCTGGCCGAGCGGCGGGATCGCTTCGCCTTCATCGACGAGCTGAGCCTGGTCGACGCCGCAGGGCGCGTCGTGGCCTCCTCGGCGTCCTACTGGCCCCCCGGCCATGACCTCAGCGGACGCGCCTTCTATCTCGCCATGCGCCGTGATGGCCGCCTCGACTCCCTGGTGACCCCGCTCTACTGGTCGCCCTTCGCTGAGACCCATCACCTCGTTCACGTGCGCCGCCTGCGCGGGCCGGACGGTCGCTTCCAGGGCCTGGCCGTACTGCGCCTCGATCCGACGATCTTCGCCACGTCGCTTTCGCGGCTGAGCATGACGCCGGGGGAGAGCATCGCCATCCTCGATACCGAGATGCAGCTGATCGCCCGCCGGCCTGCCTTCGACGGCGGCGGGGCCACGGACAGGCTCGGCGTGCGCGTCCGTGAGCCGCTGACCCAGGCCTTCCTGGCGAGCGGCGAGGCCGCGACGGTGCAGCGCATCGTCTCGCCGCTGGACGGCCACGAGCGGCTCTATGCCCAGCAGCGCGTGACCGACCTGCCGCTGCTGGTGGTGGTCGGTGAGAAGCTCGAGGTGCTGCTGGCGAACTGGTGGCAGCGGCTCTGGCTGCTGGGCGGCGTCTTCCTGGTGGTGGTCGTGCTGGGCGGGTGGCTGCTGCGCCACTATCTTGGCCTGCGATGGCTCGAAAGCGAGCTGCGCTGTCGTCTCGAGGAGCGCGAGCAGGCGCGGCGCGCGGTGCTGGAGCGCGAGGCGCGGCTGCAGGCCCTGGTCGGCTCGATCCAGGACATGATCTTCGTCTTCGATGCCGAGGGACGCTTCGTCTACGTGCATGCCGTGGACCGCGACCAGCTGGTCGGCGACGCCGAGGCGCTGCTGCAGCACCACTACCGCGAGGTCCTCTCGGCGGACGTGGCAGACCAGCTCGATCGCGCCCTGGAGGCGCTGCGGGCCAGCGGTGATCCGGTGGACATCGACTATCGCGTCACGCTTGCTGGCGTGCCGCGCGACTTCCACGCGATCTTGAGCCCGCTGGACGAGGGAGGCGCCTTCAGCGGCGTGCTGGCCGTGGTGCGCGAGGTCACCGACGTGCGCGCCACCGAGGCCCAGCTGCGTATCGCCGCCATGGCCTTCGAGACGCACCTGGGCATGCTGGTCACCGATGAGCGAGGCGCGATCCTGCGGGTCAACGAGACCTTCACCCGCATCACCGGCTATTCGGAGGCGGAGGTGCTGGGCCGCAATCCGGGCATGCTCCGCTCCGGTCGTCACGACGACGACTTCTATCAGGCGCTCTGGGAGAGCGTGGAGCAGCATGGTAGCTGGCAGGGCGAGATATGGAACCGTCGCAAGAACGGCGAGATATTCCCCGAGTGGCTGACCATCAGCGCGGTGCGCAACGATGCCGGCGAGCTGACCCACTACGTGGCCACCTTCAACGACATCACCCGGCGCAAGGCGGCCGAGGAGGAGATCCACCAGCTCGCCTTCTTCGATCCCCTGACCGGGCTGCCCAATCGGCGGCTGATGCTGGATCGCCTGGCCAGTGCGCTGAAGGACAGCTATCGCAGCGGCCAGTTCGGTGCGCTTTTATACCTCGACCTGGACAACTTCCAGCGAGTCAACGATACCCGAGGGCACCTGATCGGCGACGACCTGCTGCAGCAGGTCGCCATGCGGCTGGATCGGGTGCTGCGTGAGACCGACACCCTGGCGCGGCTGGGGGGCGACGAGTTCGCGCTGCTGCTGCACGACCTGGGTCACGATCAGGTTCAGGTGGCGGTGGTGGCCGAGCGCATTGCCCACAAGCTGCTCGGCGCGCTGCAGGCGCCGATGCGCCTGGCGGGCGGAGAGCTTTCGGTGACCGCGAGCCTCGGCATCACCCTCTATCGCGACCGCGAGACGACCCTGGAACAGGTCCTCCAGCAGGCCGATATGGCGCTCTACAAGGCCAAGGAGGCGGGCCGCGATACCCTGCGCTTCTTCGACCCGGCCATGCAGGCGCAGTTGCAGCGGCGCGCCCAGCTCGAGGCCGACCTGCGCCAGGCGCTGTCGAGGGACGAGTTCCGGCTTTATTATCAGCCCCAGATGGGCGCCGATGGCCAGATGATCGGTGCCGAGGCGCTGCTGCGCTGGGCACACCCCGCGCGCGGCATGGTCTCGCCCGGCGAGTTCATCCCCCTGGCCGAGGAGAACCGGCTGATCGTGCCCATCGGCGGCTGGGTGCTGGAGACCGCCTGCCGGCAGCTGGCGGCCTGGGTCAGGGATCCGGCAATGGCCGACCTGACGCTCTCGGTCAACGTCAGCCCCGAGCAGTTTCGCGAGCCGGAGTTCGCCGAGCGGACCCTGGCCATCCTGGCGCGTACCGGGGCACCGCCATCGCGCCTCAAGCTCGAGGTCACCGAGAGCCTGTTCGTCCATGATCGCGACGAGTCTCGCGAGACCATGCGGCGCCTCAAGGAGCACGGGGTAACCTTCGCCCTGGACGATTTCGGCACCGGCTACTCCTCGCTCTCCTACCTCAAGCGCCTGCCGCTGGACCAGCTCAAGATCGATCAGTCCTTCGTGCGCGACCTGCTGGAGGACGAGGCCAGCGCGGCCATCGTCGCCAGTACCATCGCGCTCTCCCGCAGCCTGCAGCTGGAGGTGCTCGCCGAGGGGGTCGAGACCGAGGCCCAGCGGGCCTGGCTGATCGCGCACGGCTGTGAGGCTTTCCAGGGCTATCTCTTCAGCCGGCCGGTGCCGCTCGAGGAGCTTGCGGCGACGTGCCAGGCCACCTGATCCGTGCCCCGCGACGCGGTGCAGCGGGCGGCCCCACTGGGCCGCCCGCTGCCGTTGGAGGCCGGCGAAGCGTCGCTCCTTCGGGTGCCGGCAGGCCTTTTCGGTGCGCTCGTCAATATGCGGGGGGACTTGCCAGATGGGAGGGAAGTGGCGAATACTGTACATGAATACAGTATAACTGGAGGTGCCCATGAGCTCGCCGACGCCTACCGCCGTGCGGCCGATCGGCCGCGCGGTGGCGCTGCCGGGAGCGGCGACGCAGCCGCTGATGGGGTGTCGGGTGCGGGCCGGCTTCCCTAGCCCCGCCGACGATCACCTGGACGTGGAGATCGACCTGCATGCCCACGTGGTGCGCCGCCCGGCCGCCACCTACTTCGTGCGCGCCGAGGGCGACTCCATGCTCGGCGACGGCATCCACGACGGCGACCTGCTGGTGGTGGACCGCAGCCTGGAGCCGCTGCCCGGGCGGGTGGTGGTGATCGCCGTGGATGGTGAGCCCACCGTGAAGCGCCTGGAGCGCCGCGGCGAGCGGACCTTCCTGGTGGCCAGCAACCCGCGGTTCGCGCCGATCCCCCTGGCCGGGCGCGAATGCCAGGTGTGGGGCGTGGTCACCCACGTGCTCCACGCCCTGCCGGGGGGCGAGTCGTGATCGCGCTGGTCGACTGCAACAACTTCTACGTCAGCTGCGAGCGGGCCTTCGCTCCGCGCCTGGAGGGTCGGCCGGTGGGCGTGCTCTCCAACAACGACGGCTGCGTGGTGGCGCGCTCCAACGAGCTCAAGGCGCTGGGGGTGGCCATGGGGGCGCCCCTGCACCTGCTGCCGCCGGCCATCCGCCGCCAGGCGGTGCTGCTCTCCAGCAACTATGCGCTCTACGGCGACATGAGCCGGCGGGTCAATCGGATCCTCGATGAGTTCTCGCCGGACGTGGAGGCCTACTCCATCGACGAGAGCTTCGTGGGCTTCACCGGTTTCGCGGCGGACGGCCTGGAGGCGCATGCCCAGCGGCTGCGCGAGACGGTGCGCCGGGATACCGGCATCCCGGTCTGCGTGGGGCTGGCGCCCACCCGGGTACTGGCCAAGGTGGCCAATCACGCGGCCAAGAAGCAGGCGGCCTTCGAGGGCGTCTGCCGGCTCGAGGCCGACGCCCCGGCCACCCGTGCGCTGCTCGAGAGGCTGCCGGTGACCGAGCTGTGGGGCGTGGCGCGACGCACCGCCGAGCGGCTGGCGCTGATGGAGATCCACACCGCCTGGCAGCTGCGCGAGGCCGATCCCAAGCAGATCCGCCGCCACTTCTCGGTGGTGCTGGAGCGCATCGTCTGGGAGCTGCGCGGTCGCCCGGCCATCGTGCTCGATGACCTCGACGCGCCGCGCCAGCGCATCATGGTCTCGCGCTCCTTCGGGCGGCTGACCGGGGCCTTCGCCGACCTGCAGGAGGCGGTGCGCCAGCACGCCGCCCGGGGCGCCGAGAAGCTGCGCGGCCAGGGCAGCCAGGCCCGCGCGGTGATGGTCTTCCTGCGCACCAACCCTCACCAGATCGGCGAACGCCAGTACCGCAACAGCGCGGTGGTGCCGCTGCCGGCTCCCAGCGATGACAGCCGCACGCTGCTCGAGGCCGCCGCCCGGGGGCTCGAGGCGATCTTCCTCGAGGGGCCGCGCTACCAGAAGTGCGGCGTGATGCTGCTCGACCTGGTGGAGGCCGACCGCCATCAGCTCTCGCTGCTGGCGCCGCGCAGCGAGGCCGAGCGTGGCCGCAGCCAGCGGCTGATGGCGGCGGTGGACCGGCTCAACCGCGAGATGGGGCGCGATACCGTGCGCTTCGGCCTGCCGCGTGCGGGCACCGCCTGGGCGCTGCGCTGCGAACGGCGCACACCGCGCTACACCACCCGCTGGGACGAGCTGATGCGCGTTCGCACCGGCTAGGCGCCCGCTGGCGTGTCGGCGCCTCAAGTGTCGGCCCGTATTCGCCTCAGGTGTCGGCCCACACCCGCCTCAGGTATCGGCCCACATCCGCAGCAGGTTGGCGAGGCTTTTGGAAAGGGTGTCGAAGGTCGGCGTCTTGCCGCTCTCCTCGAAGAGGCGGCGGCGGGTGCTGTCCAGGTCGAAGAGCACCTCCCGCTGCTGGGGATCGCGGACCAGGCTCTGCGCCCAGCCGACCGCCGCCAGGCGCTCGCCCCGGGTGACCGGCTCGACCCGGTGCAGGGTCGAGGAAGGGTAGAGCACCAGCGAGCCGGCCGGCAGCTTGAAGGTCTGCTCGCCGCCGGTGGTCTCGATCAGCAGCTCGCCGCCGTCGTAGGCGTCCGGATCGCCGAGAAAGAGGGTGAAGGAGATGTCGGTGCGCATGGCGCCGGCGGGGCTCCCCATGATGGCATCGTCGACGTGGTTGCCGTAGCTCATGCCCGGCTCGTAGCGGCTGAACATCAGCGGCTTCATGCGCCGCGGGCGTACCGCCATCTGGAACAGCGCATGGCGCTGGAGATGGTCGGTCACCTCCTCGCGTAGTGCGCTCACGGCGGGATGGCTGCCCTCTGCCTGGCGGTTGTGCTTGACCGTTCGAGCATGCCAGCCGGCGGTCTCGCGACCGTCCTGGAAGGGCGTATTGGCCAGGGTGGACTGGATCCGCTGAAGCAGTTCCTCGGGGATGATCTGGGCGATGCAGAGAATCACGATCGACTCCATTCGGGTGGGGGCGGCCCCAGTATATCTGAATGAAAAGGATTTGCGTTCACTGCCTGGCCGGTACTATCGTTTCGTCGCGGTGTCTGCCGCCCACATTCATGTACGAGACTCATGCAACGAGAGGAAGCACGCATCATGGCCACTACCCGCACCAAGCTCTGGATCGGCGTCGGAACGAGTGTCCTGCTGGGCACGGCGAGCGCCGGCTGGGCCGACAGCGTCGAGGCCCACGAGGGCGAGATGAACGCCGCCGAGCAGAGCCACCACCACGAGGGTGGCGAAGGCGGCGAGCAGAGCCAGCACCATCAAGGCGGCGAAGGCGGCGAAGGCGGTGAAGGCGGCGAAGGCGGAGAAGGCGGCGAAGGCGGTGGCCTGGGCCCCGATCCGCTGGCGGTCTTCTCCGGCTGGGATGCCGCTCAAGGCGGTGAAGGCGGTGAAGGCGGTGAAGGCGGTGAAGGCGGTGAAGGCGGTGAAGGCGGTGAAGGCGGAGGGAACGCCTCCGCGCCCGGGGATAACCCCGGCGTCACCTACACCCGCCTGGCCATGATGCAGGGCCACCTCGAGGTCGCCCGTGAGCTCTATCGCCAGGGCGAGCAGGACGCCGCCGTGGTGCACTTCGCACATCCGCTGGACGAGCAGTATCCGTCCGTGGAGTCGGCCCTGGCGTCCCGGGGCGTCGACGAGGCCGTTCATTCCTCGCTCGAGACCCTCGAACAGGGCGCCCGCGAGGGGCTGGCCTGGGAGGCCCTCGAATCACGCTATGCCGAAGTCGAGACGACGCTCGAGGAGGCCATGGCCACCACCGAGGCGTCGCTGCTTCAGGATCCCGCCTTCGTCAGCCGAGTGCATCGCGCCCTGGTCACCGCCTCGCTGTATGAGTACGCCGAGGCCGTCGAAGAGGGCGAGTTCACCAACGTCGTCGAGTATCAGGACGGGCGCGGCATGATGCAGGTGGGACGCCAGCTGCTCGAGCGCCAGGGCGAAGTGTTCGGCGCGAGAGATGACGCCGAGGGCTACCAGGCCCTGCTGAGCGCCTACGACGAGGTGCTGCAGGCATGGCCCTCGGCCGAGGCACCGGCACAGCCGGCGGTGAGCTTCGGTGAGCTCTCGGGTGCCGTCTTCCGCCTCGAGCAGCTGCTGGGCGACTACTGAGGCACGATCCGCCGCCGTCATGCCGCGGGCACGGCGGCGGTGTGCCGTAGGCGACGATATCGCCGACGCGTGATGTCAGCGAACGCCCATCCGACGCATGGTACCCCTGGCAGGCTGCTAGCCTGTGGAGTCTGCCAAGGAGGACAGCATGCGATACACCGCGATGGCTCTGCTGGTACTGCCGCTCATGGGGCAGGCGCAGATCATGAAATGCCCGGATGGCTCATACAGCGACCGCTGCCCGGGAGGCGAGGCCTTCCAGGGCGGTGGTATCTCCCACTATGCCGCTCCCGAGCCGCGTTCGTTGGCCCCGCCGCTGGAAACTCGGCCCGACACCGACCGCTCCCGCGCCAGGGACGGTTTCGCTGGCAGCACCCTGTCGCGCCCGACGCCGGGTCCAAGCTCGGTGGCCGAGCGCGCCCAAGGCATGGGCATCAGCCGCAACGAACTGGTCAAGGCCCGCAGCCGCGGCACCATCCTGATCGGCATGGAAGAGAAGGACGTGATCGATATCCTCGGTCAGCCGGACGACGTGGATATCAACGGAGGATATGGTTCCCGCTGCAAGACGATGCGTTGGTACAACCGTCGAGACGACTTGCCCGATTACGTCAGCACCTGCGATGGTCGGGTCGATTACTTCAGCAACGGGTAACCACCGGCTCATTTCTTCTCGCCGCCTGCCACCTATTGGCTACCTAGAGGCCAAGTAACGAAAAACGGCCACCACCCCGATGGGCGAGTTGATGTGCGGCGACCTCGCTTCCATTTCCGGTTTGCTGCTAGAGTTGAAGCCTGCCGTTACGGGCGCGGTACAGAATGATAGCCGTTACCTGTTGTACCAACTCGTAGTCGCCTGACCCTATGCCTTGGCTATGTGCCCGACCCTACGTTGAGACTCGATTGCGACCGTTGGCTTTGGCCCTGTAGAGAGCTTCGTCTGCTTGTTTCAACAGGTCGTCGAAACTCATGTCCGGTTGCAGGGTCGCCACGCCGATGCTGACCGTGCAGGAGATGTGGGTGCCGTCATATGGAACCTGCGCATCCTGCACCGCCTGTCGCAGACGTTCCGCCAGTATCTCTACCCCTTCTGTTAGCGCATATGGCAGAACGGCAACGAACTCTTCCCCACCAAGGCGACCCAGGAGGTCGCCTGTCCGGCAGGTGTCACGCATGATCCAGGCGAGCGTGCGCAGCACCTTGTCTCCGCCGGCGTGTCCGAACGTATCGTTGATCTGCTTGAAGTGATCGCAGTCGATCATCATGACCGAGAGTGGGTGCTGGTGACGACGAGCGTTGGCCAGGTACCCCTCCGCCTCTTCGATCACGACCCGTCGGTTGTTCAAGCCGGTGAGATGATCCGTGCTGGCTGCCTCCTTCAGTGCCGCTTCGGCCTGCTTGAGCGCGGTAATGGACTCGTGGCTCACGACCACGCGGCCGCTGCCGTCGCTCATCGGGACCACCTTCATGCGAAACCAGCACTCTCCCTCCGATCTCTGAAGCGAGTAGATATGCTCGAGCTCATCCAGCGTGCCTGCGATCACCGCGGAAAGGTCTGCGGCAACTGAATCCGCACTCTCTGTGCGCTCATCCTGGGTACTGTTACAGATTTCCAGGTAGTCCTGCCCGACGAAGCGGCTAGTGTCATTTGAATCGTTATCCCGCGCTAATCGGTGCCATGCGGCGTTGACACTGACGATCTCTCCCCCGGGGGAGACGATCGCAATGGCCGAGGACACCGAGTTCAGTACGGCTTGGGAAAAGCGCTGGCTCTGCTTGACACGCTCGTGCGCATGAGCGGATCGCCTGATGGCTCGTAGCTGAGCAAGCATTACTGCCATCAGGAGTGAGAGGAGCAGCGCCAGGATGGATGTGGCGTGCAGAAACTGGCGCTCGAAAAGTGCTATTAGGTGATCCGTGCCCAGAACGGTATTGATGACGAAGGGTAGGTTGTCTGAAGCCAAGTAGTAGGCGAGCTTTTGCTCACCATCATAGGGCGAATAGCCAAGGAATGTGCCGGTGGGATTTTCGTGGATAAGGTTAGTGTAGATCGGGTGCTGGTCGAGGTGCTGACCGGCGATGTTGGGCAATAGCGGCTCTCGCATTAAGAGCTTGCCGTCGCGACGCCACAGGCCTACCGCCGCGCCGGGGCCGAGGTCGAGCGAGCGGTAGAACGACCGGAAATAGTCGATCTCCAGCGACGCGAGAATGACGCCGGCAAAGTTGCCGTCGTTGTCCGTTAGTCGGTGGCTATAGGTGAAAATTGGTTTGCCCGAGGTGCCGGCAGCGATCAGCTCACCCAGGTGCCGACGCTTGCCGGCCTGGTGCGCCTGAAAGTATTCGCGAAAGCTGTAGTTGCCGCTGGGTGGCGGAAACTGCTGGGTAAATGAACGAAACTCGCCCTCAGCATCGAAGATGAGTAGCGCACTGACCTGCGGGAGCGCGTCGGCCATCGCCTTGAGAGCGCGCCATTCGCGCTTCGATTTCGTGACCGATGCCAGGCCATCGGTGGCTACTTGGCGTGCAGTGTCAACGAAAAGCAGGTCGATCGGGTCCAGGCTTCGGTAGACATGCTCCTCGAGCACGCGCGAGACGTTTGCCGCCAGTTGCACCGACTCCTTTCGGATGGTCCGGCTCTCCAGGTTGGTAAAGTAGGCCCAGCCCAATACGCAGATGACGGCCATGAGGCCATACGAGCTCAACACCAGCTTTGGTGCTTTGTCCGTCAGCTTTCTCAACGTGTGGATTGAGTGGCTTAGCAGCGCCAGGGCCAGCAGTGACTGAAGCGCCGCCGTTTGCGGTGGAAGCGAGAGAAGAAGTATTCGATCGGCGGGGTTTTGCAGCCAATAGGTGTAGATGGCCAGCTTGTAGAGACATGTGAGTAGGGCGACGACTGCTGCTACGACTGTAACTGTGACGCGACGGCGTGTCGCAGCCTGGAGGCCCAGGGTGCCGACTGCCAAGAACAGGAACGTGAATACGGATGGCGGCGACAAGGATTCTGCACCGTATAACGCGGGCCAGCCGGTCATGGTGTGGCTCAGACTCCAGAGAACGACGAGCAGAACGAGCGAGCTTGTCAGCAGTGACACCCGTTTCCAGACACCAGCGAAGAACCCGGATATGGCAGCAATACCCGTGAGAGCCAGCGCGATGCCGCCGAGGAACTCCGTTGCTAGACCGCTCTCGGCTAGGGGGAGGCGCAGCACCGGAAACGAGAGCCACCAACTGCCTGCTACGATTGCACCACCGAGACCTCCACTGACTGCTAGGGCTATTGCCAGACGGAATGCGAAGTGCTGGTAGCGCGAGTTAAAGGACATCAGACGCTCATTGGGTATCGTTTGTGTTTGATTCGGTCAGTCTGATTATCGGCAAAGAGTGAATTTTCTTGACAGTCATTCACTTCGCCGTTGGCCTCGCTTGCCTTCAATATTGCCCAGCGGCGCATGTTCCGTCAGGCAGTTCACTGGGATCGTGCCGCGTGCCTGCTAGCGCCAGCCACGCGTGACGTTCTGCCCGCTGGTGGTCAAAAAACCACGCACGGGCAGGGGAGGGGCGGTCTGGTTCTTGGGGCGCTAGCCTCGCTACCGGAACGGCACCTTTCCCTTATCGCTAACCCAGTTTTCCCAGTGAGGGCGTGGGCGGCTGGTGTCGGGCAGGTAGCAGGGCAGCGTGGGCGAGGTGCGCCCATCTGCCTACCGGTTGTTACCTGGCTCGTCCGATTCCGCCGGCTGCTACCTATTTGCTACCTAGAGGCCAAGTAACGAAAAACGGCCACCGCCCCGATGGGCGACGTGGCCGTTCCTCATGATCTTTCTGGTGCCGCAAAGAGGAGTCGAACCTCCGACCTACGCATTACGAGTGCGTTGCTCTACCAGCTGAGCTATTGCGGCGGCAGGGGCAGGATAGCGCCGGGCCCCATGCGCTGCCAAGTCAGGAGGGTGACTGAGGGTCAGGAGCGCAGCCGGGTCAACCCTTCCTGGGCGCTGGAGGCGACCAGTCGACCCTGGCGATCGTAGAGGCTGCCGCGGGCGAAACCTCGCGCTCCGCCGGCCCAGGGGCTGTCCATGTCGTAGAGCAGCCAGTCGTCGACCCTGACGTCGCGATGGAACCAGAGGGCGTGATCGAGGCTGGCGATCTGCAGCCGCGGATCGCGAAACGCGATGCCGTGGGGTACCAGCGAGGTGGTCAGCAGGTTGAAGTCGGAGCTGTAGGCGAGCAGGCTGCGCTGCAGCGCCTGGTCGTCGGGCAGCTCGCCCACCAGGCGGAACCACAGGCGCTTGCGGGCCGCCTCGCCGGGCTCGGCGCTCTCGTCGATGCGCAGGAACTCGATGGGGTGGCCAGGGAAGCGCTCGAGGCGGGCGTCACCCTCTTGAAGCGTCTCGGGAGTGGGCACCGCAGGCGCCGTGGTCTGGTGGGTGATGCTCTCCTCTTCGCCCTGGAAGGAGGCGCTACAGAAGAAGATCGGCCGCCCCTTCTGGATGGCGGTGATCCGGCGTGTGGTGAAGCTGCCGCCATCGCGCACCGCATCCACTTGGTAGACCACCGGACGGTGCGGGTCTCCTGGGCGCAGGAAGTAGCCGTGCTGGGAGTGGACCCGTCGGCTCGGGTCGACGGTCTGGCTGGCGGCCGAGAGGGCCTGGCCCAGCACCTGGCCGCCGAACAGCTGGGGCAGGCCCAGATCCTGGCTGCGGCCGCGAAACAGGTTTTCCTCCAGGGCCTCGAGACCGAGCAGGTCCACCAGGGCGTTCAAGGCATCGGGTGTCATGGTTCCTCCGGGCGGTGGCGTGCAGGGACGCCACCGATATCATACGATCGTCTTAATGCCATCCAGTCTACGGGAGTTCCGCACAGTGCGCAGCGACGAGTTCTACATGCATCGGGCGCTGGATCAGGCCCGGCGGGGCCTGGACGCTGGCGAGGTGCCGGTGGGCGCGGTGGTGGTGGACGCCGCGGGCGAGGTCGTCGGCGCCGGCTTCAATGCGCCGGTGGGCGGCCACGATCCCAGCGCCCACGCCGAGATCCAGGCGCTGCGCGCCGCCGGCGAGCGGCTCGGCAACTACCGGCTGGACGGCTGCACCCTCTACGTGACCCTCGAGCCCTGCCTGATGTGTACCGGGGCGATCATCCATGCTCGCCTGGCCCGTGTGGTCTACGGTGCGGCCGAGCCGCGCAGCGGCATGGTGGAGTCGAAGGCCAATCTCTTCGCTCAGCCCTGGTATCACCACCGCGTGACGGTAGAGGGCGGCGTGCTGGCCGCCCGCGCCGCCCGACTGCTCAAGGCGTTCTTCGCCGCCCGCCGGGGCAGGGCGGGGCAGAACGGCGAGGGCGAGGCCGGCTAGATGGGGTTACACAACTAGAGCACCGGGGGTACCTGCTCGAAGAGTTCGGTGTCGGCCCGGTCAGGCAGCCGTGCATTGAGCTCGTGGAACTGCTCCTGGCTGCGATCGAGGTAGGCCAGTATCTCGTAGTAGCGGCGGATGTTGCGCACGTAGATCACCGGCTCGCCGCCTCGGGCATAGCCGTAACGCGTCTTGCTGTGCCACTCGCGCTCCTGGAGCAGCGGCAGCGAGTCGCGCACATCGCGCCAGCGGTCGGGATCGCCGCCGCGCATCTCGGTGATCTTGCGGGCGTCGTAGAGGTGACCGAGGCCGACGTTGTAGGAGGCCATGGCCATGAACAGGCGGTCGTCGCCTTCGATCGATGCCGGCAGGCGCTCCTCGATCTGGCGCAGGTAGCGGGCGCCGCCGTGGATGCTCTGGGCCGGGTCGAGGCGGTTGTCGACGCCGAGGTCGCCGGCGGTGGCGTTGGTCAGCATCATCAGGCCGCGCACCCCGGTGGGGGAGGTGGCGCGGGGCTCCCAGTGGGACTCCTGATAGCCCAGCGCGGCCAGCAGCTTCCAGTCGAAGCCGGTGTTGCGGGCGGCCTCGCGGAACAGCTCGCCGTAGCGGGGCAGACGCTTGCGGGCATGGGCGATGAAGGTGCGGGCGCCCACGTACTCGAGGTAGTCATCGTGACCGAAGTAGCGGGCGACGAGGGCGTCGAGCTCCTCACTCCGACGCAGCGCGTCGAGGAAGCGATTGGCTTCGCCGACCAGCCCCAGTCCGCGGCCGGCGGGGAAGGCCCAGGCCAGGGAGAGCGGCTTGCCGAGGGTGAAGCCGTCCTCGACCTCGGGGAAGAACAGCCGGTTGAGACGGAACTGATGCTCGAAGATCACCGCGGCATCCAGGGTGCCACCGGCCACCTGGCCGAGCAGCTCGGCCACCTCCAGCTCGGCAGACTCCTTCCAACTCAGCCACGGGTGCTCCACCTGCAGCTCGCGCAGCACACGGCCGGTACCGGAGCCGCGCAGGGTGCCGATCTCCAGCCCCTTGAGCTCCTCGATCTTCTCCGGCGGATGCAGGCCGCGACGATAGACCAGCAGGGGCTGCAGCGGCATGATCGGTCGGCTGAACAGCACGCCCTCGAGGGTCGGGTCCAGGGGCAGGGCGGCCGCGCCCAGGTCACCCTCCTCACGCACCGCCTCGATCACGTCGGGAATGTGATGGTCGGCGTCCAGGGTCAGGCTGACGCCCAGATGATTGGCGAAGCGCCGCACCAGCTCGTATTCGAACCCGGTGGGGCCCTCCCGCCCTTCGTAATAGGTGGTGGGGGTGTTGCGGGTATGCACGCTGAGGAAGTCCCGGGCGAGCACCTCCTGCAGGTGCGCCCCCTGTGGCGTGCCGCCATGGTGGGGCAGCAGCGCCAGCAGCAGGGCGCTGCACAGCAGGGCGGTCCCGCGCCAGAGGCGCCGGGAAGAGACGGTCGCGAATGCGGGCATAGGGGCGGTGTGCGGCGAAGAGACCTTCAACCATAACCAGCTGATCGATGGCTGTCACCTCTGCCGATTTCTCGCGCCCGGCGCTTTCCAGTATCATGTGCGCTCGTTGCCGCCGGCCGCGGCCCCGAATTCCCCCCTGTATCAGAGGCTCCAGGATATGCTCGAACTGCGAGGCGCGCCCGCCCTATCTGCTTTCCGTCATGCCAAGCTGCTGGACGCCCTGCGCGCATCCGTTCCCGAGGTCGAGTCCCTGCAGGCCGACTATGTCCACTTCGTCGACCATGACGGCGACCTGGACGAGGGTGAGCGGCGCCTGCTGGAGCAGCTGCTCGACTACGGCCCCGCGCGCCAGGACGCGTCCCATGGCGACGGCCAGCTGTTCCTGGTAGTGCCGCGCATCGGCACCCAGTCCCCCTGGTCCTCCAAGGCCACCGACATCGCCCACAACTGCGGGCTTACCCGGGTGCGGCGTATCGAGCGCGGCATTGCCTATCGGGTCCGGGTGGCCGGCACCCTCGCCGAGGCCGCCTTCGAGGGCCTTCAGGCGGCCCTGCATGACCGCATGACCGAGACCGTGCTGGCCGATGCCTCCGACGCCGCCCGGCTGTTCGCCCACCACGCGCCGGCACCGCTGGGTAGCGTGGATCTCCTCGAGGGCGGCCGCGAGGCCCTCGCCGTCGCCAACGTCGAGCTGGGGCTGGCGCTGGCCGAGGACGAGATCGACTACCTCTGCGAGGCGTTTCGCGAGCTGGGCCGTAACCCTGCGGACGTCGAGCTAATGATGTTCGCCCAGGCCAACTCCGAGCACTGCCGCCACAAGATCTTCAATGCCGACTGGCTGATCGACGGCGAAGCCCAGGAGCGCTCGCTGTTCAAGATGATCAAGAACACCCATGAGTGCTCGCCCGGCGATATCCTCTCCGCCTACAGCGACAACGCGGCGGTGATCCGGGGCTCGGAGGCGCCGCGCTTCTACCCCGCGTCGCTGGCTGGCCAGGGCGACGAGCGCGCCGTCTACGGCGCCACCCAGGAGCCGATCCAGATCCTGATGAAGGTGGAGACCCACAACCACCCCACGGCCATCGCGCCGCATCCGGGGGCGGCCACCGGCGCCGGCGGCGAGATCCGCGACGAGGGCGCCACCGGCATCGGCGGCAAGCCCAAGGCGGGCCTGACCGGCTTCACCGTCTCCAACCTGCGCATCCCCGAGTTCGTGCAGCCCTGGGAGGCCTTCGACTACGGCAAGCCCGAGCGTATCCAGTCGGCCCTACAGATCATGCTCGAGGGCCCGATCGGCGGCGCCGCCTTCAACAACGAGTTCGGCCGCCCGAACCTCGCCGGCGTCTTCCGCACCTACGAGCAGGACGCCCTGGGCCGCGACGGCATCGAGCGGCGCGGCTATCACAAGCCGATCATGCTCGCGGGCGGCTACGGCAACATCCGCGATGGCCACGTCCAGAAGGGCGAGATCCCCGTCGGCGGCAAGCTGATCGTGATGGGCGGCCCGGCGATGCTGATCGGCCTCGGGGGCGGCGCCGCCTCCTCCATGGCCTCCGGCGCCTCCAGCGCCGATCTGGACTTCGCCTCGGTGCAGCGCGGCAACCCCGAGATGGAGCGCCGCGCCCAGGAGGTGATCGATCGCTGCTGGGCGATGGGCGACGACAACCCGATCCGCTTCATCCACGACGTCGGTGCCGGCGGGCTCTCCAACGCCCTGCCCGAGCTGGTCAAGGACGGCGAGCGCGGCGGGCTCTTCGATCTGCGCGCCGTGCCCAACGCCGAGCCGGGCATGAGCCCGCTGGAGATCTGGTGCAACGAGGCCCAGGAGCGCTACGTGCTCGCCGTGGCCCCCGAGGCGCTGGCGACCTTCGAGGCGCTCTGCGCCCGCGAGCGCTGCCCCTATGCCGTGGTCGGCGAGGCCACCGAGGCCCACCACCTGGCGGTGACCGACGGCCACTTCGAGAGCCAGCCGGTGGATCTGCCGATGAGCGTGCTGTTCGGCAAGCCGCCGAAGATGCAGCGCGAGTTCAGCCGCCAGACCAACACCCTCTCCGGCGTGATGCTCGACAACCTCGACCTGCGTGAGGCGATGGACCGGGTGCTGCGTTTGCCCGCCGTGGCCTCCAAGAGCTTCCTGATCACCATCGGCGACCGCTCGATCACCGGCCAGGTGGCCCGTGACCAGATGGTTGGCCCCTGGCAGGTGCCGGTGGCCGACGTCGCCGTGACCACGGCGAGCTTCGATACCCATGCCGGCGAGGCGATGGCCATGGGCGAGCGTCCGCCGGTGGCGCTGATCGACCCCGCCGCCAGCGCGCGCCTGTCGGTAGCCGAGGCGATCACCAACCTGGCCGCCGCGCCGATCGAGAAGCTCGAGGACATCAAGCTTTCGGCCAACTGGATGAGCGCCGCCGACCATCCCGGCGAGAACCAGGCGCTGTATGACGCCGTGCACGCCGTGGGCATGGAACTGTGTCCGGCGCTGGGCATCGCCATCCCGGTGGGCAAGGACTCGATGTCCATGCGCACCGCCTGGCAGGAGGACGGCGAGGAGAAGAGCATCACCTCGCCGCTGTCGCTGTCGATCACCGGTTTCGCCCCGGTCACCGACGCCATGAAGACGCTGACCCCCCAGATCGACCTGGAGCAGGACGAGTCCGACCTGCTGCTGATCGATCTGGGCGGTGGCAAGAACCGCCTGGGCGGCTCGGCGCTGGCCCAGGTCTACGGCCAGGTGGGCGACGAGTGCCCGGACCTGGACGACCCCGAGGACCTGCGCGCCTTCTTCACCGTGATTCAGGGGCTCAACGCCGAGGGCAAGCTGCTGGCCTACCACGACCGCAGCGACGGCGGCCTGCTGGTGACCCTGCTGGAGATGGCCTTCGCCGCCCACACGGGCCTGGAGATCAAGCTCGACTGGATGATCGATGAGCCCGTCGACGCCCTCAACGCGCTGTTTGCCGAGGAGCTCGGTGCGGTCATCCAGGTGAACCGCCAGGACACCGAGGAGGTGCTGGCGCAGTTCGCCGCGGCGGGCATCGAGACCTGCGGCGTCATCGCCCGGCCGCGCTACGACGACCAGGTGCGCGTCACCCTGTTCGAGGAGCCGCTGCTGGAGACCACCCGGCTGCTGGCCGAGCGCACCTGGGCCGAGACCAGCTATCGCCTGCAGGCGCTGCGCGACAACGCCGAGTGCGCCAAGAACGAGTTCGACGGCCTGCTCGACGGCCGCGACCCGGGTCTCTCGGCCCAGCCGAGCTTCGACGTCGACGAGGACATCGCCGCGCCCTATCTTCAGGCACCCCAGATCAACAAGACCCGTCCGGCGGTGGCGGTGCTGCGCGAGCAGGGCGTCAACGGTCAGCTGGAGATGGCCTGGGCCTTCGACAAGGCCGGCTTCGAGGCCGTCGACGTGCACATGAGCGACATCCTCGAGGGGCGGGTGAGCCTCGAGGCGTTCAAGGGCCTGGTGGCCTGCGGCGGCTTCTCCTACGGCGACGTGCTGGGCGCCGGCGGCGGCTGGGCCAAGTCGATCCTCTTCAACCCCCGCGCCCGTGAGCAGTTCGCGGCCTTCTTCGAGCGCGACGACAGCTTCTCGCTGGGCGTGTGCAACGGCTGCCAGATGCTCGCCCAGCTCAAGGCGCTGATCCCGGGCGCCGAGGCCTGGCCGCGCTTCGTGCGCAACGAGTCCGAGCAGTTCGAGGCGCGGGTCTCGATGGTGCAGGTGGAGGAGAGCCCGTCGATCCTGCTCGCCGGCATGCAGGGCTCACGCCTGCCCATCGCCGTGGCCCACGGCGAGGGCCGGGCCGAGTTCCGCGACAGCGCCCACCTGCGAAGCCTTCAGGGCAGCGGCCAGGTCGCCCTGCGCTTCCTGGACAACCACGGCCAGGTGACCACCCGCTATCCGGCCAACCCCAACGGCTCGCCCTCCGGCATCACTGGCCTGACCACGCCGGACGGCCGCGTGACCATCATGATGCCGCACCCGGAGCGGGTCGTGCGGGCGGTGACCAACTCCTGGCGCCCGGCCGAGTGGACGAAGGACGGCGCCTGGATGCGCCTGTTCCGCAACGCCCGCACCTGGCTCGGCTAATGTGCGAGCTCCGGCGACGCTCGCGCCGTCGCTAAAACGCCAACGCCCGGGACCTGGTCTCGGGCGTTGGCGTTTTTACTGAGGCCTTCTGTCGCCGGTCTTATGGCGTCGCCGACCCTCGCGTCAGTACGCGGCGAGGCGGGGGTTCAGCCGCGTCCGTCCTCCTCGGCATCGTGGCGGTGAAGCTGTGCCTCGAGCTCCTCGATGGCGTGGCGGAACTGCGCCTGAAAATGATCGAAGCGTCCGAAGTCGTAGTCGCATTCGGCGCAATGGACGTGGTACTCGTCCTTGCGGCCGGGCGGGAATCGCTTCATGCGATGGCCGCACTTGGGGCATTCCGGGCTGGTCTTCACTTTCATGTGCGCCTCTCCTGTATTGGCGATGGGGGATCGGATAATCCGTGTGTCCCTTCTAGATATCAGGGTGAAAGGCCGCGAGGTCAAGGGCTCAGCTTCCTCGGCCGTGTCGCAGGAAGGAAATGAAAAATAATTCCATTGCTTGTTGCCTTGCCGATCGGGCCGGTCTATAAGAGCGCTCGGGGCGGTCGGCACGGTGTCGGGTGCCGCTATCGAGGGGGCGAGACGACGATGCATGAGGGGCTGAGCCTGCTCTACGTGGGCGCGGTGCTGGTGCTCAACGGCCTGTGGATGATGGGGCGTATCGAGGATCGCGAGATCCAGGTAATCAACTTCTTCGTCGGCGGGGTGAGCCTCGCCGTGGCCGCCTACGCGGCCTTCGGCCCCGGGGCCGATGCCGCCAGCGTGCGCACCGCGGCCATGACGCTGCTGTTCGCCCTGACCTACCTCTGGGTGGCCATCAATCGCCGCAACGGCAGCTCCGGTCACGGCCTGGGCTACTTCTGCCTGTTCGTGGCGCTCACCGCCCTGCCCACCGGGCTCTTGCAGCTCGCGGTCGCCGAGGGGCTGTGGGGCTGGTGGTTGGGCGCCAACTGGCTGGCCTGGGCGTCGCTGTGGTTCGGCTTCTACCTGATGCTCTGCCACCGCCCGCACCTGAAGCCGCTGATGGCACGCACCTCCCTGACCCAGGGGCTGGTGACCGCCTGGGTGCCGGGCTACCTGCTGCTGCAGGGCCTGATCAGCTGAGCGCACCGGGTGCCTGACGCGGACGACGCCGCCCGGTAGGATGGCGGCTTCGTCGACAGGAGGTGTCCATGCACGAGACGTCCGTGCCCCAGCTGCGCCCCTATCAGCAGGCGGCCGTCACCCGGGTGGTCGAGCACTTTCGAGCCTCCGACGAGCCCGCGGTGGTGGTGCTGCCTACCGGCAGCGGCAAGTCGCTGGTGATCGCCGAGCTGGCGCGCCTGGCTCGGGGGCGAGTGCTGGTGCTGGCCCACGTGCGCGAGCTGGTCGAGCAGAATCACGCCAAGTACCAGGCCTACGGCCTCGAGGCCGATATCTTCAGCGCCGGGCTGGGACGCAAGGAGAGCGGCCGACAGGTGGTGTTCGGTTCGGTGCAGTCGGTGGTGAGGAACCTCGAGCGCTTCGACGCTCCTTTCGACGGGCAGGGCGCCTTCACCCTGCTGGTGATCGACGAGTGCCACCGGGTCTCCAGCGAGAAGGAGGCGAGCTACCGCCGGGTGATCGATCGGCTGCGCCAGGCCAATCCGCGCCTCAAGGTGCTGGGGCTGACCGCCACACCCTACCGGCTGGGACAGGGCTTCATCTACCACCGCCACCACCACGGCATGGTGCGCGGCGACGAGACGTGCTTCTTTCGCGACTGCGTCTTCGAGCAGCCGCTGCGCCTGATGGTGCGCCAGGGCTACCTGGCCGAGCCCCGGCGCGTCGATGCCGCGGTGGAGCGCTACGACTTCTCCCGGCTTTCGCCGGCCGCCAGCGGGCTCTTCCGCGAGGAGGAGCTCAACCGGGTGGTCTCGGGCCACCGCGCCACCCCGGGGATCATCGCCGAGGTGATCGAGCGCGCCCGGGAGCGCCAGGGCGTGATGCTGTTCGCGGCAAGCGTAGCCCACGCCGAGGAGATACTGGGCTACCTGCCGGCCGGCGAGGCGGCGCTGATCACCGGGGCGACCCGCTCGGCCGAGCGCGAGCGGATCATCGCCGCCTTCAAGGCGCGCGAGATCAAGTACCTGGTCAACGTGGCGGTGCTGACCACCGGCTTCGATGCCCCTCATGTGGATTTGATCGCCATCCTGCGCCCCACCGAGTCGGTGGGGCTCTACCAGCAGATCGTCGGTCGCGGCCTGCGCCTCTCGCCGGGCAAGGCCGACTGCCTGATCCTCGACTACGCCGGCAATCCTTGGGACCTTTATGCCCCGGAGGTGGGCAGCCCCAAGCCGGACGGTGATAGCGAGCCGGTGCAGGTGCCGTGCCCCGAGTGCGACCACCCCAACCTCTTCTGGGGCAAGCGCGACGGCGAGCTGGTCATCGAGCACTTCGGGCGGCGCTGCCAGGGGCTGGTGCCTTCTCATCGCGCCCGATCCCGCGCGGAAAGCGTAAATTCAGACTATCGCGCCCGACCCCGCGCGAACGAGACGACGTCAAAAGCGGCGGCGCCCGCGATGGAGCAGTGTGCGTTTCGCTTCCGCTTCAAGACCTGCCCCGACTGCGGCGCCGAGAACGACATCGCCGCCCGGCGCTGCCATGGCTGCCAGGCGCTGCTGGTGGATGCCGACGACAAGCTCAAGGAGGCGCTCAAGCTGCGCGACGCCCGGGTGCTGCGGGTCGGCGGAATGCAGCTCGAGGCCACCGTCAACGGCCGCGGCATGGCCCGCCTCAAGGTCACCTACCACGACGAGGAGGGCGTGACTCTCGCCGAGTGGTTCGCCCTGGAGACCCCGGCTCAGCGTGGCGCCTTCGCCGCGGTCTTCCTGCGTGATCACCTGCGCGCGCCGGGCACTCGCTGGTCGCCGACCACGCCTGAGGAGGTGATCGCCGAGCAGCGCCGGCTGCGCGCGCCGGACTTCGTGGTGGGTCGCAAGGTGGGGCGCCACTGGCAGGTGCGCGAGAAGCTGTTCGACTACGTTGGGCGCTATCGCAAGGCCGAGTCGCTGTCATGAGCGCGTTGGCGTAAGAACTGTCATCAGAGCGGCCGTCAGGGCGGTTTTGGGCGCCTCGGCGTGCGGCGGCGATTACCCACCCGGCCTCGAAGTTGCTAGACTGCACGGTCGATCATCCGCCGTGCAGTCGAGAGGCCAGGCCCCGCGTGAGCGATACGCCCCAGAGTGAAGCGCCCGAGCGGGCCGACAGCGATGCCGCCGAGGCGCCGGACGTGCAGGCCGACGTGCTGGGCCGCCTGTTCGACGAGCCGATCACCGAGCTGCCGGAGGATCTCTACATCCCGCCGGAGGCGCTGCGGGTCTTCCTGGAGGCCTTCGAGGGGCCGCTGGACCTGCTGCTCTACCTGATTCGCCGCCAGAACCTGGATATTCTCGCCATCGACGTGGCGGCCATCACGCGCCAGTACATCGAGTACGTGGAGCTGATGAAGGCCATGGAGATCGAGCTGGCCGGGGAGTACCTGCTGATGGCGGCGATGCTCGCCGAGATCAAGTCGCGCACCCTGCTGCCGCGCCCGCCCAAGGAGGGCGAGGAGGACGACGAGGAGGATCCGCGCGCCGAGCTGATCCGCCGCCTGCAGGAGTACGAGCGGCTCAAGAATGCCGCCGAGGCGCTCGCCGAGCTGCCGCGCCTGGGCCGCGACTGGTTTCCGGCGCGAGCCGCGCTGCCGGCCCTCGAGGCGCGGGTGATCCACCCGGACGTGGAGCTTGGTGAGCTGCTCGGCGCGCTGGCCGGCATCCTGCGTCGCGCCGAGCTCAACCAGGCCCACCAGATCAGCCGCGAGGGGCTCTCGACCCGAGAGCGCATGCTTTCGATCATGGCGAAGCTCTCGCGGGAGCACTACACCCCCTTCGAGGCGCTGTTTACCCTCGAGGAGGGGCGCGCCGGGGTGGTCGTGACCTTCATGGCGATTCTCGAGCTCGCCAAGGAGGCGATGCTCGAGATCGTCCAGAACGCCCCGCTCTCGCCGATCCACGTGCGGGCGCGGCTGGACGAGGAGGCGGCCTTCGAGGAGGAGGCCCTGGAGGACGAGGCGGGCGACGAGAGCCCTTTCGATGAGAGCCCCTTCGACGACCCTCGCGACGATGACCACGACGGGAGCGAACCGGCATGACCGCCATGGAATCCCCCAATGTCCTGGACGATATTCTCGAGGCGGCGCTGCTGGCGGCCGGCGAGCCGCTGGGGCTGGATCGCCTGGAGGGGCTCTTCGACGACCATGAACAGCCGCCGCGTCGCGCGCTGCGCGACGCCCTCGAGCGGCTCGGCCTGCGCCACGAGCGCGGTGCCCTGGAGCTGCTCGAGACCGCCTCAGGCTACCAGCTGCGCATCCGTCCGCGGCTCTCGCCCTGGGTGTCGCGGCTGTGGGACGAGCGCCCCCAGCGCTACTCCCGGGCGCTGCTCGAGACCCTGGCGCTGATCGCCTATCGCCAGCCGGTGACCCGCGGCGACATCGAGGAGGTGCGCGGGGTCTCGGTGAGCGGCTCGATCATGCGCACCCTGCTCGATCGCGGCTGGGTGCGCGTGGTGGGCCACCGCGACGTGCCGGGCCGCCCGGCGGTCTATGCCACCACGCGCAGCTTCCTCGACGACTTCGGCCTGCGCACCCTCGACGAGCTGCCGCCGATGCACGAGCTCAAGCAGTTCGAGGAGCCGACCCTCGAGGAGGAGGCGCCGCCGCCCCAGCACGACCTGCTGGCCCAGGCCGACGCGCCGGTGGATGACGCCGACGCGGAAGACGAGACCGACGACAAGACTGACGACGGGTCAGATGACGAGACGCCACCGCCCGAGGAGGGCGGTGAGGTCGATGCCGAGAGCGCCGAGACGGTCTCGGAGACGACCAATACGACGGCCGGGAGGGCCGACGACGACCACGCCGGGACGGCGTCCGAGCGGGCAGGGCTGAGCTTCGCCGATCTGGAGGCTCGCCTGTCCGAACGTGCCCGTGGCCGCGTCGACGATGACGCTGCCCCGGGGACGGAATCCACATCCAGTGAGAACGATGACCGATGAGCACTACCACCGAGAAACTGCAGAAGGTCCTGGCCCGCGCCGGGCTGGGTTCGCGCCGCGAGATGGAAACGGCCATCGCCGACGGCCGGGTCAAGGTCAACGGCAAGGTGGCGACCCTGGGCGATCGCATCGAGATGCGCGACCGGGTGGCCCTCGACGACCGCCCGGTGACCCTGCGCGCCGCCGAGGACGTGCCGCGTCGGGTGATCATGTACAACAAGCCCGAGGGTGAGCTCTGCACCCGCAAGGATCCCGAGGGGCGCCGCACCGTCTTCGATCGCCTGCCACGCCTCAAGGGCGAGCGCTGGATCGCCATCGGCCGCCTGGACATCAACACCAGTGGCCTGCTGCTGTTCACCACCGATGGCGAGCTGGCCAACAAGCTGATGCACCCCTCCACCCAGGTGGAGCGCGAGTACGCCGTGCGCGTCATGGGCGAGGTCACCCAGGCCCAGGTCAAGGCGATGGTCGAGGGCGTGATGCTCGACGACGGTCCGGCGAATTTCACCGACGTGCAGGAGTTCGGCGGCGAGGGCATCAACACCTGGTTCCACGTGGTGATCATGGAGGGACGCAACCGCGAGGTGCGGCGGCTGTGGGAGTCCCAGGGACTGACCGTGAGCCGCCTCAAGCGGGTGCGCTACGGCAACATCTTCCTCGACAAGCGGACCAAGGCCGGGGAGTGGGTGGAACTCTCCCAGGACGAGATCGATGACCTGGCCACGACGGCCGGCCTTTCGGCGCGCAAGGTGCCGGAGTTGACCCCGGACGAGAAGAATCGCTGGAGCCGCGACAAGCACAAGCGCCGGCCGGTGCAGGCCATGCGCAAGCCGAAGAGCCAGCGTAATCGGTGACCCGCGCCGTTCTCTTCGACCAAAGGCAAAAATCGCTTGCCATCACGGGGGCGGATCAGTAATATCTGCACCCGTTCGGAAGGGTCGTTAGCTCAGTTGGTAGAGCAGTTGGCTTTTAACCAATTGGTCGTAGGTTCGAATCCTACACGACCCACCATCCGAACCTGTGACCATGGCGACTGAGCCGCCATGTGTCCTGGGTCGTTAGCTCAGTTGGTAGAGCAGTTGGCTTTTAACCAATTGGTCGTAGGTTCGAATCCTACACGACCCACCAGATTCAGCGCCCCCGCTTCCCTTGGAAGCGGGGGCGTTCTGCGTTGGGGCGCCAAACGGCGGGCGAATCGCGCCACGCAGTGCCGCACTGCGAGACTTTCTCCCCGGAATCGAACAAAGGGCGGGCATTCTGGTCTAGAATGGCGTTGGGTCGGCCATCGCGACAGACGCAGCGGTTGACCCTCTGGCGTGTGGCCCCGTGCGGAGTGCACGAGCGGCGACACCTGGTGCATTGCAGGGGGAGCCCCTGCCGGTCACAGTGGTAGACACGATGACGATCATGACTTCCCGTGCCGATCTGCGCGAGCAGCTGGCACGCACCTACTGCCCCACCCGCATTCCCGCCGAGGATGAGGCGCGCATCGACGAGATCAAGGCGCTCCTCGAGGCCAATAATGCCGTGCTGGTGGCGCACTACTATACCGACGATGCCATTCAGCAGCTGGCCGAAGAGACCGGCGGCTGCGTCGCCGATTCCCTGGAGATGGCGCGGTTCGGCGCTCGCCACGAGGCCGATACCCTGGTGGTGGCCGGCGTGCGTTTCATGGGCGAGACGGCCAAGATCCTTTCGCCCGAGAAGCGCGTGCTGATGCCGACCCTGGAGGCGACCTGCTCGCTGGACCTGGGCTGCCCGGCCGACGAGTTCAGCGCCTTCTGCGATGCCCATCCCGACCGCACCGTGGTGGTCTATGCCAACACCTCCGCGGCGGTGAAGGGGCGGGCCGACTGGGTGGTGACCTCGTCCATTGCCGTGGACGTGATTGAGCACCTCCAGGCGCGCGGTGAGAAGATCCTCTGGGCTCCGGACAAGCACCTCGGCGGCTACATCCAGAAGCAGACCGGCGCCGACATGCTGCTCTGGGACGGGGCCTGCATCGTCCACGAGGAGTTCAAGGCCAAGGGCGTCGAGGACTTGAAGTCGCTCTATCCCGATGCCGCGGTGCTGGTGCATCCGGAGTCGCCGGCCTCGGTGGTCGAGCTGGCCGACGTGGCGGGCTCCACCTCCCAGCTGATCAGCGCGGCCAAGGAGCTGCCCAACGAGCGGCTGATCGTCGCTACCGACCGCGGCATCTTCTTCAAGATGCAGCAGGCGGTGCCGGAGAAGACGCTGTTTGAGGCGCCCACCGCCGGCAACGGCGCGACCTGCAAGAGCTGCGCCCACTGCCCGTGGATGGCGATGAACGCCCTGGATAACCTGGCCGGCGCGCTGCGCCAGGGTACGGGTGAGGTGTTCGTCGATGATGCTCTGCGCCTGGCCGCCCTCAAGCCCCTGGAGCGGATGCTGAACTTCAAGAAGTAAGCGTCGAGCTGCCAGCGCCCAGCCGCTCGTTGACGGGCGACAGGTGCGAGGGAGCAAACGAGAAACCCCACCGGATGTTGAGTCTGGTGGGGTTTGTTCGTTGATACCAGCCATGGCCATGACATCATTTTCTGCGGCGCGCGGCGCTATCGAAACTCCTCCAGCGTCTCCCGATAGCCGATGAAGTCCTCCCGGCGCCGCTCGATCGCGCTGGCCGCGGCGGGATCGCCCCGGCGCTCGGCGACCTCCTTGGCCACCTCGAGCTGGCGGATGGCCCGGTCGATGCGGCCGGTGAGCTGCAGCTGCTCGGCGCGGGCCAGATGGCCCCAGGCTTCCCGGCCGCTGCGCCCGGCGGCCTCGGCGAGCAAGGTGAACACCTGGGGGTCCTCGGGGCGGCGCTCGGCCAGCTCGCGCAGCACCCGGTAGGCCTCGTTGGGATCGCGCTGCAGCAGCGCCTCGCCGAGCAGTCGGCGGGTCGGCGCGTAGTCCGGCATCAGCCGCAGCTGACGCCGGCTGCGTGCGATGGCATCGTCGGTGCGGCCGGCGTCGAAGGCCACCTGGGCCGCGGTGGCGGGCAGCATGGCGAGGTCCGGGTGCGCGCGGGCCAGGGCGTCGAGGGCGGCGAGCGCCCCGTCGGTGCGACCCGCCCGGGCGTCGATCAGTGCCGCCAGGTAGCGGCGCGCCGCCGCGGGGGCCTGGTCCTGGGTCAGCCGGGTAGCGGCCTGCTGGGGATCGCGGTCGTGGATCGCCAGCAGGGCGCGAGCCCTCACCAGCGCGTACTCGAGCGGCTCGTCGCGCGGCGTTGACACGGGCGTCTGGTCGGCGCGAGCCTGGGTATCGCTGATGCGCGACTCGGTCATCGGGTGGGAGAGCAGGAACTCCGGCGGGTTGCCGCCCTGCAGGCTGACCATGCGCTGCATGGCGCGAAACATCTCGACCATGGCGCCCGGGTCGTAGCCGGCGCCGGCCATCGCCTGCAGGCCGACGCGGTCGGCCTCCTGCTCGAAGCGCCGCGAGTAGCGCAGCTGATCCTGGATGAAGGCCGCCTGGGTGCCCATGGCGGCGGCGATGCCGGCATCGCCGCCGCCCCCGGCGGCGATCAGCATGCCGGCCAGCATGGCGGCCATGGTCGGGATCTGGGTCTGCTCGGCGCGCTCCCGCCCGCGGGCGTAGTGGCGCTGGGCGAGGTGGCCAAGCTCGTGGGCGACCACCGAGGCCAGCTCCGCCTCTTGCTCGGCGAAGGCGAACAGCCCGGCGTTGACGCCGATCACCCCGCCCGGCACCGCGAAGGCGTTGAGCAGTCGACTCTCCACCAGGGTGACGACGGTGCTCGCCTGGGTGAGCCCGCTGTGGGGCAGCAGGCGGGCCACCAGCGATTCCACGTAGTCCTGGGCGATGGCGTCCTGCCACTCGGGCGCCCGGGCGCGGAACTGGCGCAGCCAGGCGCGTCCCAGGCGCAGCTCCTCGCCGCTGATCGCCTGGCTGCCGCTGTAGGTAAGGCTCGGCAGGCCGTAGTCGCCGTTGGCGATCGGGGTGCCGCCGCGGTCGGTCAGGCCGGGCGCCTCGAAGCGATCCGTGGACTGGGCCTGGACCGGCAGGGCGAGCGCCAGGCAGAGGGCGCTGGCGGTGAGGCAGGTTCCGGTTCGACGCAGCATGGCCATCCTCGTCACGGGGCGAAAGCAGGGGCGGGCGTTGGGCTTCGACATTGATTCGGTCCGCAAAGTGCCTTTAAATCGCAGGAACTTGCGTGTGGGCTCGCCGGCCTGCACGACTCATTGCATTCTCCCGGGAGACAACATGGCGCTGCAACCCGACGACCTGCTCGATGCCCGCGGTCTTCCCTGTCCGCTGCCGCTGCTCAAGGCCAAGCAGGCCCTGTCACGCCTCGCGCCCGGCCAGCTGCTCGAGATACGGGCCACCGACGCGGGCTCCTGGCGCGACTTCGAGACCTTCGTGGCCCAGAGCCCCCACGAGATGCCGGCCAGGGAGGAGCGGGGCGAGGTCTACCACTACTGGATCCGCAAGGGGGCATCGCCTTCATGACCTTGAGGTCGGTATTCCGTGGTTGGATAGAGCACTACTTCTCCGACGAGGAGGCGGTGATCCTGCTGGTGGTCCTGGCGCTCGGCTTCGCCGTGGTGGTCTTTATGGGCCACATGCTGGCGCCCTTCCTCACCGCGCTGGTCATCGCCTTCCTGCTGCAGGGGGCGGTGAACGGCCTGACGCGTCGCCGTGTGCCCCACCTGCTGGCGGTGATCCTGGTCTTCCTGGGATTCATCGGCGTGCTGCTGGCCATGGCGCTGATCCTGATGCCGCTGATCTGGACCCAGCTGGTCAACCTGATCCAGGAGACGCCGCGGATGTTCGCCAGCGGCCAGCAGCTGCTCGACGATCTTCAGGCGCGCTACCCGCAGCTGGTGACGCCGGATCAGATCCAGAACTGGATCGGCATGGCCGGGCGCGAGGTGACTCAGCTCGGCCAGCGGGCCCTGACGCTCTCGCTGGCCTCGCTGGGCAACGTCCTGGCGCTGATCATCTACCTGGTGCTGGTGCCGATCCTGGTCTTCTTCATGCTCAAGGATCGCGACCGCCTAGTGGGCTTCACCGTCTCGCTGCTGCCCCAGCGGCGCGACCTGATGACCCGCATCTGGCAGGAGATGGACGACCAGATCGCCAACTACGTGCGCGGCAAGTTCACCGAGATCATCATCGTCGGCAGCGTGGCGTTCTTTACCTTCGCCTTCTTCGGGCTGCCCTACACGGCGCTGCTGGCCGTGCTGGTGGGACTGTCGGTGCTGGTGCCCTACATCGGCGCCGCGGTGGCCACGCTGCCGGTGGCCGCGGTGGCCGGCTTCCACTTCGGCATCAGCGACCAGTTCCTCTATGTGATCGTGGCCTACGGCGTGATCCAGGCGCTGGATGGCAATGTGCTGGTGCCGGTGCTGTTCTCCGAGGCGGTCAACCTGCACCCGGTATCGATCATCCTGGCGGTGCTGTTCTTCGGCGGCATCTGGGGCTTCTGGGGGATCTTCTTCGCGATCCCCCTGGCGACCCTGCTCAAGGCGCTGGTCTACGCCTGGCCGCGCGGCATCCAGCAGCGCCACCGCCGGGAGGCGCCGGAAACGCCCGTCGAGCCGTGAGGCGACCCGCCCGGGCGTGACGCGCCCGCTCCCCGCTGCCTCAGTATCGACCGAGGGGGCGGTAGGGCGACGGATTCAGCCGGCGTGCAGGGCCTGTGCCGCTTCGAGGACCTCCTCGACGTGACCCTTGACCTTGACGCCGCGCCACTCGCGGGCGAGCCGGCCCTCGGCATCGATCAGGAAGGTGCTGCGCTCGATGCCCAAGTGCTCCTTGCCGTAAAGCTTCTTCAGCTTGATGACGTCGAACAGTCGGCAGACGGCCTCGTCCTTGTCGGAGATCAGCGCGAAGTTGAACCCCTGCTTGGCCTTGAAGTTCTCCTGGGCGCGGATGCCGTCCCGGGAGACGCCCAGGATCACGGTATTGGCGGCCTCGAAGGCCTCCTTGCGATCGCGGAAGTCGCCGCCCTCGGTGGTGCAGCCCGGGGTGCTGGCCTTGGGATAGAAGTAGATCACCACCTGCCGGCCGCGCAGCTCGGAGAGGGTGAGGGTGGACTCGCCGGTGGCGGTGGCGGTGAAATCGGGGACGGGCTCGCCGAGGCTGACGCTCATGAAACGACTCCTTGTGAGGGTGGCGTGGGACGGTGAAACACCGCCGGTCGGACGGGGTGAGTCGGACCAGCGAGCGTCGATTACACGCAACCCCGGGCGAACTGTAAAGTCGCGGCTGTACAGGCTCTCGAGGCCTGAGTACCATTTGGCCCCTGGCCCCGGGGCAGGTCCCGGCGCTTCCGGGGCCTGTGGGCCGTGAATGCAGGTGAATCGAGAGGAATCGAGAGGATGATCACTGGTAGTATCGTCGCGCTGGCGACGCCGATGAAGGTCAACGGCGATATCGACTGGGAGGCCCTGCGTCGCCTGGTGCACTTTCACCTCGACAATGGCACCGATGCGATCGTGGCGGCCGGCACCACCGGCGAGCCGACGACCATGTCCTTCGCCGAGCACTTCGATGTCATCCGCACCGTGGTGGAAGAGGTCGACGGACGCATTCCGGTGATCGCCGGCACCGGCTCCAACAACACCACCGAGGCGGTCGAGCTGACCCGCTACGCCAAGGAGGTTGGCGCCGACTACTGCCTGACGGTCGCGCCCTACTACAACAAGCCGACCCAGGAAGGCCTGTTCCAGCACTTCAAGGCCATCGCCGAAGCCAGCGACCTGCCGGTGATCCTCTACAACGTGCCGGGCCGCACCTGCTCCGACATCTACAACGAGACCGTGATGCGTCTCGCCGAGGTCGACGGAATCATCGGCCTCAAGGATGCCACCGGCAACCTGGAGCGCGCCGAGGACCTGATCGCGCGTCTCAAGGGCAGCGACTTCATGCTCTATTCCGGCGACGACGCCACCGCCTGCGACTTCATGCTGATGGGCGGCCACGGCGACATCTCGGTGACCGCCAACGTCGCCCCGCGAACCATGCACGAGCTGTGCAGCGCCGCCGTGGCCGGCGACGTCGACAAGGCCCACCAGATCAATACCCGCCTGATACCGCTGCATACCAACCTGGGCGTCGAGTCCAATCCGATTCCGGTCAAGTGGGCGCTGTATCGCATGGGCTATGTGGAGCCGGGCATCCGCCTGCCGCTGACCTGGCTCTCAGAGAAGTACCACTCCACCGTCAGCGAGGCCCTTCAGCTGGCGGGGATGATCGACGACTGAGCGGTGCTCGGCACCGCACTCCGCACAACACGAGGCAAGGTGGACGCATGAACTCTGCGCTGAAAGGGATGCTGGTGGCGACGATCGCGCTGGCCACGGTCGGTTGCGCCCGTGATGGCTACTATCACGATCGCAACCTCGACTACGCCGAGGCCGAGGAGACGGCGCCCCTGGTGCTGCCGGAGGCCCACAACTCGGCGCGCTTTCGGGACGCCATGCCCGTGCCCGAGGTAAGCGGCGCGCGTCCCGCCACGGACGGCGTGGTGGAAGCGCCGCTGCCCCAGGCCCTGTCCCCCGGGCGGGCCCGGGGGCGCGGCTACGTGGAGCGGCGCGAGATCGGCAGCGATGCCTGGCTGGTGGTGGGCGCCGAGCCGGCTTCGGTGTGGCCGGAGCTCGAGCGCTTCGTGCGGGGACGCGGGCTGGACGTCGTCGCCCGTGATCCGAGCCGCGGGGTGCTGTCGACCGAGCAGTCCCGTCTGAGCGTTCGCCAGGGGCTGCGCCGCGGCGACAGCGAGCTGCACTGTGAGCGCGGTGGCGTCGTCGACGCGGGCTGCCTGCGGGCCCTGGAGCGCCACTTTCAGTCGCTCAGCGCCTCGGCAAGCGCCGCGTCGCTGACCGCCCAGCGGCCCGAGGTGCAGGACCGCGCCCAGTTCGCGCAGCGCGGCGATGACTGGCAGGTGATCCTGCCCTACGACATCGATCGCCTGTGGGCCGAACTCAGCCACCAGCTGGAAAACGATTTCGTCGTCGAGGGTCGCCGCGAGCTGCGCGAGCGCGATCCGAGCGCACACACCTTCCTGGTCGGCTATTTGACCCGGGAAGGGCGCGAGCAGGGCCTGCTGAGCTCGCTGGCCTCCCTCGAGCTCGGCGCCGAGCCGCAACCGGTGCGGCTGACCCTCGAGGCGCGTGGCCCCGAGGAGACCGTGCTGCGCGCGATGGGCGTCGGCGAGGACGGTTCGCTGCCCGAGGAGGACCAGCGCGAGCTGCTCGAGCGGGTGGCAGGCCTGCTGCGCTGATGAGCGACACGGCGTCGGGTGGCCTGACCTTCGCCTCCCTGGGCAGCGGCAGCAAGGGCAACGCCACCCTGGTCAGCGACGGTGAGACGCATCTGCTGGTCGACTGCGGCTTCGGCCTGAAGGAGACCGAGCGCCGCCTGGCCCGACTGGGCCTGCATCCCCGCCAGCTCGACGCCGTGCTGGTGACCCACGAGCACGGTGATCACATCCGCGGCGTCGGGCCCCTGGCGCGGCGTCACCAGGTGCCGGTCTACCTGACGCCGGGCACCTGGCTGTCGGGGCGCCTCGGCGAGCTGCCGCACCGCCACTGGATCACCCCCCAGGCCAGGTTCGCCGTCAAGGGGCTCTCCATCGACCCGATCACCGTGCCCCACGACGCCCGCGAGCCGGTGCAGTTCGGCATCGCCGGCGGCGGTCGCCGGCTCGGCCTGCTCACCGACCTCGGGCATCCCAGCGCGCATGTGGTCGAGGCCTTCGCCGGCTGCGACGGCCTGGTGCTGGAGTGCAATCACGACCGCCGGATGCTCGCCGAAGGGCCCTATCCCGCCAGCCTCAAGCGCCGAGTGGGCGGCGACTGGGGGCACCTGGCCAACGTCCAGGCGGCCTGGCTGCTGCAGCGGCTGGGGCTCGATCGCCTGCAGCGCATCGTCTGCTCGCACCTGTCCGAACACAACAACCGCCCCGAGCTGGCCCTGGAGGCCCTGGTGCCCCTGCTCGACGGCGACGACTCCCGGCTGATGATCGCCGCCCAGGATGATGGCCTGGCGTGGCAGACCCTCGGCTGACCGACCATCCTTACCCGTATCCTCGCCTCTGGAGGCTCCCATGGAAAAGCGCCAAGAACTCTTTGCCGGCAAGGCCAAGTCGGTCTATGCCACCGATGATCCGGACCGCCTGATCCTGCACTTCCGCAACGACACCAGCGCCTTCGACGGCCGTCGCGTGGAGGCGCTCGAGCGCAAGGGGCAGGTCAACAACCGCTTCAATGCCTTCATCATGGGCAAGCTGCAGGACGCCGGGATCCCTACCCACTTCGAGAGCCAGCTTTCCGCCGACGAGTGCGTGGTCAAGAACCTCGAGATGATTCCGGTCGAGTGCGTGGTGCGCAACATCGCCGCCGGCAGTCTGGTCAAGACCCTCGGCGTCGAGGAGGGCCAGACCCTCACTCCGCCGACCTTCCAGCTGTTCCTGAAGAATGACGAGCTCCACGACCCGATGATCAACGAGTCGCTGGCCGAGACCTTCGGCTGGGCTAGCCCTGAGCAGCTGGTCGAGATGAAGGCGCTGACCTTCCGGGTCAACGAGGTGCTCAAGGCGCTGTTCGAAGAGGGCGGCATGCTGCTGGTGGACTACAAGCTCGAGTTCGGGCTCTTCCACGGCAAGATCGTGCTGGGCGATGAGTTCTCGCCGGACGGCTGCCGTTTGTGGGATGCCGAGACCCGCGAGAAGCTCGACAAGGACCGCTTCCGCCAGGGGCTTGGTAACGTGATCGAGTCCTATGAGGAGGTTGGTCGGCGGATCGGCATCGACTTCGACTGAGTCCGGCCATTGCACCAATGCGTGTCATGACGAAGGGCCCCGCGGGGCCCTTCGTCGTTGCTGGCCTTCAGGCCGGCGCGATCTCGATGACCTCCAGGCGCGTCTCGCCCCTGGCGTCGGTGCGCGCCTGGAAGCGCACGTCCACGTCGCGCAGGCGTACCCCGTAAACACGTTCCTCGGCGCCACGGCGATAGGCCGGGCGCGGGTCCTGGGCGAGCACCTCGCGGATCAGCTCGCGCAGGCTGTCGCCGTCCTCCCGGCGCGCCAGTACCGTCTCGGCGGCGGGGGAAAAACCCACCGCCAGCGTGGGCGGCGCCTCGGGGGCGAAGCCGGCGCGCGCCTCGGGGCGCGACTCCGCCCAGGGCAGATAGGGCTTGAGGTCGAGCACCGGCGTGCCGCTGACCAGGTCGGCGCCGCGCAGGGCCAGGCGCACGCCGTCGGCGGTGTCGATGTCGACCAGCTCCACCAGCGAGAGCCCCAGACGGTTGGGGCGATGGGTGCTGCGGCTGGCGAAGACGCCTACCCGGGCGTTGCCGCCCAGGCGCGGCGGGCGCACCAGCGGCGTCCAACGCTCGGGGCTCTGGTGGAAGACGAAGGTCAGCCAGAGGTGGCTGAAGGCCTCGAGGCCCCGCACCGTCAGCGGATCATCGAAGGGTGGCAGCAGCACCAGGCTCGCCCGGGCCGTGTCGGCGAGCCCCGGCTGGCGCGGAATGCCGAACTTGTCCGGGAAGTCGCTCTCGATGACGCCGATGGGCGTCATGGTGAAGGCCTCGGGCGGGGCGGGGCGGTCGTGCATGGCGGATCCTTGCGCTTTTCCGTCGCGGGGATTGGCCCCGAGGCAGGGCTTGGGTAGTCTGCTGGCTGACCATCATCGCAGGAAGCTCACGCATGCGTCATGCCGATCACCCCAACGCCGGCGCCGAGCCGCCCTCTGAGGCGCTCCCCGGGGCGCTCCCCGGGGCGCGCCGCGGCCCGCGCATCGTCTACCGCACGGCTCGCGCCCGCGACGCCGCCGACCAGGCCGAGGTCTTTCATCACGCCGTGATGCAGGGTGCCGCGGGGCACTATACGCTGGCCGAGCGTGAGGCCTGGGCGATGGCCCTGCCGCGGGACGCCAGTGCCTGGTCGGCGCGCCAGGCGCTCTTCACCACCCTGGTGGCCGACTGCGAGGGGCGCTGCGTGGGCTTTCTCGAGCTGGATCTGGCCGAGGGCCGGATCGAGACCCTCTATGTCTGGCCGTCGCTGGGGCGGCGCGGCATCGGCTCGACGCTGCTGGTGCATGCCGAGCGGATGTTGCTGGAGCAGGGAGTGAGCCGCGCCCGCATCGAGGCCAGCGCCGTGTTGGCCGATGGCCTGGTGCACCGCGGCTGGCAGCAGCGGGGCGACGACTGGGTCGAGCGCGGCGGCGAGCGGCTCTATCGCCAGCGCCTGGAGAAGCGTCTGGTCGCCGTCGAGACCTGAAACCGCCTCTCGGCTGCCCCTCGTCGCCTATGGCGTGCCTCAGCCCGGCTGGTCGATGAAGCGCATCGACAGATCGATGGCCTTCAGGTCCTTGGTCAGCGCGCCGCTGGAGATGCAGTTCACCCCGGTCTCGGCGATGGCGCGCAGGGTGGTCTCGTCGACGTTGCCCGAGGCCTCCAGGGTGGCGCGCCCTGCGTTGCGGGCGACCGCCTCGCGCATGTCGTCGAGGCTGAAGTTGTCGAGCATGATGACATCGGCGCCGGCGGCCAGCGCCAGGTCGAGCTCCTCGAAGGTCTCCACCTCCACCTCCACCGGCAGGTCACGGGCGATGTCCCGGGCCTCCTTCACCGCCGCTTCGATCCCCCCGCAGGCGGCGATATGGTTCTCCTTGATCAGGAAAGCGTCATAGAGGCCGATGCGATGGTTATGCCCACCGCCGCAGGTCACCGCGTACTTCTGCGCCAGGCGCAGGCCGGGCAGGGTCTTGCGGGTGTCGAGCAGGCGCACCCCGGTGCCCTCGAGCAGGTCCACGTAGTGGCGGGTGCGGGTCGCCGTGGCCGAGAGGGTCTGCAGCAGGTTGAGCGCGGCGCGCTCGCCGGTGAGCAGGCTGCGCGCCGGCCCCTCCAGCTCGAGGAAGGCCTGGCCGGCCTCGAGGCGGTCGCCGTCGGCGGCCTGCCAGTGCAGGCTGACCCGGGGGTCGAGCCGCCGGAAGAGCTCATCGACCCAGGCCACCCCGCAGAGGATCGTCGCCTCGCGGGTGATCACCCGCGCGCGGGCCATCTGCTTCTCGGGAATCAGCTGGGCGGTGATGTCGCCGGGGCCGACGTCCTCGGCCAGCAGCCGAGCGGCACTGTCACGGATCTCTTCGGCAATGGCGTCCTGATAATGCATGGCGGGTCCATCTCTGTGCGGGGAAGCTTGAGCGGGTCATTATAGGGGAAACCCATGCATCGACGTCAGGGAAAAACCATGCGCATCGACGACGGCTGGCTGGCGCCCGCCCGGCGGCTCGCCTCGCCCAACCAGGACGCTCGCCCGGCGGGGGAGGTCTCGCTGCTGGTGCTGCACTCGATCAGCCTGCCGCCGGGGGAGTTCGGCGGCGAGCATATCGAGCGGCTCTTCACCAACCGGCTCGATCCCGCGGCGCACCCCTTCTTCGCCGCGATCGCCGAGCTGCGCGTCTCGGCGCATCTGCTGATCCGTCGCGACGGGGAGTGCGTGCAGTTCGTGCCCTTCGCGGCCCGCGCCTGGCACGCCGGCCGCTCATGCTGGCAGGATGGCGCCCATGAGCGACGCGCCTTGAACGATTTCGCCGTGGGCATCGAGCTGGAAGGCGACGAGGTGACGCCCTACACCGGCGCCCAGTACCGGGCCCTGGCAAGCGCCACGGCGGCACTGCTGGCGCACTATCCGGCGCTCACGACGCGCCGCATCACCAGCCACGCCCGGGTGGCCCCTCTGCGCAAGACCGATCCCGGCCCCGCCTTCGACTGGGCCTATTTTCGCCAGGAGCTTGGAAAAATACGTACTTAGGCACCAAATTTGGCGGAGAGGCGTGGCGGAAGGGGCATTCCATGCGCCTGGCCTGTTCATCGATGGGTAGTCGTCTTACAGGGGTAGGGTTCGCATGGCCTGACGGAGGTGAGCGGCGCTAATTCCCTGCGCTGCGGTGCAATATGTTGTATTTGAAAAATATTTCCACTCTATCTTGAATTGGCAGAAGCCAGCGTTTACGGTATCTTCGCGCCATCAGCAGCGGCACCCTAAGCACTGTCTTGTAAAACAACTACAGGTCTGACGCGTTGGGGCGCCGATCCCGATCATGAGTGCCATTTCGCCCCTCTGCGGGGCCGCAGTTCCCCACCGTCATTCGGAGAGACGTCTATGAGTCTGGAAACAAGAGAAGATCTCGATCCGGTCGAAACCACGGAATGGCTGGATTCCCTGGAATCGGTCCTGGATCGCGAGGGCGAGGATCGTGCCCGGTACCTGATGACTCGCCTGGCCGACCGGGTGCGGCGCGATGGCATGCAGGTGCCCTTCTCGGTGACTACCCCGCATCGCAACACCATTCCGGTGCACCGCGAAGCGCCGATGCCGGGCGACCTGTTCATGGAACGTCGAATCCGCTCGCTGATTCGCTACAACGCCATCGCCCAGGTCATCCGCAACAACCGCGCCAACCCGGGTCTGGGCGGGCACATTGCCAGCTTCATGTCGGCGGCGACCCTGTATGACGTGGGCTTCAACCACTTCTTCCGCGCCCCGAACGGCGACTTCGAAGGCGACCTGGTCTACATCCAGGGTCACGTGGCGCCGGGCGTCTACGCCCGCGCCTACCTCGAGGGCCGCCTCACCGAAGACCAGATGGACAAGTATCGCCAGGAGGTGGACGGTGACGGCCTCTCGTCCTATCCGCACCCCTGGCTGATGCCGGACTTCTGGCAGTTCCCCACGGTATCCATGGGCCTCGGCCCCATCCAGGCCATTTACCAGGCCCACGTGATGAAGTACCTGGATTCCCGTGAACTCAAGAACATGCACGATCGCAAGATCTGGTGCTTCATGGGCGACGGCGAGTGTGACGAGCCGGAGTCCCTCGGTGCCATTCACCTGGCCAGCCGCGAGAAGCTCGACAACCTGATCTTCGTCATCAACTGCAACCTGCAGCGTCTCGACGGCCCGGTGCGCGGCAACTCGCGGATCATGGACGAGCTCGAGGGCGTCTTCCGCGGCGCCGGCTGGAACGTGCAGAAGGTCGTCTGGGGCCGTCTGTGGGATCCGCTCTTCGAGAAGGACACCAAGGGCATCCTGCAAAAGCGCATGGATGAGGCGGTCGACGGCGACTACCAGAACTACAAGGCCAACGGCGGCGCCTATACCAAGGAGCACTTCTTCGGGAAGTACCCGGAGACCGCCGAGATGGTCAAGGACATGTCCGACGAGGACATCTGGAAGCTCAATCGTGGCGGCCACGACCCGTTCAAGGTCTATGCGGCTTACCACGAGGCGACCCAGAACCCCAACGGCCGTCCCACCGTGATCCTGGCGCACACCGTCAAGGGCTACGGCATGGGCGGTGGCGATGGCGAGGCCGCCAACGAGGCGCACCAGGTCAAGACCATGGAGTACGAGGCGCTGCGTCGTTTCCGCGACCGCTTCGGCATCCCGCTGACCGACGAGCAGCTCAAGGAGGTGCCGTACTACAAGCCCGAGGACGACTCCCCGGAGCTCAAGTACATGCACCTGCAGCGTGAGCGCCTGGGTGGCTACCTGCCGAGCCGTCGCAACGACTTCGAGTCGCTGCCGATCCCTGAGCTTACGGACAAGACCTTCGCCTCACAGACCGGCGGTTCCAAGGGTCGCGAGGTCTCCACCACCATGGCCTTCGTGCGCATCCTGAACGGCCTGGTCAAGGACAAGAAGATCGGCGACCGCGTGGTGCCGATCATTCCCGACGAGGCGCGTACCTTCGGCATGGAGGGCATGTTCCGCCAGCTCGGCATCTACACCTCGGAAGGTCAGAAGTACGAGCCGGTGGATAAAGGCCAGATCATGTTCTACCGCGAGGATCAGAAGGGCCAGATCCTCGAGGAGGGCATCACCGAGGCCGGCGCCATGTCGGCGTGGATCGCCGCCGCGACCTCCTACTCGAACAACGCCACGACGCTGCTGCCGTTCTACGTCTACTACTCGATGTTCGGTTTCCAGCGCATCGGTGACCTGGCCTGGGCCGCCGGCGACATGCAGGCGCGCGGCTTCATGGTTGGCGGTACCGCCGGTCGCACCACCTTGAACGGTGAGGGGCTGCAGCACCAGGACGGCCACAGCCACCTGCAGGCGTCGATGATCCCGAACTGCCGCAGCTACGATCCGACCTATGCCCATGAGGTGGCGGTGATCGTCCAGGACGGCCTGAAGCGCATGTTCACCGACAAGGAGAACTGCTTCTACTACCTGACGGTGATGAACGAGAACTACGAGCAGCCGGTCATGGAGGAAGTGCCCGCCGCCGACATCATCAAGGGCATGTACCTGCTGCGCGAGACAAAGGGCAAGAAGGGCCGCGTGCAGCTGATGGGCTGTGGCACCATCCTGCGCGAGGTCGAGGCGGCCGCCGAGATGCTCGCCGAGGAGTGGGGCGTGGGCGCCGACATCTGGAGCGTCACCAGCTTCAACGAGCTGCGTCGCGAGGCCCTGGAGATCGACCGTCAGGCCTTCATCAACCCCGAGTCCGAGGCGGTCAAGCCCCACGTCACCGCCTGCCTGGAGGGCCGTGAGGGTCCGGCGATCGTCTCCACCGACTACATGAAACTGTTCGCCGACCAGGTCCGCGCCTGGGTGCCGACCGACTATCATGTACTCGGGACCGACGGTTACGGCCGCTCCGACACCCGCGAGAAGCTGCGTCACTTCTTCGAGGTCGACCGTCGCTTCGTTACCGTGGCCGCGCTCAAGGCGCTGGCCGACCGTGGCGAGCTGGATCGCAAGGTCGTCGGCGAGGCGCTCAAGAAGTATGGCATCGATCCGGCCAAGCCCAACCCGCTTGCGGTGTGAGGCGTCGCCCGAGCGATTCGGTGGCATGGCGGGCCCGCGGGCCCGCCCCCGTCAAGAGTTTGAAGGAGCGCGACCTTGAGTAGCGAAATCATCAAAGTTCCGGACATCGGTGGCGATACCGATGTCGAGATCATCGAGATCGCGGTGGCCGAGGGCGACGTCATCGCCCCCGAGGACACCCTGATCACGCTGGAATCCGACAAGGCCAGCATGGACGTGCCGGCGCCCAAGGGCGGCAAGGTGCTGAAGGTCCTGGTCAAGGAGGGCGATACCGTCTCCGAGGGTGACGACATCGTCGAGATCGAGGCCGAGGGTGGCGGCGACGCCGACGCCGGTGGCAAGGAAGAGGCCGAGAAGGCCCCCGAGCCCCAGAAGGCCCCCGAGCCCGCGCCGGAGAAGCCCGCGGCCAAGAAGAGCGGTGGCAAGCAGACCGTCGAGATCAAGGTGCCCGACCTCGGCGGCTCCGCCGACGTGGAGATCATCGAGGTGGCGGTAGCCGCGGGTGACCAGGTCGACGCGGAAGACACCCTGATCACCCTGGAGTCCGACAAGGCCTCCATGGATGTGCCGAGCCCTCAGGCCGGCAAGCTGGTCACGCTCACCGTCAAGGAGGGCGATACCGTCTCCGAGGGTGACGTCATCGGTACCATGGAAGTCGAAGGCGCGGGTACCGGCGAGGGTGGCGGTGACGCCGAGCCCGCCGAGTCGGCACCCGCGCCGGCCGAGAGTGCCCCGCAGGAGGACGCCCCGGCCGAGCAGGATGAGAGCGGCGGCGAGCCGGAGCGCAAGGAAGTGCGCGTGCCGGACCTCTCGGGTTCCGCCGACGTGCCGATCATCGAGATCGCCGCCAGCGCCGGCGACGAGGTCGACGAGGAAGATCCGCTGATTACCCTGGAGTCTGACAAGGCCTCCATGGACGTGCCCAGCCCCTACAAGGGCAAGCTGCTCGAGCTGACCGTCAAGGAGGGCGATACCGTCTCCGAGGGCGACCTGATCGGCTATATCGAGGTGGCCGGCACCCCGGTGGCCGGCACTCCGGTCGCGGGTAGCAAGCCCGCCGCCAAGCCGGCGGCGAAGGCGCCCGAGCAGACGGCACAGAAGAAGCCCGAGCAGAAGTCGCAGGCGCCGGCCGCGAAGTCGTCCGGCACCCCCGCCGGTTCGCCGAGCCCCGAGGCGCAGATGGCCGCCCACAAGCCGCGCGACGGCAAGCTGGTGCACGCCGGTCCGGCGGTGCGCATGCTGGCCCGCGAGCTGGGCGTCGATCTGGGGCTGGTCAAGCCCAGCGGCCCCAAGGAGCGCGTGCTCAAGGAGGACGTCCACGCCTACGTCAAGCAGGTCATGGACGGCAAGGCCCAGACGCCCGCCGCGGCACCGGCTGCCGCCGGCAGCGGCATTCCGCCGATCCCGGATCAGGACTTCAGCCAGTTCGGCGAGGTGGAAGAGAAGCCGATGGGTCGCCTGATGAAGATGGGCGCCACCAACCTGCATCGCAGCTGGGTCAACCTGCCCCACGTCACGCAGTTCGACGAGGCGGACATCAGCGAGCTCGAGGCCTTCCGCAAGTCGATGAAGGCCGAGGCCGAGGCGCAGGGCGCCAAGCTCACGCCGCTGCCCTTCCTGATCAAGGCCTGTGCCTTCGCGCTGAAGAAGTACCCGCAGTTCAACGTCAGCCTGAAGAGCGACGGCGAGACGATCGTGCACAAGAAGTACGTGCACATCGGCATCGCCGTGGACACTCCGGACGGCCTGATGGTGCCGGTGATCCGCAACGCCGACCAGAAGTCGCTGATCGAACTGGCCAAGGAGTCGGTGGAGCTGGCCGGCAAGGCGCAGTCGAAGAAGCTCAAGCGCGACGAGATGACCGGCGGCTGCTTCACCATCTCGAGCCTGGGCTCCATCGGCGGCACCGCCTTCACGCCGATCGTCAACGCCCCGGAGGTTGCCATCCTCGGCATCTCCAAGGCGTCGATGAAGCCGGTGTGGGACGGCGCGGCCTTCCAGCCGCGGCTGATGATGCCGCTGTGCCTCTCCTACGACCACCGGGCGGTCAACGGCGCCGACGCCGCGCGCTTCACTGCCTTCCTGGGTCAGGTGCTGACGGACATCCGTCGACTGCTGCTGTAAGTCGCTCCCTGCCACCGACAACGGCGCCGCGAGGCGCCGTTGTCGTTTGTGGGCCCCGCTCGTGTAGGGCAGACCAAAGTGCAACTTGGTCGCAGGGGCTTGATGCCGCACCCTTTTTTCTCTCTTTAGCGACGCGAATCCGGGCCCTTCGCTTGTCTGCGCCCGGCGGCGCGGTTATCGTTCGCTTCTTACCTTTCTTCCTCTATCCGCAATACACACTTCTAAGGAGCAGTCAGATGCGTTTGATCCTTTTGGGCGCCCCGGGTGCCGGCAAGGGTACTCAGGCCCAGTTCATCTGCGAGCGTTTCAACATTCCGCAGATCTCCACCGGCGACATGCTGCGCGCCGCGGTGAAGGAGGGCAGCGATCTGGGGCTCAAGGTCAAGGAGATCATGAACAGCGGCGGCCTGGTGTCCGACGACATCATCATCGCCCTGGTCAAGGAGCGCATCAGCCAGCCCGACTGCGCCAACGGCTTCCTGTTCGACGGCTTCCCGCGCACCATCCCGCAGGCTCAGGCCATGCGCGATGCCGAGGTGAAGATCGATCACGTGCTGGAGATCGCCGTCGATGACGAGGAGATCGTCAAGCGACTGGCCGGCCGCCGCGTCCACCCGGGCTCGGGTCGCGTCTACCACCTCGAGTACCAGCCGCCGAAGGAAGAGGGCAAGGACGACGTCACCGGCGAGGCCCTGATCCAGCGCGACGATGATCGCGAGTCCACGGTGCGCAACCGCCTGGCGGTCTACCACGAGCAGACCGCGCCGCTGGTCGACTACTACCAGCAGTGGGCCGAGGAGGCGCCCGAGGCGGCCCCGGCCTACCATCGTGTCGAGGGCGTGGGCAGCATCGACGACATCACCGGTCAGGTGATCGAGGCCCTCGAAGGCTGAGTCTCGCTTCCAGTCTCATTCGTGCACTGCACGTCGCCGAAGGCCCGCATGCGCGGGCCTTCGTCGTTGGCGGCGGCGCGCGTATAATGCGCGGACATTTCTCGCCACGACGTGATCTCCCATGCCGATCCTGCTGGCCCTGGACGCTTCCTCGAGCGCCTGTTCCGCCGCCCTGCTGAGCCGCCGTGACGGCCATGCCGACGAACTGATCTCACGCTTCGCCCTGACCCCGCGGGAGCACACTCGCCGCCTGCTGCCGATGGTCGACGAGGTGCTCGCCGAGGCGGGCCTGGCGGCCTCGGCGCTCGACGCCGTGGCCTATGGCCGGGGTCCCGGCTCCTTCACCGGACTGCGCATCGCCGCCGGCGTCGCCCAGGGGCTCGCCTTCGGCCTCGACCGCCCGATGGTCGGCGTCTCGACACTTGAGGCGCTGGCCCTGGGCGGGCATCGCCGCCATCACTATCGCCGGCTGATCACCGCCCTGGACGCCCGCATGGGCGAGATCTACGTGGCCGCCTGGCAGTGTCGCGACGGTCGCGTGCTGCCGCTCTCACAGGAGGCAGTGATGCCACCCTCGCGGCTCTGCCTGCCCGATCTCGAGGACAGTGCTCAGGGTGACGCCGACTGGGTCGGCATCGGTTCCGGCTGGAATCTTCGCGAGCAGATGAGCGTCGAGGTGCAGGCGGGGCTCGGTCTGTGCCTGCCCGAGGTGGAGGCCGAGGCCGCCGACATGGCGCTGCTGGCCATGGAGGCCCTGGCGCGGGGCGAGGCCCGCCCGGCCCACGAGGTGCAGCCGGTCTACCTGCGCGATCAGGTCGCCTGGCAGAAGAGCCGATGAGCGGCGTGGCGGTGCGGGAACCCGACCTGTATCCGCTCGCCCGGCGCCTGGGGCTGCCCACGGTCGATGAGGGCGGGACGGACAAGCCTGAACTGACCCTGGCCCGCCGCGACGACCGCCTGGTGCTGGCCGGCGACCCGCGCCGCTACGGCCACCCGCTGGCGGTGGACTTCGTCAGCGGGCGCGCCGCCCATCGGCGGCGCTTCGGCGGCGGTCGAGGCCAGCTCATCGCCCGCGCCTGCGGCCTGGCCAAGGGCGTCACGCCCTCGGTGGTGGATGCCACCGCGGGGCTCGGCCGCGACGCCTTCGTGCTGGCGAGCCTCGGGGCCGAGGTGCTGCTGATGGAGCGGGTCGCGGCGATCTTCGCGCTGCTCGAGGACGGCCTGGCGCGGGCGCTGGCCGATCCCGAGACCCGCGACATCGCGGCACGCATGCACCTGGTGCATGGCGATGCCTCCCGCGAGCTGGCGACCCTGGTGGCGAGCGCCGGCGTGGCCCCTGAGGTGATCCATCTCGACCCGATGTTTCCCCACCGCGAGAAGTCCGCGCTGGTCAAGAAGGAGATGCGCCTCTTCCGCTCCCTGGCCGGCGACGACCCGGACGCCCCGCGGCTGCTCGAGGCGGCGCTGGACGTGGCGACCCACCGGGTGGTGGTCAAGCGCCCGCGCAAGGCACCGCCCCTGGCGGGCCCGCCGCCGCGCCATGTCATCGAGGACAAGACCAGCCGTTACGACCTCTACGTGCATCGCCGCTTGGGCGCCTGAGCTCAGTCCTCGCCTCTCCCCCTTCCTCTTTCATTCGTCACCTCTTAGCCTTCACCCCGGCGGCTGACCAGCTGCAACCGATGGCGCAGCGCCGGGTCGAACAGCGCCCGGCTGTGCCGGGCCGCCTCGCGCAGCGCCTCGCCGAAGGTCAGGCGGCCGTCATCGGTGGCGAGCCATCCGCAGGCCGCGAGGCTCTCCACCAGGCCGGCGAACAGCCGCGCATCGAAGAATTCCGGGGCGTCGCGTCCCGAGAGCAGGGCCAGCCGTTCGGCCAATAGCCGGCTGCGCTCGGTGAGCGCCTCGGCGGTGAAGTGCCCCGAGGGTTCGCTCAAGAGCACCGAGAGCAGCAGGTAGCCCCGCTCCAGCGAGGGCTGCATCAGCGCACCGAGCATGTCGAGCTGCTCCCCGGCCGCCAGCGACTCCCGGGGCCGCCGCCAGCCCTCGTCCTCGCGCTCCAGGAGGCCCTGTTCGACCAGCGCCTCGAGCATCGCGGCGAGATCCTCATGCAGCGCCGGCGCGGGCTCGATGGCGAGCTCCCGGGCGAGTATCGGCCAGCCGGGGCCGAGCAGGGCCGCGAGGTCGTCCAGGCGATGGCAGGCCTGATGACGAAAGGCGAAGGCGGTGAGGCCGGCCAGGGCGAAGAGGTGCAGCACGTTGTTGCGGTACCAGCCCAAGAGCCCGGCCTGGCGCGCGTCGGCGACGATGATGTCGCCCAGCGGGTGGGGGTGGCGGCCGATCATGCCGAGCGCGGCCACCTGATCGATCCACGCCTCGGGCGTGCCCGTCGGCAGGCTCGCGTCGCGCCCGCCCGGCAGGCGCCGCTGCAGGGCCACCAGCAGCGCCAGCTGCCGGGTCAGCAGCCCGGCCTCGATGGCGCGGTGGGGGGTGGCCAGCAGCACCAGGGCGACCAGGTTGACCGGGTTGAGCGCGGCGGCGGCGTTGATGCGCTGCGAGAGGGTCTCGCCGAGCGCCGGCACGACCCTATTGAGCCAGGCCGGACGTGGCGCCTCGGGCGCCTGCCGCCAGCCCGGCACCTGGGCGTCGAGGAAGGCGGAGAGCGACAGCGGCTCGCCGACGTTCACGTCCACCCGCCCATGGGGCTGGCGCAGCCGACTCGTCACGCCGAGCAGTGCCAGCGGCGACTCCCTGCGCTTGTCGGCCCCGCGCATCTCGCGCTGGTAGCTGGCGTTCTCGAGGATGCGCTCGTAGCCGAGGTAGACGGGCACGAAGAGCACATCTCGGCCGCCCTCCCGTCGGCTGCGCAGGAAGGAGCGCAGGGTCATGGCGAGCATCCCCGGGCGGGCCGGCAGCAGGCGGCCGCTGCGCGAGCGTCCCCCCTCCATGAAGTATTCCAGGGGGTGGCCCCGCGACAGCAGGCGGTGCAGGTATTCGTTGAACACCGCCGCGTAGAGGCGATTGTCGCGGAAGCTGCGGCGCATGAAGAAGGCGCCGCCGCGGCGCAGCAGCGGGCCGATCAGCGGCATGTCGAGATTGCGCCCGGCGGCGATGTGCGGCGGCATCAGCCCCTCGCGGTAGAGCGCGTAGGAGAGCAGCAGGTAGTCGATGTGGCTGCGGTGGCAGGGCACGTAGACCAGGGTGTGATCGCCGGCCAGGGCCTTGACCCGCGACAGGCCGCGCACCTCGACGCCGTCGTAGAGGCGGTTCCACAGGCGACGCAGGGCGCCTGCCATGAAGCGCATCACCGGGTAGGTCATGTCGGAGGCGATCTCGCGGCCGTAGCGGCGGGCGCGTCGGGCGATCCGCGGCCGCGTTGCTTTCTCGGCCGCGGCCACCTCTCCGATGGCACGCTGCACTTCGGCGCTGGCCACCACGCCGTCGATCAGTGTGCGCCGGTGGGAGAGGTCGGGGCCCAGCACCCGGGTGCGGGTGCGTCGAAAATGCCCTCGTAAGAGCCTGGCCACCTTGCGATTGGTGAGCGCCGGGTCGCGGTCGTCATTGAGCTCGGAGAGGCGCAGCGGCGTGCCGAACTGCACCTCGACGTCGCGCCCGTTGACCGCCACCGAGAGCAGGCGGCGCAGCCGCCCGGTGAGTCGCCAGCTATCGGCGGCCAGCAGCTGCCAGACGCCGAAGCGCTTGCCCGGGGCGCGTCCCCAGAAGACGCTCACCGGCACCAGCTGCGCATCGTGCGCGGGATCGCGGCGGTACTGCTCGATCAGCGGCTGGAAGGGCGCCGCCGATCGCCGTCCGCGGCGCCAGAGGCGTCGCCCCGGGGCGGGCAGCGCCAGGCAGGCGGGCAGGGTCACGCTCCCTACGCGGCGTTGGCCGCCGGCCGCCGGCAGGTCATGGGCGCGGGCCAGGGTCTCCAGCAGCAGGGTGTCGGAGAGCGCCGGGCGCGACAGCACGTAGAGCACCGGCAGCGTCGGTTCCAGCGGCAGCGCATCGGGTGCGGGCTCGATCAGTCGGATCTGGCACCCGCGGGACATCAGCTGCGTGAGCGGTGCGCGCAGCGCGCCGGCGAGCATGCGTGCAAGGCCCATCCGTTTGCCTCGACCGGAAATGAATCCTCAGTATAACGCCCCCAGATGCGGCGGGCAGCGGGCGGCCTTTTCCCCGAGCGGTAAACATGCGTCAATGCCGTAACGGACGGAGACAGGGGCGATGCCATGCACGGCATGTGGCGAGACGGCAATCACTTCGCACTGCTGCCCGAGGCGTCGCGCTTCCTGCCGGCGATGTTCGAGGCCGTCGATCGGGCGCGCCACTTCGTGCTGATCGAGCTCTATCTGATGGAGACGGGCCGGCTGGCCACGGCCCTCACCGAGGCGCTGCTGCGGGCCGCCGAACGCGACGTGTCGGTGATGCTGCTGCTCGACGGCTACGGCGCCATGGGCCTCGACGAGGCCGATCGCCAGCGCCTGAAGGCCGGTGGAGTGGCGCTGCGCTTCTTCAATCCCCTGGGGTTCGAGTCGCCGGTGCGCAACCTCACTCGGGATCACCGCAAGCTTGTGGTGGTCGATGGCGCCGAGGCCTTCACCGGCGGCTTCGGTGCCGTAGACGAGTTCCTTGATGCCTGGTATGAGGTCGCGGTGCACATCGAGGGGCCGGTGGTCGCCGACTGGGTGCGTCTGTTCTGTCGGGTCTGGGACTCGCCGCTGAGCCGTGGCCCCGGTGCGCCCTCGCTGGTGCGGGGGATCGAGCCTTCGCCGCGCCGCGACGAGGGCTATCACGGCATGCGCGGACGCGTGGTATGGGGCCAGGGCTATCGCTACCAGGCGATCCGCCATTCCCTGCATCGTCGGGTCGCGGCGTCAGAGCGGCGCCTGTGGATCTGCACGCCCTACTTCGTGCCCACGCTCACCCTGCGTAATCGCCTGGCGCGGGCGGCGCGGGGTGGGGTCGATGTGCGGCTGCTGCTGCCCGGCAAGACCCACGACCACCCCGGCGTGCGCTATGCCGGCCAGCGCTTCTACGGCCGGCTGCTGCGTGCCGGGGTGCGGATCTTCGAGTTCCAGCCCACCTTCATCCATGCCAAGTTCTCGCTGGTCGACCACTGGGTCAGCCTCGGCTCCTGCAACTTCGACCACTGGAGCCTGCAGTGGAACCTGGAGGCCAACCAGGAGGTGGACGATGCCCGCTTCGCCGCCGAGGTCGCAGAGCTCTTCGAGCGCAACTTCGCGACCAGCGAGGAGATCGACTCCGAGGCCTGGTCCCGACGACCGCGCTGGCAGCGTTTCAAGGAGTGGCTGTTCGGCCTGGTGGACGGCCTGCTGACGCGGCTGACCTAGCGTCGTGCCGGGCGCCCAGCCCCGGCGCCCGGCGTTTACCGCTTGCCCTTGCCGCGATCGGCGGGCGCCTTGCGCCGCGGCTTGGGCTTGGGCGTCTCCGGCGGCACGCGGTAGTGCAGGTAGAGATCCAGCAGCAGCTCCGGCAGCTGGCCGACCAGGCTCTCCAGCCGCGCCTGGTCGCCGGCCAGCTCGGCCATGTCCGGCTCGTCCTCGAACAGCCCCGAGAGCAGCATGAAGGGCAGCAGCAGGGTGGCGGCGGCCTCCTCGTCGTCGTCGAACCAGGCGGCCTCGTCGAGGAACACGCCCTCCATGAAGCCGGCGCACCAGTCGCCGATCGGCGTCTCCTCGGGCGGCACCTCGCCCAGTTCGAGCTCGAAGGGCAGCTCGGGCAGCCCGCCGCCCTCCAGCACCTCGATGGCCTTGGCGCGCAGGCGCTCCAGCAGTCCGAGGATCGCCTCGCGCTCGGCGTCGTCCTCGAAGGTCGGCTCGCCGTGGAAGAGCTCGGCGACCCAGGTTGCCGCCGGCACGTCGCGCGGGGCCACCGCCAGCGCCACCAGGAAGCCGTGGGCGCCGATTAGGTCCAGGGCGTCGGCATCGACGCGCTCGGAGTCGAGGAAGTCATCCAGCAGATCGAGCTCCTGATCCTCGAGTAGCGGCTGGGGGAGGGGCGTTTCGGCATCGGACATGACGGCTCTCGCAGGGAAGGGGTGCAGGGTAAACGGGGTGGCGCCGCGGGCGCGGTGCCCTGGGCTTGTCGTGTCGAGACAGAGCGGCCATTCTAGCATCCCATGATGGCTCCCGCGCTTTCCGACCCCGACACCGCCCGGCTCGACGCCCTCGAGGGCGAGGCCCTGCACCGTGCCCTGCTCGACCGGGTCGAGGCGGCCTGGCAGCTGTGCCGCGAGGTACACCCGGCCCTGCCGCGCCCGGCGGTGTGGCTGGACCTGCGCGGCAAGTCGGCCGGACAGGCCCATTTCGGGCGCGGCGGGCTGCGCTTCAATCCGGTGCTTTACGAGGAGAACCGCCGAGCCTTCCTGGTCGAGGTGGTGCCCCACGAGATGGCGCACTGGCTGGTGCATCACCTCGAGGATGGCGGTCGGGCGCGGCCCCACGGTCGCGAGTGGCAGACCGTGATGCGGCGTCTCTTCGGACTTCCCCCCAGCACCACCCACCGCTTCGATACCGGGCGGGCGAGCCCCGCCCCCTTTCGCTACCGCTGCGCCTGTCGCGAACACGGCTTCACGGCGCGTCGCCACGCCCTGGCCCGTCGCGGGAGCCGCTATCGCTGCCGCCACTGTGCTCAGACCTTGGTCTATTGCGGCCGGCAGGTGTTTGAAAAGACCGTTTAAGTCATTGTTATAAAAAAGAAATTTGATCATACCAATGTCTAAAGGGAAGGCCGCGCCGGGACGTATATGCTGGTGGGCAGTTCTATGGAACCGGCACGTCCAACATCCGCGCGGCCGGCAACATCCACCTGGAGGGCGCATCCTCCCGGACAGAGGCATATCCATGACCGAGCATCAGAACGTCTACCCGGTAAGCGACGACTTCGCCGCCAAGGCCAACGCCGACAAGGCCACCTACGAGGCCATGTACCGGCAGTCGGTGGACGACCCGCAGGGGTTCTGGGGCGAGCAGGCCAAGAGCCTGGAGTGGTTCAAGGCGCCCACCAAGATCAAGCACACCTCCTTCGACGCGCATAACGTCGACATCCGCTGGTTCGAGGACGGTACCCTCAACGCCAGCGTCAACTGCCTCGATCGTCACCTCGAGGTCCGCGGCGACCAGCCGGCAATCATCTGGGAAGGCGACGATCCCAAGGACGACAAGACCCTCACCTATCGCGAGCTCTATGAGCAGACCTGCCAGCTGGCCAACGGCTTGAAGGAGCTGGGGGTCGGCAAGGGTGACGTGGTCACGCTCTACATGCCGATGATTCCCGAGGCCGCGATGGCGATGCTGGCCTGTGCCCGCATCGGTGCGGTGCACTCGGTGGTCTTCGGTGGCTTCTCGCCGGATGCCGTCGCCCAGCGGGTGGTCGGCGCCCAGTCCAAGCTGATCATCACCGCCGATGAGTCCGTGCGCGGCGGCAAGCAGGTGCCGCTCAAGGACAACGTCGATGCCGCCCTGACCCGCGACGGCACCGAGGTCTGCGAGAGCGTGCTGGTGGTCAAGCGCACCGGCGGCGAGATCGACTGGAAGGACGGCCGCGACGTCTGGTATGAGGACGTCGTCGCCAAGCAGTCCACCGACTGCCCGGCCGAGGAGATGAGCGCCGAGGATCCGCTGTTCATTCTCTACACCTCGGGCTCCACCGGCGCGCCCAAGGGCCTCAAGCACACCACCGGCGGCTACCTGCTGCACGCCTCCATGACCCACCGCTACGTCTTCGACTATCAGGACGGCGAGGTCTACTGGTGCACCGCCGACGTGGGCTGGGTCACCGGCCACAGCTACATCGTCTATGGTCCGCTGGCCAACGGCGGCACCACCCTGATGTTCGAGGGCGTGCCCAGCTATCCGACCCATGGCCGCATGGGTGAGATCGTCGACAAGCACAACGTCAGCATCCTCTACACCGCTCCCACCGCGGTGCGGGCCCTGATGGCGCATGGCGACGACGTCATGGCCTCCAGCCAGCGCGACAGCCTGCGCCTGCTCGGCTCGGTGGGCGAGCCGATCAACCCCGAGGCCTGGGAGTGGTTCCATCGGGTGATCGGCAATTCGAAGTGCCCCATCGTCGATACCTGGTGGCAGACCGAGACCGGCGGCATCATGATCGCCCCGCTGCCCGGCGCCACGGATCTCAAGCCGGGCTCCGCGACCCTGCCGTTCTTCGGCGTGATGCCGGCGCTGGTCGACAACGAGGGCAACGAGCTCCAGGGCGCCGCCGAGGGCAACCTGGTGATTCTCGACTCCTGGCCGGGCCAGGCGCGCTCCATCTGGGGCGATCACGATCGCTTCGTGCAGACCTACTTCTCGACCTACAAGGGCATGTACTTCACCGGTGACGGCTGCCGCCGCGACGAAGACGGCTACTACTGGATCACCGGCCGCGTCGACGACGTGCTCAACGTCTCCGGTCATCGCATGGGCACCGCCGAGATCGAGTCCTCGCTGGTGGCTCACGAGGCCGTGGCCGAGGCAGCCGTGGTCGGCTTCCCCCACGACATCAAGGGCCAGGGCATCTATATCTACGTGACCCTGGGCGACGGCTTCGAGGAGAGCGACGAGCTCAAGAAGGAGCTGACCAAGTGGGTGCGCAAGGACATCGGGCCGATCGCCTCGCCGGACGTCATCCAGTGGGCCCCGGGGCTGCCCAAGACCCGCTCGGGCAAGATCATGCGCCGCATCCTGCGCAAGATCGCCGCCAATGAGTGTGACGGCCTGGGCGACACCAGCACCCTGGCGGATCCCTCGGTGGTCGACGAGCTGATCGAGCATCGCGCCAACCGCTGAGGGCAGCGCCCCAGATGTGACAGCAGAAACCGAGCCGGCCCCACGGGGCCGGCTTCTTCGTGTGCGGTCGATGAAGGGTAAAGGGCCGGCGATAGCCGATAAGCGCCTCATTGTTTCTCGCCTCTTGGGAATCGCCTAGGCCATGGGGTAACATGCGATAACAAATCGAGAGCCCAGCGTGGCGGTCGTCGGTCCGCCGCTCGAGGAACCGGAGGAAGATCCATGGCCTTTGCCCAGAAATTCATCGTTGCCGATGACCATCCGCTGTTCCGCGCGGCCCTGACCCAGGCCCTGCGCCAGCTGGCGCCCCAGGCCGAGATCGTCGAATCCGATACCATGGAGGCCACTACCGACGTGGTCACCCGGCATCCCGATGCCGACCTGATCCTGCTGGACCTGCACATGCCGGGCGCCCATGGCTTCTCCGGCCTGATTCAGCTGCGCGGCCAGACGCCGGACATCCCGGTGGCGGTGGTCTCGGGCAGCGATGAGGTCTACGTGGTGCGCCGCGCCATCGACTATGGCGCCTCGGGCTTCATTCCCAAGTCTTCCTCCCTGCAGCTGATCGCCGAGGCGGTAGGCGAGATCCTCGACGGCGAGGTATGGCTGCCGGCCGAGATGGCCGACGCCCTGGGCGAGGCCAACGAGGACGAGACCAAGTTCGCCGAGGCGATTGCCTCGCTGACCCCGCAGCAGTTCCGGGTGCTCAACATGCTCACCGAGGGGCTGCTCAACAAGCAGATCGCCTATGAGCTGAGCGTCTCCGAGGCGACCATCAAGGCCCATGTCACCGCCATCCTCAGAAAGCTCGGCGTGCACTCCCGCACCCAGGCGGTGATCGCCGCCCAGAAGCTTGAGGTCGAGCCGCCCAAGGTCGAGTCCTGACTCGGGGCGTTCACCCGCCACGCGCCGCCCGCACGACAACGCCCCGCCGGATTGCATCCGGCGGGGCGTTTCGTTTCGGGGTGTGTCGTAGAGCGGGGTGTGTCGTTAAACGCGGCCTTTCATCGGCGGTTTTTATTGACGCGGCTCGCCGCCGCGTCGCTCGCGGATCGTCATGGCGCTAACGGCACTAGGAGTGTCGCTCCGCGCGGCTGGCCTGCAGGGTGCGGGTGAGCAGGGCGCGCAGGGCGGCGGGGCGCACCGGCTTCAACAGCAGCTGATAGCCCGACCGCTTGACCTCCTCGGCGACCTCCTCGGTGCGATCGGCGGTAATCACGATGCCCGGTACGGCCTCCTCCAGCCGGTCGCCGAGGGCCTCCAGGGCCATCAGGCCGGTGACCTCGTTGTCCAGATGGTAGTCGGCGAGGATCGCGTCCGGGGCGCCGTCCAGGTGGCGCAGCACGGATTTGGCGCCGCCGATGGTGGTGGCCGTGAAGACCTCACAGCCCCAGCCCGAGAGCATCGCCTTCATGCCCTCGAGAATCAGCGACTCGTTGTCGATGCACAGGATGCGCGTGCCGTCGAGCTTGTTGCCGGCCCGCTTCGGGGCGGCGTCCTCGGCCTGCTGGGTCGCGGTGCGCGGTGCCACGGTCGGTACGCTGACCGAGAACATGGTGCCCACCCCCTCCCAGGAGCGCACCCGGATGGGGTGGTCGAGCACCCGGGCCATGCGATCTGCGATGGAGAGCCCGAGTCCCAGGCCCTTCTCGCTCTCCTTGTGCCGGGTGGCCTGATCGAGGCGCCGGAACTCCTGGAAGATCTCGGTCTGCTTGGCCTCGGGAATCCCCGGGCCCGAGTCCCAGACCTCGATGGTGAGCCGTTCGGCGTGGCGGCGACAGCCCAGCAGGACGCGGCCCGCCTGGGTATAGCGGATGGCATTCGACAGGAAGTTCTGGACGATCCGGCGCAGCATCTGGGCATCGCTGTCGACCCACTGGCCGGTCGGCACCACCACCAGGTCCAGGCCGCGCTCCTCGGCCATCACCGCAAACTCGGCGCGCAGCGGCCGGATGATGTCGGCCAGGGCGAAGTGGCTGCGCCGCGGCGTCAGCGCGCCGGCATCGAGCTTGGAGATGTCGAGCAGGGTGCCGAGCAGCTCCTCGGCGGCCTGCAGGGAGTTGTCGATATGGCCGATGGTGCGCTTGGTGTCGTCGGCGTCCATCTGCTGGGCCAGCGCCGAGGTGAAGAGCCGCGCGGCGTTGAGCGGCTGCAGCAGGTCGTGGCTGGCCGCGGCCAAGAAGCGCGTCTTCGAGGCGTTGGCGTCCTCGGCGAGCTGCTTGGCCTGGCGCAGGGCCAGCTCGGCCTCGGCGCGCACCCGGTTCTCCTGGCGCAGCGCGGCATTGGCCTCGGAGAGTGCCTGGGTGCGCTCGCGCACGCGCTCCTCGAGGGTCTCGTTGGTCTCCTTGAGAGCGATCTCGGCCCGGCGCCGCTCGGTGATGTCCTGATAGAGGGCGAAGAAGCCGAGTATCGCCCCGCTGTCGCCGAAGTGCGGCGTGTAGGTGACCAGCATGTAGCGCCGCGCCTCGCCGATGGGCAGTGAGACCTCGAAGCTGACCCGCTCGCCGGCCAGGGCGCGCTCGATCCAGGGGGCCCGCTCGTGGGCCATGTCGGGCGCGATGGCCTCGTCGATGCGCTTGCCGATCACCGCATTGCGGTCGATGCCGAAGGCCTGCTCGTAGGCGCGGTTGGTGAAGAGGTAGCGACACTCCTTGTCGAAGTAGGCGATCAGCGCCGGCACGTTGTCCGTGTAGATGCGGATGTTGTTCTCCGAGCGGATCAGCGCCTCCTCGATGCGCTTCTGCTGGGTGATGTCCTGATAGGTGTAGACGAAGCCGCCGCCCGGCATGGGGTTGCCCTGCACCTCCAGCACGCTGCCGTCCTGGCGGTAGCGCACGTAGCGGTGGGGCTGGCCCTCGCGGATGTTGTCGATCAGCAGTCGCACGTGCTCCTCGGGGTCGCCGGGCCCGTATTCGCCGTTGTGGGCGTTGTAGCGAAAGATCTTGTCCATCGGCGCGCCGACCCGGATCAGGTGGTCGGGGAAGCGGAACAGCTCCAGGTAGCGCTGGTTCCACACCACCAGGCGCAGGTTCTGGTCGACCACGCTGATGCCCTGGTTGATGTTCTCGATGGTGGCCTGCAGCAGGGCGCGGTTGAACTCCAGCACCTGGGAGGCCTCGTCGACGATCGAGATCACGTCGGAGATGCCGATGCCGCGGCCCTGCAGGGCGGAGTTGACGACGATACGCGCGGAGGAGGCGCCGAGCACCGAGGCGAGGAAGCGCTCGGTGAACTGGATGACGTCGATGGAGGCCCGGGTATTGTCCTCCAGCGGCTTGCCGGTGCGCCGGGCATAGTCGTCGAAGGCGCGGCTCACCTGGCCGGCGCCCAGGAAGCGCTCGCACAGCACCTTCAGGTCGCCCACGGTGGTGGCGCCGGTCCAGGGGCGGTTCACCGAGGTCTGGCGGGTCTCGACGCTGTCGACGAACAGCGAGGCTTGGATGCGCTCGACCACCCGCTGGGGGGTCATCTGGGAGACGAAGATGTAGCAGAAGAGGTTCACGCCCAGCGAGAGCATCACGCCGTGGGTGAAGCTGTCGCCGACGTTGAGGCCGAACAGCGAGGTGGGGGCCAGCCAGGCGATGTCCAGCGGGCCGCCGTGGGCCCAGTCGACCGGCAGCACGCCGGTGGTGATCATGGTCGGCATCAGCAGGCTGTAGGCCCAGATGGCGAAGCCGGCGTTCATGCCGACGATCACCCCGAGCCGGTTGCCACGCTTCCAGTAGAGGCCGCCGATCAGCGCCGGGGCGAACTGCGCCGCGGCGGCGAAGGACAGCATGCCGATGTTGGCCAGCGAGCTGAACTCGCCGATCAGGTGATAGACGCCGTAGGCCATCGCCAGGATCACCACGATGGTGATGCGCCGGGCGCGCAGCACCAGTCGGCCGTAGTCCCGCGGCTTGGTATCGAACCAGCGCAGGCGAAACAGCGCCGGGATGACGATCTCGTTGGAGATCATGATCGAGACCGCCACGGCGGCGACGATCACCATGCCGGTGGCCGCCGAGAAGCCGCCGATGAAGGTCAACAGCGTCAGCCAGGCGTTGTCGGCCGCCATCGGCAGGGCCAGCACATAGGTGTCGGGCTCGATGCGGCTCTCGGAGAACACGGTCAGGCCGGCCGCGGCGATCGGGATGACGAAGAAGGCGAAGGCCAGCAGGTAGAGGGGGAAGAGCCAGCGCGCCTTGGTGGCGTCGTCGCGGTGGATGTTCTCGACCACCGCGACGTGGAACTGGCGGGGCAGACAGAGGATCGCCAGCATGGCCAGCAGGGTCTGGGCCCAGAAGCTCTGGCCGAAGTCCTGATCGGCGAGCTGGCGCTGCAGCGCCAGCTGCTCCTCGGCGCGGCCCAGAAGGTCGCCCAGGCCGTCGAACATGCCCCAGGTGACGTAGGTGCCGAGCGCCAGGAAGGCCACCAGCTTGACCAGCGACTCGAAGGCCACGGCGTGGATCAGCCCCTCGTGGTGCTCGGTGGCATCGGTGTGGCGGGTGCCGAAGAGGATGGCGAAGGCGGCCATCACCAGTGCCACGTAGAAGGCGGTGTCGCCGAACAGCGGGGCCCGGGTGATGTCCGAGGCGGCGGTGATCACGCTGAAGGAGGTCGCGACCGCCTTCAGCTGCAGGGCGATGTAGGGCAGGGTGCCGATCAGTGCCACGAGGCTCGCGAAGGCCGCCAGCGACTGGGTCTTGCCGTAGCGCGAGGCGATGAAGTCGGCGATGGAGGTGACGTTCTGGTGCTTGGCGACGCGGATCATCTTGGCCAGCACCGGCCAGAACAGCAGCAGGGTGAGGATCGGGCCGACGAAGATGCTGGCGAACGACCAGCCGGACGTGGCCGCCTGTCCCACGGCACCATGGAAGGTCCAGGAGGTGCAGTAGATGGCCAGCGCCAGGCTGTAGATCACCGGCCGGCGTCGGCTCGCCCCGTGCTGGCGAGCGTGGCGATCGCCGCGCCAGGCGATGGCGAACAGCACGGTGATGTACAGCAGTGAAACGACGATCAGCAGCCAGCCGGCGAACATGCACTCAACTCCCTTCCGAAGACGCCCATTCTAGGGCAAGGCCGGTGCGTGGGGCAGCCGCCTCGGGGGTCAGGCCCGCGGGCAGAGCACCCCGTAGAGCGGGGCGGACGCCTCGAGGCGACGCATTTCCTCGGTGCCGGGCGTTCGCGCCTCGCCCTCGAGGGGCAGCATTTCCCGAGTCGCGCAGTTCATCAGCCAGGCCTGGTGGCTCACCTGATCCACGTACTCCTTCTCGAAGCGATAGAGGAGGAACTCGACCAGCCGCTCGCCGTCGGCCCGGCTCACCGCCAGCTTGTCCTGCTCGACGATGGTGAAGGCCGTGGTCATCGGAAAGAGGAAAGTCCAGGGACGCCAGAAGACCTGGCTCTGCTTCACGTCGACCACCTCGGCCGAGTCGGGCAGCTGCTGGCGCTTGTGCTCGAACCAGGAGTACTCGTGATGGATCTGGTAGGCCAGCATGCCGAGGCCGGCGCAGACCGGGACGATCCAGCGCGGCAGGCGCTTGCCGCTGGCCAGGCGCAGGATCAGCCCGACCCCCGCGGCGCCGAGGCCGGCGAAGACCGCCGCAATCAGGTGCCAAATCATAGATCATTCATCCTTAAAGCAATCGGGCTTCCCTGAGGAAGCCCGATCGGTGAGGTTGTGCGGCCCGGACTGGCCGGGCCAGGGGGCCATTATGGCCCAGAAGGTCCTGAGACGTCAGTGCCCGGTGGCGATACCCGCGCCCTTGGGATAGCGAACGCTCTCTACCAGGTCCTGGATCTCCTGCGGAGGCTCCTCGGTGGCGTTGGAGACGGTGAAGGCGACCGCGAAGTTGAAGATCGCGCCGACCGCACCGAAGGAGAGCGGTGAGATGCCCAGAATCCAGTTATCCGGCGTGTTGGGCAGCATGTTGGTCTCCGGGATGAAGAACCAGCCCAGGTAGGTGAAGATGTAGAGCAGGGTCGTGCCGAGACCGGTCAGCATGCCCGCGACGGCGCCCTTGTTGTTCACCCGCTTGGAGAAGATGCCCATCATCAGCACCGGGAACAGAGAGGCACCGGCGATCCCGAAGGCCAGGGCCACCGTCTGCGCCGCGAAGCCGGGCGGGTTCAGGCCGAGGTAAGTCGCCAGCAGGATGGCGCCGCCCATGGAAATACGCGCCGCCAGCATCTCGCCCTTCTCGGTGATCTTCGGGTTGATCATGGTCTTGATCAGGTCGTGACTGATGGCCGAGGAGATGGCCAGCAGCAGGCCGGCGGCCGTGGACAGTGCCGCGGCGATACCACCGGCGGCGATCAGGCCGATGACCCAGCTGGGCAGGTTGGCGATCTCGGGATTGGCGAGCACCAGGATGTCGTTGTTGACGTTGAGCTCGCTGCCGTTCCAGCCGCGCTGTTCGGCGGTGTCGGCAAAGGCCTCGCTGCTGTCGTTGTAGACCTGGATGCGGCCGTCGTTGTTCTTGTCCTCGAACTGGATCAGGCCGGTCTCTTCCCAGGTCCGCACCCACTCGGGACGCTCCTCGTAGCGGATCGGGTTGGTCGCGGCGTCTTCATAGCTTTCCACCTGGCCGGCCATGTCCGGATAGACGGTAGTCATCAGGTTCAGGCGAGCCATGGAACCCACGGCGGGCGCGGTCAGGTAGAGCAGGGCGATGAAGACCAGGGCCCAGCCGGCGGACCAGCGCGCATCGGCCACCTTCGGCACGGTGAAGAAGCGGATGATGACGTGGGGCAGGCCCGCGGTACCGACCATCAGCGACAGGGTGAACAGCACCATGTTCAGCTTGTTGTCGACGTCGGCCGTGTAGTCGCGGAAGCCGAGCGCGTTGACCACGTCATCCAGCTTCTCGAGCAGCGGCACGCCGGATTCGGTGTGGGTGCTGAACATGCCCAGCCCCGGGATCGGGTTACCGGTCAGCTCCAGGGCGATGAACACCGCCGGGATGGTGTAGGCGATGATCAGTACCACGTACTGGGCGACCTGGGTATAGGTGATGCCCTTCATGCCGCCGAACACGGCATACAGGAAGACGATGAAGGCGGCGATCCAGATGCCCCAGGTGTTGCTGACCTCGAGGAAGCGCGAGAAGGCCACGCCGGCACCGGTCATCTGGCCGATGACGTAGGTGATCGAGGCCACGATCAGGCAGATGACCGCAACCAGGCGGGCGGTGTTGCTGTAGAAACGGTCGCCGATGAAGTCTGGCACCGTGAACTTGCCGAACTTGCGCAGGTAGGGCGCGAGTAGCATGGCCAGGATGACGTAGCCGCCGGTCCAGCCCATCAGGAAGGTGGAGTTGGCATAGCCGCCGGAGGCCAGCAGGCCGGCCATGGAGATGAAGGACGCCGCGGACATCCAGTCGGCGGCGGTGGCCATGCCGTTGGTGATCGGGTGAACGCCGCCGCCGGCGACGTAGAAGTCCTTGGTCGACCCGGCGCGGGCCCAGATCGCGATGCCGATGTAGAGGGCGAACGAGGCCCCTACGAACAGCAGGTTGATGGCAAACTGACTCATGCTGGCTTACTCCCCGAGTCCGAACTGTTTGTCGAGACGGTTCATCTTCCAGGCGTAGAAGAAGATGATCGCGATGAAGGTCAGGATCGATCCCTGCTGGGCGAACCAGAAGCCCAGGTCCGTTCCTCCTACTGGAATGCCAGCCAGTAGCGGGCGAAACAGGATGGCGCAGCCGTACGACACGAAGGCCCAGACGATCAGGCACCCCGTAATCAGGCGTACGTTCGCCTTCCAGTAAGCAGCGGCATTAGACTTGTCGTCTGCCATAGTGTTGCTCTCCACTTGTTGTTGAGATTGGAAAGTTGCCCGGAGCGTTTGCATCACTCATCAGGACAGTCGTGCCGACGGAACAGCCTCGATGGCGGAGTCTGAGCTGGCCTGTCATCGGGTGGCCCGCGGCCGGTCGTGGTGAAGTGTCGACGCGGGAATGCCCTGTATGGCTCATTCCCAAGTCTGGGCAGCAAACGCCGAAAATAAATCCCAGACTTTCGTATCATGATGAAAAATCGGCACAGGGTGTTTTTGTTAATTGTCTTGTAATCAAGTGTTTACGTTATTATTTAGAAGGCGTTTTTATTCTCTTCGGGGCGTGCATAGGACGATGGTATAGCCTCGAAATGCCACCGGGTCGAGGGGTGTCGAAGGGCAGTGTTTGACGATGGTCTAAGACGACCAGGTTAGGACGATTGTCTAGGTCTTTATACCGCACCGACTTTGCTATCTTAAAGGCTTGCTGGACGCCGAGTGCACCGAGGTCAGCGGGGTGGTGAACGCCGCGCAACGAGGACAGCCCCATGGTCGATGTAGAACTTTCCCATCCCCCCTTCACCTTCCTCGACGAGGAAGGCCGCGAGCGCGTTCGCCGCAGCATCGACCTGGCCTATTTCGACCGCGAGGAAATCATTCTCGATGCCGGCCAGGCTGGGGAATATCTCTTTCTGATTCACAAGGGCGAGGTCGCCGAGCTGGACCCGACCCTGCCCGGCGCTCAGTCGCATATCGGTCACTACACGGCCGGCGACCTGTTCGGCGCCATCAGCATCCTCAACGGCAAGAGCCGCTATCGCTTCCGGGCCGAACAAGAGAGCCTCTGCTACCTGCTGCCCAAGGGGGGTTTCAAGCAGCTCTGTACGGCCTATCCGGCCTTCGCCGAGTTCTTCCGCCAGCGCCTGGCCCAGAAGACACGCCTGCTCACCGAGCGCCGCGCCGAGGGCGGCGTCACCATGGCGGGCTTCATGCTGGCTCGCGTCAGCGAGTGCATGCGTTCCCCCCTGCTGGTGGCGGCCAGCACCAGCCTGGCCGAGGCGGTACATACCCTGAATGACAGCCACGCCGACAGCCTGCTGGTCGAGGGCGAGCAGGGGCCGGGCATGGTCACCAAGACCGACCTGCTCAACGCCCTGGTGCTCGAGGGCCTGACCCAGCAGAGCCCGGTGCAGGACGTGGCGCACTTCGCGCTGATCACGGCGACGCCCGAGCAGTACCTGTTCGAGGTGCTGGTCCAGATGACCCGCTGCAAGGTGGAGCGCGTCGTGGTCATGGAAGGCGACCGGCCCTGCGGCGTGGTCGAGCTGACCGATGTGCTCAGCTACTTCTCCAGCCGCAGCTACGTGGTGAGCCTGCAGGTGGAGCAGGCGGACAGCCTCGAGGCGCTGTCCGCCGCCAGCCGTCGCACGCCGGAGCTGGTCAAGGCGCTGATGGCCCAGGGCGTCAAGCTGCGCTTCGCCATGGGGCTGTTGGCGGCGCTCAACGGGCGCATCATGAACAAGGCCTGGGGATTTCTGATCGACGAGCAGTATCACTCGGAGAGCTGTCTGATCGTGATGGGCAGCGAAGGGCGTGGCGAACAGATCCTCAAGACCGACCAGGACAACGGCCTGATAGTGGCCGACGAACTCGACTGGCCCGACTGCCAGGCGCAGATGCAGCGCCTCACCGAGACGCTGATCGAGTTGGGCTACCCGCCCTGCCCCGGCGACATCATGGTCTCCAACCCCGAGTGGGTGGGCACCGAGAGCCAGTGGCGCGAGCGCATCGCGCAGTGGGCGGCGAAGCGCGACGGCGAGAGCCTCATGCGCCTGGCGATCATGCTCGACGCCCATGCGGTGGCCGGCAACGCCTCGCTGCTCGAGCGGCTGCGCGAGGAGCTCTTCGAGCGCTGCAGCCGCGACGAGATCCTGCTCTCCTACTTCGCCCGCACCGCGCTGCGTTTCTCCACGCCGCTGACGCTGTTCGGGTCGCTGAAGAAGCCTCAGCACGGAGTGGACATCAAGAAGGGCGGCATCTTCCCCATCGTCCACGGGGTACGCACCCTGGCACTCGAGCGGCGCATCACCGCGACCTCCACCCTGGAGCGGCTGGGCGCGCTGGTTGCCGACGGCCGGCTGGAGGAGCGTTTCGCCGAGGACCTGGGCGAGGCCCTGTCGCTGTTCACCGAGCTGAGGCTTCGCCAGCAGCTCGAGCGCCTCGATGACCCTGAAGGCAAGGGCGAGGCGCCCGACCGGGTGGTGGTGCAGGAGCTCTCCTCCCTGGAGCGGGACCTGCTCCGCGAGGCCCTGCACATCGTCAAGGAATTCAAGCAGCGGCTGTCGCACCGTTTCCACCTCGAGTACTCCTGACGCACCACGCGTCTCGACGCTGCTCGATCCACTCAACAACAGGAGGTGGCCTGATGCTAAGGGCCCTGCGCCGCGCCGCGGATCGACGCCGTCAGATCGACGGCGATCACGGCTGGCTCTTCGCGCCCTATACCGGCGAGGAGCTGGTCGCCATCGACTGCGTGACCACCGGCCCCGACCCGCGTCGGGCCGAGCTTTTGTCGCTGGCGGCGGTGCGCCTGTGCGGGGATCGCGTCCTGACCAGCGACTCCCTCGACCTGCGGCTGGCGTGTCCCTCCAGCCTCGGTGGCGATTCGATCCGCCGGCACGGCCTGCGCGGCATCGACCTGGCGGAGGGGGCCGGCATCGACGAGGCGCTGGCACAGTTCCTGGACTTTGTCGGCAATCGCCCGCTGATCGGCTGGCGCCTGGACGACGACCTGACGCTGCTCAACCGCTACCTTCGGCCGCGCTTCGGGTTCGACCTGCCCAACGCCTGCATCGACGTGGCTCAGGCCTACTATCGCCGGCTGCGTCGCAGCCATCCCGAACTCGTTACCCGGCCGCGCTTCGAGCAGGTGGCCGAGCGCCTGGGGGTGCCGGTGATGGGGCGGCACACGGCGCTCGGTGACGCCGTGACCACGGCGCTGATCCACCTGCGCCTGACCCGCAGCCCGCCCGAGATTGAACGTTTCTGCTGATCGCCGCGTGTCTATTGATCGCTTCGATACGGGCGGCCCCGCGTCGCCTGTCGGCGGCGAGAATGGTAGGATAGCGCCCGCCATTTTCCAGCCGCCCAGGCAGCGCCGATACCATGCCAGACGCCCTGATGTTCGATCCCCGCGACACCGCCCCGCGGCCCGTCGCCGACCCCGCGACGCCTCCCTACGAGCTCGACGCCTCGGAAAAGCGCGCCTTCAACAAGCTGCAGAAGCGGCTGCGTCGCCAGGTGGGCAACGCCATCATCGATTACGGGATGATTCATGAGGGAGACCGGGTGATGGTCTGCCTCTCCGGCGGCAAGGACAGCTACACCCTGCTGGAGATCCTGCGCAACCTGCAGCGCAACGCGCCGGTGAACTTCTCCCTGGTGGCGGTCAACCTGGACCAGAAGCAGCCCGGCTTCCCCGAGCACGTGCTTCCCGAGTACCTGGACAGGCTCGACGTCGAGTACCACATCCTCGAGCGCGATACCTACTCGGTGGTCAAGGAGAAAACGCCCGAGGGCAAGACCACCTGCGCGCTCTGCTCGCGGCTGCGGCGCGGCTCGCTTTACGGCTTCGCCGAGGAGATCGGTGCCACCAAGGTGGCGCTGGGCCACCATCGCGAGGATATCCTCGAGACGCTGTTTCTCAACATGTTCTTCGGCGGCAGCCTCAAGGCGATGCCGCCCAAGCTGCTCTCCGACGACGGCCGCAACATGGTCATTCGTCCGCTCGCCTACTGCCGGGAGGCCGACATCGCCGAGTTCGCCCGGCGCATGGAATTCCCGATCATTCCCTGCAACCTCTGCGGCTCCCAGCCGAACCTGCAGCGCCAGGTGGTCAAGGAGATGCTGGCCGAGTGGGAGGCGTCGCATCCGGGGCGGCTCGAGAGCATGTTCAAGGCGGTCACCAACGTGGCGCCCTCCCAGCTGGCCGACCGCGAGCTCTTCGATTTCGCGGGCCTCGAGGAGAAGCAGGCGCGCCTCAATGCCGACCGCATCGCGCTGCACAACGAGCTCTGAGCGGCCAATCTGATAGCGCCGAGCGGCTCACTGAAGGGCGGCAGTCTTAAAACAAGGAACCCCATCGGAGACGAGCTCCGATGGGGTTCCTTGTTAGTGACTGATTCGTAGCGGCTTGGTCAACCTGCTGCTTGGCGCTGCTAGCGGCAGCCTTCCTGTTCGGCCACCTCGATCAGCGATTCCAGGTCGAGGATGTTCACTTCGCGGCCGGACACGGCCACCAGGCCCTGGGACTGGAAGCGACTCAGGATGCGGCTGACGGTCTCCACCGCGAGCCCCAGGTAGTTGCCGATGTCGGCCCGCGACATGGACAGCCGGAAGCTGTAGGGCGAGTAGCCACGCCGCCGGAAGCGGTCGGAGAGGCTGGTGAAGAAGGTCGCCAGGCGCTGGTCGGCGGTCTTGCGCGACAGCAGGCGCATCATGCGGCGATCGTCACGCATCTCCTTGCTCATGCTGCGGTAGAGCTGGCCGCGCAGCTCCGGCAGGGATTCGGAGAGGGCGTCGAGGCGATCGAAGGGGATCTCGCAGACCGTGGTGGTCTCAAGGGCCACCACCGTGCCTGGATAGCGCTCCTCGTCGATGCCGTCGAGGCCCACCAGTTCGCTGGGCAGGTAGAAGTTGGTCAGCTGGTCCTCGCCGCTGCCCTCGGTGGTCACCTGCTTGAGGCTGCCCGAGCGCACCGCGAAGACGCTGGTGAAGTGAGTGCCCTGGCGGAACAGTGCCTCGCCCTTCTTCAACGGCGGTCGGCGGCGGATGATGGCCTCAAACTGATCCATGTCCTGCACTTCGAGCGCCAGCGGCAGGCAGAGCGAGCTCAGGCTGCAGGTCTGGCAGCGAGTCTCGTTCAGCAGTGCGCGGCGCCTGCCGGTTGCGGGGTCGGGCATGCTCTCCTCCATGGATGATGGCTCAGTGCTCATTATGGGGGATAGTCGCCCACCGGCAAAGCACCGCTTAACACCTCGTCGCTGAACTTGGCATTCGGGGCGTGGCATTCAGGGCCTGGCATTCAGGACGCGGCGGGGTAGGCGTCGAAGGCCGCCGCCAGCTGACGGATCAGCAGGCGACCGGTGGGCGTCACGCGCCACTGTGCGCCCCGGCACGCGATCAGGCCCTGCGACTCGGCGCGGGCCAGGCGCGCCAGCGGTCCGGCGAGATGGGCCTCGGCGTCCAGGCCGAAGGCCGCGCCGAGCTCCGCCAGGTCGAGATGGAGATCGCACATCAGCCTCTCGATGGCAGCGCTTCGCAGCCGATCGTCCAGGCTCAGCCGATGGCCGACGGCGGTGGGCAGCTCCCCCCGCTCGAGGGCGGCCTCGTAGTCCTCAAGCTTCTGCGGGTTGCGAACGTGCAGGTCCTCCAGGCGGGAGACGGCCGTGACGCCCAGGCCCACCAGGTCGTGGCGGTCTCGCCCGGTCACGAGGGCCCTGGCCAGGCGGTCGTCGCCGCGCACGAAGCGGTCGTGGCCGAGATGCACGTAGCCCGCGGCGGCGAGCCGCTCGATGGCCGCCTGCAGCATTCCCTGGACCTCCAGCGGGGCGGGCAGGTCCTCGGGGCGGATCTGGCGCTGGTGGGGAAAGCGCTCGGGGTGGTGCTGGTACTGAAACAGCGACAGCCGCGACGGTGCCATGGCGATGACCTGATCGAGCGTGGCGACGAAGCCGCCAAGGGTCTGGCGGGGCAGGCCGAGAATCAGGTTCAGGTTCACGGAGTTGAAGCCCAGCCGGTCCGCCTCGTCGAGCAGCTGTTCGGTCAGGCCGCGGCCCTGCTGGCGATTGATCGCCCGCTGGACCTCGGGATCCAGGTCGAGCACCTCGAGGCTCAGTCGGTTGAAGCCCAGGGCCTCGAGATGACGCAGGGTGAAGACGTCGGCCTCCCGGGGGTCGATCTCGATGAGGTACTCCCGGTCGCGATCGCCGGCCAGCCGGAAGCGGGCATCCAGCCGATCGATCAGGTCGCCCATCTGGTTCAGGGTCAGGAAGGTCGGCGTACCGCCGCCCCACTGCAGGGAGCGGACCTCCCGGCGAGCGTCCAGATGGCGACTGGTCAGCACCATCTCGCGGTCGAGTCGAGTGAGATAGGCCTCGGTCAGTCGGGTGTCCGAGGTGGTGACCGGCCGACGGGTGCAGTGGTAGCAGGCCTGCTGGCAGAAGGGCAGATGCACGTAGAGCGACAGCGGACGCGCCGCGGCGTTGCTGTGCTCGAGTGCCTGGCGGTAGTCCTCGGCGCCAATGCCGTCGCCCATCGCCTGGGGCGTGGGGTAGAAGCCATAGGCGGGAGCCGGCGAAGCCGCCGCGAAGGGGGCGTCGCTAGCGGGTGCGGTTGACGCGCGAGGGGGCATGGTCGGCCCTCCGGAGGGAAACATGCCTTTATGCTAGCGAGGCGCCAGTTTTGCCGCGTTGAGCTGCGTCAAGCGAAGCCGCGATCGGCGGAGTCGTCAGTGCATCGTCGCCCCGGGCAGCAGCGTCCACAGCTGCCAGAGGGCGAAGGCGATGATCGACAGCGCGGACAGCGTGCGGGTGGCCGGATGGCGAATCAGGGCGCCGAGCTGGCGCGCGGCGAGGCCGGTGGCCAGCAGGGCCGGCAGGGTGCCGAGGCCGAAGGCGCCCATCAGGGTCGCGCCCCGCCAGGGATCGGCGATGGCCAGGCTCCAGGCGAGCATCGAGTAGACCAGGCCGCACGGCAGCCAGCCCCAGACGGCGCCCAGGGCGAACGCCTGGGGCACCCGGACCACCGGCATCAGCCGCCGCCCCACGGGCTCGAGGTGGCGCCACAGGCGCCTGCCGACCGCTTCGACCTTGAGTAGCCCCTTCCACCAGTCGGCGATGTAAAGCGCCATCAGGATCAGCATTACCGCGGCCAGGCCCTGCAGCACCAGGCGTGCCTGGGGACTCAGGGCGATCAGCGTACCGAGCCCCGCCACCAGGGCGCCGGCCATCATGTAGCTCGTGATGCGCCCTAGATTGTAGCCGAGCAGCAGCCCCGAGAGTCGGGCCGGGCTTCTCATGCTGGGCGGCACGGCGAAGGTCAGGGCGCTCATGATGCCGCCGCACATGCCGATGCAGTGGGCGCCGCCGAGCAGGCCGAAGACGAAGGCCGCCGCCAGCGGGGGAAGGTCGAGTCCGGTGGGGTCCATCAGTTGCGGCGATCCTCGTCCCGGGGCGCGTCGGCGCCGGCATCGCCGTCCGATGGGGCGCGCGGGCGGTCGTTTTCGTCCTCGTCGAAGAGGATGCGGTAGGCGGGACCCTCGAGGTCCTCGAACTGGTCGTGCTTGACGGCCCAGAAGAAGGCCCAGACCGCCAGTCCCAGCAGGATCAGCGAGAGGGGGATCAACAGGTAGAGAATGCTCATGCGTTTACCAGCCTGGGGGAGTCGGTGCCGGTGGGCCGTTCAGGCCCGGTGCGGGTCAGGCGCAGGGCGTTGCCGACGACGACCAGCGAGCTCGCCGACATGCCGATGGCGGCGAGCCAGGGGGGCACGAAGCCCATTGCCGCCAGGGGCAGCGCCGAGACGTTGTAGATCAGCGACCAGGCCAGGTTCTGGCGGATGATCCGCCGGGTGGCACGGCTGGTCGCGATGGCCTCGACGATACGCCCCAGCCGAGGGCCCAGCAAGACGGCGTCGGCGCGGGTGCGGGCGAGGTCGGTGGCGCCGTTCATGGCGATGGCCACGTCGGCCCCGGCCAACACCGGCACGTCGTTGATGCCGTCGCCCACCATGGCCACCCGCTCACCGTCGGCCTGCAGTGCCTGGATGCGTGCCAGCTTGTCTTCCGGGGAGGCCGCCGCCTGCCAGGTCGCGATACCCAGGCGTCCGGCCATGGCCGCCACCGCCGATTCGGTATCGCCGGAGAGCAGCTCCACCGCGAGGCCGCGCGCCTTCAGGGCCTCGACGGTCTCTCGAGCATCTTCGCGAAGCTGGTCGTGGAGGGCGAACCAGGCGCGTGGTGTGCCGTCCTCGGCCAGCAGCAGCCACTGGCCCTCACCGGGGGCCTCGGGCGTTGCCTCGGGCGCGGCGAAGGCGGGGGTGCCGAGGCGCCAACGGCGCCCGTCGATGTGGCCCTCCAGGCCCCGGCCGGGGCGGCTGAGCACCTCGTCGGCGCTGATGTCGGCCTCGCGGAAGGGGCGGAAGGCGCGGGCGATGGGGTGCTCGGACTGGGCCTCCAGGGCGGCCGCCAGGGCACGCGCGCGCGCTTCGTCGAGGGTGTCGCCGACCGGGCGAGTCTCCACCAGGCTCATCTCGCCACTGGTCAGGGTGCCGGTCTTGTCGAAGATCACCCGGTCCAGCTGCGACAGCGCTTCCAGGGCGTCGGCGCGGGTGATCAGCACGCCGCGTCGGTGCAGCCGGCCGTGGCCGGCGGTCAGGGCCGTGGGGGTGGCCAGCGCCAGGGCGCAGGGGCAGGTCACCACCAGCACCGACAGGGTGACCCAGAGCATGCGGTCGGCATCGATGAACCACCAGGCGACGGCCACGCCGACGGAGATCAGCAGCACCTGCAGCACGAAGTGGTGGGCCATGCGCGCCGCCAGCTGGGCGATGCGCGGCCGGCTGGCGAAGGCGCGATCGGTGAGGTCGACGATGCCGGCGACCCGCGCATCGCGGCCGGCATGGGTGACGCGCACCGTCAGCGGGCTCTCGATGTTCTGGCTGCCGCCGGTGACGCGATCGCCGATCCGTCGAGTCACCGGCAGGTACTCGCCGGTGAGCATCGATTCGTCGAGGCTCGACTCGCCGCTCTCGATCACGCCGTCGGCCGGCACGCCGTGGCCGGGCTTGATCAGTACCCGGTCGCCCGCGGCGAGCTCGCTGGAGGGTAGGATGCGCTCCTCCCCGTCCTCGGTGAGGCGGATCGCCGAGAGGGGCAATACGCCTGCGAGGGCGTTGCCGCTGTGGCCGCTGCGGCGCCGGGCGCGCACCTCGACATAGCGGCCGAACAGCAGGAAGAAGGTGAACATCGCCACCGAATCGAAATAGACGTCGCCATGCCCGACCACCACCGCATAGCCGCTGGCCAGGTAGGCGCCACCGATGGCCAGCGATACCGGCACGTCCATGCCCAGGGTGCGGGTCTTCAGGTCACGCAGGGCATTGGTGAAGAAGGGCTGCGCCGAGAAGAGCACCACCGGGGTGGCCAGCGCGAAGGAGAGCCAGTGGAAGAGGGCATCGAAGTCGGCGCTGAGATCGCCGGGGTCGGCCACATAGATAGGGATCGAGAACATCAGCACCTGCATCATCGCCACCGCGGCGACGATCAGTCGGCGCACGTTCATGCGCTCCTCGTGCTGCAGCCGGCTCTGGGCCGCATCGGGCTCGTAGGGCTGTGCCGGATAGCCGATGGCGGCCATCTCGGCGAGGATCCGCGACAGCGCTACCCGCTCGGGATCCCAGCTGACGCGCAGGCGATGGTGGGAGAGGTTGACGGCGCTGGCCTCGATGCCGGGAAGGGCGTTGAGGCGGTGCTCGATCAGCCAGGCGCAGGCCGCGCAGGTGATGCCGTCCACGGCCAGAGTGGCGTGCACTCCGCCGCCCTCGCCGTCGGGATGCACGAAGCGTGCCTGCAGGCCGGGGTCATCGAACACCGCCCAGGTCTCGGCCTTGACCGCCTGGCGATCGTCCGGCCGCTCGGGCAGCTCGGTGCGAAAGCGGTAGTAGCTCGCAAGGCCCCCGTCGACGATGGCGTGGGCCACGGCCTCGCAGCCGGGACAGCACAGCGGCCGGCGTTCGTCGTCCAGGGTGATCGACCAGGGTGCGCCCGCGGGCACCCGGTTGCCACAGTGGTAACAGCCGGGGGCCTCGGTCGTCGGGGAGGATGTCGCGGTCGCGGTCATCTAGATGCCGGGAGAGAGCGAGATCTCGCCTTCCGTCGGGAAGTGCGCCTCGCCGGTCAGGCGCCACTCGGCGTCCCGGCCCTCGGCCGGTTGCAGGTGCAGGTACCAGCGATATTCAAGCGTCTGATCGATCGACGTCACGTAGCGCCCGTCGCGCACGTGCTCCAGCACCATCGAGCGATCGCGGCTGCTCTCGGTGGGAAAGATCAGATCGAGGTAGAGCCGCTCCGGCTGGCGCTCACCCGCCAGGTCGATGACGATGTCGCCGGTGCGCGGGTCGGCGCGCATGACCGCCTCGAGGCCCAGTTGGCGAGCGTGCTCCTGCTTGGCCAGCTGTTCGTTGATGGCCAGCCCCTGCTTGTAGTAGTCCTGCTCCACCGTACCGTCGTAGAAGTGAATCGACAGCACCAGGTAGGTGATGCTGAAGGTTACCGACGAGGCCAGCAGGCCGATCAAGAACCACGGCCAGAACTGCTTGTACCAGGGGGGGATGCTCTCGGGTTCCGCACTCATCAGCGGGTCTCTCCTAGGAAACGGCTGTCACGTTCGATGGCGATGTCGGCGTCCGTGGCCTCCAGGCGCAGGATGATCTCGGCGCTGGGCCGGTCGATGGACTCGGGCGGTACGCTGGCCTGGATCACCAGCTGACGCGATTCGCTGGCCGGCACGCTGATCTCGTGGGTATCCAGGGTCAGGCCGGGCAGGCCGGAGGCCTCCAGGCGGTAGCTGTGCGGCCGATCGTCGAGGTTACGTACGATCAGGGTGTAGACGTTGCTGATGCGGCCGTCCTGAGTCGTCTGGAACAGCTGGTTGCGCTCGCGCTCGACGTCGAAGTCCAGCGGCGTGCGATCGGCCACCGCCCAGGCGAAGACGCCGATCATCACCAGCAGGGCGGCGAGATAGCCCATCAGGCGCGGGCGCAGGATATGCGTCGGCTTGCCCTCCAGGGCGTTCTCCGTGGTGTAGCGGATCAGGCCGCGGGGATAACCCATCTTGTCCATCACGCTGTCGCAGGCATCGATGCAGGCCGCGCAGGTAATGCACTCGTACTGCAGGCCGTCGCGGATGTCGATGCCGGTGGGGCAGACCTGCACGCAGAGGTCGCAGTCGATGCAGTCGCCGTGGCCGGCAGCTTGCGCCTGCTCGTGACTTAGCGTCTTCTTGCGCGGGCCGCGGGGCTCGCCGCGGGCGGCGTCGTAGGAGACGATCAGGGTGTCGCGGTCGAACATCACCGACTGGAAGCGGGCGTAGGGGCACATGTAGATGCACACCTGCTCGCGCAGCCAGCCGGCGTTGAGGTAGGTGAAGACCAGGAAGAAGCCGACCCAGAAGTAGGACCAGCCGTGGGCCTCGAGGGTCGGTAGCTCCACGACCAGGTCGCGGATCGGCGTGAAGTAGCCGACGAAGGTGAGGCCCGTGGCCAGGGCTATCAGCAGCCAGATGGCGTGCTTGGCGCCCTTGCGCCACAGCTTGTCGCGGGTCATGGACTGCTTGTCGAGCTTGATGCGGCGGTTGCGCGAGCCCTCCAGGCGATGCTCGACCCAGATGAACAGGAAGGTCCAGACGCTCTGGGGACAGGTGTAGCCGCACCAGACGCGCCCGGCGAACACCGTGATGAAGAACAGGCCGAAGGCGCAGATGATCAAGAGCCACGAGAGCAGCATGAACTCCTGAGGATAGAAGGTCGCCGAGAAGATGTGAAATTCCCGGCCGGGGAGGTCGAACCAGATGGCCGGGCGGTCGCCCCAGGGCACCCAGGGAAGCAGGAAGAAGGCCAGCATCAGGGCCCAGTTGGATCCGCGGCGCAGGCGCTGGAAGAAGCCCTTGATCTCGCGGACATAGATATGTCGCCGGCTTTGGTACATGTGCTGGGTGACCGCCTCGTTCGGCGCGTGCTGCTGCACCGGATCCGGGGTGACGTCGTGGGTCGGGATCTTCTCGCTCATGGCAGGCTCGTGGCTGGCAAGGAGGGGAGGGCCGTCGGGGGTAACCCGCTGCGGACAATCAACATTGTATCGGCGTGGCCGCATAACGAGAAAGGGTGCGACCGGAGGCCGCACCCTTTGCATGCCGTCATCGATCGCAGGCTCAGTCCTCGCGGCTCAGGCCGTAGACGTAGGCGGCGACGAGGTGGACCTTGTCCTCACCGATGTAGGCGGCCTGTGCCGGCATGTGGCCGTTGCGGCCGTTACGCAGGGTCTGGCGTACCGAGTCGGCGAGCGACTGCCCCGGCGCCTGGTAGAGCCAGGCATCGTCGGTCAGGTTGGGCGCGCCCAGCGCCTGGTTGCCGGTGCCGTCGGGCATGTGGCAGGCGGCGCACACCGAGGCGAACACGCTGGCGCCCTGTTCGGCCCGCTCGGCATCCTCGGCGTTGCCGGAGAGCGAGAGCACGTGCTGGGTCACGTTCTCGATGTTTTCGCTGCCCAGCTGCTGCCAGGACGGCATCAGGCCGTTACGTCCATTGTTCAGAGTATGGACGATGTTTTCCGGCGCGCCGCCGTACAGCCAGGCATCGTCGGTCAAGTTGGGGAAGCCGTAGCCACCCTTGGCGTTGGAGCCGTGGCAGATCGCGCAGTTGTTGAGGTAGATGCGCTCGGCGACCTGCATGGCCTCGCCGTCCTGGGACAGCTCCGGGATCGGCACTTCCTGGTACTGGGCGAAGATCGGCGCGAAGCGCTCCTCGGCGCGGGCGACCTCTTCCTCCCACTGGCTCTCCTGGCTCCAGCCCAGCAGGCCGGAGAAGTTGCCGAGGCCCGGGTAGAGCACCAGATAGCCCAGCGAAAAGATCACGGTGCCGACGTAGAGCTGGAACCACCAGCGCGGCAGCGGGTTGTCGTACTCCTCGATCCCGTCGGCGGCGTGGCCCGTGGTGTCGACGTTGCCCTCGGCATCCGGGGTCTTGTCGGTCTTGCGGTTGGCGAAGAGCAGCCAGGCACTGATGCCGATGGTGCCCAGCGTGATGACGATGATCCAGGCGCTCCAGAAGCTGGAAAGGGAGTCACCCCAAAAATTGTTCATGTGTTCCTCTCTCCCTTGTCGTGTCGGGAATCGGCCTCTCGGGAGGCGTTCTGGTCACGGTGCGGCGGTTCATCCTCATCGGCGAAGGGCAGGTTGGCCGCCTCGTCGAAGTCCGGCTTGCGTCGCTTCGAGTAGGCCCACATGGTGAGCCCCGCGAAGGCGATGATCAGCAGGATGATGATCACCCCGTTGACGATCCCGTTATCCATGATCAGCGCGAATCCTTGAGCACGGTGCCGAGCTGCTGCAGGTAGGCGACCAGGGCGGTGATCTCCCGCTCGCCGCGAACCTCCTCGCTGGCGTTGGCAATCTGCTCGTCGGTGTAGGGGACGCCCAGCGTCTGCATGACGCGCATCTCGTCGTCGATGCGCTCGCCGCTCAGCGTGTTCTCGAACAGCCACGGGTAGGCCGGCATGATCGACTCCGGCACCACGTCACGCGGGTTGTAGAGGTGGGCACGGTGCCAGTCGTCGCTGTAGCGGCCGCCGACGCGGGCGAGGTCCGGCCCGGTGCGCTTGGATCCCCACAGGAAGTTGTGCTCGTAGACCTGTTCGCCGGCCACGCTGTAGGGGCCGTAACGCTCGGTCTCGGCGCGGAAGGGGCGCACCATCTGCGAGTGGCAGCCAACGCAGCCCTCGCGACGATAGACGCCGCGACCCGCGAGCTCCAGGGGGGAGAGAGGCTCGAGGCCCTCGACCGGCTCGGTGGTCTGCTTCTGGAAGAACAGCGGCACGATCTCCGCCAGGCCCCCGAAACTGATCACTACCAGGATCAGCACGGCGAGCAGACCGACGTTCTTTTCGACTATCTCGTGTCTCATTGGTGTCTCGTTCCCTGGTTGGCTCAGGCGGTCTGCGGAATCGGCTGACGGGCGCCTTCACCGCGCCGCACGGTCATGTACACGTTGAAGGCCATGATCAGCATGCCGGCCACCCAGCACAGGCCACCGATCAGTCGCACGATGTAACCCGGGCCGCTGGCTTCCACCGACTCGACGAAGGTGTACATCAGGGTGCCGTCGGGGTTCACGGCGCGCCACATCAGACCCTGCAGGATGCCGTTGACCCACATGGCGGCGATGTAGAGCACGGTGCCGATGGTCGCCAGCCAGAAGTGCACGGCGATCAGGTTCACGGAGTGCATCTCGGTGCGGCCGAACAGGCGCGGGATCAGGTGGTACATGGAGCCGATGGTGATCATCGCCACCCAGCCCAGGGCGCCGGCGTGGACGTGACCGATGGTCCAGTCGGTGTAGTGGGAAAGGGCGTTGACGGTCTTCACCGCCATCATCGGGCCCTCGAAGGTGGACATGCCGTAGAAGGACAGGGCCACCACCAGGAAACGCAGGGTCGGGTCGGTGCGCAGCTTATGCCAGGCGCCGGAAAGGGTCATCATGCCGTTGATCATGCCGCCCCAGGAGGGCGCCAGCAGGATGATCGACAGCACCATGCCGAGCGACTGGGTCCAGTTGGGCAGCGCCGTGTAGTGCAGGTGGTGCGGGCCGGCCCACATGTAGACCATGATCAGCGCCCAGAAGTGGACGATGGAGAGGCGATAGGAATAGACCGGCCGCTCCGCCTGCTTGGGCACGAAGTAGTACATCATCCCCAGGAAGCCGGCGGTCAGGAAGAAGCCCACCGCGTTATGGCCGTACCACCACTGGGTCATCGCATCGATGGCGCCCGCGTAGAGCGAGACCGAATAGGTCGAGGTCACCGGGATCGAGGCGCTGTTGACGATGTGCAGCACGGCCACGGTGATGATGAAGGCCGCGAAGAACCAGTTCGCCACGTAGATGTGGGAGGTCTTGCGCAGCTTGATGGTCCCCAGGAAGACGATGGCATAGCTGATCCAGACTACGGCCAGCAGGATGTCGATCGGCCACTCGAGCTCGGCGTACTCCTTGGTGCTGGTGAGGCCCAGCGGCAGGGTGACCACCGCGGACAGGATCACCGCCTGCCAGCCCCAGAAGGTAAAGGCGGCCAGCTTGTCCGAGAACAGTCGTACCTGGCAGGTTCGCTGCACGACGTAGTAGGAGGTGGCAAACAGCGCCGAGCCGCCGAAGGCGAAGATCACGGCGTTGGTGTGCAGGGGGCGCAGGCGGCCGAAGCTCGTCCACGGCAGTCCCAGGTTCAGTTCCGGCCATACCAGCTGCGAGGCGAGGACGACACCGAGGGCCATGCCCACGATGCCCCACACCACCGTCATGATCGCGAACTGCCGAACTACCTTGTAGTTGTAGGTCGGGTGTTCAAATGCTGTGCTCATGTCAGGTTCCCATCGAACGCGGTTTGGGGGTGTCCCGCGGCATTCTGCCTCGGGGTGACCTCCGCAGGATGATGCAGGTCTTTAACCAAGGGTGATTCTAGCGCAGGCGTGCGGCAAGCTGAACATGTCAATGTGTTGATTTATGAACTCGAGGAGGCCTAAATTGTCGGACCGTTTTTGTCGGGTTTTGCCGTCGATCGACCGCTTGACGCTGTCCCAGCGGCTACGCGATGGCGAGCAGGGATGCTGGAATATTGCCGGGCTCGGTCCGCTGGAAGTCCACGGTGAAAGCCGTGTGGGGCGTCTGCTTATCGCCCACGGGGCCGGAGCGGGCCAGGATTCAACCTTTATGCAACGGTTGCGCGAATCCCTCGCCACCGTCGGCGTCCAGACTCTGGCTTTCGAGTTCGATTACCTGCAGACGATGCGCCGCGAAGGGCGCCGTCGTCCTCCGCCGCGGGTTGATCGTCTGGTCGACGAACTGTCCCTATGGTGCGACAGCGTGTCGCACTGTGACCTTCCGCCACCCTGGCTGGGGGGCAAGTCCATGGGCGGTCGCGTGGCCAGCATGCTGGCGGCGCAGGCCTCCCACCGAGCGTCCGTTCGGGGCCTGGTGCTGTGCGGCTACCCCTTTCATCCCCCCGGCAAGCCGGAGCGACTGCGCCTCGCCCACTGGCCGTCGCTCGCCTGTCCGACCCTGGCGGTGCAGGGGACCCGTGATCCCTTCGGCACCCGCGAGCAGGTCGTCGGCTATGCGCTGCCCGAGGTGGCACGTCTGCACTGGCTCGAGGACGGCGATCACGACTGGCAACCTAGGCGCGCCTCGGGTCGCGATCAGGCGGCACTGATCGTCGAGGCGTCGGAGGCGATCGCCGCGTTTATGCGCGACCATTCATGAGCAAAAATGCTGAAGGCCGCGTGGCGCGGGCGGTGTGGCCAAGTGGATGAAAGGGTGGCGATTCTTCTTCACGAAAAGGTTCACGATGGCAGCGCAAAAAGCGTTGACATTGATCGGGCCCCCTGTAGAATGCAGCGCCACGTGACCGGGGGTGGTTAGCTCAGCTGGGAGAGCACCAGCCTTACAAGCTGGGGGTCACAGGTTCGAACCCTGTACCACCCACCATTGCCACGGCAATGACCCGATTACGTAGTAGAAGATAGCAGCGGACCGGTAGTTCAGTTGGTTAGAATGCCGGCCTGTCACGCCGGAGGTCGCGGGTTCGAGTCCCGTCCGGTCCGCCAACATCTTCTTTGTCGCAAGTCGTCTTGCGGACCGGTAGTTCAGTTGGTTAGAATGCCGGCCTGTCACGCCGGAGGTCGCGGGTTCGAGTCCCGTCCGGTCCGCCAACATCTTCTTTGTCGCAAGTCGTCTTGCGGACCGGTAGTTCAGTTGGTTAGAATGCCGGCCTGTCACGCCGGAGGTCGCGGGTTCGAGTCCCGTCCGGTCCGCC
>NZ_JAVXUR010000004.1:337144-346835 GCF_032333995.1 Halomonas saccharevitans
CGGACCGGTAGTTCAGTTGGTTAGAATGCCGGCCTGTCACGCCGGAGGTCGCGGGTTCGAGTCCCGTCCGGTCCGCCATCTGCACACGAATTCTTCAGCCCCGAGACCTCTTGGTCTCGGGGCTGTTTCGTTTCACGCCCTCCTGAGCCTGCTCTATCCTGATTTTCCCTCGGCTGTTCGCCTACTTTTCGAACGCATGTGCGATGAATCTTTGCGTCCTGCGCCGCGACTATCATACAGTTGTTTGAAATCGTCGCCGTTTCGACCATGAGGATCCTGCCGTGAGTGCTTACCCCCAGCTGTTCCGCCCCCTGCGGGTCGGCCACCTGACGCTTCCCAATCGGGTGCTGATGGGCTCGATGCACACCAACCTCGAGGAGGCCCCCGGGGGCTTCGAGCGGCTGGCGGCCTTCTATGCCGAGCGGGCCCGGGAGGGAGTGGGGCTGATCGTCACCGGCGGCATCGCACCGCTCGCCGAGGGCGCCGTCTTCCAGGGCGCCGCGACCCTCGAACAGCCCGAGCAGGTGGCGGAGCATCGTCGCGTGGTCGAGGGCGTGCACGAGGCCGGTGGGCGCATCTGTCTGCAGATCCTGCATGCCGGCCGCTATGCCTATACCCCGGAGCTGGTGGCACCGTCGCCGATCCAGTCGCCGATCACCCCTTTCACGCCGCGTGAGCTCACGAGCGACGAGGTGGAGGCGCGCATCGAGGCCTACGTGCGCTGCGCCACGCTGGCACGCCAGGCCGGCTATGACGGGGTCGAGGTGATGGGCTCTGAGGGCTATCTCATCAATCAGTTCATCTGTCCACGCACCAACCATCGAGACGACGCCTGGGGCGGCAGCTTCGAGCGCCGCATCCGTTTCGCCGTCGAGATCGTGCGGCGCGTCCGCGACGCGGTGGGCGATGAGTTCCTGCTGATCTTTCGCCTGTCGATGATCGATCTGGTGGAGGAGGGCAGCAGCCGCGAGGAGGTCCTGGCACTCGGGCGCGCGATCGAGGCCGCCGGCGCCGACCTGATCAATACCGGCATCGGCTGGCATGAGGCGCGAGTGCCGACCATCGTCACCAGCGTGCCGCGCGCCGCCTTCACCGAGGTGACGCGGCGCATGCGCGAAGCACTCGGCGTGCCGCTGATCACCACCAACCGCATCAACATGCCCGATGTGGCTGAGCGGGTGCTGGCCGAGGGGCATGCCGATATGGTCTCCATGGCGCGCCCCTTCCTGGCCGATCCGGCCTGGGTGAGCAAGGCCGCCGCCGGGCGCGACGACGAGATCAATACCTGCATCGCCTGCAACCAGGCCTGCCTGGACCAGGTTTTCCTGGGTCGGCTCACCTCCTGCCTGGTCAATCCACGCGCCTGTCATGAGACCGAGCTGGTCGTCACGCCGGCCGAGCGCTCGAGGTGCGTCGCCGTGGTGGGCGGCGGCCCGGCGGGGCTCGCCGCGGCCGTGACCGCCGCCGAGCGGGGGCATGCGGTCACTCTTTTCGAGCGCGCCAGCGAACTGGGCGGCCAGTTCAATCATGCGCGGCGCATCCCCGGCAAGGAGGAGTTCGACGAGACCCTGCGCTACTACCGGGTGATGCTCGACAAGCATGACGTGGAGGTGCGGCTGAACGTCGAGGCCGGGGTCGAGGAGTTGCGCGCCTTCGACGCGGTGGTCCTGGCCACCGGCGTGCGCCCTCGCCGGCTCGCGCTGCCGGGCATCGATCACGCCATGGTGATGAGCTACCCCGAGGCCATCACCCATCCCGAGCGGGTCGGGGCGCGGGTCGCGATCATCGGCGCCGGCGGCATCGGCTTCGACGTGGCGGAGCTGCTGACGCATGCCGGTCACTCCTCCCTGGATGTCTCGGCCTGGTGCGACGAATGGGGCGTGGATCTCGACCTGGCCCAGCGCGGCGGACTCAAGGCGGCGCGACCGCCCGCGACCCCGCGCCGGGTCTTCCTGCTGCAGCGCCGGGCCTCGCGGCCCGGCAAGGGGCTCGGCAAGACCACCGGCTGGGTCCATCGCGCCTCGCTTCGCCATCGCGGGGTCGAGATGATCGCCGACTGCGAGTACGTCGGCATCGACGATGACGGCCTGGCGCTGCGCGTCGGGGGCGAGCCGCGCCGGCTCGAGGTTGATACCGTGGTGGTGTGTGCCGGTCAGGAGCCGGTGCGGGAGCTGCTCCAGCCGCTGCGCGCCGCCGGGGTGGCCGTGCACGTGATCGGCGGAGCCGACGAGGCCGCCGAGCTCGATGCCCGGCGGGCCATCGCCCAGGGCACTCGTCTCGCCGCGGGCCTCTGAGGCGCCGAGCGGCACCCGCCCTGGTGGGCCGCTCGGCCACGCTTCTCCTCGTTCCTCTCGCCCCGCCCGCGATCGGCCCTGAGCGTCTCTCCCTGTCCGCTGGCCGCCGGTGTCTCCGGCGGCCAGCGTCGTTGCAGCGTTTAATCTCTCGACGATCTTCATGAACCGACGGACGTTCCCGGGCTCTCAGGGATGAGGGCTCGGGAGCGTTGATTGGTGGGCTAAACCGTTATCCGCTGATGCTGACTACGCTGATGAGACCCTACCCGGCTTTTTATCACCACGTCGTCGTGGCCGGGGAATCGGGCTTTAAGGAGGCATCGATGAGCATCTTCGACCATGTGCAGAACCGCTTCTCTCGCGTCCAGCAGGAAGAGATGAGCCTGCAGGAGTACCTGGAACTCTGTCGCCGAGAACCGGTGGCCTACGCCACTGCCGCCGAGCGGATGCTGGAGGCCATCGGCGCACCGGAGGTGATCGACACCGCCAAGGATTCGCGACTGTCGCGCATCTTCTCCAACAAGGTGATTCGCCGCTACCCGGCCTTCGCCGAATTCTACGGCATGGAGGAGGCCATCGAGCAGATCGTCGCCTACTTCCGCCACGCCGCCCAGGGGCTCGAGGAGCGCAAGCAGATCCTCTATCTGCTGGGGCCGGTGGGCGGCGGCAAGTCGTCGCTGGCGGAGCGCCTCAAGCTGCTGATGGAGAAGGTGCCCTTCTATGCCATCAAGGACTCCCCGGTCTATGAATCGCCGCTGGGGCTGTTCTCCCCCGAGGAGGACGGTGAGCTGCTGGAGAAGGAGTACGGCATTCCCCAGCGCTACCTGAGGAGCGTGATGTCGCCCTGGGCCGCCAAGCGACTCAAGGAGCGCGGCGGCGATATTTCCCAGTTCCGGGTGGTGCGCCTCTACCCCTCGCGGCTCAACCAGATCGCCATCTCCAAGACCGAGCCTGGCGACGAGAACAATCAGGACATCTCCTCGCTGGTCGGCAAGGTGGATATCCGCCAGCTCGAGCTCTATTCCCAGGATGACCCGGACGCCTACAGCTTCTCCGGCGGCCTGTGCCGCGCCAACCAGGGGCTGATGGAGTTCGTCGAGATGTTCAAGGCGCCGATCAAGGTGCTGCATCCGCTGCTGACGGCGACCCAGGAGGGCAACTACAACCCCACCGAGGGCATGGGGGCGATCCCCTTCGACGGGGTGGTGCTCGCTCACTCCAACGAGAGCGAGTGGCAGACCTTCCGCAACAATCGCAACAACGAGGCCTTCCTCGACCGGGTCTACATGGTCAAGGTGCCCTACTGCCTGCGGGTCACCGAAGAGATCAACATCTACAAGAAGCTGCTCGAGCACTCGTCGCTCAACGAGGCGCCCTGTGCCCCGGATACCCTGCGCATGCTGGCCCAGTTCACGGTGCTCTCGCGACTCAAGGAGCCCGAGAACTCCAGCATCTACTCCAAGATGCGGGTCTACGACGGCGAGAACCTCAAGGACACCGACCCCAAGGCCAAGTCGATCCAGGAGTATCGCGACAGTGCCGGCGTCGACGAGGGCATGGAGGGGCTGTCCACGCGCTTCGCCTTCAAGATCCTCTCCAAGGTGTTCAACTTCGACAATCACGAGGTGGCGGCCAACCCGGTACACCTGCTCTACGTGCTCGAGCAGCGCCTGGAACAGGAACAGTTACCCCGCGAGACCTTCGAGCGCTATCTGCGCTTCATCAAGGAGTTCCTGGCCCCGCGCTACGTCGACTTCATCGGCAAGGAGATCCAGACCGCCTACCTCGAGTCCTACTCCGAGTACGGCCAGAACATCTTCGATCGCTACGTCACCTATGCCGACTTCTGGATCCAGGACCAGGAGTACCGTGATCCCGAGACCGGTGAGTTCCTCGATCGCCAGGCCTTGAACGAGGAGCTGGAGAAGATCGAGAAGCCGGCCGGCATCTCCAATCCCAAGGACTTCCGTCACGAGGTGGTCAACTTCGTGCTGCGGGCCCGGGCCCAGAATAACGGCATGAACCCCAGCTGGCAGTCCTACGAGAAGCTCCGGGGGGTGATCGAGCACAAGATGTTCGCCAACACCGAGGAGCTCCTGCCGGTGATCTCCTTCAATGCCAAGGCCTCGACCTCGGACCAGAAGAAGCACGAGGATTTCGTGGCGCGGATGGTCGACCGTGGCTACACCGAGAAGCAGGTGCGGCTGCTCTCCGAGTGGTACCTGCGGGTGCGCAAGTCGCAGTAGGGCGAGGAGGTCGCCATGACCTATTTCATCGATCGACGAGCCAATGCCAAGCACAAGAGCGCGGTCAATCGACAGCGCTTCCTCGACCGCTATCGTACCCGCATCAAGCGGTCGGTCGAGGAGGCGGTGAACCGCCGCTCGATCACTGACATGGAGCGGGGCGAGAAGGTCTCGATCCCGGCGCGGGACATTTCCGAGCCTGTCTTCCAGCACGGTCCGGGGGGGGAACGCGCCATCGTCGCCCCCGGCAACAAGGAGTTCGTCGAGGGGGATCGGCTGCGTCGCCCCGGCGGCGGAGGCGGCGGCGACGGCTCGGGGGAGGGGAGTGCCTCCAATCAAGGCGAGGGGGTGGACGAGTTCGCCTTCACCCTGTCGCGGGAGGAGTTTCTCGACTTCGTCTTCGACGGCCTCGAGCTCCCCCATCTGGAGCGCAAGAACCTGGTGGACCTCGACGAGGTGCGTCAGGTGCGAGCGGGGGTCTCCCGGGACGGGACGCCGGCGCGTATCAATATCGTGCGCTCCATGCGCGAGGCCCAGGCGCGGCGCATCGCCATGCGCGCGCCGATTCGTCGGGCCCTGCGCGAAGCCGTGGAGGCGCTGGCCGAGGAGGAGCGCAAGGATCCGGTGCTGCGCAATCCGGCCCGTATCAGTGAGCTCAAGGAGGAGATCGAGCGGCTGGAGAAGCGCCTCGAGGCGGTGCCCTTCATCGATACCTACGACCTGCGCTACAACAACCTGATCGATCAGCCCCAGCCGTCGAGCAAGGCGGTGATGTTCTGCGTGATGGACGTTTCGGGCTCGATGACTCAGGCCCACAAGGACATCGCCAAGCGCTTCTATCTGTTGCTCTACCTGTTCCTGGAACGCAACTACGAGAAGGTCGAGCTGGTCTTCGTGCGCCATCACACCGCGGCCAAGGAGGTCGACGAGGAGGAGTTCTTCTACTCGCGGGAGACCGGCGGCACCATCGTCTCCAGCGCCCTGACCCTGGTCGATGAGATCATCGAGGCGCGCTATCCCGCCGGGCAGTGGAACCTCTATGTGGCGCAGGCCTCCGACGGGGACAACTGGGACGACGACTCCGTCGCCTGTCGCAAGCTGCTGGTCGAGCGCCTGATGCCGAGGCTCCAGTACTTCACCTACGTGGAGATCACGCCCCATGCCCATCAGGCGCTGTGGGAGGAGTATGAGCGCGTGGAGGCCGAGTATGACAAGCGCTTCGCCATGCGCCAGATCGTCGAGGCCGGTGATATCTATCCGGTCTTCCGCGAGCTGTTCAAGCGCCGAGTCGCCCCCTGAGGCGGCCTGAGGAGGCAGCATGACCCGACGTCAGCCCATCGCCACCGGCTCCGACTGGAACTTCGAGATCCTCGACGCCTTCGAGCACGAGATCGCTCGCCTGGCCGACGAGTATCGCCTGGACACCTACCCCAACCAGATCGAGGTCATCACCACCGAGCAGATGATGGATGCCTACGCCAGCGTGGGTATGCCGGTGGGTTACCACCACTGGTCCTTCGGCAAGCAGTTTTTGGCCGTGGAGCAGGCCTATCGCCGCGGCCAGATGGGCCTGGCCTACGAGCTGGTCATCAATTCCGATCCCTGCATCGCCTACCTGATGGAGGAGAACACCCTGATGATGCAGGTGCTGGTCATGGCGCACGCCTGCTATGGCCACAACTCCTTCTTCAAGGGCAACTACCTGTTTCGCACCTGGACGGATGCCCCCTCCATCGTCGACTACCTGGTGTTTGCCCGGAAGTACATCAGCGAGTGCGAGGAACGCCACGGCGTCGAGGCGGTCGAGCAGCTGCTGGATGCCTGCCACGCCCTGCAGAACTACGGGGTCGATCGCTACAAGCGGCCCTCGCCGGTCTCCGCGGAGGAGGAGTCGCGCCGCCAGACGGAGCGCGAGGAGCACCTCCAGGCGCAGGTCAACATGCTGTGGCGCACCATTCCCGGGAGGCCGCGCGGCGATGCCCTGGCCGGCATGGTCGATGAAGAAGATCCGCTGGGCCTGCACGGTGGTGGACGCTATCCGCCCGAGCCCCAGGAGAACCTGCTTTACTTCATCGAGAAGAACGCGCCACTGCTGGCCCCCTGGCAGCGCGAGGTGGTGCGCATCGTGCGCAAGCTGGCTCAGTACTTCTACCCCCAGCGTCAGACTCAGGTGATGAACGAAGGCTGGGCCTGCTTCTGGCACTACACCCTGATGAATCGTCTCTACGAAGAAGGCCTGGTGGACGAGGGGCTGATGCTGGAGTTCCTGCAGTCCCACACCTCGGTGGTGCAGCAGCCGGCCTTCGACAGCCCCTACTTCAGCGGCATCAACCCTTACGCGCTGGGCTTCGCCATCTTCACCGACCTCAAGCGCATCTGCGAGGCCCCAACCCAGGAGGATCGCGAATGGTTCCCCGATACCGCCGGCAGTGACTGGCGCGAGACCCTGGAATTCGCGATGCGCAACTTCAAGGACGAGTCCTTCATCCAGCAGTTCCTCTCACCCAAGGTGATGCGCGACCTCAAGCTGTTCATGGTGGTCGACGACGATCAGGAGGAGATGCTCGAGGTGGCGGCGATCCACGACGAGCGCGGCTATCGACGCCTACGCGACTCCCTGTCCGTCCAGTATGCCCTGGCGGTGCGCGAGCCCAACATCCAGGTCTACGCGGCGGATATCCGCGGCGACCGCTCGCTGACCCTGCGCCACGTTCAGGACGGTCGTCGGCCGCTGGCGCGCAGCGTCTACCCGGTCATCCGTCACCTCCACCAGCTATGGGGCTTCCCGGTTCGGCTGGAATCGGTGGAAAACGACGAGGTGGTGCGCCGCTACCACTGGCCCCTGGCCGAGGAGGAGCGGCGCGAGTGACGGTGCTCGGGCGGCTGCCCTAGAAGGAGCCGCTGTCCGGGAACGAGCAGCCCTGGAAAATCGCCTGAAGCGAACGGCCTGGTGACAGGCCCTTAAATGAAAAGACCCGCGCCGTGGCGCGGGTCTTGTGTGTCGGCGTGCGACGTCGACTCAGGCCTGGGCCGTCCAGGACTGGCACCAGCCACCGGGCTCGACGCTGTTCTGGGGGAACAGCTGACAGCCCTGGCTATCCGCCTGGTAGAACATGCAGTTTTCGCACAGTTCGCCTTCTTCGTAGGCGGGGTGGTCGCTGGCCTCACTGGCGACCTTGACGTAGTTCAGGGCCTTGGCCTGTTCGGCGCTGGGGTCCAGGGCGGGCAGTTCCTGTGCGAAGGCGCTCTTGGACAGGATGCCGGCACCCAGGGGCAGGGCAGCGAGGCCCAGCAGGCTGTTACGCATGAAGTCACGACGATTGCGATCGGCCATGGTCTCTCCTTGTCATCACGGTAGGGATGAATCGTGGCGGGGCATGCTTGGTGCCCGCGCTTATTGATCGCTTCTGGTTTCGAGCGACGGCTATTCTATGTCTTGTCTGTCTATATCTTGCTTCCCGACTCTGGCGGTTCGGGCCTTGCATGTCGCGCCATTCGCGACGGTGGCGTGCCGCGCCACCCTTGATCCGACAGGCATTCGCCAGCGGAGTTCGCCAGACCCATGATAGTCAACTGAATGAGGCATCGCGAATCGCGCACGGTCACTGCGGCAATCCGTCACGTGGTCAGGCACTTGCGCGCCGATAGCCGGCGGTCGCCAAGCTGCCGGTGCAGCGCCCGCGACGGCGCTGCTATACTCGCGCCAGCGGCGGTGGCCTGCCGTCCGACCGGTACATGACGTGCGCGATAGCGCCTTTGACAGGGAGAAGTGCGATGCAGAATGCCGTGATTCTGATCAATGCCGACAAGGGCCAGGTCAAGGCCGTGGCCGAGCGGCTGGCCGAGGTCGAGGGTGTCAGCGAGGTCTACTCCACCTGTGGGCGCTACGACCTGGTGGCCATCGCGCGGACTCGCGACTTCGAGAGCCTGGCTGAGCTGGTCACCGGGCGGCTTAATGCCGTCGAAGGCATCCGCGACACCGAAACCCTCAACGCCATGCAGGTTCACTCCCGCCACGACCTGGAGACCATGTTCTCGCTGGGTTGGTGATGAGCCCGCGAGTCACAAGGCCACGGAGTGGGCGAAAAGAGGGGTGGTTCGAATATGGCAGCACGTCGGGGGCGTATCGCCCATCGCTGGCGGCATCGGGTGCGTCGCTTCGCTATCACGGCCCTCTTCCTGGCGGTTGCTACGGGGCTCTGGCATTTTCAGGAACGTGAGCTTCGCGATGGCCTGAGCTGGCAGGGGGTGACGACCTGGGAGGATCTGACGCCGCTGACCTTCCACCGCGTGCTACGCAACGACGGCTTCCTGGTGGGCTGGTCCGATGTGCGCGTCAATCCGCTGTGGGTCAGCTACCTGCTGCAGCGTGTCGACGATCCCTCCTCCGGGCCTCGCCCTGGCTTTCGCCGCGACTGGCGCGCGCTCTGGCCGATCTCCACGGAGAGCTACTTCGGCAGCGGCTACGATCGCGGGCATCTCGCGCCCAACTACGCCATCGCGGCGGTGCATGGCCGCGGGGCCCAGCGCGATACCTTCCTGATGAGCAACATGTCGCCCCAGCGGCCCGAGCTCAATCGACGCCTCTGGCAGCGGCTCGAGGAGGTGGTGATGGATCACTTCGTACCACGCTTCGCCGCCCTGCAGGTGATTACCGGCCCGATCTTCCCCGCGCGTTTCCAGGATAACGTGCTCAATCGCGTCGGCCTGGTGGAGGTGCCCCAGGCCTTCTATAAGATCCTGGTGGTGCCGGGCGATGAGCCCCGTGCGCTGGCTTTCATCATGCCGCAGCGTGTCTCGGGCGACGAGCCGCTGGACGACTTCCTGGTGAGCATCGACGAGGTGGAGGCGCGCACCGGCCTGGACTTCCTGCCGCAACTCGCGCCGGCGTCGGCCGAGGCGTTAGAGGCGCGGGTCGATACCGCCGGCTGGGGGCTCGAGGCGGTGGCCAGGCTGCCCGGGCGCTTCTGAGCGGCCGACGATCCCGATGGTCATCATCCCGGGCAGGGCGTCAGGGTGGCGCCGGATGAGGTGGCATCAAAGACAGGCACGGGAAAGGCAGGCACAAAAAAACCGCGATCCAGTGTCGCGGTTTCCTGTAGGGCATCGATGTAAGGCTCGTCTGCATGACGCGAGAAGTGGTGCCCAGGA
>NZ_JAVXUR010000004.1:346933-392564 GCF_032333995.1 Halomonas saccharevitans
GAGAGGACTTGAACCTCCACATCCGTAAGGATACTAGCACCTGAAGCTAGCGCGTCTACCAATTCCGCCACCTGGGCGCATCATGCTGTCGTCGTGTTCGGGCGCATCGCATGGAGCGATGGTGCCCAGGAGAGGACTTGAACCTCCACATCCGTAAGGATACTAGCACCTGAAGCTAGCGCGTCTACCAATTCCGCCACCTGGGCGAACACGAATGACTCGAGCTGACAAAGAGCGTGGGAGTGAACTCCCGGATATCCGATCGAAGATCGACGGGATATCGATGGTGCCCAGAAGAGGACTTGAACCTCCACGTCCGTTAGGACACTAGCACCTGAAGCTAGCGCGTCTACCAATTCCGCCATCTGGGCAAGCGAGGCGTATGGTACCGGATTCATTCGGTGATGCAAGCGGGAGAGCGATGGAAAAGCCGGTTTTTTTGTAGCCGGCCGGGAGTTCGTGGCGCCACCATGGTTGGGTGATGGGGGCGCCAGCGCTATACTGCGCGCATGACAAACTACACGAAACGCCAGATGCCACGCGCCGGACGCCGTCCCGGCGCTCTTTTGATCACGCTGCCCATGATGCCGCCAAGGATGCCTTCCGCATGACCCACTGGACGCTCAGCGACGATCCGCACGCGAAACGCGAAGCTCACAAGTACGACAAGCCTGCACCCAGCCGTGAATACCTGCTGGCGCGTCTCGAAGAGGCCGGCAAGCCGCTGACCCACGAGGCGATGAGTCAACAGCTGGGTCTCGAGGACGAGGACCTCCAGGAGGCGGTGCGGCGTCGCCTGGCGGCGATGGAGCGCGATGGGCAGGTGCTGCGCAATCGGCGCAACGCCTATGCGCTGATCGACAAGCTCGATCTGATCAAGGGCAAGGTACTTGGGCATCGTGACGGCTTCGGCTTCCTGCTGCGGGACGACGGCAAGAAACCGGATCTGGTCATGCCGCCCCGCCAGATGCGTCGCGTCTTCCACGGCGACCACGTGCTGGTGCGCGTCAGCGGCCGCGATCGCCGTGGGCGCGACGAGGCGACCATCGTCGAGGTGCTGGCGCGCAACACCCAGGAGATCGTCGGCGTCTATCGGGCCAACACGCCGGAATTCGGGGTGTTGATTCCCGAGAACCCGCGCATCACCCAGGAGATCATCATCCCCCACAGCGCCTTCGGTGGCGCGCAGGATGGCCAGGTGATCTCCGCGAAGATCACCCAGCAGCCCGAGACCCGGGTGCAGCCGGTGGGCGAAGTGATCGAGGTGCTTGGCGAGCGCATGGATCCCGGCATGGAGATCGACATCGCCATTCGCAGCTATGAGATTCCCGCCGAGTTCCCGCCCGAGGTCAACGACCAGATTGCCGGCATGTCGGCCGAGGTGGATGAGGCAGACAAGGGGAACCGCATCGACCTGCGTCACGTGCCGCTGGTGACCATCGATGACGAGACCGCCAAGGACTTCGATGACGCCGTCTGCGCCTGGAAGACCAAGTCGGGCAGCTGGAAGCTGCTGGTGGCCATCGCCGACGTCTCCCACTACGTGCGTCCGGGCAGCGCCCTGGATCAGGAGGCCATCACCCGCGGCAATTCGGTCTACTTCCCGGGGCAGGTGGTGCCGATGCTGCCGGAGCTGCTCTCCAACGGGCTCTGCTCGCTGAATCCGGCCGTCGATCGCCTGGCGCTGGTCTGCGAGATGAACATCTCCCAGAGCGGGGCGATCAGCCGCTACCGCTTCTACGAGGCGGTCTTTCAGTCTCACGCGCGCCTGACCTATAACAAGGTCGCCTCCATCCTCGACGACGAGGGCGAGCAGGGCAAAGCCCTGCGCGAGGAGTACAGCGAGCTGGTGCCGTCACTGAAGAACCTGCACTCGCTCTACCAGCTGCTGCGCGAGGCCCGCGTGGAGCGCGGTGCCCTCGACTTCGAGACCACCGAGACGGCGATCGTCTTCAACGACGAGCGCAAGATCGAGAAGATCGTGCCGCGCAGTCGTAACGACGCCCACAAGATCATCGAGGAGTGCATGCTGGCGGCCAACGTCGCCACGGCGCGCTTCCTCGACAAGCACGACCTGCCGGCGCTCTACCGCATCCACGAGAAGCCCTCGCCGGAGCGGCTCGACAAGCTGCGCCTGTTCCTCAACGAGCTGGGCCTGTCGCTGCCGGGCGGCGACGACCCGAGTCCCCAGGACTATCGCGACCTGGCCGAGGCCATCAAGGGCCGCGACGACGCCGACGTGATCCAGACGGTGATGCTGCGCTCGATGAGCCGGGCGGTCTATTCGCCGCAGAACGACGGCCACTTCGGCCTGGCCTATCCGGCCTATGCGCACTTCACCTCGCCGATCCGCCGCTATCCGGACCTGCTGGTCCACCGCGCCATCCGCTCGGTGATTCGCGGGCCGCGCCAGACCAATACCGTGCTGCGCGCCGAGGGCGCCGCGGTCGAGCCGCCGAGCAAGTGGTCGCCCTACACCTTCGAGCAGATGCTCGAACTCGGTGAGCACTGCTCGATGACCGAGCGTCGTGCCGATGACGCCACCCGCGACGTCGAGGACTGGCTCAAGTGCGAGTTCATGTCCGACAAGCTCGGCGAGGTCTACGACGGCAGCATCGCCTCGGTGACCCAGTTCGGTATCTTCGTGCGCCTCGACGAGGTGTACGTCGAGGGGCTGGTGCACGTCACCTCGCTGCCCTCTGACTACTACCACTACGAGCCCGAGAAGCATCGCCTCAAGGGCGAGCGCAGCGGGATCAGCTATCGCCTCGGCGACGGTGTCTCCGTGCAGGTGGCCCGCGTCGACCTCGACGACCGCAAGATCGATTTCGAGCTGGCCGACGAGAAGCCGCGTCCCAAGCGCCAGCCGCGCAAGCCTCGCGGCGGCTCGGGTGGCGGCGGCGCCGACAAGGGCGGCCGGTCCGACGACAAGGCGGGCAAGGGCGGCAAGCGTCGCCGCGGCCCGCGGCGGTCGAAGGGCCGCGGCTGATGGCGGCAGGGCACAGGAAACCCCGCGCCTCTCGCGGCGCCCCGCGTCGGGCGCCGTCGACGCCCGGCGGGCTCGAGGCCGTGTTCGGCGTGCACGCGGTGCGGGCGCTGCTCGATCGCGGTGAGACGCCCCGTGAGGTCTGGGTGCAGGAGGGCAGCGCCGGGGCCCGCCTGGCCGATCTGGTCGAGGCCGCGCGCCAGGGCGGCGCGCGCCTGCAGTCACGGCCCCGTGACGAGCTCGACCAGCTCGCCCAGGGGGCTTCTCATCAGGGCATCATCGCCTTTGCCACCCCGCTCGCCTTCGAGGGCGAGGCCTCGCTGTGGCTCAGGCTCGAGGGCTGGCCGCATGCGGCGCCGCCGCTGCTGCTGGTGCTCGACGGCGTCACCGACGTGCACAACTTTGGCGCCTGCCTGCGCAGCGCCGATGCCGCCGGGGTCCACGGCGTCATCGTGCCCAAGGACAAGGCGGCGCCGCTCAATGCCGCGGTGCGCAAGGTGGCCTGCGGGGCCGCCGAGAGCATGCCGGTCTATCAGGTCACCAACCTGGCGCGGACCCTGGCCAAGATGAAGGAGTTGGGGGTGTGGATCACCGGCACCGCCGGCGAGGCCGAGGCGAGCCTCTATGAGGCCGACTTCACCGGCCCCGCAGCCCTGGTGATGGGCGCCGAGGGCAAGGGCATGCGACGACTGACCCGCGAGGGCTGCGATACCCTGGTCAAGTTGCCCATGGCCGGCAGCGTCTCCAGCCTCAACGTCTCGGTGGCCACCGGCATTTGCCTGTTCGAGGCGGTGCGCCAGCGACAGGGCAAAAGCCGCTGAGCAGCCTTGCCTTGCCAGTCGGGCCGCAGATCATTAGAATACTTGCGCCCGCTCGCCTTGCGAGCGGGCATTCCTGTCTTCTGACAACCCGTCTTTTGACAATCACTCCTTGCTTCCCCTGAGCGACCCGAGGTTGCCACTGTGGAAGCTGCCAAACCGCAAGGAGATCCCATGCGTCACTACGAGATCGTCTTCATGGTCCACCCGGACCAGAGCGAACAGGTCCCGGCCATGGTCGAGCGCTACACCGGCCTCGTCACCGAGAACGGCGGCACCGTGCATCGCCTCGAAGATTGGGGCCGTCGCCACATGGCCTACCCGATCAACAAGATCCACAAGGCTCACTACGTGCTGATGAACGTCGAGTGCAGCGGCGAGACTCTCGACGAAATCGAGAACATCTTCCGCTTCAACGATGCCATCATCCGCAGCCTGGTGGTTCGCGCCAAGGAAGCCGTCACCGAGGCCTCTCCGATGATGAAGCCGGTGGAAGAGAAGCGTGTCCGTCGCGACGAGAAGCCGCGCAGCACCGAATCCGCCTGAGCACACCCATCGCACCTCTGAAGGAGTCTTCCCATGGCACGCTTTTTCCGTCGCCGTAAGTTCTGCCGCTTTACCGCTGAAGGCGTGAAGCAGATCGACTACAAGGATCTGGACACGCTCAAGGCCTACATCACCGAGACCGGCAAGATCGTTCCCAGCCGCATCACCGGGACCAAGGCCCGTTACCAGCGCCAGCTGTCCACCGCCATCAAGCGGGCACGCTACCTGGCACTGCTGCCCTACACCGACAGCCACCAGTAAGCACTGCGCGTGATGTTGCCCGTCGCCCGCTGGATGATGCGCGGCACGCCCTACGCGGCTCTCGGAGCCGCCGCGGGCATCGCCATTCCCTGGCTGTTCTGGCTGGGGGCCGCCGTGGTGGCCCTGGTCACGCTGCGCCAGGGCATGGCCGCCTCGCTGCCGGTGATTCTCGCCGCGGCGATACCCGCCGGCCTCTGGTGGACCCAGGGAGACGTCATTCCGCTCGCCAGCGTGCTGCTGGTGACGCTGATGGCGGTGGTGTTGCGTGCCCGTCTGAGCTGGAGTGAGGCGATCATCGCCGGCACCCTGGCCGGGTCGGGCATGATCCAGCTGGGCATCTTCCTGCCGCCGGGCGGGGCCGCCTTCGTGCTGGAGCAGCTGCGCCAGGGCTCGCCGGACATCGCGGCGATGCTCAGCGAGCTCTCGGCTCAGGGCATGGACACCGAGCAGCTGGCCGGCCTGATGATCAGCGGCGTGACCGCGCTGATCGTGCTGCTCGCCGCCGTGGCCTGCCTGGCCCTGGCGCGGGGCTGGCAGGCCGGGCTCTACAACCCGGGCGGGTTTCGCGAGGAGTTCCACGCGCTGCGCCTGCTGCCCCGGGAGCTCGCCCTGCTGGTGCTGCTCGGGATTCTCGGCGGCGTGCTGGGGCTTCCGGCCCTGGGCATGCTGGCCTGGGTGCCGCTGCTGGTGGCCGGCATCGCGCTGGTGCATGGTGTTATCGGATTGAAGGGAATGAACGGGCTGTGGCTGGTCGCCTTCTATGTGCTGCTGATCACCACCTGGCCCATGATTCTCATTGTGCTGCTCATGGCCTTCATCGACACGTTCGCGGATTTCCGTGGACGACTGGCCCGCAGCCACTGACAAGAGGTTTACGAGAATGGACGTCATTCTGCTCGACAAGATTGGCAAGCTGGGCGGTCTGGGTGACCAGGTCACCGTCAAGCCCGGTTACGGCCGCAACTACCTGGTGCCCTACGGTCTCGCCGTTCCGGCCACCAAGGACAACATCGAGGCCTTCCAGGCGCAGCGTGCCGAGCTCGAGGCCGAGGCCGCCGAGCGCAAGGCCGTCGCCGAGGCGCGTGCCGAACAGCTCAACGACATCGAACTCTCTCTGGTCTCCAAGGCCGGCGACGAGGGCAAGCTGTTCGGTTCCATCGGTCCGCGCGATCTGGCCGATGCCATCTCCAGCGCCGGGATCGAAGTGGCCAAGAGCGAAGTGCGCATGCCGCAAGGCCCGATCCGCCAGACCGGCGAGTACGACATCGACCTGCGCCTGCATGCCGAAGTCGATGCCACTGTGCGCGTGGTGGTAGTGGCCGAGTAAGGCCATGGCCAGCGGCACGCGCTTCGGGGCGTGCCGTGACCAAGGGGGCGAGGAGCGAATCCTCGCCCTTTTTTTCGTCCCCGTTTTTCGTTCCCTGCCTGTCGTCGCGTTTCGTCCCCTGCGCAGGAGCCGGGCGACGCCCGGGCATGGGGTCGCCGCCGCCCATCGGGTAGAATGTGTTGGCCCCGTCTCCCCCCTGAAGGTCCGCGTACCATGAACGAATCTCTTCCCCTCGATCGGGAAACCGCCGCCCTCAAGGTGCCGCCCCACTCCGTGGAGGCCGAGCAGTCGGTGCTCGGTGGCCTGATGCTCGACAACCAGGCGTGGGACAACGTGGCCGACCGCCTGGTGGCGGACGACTTCCATCGCTACGAGCATCGCCTGGTCTTCAACGTCATGGCGAGCCTGGCCGAGTCGGGACGGCCGCTGGACGTGGTGACCCTCTCCGAGGCGCTGGAGGGGCGCGACCAGCTGGATACCGTGGGGGGGCTGGCCTACCTCGCCGAGCTGGCGCGCAACACGCCCTCGGCCAGCAATATCCGCGCCTATGCCGATATCGTTCGCGAGCGCGCCACCCTGCGCAAGCTGATCCGCGCGGCCAGCCAGATCGCCGACGGCGCCTTCAGCCCCCAGGGGCGCCCCGCCGATGAGCTGGTCGACGAGGCCGAGCGGCTGGTCTTCCAGATCAGCGAGGAGCGTCCCAAGTCGGGTGGCCCCATCGGCATGAGCGAGCTTCTGACCAAGGCGGTCGACCGCATCGACGAGCTGTTCAACATGCAGGGCGAGATGACCGGACTCTCGACCGGCTTTCGCGATCTCGACGAGATGACCTCGGGCCTGCAGCCCTCGGATCTGGTGATCATTGCCGGGCGCCCCTCCATGGGCAAGACCACCTTCGCCATGAACCTGGTCGAGCACGCGGTGATCTCCAGCGACAAGCCGGTGATGGTGTTTTCCATGGAGATGCCCGCAGACTCGCTGATGCTGCGCATGCTCTCCTCGCTGGGTCGCATCGACCAGACCCGGGTGCGCACCGGCCAGCTCGAGGACGAGGACTGGCCGCGGCTGACCTCGGCGGTGAACCTGCTCAAGGACAAGCAGTTGTTCATCGACGACACCGCGGCGCTCTCGCCCAGCGAGATGCGCTCGCGCATCCGCCGCGTGGTGCGCGAACAGGGCAACCTGGGACTGATCATGATCGACTATCTGCAGCTGATGCAGATTCCGGGCTTCTCGGAGAACCGGACCGGCGAGATATCGGAGATATCCCGCTCGCTCAAGGGGCTGGCCAAGGAGTTCGGCTGCCCGGTGGTGGCGCTCTCCCAGCTCAACCGCTCCCTGGAGCAGCGTCCCAACAAGCGCCCGGTGATGTCGGACCTGCGCGAGTCCGGCGCCATCGAGCAGGACGCCGATATCATCGGCTTCGTCTATCGTGACGAGGTCTACAATCCGGATAACCCCGACAATCAGGGGCTGGCCGAGGTGATCATCGGCAAGCAGCGTAACGGTCCCATCGGCACGGTGCACATGGCCTTCATCGGCAAGTACACTCGCTTCGAGGACCTGGCGCCGGACAGCTATCGCGAGGCCTTCGGCGAGTGACGGCGTCCTTGAGTCCCGTTGGCGGCCCCGTATAATGCCGTTCCCTTGAACCACACAGGAAGGAGACACCATGGCAGGCGGATTTCGACGCGGCAATCGCCAGCGCATCCCGAAACTCGAGGGGCGCGGCGAGCTCCAGTCGATGGAGCGTGAGGGTCCCTTCAAGGAGTGGCTGGGGATGCCCGATCTCTATCGCTACTACCTGCAGGTGGACGGCGAGGCCTATAGCTATCAGACCGAGGATTCCGAGCTGCCGGTGAAGGTCGGCGACAAGGTGGTGTTCCGCTACAAGGAGACCAAGGCCGGCAAGTGGGTCGACCGCAACTCCCTGGGCAAGGCCATCGATCCCTCCGAATATCAGTAGCGCCGGAACCTCGCCCGGGAGGCCAGGGTCACTGGAAGGACACATCGGCGACACGCGATCGTCATCGGGATGTCTCAGGCTGTCCCGAGCGTGTACTCCGACACTACCGACCGGACATCAGGAGGATGGCCCATGGATTTCCAGGCGTTGAAGGCCTTCGTGGCTCACCACGACAATTTCGAGATACGCGTGATCGGCCACGCCGGCAGCCGCTTCTACCAGGTCGAACTCGAGAATGTGGAGGGAAGCCGCCACATGCTGACGCGTGCCGGCAAGCCGATCCTGTTCCGCTCGCTGGACGATGTCTACAACGAGCTCCGACGTGCCGGCATCCACCGTGCCTATCTCGTGCAGCAGGTGCCCCACGACGAGGTCATCGGGCGCGAGACGCACTACCACGACCCCTTGACCTCGCGCATGCCGCTGGTCTTCTGAGCCAGCGATTGCTGACCGGCCTTTCGAGCCGGTCCTTCGACTCAGCCCCTCGATCCAGCCTTGCCCCGCCGTTGAAGCCAGCGCCCCAGGCGCAGACGACGGCGGGCGAACCAGCGGTATCCCGCATCCATCATCCCGCCGACCCCCGGCAGGGTGCTCAGCCAGACCAGTCGTCGATAGCCCAGCACCGCATAGAGCGCGCGGCTGGCGTCCATGCCCACGTACCAGCGTCCGTCCTCGTCGCGGACGTGCAGCCGCCCCATCATCGCCGCGAAGCTGCTGTCGAGGCGTTCGGCATCGAAGTCCGGCGCCTGGATATCCACCAGCTTGACGCGTTCACGGCGCGGATGACGCGATAGCCAGGCGACCTCGCGCTGGCACAGCGGGCAGTGGCCGTCGTGAAAGAGGGTCACCGGGGCCCGGGCAAGGAGCGTGGCGCGGCGGCTCATGGCGTCGTCTCCTTGGCGGTGGTGGGGGCGTGGCGGGAGCCGGCATCGCCATAGCCCGCGCGGTGTTCCCCGGCGGGTGCATAGGCGGGCGCGGCATCGAGCTGTTCGAGAAAAGCGCCGGCCTGCTCACGCATGGCGGCGCGCTTGTCATCGCTCATCCGCGACAGGCTGCCGTAGATCAGCTTCATGCGCGGATTGGCGCCGAGGTTCTCGGCGTGGCGCTCGAGGAAGTCCCAGTAGAGGCTGTTGAACGGGCAGGCATCGGGGCCCGTGACCTTTTTCGGGTCGAAGCGGCAGTGTTGGCAGTGATCCGACATGCGATCGATGTACTTGCCCGAGGCGCAGTAGGGCTTGGAGCCCATCAGCCCGCCGTCGGCGTGCAGCACCATCCCCAGGGTGTTGGGCAGCTCCACCCACTCGCAGGCGTCGGCGTAGACGGCCAGATACCAGTCGCAGAGCGCCTCGGGCGCTACGTCGCAGAGCAGCGCGAAGTTGCCGGTGACCATCAGCCGCTGGATGTGGTGGGCATAGGCGTGGTTGCGGGTCATCTCGATGGCGCGACGCAGGCAGCGCATCTCGGTCTCGCCGTTCCAGAAGAAACTCGGCAGGCCGCGGCTGGCGCCCAGGGTGTTGCTGCGCTTGTAGTCGGGCATGCGCGTCCAGTAGAGCCCGCGCACGTACTCCCGCCAGCCCAGCACCTGGCGGATGAAGCCCTCGACGGCATTCAGCGGGGCGCGCCCCTCGGAGTATTCGCGCTCTACGGCCTCGCACACCTCGCGGGGCGAGAGCAGCCCGAGGTTGAGCGCCGCGGCGAGCCGAGAGTGATAGAGGAATGGTTCGCGGTCGCTGATGGCATCCTGGTAGCGCCCGAAGGCGGGCAGCAGGTGCTCGATGAAATGGCGCATGTCGACCAGGGCCTGGCGCCGCGTCACCGGCCAGTGGAAGCCCTCGAGGCTGCCGAAGTGCTCGCCGTAACGCTCGGCCACGAGCATGAGCACCGCCCGGGTGGTGGCGTCGTGGCGATGACGGGGTGGCTTCGGTACCGAGAAGTCGGCCGGTAACGGCTCGCGGTTGTCGTGATCGAAGTTCCACTGGCCGCCGACGGGCTCGCCGTTTTCCATCAAGAGACCGGTCTGGCGGCGCATCAGACGATAGAAGTGCTCCTGGCGCGGCGCCTTGCGGCTCCGGGCCCAGGCGTCGAATTCCTCGGGAGTGCTGAAGAAGCGATCGTCCTCGACGAGCCGCCAGGGCAGTTCGGCCTCGGCCCGCTCGCGCATCGCCTGCCACAGCCGCCATTCACCGGGGCGCACCGCGCGAATCTCGTCGCAGCCATAGTGCGCGGCCAGCCGCTCGGCCTCACGGATCAGGTCCTGGGCGTTGTCGTCGTCTCCCAGGGCGCTGTAGTGCACGAAGCGGCCGCGCTCGCGTAGCGACTCGGCGAAGTGGCGCATGGCCGAGAAGATCAGCGCGATCTTCTGGGGGTGGTGGGGCACGTAGCTCGCCTCGGTGCCTACCTCGCACAGGGCGACGATTGCCTCGTCCGGCAGGTCGCGCAGGGTGGCGAGGTCATGGCTCAGCTGGTCGCCGAGGACCAGGATCAGCGGTGTGGTCATGAGTTAACCAGGAGTTGTACAAATGGTTGCCATAGTATAACTCGATTCCGCGTTGGTGCCCGTCGATGGTAGGCTTTACCCTGCATCGCATACCGCGATCCCCTTCACCCGTGCTTCCACAAGTGCTATCACAAGGATGACCCCATGGCCGCCTCCGAGACGCCGCTCGCCGCCTCCGACCACGACCAGCCCAGGGCGGACCGCCCCCCCCACGCTCCCGCCGATCATCCCGCCGTTGCGCGGGGCAAGGTGGGCGTGGTGCTGGCGAATCTCGGCACGCCGGATGCCACCGACTACTGGTCGATGCGCCGCTACCTGAGCGAGTTTCTTTCCGACAAGCGGGTCGTCGACTACCCCGACTGGAAGTGGCAGCCGCTGCTGCAGCTGATCATCCTCTCGCGCCGGCCGTTCAAGTCCGGCGAAGCCTATCGGGGGATCTGGAACACCGAGAAGAACGAGAGTCCGCTGCTGACCACCACTCGGGAGCAGACACGCAAGGTGGCCGAGGAGCTGACTGAACGCCACGGCGACAAGGTGGTGGTGGATTTCTGCATGCGCTACGGCAATCCCTCCACCGATAGCGTGCTGCGCCGTCTGCAGGCCGAGGGCTGCGAGCGAATACTCTTCTTCCCGCTCTACCCCCAGTACGCCGGGCCGACCACGGCCACCGCCAACGATCAGGCCTTTCGCACCCTGATGAAGCTCAAGTGGCAGCCGTCGCTGCGCACCGTGCCGGCCTACTTCGAACACCCCGCCTATCTCGACGCCCTGGCGAGCTCGGTACGCGAGGCCTATGAGGCCGCCGAGACGCCCCCGGAGGTGCTGGTGGCCTCCTACCATGGCGTGCCCAAGCGCTACCTGCTGGAGGGCGACCCCTACCACTGCCAGTGCCAGAAGACAACGCGCCTGTTGCGCGAGCGCCTGGGCTGGGGCGAGCAGGCCGTGCAGACGGCCTTCCAGTCGAAGTTCGGTCCCGAGGAGTGGGTGGGGCCGGCCACCGTGGAGCACGTCGCCGAGCTGGCCCGCCAGGGCAAGAAGCACATCGCGGTGGTCTCGCCGGCCTTCTCGGCCGACTGCGTGGAGACCCTCGAGGAGATCGAGGAGGAGATCCGCGACGCCTTCCTCGAGGCCGGCGGCGAGACCTTCACCTACATTCCCTGCCTGAACGCTCGCGACGATCACATCGCCGCGCTGCTCTCGGTGATCGAGAACGAGCTTGGCGGTTGGGTCTAGTGGCGCGCCGGCGCGGTGGCTGCGGTCACCGCTCCGGGTGTGGGACGGGCTTCTCGCCGACCTCCTCGCGATAGAGCTCCACGGGCTTGCCGAGGGTCTTGGGCACGTGCTTGAGCTTGAGGTGAAGGCCCGTCTTGGCCAGCAGGTGGGCGCTCACCGGTGCGGTGATGAACAAAAACAGGGTGATCAGCATCTCCTGGATGATGGGTTCGCCCTGGGTGGTCGAGAAGTAGAGCATCGAGCTGATCAGGATGCAGCCGATCCCCAGGGTGGTCGCCTTGGTCGGCCCGTGCAGGCGCATGTAGAAGTCGCGCAGGTGGGCCATGCCCAGCGAGCCGATGAAGGCGAAGAGCCCCCCGGCGATCAGGAAGAAGGCGATGACGCCCTCGAGTATGACGAAGAAGTTCATGATGGCTCCGACGTTGCTGGCCTATTCGATGATGTCACCGCGCAGGATGTACTTGCAGACCGCCACCGTGCTGATGAAGCCGAGCATGGCGATCAGCAGGGCGGCCTCGAAATAGGTCTTGGTGTTCAGCCACAGACCCATCAGCACGATCAGCGCGATGGAGTTCACGTACATGGTGTCCAGCGCCAGGATGCGGTCGGGCATGTCGGGCCCCACCGTCAGCCGGTAGGCGTTCAGCAGGATGGACATCAGGATCAGGGTGATGCTGATCTTCAGGGCGATGTCTAGCATTCGTAGATCTCCTTCAGCGGCCGCTCGTAGCGCTCGCGTATGGTCTCGATCAGCGCGTCCTCATCCTCCATGTCGAGGGTATGGATCAGCAGCGACTTGCCGTCCATGCGCAGGTTGGCCGATACCGTGCCCGGGGTGAGGCTGATGGTGCTGGCCAGCAGGGTGATGGTGAAGCGCTCCTCCAGCATCAGCGGGTACTCGACGAAGGCCGGGCGCATGCGCTGGCGTGGGCTGATGATCAGCCAGGCCACCTGGATGTTGGCGATCAGGATGTCGACGAGCACGCGCGCCACGAAGCGCAGCAGCAGCCAGGGCCGCGCCACGTGGGGCTGGGCGTCCCAGAAACGGTAGGTGGCCAGCGGGATGAGCAGGGCCAGCACTCCGCCCAGCAGGATCTGTCCCGGCGCGATGCTGCGAGCCATCAGCAGCCAGACGACCAGCAGCAGGATCGACAGCAGGGGGAGGGGGAGCCAGCGACGAGGGGTGATCATGGGGACTCTCCGGCATCAGACAGGACGGCACGCACCAGTACATCCGGGTCGGCCAGCTGGTCGGCGGTGGCGCGGGTATAGTCGCTGACCGGGCCCGCCAGGGCGACCAGCAGCGGCGAGGCGGCAAGCAGCCACCCGACCCCCAGCCAGCGCGAGCGCAAGAGTGCCTCGCCGCCGGCCTCGCCGTCGTGGCTGCGCCAGAACAGCGTCGAGCCGGCCCGGGAGAGGGCGACGAGGGTGACCAGGCCCGTGCCGAGCAGGATCGGCCACAGCCACGGCTGCTGCCAGGGCGCGGCGGCGTCGAGCAGCAGGGCCTTGCCGATGGCGCCCGACAGCGGCGGCAGGCCGGCCACGGCGATCGCCCCGACGAAGAACAGCCCGGCCAGCAGGCGGCCATCGCGCAGCGGGCGTCCCTTGACCAGCCGCGTGCCCGCCTTGCCCCGCTGCAGGCCGATCATCTCGGCCAGCAGGAAGAGCGCGCCGGTGATCAGGGTGCTGTGCACCAGGTAGAAGAGCAGGGCGGAGACGGCCTCCGGCGAGCCCATGCCGATGCCGGCCAGCAGCGTGCCCACCGAGATGACCACCAGGTAGGCCACCATCAGGCGCAGGTCGCGGGCGGCCAGCACGCCGATGCCGGCTATCACCATGGTCGCCAGCGACAGCCACCACACCCAGGGGCGCTCGAGGGCCTCCAGCACCCCGGCCTGCTCGCCGAAGATCAGCGAGTAGACCCGCAGGATGGCGTAGATGCCGACCTTGGTCATGATTGCGAAGAGCGCGGCGACCGGCGCCGGGGCGGCGGCATAGGCCCGTGGCAGCCAGAAGTAGAGCGGCAGGATGGCGGCCTTGAGGCCGAACACCACCAGCAGCATCAGGCCGCCCGCGGTGACCAGCCCCCTGTGTTCGGCGGGAAGCTCGGTCAGACGCACGGCCATGTCGGCCATGTTGAGGGTGCCGGTGGCGCCATACAGCACGCCCACGCTGATCAAGAACAGCGACGAGCCGACCAGGTTGAGCACCACGTAGTGCACCGCCGACTGGATCCGCGACTTGCCGCCGCCGTGGATCAGCAGCGCGTAGGAGGCCAGCAGCAGCACCTCGAAGAACACGAAGAGGTTGAACAGGTCGCCGGTCAGGAAGGCGCCGTTGATGCCCACTAGCTGCAGCTGGAAGAGGCCGTGGAAGTTGCTGCCGCGCTCGTCGTCGCCGGCGCAGGCGAAGATCACGCAGCCCAGCGCCAGCACCGAGGTGACCATGATCATCAGGGCCGAGAGGCGGTCGAGCACCAGCACGATGCCGAAGGGCGGCTGCCAGCCGCCCAGCGCGTAGTAGGTGACCTCGCCGCCGGCGGCTCGGGCCAGCATGACCATCGCCACCACGACCAGCAGGGCGGTGGCCGCGACGCCCACCGTACGGTGGGTGCGCATGGCGCCGTGTCGGGTGCGCAGCAGGATCAGACCCACCACCAGCGGCAGGACGACGGGAAGAACGATCAGGTGCTGCATCACCGGTGAGGCTCCTCTCGCTTGCGACCGTCGACGTGGTCATTGCCCAGCTCGCTGCGGGCGCGCATGGCCAGGATGACCACGAAGGCCGTCATGGCGAAGCCGATCACGATGGCGGTCAGCACCAGTGCCTGGGGCAGGGGGTCGGCGAAATGGGACTGGCCATCGATGATCGCCGCGCCGCCGGTCGTCAGCCCGCCCATGGAGAACAGGAAGAGGTTCACCGCATAGGAGAGCAGGGTCAGCCCGACGACGACCGGGAAGGTCCGGCCGCGCAGCGTCAGGTAGAGCCCGCAGGCGGTCAGTACGCCGGTGGTGATGGCGTAGAGGCTTTCCATCAGTGTTTCTCCTTGCTGGAACGAGACAGGTTCTCGTCGGTGGCCGGGGCGCCCTTGGCCGGGCTGTGAGGCGTGGTGACCTTGCCCAGGTTGGCCAGGATCATCAGGGTGGCGCCGACCACCGCCAGGTAGACGCCCAGGTCGAAGAGCATGGCGGTGGCCAGCTCGAAGTCGCCGATCAGCGGCAGGTGGAAGTGCCCGAAGGCCGAGGTCAGGAACGGCTCGCCGAACAGCCAGCTGCCGAGCCCCGTCAGGGTTGCGATGCCGACGCCGGCGATGGCCACCGGCTGATATTCGAACTGCAGTCGCTCCTGGGCCCACTCCACGCCGCGGGCCATGTAGAGCAGGATCATGGCCACGGCGGTGACCAGCCCGGCGATAAAGCCGCCGCCGGGCATGTTGTGGCCGCGCAGGAAGATGAACGCAGAGACCAGCAGGGCCAGCGGCAGCAGGGCCATGGAGATCGAGGTGAGGATCGAGGGGTAGCGGTCCGGCGACCACAGACGGCCCTCGGTATCGCTGTGGGGCATGAACAGGCGCAGGCGCCGCAGCAGCTTGAAGATGGCCAGCCCCGCCAGGGCCAGCACGGTGATCTCGCCCAGGGTATCGAAGCCGCGGAAGTCGACGAGGATGACGTTGACCACGTTGTGGCCCCCGCCGCCCGACACGCTGTTCTCCAGGAAGAAGCTCGAGATACTGGTGGTGTCGCGGGTCAGCACCGCGTAGTTGAGGCTGGCCACCGCCATGCCCAGGGTGCCGGCCAGCACGATGTCGCGGACGTTGCGCGCCGCCGAGGTCTCCCGGGAGGTGCGCTGGGGCAGGAAATAGAGCGCCAGCATCAGCAGGATCATGGTCACCACCTCCACCGACAGCTGAGTCAGTGCCAGGTCGGGCGCCGAGAAGCGCGCGAAGGTCAGCGCCACCACCAGCCCCACTACCGAGAGCATCAGCAGCGAGATCAGTCGGTAGCGGTGGGTGGCGGCGGTGGCGATGCCGCCGAAGATCAGCAGGCCGGCCCCCACCAGCAGTACGCCGTCGACGGGCTGGTTGCCCTGGCTGCCGGTGAGCAGCGGCATGCCGGCGAGGCCGAACCCCGCCACCACCAGGGAGGCCAGTAGCAGCAGGCCCACGTAGCGCTGCTGGGAGCCGTTGTCGATGCCGCGCAGCGTCGTCTCGGACCAGACGGTGAGCCGCTGCACGGCGCCCTCGAACACCAGGCGCGCGTCGACCGGGCGAAAGCCCTTGAGGAAGCGCTGCAGGTCGGAGTGTCGGGCGTACATCGCTACGCCGGCGACCAGCGCCACCCCGCTCATGGCGAGCGGTAGGTTGAACCCGTGCCAGATCGCCAGGTGAAAGCTCATCGCCTCGCCGAGCACCGGCGCGAGCGCCAGGCCCAGCAGGCCCTCGGCCAGCACCGGGGCGAGCCCCACGAGCACGCAGAGTATTACCAGCAGCGCCACCGGGGCGCGCATCAGCCAGGGCGGCTCGTGGGGCGACTTGGGCGGCGCCTCACGGGCCGGCTTGAAGAACACCGCATGCACCAGGCGCAGCGAGTAGGCCACCGAGAGGATGCCGCCCAGGGTGGCGAGCACCGGCAGCAGCCAGCTCAGCCCGCCGAGCACCGGGCTTTCCAGGGTCTCGGTGAAGAACATCTCCTTGGAGAGGAAACCGTTGAACAGCGGCACCCCGGCCATGGCGGCGCCGGCCAGGGTGGTCAGCAGGGCGGTGACCGGCATGGCGCGCCGGAGCCCGCCCAGCCGCTTGAGCTCGCGAGTTCCGGTCTCGTGGTCGATGATCCCCGCGCACATGAACAGTGCCGCCTTGAAGGTGGCGTGGTTGAGGATATGGAAGAGCGCGGCGAGCACCGCCATGGGGCTGCCGATCCCCAGCAGCACGGTGATCAGGCCGAGGTGGCTCACCGTGGAGAAGGCCAGGATGCCCTTGAGGTCGGTCTTCATCAGCGCGAACCAGGCGCCGTAGAGCAGCGTCGCCATGCCGATGAGCGAGACGACCACCGTCCACAGCTCACTGCCGGCGATGGCCGGGTGCAGGCGCGCCATCAGGAAGATGCCCGCCTTGACCATGGTCGCCGAGTGCAGATAGGCCGAGACCGGGGTGGGGGCGGCCATGGCGTGAGGCAGCCAGAACTGGAAGGGAAACTGCGCCGACTTGGTGAAGGCGCCGAGCAGCACCAGCCCCAGCATCCAGGGGTAGCGCGGGTCGGCGAGGATCATGCTGCCGCTCTCGAGTACCACCTGCATGTCGTAGCTGCCGACCATGTCGCCCAGCAGCAGCAGGCCGGCGAGCAGTGCCAGGCCGCCGGCGCCGGTCACGGTCAGCGCCATGCGCGCGCCCTTGCGGGCATCGCTCCGGTGCGACCAGAAGCCGATCAGCAGGAAGGAGGAGAGGCTGGTCAGCTCCCAGAAAAGCCACAGCAGCAGCAGGTTGTCGGCCATCACGATGCCGACCATGGAGGCCATGAACAGGATCAGGTAGGCGTAGAAGCGACCGAAGGGCTCCTCCGGCGACAGGTAGTAGTGCGCGTAGAGCAGGATCAGCAGGCCGATGCCCATGATCAGCAGGTTGAACAGCACCGACAGGCCGTCCAGCCGGAAGGCGAGCTCGAGGCCGAGGGTGGGGACCCAGTCAACGGCGACGCGAAGCGTCTCGCCGGCCGCCAGGGTCGGCAGCTGGCCAAGGGTCATCGCAAGCGCCAGCGCGGGCAGCGCAGCGGTGGCCAGGGAGCAGAAGCGTCGCCCGCGTTGCGCGGTGAACGCGGGCACCAGAACCCCCAGCAGGGGCAGCAGGGCTATCCACAGCAGTGTCATCGATCGGTCATCCTGCGCGGGTTCGGAAACGGGGAGGGCGTCTGAATCACGCGCCCGGGGAATAGGATGAGGCAAGCGACGCTCGATCGCACCCCCGTCCCTGGGTCAAGGCCCCCCATGGTTTGGCTCCCTGCCACTTTAACGCAAAGCGAATTCTCCCGCTGCCTCCTTGCCTTTCAACACTTTGTCTCTCTAGAGTAGGGAACCTCATCGAGGGGGCGCCGCCGTCGCGTGCTCCCTCGTTACAGGGAGGGTGGCCGATGCAACTTGCCGTGCTGGGAGGCTTCGCGATGGCGAGCCTGGCTCCGCTGCTGCACCAGTGGTTCGGGGCTCAGACGCCGCGGGTCATGGCCCTGCTGCCCGCCGCGATCGCCGCCTGGCTGCTCGGCCAGTGGCCGGTAATAGCCGCCGGCGAGGTCCTGCTGCTGGAGTGGGCCTGGGTGCCGGGGCTCGATATCACCCTGACCTTCCTGATCGACGGCCTATCTTGGCTATTTGCCCTGCTGATCACGGTCATCGGCGCCCTGGTGCTGGTCTACTCCGGAGAGTACCTGCACGGCCATCGCGACCTGCCGCGTTTCCTGGTAGTGATCACCGCCTTCATGATGTCGATGCTCGGCCTGGTGCTCGCCGACAACCTGGTCACGCTGTTCGTGTTCTGGGAGCTCACCAGCATCACCTCCTATCTGCTGATCGGCTTCAATCACACCGATCCCGCGGCCCGCAAGGCGGCCCTGCAGGGGCTCTTCGTCACCGTGGGCGGCGGGCTGGCGCTGCTGGCCGGCTTCGTCATGCTCGCCGTGGCCGGCGACAGCTGGTCGCTTGCCGAACTCGTGCAGCGCGGCGAGACGTTGCGCGACCATGCGCTCTACACGCCGCTCCTGCTCTGCGTGCTGATCGGCGCCTTCACCAAGTCGGCGCAGTTCCCCTTCCACTTCTGGCTGCCCAACGCCATGGCTGCCCCCACGCCGGTCTCGGCCTACCTGCACTCGGCGACCATGGTCAAGGCGGGCATCTACCTGCTGGCGCGGCTTCATCCGGCGCTGGGCGGCACCGAGCTCTGGGTGACCACCCTGTCGCTGGTCGGCGCGCTGACCATGGCCACCGGCGCCTTTCTGGCGATCCGGAACACCAACATCAAGACGCTGCTGGCTTACTCCACGGTGATGGCGCTGGGCACCCTGACCATGCTGCTCGGCCTCGGCACCCCCCAGGCGCTCACCGCCTTCGTGGTCTTCCTGCTGGCCCACTCGCTCTACAAGGGGGCGCTGTTCATGGTGGCCGGCATCCTCGACCATGAGACCGGCACCAAGGACGTCACCGCCATGGGTGGTCTGCGTCGGGCGATGCCGCGCACCGCCGCCGTGGCGGGTGTCGCGGCCCTCTCCCTGGCCGGGCTGCCGCCGCTGCTGGGCTTCGTCGGCAAGGAGGCGATGCTCGCCTCGGTGCTGGCCGCCGAGGCCTGGCGGCCGCTGATCCTGCTGCTCGCCTTCACGGCCGCCTTCCTGACCCTGGCCGTCGCCGCCATCGTCGCCCTGCGTCCCTTCTTCGGCGCCCCGCGCGAGACCCCGACCTCGCCCCACGAGGCGCCGTCGGCGATGCTCGCGGGGCCCGCGCTGCTGGCCGCGCTGTCGCTCGTCTTCGGCCTGGCGCCGGGCCTGCTCGACCCGCTGGTGGCTGCCACCCTGGCCGGCATCGGCGCGCCCGCGTCCGGCGTGCACCTGGCGCTGTGGCACGGGCTCAACCTGCCGCTGGCGCTGTCGCTGTTGAGCCTGGCGCTGGGCCTTCTGACCTACCGCTACTGGGATCGCCTGCGGGCGCGGCTGGCGTGCCTCGCGCCGCTCATGGCGCGCGGCCCCGAGGCCGGCTATGAGGCGCTGATGGCCGGCATGGTGGCCGTTGCCGGCTGGCAGACGCGGCTGCTGCAGAACGGACACATTCGCAACTACCTGGCCATGACCCTGCTGGTGCTGGTCGGCCTGGTCGGCCATGCGCTGTTCTTTCGCCACACCTTCACGCTCGACGTCGACCTGGATGTCTACCTCCACGAGGCCGTGGTCGCCGGCCTGATGGTCGCCGGAGCCGTGGCCGCCTGCGTGATGCGCTCGCGCCTGGCGGCGGTGGCGGCGCTGGGCACCATGGGCTTCTCGATCGCCTTGACCTTCGTGCTGTTCAGCGCCCCGGATCTGGCGATCACCCAGCTGCTGGTGGAGACCCTGACGGTCATCCTGCTGGTGCTGGTGCTGTTTCGCCTGCCGCGCTTCGCGACACTCTCCACTCCGCTTGAGCGGCTGCGCGATCTCGCCGTCGCCGCTCTCACCGGCGGGCTGATCACCCTGCTGATGCTCTCGGTGCTCTCCGGGGAGCGCCTGCCGCGCATCTCAGACTACATGGTCGCCAACAGCCAGCCACTCGGTCACGGCCACAACATCGTCAACGTCATCCTGGTCGACTTCCGGGCGCTGGATACCCTGGGCGAGATGTTCGTGCTGGCGCTGGCGGCCACCGGCGTCTATGCCATGCTGCGCTTTCATGCCCGGGACCACGCGGCCGCGCGTCCCGCGCCGCCGAGGGAGAGCGATGATGGCTAAATCGGGCACCTTGATCCTCAACGCCGCGGCGCGGCTACTGCTGCCGCTGCAGCTGCTCTTTTCGCTGTTCCTGCTGCTGCGCGGCCACGACGAGCCGGGCGGGGGCTTCATCGCCGGGCTGGTGGCGGCGGCGGCCTTCGCGCTCTATCTCTTCGCCTTCGGGCGTCGCCCCCTGAGCCGAATGCTTGCGGTGTCGCCCCGCGACCTGGTCGCCATGGGACTGCTGCTCGGGGTGGGCTCGACGCTGCCCGCGTGGTGGGTCGGCGAGCCCTTCTTCACGGCCCAGTGGTGGACCATCCCGATCATCGACTTCAAGGCTTCGACGGTGCTGATCTTCGATGTCGGGGTCTACCTGGTGGTCGTGGGCTCGGTGCTCACGGCCATCACCGCCCTGGTCAAGACCGACCAGCATGAAGACGAACGCTGAGGAGACGCCATGGAACCCCTGATAGCCGTCGCGATCGGCATTCTCTTCGCCGCCGCCGTCTACATGATGCTGCGCCGCTCCATCGTCAAGCTGGTGATCGGGCTGATGCTGATCTCCAACGCCGCCAACCTGCTGATCTTCGCCACGGCGGGCATGGTGCGCGGCGCCCCGCCGCTGGTGCCCGAGGGCCTCTCGGCGCCGGTGGGCCCGGTGGCCGACCCGCTGCCCCAGGCGCTGGTGCTCACGGCCATCGTCATCGCCTTCGGGGTGCTGTCGTTCGCCGTGGTGCTGGTGCGCCGCGCCTGGGAGATCGTGGGCGCCGATGACCTGGACAAGATGAGGGATACCGACACGTGACGCCTCAGATCGCGCTGCCCATCCTCATCCCGCTGCTGTCGGGAACCTTGTCGTTGCTGTTCTGGCGCTCCCGGAGCATGCAGCGCTTCATCGCCGTGGCCGGCACCGCGGGTCTGCTGCTGACCGGCCTGTGGCTCTTGGCCACGGTCCAGCGCGACGGCATCCAGGTGATGCACATGGGGAGCTGGACGGCACCCTTCGGCATCAGCCTGGTGGCCGATCTGCTGGGCGCGATCATGGTGGTGCTCACCGGCATCATCGGCCTCGCCGTGGCGCTCTTCTCACTGGCCACGGTGGGCCGCGGCCACGAGGCCTACGGCTATTTTCCGCTGATGCACCTGCTGCTGGCCGGCGTCGCCGGGGCCTTTCTCACCGGCGACATCTTCAACCTCTACGTCTGGTTCGAGGTGATGCTGGTGGCCTCTTTCGCGCTGCTGATCCTGGGTAGCGAGAAGGCGCAGATGGAGGGGGCGATCAAGTACGTCACCCTCAACCTGGTCTCCTCGGTGACCTTCCTGGTCGCTGTGGGGCTGCTCTACGGCATGGTCGGCACGCTCAACATGGCCGATATCGCCCGTCGCCTGGCGACCCTCGAGGACGACGGCATGGTCGATGTCCTGGCAATGATGTTCATGGTGGCCTTCGGCATCAAGGCGGCGGCCTTCCCGCTGTTCTTCTGGCTGCCGGCCTCCTACCACACCCCGCCGGTGGCGGTCTCGGCGCTGTTCGCCGGCCTGCTGACCAAGGTCGGGGTCTATGCGCTCTACCGGGTGTTCACGCTGATTTTCCACCACAGCCCCGGCTACACCCATGAGATCCTGCTGTGGGGCGCAGGCCTCACCATGCTCTCCGGCGTGCTCGGGGCGGCGGCGCAGTTCGAGTTCCGCCGCATTTTGTCGTTTCACATCGTCAGCCAGATCGGCTATATGATCCTGGGCCTGGCGCTGTTCACGCCGCTGGCGATCATCGGCGGGGTCTTCTACATCATTCATCACATCATCGTGAAGACGAATCTCTTCCTGGTCAGCGGCATCGTCCACCGGCTGCGCGGCACCTACCAGCTCGCTTCGCTGGGCGGCTTCTATCGTAGCCACCCCTGGCTTGCCGTGCTGTTTTTGATCCCGGCGCTGTCGCTTGCCGGCATGCCACCGCTGTCGGGCTTCTTCGCCAAGTTCATCGTGATACGCGCCGGCATCGAGGCCGAGGCCTACGGGGTGACCTTCATCGCCCTGCTGGTGGGGCTGCTCACCCTCTATTCGATGATCAAGATCTGGGCCGAGGTGTTCTGGAAGGCGGCGCCGGAAGAGGAGCTCGAGGCCGTGCCGGCGGTCGAGCCGCGGGCGATGTGGCTGATGTCGGCGACGGTAGCGGGCCTGGCGCTGTGTACCCTGTTCATCGGACTCAACGCCGGACCGATCTACGCCCTGGCCGAGGCCTCGGCCGGCCAACTGCTGGCGCCCGAGCGCTACATCGAGGCGGTTCTTGGATCAGGAATAGAGCCGGGCACGGCGGGGGAGGGCTCGCCATGATCGGAGCCGCCTGGAACCTGATGCTCGGCTTCGCCTGGATCGTGCTCACCGGCGATTTCAGTGGCCGCAACCTGCTGGCCGGGCTGCTCTTCGGCTACCTGGTGCTGGCGCTCATCCAGCCCCAGGTGCCGGCGCTGACCGGGAATGCCCAGCGCCTGCCGCGACTGATCCGCTTCGTCGGCTTCTTCCTCAAGGAGCTGGTGATGGCCAACCTCAAGGTCGCCTTCGATATCATCACTCCGACCTGGTACATGAAGCCGGGGGTGATCGCCATGCCGCTGCGGGCCACCACCGAATTCGAGATCGCCCTGGTCGCCAACTTGATTTCGCTGACGCCGGGCACCCTGAGCCTCGACGTCTCCGACGACCGCCGCGTGCTCTACATCCATGCCATGTTCCTGGACGACGAGCCGGCGCTGCGGCGCAGCCTGGCCGAGCTCGAGCGCCGGGCGCTGGCCCTGTTCCACTAGAGCCGAGCCTTTTCCATTCGACATAGGAGGTGATCCGGTGTCCCCCGTGATCCTTGTGAGCCTGGCGGTGATGGTCCTGGCGCTGTGCCTGGCCTTCGTGCGCCTGTTCCGCGGCCCCACCCTGCCGGATCGAGTGGTTGCCCTGGAGCTCTTCTCGTCGATCCTCGTCGGCATCATCGGGGTGATCGCCATCGCCACCGACGTGCCGAGCCTGTTGGACGTGGCCATCGTCATGGCGCTGATGGCCTTCATGGCCGCCATCGGCTTCGCCCGTTTCCTGGAGCGCGGAGGACCCCGCGATGATTGAGACCCTCGAGGGCGGCCTGATCCTTGCCGGCGCGCTCTTCATGTTCCTGGCGGCGTTGGGGGTGCTGCGCATGCCCGACCTGCTCACCCGCATGCACGCCACCACCAAGGCGGCGACCCTGGGCACCGCCCTGATCATGCTGGCGGTGGCGCTGCACTTCGCCGAGGTGGCGGTGGTGGCGCGCGCCTTCGGGGTGATCCTCTTCATCATGATGACCGCCCCGGTGGCGGCCCACGTGATCGGTCGGGCGGGCTATATCGTCGGTGCCCGGCTGTGGGCGGGCACCGTCAAGGACGAGCTCAAGCCCCACTTCGACCCCCTGACTCGCGACTTGAAGAGCGGCGCGCCGGCCGAAGAGCACGAGCGTCGCCCCCCCGATGGGCCGGACGCCTCCTGACATTCGCGCTCCTCCCATGCGCAACGACCGCCGATGGGGCCGCCTTAGGGCGGCCCCTTCTCGTTGGGTCATGAGGGTTGGCCCCGGAGGAGTGGTCGTGAGCAGCGGCCGCGTTGAATGACTCGTCGCCGTCCTGGTGGCCGCCGGAGTTTTATTTGTACAAATGCTGTACTATTAAAGCATCATGTCCACCTTTGAGGCTGCCTCATGCATCGCAAGCCGCATCTCCCGCACAAGGTCTGCGCCCACTGTGCGCGCTCCTTCGCCTGGCGACGCAAGTGGTCACGCTGCTGGGAGGAGGTTCGCCACTGCAGCGAGCGCTGTCGCCGCGAGGCTCGACGCCAGGAGCGAGTGCTATGAACCGGACCCTGATATGGCTGCGCGGCGACCTGCGCCTGGCCGATAATTCGCTGTTTTTCTTCGCCACGCCCCCGGAGGCGCTGATCTGTGTGTTCGCGCTGGATGAGGCCTGGCTCGAGCCGCCGCCCGGGTTAGAGACGCCGCGCATCGGGCCTGCTCGCCTGCGCTTTTTGTGGGAGAGCCTGATCGAGCTGCGCGGCGAGCTGCTCAAGCGCGGCAGCGACCTGCTGGTGCGCATCGGAGACCCCGTCCAGGTGATGGCAGGACTGATCGACGAGTACGCCCTCGACGAGGTGAGGGTGCGCGCCGACCCCGGCTGGGAGGAGCAGCAGGCCGTGGCGCAGCTGGCCACGCGGCTGGGCGAGGGGGTGACGCTGAGCTGTCATGACACCGGCATGCTGCTCGATGAGGCCTCGCTGCCCACGGCGCTCGACGAGCTGCCGGGGAGCTTTTCCGCATTTCGCCGCCGGGTCGAGCGCGCCTGGGCGATTCCCGATGCCGCCCCGGCGCCGGTGACCCTGCCCGGCTGGCCCGAGGGCGCGCCGCGCGGCTTTCCGCCGCTGGGTCAGGTGTGCGCCCAGGCGGCCGGCTGGGCGCCGGACGCCCGCGGCGAGTTCGCCTTTGCCGGCGGCGAGGCGGCGGGCCTGGCGCGCCTCGATCACTACCTCTGGCAGAGCGGGGCCATCGCCCGCTACAAGCAGACCCGCAACGGCCTGGTGGGTGCTGATTTTTCCACCCGGCTCTCGCCGTGGCTCGCCCACGGCTGCCTGTCGGCGCGTCAGGTACGCGACGCGGTGTGCGCCTGGGAGGCCCGGCACGGGGCCAGCGAGTCGAGCTACTGGGTCGTGTTCGAACTCTTGTGGCGCGAGTACTTCCACTGGGCGGCGCGTCAGGAGGGCTCGGCGCTTTATGGCGACCGTCGGCTGCCGGTGCCGGACGACGGCTTTCGCACCTGGTGCGAGGGGCGTACCGGGGTGCCCTTCGTGGATGCGGCGATGCGCGAGCTCTCTGCCACCGGCTGGCTCTCCAACCGCGCGCGTCAGAACGTGGCGAGCTTCCTGATCAACGAGCTGGAAGGCGACTGGCGGCTGGGGGCGGCCTGGTTCGAGGCCTGCCTGGTCGATTACGATGTGGCCAGCAACTGGGGCAACTGGCGCTATGTGGCCGGGGTGGGGCGCGACACCCGTGATCGCTGGTTCAACGTGCTCAAGCAGGCGCGCGACTACGATCCCGCGGGCAACTACGTCGCCCACTGGCAGCCCGAGCTCGCCGAACTGCCGCCCGGCCAGGCCCGGCATCAGCCCTGGCGGGTGGCGCCCAGGCGCTTCGCCTCGCCCGTGGTGGAGGCGGCGGGCTGGCGCGATTGGCTGCTGCCCCAGGAGACCCGGGATGACTAGCCCGAGGGTGTGCCCGATCCCCAGCACCGCCGCCGCTTCCACTCCCTCTCTCCCTGGATAAGGAGCCGCCATGAACCGTATCGCCACGCCCACCTTGCCCCGGCTGCTGGGCCTGGCCGGCCTGCTTCCGTTCGTCGCGACGGCGGCGGCGACCTGGCTTGCGCCAATCGCCTGGCAGGTCGTCGCCATCCGCGCCTTCCTCGCCTATGCCGCGGTAATCCTCTCCTTCCTGGGCGGGGTGCAGTGGGGCGTGGCCATGTGCCGGGAGCGTCCCGGCGAGGCGCCGTTTCGCGCACGCATGCTGCTTGCCATGGTGCCGAGCCTGCTGGCCTGGCCGGCGCTGCTGCTGCATCCGCTCACCGGCGCCTGGGTGCTGGTCGCGGGCTTTCTGCTGGTGCGCTTCCACGAGCGCTCCCGGGACGGTCGGGCGCAGCTGCCCGACTGGTATCAATCCCTGCGTACGCTCCTGACCCTGGTGGTACTGGCCTGTCATGGTCTGGTGATCTGGCGGCTCACCGGCGCCTGAAGGGGCTTTCCTGGCGGGCGCTTCTGGGCGATGATCGCCCGGTTAAATGGACAATGCCCTGCAGGAGCGACGATGAAACGGATGCTGACCCCCCCTCTGCTATTGGCCCTGCTGGCCGGCTGTCAGGCGGCCCCGCCTAGCGAGGCCCAGGCACAGACGCCTGACGGGGCGACCATGGCGGCCGTCGCCGAGACCGCCCAGCCGGCGGACACGGCGCCGGCCGCGGTGGCGAACTTCCAGGGCTGGCTATCCCGCTTTCGGCGCGAGGCGAGGGCCGAGGGTATCGCCGAGGCGACCCTGGCGCAGGCGCTGGACGGCCTGCGCTACCGCCCGCGGGTGATCGAACTCGACCGATCTCAGCCCGAGTTCGTGCGCCCGATCTGGCAGTACCTGGACAGCGCCGTGTCGTCGACCCGGGTCAGCAACGGGCAGGCGCGTCTGGCCGAGCACCGCGACACGGCTCGTGAGATGGAGCGTCGCTACGGGGTGCCGGCCGAGGTGATCGTCGCCATCTGGGGCATCGAGAGCAACTACGGCGGCAACTTCGGCGACTTCTCGACCCTCGAGGCGCTGGCCACCCTGGCCTTCGAGGGCCGCCGGAGCGACTTCGCCCGCACCGAGCTGCTCGCGGCGCTGCGCATCCTCGAGGCGGGGGATATCTCGCCCGAGCGCATGATCGGCTCCTGGGCCGGCGCCATGGGGCACACCCAGTTCATCCCCTCGAGCTTCGTGGCCTACGCCGTGGACGGCGATGGCGACGGGCGTCGCGATATCTGGGGCAGCATCCCCGACGTGATGGCCTCCACCGCCCACTATCTCGACCGCGCCGGCTGGCAGGCGGGCGAGCCCTGGGGCGTCGAGGTCCGTCTCCCCGAGGGGTTCGACTACGCCCGTACCGAGCTCTCTCATCGCCTCTCGAGCGCCGAGTGGGCCGAGCAGGGCGTGCGCACCCTGAGCGGCGAGCCGCTGCCCGAGTTCGGCGCCGCCTCGGTGATCGTGCCCGCCGGCGCCGAGGGCCCGGCCTTCCTGGTGGGGCGCAACTTCCGGGCGATCCTGCGCTACAACAACGCCACCAGCTATGCCCTGGCGGTGGGTGTGCTCTCCGACGAGATCGCCGGCCGCGAGGGCGTGGTGCAGGCCTGGCCCCGGGAGCAGCAGCCGCTGAGCCGCGGCCAGGTGCGCGAGATGCAGCGCCTGCTCAACGAGCGCGGCTTCGAGGTGGGCGCGCCGGATGGCATCATGGGCCCCAATACCCGGCGCGGCCTGCGCGCCTTTCAGGGCGCCATTGGCGTCACGCCGGATGGCTTCGCGACCCTCACCCTACTCCAGCGCCTGCGGCGCTGAGCACCGTTTCGGAGGTGATCATGATCCCGACCCGTTACCGCCCGCTGCTGCTGGCCGCCCTGCTCTCGAGCGCGGCGCCGGCGGTGCTCGCCGACGACGATGCCGATCGTGTCTTTGGCTGGGTGGAGAAGGCGACGCTGGAACCCTGGGGCGTCGAGGTGAAGGCCAAGCTCGACAGCGGCGCCCTGACCTCGTCGTTGGACGCCCGCAATATCGAGACCTTCGAGAAGGAGGGCGACGACTGGGTGCGCTTTCGCCTGAAACTCGAGGACGAGGCCAGCGGCGAGACCTTCACCGAGCGCATGGAGCTGCCGCTCTACCGCGACCTACGGGTGCGCGGCGCCGGCGGCGTCGACGAGCGGCCGGTGGTGCTGATGAACGTCTGCCTGGGCGATACCGTCTACGAGGAGCAGTTCAGCCTGCGTGATCGCGGGGAGATGAACTATCCGCTGCTGCTCGGGCGCCGCTCCATCGGCCACCTCGGCCTGCTCGACGTGCGCGAGACCTTCCTCACCGAGCCCGACTGCGACGACGACGCCCCCTTCGTGCCCCACGATCCCGACGAGGCAGAGTAGCGCCGCCGTCACATCCTCGCGGCCGGGCCCGAGCGGGCTCGGCCGCGTCTACACTCGACTCAGAAGAGCCGGGCGAGCAGCGCGGTGACCGCGGTCTCCACCCGCAGGATGCGCGGCCCCAGGTGAATCCCCTGGCAGCCGGCCTCGAGCAGTCGCTCCACCTCCCAGGGAATGAAGCCGCCCTCCGGCCCCACCAGCAGCACCGCCGGCTCGTCGAGCCCGCGGGGGCAGTCGTCGGGCATGCCCGGATGGGCCACCAGCCCGCGCCGCCCCGCGAGCAGCCCCGGCAGCCGGTCCTCGACGAAGGGGCGAAAGCCCTTGGCCAGGGTCACCTCGGGCAGCCGGGTGTCGCGGGCCTGCTCCAGGCCCAGCACCAGGTGGCGGTGGATCTTCTCGTCGTCGAGCTCCGGCGACTGCCAGTAGCTCTTCTCCACGCGACGGGTATTGAGCAGGGTGATCTGCTTCACGCCCAGGGCGGTGACGTGCTCCAGGCTGCGCGCCAGCATCCGCGGACGCGGCAGGGCGAGCACCAGGTGCACCGGCAGCGAAGGCGGCGCCGGCTGATCCAGCGCGGAGACGTCGAAGCACGCCTCGTCGTCGTCGAGGCTCAACAGCTCGCCGCGCCCCAGCGCGCCCCCCGCGATGCCCAGTGTCAGGGTGTCCCCGGGGCGAGCGCGATGGACCTCGCGCAGGTGCGCCAGGCGGCGCGGGTCGCGAACCCGGGCCAGGCGATGGTTCTCGACGTCCTCGGGGGAGAGCAGGATCAGGTTCATGGCGCCTCGCCGTGTTTGAGACTGAATAGGGGCTATGCCTTGCATGGATGGTGTCGCGGTGCACAATAGCGCTACGGGGGGCAACCGCCCTCATCGGACAAGGAGCAGCGCCGTGCGCGTGATTCGCAAGTATGCCAACCGCAGGCTCTATGATACCGAACAGAGCCGCTACGTGACCCTCGAGGATCTGCGCGGCCTGATCATCGACGAGGTGCCCTTCCGGGTCGAGGATGCCAAGAGCGGCGAGGACCTGACCCGCACCATCCTGCTGTCGATCATCATCGAGCAGGAGCAGGCCGACGGCGACGCCCAGGTGTTTTCCAACGACCTGCTGGCGCAGTTCATCCGGGTCTACGACATGGCCCAGCCGCTGCCCCTTTCGCGCTATCTGGAGCAGGGCACCCAGCTGATGCTCGAGCAACAGCACCGCATGCAGGATCAGTGGCAGCAGGCCATGCGCCACTCGCCCATGGAGCTGATGCGCGAGATGGCCGAGGAGAACATGAAGTTCTGGCAGAAGACCATCAACCAGGCCGGCACCCCGAACGACGACGACTCGGGCAAGGGCAAGCCGTAGGCGGCGCCGCGCGTCGGTTTCTGACATAATGCCGCGACGTTTCTTGCACGGTTCTGAGGTAGTCAAGCGGATGAAGGTCCTGATCATCGGCGGCGGTGGCCGCGAACACGCCCTGGCCTGGAAGGTCGCCCAGTCACCCCGAGTGGAGAGGGTCTTCGTGGCCCCCGGCAACGCCGGCACGGCCCTGGAGCCGGGGCTCACGAACGTCGCTATCGGCGTCGACGACCTGACGGGCCTGGTGGCCTTCGCCCGGGAGGAGGGTGTCGAGCTGACCATCGTCGGCCCCGAGGCACCGCTGGTCGAGGGCGTGGTCGACCGCTTCCGCGAGGCGGGCCTGGCGATCTTCGGCCCCACGGCCGGCGCGGCCCAGCTCGAGGGCTCCAAGGCGTTCACCAAGGACTTCCTGGCCCGTCACGCCATCCCCTCCGCCGACTATCGCACCTTCACTGCGGTGGAGCCGGCCCTCGAGTACCTGGCCGAGATGGGCGCGCCCATCGTCATCAAGGCCGACGGCCTGGCGGCCGGCAAGGGCGTGATCGTGGCGATGACCGTCGAGGAAGCCGAGGCGGCGGTGCGCGACATGCTCGAGGCCAACGCCTTCGGCGATGCCGGCGCCCGGGTGGTGATCGAGGAGTTCCTGCAGGGCGAGGAGGCGAGCTTCATCGTCATGGTCGACGGCGAGACCATCCTGCCCATGGCGACCAGCCAGGACCACAAGCGCGCCTTCGATGGCGATGCCGGCCCCAACACCGGCGGCATGGGCGCCTACTCCCCGGCGCCGGTGGTCACCGACAGCGTCTTCGAACGCATCATGGAGCGGGTGATCCGCCCCACGGTGCGGGGCATGGCCGAGGAAGGCCACGCCTACACCGGTTTCCTCTACGCCGGCCTGATGATCGACGCCGAGGGCAATCCCAAGGTGATCGAGTACAACTGCCGCTTCGGCGACCCCGAGACCCAGCCGATCATGTTGCGGCTGCGCTCCGACCTGGCCGAGCTGTGCCTGGCCGGCGCGCGCGGCGAGCTGGCGGGACTTCCCTGCGACTGGGAACCGCGCCCCGCGGTGGGCGTGGTGCTGGCCGCCGGCGGCTACCCGGGCAGCTACCGCAAGGGCGATGCCATCGAGGGGCTCGGCGCCGCCGAGGCCACCGGCTGCAAGGTCTTCCACGCCGGCACGGCCGAGCGGGACGGCCAGGTGGTCACCGCCGGCGGCCGGGTGCTCTGCGTCACGGCGCTGGGCGACGACGTGGCGGCGGCGCGTGACCTGGCCTACCGGGGCGTCGCCGAGATCCGCTGGCCCGAGGTGCTCTACCGCCGCGACATCGCCCACCGGGCCATCGCCCGTGAACGTGGTGACGCCTGAGCCCGAGCGATCCCCTACAACACGATGCAGGAGCGAGCATGGAGCGTGTCCGACTGAGCTTTCCCGTCGATGAGGTCATGCACCGTCATCCGCTGACGGTACGCATCACCGACATGAACTACGGTCGCCACCTGGGCCACGATGCGCTGATCTCGCTGCTGCACGAGGCGCGCGTCGCCGCGCTGGCCTCACGAGGGCTCCACGAGTGGGACCTCGGCGGCTTCCCCTGCGTGGCGGCCGATCTCGCCGTGCAGTATCAGGCCGAGACGCGCTGGCCCGATGCGCTGGCGGTGGAGACCGCCATCCCGGCGCCGGCGCGCAAGGCGATCGGCGTCTACCATCGCATCCTGCGCGAGGCCGACGACGTCACGGTCGCCACCGCCCGGATCAATCTGATGCTGATCGACCCCGCCACCGGCCGCCCGGTGGCGATCCCCGAGGCCCTGCGCGATACCCTGGCGGGAGCGCGCTGATGTCGCGGGAGTATCCGATCATCGCCCTCACCGGCTCCTCCGGGGCCGGCACTACGACGGTGAAGCGCACCTTCGAGCGGATGTTCGCCCGGGAGGCCGTGCACGCCGCCTACGTCGACGGCGATGCCTTTCACCGCTATACCCGCCAGGAGCTGGCGCAGATACTTCTCGACGAGCCCGATCGCAAGGACGAGCTCTCCCACTTCGCGGTGGAGGCCAACCTGCTCGATCGGCTCGAGGCGCTGTTCCGGGAGTATGGCCAGCACGGCAACGGCTCCTTCCGCCACTATATCCATGCCGAAGACAAGCAGATGATCGAGGCCGGCTATCAGGTCGGCACCTTCACCGAGTGGCAGTCGCTGCCCTGCGGCACCGACCTGCTGTTCTACGAGGGCCTGCACGGGGGGCTGGTCACCGCCGAGCTCGACATCGCCCGCCACGTCGATCTGCTGGTGGGGGTCGCGCCGACCATGAACCTGGAGTGGATCCAGAAGATCGATCGCGACATGCGCCACCGCGGCTACTCCCAGGAGGCGGTGATCGACACCATCCTGGGACGCATGGACGACTACGTGCGCTACATCCAGCCGCAGTTCTCGCGCACCCACATCAACTTCCAGCGGGTGCCCACGGTGGATACCTCGAACCCCTTCGAGGTCCAGGACATCCCCACCGACGCCGAGTCCTTCGTGGTCATCCGCTTCCGCGATCCCGCGACGGTGGACTTCCCCTACCTGCTGGCGATGATCCAGGATGCCTTCATGAGCCGCCCGCACACCCTGGTGGTGCCGGGTTCGCGGCTGTCGCTGGCCATGGAGTTGATCCTCGGGCCGCTGGTGCGCCACCTGCTGGCCCAGCGGCGCTTTCGCTGACGCCGACACCGACCCTCACGCAAGGAGAACCGCCCATGGATTGCCTGTTCTGCAAGATCATCGAGCGCGAGATTCCCGCCGATATCGTCTATGAAGACGATCACGTGCTCGCCTTCAACGACATCAATCCCCAGGCGCCGACCCACATGCTGATCGTGCCCAAGCGGCACATCGCCACCCTCAACGACATCGAGGAGGAGGGCGATCTGGCGCTGGTGGGGCGTTTACAGTTCACCGCCGCCAGACTCGCGGCCGAGCAGGGCTTCGCCGAAGACGGCTATCGGGTGGTGATGAACTGCAACGATCATGGCGGCCAGACCGTCTATCATATCCACATGCACCTGATGGGCGGTCGTCGCTTTACCTGGCCGGCTGGCTAGCCGGCGCCCTGCGGCCGAGGCCGCGCGCGACCCGGCGTACGACGCATCAGGTGCATTCTCGAGAGATTTCGTCATGACCCGCTCCCTATCCCGTGCCGACAACCTGATCCACCAGTTCGATACCGTGCTGAGGACCCTGGTGCCCCACGCGGCGACTCCCTCGCGCGTCTCGCCGGCGACCCCGGCGGTGCACGACGAGCCGATGAACATGGAGGAGGAGCGTCACGCCGCGGGGCTGATGCGCATCAACCACACCGGCGAGGTGTGCGCCCAGGCGCTCTACCAGGGCCAGGGGCTGACCGCCAAGCTGCCCGAGGTGCGCGGCCAGATGGAGCAGGCCGCCCAGGAGGAGATCGACCACCTGGCCTGGTGTGACGAGCGGCTCCAGGAGCTGCACGACCGCCCGAGCCTGCTCAATCCGCTGTTCTACGCGGCCTCCTTCGGCCTGGGCGCCGCGGCGGGCGCCATCGGTGACCAGGTGAGCCTGGGCTTCGTGGCCGCCACCGAAGAGCAGGTCGGTCATCACCTGGAGGAGCACCTGGTCAAGCTGCCGGCGAGCGATCATCGCTCCCGCGCCGTGCTGCGCCAGATGGCCATCGACGAGGCACACCACGCCCAGCTGGCGCTGGAAGCGGGGGGCAGCCGCTTCCCCGCGCCGGTCAAGCTCGGCATGAAGCTGATGTCCAAGGTGATGACCACCAGCGTCTATCGCGTCTAAACCAGCCTGATCAGTGGATATCGACGGAAGCGGCGCTGGGGACAGGTCGTAGAGGGGGTCCGATGCCAGGGATGGCATCGGTAGCGCCCAAGGAAGGGTTCACAGCGCCCCCTCGTAGACCTGTCGCCAGAATAGCCGCGGAGGCGAAAGGCTCCAGTAAGCGCCTACTCCTCGACGATGGTGAAGGAGTGGGTGATCTCCACGCCGCCCTTGACCAGCATGATGGAGGCGCTGCAGTACTTCTCGGCGGAGAGCTCCACGGCGCGGGCCACCTGCTTCTCCTTCAGGCCGCGGCCGCTGACGGTGAAGTGCACGTGGATCGAGGTGAACACGCTGGGCGTGGCGTCGGCGCGTTCGGCCTCGAGGCTCGCCACACAGTCGGTCACGTCGGCCCGGGCCTTCTCGAGGATGTTGAGGACGTCGAAGGAGGTGCAGGCGCCCATGCCCATCAGCAGCATCTCCATGGGGCGCGCGCCGGTGTTGCGGCCGCCGTGGTCGGGCGGGCCGTCGATGACTACGCTGTGGCCGCTGCCGCTCTCGGCAACGAATTGGCGTCCGTCGGTCCATTTCACGCTGGCTTTCATCGGGTCGGCATCCTTCGATTGAGTTCGGTGACTGCAGGCTCGGCAGCATAGCAGCTGACGAGCGGCGGCTCAGCCTCGTTCGCGGGTTCCGGCGACAGGCCCCGGAGCGCCGGACCGTCGAGGGGGCGCTGTAAACCCGTCCCTGGGCGCTACCGACGCCCTGCGGCGCTCTCGCATCCTGCTCCGCTTGCAGGGCCGGTGCTGGCCATCCATGGCCAGCCCGTTCGAAGCGATGCTTCTCACCCCTGGCGTAGGACCCCCTCTTAGGCCTATCCCCGGCGCCTTACGCTTAGACTCTGGAGTGATGCTCCGCTCGAAGATGTTGGTCCAGTGCCCTCAGCCGCTCTGGCGTGCCGACGTCGACCCAGGCTCCGCGGTGGTGAGTACCGCCGACGCGGCCCTCGGCCATGGCGCGCCGCAGCAGCGGTGCCAGGCCGAAGGCGCCGGGCACCTCGCAAGCCACCAGCGCCGGGTCGAGCAGGCTCACGCCGGCGAAGGTGAGGCGCGGCGTCCCCTCGGCGTGCACCCGGCCGCGCGCGTCCAGGTGGAAGTCGCCCGCCCGGTGATGGTCGGGGTTGTCCACCAGCACCAGGTGGGCGAGGTCATCGCCCAGGGTGGGCAGGCTCGACGGTGCCAGGTCACACCAGACGTCGCCGTTGACCAGCAGGAAGGGTGCGTCGCCGAGCAGCGGGAGTGCCTGGCGGATGCCGCCGCCGGTCTCCAGCGGGGTCGCCTCGCGGCTCCAGGCGATGTTGACGCCATGGGCCGCGCCGTCGCCCAGGGCGTCGATGATCTGCTGTGCCCGGTAGCTGACGTTAATCACCACATCTTTGATGCCCGCGGCGCGCAGGCGCTCGAGGTGGTGAACGATCAGCGGGCGGCCGGCCACTTCCAGGAGCGGCTTGGGGCAGTGGTCGGTGAGCGGGCGCATGCGGGTGCCGAGCCCCGCGGCCAGGATCATCGCCTTCATCCGCGGGCCTCCAGGCGCGCCGCCAGCGCCGGGCGAAAGCTGTCGGCGAGCCAGGTGCGAAAGCCCTCGTGGCCGGGCAGGCCGGCGAGGCTCTGCTCCAGATGATCGAGGAAGTGCGGCAGGCGCTCGAGATAGCCCCGGCGAGCGTCGCGCAGGGTCAGCCGGCAGAAGATGCCGAGCACCTTGAGCGAGCGCTGGGCGGCCATGGCCTGGATGCGGGCGAGGAAGGTCGCGGCGTCGACGTCCTCGGCCAATCGACCGTCGGCGATGGCCTGGACGCGAAAGGCCTCGGTCCAGGCGGCGAAGCGCGCCGGAGCAAAACGGCAGTAGCGTCCGCGCAGCAGCGAGATCAGGTCGTAGCTGATCGGGCCTGCCACGGCGTCCTGGAAGTCGATCAGGTAGAGGGCGTCGTCCTTGATCATCAGGTTCATGGCGTCGAAGTCGCGATGCACCGCGACCACGGGCTGGGCGAGGGCTGATTCGATCAGCGCCTCGCGCAGCGAAGCCCACTCCGGCGGCGGGGCGAGGCCCAGCCACTCGCCCAGGCACCAGTCCGGGAAGAGGTCGAGCTCGCGGCCGAGCAGGGCGGCATCGTAGACCGGCAGGCCGTCGACGGGGGCGCGGTTCTGCAGGTCGTGAATCAGGTCGAGGGCGCGTTCGTGCCAGGCCAGGGTCGCCGGGGCCTCATCGCCCGCGAAGCGGTCCTGCAGAGGCGTGTCGCCGAGGTCGTCGAGCTCGATAAAGCCGGCGTCGAGGTCAACGCCGTGCAGCGCCGGTACCGGCAGGCCGGCGGCTCCCCACTGCTCGGCGATGGTCACGAAGGGGGCGCTGTCCTCCTGCTCGGGCGGGGCGTCCATCAGGATGCGGGTGGTGCCGTCGGGCAGCGTCAGGCGGAAGTAGCGCCGGAAGCTGGCGTCGCCGGCGGCGAAGCGCAGGCTGACGGCCTCCGGGGGCAGGCCGTGGCGCCTGGCCGCCCAGGCCTGCAGCCGCTGCGTTCGCGTGGAATCGGTGGCCTCGGGCATCGTCGTCTGGCTCCTTGTGAGGGGGCGGGTACGGTTGACGGCCCCGTGGGGGCCCCGCATGCTGAGCTCCCGACATCGTCGGCGATGACAGGGCTCGCGCCGGCAACACAGGCCGGGTGCGGCCTGTATAATACCGATTCACCTCCCCAAGGACATCGTGGAGCATGGGCAAGCGACACTCGTGGACATGGACGGCCCTGACAGGCCTGGCCGGCGCCGGCCTGGCGAGCGGGCCACTCTCGGCGGCGCCGCCCGAGTCGCTGCCGGCGGCCCAGCTGGACTGGCAGCCCTGGGGCGAGACGCGCCCGGCGGACGCCCTGTGCCGCGGCCGCTACGTGATGCCGGACTACCGCCTGCCGCCGCCGCCCGGCGAGAAGGTGGCGAGCGAATCCGATCGGGCCGGTTCGGGCGAGGACGGCGAGACGCGCCTCGACGGCGAGGTGCTGCTGCGCCGCGGCGACGCCCAGCTCGAGGCGCCTCGCGTGCGGGTTCCCGCCAGCCGCGAGACCGCCTACGCCGAGGGGCCGCTGACGCTGCGTGACCGCAACCTGCTGGTGCGCGGCGCCTCGGCCGAGTTCTCCCTGAACAGCGACGCCGCGAGCATCGACACGGCCCACTACGTGGCCCACGAGCAGCGCCTGCGCGGCGATGCCGTGCGCCTGGCCCGCCTCGACGGCGAGCGCTACCGCCTCACCGAGGCGAGCTTCACCACCTGCGAGCCAGGCAGCGACCTGTGGCGCCTGGTCGGCAACGACATCCTGCTCGACCGCGAGAGCGGCGTCGGCACCGCCAAGCATGCCCGGCTCGAGGTGGGCAAGGTGCCGGTCTTCTACTGGCCCTGGGTGCGCTTCCCCCTGGACGAGCGTCGCCAGACCGGCTTCCTGTGGCCGCTGCTGGGGCTCTCCGCCGACTCCCTCGACTACGCTCAGCCCTTCTACTGGAACATCGCCCCGGACCAGGACGCCACGATCACGCCGCGCTATATCAGCGATCGCGGCCTGCTGCTGGGCGGCGAGTACCGCTATCTGTTCGAGAACCACGGCGGCCAGATCGAGGGCGCCTACCTGGCCGACGACGACGGCGATCCGGACGACGAGCCGAGCTACGAGGGCGAGGATCGCTGGTACATCGACTACCGGCACGCCGGACGCCTGGATGCCCGCACCCCCTATCGGCTGCGCTATGGGGCGGCCAGCGACGGCAGCTACTTCGACGACTTCGGCCGCGATTTCGGCGAGGGCGACACCGCCTACATGGAGCGCCTGGCCCAGATCGACCATCGCGGCGATACCTGGCGGCTGCAGGCCAAGGCCCAGGGCTACCAGAAGCTCGACGATCCGCTGCTCGAGCGCGACAAGCCCTTCTACCGCCTGCCGAGCCTGACTGCCGACGCCCGCTGGTCTCAGGAGAGCGGTTTCTACCAGCAGTGGCGCTCCAACGTCACCTATTTCTGGCGTGACGTGGACGAAGCGGCACTTCCCGACACCAAACGCTTCGACCGAGAGTCGGCCAACGGTAGCCGCCTGCACCTGGCGCCGGCCACCGGCTGGCGAATGGACGAGAGCTGGGGGTATCTGGAGCCCCGGGTCGAGTGGCTCGCCACCGCCTACCAGCTGGATTACGGCGAGCGCGAGGTCGACCGCGACGAGGAGCTCACCCGCAGCGTGCCGGTGGCCAGCGTCGACGGCGGCCTGGTCTTCGAGCGCGAGCTCGCGCTGGGCGGGCGCGACTACCGCCAGACCCTGGAGCCGCGGATCAACTATGCCTACGTGCCGGCGCGGGACCAGACGGACTTTCCCGACTTCGATACCGCCGAGCGGGCCTTCTCCTGGAACCAGCTCTGGTCGCCCTACCGCTTCAGCGGCAGCGACCGGGTGGGCGACCTGAACCGCGTCTCGCTGGGGCTCGAGTCGCGGCTGCTGGCCGATGAGAGCGGCCGCGAGCGGCTCTCGGTGGGGCTGGGGCAGGCCTACTACCTGGAGGATCGCAGCATCGACATGCTGGGTGATCCCGACACCCTGCCCACGGATCGCGATTCCTACGACTATTACCTTGCCACCCGGGAGCGCTCGCCGCTGGTCGCGCGGGCCGACTGGCAGATCACCGATGCGTGGCGGACCCGCTGGCAGTGGCTCTACGACGACCATCGGGAGCGCACCGAGAGCACCTCGCTGGGCCTGCAGTACCGGGCGCCGGCCGGCCACGTGCTGAACCTCGGCTATCGCTGGCAGGTCCAGGGCTTCGATCCCGCCGAGGACGAAGAGGACGTGGTCAACTACAACCGCGAGGAGTTTGATCTGTCGTTCGCCCTGAAGGCCAGCCGGCAGGTCGACCTGATCGGCCGGTTGCTCTACGACAACACCAACGACCGCGCCCTGGAGCAGCTGGCGGGTGTTCAGTGGAACGACTGCTGCTATGGTCTGCAGCTGGTCTGGCGCGAGTGGATCGACGACAGCGATACCGCCAACGATATCGAGGACGACCAGACCGATCGCGGGATCTTCCTGCGCTTCGTGTTCAAGGGGCTGGGCGGCGTCGGCGGCGAGGCCGACGGCTACTTCCAGCAGGCGGTCCCGGGTTACCGTAGCGCATCTCTGGGCCGCCCTTGAGAGCGCATCCCTGGGCCGTCCGTGAGACATTCGACACCGATGAGAGGAAACAGAGACATGCACAGCCGACGTATCGCCACCCTGGCGCTTGCCCTGTGCCTGAGCGGCCTGCCCCTGGTAGGCCAGGCCCAGGAGTCGGCCTACGCGGGCCGTCAGCCGCTGGACCGCATCGTGGCGGTGGTCAATGAAGGCGCCATCATGGAAAGCCAGCTCGACAACCGTGTCGCCCAGGTGCGCAGTCAGCTCGAGGGTCGGGGACAGGCGACGCCTTCCGACGCGGTGCTGTACGAGCAGGTGCTGGAGCGCATGATCGTCGAGGAAATCCAGCTGCAGATGGCGCGCGAGGCCAACTTGAGCGTCGATGACACCGAGCTCAACCGCCAGGTACGCGCCATCGCCGAGGGCAACGGCATGAGCCTGGAGCAGTTCGCCGATGCGCTCGAGGCCGACGGCCTGTCGCTGGGTGTGGTGCGCGATCAGGTGCGCCGCGAGCTGCTGATGCGCCAGCTGCAGCAGCGCCGGGTCGCCAGTCGGGTCGACCTCTCCGAGCGCGAGGTGGATCGCTTCGTGGAGCAGCAGGGCGCCAGCCGCGATCAGGCGCGTCAGGCGCTGTTCCAGCGCAAGGTCAGCGCCGAGATGGAAGAGTGGATCCAGGAGATCCGTAGCCGCGCCTTCGTCGACGATCGCCTCGAGGCGCGCTGATGTCCCCGGCGGATGCGCCCGTGCTGGCCCTGACCTGCGGCGAGCCGGCGGGCATCGGGCCCGAGCTCGCCGTGATGCTGGCCGCCGACGTGGTCCCCCCAGCCCGAGTGGCGGCGGTGGGCGATCCGGCCCTGCTCGCCGAGCGTGCCGCCATGATCGGCCGCGAGGTCGAGATCCTCGAGCTCGATCATGACGAGGCGCCGCCTGCGCCGCGGCGTGGCGTGCTGCCGGTGTGGCCCGTGGCGCTGCGCGCCCCGGCGCGGCCCGGTGAGCTCAATGTCGCCAACGCCGGCCACGTGCTCGAGACCCTCGACGTGGCGCTTGACGCCTGCCGCGCCGGCCGCGCGGCAGGCATGGTCACCGCGCCGCTGCACAAGGGCGTGATCCTCGATGCCGGCCATGCCGGCTTCACCGGCCACACCGAGTACCTGCGCGACGCCTGTGGCGTCGACGAGGTGGTGATGATGCTGGCGACCGACAGCGCCCTGCACGCCCGCGAGGCGAGCGAGCCGGACGGGGCCGCGCTGCGGGTAGCGCTGGCCACCACCCACCTGCCGCTGCGCGAGGTGGCCGATGCCATCACCGGGCCGCGGCTCACTCGGCTGCTGCATATTCTTCATGACGACCTGCAGCGCTGGTTCGGCGTGGATACGCCGCGCATCGCCGTCTGCGGCCTCAATCCCCACGCGGGGGAGGGCGGTCACCTGGGCCGCGAGGAGCTCGACGTGATCATCCCGGCCCTCGCGGCCCTGCGCGCCGAAGGGCTGACCCTTGACGGCCCCCTGCCGGCCGATACCCTGTTCACCCCGCGCCACCTCGAAGGCGTCGACGCGGTGCTGGCCATGTATCATGACCAGGGCCTCCCCGTGCTCAAGTACGCCGGCTTCGGTCGCGCCGCCAACATTACCCTGGGGCTGCCGCTGGTGCGCACCTCGGTGGATCACGGCACCGCGCTGGATCTGGCCGGCAGCGGCCGCGCCGACCCCGGCAGCCTGCGAGTGGCCGTGGCGCTGGCCGCCGAGATGGCGAGTCGCGACGGCCGTGGCTAGAAGAGACGTCGAGCCGTTCGAGGGGCGTCGGGTCAGCCCCGACACGGCGGCGATGCGACAGTAAGAATCTCCAGAGACATAAGGACACCCCGAATGGCATCCCGCCCCCCGGTTCATCAGGCCCGCAAGCGCTTCGGCCAGAACTTCCTGCGCGACTACGGCGTCATCTCGCGTATCGTGCGTGCCATCGGCCCTCGTCCCGGCGACCGGCTGGTCGAGATCGGTCCGGGCCAGGGCGCCCTGACCGAGCCGCTGCTCGAGGCCGCCGACGGCCACCTCGAGGTGATCGAGCTCGACCGCGACCTGATCCCCGGGCTGCGGGTGCAGTTCTTCGACAAGCCGGGCTTCATCATCCACGAGGGCGACGCCCTCAAGGTGGACTTCCGGGAATTGCGAGGCGACGGCCCAGCGCTGCGCGTGGTGGGTAACCTGCCCTACAATATCTCCACGCCACTGATCGTCCACCTCCTGACGGCCGGCGAGGCCGTGGCCGACATGTACTTCATGCTGCAGAAGGAGGTGGTCGAGCGCCTGGCCGCCGCGCCGGGCGGCCCCGACTGGGGGCGGCTGTCGGTGATGGCGCAGTATCACTGCCGCGTCGATGCCCTGTTCACGGTGCCACCGGAGGCCTTCGTGCCCCGTCCCAAGGTCGACTCGGCCATCGTGCGCCTCACGCCCCACGAGGCCCTGCCCCATCCGGCCAGCGACGAGGCGCTGCTCTTCGACCTGGTGCGCCAGTCCTTCGGCCAGCGGCGCAAGACGCTGCGCAACAACCTCAAGGGGCGCATCGATGCCGCGGCCCTCGAGGCGCTGGGCATCGACCCGGGCCGTCGCCCCCAGACGCTGGATATCGAGGAGTTCGTGCGCATCGCCAACCACCTGGCCGCGGCCGGGGAAGGAGAGGCCTCATGACCCCGACGCTTCCCGAGGGGCTCGAGGGTGCCATTCGCGTCGACGTGGCGCCGGATTTTCGCCTGGACGAGTCCGCCCCCGACGAGCAGCGCTTCGTCTTCAGCTATACCGTCACCGTGCACAACGGCTCCGGCCACAGCGTTCAGCTGCTCGCCCGCTACTGGAAGATCACCCAGGGCAGCGGCAAGGTGCAGGAGGTGCGCGGCAAGGGGGTGGTCGGCCAGCAGCCGCTGATCGGCCCCGGCCAGACCTTCCGCTACACCAGCCGGGCGATCCTCGACGGCCCGGTGGGGGTGATGGAGGGCGCCTACACCTGCGTCGATGCCGCCAGCCAGCGCCCCTTCGAGGTGGCGATCTCCCCCTTCCGGCTGGCCGGGCCCAACCAGGTACACTAGACCCCGTGACACTCACCGCAACGGAGCCGACATGACTACCTATGCCATCGGCGACCTGCAGGGTTGCCACGCGGAGTTCGTCGCCCTGCTCGAGCGGCTCGACTTCGACCCGCGCCGCGACCGGCTGTGGCTGGCCGGCGACCTGGTCAACCGCGGGCCGGGCTCGCTTGCCTGCCTGCGCGAGGCGATGGCGCTGGGCGAGGCCGCCAGCATCGTGCTCGGCAACCACGACCTGCACCTGCTGGCGGTGGCGCGAGGCGGCGCCCGGGAGAGCCGCAAGGACACCCTGGCGCCGATCCTCGCCGCGCCGGATCGCGAGCGCCTGCTCGACTGGCTGCAGGCGCGCCCTCTGCTGGTGCGCCGGGAATCCGCGGCGCAGGGCGAGACCGTCATGACCCACGCCGGCCTGCTGCCGCAGTGGTCGGTGGAAAAGGCCGCGGCGCTTGCCGGCGAGGCCGAGGCGCGGCTCGCGGGCGAAGGGGCCGGCGCCTTCCTCGAGGCGATGTACGGCAACGAGCCGGCCTGCTGGCGCGACGATCTCGACGGCATCCCGCGGCTGAGGATGATCGTCAACGCCTTCACCCGCATGCGCTTCCTCGATGCCGAGGGCTGCCTCGACTTCGCCGCCAAGGAGGGGCTCGACAGCGCCCCGTCCGGCTTCGCCCCCTGGTTCCAGTACCCCCGAGAGGACGATCCCTGGCTGCTGTTCGGCCACTGGGCGGCGCTGGAGGGCGAGACACCCGAGAGCCGCGTGCGCGCCGAGGCGCTGGATACCGGCTGCGTCTGGGGCAGCCGGCTGACCGCCCTGGAGCTCGAGAGCGGTCGGCGCATCAGCGTGCCCAGCCGCCAGTGACCCCCCCGAGACGCTCCCCGACGACGAGATGCCCGTGATGATCAACGCTCCCTTCCGCCACCTCGACATCGCTTCTTTGGCCGATTGGCTCGAGGGCGACGCGCCCCTCACCCTGGTCGATATCCGCGACCCTCAGAGCTTCGCCCAGGGGCATGTGCCCGGCAGCCAGCGCCTGGGTAACGACACCGTCGACGCTTTCCTCGACCAGGCCCCGCGCCAGGCGCCCCTGGTGGTGATCTGCTATCACGGCCACTCCAGCCAGCAGGCGGCGGCCTGGCTGGCCGGCCAGGGTTTCGCCGAGGTCTACAGCCTCGATGGCGGCTTCACCGACTGGCAGCACCGCCTGCCCGACCGCGTGGAGTGCTGAGCCATGAACCCCAGCGACGACCGCTACCTCGAGGGACTCGAGGTCTATCGCGTCGGCGGGGCGGTGCGCGATGCCCGCCTCGGCTGGCCGGTCAAAGACACCGACTGGGTGGTGGTCGGCGCCACCGCCGAGGAGATGCAGCGGCGCGGCTTCAAGCCAGTGGGGCGTGATTTCCCGGTCTTCCTGCATCCGCTGAGCCACGAGGAGTTCGCCCTGGCGCGCACCGAGCGCAAGTCGGGCCACGGCTACACCGGCTTCGTGGTGCATGCGAGCCCCGAGGTCACCCTGGAGGAGGATCTGGCGCGGCGCGATCTGACCGTCAACGCCATGGCCGAGACGCCCCAGGGCGCGCTGGTCGACCCCTACGACGGGCTCGCCGACCTCGAGGCGCGCCGCCTGCGCCACGTCTCGCCGGCCTTCGTCGAGGACCCGCTGCGGGTGCTGCGCACGGCGCGCTTTCTGGCCCGCTACGCCGGACTGGGCTTCGTTATCGCCGAGGAGACCCGCGCGCTGATGCGCTCGCTGGTGAAGAGCGGCGAGCTCGCGCACCTGGTGGCCGAGCGCGTCTGGACCGAGACCGAGAAGGCGCTCTCCGAGCCCTGGCCGGAGGTCTACTTTCAGGTGCTCGACGAGTGCGGGGCACTCGCCGTGCTGATGCCGGAGTTGGCCGAGGATGACGCGGACCTCGACGCGGCGCTGGGGCGCCTGCATCGGCTGCCCGAGGACATCGAGGCCGAGGCGCAGGTGCGCTGGCGCTGGGCGCGCCTGGTCGAGCACCTGGGAGACGACGCGCGCGAGGCGCTGTCCGAGCGGCTGCGCCTGCCGCGGGCTCACCGCGAGCTGGCCACCCAGGCGGCCAGGACCCGGGCGCTGTGTCGGCAGGTCGCGGCGAACGGGCTCTGCGGGGCGCAGGTGATGCGCTGGCTCGACGGCATCGATGCGTGGCGCCGCAGCGACCGGGTGGCGCCGCTGATCAGCCTGGTGAGCCTGGATGCCCCGGCGCTGGCCGAGGACCTGGCCCTGGCCTGGCGGCTGGCGGTGCAGATCCTGCCCAGGGCCCTGGTGGCGGAGGGCTATCAGGGGCGCGAGCTCGGCGAGGAGCTGGCGCGGCGCCGCTGGGAGGCCATCGAGGGGGCGCTCGCCGATCCCGAGGCATGACCCGTGGGCAGGGCTATTCCTCCGCGCGGGAGAGGCGGCGCCCCTGCCAGGTGAAGTCCACCGGCCAGAGGCGCTGCTCATCGGCCTCGAAGCGGGCCCAGTGGTCGCGATAGGTCTCGCCGGTGAGTGGGTGGCGCGCCTCGGGCAGCAGCTCGGCCATCGGCTGGAGCACGAAGGCATGGTGCAGGATCTCGCCGCGCGGCAGCGCGACGCCATCGTGGCGGCCGCTGAGCGCGCCCACGGTGAGCAGGTCGATGTCCAGGGTCCGCGGGCTGAACTTGGGCACGTCCTTGAGCCGGCCGTGGGCGAACTCCAGGCGCTTGCACCAGGCCTGCAGCTCGCCCACCGAGCGCTCGCTCTCGAAGGCCACCACCAGATTGTAGAAGTTGCGACCGTCCTCGAAGCCCACCGGCTCGCTCTCGAAGACCCGCGAGACGGCCAGCCGACCGAAGGTCTCCGCCAGCGCGTCGAGGCACGCCAGGACGTGATGCTCGCGTTCGATGTTGCTGCCGATGCTGACGGTGACCCGGGCCATCAGATGTCTCCCGGCCGGGTGCCGCGCTCGATGGAGACCCCCACCGCGCTGGCCGCGGCCACGGCGCCGGGCTTGCGCACGGTCAGGCGCAGCCAGGCGATGGCGAACTCGGCGCGCAGGATCTCGGCCAGGCGCTCGGCGAAGGTCTCTACCAGGGCAAACTGATGCGCCTCGGCGAAGCCGGCGATACGCTCGCTGATCGCGGCGTAGTCCAGGGTCTGGGCGATGTCGTCGCCCGCCGCGGCGGGGCGGATGTCGGTGCCCAGCTCGAGATCGAGGCGCAGCGTCTGGGTGATGGTGCGCTCCCAGTCGTAGACGCCGATCACGGTATCTACCTCCAGCGCGTCGATCAGCACAAGATCCATCGGGGCTCCCCGGTCGTTGGTTGTTGCGGCCTCAGTCGTTGCGGCCTGGTCGATGCGGACGGGATAGGCGAGGGTCCGCCTGCAGGCACCAGATTGTACGCCAGCGCGCTTCCCGGTGACACCGGGGGCCGCCGGCCTGTCGTCGCCGGTCCCTGGCTGTCAGAATCGAGGCATTATCCCGGAGGAGTCCGCCCGTGGAGGCGCCACTCGACCTCATCCTGCCGCTGATGGCGATCGGCTATCTCAGCGGCACCTGGCTCGGCGCCCTCACGGTGTGCCGCCTTGCCGGCGTGGGCGACCCGCGGCTCGCCGGCTCGGCCAATCCCGGGTTTTCCAATGTGCTGCGCCTTTACGGCCCGCGCCTCGCCCTGGCCACCCTGATGGTGGACGTGATCAAGGGCATGCCGGTGCTGTGGCTCGCCATGGGGGTCGGCCTGCCGCCCTGGGGGCTGGGGCTGGTCGGGCTCGGCGTGCTGCTGGGGCACACCTATCCGGCCTGGCACCGTTTTCGCGGCGGCAAGGGCGTGGCCAGCGCCTTCGGCGTGATGCTTGTCCTCACGCCCTGGGTGGCGCTCTGCTGCGCCGCACTCTGGACCCTGCTGGCCTGGCGGGTGCGCACCGCGGCCGTGGCGTCGCTGGCCAGCGCCGCCGTGGCGCCGCTAGCCAGTATCTGGCTGGCGCCGGAGTTCGTGGGAGTGGTGATGGTCTTTACGCTGTTGGTGCTTGGGCGCCATGCGCTCAATATCCGCCGGCTCGGGCGCGGCGAGGAGTCGGGGTTCTAGTCTTCTCGCGCTTAAAAATGATGTCTGCATGCCCGAGCCAGCCGGATAACGAGACGCGCGATCCCGGGAACGAAACCCTGCCACGTCGCTTGCCGCTCGCACGTCGGGGCACAACATAATCCCTCACGGGTGCCCCTCACTCGACATCCCTGTCGATTGACGTGCGCGGCGGCGCTCGTCGCCAGCGTTCCCGGGCAGATATCGCTTCGCTTCGTTACCCGGCCTTCAATGCGGCCTTGCGCTGGCCCCCCGACCGTAAAGCGCGCGATCATCGCGGGGTTCAGCCCTTGGCGGGTGCCTGCAGCGCGTCCATCGGCCAGCGCGGCACCGCCTTCATGATGCCGGTCTCGTCATGCTCGCCGGCCAGCAGGCGCTGGGCGTTGCGACCATAAAGAG
>NZ_JAVXUR010000004.1:392662-450634 GCF_032333995.1 Halomonas saccharevitans
AGCGCGATCATCGCGGGGTTCATGCCGTGGCGGGCGCTTCCAGGCCGTCCATCGGCCAGCGCGGCACCGCCTTCATGATGCCGGTCTCGTCATGCTCGCCGGCCAGCAGGCGCTGGGCGCTGCGACCATAAAGAGCGCGATCATCGCGGGGTTCATGCCGTGGCGGGCGCTTCCAGGCCGTCCATCGGCCAGCGCGGCACCGCCTTCATGAGGCCGGTCTCGTCATGCTCGCCGGCCAGCAGGCGTTGGGCCCCCACATAAGCGATCATCGCCCCGTTGTCGGTGCAGAAGCGTCCGCGCGGGTAGTAGGCCCGGGCGTCGCGCTTGGCACATTCGCGCTCCAGGCGCTCGCGCAGCCGTACGTTGGCGCTCACGCCGCCGGCGACCACCAGGCGCTTGAGACCCGTCTGGTCGAGGGCGCGGCGGCACTTGATCACCAGGGTGTCGACCACCGCCTCCTCGAAGGCGCGAGCCACGTCGGCGCGGGTCTGGTCGTCGAGCTCGCCGGCGCGCTCCAGCTGGCGGATGGCGGTCAGGGTGTGGGTCTTGAGCCCCGAGAAGCTGAAGTCCAGCCCCGGGCGGTCGGTCATGGGGCGCGGGAAGCGCAGCCGCCCGGGGTCGCCCTGCTCGGCCAGGCGCGCCACCTGGGGTCCGCCGGGGTAGGCGAGCCCGAGCATCTTGGCCGCCTTGTCGAAGGCCTCGCCCGCCGCGTCGTCCACCGACTCGCCAAGCAGGCGGTAGCGCCCCAGCCCCTGCACCTCGACCAGCTGGGTGTGCCCGCCGGAGACCAGCAGCGCCACGAAGGGGAAGCCGGGCGGCTCGTCCTCCAGCATGGGCGCCAGCAGGTGGCCCTCCATGTGATGGACGCCGAGCACCGGGATGTCCAGCGCCCGGGCCATCCCGTGGGCGGTGCTGGCGCCGACCATCAGCGCGCCGACCAGGCCGGGGCCGGCGGTGTAGGCGATGGCGTCGAGCTCGCCGCGGGACAGGCCTGCGTGGTTCAGTACCTGCTCGATCAGCGGCAGCAGCCGACGCGTGTGGTCGCGGGAGGCGAGCTCCGGTACCACGCCGCCATATTCGGCGTGCATGGCGATCTGGCTGTAGAGGGCGTCGGCGACGAGGCCGCGCCCGGTGTCGAAGAGGGCGACGCCGGTCTCGTCGCAGGAGGTCTCGATGCCCAGTACGCGCATGATATCGGCTCGGTAATGCGTGGATGGCGGCATTCTACGCATTTTGCCCCCGGTCGGCAGCAGGGAAACGATTTGCACGAGCTCGGTTGGACGACTAGAATACTGTCCGCTGTAAGACTGGGTCGTGCACCCAGGGGCCATCTTCCCGCGTATTCACGCATCGTTCCGGTTCGCCTGGCGATTCCGGGGCGTGTTTCGTGGTGGTGACGGACTCCGACGGGTGTGCGTACAAACCGAACTCAAGTTACCCAAGGTAGGTGAGTGCTTAATGCCTTCTGTCAAAGTACGTGATAACGAGCCGTTTGACGTCGCGCTGCGTCGCTTCAAGCGTTCCTGTGAAAAGGCCGGTGTCCTCTCGGAAGTGCGTCGTCGCGAGCAGTACGAGAAGCCGACCGCAGAGCGCAAGCGTAAGGCGGCGGCTGCCGTCAAGCGCCATGCCAAGAAGCTTCAGCGTGAGCGCAAGCGTTTCGAACGGCTCTATTGATCCGTACTGGAGTCGGTGAGGGCATCCGGCCCATGCCGTCTCAAGAGGGACGCCAAGCGGCCGCCTAACGGTGGCCGCTTGTTTTTGTCGCCTCTTCCCGCTTCCCGCAGGTTTCCCGCATGTCCGGTCAGATCCCCCAGCGTTTCATCGATGATCTCCTGGCCCGCGTCGACGTGGTCGAGGTGGTCGGCGAGCGCGTGAAGCTCAAGAAGGCCGGTCGCAACCACTCCGGGCTCTGTCCCTTCCACCAGGAGAAGTCGCCGTCGTTCACCGTCAGCGCCGACAAGCAGTTCTATCACTGCTTCGGCTGCGGCGCCCACGGTAATGCCCTGCGCTTCCTGATGGAGTACGACAAGCTGCGCTTTCCCGAGGCCGTGGAACAGCTGGCCGGTCGGCTCGGCATGGAGGTGCCCCGCGAGGGCGCCGACGATCCGCGGGCCCAGGCGCGCGAGCGCAAGCGCAAGGAGGGGGTCAACCTGCTGGAGCTGTCGGCCAGCTTCTTTCGTGAGCGGCTGAAGATGCCGGAGGGCGAGAACGCGCGCCGCTACCTGGCCGATCGCGGGCTGTCGCCGGAGGTTCAGCAGACATTCGGCATCGGTTGCGCGCCGGCCGGCTGGGAGGCGCTCAAGCGCCACCTGGGCGAGCGCGGCATCGCCGACTCAGTGCAGATCGAGTACGGCCTGCTGGTGCATCACGAGGACAGCGGGCGCACCTACGACCGCTTCCGCGATCGGGTGATGTTCCCGATCCGCGATATCCGCGGGCGCACCATTGCCTTCGGCGGTCGCGTGCTGGGTGATGCCAAGCCCAAGTACTTGAACTCCCCAGAGACGCCGGTGTTCCACAAGGGGCGCGAGCTCTACGGCCTCTATGAGGCGCGCCAGGCCAATTCGCGGCTCGAGCGGGTGGTGATCGTCGAGGGCTACATGGACGTGGTGGCGCTGGCCCAGTTCGGCATCCGCAACGCCGTGGCCACACTCGGCACCTCGACCAGCGAGGAGCACCTGAGCCGGCTGTTCCGCATGGTCGGCGAGGTGGTGTTCTGCTTCGACGGCGATCGCGCCGGCCGCCAGGCCGCGACCAGGGCGCTGGAGACGGTACTGCCGCAGATGATCGACGGTCGCCAGGCGCGCTTCATGTTCCTCCCCGAGGGCGAGGATCCGGACACCCTGGTGCGCCGGGAGGGGGCGGAGGCCTTCGAGGATCGCATCACCTGCGCCAGCCCGCTGTCGGAGTTCCTCTTCGATCACGCGGCCGAGGGGCGCGACCTGGCGACGATCGAGGCGCGCGAGCGCTTCGCCAGCCAGGTGCTCGCGGCCATCGGCAAGCTGCCCGAGGGCGTGCTGAAGTCGCTGCTGCTGGGCGAACTTTCGCGGCGCACCGGCGTCGACCAGTCGCGCTTCGAGGCGCTGGTGGCGCCCGCCGAGGCGCCGCCGAGCGAGCCGCCTCTGGCGCCGGAGGCCGAGTGGCGCCCGGAGGACGAAGGGCACGAGGCGCGCTCAGGCACGGGCAGCCAGACCCTGAGCCTGATGGGGCGCGTTCTGCAGCTGCTGGTGCACGAGCCGCGGCTGGTGGAGCGGCTGCCCGAAGATGACGACTGGTGCGACCAGGCGGACCCGGAGGCGCGGCTCTGTCGCGAGGTGGTGCGGTTGTTGCGGGCGGGCGGATATCGCAGCGCCCAGGTGCTGTTGGCCCACTTTCACGGCACGCCCGAAGGGGAGCGGCTGGCCGCGCTGGCGCGTCGCGAGCCCCTGGTCCCCCGAGGCGTGCGAGGGGTCGAGTTGGACAATTGGGTGGCCTATTTCCAGCGCCACCGTCAGCAGCAGTCGCCCCTGGAGGAATATGAGGTCTTGCTGTCGCGAATGCAGGCAGGGGAGAAGCTGTCGAAAGAGGACGGCCAGCGGCTGAACGCGCTGTTGATGGAGCTAAAGAGCTAAGCGCTCGTCGTGGCGGGGGTTGAATTTTCTGCCGCCATCACCACATACGAGGGAGCTGCCTTTGGAAGGCGCAACCTCACAACCTAACACACCTGAATGACCGCGCAAATACACCGAACTGGCAGGAAGGCGGCCTTACCCGCTATACTGTCCGGCTTATCGAGTTTTCACCGCCTCAGTACTTCAGGTGCTTCATTCTTCTTCGTCGAGATAGGGTTTCTATGGCTGGAAATGCGCAGCAGCAGTCACGTCTGAAGGAGTTGATCGCGCGCGGCAAGGAACAGGGCTTCCTGACCTATGCCGAGGTCAACGACCACCTTCCCGAGGATATCGCCGACCCGGATCAGGTGGAAGATATCATCGGCATGATCAACGACATGGGCATCAGCGTCGTCGAGGAAGCCCCCGATGAAGATACCCTGATGATGTCGGATCACTCCACCGACGAGTCGGCCGCCGAAGAGGCTGTCGCCGCGCTCGCCGCAGTGGAGAGCGACGTGGGTCGCACCACGGATCCCGTGCGCATGTACATGCGCGAGATGGGTACCGTCGAGCTCCTGACCCGCGAGGGCGAGATCGAGATCGCCAAGCGGATCGAGGAAGGTACCCGCGAGGTGATGTCGGCGCTGGCCTACCTGCCCGGCGCGGTCGACTCCATCCTCGATGCCTATGACGCCACTCAGGACGAGGAGGCGCCGGGTCGTCTCTCCGATCTGTTCTCCGGCTTCATCGACCCCGACGAGGGGATTCCCGGCGTCGCGGAAGCGGAAGTGCCCGAGGAGGAGCCCCGCGACGAGTCCGAAGGCGATGCCGAGGACGACGACGATGCCGAGGCGGAGGAAGAGAGCGTCGGCGGCCCCGATCCCGAGGAGGCCCGTGCCCGCTTCGAGCAGATTCGCGAGCAGAACGCCGCGGCCCAGGCGGCCATCGAGGCCCACGGTCGCAGCGCGAAGCCCGCCCAGGAAGAGCTCGCTCGCCTGGCGCAGCTGTTCTCGCCGATCAAGCTGGTGCCCAAGCACTTCGAGCGCCTGGTCGGCCAGGTGCGCATCAGCGTCGAGCAGGTGCGCGCCCAGGAAAAGGCCATCATGCAGCTCTGCGTGAAGAAGGCCAAGGTGCCGCGCAAGACCTTCATCAAGGCCTTCCCGGGTAGCGAATCGCGTCCCGAGTGGCTCGACGAGTTCGGCGCCGCCAACCCGAAGTATGCGGCGCGCCTGGAGCCGCTGCGTGCCGACATCCAGCGTTCCCAGCGCAAGATCGCCTTCGAGGAAGAGATGATCCAGCTGGCGGTGACCGAGATCAAGGAGGTCAATCGTCGGCTCTCCATCGGCGAGGCCAAGGCGCGCCGGGCCAAGAAGGAGATGGTCGAGGCCAACCTGCGCCTGGTGATCTCGATCGCCAAGAAGTACACCAACCGCGGCCTGCAGTTCCTGGACCTGATCCAGGAGGGCAACATCGGCCTGATGAAGGCCGTCGACAAGTTCGAATACCGTCGCGGCTACAAGTTCTCGACCTATGCCACCTGGTGGATCCGTCAGGCGATCACCCGCTCGATCGCCGATCAGGCCCGCACCATCCGTATTCCGGTGCACATGATCGAGACCATCAACAAACTCAACCGCGTGTCGCGGCAGATGCTGCAGGAGATGGGCCGCGAGCCGACCCCCGAGGAGCTCGGCGAGCGTCTCGAGATGCCCGAGGACAAGGTCCGCAAGGTGCTCAAGATCGCCAAGGAGCCGATCTCCATGGAGACGCCCATCGGCGACGATGACGACTCTCATCTGGGCGACTTCATCGAGGATGGCACCATCCTGCTGCCCATCGACTCGGCGACCGGCGAGGGGCTGATCGAAGCCACCCGCAACGTGCTCGGCGGCCTTACCGCCCGCGAGGCCAAGGTGTTGCGGATGCGTTTCGGCATCGATATGAACACCGACCACACCCTTGAGGAGGTCGGCAAGCAGTTCGACGTCACCCGCGAGCGGATCCGCCAGATCGAGGCCAAGGCGCTGCGCAAGCTGCGTCACCCGTCGCGTTCGGAGCCGCTGCGCTCCTTCCTCGACGAGTAGTCACAGGACCTCGCTCACGACGACGCCCGCAGCCACTGGCTGCGGGCGTCGTCGTTTATGGGGCAGGGATATGACGAGTGGCATCCAGTAGAGGCAAGGGAAGGCGTCCCGGAAGGCGGCGCCGTGCAGAGCCGGGGCGCCGGCCCCGGGCGCGCCTCAGTCGGTCTTGAGGTGGCGCCAGCGGCGCACCAGCAGCACCAGCTCGAGCATGGCGAAGAACAGCAGGGTGTAGCCGAACAGCTCGGTGACCTCCTCGGCGGCGTCCTTGAAGGTGCGCAGGTAGGCGTCGCCGAGGATCGCCTGCCACATCTCGCTGCGCCCGAAGAGCCGCGAGTAGACGTAGGTGGTCAGGAAGCCCGCGGCGAACAGACCGAACGAGAAGCTGTTGGCGTAGCGCGCGAACTCGCGGGCGAAGGCATGGCGGCTGCGGATCACCACGTAGAGGGTGGGTAGCACCAGCAGCGCGACCAGCGCCTGCCAGGCGCCATCGAACACCCAGGCATCCAGCCAGGCATCCTGCTCGCGAATCAGCGAGGCCAGCGGCAGGGCCAGCAGCAGCAGGGAGACGTGCGTCAGCCGCGGGCTCGTCAGGCGCACATAGAGCGCCAGGCCGGCGCTGGCGGCGAGCAGCAGCGACTGGGCGGGCTCGACGAAGCCGCGCTCGGAGAATCGCTGGCCCTCTAGCCCCAGTGCCTCGAGCATCACGCCTTGCATCAGCAGGCCGATCAGGACGATATACAGCAGGGCGCGCAGGCTTGTGGCGCGAAAGTCGATGGGCGTGGGCGCTTCGGGGGGGAGGTGGTGTGGCATGGGCGTCTCGGGGTAAATCACATTCATTGGTGAATGTTTATGATACTCGGCTCGTCTGCGCCTGCCTATTGATTCCGAAGTGTCGATGCCGCCTTTATCAGGATCCGTCCGGCGCCCGCCGGGCCTCCTCGACGATCCAGTCGTGCACCGCGGCGATCCGGCGGTCGTCCAGCGCCCCCGGCGCATGGACGATGCCGTAGTGCATGCCGGTCGGTACGCGCTGGGCGAAGGGCGCGATCAACTCGCCGCTGCCGAGCTCTCCCCGAATCAGGGTCTGGCGGGCGATGGCGACGCCCATGCCGGCGATGGCCGCGGCCATGGTCAGGTGGTGGCGGTTGAAGGTATAGCCCCGGCGCAGGTTGAGGGGCGGCGCCGCGATGGCCTCGAGGTAGCGCTCCCACTCGGCGTGCTCGTGGCTGCCCCGCCAGGCCGTGACGTCGTGCAGCAGCGGGTACCAGGCCAGGTCGGCGGGATGACGCAGCGGCGGACGGCCCCGCAGCAGAGCGGGGGCGCAGACCGGGAAGATCCGCTCCTCCATCAGCGGCGTGATGGCAAGCCCCGGAATGTGGCCGTCGTTGAGGTCCAGGGCCAGGTCGAAGTCGCCGTCGCGCAGCGAGACGCTGCTGTCTTCGGCGGTGACGTGCAGCTCTATATCGGGAAAGCGCGCCTGCAGCCGGGGCAGCCGCGGCATCAGCCACTTGTGCAGGAAGGAGGGCACCGAGCGCAGCCGGATCACCCCGCTCATCACGCCGCTGCGCAGCCGCCGTACCTCCAGCCCCACCGCCTGATAGGCCTCGTCGACCACCGCCGCCAGGCGCCGTCCCTCCTCGGTCAGCTCCAGTCGACGCGGCCGGCGGCGAAACAGCTTGAACCCCAGCCGCTGCTCGAGCTGCTTGATCTGCTGGCTGACGGCGCCAGTGGTGACGTGCAGCTCTTCGGCCGCCCGGGTGAAGGAGAGGTGGCGAGCGCTGACGGCGAAGACCTTCAGCCCGGCATGGGTCTGGGCGTTGAGATGCGGGTTCATGGTTTAGTCATTCTATACCGTGGGCCAGATATTCTCGATTGTCGGGGCGTTGATTCGCCGCCATGATGGGGCCAACTATCGGCAGGCGTCGAGTGGCTTTAGTTTAACTGTCTGGTGTGCGATCAGGCGGCCGCTGGCCCGGGAGGTCGGGGCGCCGACCGCCGGAACGCCGGAACGCCGGGCCGCCGGCTCAGACACGAGGCATCATCATGGCAATCAGCATCTTCGACCTGTTCAAGATCGGCATCGGGCCCTCCAGCTCGCATACCGTCGGCCCCATGCAGGCCGCCTACGACTTCGTGCAGGCGTTGAAGCGCCAGGAGCTTACCGAGCGCGTGGCGCGCATCGAGGTGCACCTGCACGGCTCGCTCTCCGCCACCGGCAAGGGGCACGGCACCGACCGCGCCATCATCATGGGGCTGATGGGCGAGCGTCCCCAGCACATCGATCCGGCGATCGTCTCACCGTGCATCGAGGAGCTGCTCGAGTCCCAGGCCCTGATGCTCGACGGCCGCCTGGCGATTCCCTTCCGCTGGAGCCGGGACCTCGAGTGGCACGACGAGAGTCTGCCCTACCACCCCAACGCCATGACCCTGGTGGCCCACGGTCACGCCGAGGAGCTCTACCGCAACGTCTTCTACTCGGTGGGCGGCGGCTTCGTGATCGACGAGGCGCAGGCCGCCAGCGGCGAGCTGGATACCGACACCACGGCACTGCCGTATGACTTCAACAGCGCCGCCGAGCTGTTGGCGCTGTGCCGGATGCACGGCCTGCGCATCAGCGAGCTGATGATGGAGAACGAGAAGGCTTGGCGCAGCGAGGCCGAGATCCGTGCCGAGCTGTGGCGCATCTGGGAGGCCATGCAGGCCTGCGTACAGCAGGGCTTCGAGGGCCAGGGCGTGCTGCCCGGCGGGCTCAACGTCCGGCGCCGTGCCGCTGCCCTGCATCGCCGCCTGGAGGAGATGGAAAGCAACACCAACCTGATCTCCACCACCTTCTCGGCGATGGACTGGGTCAACGTCTTCGCCCTGGCGGTCAACGAGGAGAACGCCGCCGGCGGGCGCATGGTCACCGCGCCGACCAACGGCGCGGCGGGCATCATCCCGGCGGTGCTGCACTACTACATGAAGTTCCAGGACGGCGCCGACGAGCGCTGCGTGGTCGATTTCCTGATGACCGCCGCCGCGGTGGGCATCCTGTGCAAGAAGAACGCCTCCATCTCCGGCGCCGAGGTGGGCTGCCAGGGCGAGGTCGGCTCGGCCTGCGCCATGGCCGCAGCGGGGCTGACCGAGGTGCTGGGCGGCACCCCGGGCCAGGTGGAGAACGCCGCCGAGATCGGCCTGGAGCACAACCTCGGCCTCACCTGCGATCCCGTTGGCGGGCTGGTGCAGGTGCCCTGCATCGAGCGCAACGCCATCGCCTCGGTCAAGGCCATCAACGCCGCCCAGATGGCGCTGCGCGGCGACGGTGAGCACTTCATCTCGCTGGACAAGGCGATCCGCACCATGCGCGACACCGGCGCCGACATGCAGGAGAAGTACAAGGAGACCTCCAAGGGCGGTCTCGCGGTCAACGCCATCGAGTGCTGATGGCGGCCCGATCCGCGACGCTGCCGTGAGCGGAGCGGCTCGCGGGTCGCCGAGCAGAACAGGCGCGATGCCCCGATGGGGCATCGCGCTTTTTTTGGGCGCGCATGATTGTCCCACATAGTTTGCAAGCTATTGATAGCCTCGGGGTCTACACCATTGGTCGAGTTCCGGCGTTCTCCTGTTGCTCCGTCGCCCCGGCTCCTCTAGCTTACGTTAACGTAAAGTGTAGAGTGTTCTCCGGGGTCGCGTGATGGTGCATCACGGGCCCTCGATGCCGGCACCGCCACAACAACGACAACGGCCGACAACAACGACAACAGCATCCACGGCGGATCGCGACAGCGATCCAGAGAGGACCCACCATGACCCAGGAGTTCATACTGGAAACTCGCGGGTTGACCAAGGAGTTTCGCGGCTTCACCGCCGTGGACGACGTCAATCTGCGGGTCCGGGAGGGGCACATCCACGCCCTGATCGGCCCCAACGGGGCCGGCAAGACCACCGTCTTCAACCTGCTCACCAAGTTCCTGCCGCCCACCCGCGGCGAGATCCTCTATCGCGGCAAGCCGATCACCAACATGCGGGCCAACGAGATCGCCCGGCTCGGCCTGGTGCGCTCCTTTCAGATATCGGCGGTATTCGCCCACATGACCGCCATGGAGAACGTGCGCGTGGCGCTGCAGCGCCGCCTCGGCACCTCCTTTCACTTCTGGAAGTCCGAGAAGAGCCTCGAGCACCTGAACGAGCGCGCCATCGAGCTGCTCGATGAGGTCGGCCTCAAGGAGTATGCCGACGTGCTCACCGTGGAGATGCCCTACGGGCGCAAGCGGGCACTCGAGGTGGCGACCACCCTGGCGCTGGATCCCACGGTGATGCTGCTCGACGAGCCGACCCAGGGTATGGGCGCCGAGGACGTCGATCGCATCGTCGAGCTGATCCGGCGGGTCGCCAAGGGCCGCACCGTGCTGATGGTGGAGCATAACCTCAGCGTGGTCAGCCGCCTGTGCGATCGCATCACGGTGCTGGCTCGCGGCAGCGTGCTGGCCGAAGGCGATTACCAGAGCGTCTCCCGCGACCCGCGGGTCCGCGAGGCCTACATGGGCAGCGATGCCGATACACAAGAGGAGGCCAGCGCATGAGCCAGGCAGCACAGACGCTCGGCGAGACCCAGGATCGGGATGGCGCCGAGATGCTGCGCATCAGCGATCTGCATGCCTTCTACGGCGAGTCGCACATTCTGCACGGCGTCGACATTGACGTGAGGCGCGGCGAGTTGGTGACCCTTCTTGGGCGCAACGGCGCCGGGCGCAGCACCACCCTCAAGGCGATCATGAACATGGTCGGCCGGCGCACCGGCTCCATCGTCATCAACGGCAACGAGACCCTGGCCATGAAGCCGCACCGCATCCCGCGGCTCGGGGTGGGCTACTGCCCGGAGGAGCGCGGCATCTTCGCCAGCCTCGACGTCGAGGAGAACCTGCTGCTGCCGCCCACGGTGCGCAGTGGCGGCATGGATCTCGATGAGATCTACACCATGTTCCCCAACCTCTACGAGCGACGCCGCAGCCAGGGCACCCGGCTCTCCGGTGGCGAGCAGCAGATGCTGGCCATGGCGCGCATCCTGCGCACCGGCGCCCGGCTGCTGCTGCTCGACGAGATCACCGAGGGGCTGGCGCCGGTCATCGTCCAGGCGCTGGGCGAGGTGCTGATCAAGCTCAAGGAGCGTGGCATGACCATCGTGCTGGTGGAGCAGAACTTCCGCTTCGCCGCGCCCCTGGCCGACCGCCACTTCGTGATGGAGCACGGCCGCATCATCGAGGAGATCAGCGCCGCCGAGCTGCCCGCCCGGCGCGAGCACCTCAACACCCTGTTGGGGGTCTGACGGCGCGCCGTTCGACGCTCGATCCCTGCACCGCAAGCACTCGTATCGACAAGCACTCGTATTGACAAGCAGTGGTATCTACAAGCATCCGCATCGACAACAACAACGGCCCCACCGGGCCACGGAGATGATCATGACCTTCAATCGGAAGACGCTCGCCACCAGCATCGCCCTCGCCGCCACCACCCTGGCCGCCGGCTCCGCCCAGGCCCAGATGAGCGACGACGCCGTGCGTATCGGCTACCTCGCCGACATGTCCGGCACCTATCGCGACCTGGCCGGCCCCGGCGGTCTCGAGGCGCTGAAGATGGCCGTCGAGGACATCGGCGGCGAGGTCAACGGCGTGCCCATCGAGGTCTTCAGCGCCGATGACCGCAACAGCGCCGACGTGGGCGCCAACACCGTGCGTGGCTGGGTCGATCAGGAGAACGTCGATCTGGTCGCCGGCATGGTGGCCTCCTCGGTCTCTATCGCCGTGAGCAAGGTGCTGGAGGAGGCGGGTAGCCTGGCCATTATCTCCGGCTCCGCGGCCTCGAGCATCACCAACGAGCACTGCACGCCGAACCACCTCCACTGGGTCTACGACACCTACCCGCTGGCCAACGGCACCGCCAAGGCCGTCGTCGATCAGGGCGGCGATACCTGGTTCATGCTCACCGCCGACTACGCCTTCGGCCATGCCCTGGAGGCCGATGTCAGCGAGGTGGTGGAGGCAAACGGCGGCGAGATCGTCGGCGGCGTGCGCCACCCCTTCCCGACCAGCGACTTCTCCTCCTATATCCTGCAGGCCCAGGGCTCGGGCGCCGATATCGTCGGCCTGGCCAACGCCGGCTCCGATACCGTCAACGCCATCAAGACCGCCAGCCAGTTCGGGCTGACCCAGACCGGCCAGCAGCTCGCCGGCCTGCTGATCTTCCTCAACGACGTCCACGCCATGGGCCTCGAGGCGACCCAGGGTCTGCTGCTCACCACCGGCTGGTACTGGGACATGGACGAGGCGTCCCGCGAGTGGTCCGAGCGCTACTTCGAGCGCGTGGGCCGGATGCCGACCATGGTTCAGGCCGGCGTCTACTCCAGCACCATGCACTACCTGAACGCCGTGGAAGCCGCCGGCACCGACGAGAGCCAGGCGGTCCGCGCCCAGATGGCCGAGACGCCCGTCGAGGACTTCTTCGCCCGCAACGGTCGCATCCGCGAGGACGGCCGCATGGTCCACGACATGTATCTCGCCGAGGTGAAGTCGCCGGAAGAGTCCACCGGCGAATGGGACCTCTACGAGATCAAGAGCACCATCCCCGCCGAGGAGGCTTACCGCCCGCTCGCCGAGAGCCAGTGCAAGCTGGTGCAGAACTGAGCGAGTCGAGGCAGGGCGGCGGCCGCGGCCGCCGCCCTCTGACGGGAGGAGCGTGACATGACGATGATATTCGGGGTGCCGTTGGCGGTGTTCATGGGCCAGCTGATGCTGGGCCTGATCAACGGTGCCTTCTATGCCCTGCTGAGCCTGGGGCTGGCGGTGATCTTCGGGCTGTTGAAGATCATCAACTTCGCCCACGGGGCCCAGTACATGCTGGGCGCCTTCGCGGCGATGCTTGCCCTGGAGTACCTGGGCATCAACTACTGGGCCGCGCTGCTGCTGGTCCCGCTGGTGGTGGGAACCTTCGGGGCGGTGCTCGAGCGGCTGATCCTCAGGCGCATCGCCCACCTCGACCATCTCTACGGGCTGCTGCTCACCTACGGCCTGGCGCTGATCTTCGAGGGCACCCTGATCAACATCTTCGGGGTCTCGGGGTCGAGCTATCCCACCCCCGAGGCGCTGCAGGGCGGCCTGAACCTCGGCTTCATGTTCCTGCCGACCTACCGCGCCTGGGTGCTGGTGGCGGCGCTGGTGGTCTGCGGCGGCACCTGGTTCATCATCGAGCGCACGCGCCTCGGGGCCTACCTGCGCGCCGGCACCGAGAACCCCGCGCTGATGCAGGCCTTCGGCGTGAACGTGCCGCAGCTGATCACCCTGACCTACGGCTTCGGCGTGGCGCTGGCCGCCTTCGCCGGGGTGCTGGCCGCGCCCCTCTATCCGGTCTCGCCGACCATGGGTTCGAGCCTGTTGATCGTGGTCTTCGCGGTGGTGGTGATCGGCGGCATGGGGTCGATCCTCGGCGCCATCCTCACCGGCCTCGCCATGGGCCTCATCGAGGGCCTCACCAAGGTCTACTACCCCGAGGCGGCCAACACCGTGATCTTCCTGGTGATGATCCTGGTGCTGCTGCTGCGCCCCTCGGGTCTCTTCGGCAAGGAGGCATGACGCCATGGCAACGACCCACTCTCTGACCCCCGCCATGCAGCGCCAGCGCAGCGCGCGGATGCGGCGCAACATGCTCTACCTGGTGCTGCTGGGGCTGGCGCTGCTGGCCCCGCTCGCCATCTACCCGGTGTTCCTGATGAAGGTGCTGTGCTTCGCGCTCTTCGCCTGCGCCTTCAACCTGCTGCTGGGCTTTGCCGGGCTGCTCTCCTTCGGTCATGCGGCCTTCCTGGCCACCGGCGGCTACTTCACCGGGATCATGCTCTCGAGCTACCCGGGCCTGACGCCGGAGGCCGGCATCCTGATCGGCACCCTGGCGGCGGTGGTGCTGGGCACCTTCTTCGGGGTGCTGTCGATCCGCCGCCAGGGCATCTACTTCGCCATGGTGACCCTGGCGCTGGCGCAGATGGTGTACTTCTTCTTCATCCAGGCGCCCTTTACCGGAGGCGAGGACGGCCTCCACGGCGTGCCGCGTGGGGAGCTGTTCGGGCTGATCAGCCTCTCCGACAACTTGCCGATGTACTACTTCGTGCTGACGATCTTCGTGATTGGCTTCGCGATCATCCAGCGCACCGTGCACTCGCCGTTCGGCCAGGTGCTCAAGGCGATCCGCGAGAACGAGCCCCGGGCGGTGTCGCTCGGTTACAACGTGGATGCCTACAAGCTGGTGGCCTTCGTCATCTCCGCGGGCCTCGCGGGCCTCGCCGGTTCCACCAAGACGGTGGTGTTCCAGCTTGCCTCGCTGACCGATGCCCACTGGCACATGTCTGGCGAGGTGATCCTGATGACCCTGCTGGGCGGCGTCGGCACGCTGTTCGGCCCCGTGGTCGGGGCCGGCCTGGTGGTCAGCCTGCAGACGCAGTTGGCGCAGTCGCCGATCGGCAACTGGGTCAGCGTGATCCTCGGTGCGATCTTCGTGATCTGCGTGCTGAGCTTTCGCAGCGGCATCGTCGGCGAGATCCAGAAGATGGTGCGCAAGAACTTCAAGTAGTGTGATCGACATGCCGATCGCGGGCGCCCTTCGGGGCGCCCTTTTTTTGGGCGTGTTTTGGGCGTGCTGTCTTCGTCTTGGCCGGTCTTTCGCCCCCGGCGCCCGTCGTCATTCGCCTCGCTCAGCCCCGCCTCGGCAGCCGCTCGGGGATGTGTTCGACCAGAAAGTCGATGAACTGGCGGATCTTCGGGGAGCGGTGGCGGTGGCGCGGGGTGACCGCCCAGACGGCGCTGTCGTCGTGCCGATAGGCGTCGAGCACGCTGATCAGTTCGCCGCTCGCCAGGTGGGGCTCCACGTAGTAGTCCGGCAGCTGGGCGAGCCCCAGGCCCTTGAGCGCGGCATCCAGCAGCGCCGGTCCCGAGTTGCTCTCCCATGATCCCGCGATGCGCACCTCGCGGCGCACCCCCTCCACGGCGAAGCGCCAGTGGTCGCGCGACCCCACCAGGCAGCGGTGATGGGCGAGCTCGGAGAGGGCGTGGGGCTGGGGGCGATGAGTGAAGTAGGCCGGCGAACCGACCACGTACTCGCGCCGCTCGCAGAGCCGCCGGGCGAGCAGCGAGGAGTCCTCGAGCGCGCCCATGCGGATGGCGATGTCGAAGCCCTCGTCAATGATGTCCACCTGGCGATTGGTCAGGTGCAGGCGCACCTCCAGCTGGGGGTGCAGGACCATGAAGTCGTTGACCAGCGGGGCCAGGTAGCGCTCGCCGAAGGTAGTGGCGCAGGTCAAGCTCAGCAGGCCGACCGGCCTCGCCTGGAGGTCCTTGATGGCGGCCTCGGCCTCGCGGAAGCCGTCGAACAGGTGGTGGCAGTGCTGGTAGTAGAGGGTGCCGGCCTCGGTGAGGCGGATCCGTCGCGTGGTGCGATAGAGCAGGGCGGTGCCGAGCTGGTTCTCGAGCTGGCTGACCAGCCGGCTGACGTGAGAGCTCGAGACCTTCAAGCGCTCGGCCGCGGCCTTGAAGGCGCCCAGGCGCACTACCTCGACGAAGGCCTCGACCCGATCCCAGCGCTGCATGATGCCTCCTGTCGACGCGATTGTTGCTGTATGACAATAATGTTCTGCGTTTGATGCAGTTTATCCCAGCGGTGCGGATTGCCTAGACTGTTACCCGATGCATTACACACCGAACGAGGAAGATGCCATGAAGTCTCGCGCTGCGGTCGCCCTGGAAGCCGGCAAGCCCCTGGAACTGGTCGAGATCGACGTCGAGGGCCCGAAGGCCGGCGAGGTGCTGGTCAAGATGGCCGCCACCAGCGTCTGTCACACCGATGCCTTTACGCTCTCCGGCGCCGACCCGGAAGGCAACTTCCCGGCGGTGCTGGGCCACGAGGGCGCCGGCATCGTGCAGGAGGTGGGCGAGGGCGTGACTAGCGTGCGCCCCGGCGACCACGTCATCCCGCTCTATACCGCCGAGTGCGGCCAGTGCAAGTTCTGCCTCTCCGGCAAGACCAACCTGTGCAGCTCGGTGCGCGCCACCCAAGGCAAGGGCGTGATGCCCGACGGCACCTCGCGCTTCTCGCTGGATGGCAAGCCGCTGCACCACTACATGGGCTGCTCGACCTTCAGCGAGTACACCGTGCTGCCCGAGGTGTCGCTGGCGGTGGTCTCCAAGGAGGCGCCGCTGGACAAGATCTGCCTGCTCGGCTGCGGCGTGACCACCGGCATCGGCGCGGTGATGAACACCGCCAAGGTCGAGCCGGGCGCCACGGTGGCCGTCTTCGGCCTCGGCGCCATCGGCCTGGCGGTGATCCAGGGCGCGCAGATGGCCAAAGCCAGCCGCATCATCGCCATCGACGTCAATCCGGAGAAGTTCCAGCTGGCCGCGCAGTTCGGCGCCACCGAGTTCGTCAATCCCAAGGAGCATGACGCCAGCATCCAGGAGGTGATCGTCGACATGACCGACGGTGGCGTCGACTACTCCTTCGAGTGCATCGGCAACGTCAACGTCATGCGCCAGGCGCTGGAGTGCTGCCACAAGGGCTGGGGCGAGTCGGTGATCATCGGCGTGGCCGGGGCCGGCGAGGAGATCTCCACGCGGCCGTTCCAGCTGGTCACCGGTCGGGTCTGGAAGGGCTCCGCCTTCGGCGGCGTCAAGGGACGCACCGAGCTGCCGGGCTACGTGGATCGCTACATGAAGGGCGAGATCAACATTGACGACTTCATTACCCACGACATGCCGTTCGAGAAGATCAATGAGGCCTTCGAGCTGCTGCATCGTGGCGAGAGCATTCGCACGGTCCTCCACTATTAACAATGCGCCTGGGGCCGCGCCGTTGATACGCGCCCGGTGCCGGGTGATACCCCATGGATTGGTGGCCGGGTCGCCCGGCCGACGAGGAGAGTGACTTCATGACCATGACCGAACATCTCGAGCTGGTCTCGGCCAACAAGAGCTACGGTGGCTGGCACAAGCGCTATCGCCACCGCTCCCGGGCGCTGGACTGCGAGATGACCTTCGCCATCTACCTGCCGCCCCAGGCGGAGACCGAGCGCGTGCCGCTGATGTGGTGGCTGTCCGGGCTGACCTGCACCGACGAGAATTTCATGCAGAAGGCCGGCGCACATCGGATCGCGGCCGAGCTTGGCATCGCCATCGTCTGCCCGGACACCAGCCCCCGCGGCACCAACCTGCCGGGCGAAGACGACAGCTACGACTTCGGCAGCGGCGCGGGCTTCTACGTCAACGCCACCCGCGAGCCCTGGAAGAAGCACTACCGCATGTATGACTACGTGGCCGAGGAGCTGCCCTCGGTGGTGCGCCAGCACTTCCCGGTCAACGGCCGCGAATCGATCAGCGGTCACTCCATGGGCGGGCACGGCGCGCTGATCCTGGCGCTGCGGCGTCCCGGGCACTACCGGGCGGTCTCGGCCTTCTCCCCCGTCGTCAATCCCAGCGAGTGCCCCTGGGGGCAGAAGGCCTTCTCCGGCTACCTGGGCGAGGATCGCGGGCTCTGGACCCAGTACGATGCCTGCGAACTGGTGGCCCGCGGGGCTTCGAGCCAGCCGCTGTTCATCGATCAGGGCGAGGCCGACGACTTCCTCGAGGAGCAGCTCTGCCCCGAGCGCCTCGAGGCGGTGTGTGCCGAGCACGACCACCCGCTGACCCTGCGCCGCCAGCCCGGCTACGACCACAGCTATTTCTTCATAGCGACTTTCATCGAGGAGCACCTGCGCTACCACGCGGAGCGCCTGAAGAAGCGCTGAACGGCTGAACGCTCGCCCCGTATGACAGCTGCCTCCCTTCGGGGAGGCAGCGTCGTTATACTGCCGAGCATTCATGACGAGGCGAAAAAAGCCGATGACCGAGCGAGGCGGACGATGAGACGGGAGTGGCAGCGATGGGCGTGGCGAGTGCTCTGGCGCACCGCGCTCGGCTTCGTGGTGGCCTCGGTGGTGCTGGTACTGGTGCTGCGCGTGGTGCCGGTGTTCGGCTCCATGGTGATGGTGGAGCGTAAGGTTCAGTCGTGGACCTCGGGGGCGTCCCTCGATATTCGCCACCAGTGGCGCCCCTGGGAGCGTCTCGCCGATCAGGCCAAGCTGGCGGTGATCGCCGCCGAGGATCAGCGCTTCCCCGAGCATCACGGCTTTGACTTCCAGCAGATGCGCCGCGCCTGGGAGGCCAGTCGCAACGGCGGCCGCCTGCGCGGGGCCAGCACCATCAGCCAGCAGACCGCCAAGAACCTCTTCCTGTGGACCGGGCGCAGCTGGGTGCGCAAGGGACTGGAGGCCTGGTTCACGCTGCTGATCGAGGCCCTCTGGCCCAAGCAGCGCATCCTCGAGGTCTACCTCAACATCGTCGAGTGGGACAGCGGAGTGTTCGGCCTCGAGGCCGCCGCTCGCCACTACTTCGGCGTCTCCGCCGACCAGCTGAGCGCGGTCCAGGCCAGCCGCCTGGCGGCCATCCTGCCCGACCCCCGCGGCCGCGATGCGGCGCGTCCCGGCCCGCTCGTCGAACGGCGCAGCGTCTGGATCCGCCAGCAGATGAACAACCTCGGCGGCACCGGATACCTCGAGCGGCTATGAGCCCTCACCAGCGGCCCTCTCCAGCGGCCCTCTACGGCCGCCTGGCGCCTGCGGCCCGTCCCCTCACCACCAGCACCACCCCGGCGATGGCGATGGCCATGCCGAGAAGCGACAGCGGCGGCAGGCGCTCGTCGAACAGCCACCACGCCTCCAGGGCGGTTACCGGCGGGACCAGGTAGAACAGGCTCGCCACCCGCGAGGCCTCGCCGCGTCGGATCAGCGCCATCAACAGCAGGATGGCGCTGATCGACAGCACCAGCACCAGCCAGCCCAGTGTCAGCATGAAGGTCGGGCTCCACTCGATCTCGCGCGTTTCGAACACCAGCGCGCCAAGCCCCACCAGCGCGCTGGTGGCCAGATACTGCACCACGGTGCCGGAGAGCAGCGGCATGCCGGTGCAGAAACGCTTCTGGTAGAGCGTGCCCAGCGAGATGCCCGCCAGCGCCACCAGCACACTGGCCAGGGCGCCGATGCCGAAGCCCTGGAACAGCGTCTCGCCCGGGTCGAGCTTGCCGCCCAGCACCAGGGCGATGCCGGCCAGGCCCAACACCAGCCCCAGCCACTGCGCCTTGCCCAGTCGCTCATTGAGCAGCGGGCCGGCCAGCGCCGCGGTCAGCAGCGGCTGGAGTCCCACCAGCAGAGCGGTCAGGCCCGCCGGCATGCCCTGATAGATGCCGTAGAAGACGCCCCCCAGGTAGGCGCCGTGGACCAGTAGCCCCGAAACCGCGATATGTCCCCACAGCCTCGGTCCCTGCGGCCAGTCGGCCCGCAGCAACAGGATCAGCGGCACCAGCAGCGCCAGGGTCAGCACGCAGCGCACGAACAGGAAGGTGAAGGGCTCGGCATGGGGCAGGCCGAACTTGGCGCCGATGAAGCCCGTGCTCCACAGCGCCACGAAGAGAAAGGGCATGGCAGCCAGCGCTGCCTGGCGGTGACGTTCCGATGTCATGAAAGACCGTCCAACGATGGGATGAAAGAGTTAGCCAGAAAAGCATCATCCCGGGCGAGGACGCCGGACGCCAACCGAGGGGCTCGTGCTTTGGTCGTAGACGTCGTGCCTCCGGGAAAGTGGTCAGACCAGAGTTTTGCCTGTGCGGACAGCTGATTGCCGCGTTTTCCTCGGTGGTCTGACCAGTGAAATCGGCCGGTTTGCGTTGAAACGTCGTATTGGCCGCGCCCGGCCTTTTGGCTAGCTTTCGGCAGGGAAGACGTTTCCATATCAGCGTCTTCTTCTCAAGAATCACGAACATGTTTCACGCTCAGGGTTCATGCTCAAGGGCTACGCTCTAGGTCCACCGGGACGGTGAGGCCGGCCTGTCGATCGATAGATCATCGGCATGCCTTCGAAGGCCCAGGGACGACAACAACAAGATCCGGCCAACGCTCGCTGCCGCGGGCGGGCCACCCAACCAGGAGTCCATGCCATGCAGGACGACAAGCAGCCGCCACGCACCTCCTCTATCGACAGCGCAAGCGTCAAGGACGCGTTCAAGACCCCCAGTCGCCGTCACTTCCTGAAGGCCGCCGCGGTCGGTTCGGCCGCCGCCGTCGCTGCCCCCTGGATCGGCAACGTCCAGGCTCAGGAAGGCATTCGAATTCGCATGCAGTCCTCCTGGCAGCCGGGTACCACGGGCTACAAGATTTTCGAGGAGTGGGCGGCCAGCGTCGCCGAGCTGACGGGCGGCGAAGTGTCCATCGAGCCCTTCCCTGCCGGCGCCGTGGCCGGCGCCTTCGAGGTTGCCGATGCGGTGCGTAACGGCGTCATCGATGGTCAGAACTGGTTCACCGTCTACTGGCCCGGCAAGATGCCGGCCGGTGTCTTCCTGACCGCCTACCCCATGGGACTCTCGGTGCCTCACCAGTGGGACATGATGTTTGGCGCCTACGGCGGCATGGGCATCGCCAAGGACCTCTACCGCAAGCAGGGCCAGGAACTGCTGGGCTACGTTCATCACGACATGAACTTGATTCACTCCAAGAAGCCGCTGCGCAGCTTTGACGACTTCCAGGGCGTCAAGCTACGGGTGCCGGGCGGGATCGTCGCCGAGACCTTCGCGTCCATTGGCGCGCAGACGACCCTGCTGCCGGGCTCCGAGGTCTATCCTGCCCTAGAGAAGGGCACCATCGACGCCGCTGACTACGTGGGGGCGGCGGTCAATTATGAGCTCGGGTTCTGGCAGGTCGCCGACTACATCATCATGGGGCCGCCCTCCACGCCCTGCCTGCACCAGGCCGTCGACCTCATGGATATCGCCGTCAACCGTCGCACCTTCGAGCGCATGTCCCCGCAGACCCAGGACCTCATGCACGACCTGGTGGCCGCCTACTCCCGCAAGCATTACGCGGCGATCCAGGAGGCCAACGCCGAGGCCTGGCCGAAGTATCGCGAGAAGGGTGTGGAGATCATCCACCTCAGCGAGGAGGACGGCGACCGCTTCCGTCAGGCAGCCATTCCCCTGTGGTTCAAGTGGGCGAACAAGGATCCGGATGCGGCACGGCTCTTCAAGGCGCACCTCGACACCATGTTGGATCCGGCGGTGGCGCTGATCACCGAGGAGGACATCAAGGGATACGAACTCAACGTCTGAAGCATCTGAACGACCAGACCGGGTGTTGTGGGCCATGGGCCACAGCACCCGGTTTGGGTAAGGCAACACGACTGATCGTGCATCCCGTCGACTTTAGGATCCGTCGCCATCGCCGGGCGGTGATGGTGCCACGGAGGAGTGTCCATGAATCTTGATATCGAGTTCGTTCTCCCGCACTGGCTCTACTGGTCGGTGCTGCTGCTATTGCCGCTGGTGGTGATGTTCTTCGTCGATCGCAGCTTCCGGCGTGGCGGCATCATCAGCGGCGGCGATACCGCCGAGGTTCCGGCCGGTCAGGAGGTCGAGGTGGCGTATCAGCCGCCCGGTAATCTGTTTACCGCTATCGTCGACCGCCTGTCGGGGTTTTCCGGCCGTTACGTGGCCTACTGGGCGTTGATCGCCCCCTTCATCTTTACTTACGAAGTGCTGGTTCGCTACGCCTTCAACTCGCCGACCAACTGGGCCCATGAGTCGATGACCCTGATGTTCGGCATGCAGTACCTGGTGGCGGGGGCCTATGCGCTGCGTGAAGGCGGTCACGTGCGTGTCGATATCCTCTACCAGCGCGCCAAGCCGCTCAACAGGGCGGCGCTGGACGTCGTCACCTCGATCTTCTTCTTCATTTTCACCATCGCGCTGCTGGTCACTGGTTGGAAGTTCTTCTCCCAGTCGGTCAGCGATGCGTTCTTCTTCGGCTCCAGCTACGCCAACGAGACCTCCTTCACCGAGTGGGCCATCCAGTTCTACCCGGTCAAGTTCATGCTCTTCTTCGGTGCCGTGCTGCTGCTGCTGCAGGGAATCGGGCAACTGTTACGGGACGCACAGTCCTTGCGCTATCACTGGCGCTTTCATGACGGCAGCCGCACCTTCGCCCGCGCGTTACTCGTCGTGGCCGGACTGCTGGCGGCCTGGGTGGTCTTCGAGATGGTCAACATCGGCGTGACCGACTACGACAGCCTGGCCGGCAGCCTCGAGAACAGCCTGGGTACGGTGGGCATCGGTGCCCTGACGGTGGTGATGTTCGGCTCGCTGATGGTGGTATTGGTAGCCGGCCTGCCGCTGGCCTTCGTCACCGGTGGTCTGGGGGTGACCTTTCTTTATCTGGTCGGCGATCAGAACATGCTCAACCTGATGCCGTCGCGCATCTTCCCGATGATGACCAACTATCAGCTCTCGGCCATCCCGCTGTTCATCTTCATGGCCTCGGTGCTGGAGAAAGCGGGGATCATCGAGGAGCTGTTCGACGTCGTCTACAAGTGGATGGGCGGGCTCAAGGCGGGTCTGGCGATCGCCACCATCATTGCCTCGACCCTGCTGGCCGCCATGGTCGGCGTGATCGGGGCTGCGGTGGTGACCATGGGTCTGATCGCGCTGCCGGCGATGCTCAAGCGCCACTATGACCCGGAAATCGCCATCGGCTCGATCATGGCCGGTGGGACCCTGGGCATCCTGATTCCGCCATCGATCCTGGCGATCATCTACGGGGTCATCGCCCAGCAGTCGGTGGGTGAGCTCTATCTCGGCTCATTGATCCCCGGCTTGCTGCTGGCCTTCATGTACGGCTTCTACTGCTGGATGCGCGGTACGCTCAACATCAATCTGGCGCCACCAATGCCGGCCGAGGATCGGGTCGACATGAAGGAGAAGCTGCGACTGCTGCGCAAGATGCTGGCGCCGATCATCCTGGTGATCCTGGTGCTGGGCATCATCTTCACCGGTATCGCCACCCCGGTGGAAGCCGCCGGCATCGGCACCTTCGGTGCTCTGGTGGTGGCTGCCATGCACAAGCGTCTGACCTGGCCCAACCTGCATGCCGCCTGCATGAGTACCCTCGTGGCCTCGGCCATGGTGATGTGGATCATCTTCGGCGCCAGCATCTTCGTCGGCTTCTACATCCTGCAGGGCGGCCAGACCTTCGTGCAGGAGCTCATCTCCGGCGCGGGCCTCGGTCCCTATGCGGTGCTGCTGCTGATGATGGTGCTGCTGGTGGCCCTGGGGATGTTCCTCGACTGGGTGGGTATCCTGCTGCTGGCGGTGCCGATCTTCGTGCCACTGATCGAGGGGCTCACTTTCGACGGCGTGTTCGGCTTGCCCGGGGTCGACCCGGCGGACGTGTCGCTCTGGTTCGGCGTCATCTACCTGGTCAACATGCAGATGTCCTTCCTGAGTCCGCCGTTCGGCTACGCGCTGTTCTACATCAAGGGGGTGTGCCCGCCGCACATCACCATGGGGCAGATCTTCCGGTCGTCCTTCCCGTTCCTGGGCATCCAGGCGCTGGGGCTCCTGCTGGTCATCCTCTTCCCGGCGCTGGTCACCTGGCTGCCCAACCTGGCCTACGGCTGATCGTGTCGACCCGAGGGGTCGACGGCTGCCACAATATGCGGCGCTCCCCCGAGGAGCGCCGCTTTTCAAACCGTTACACGACAAACCTGAACCCTATGGGCGATCACTCGTCTCAGCGGGGGCACACATAAGTTCCTCAGGAGGTATTCATGCAACGGAAGACCGCACTGTTCTCGGCCGCACTGCTCTCTCTCGGCCTCGCCGCCGCCCAGGCACAGGCCCAGCAGGACACCACCGCGAACAGCGCCGACCAGTCGCAGGCCACGGCCCCGGCACAGGACTTCTCCGACGCCCAGCTCCAGCAGTTCGCCGATGCCTCCAAGGAGATCGCCGTGATCTCTCAGGAGTACACCAAGCAGCTGCAGTCGGCGGAAGGTGACGAGGCCCAGCAGGCCGTCCGCAAGGAAGCCAACGACGAGATGGTTCAGGCCGTTCAGGACAGCGGTCTCGAGGTGAATACCTTCAACGCCATCGGCCAGGCGATCCAACAGGATCCCGAGCTGATGCAGCGCGTGCAGGAAATGGCCAAGGCCGGCGGTGCCGGCGCCGACCAGGCCTCGTAACACGCGCCTTGCGATCGCGGCCGCTCCTCGGCCGCGATTGCGACGAGAGAGGGCCGCCCCGTGATGCACGGGGCGGCCCTCGTCGTGTCGCACCTTCACGAAGCCCCGACGTCGGCGTCCTGCTGCAGCGATCCCGTGATACCTCGTCTGCGAGCGAGGCCGGGCTCGCCAGGCGCGGCGGCTTTACAGCGCCGGCGAGCCATTCCAGACTTGTCGCAACCTTATCGCTCGGAGTCATGGTCATGGACGTGGAACTGCTGGAAATCCGCCAGCACATGGGGCGGTTCCCGCCCTTCGATGGCATCTCCGACGACCTGCTCGACGAGATGGCCGGCCAGGTCGAGGTGGCCTACTTCAAGGCCGGCAGCGACATCCTGATGCTCGACCAGGAAGTGCACGATTTCTGCTACATCCGCAGCGGCGCGGTCGAGGTCTATCGCCGCGGCGGCGAGCTCTACAATCGCCTGGGCGAGGGCGACATCTTCGGCCACTTCAGCCTGCTGCGAAATCGTCGTACCCGCTTCCCCGCCAAGGCCATGGAAGACAGCCTGATCTATTTCATACCCGAGGCGGTCTTCTTCCAGCTCTGCGAGGCGGATGAACACTTCGCCGACTTCGTCGAGGTGGAACGCCCGCGTCTCGAGTCGACGGTGGAGCAGGACAAGAAACAGAACGACATGATGATCACCCGGGTGCGCAAGCTGGTGTCGCGCTACCCGGTGATGGTGGAGGCCACCACCACCGTTCAGGAGGCCGCCCGGCTGATCGGCGACTATCAGGCCTCGGCGGTGCTGGTGCTCGATGAACCCAGCGACGCCCCTCGCTACACCTTCCGCGACAGCGAGGGGCGTGCCTGGCAGGTCAAAGGCATTCTCACCGATAGTGACTTCCGCACCCGCGTGGTGGCCGAGGGCCGCCCCGCCGACACCCAGGTGGGGGAGGTGATCGCCCACAAGCTGATCGCCGTGCAGTCCGACGAGTCGGTGCACGAGGCCATGCTCTGCATGCTGCGCAACAATATCCACCACCTGCCGGTGATGCACCGTCGCTCGCCGGTCGGCATCGTTCACCTCTCCGACATCATTCGCTACGAGACCCAGTCGAGCCTCTACTTGGTCAGCAATATCTTCCACCAGTCCAACAGCGAAGGGCTCGCCCGGCTGACGCCCGACGTCAAAGCGGCCTTCGTGCGCATGGTCGAGGAGGGCGCCGATTCGCGGATGATCGGCAGCGCGCTGTCCACCATCGGGCGCAGCCTGTCGCGGCGCCTGCTGGAGCTGGCCGAGGAGGAGCTGGGGCCGCCGCCGGTGCCCTACTGCCTGATGGCGCTGGGCTCCATGGCGCGCAACGAGCAGTCCATCGTCACCGACCAGGATAACGCCCTGGTGCTCTCCGACGACTTCGACCCCGAGCGCCACGATGCCTACTTCCTGGCTCTGGCGACGCGCCTGAGCGACGGTCTGGCCGCCTGCGGCTACGAATACTGCAAGGGCGATATCATGGCCACCAATCCGCGCTGGCGTCAGCCGCTCGCGGTCTGGAAGCGCTATTTTCGCGAGTGGATCGAACAGCCCACGCCGGAGCGGCTGCTGCACAGTTCGATCTTCTTCGACCTGGACAGCGTCTTCGGCGAGAACCCGCTCGTCGAGCAGCTCCAGGACCTGGTCGCCGAGCAGGCGCCGAAGCACCCGCGCTTCCTCGCCTCCATGGCGCGTAACGCGCTCAACCGCACCCCGCCGCTGGGCTTCTTCCGCACCTTCGTGATGGAGAAGGACGGCAAGCACAATAACTCCATCAACCTCAAGCGCCGGGGCACCGCGCCCATGGTCGACCTGATTCGCGTCCACGCCCTGGCCTGCGGCTCGCGAGCCCAGAGCAGCTTCAAGCGCCTGGATGACATCGACCGTACCCAGCTGCTGGCCCCCGGCGTCAGCGACCGGCTGCGCTATGCCATGGAGTTTTTGAGCATGTCGCGGATTCGCCATCAGGCCATCGATCTGCAGCACGAGCAGGAACCGGACAACAACATCGAGCCGGAAGACGTCTCCGACACTGAGCGCCATAACCTCAAGGATGCCTTCCAGGTGCTGAGCAACGCCCAGAAGTTCCTCAAGTTCCGCTATCCCATGCCGTCTCGGTCGCGCTGAGATGCGCCTTCCCCGACGCAGAAAGCTGCCGGCCCCGAGCTGGCCCGAGTACTTGGCGAGCCGCGCCGAGCTCGCCCGTGACCCGCTGTTGGCGCGCTACTTCGCCGCCGGGACGCCCGCGCCGGAGACGCCCATCGCCGAGGCCCCCATGGTCGCCCTGGACATGGAGACCACCGGCCTCGACGAGCGGCGCCATGCCATCGTCAGCATCGGCCTGGTGCCCTTCTCCATGGGGCGCGTCCGGCTCGCCGAGCGGCGCTACTGGGTGCTGAGGCCGCCCCGGCCGCTGAACGCCAAGTCGGTGACCTTTCACCACATCACCCACTCGGACATCGCCGGCGCCCCCGACCTCGACGAGATCCTCGAGGAGCTGCTCGAGGCCATCGCGGGCCGCCTGGTGGTGGTGCACTATCGCCATATCGAGCGCCCCTTCCTGGATGCCGCGGTGAAGGCACGCCGGGGAGAGGGGCTGATGTTCCCGGTCATCGACACCATGTCGCTGGAGGCGCGCTGGTACCGGCAGTCGCTGCTGGCGCGCTTCAAGCGCTGGATGGGGCGGCCGCCGGCCTCCATTCGCCTCTACGACAGCCGTGGGCGCTACGGCCTGCCGGTCTACTCGGGCCACCATGCGCTGGTCGATGCCCTGGCCACCGCCGAGCTGCTGCAGGCCCAGGTGGCCACCTACTTCGGCCCCGAGACCCCGGTCGGCGAGCTGTGGAGCTAGCGAGAACGGGCCGTGCGACGCCACGAGTGAACCGGAGATTCCAACACGAAGAAGGCGGCCCGAGGGCCGCCTTCTTCGTGGCTTGCCGACGCAGCGGGCAACGGGTGCCGTGCGCCGGGATGAGCGTGGCCGTTACTTGCTGCGCGGCTCGCTCATCAGGCCCTTGACGATCCCGTAGCAGCCCACCAGCAGCACGAGGGTGAAGGGCAGGCCGGTGGTCAGGGCGGCCGTCTGCAGGGCGCCGAGGCCGCCGCCGAGCAGCAGTGCGATGGCCAGTGCCCCCTCGATCAGCGCCCAGAAGATGCGCTGCGGCTTGGGCGCATCGACCTTGCCGCCGGCGGTGATGGAGTCGATCACCAGCGAGCCGGAGTCGGAGGACGTGACGAAGAACACGATCACCAGCACGATCCCGACGAAGGAGGTGATGGTGGTCAGCGGCAGGTACTCGAGCATGGTGAACAGCTGCAGCTCCAGGGCGGCATCCTGCACCTTGGTGATGCCCTGGTTGACCACCTGATCGATGGCCGTGGTACCGAAGGCGGTCATCCACACCACCGAGGCCATCGACGGCACCAGCAGCACGGAGATCAGGAACTCGCGCACGGTGCGGCCGCGGCTGACGCGGGCGATGAACATGCCGACGAAGGGCGACCAGGCAATCCACCAGGCCCAGTAGAAGGCGGTCCAGCCCTGGCTGAAGTTGGCATCCTCACGCCCGAAGGGCATCGAGAGCGCCGGCAGGTTCTTCGCGTAGCCTACCAGGCTATCGAGCACGCCGGTGGCGATCATCAGCGTCGGGCCCACGGCGATGACGAAGGTCAGCAGCAGGAAGGCCAGCGCCATGTTGAGCTGTGAGAGGCGCTGCACGCCTTTGTCCACACCCAGCATGATCGAGCCCAGCGCGACGACGGTGATGCCCATGATCAGCAGGATCAGGGTAGTGTTGGTGTCGGGGATGCCGAACAGGTAGTTCAGGCCCCCGGCCGCCTGGGTGGCGCCGAGCCCCAGCGAGGTGGTCAGGCCGAACAGGGTGGCGAAGACCGCCAGGATGTCGATCAGGTGGCCAGGCCAGCCCCATACGCGCTCCCCGAGGATCGGGTAGAAGATCGAGCGCATGGTCAGCGGCAGGCCCTTGTTGTAAGAGAAGATCGCCAGCGACAGGCCGACGATGGCGTAGGCGCCCCAAGGGTGCAGGCCCCAGTGGAAGATGGTGGCCGACATGGAAAGGTCGATGGCGGCGGCCTGGTCGCCTGCGGCGGCGCCCAGCGGCGCCCAGTCGGTGCGGACCCCGTCTTCCACGGAGATGCCGCCCATGGCAGTGCCGAAGTGCGTCAGCGGCTCCGCAACGCCGTAGAACATCAGGCCAATGCCCATGCCGGCGGCGAACAGCATCGCGAACCAGCCCAGATAGCTGAAGTCGGGCGTGGCGTTGGCGCCGCCGATGCGGACCTTGGCCAGGGGCGTGAAGATCAACACGATCGCCAGCAGCACGAAGACGTTGGCGCCCAGCAGGAAGACCCAGCTCAGTTTCGTGGTCAGGAAGCTGAACATGGCGTTGAAGATCGGTTCCATCTGGTCCTGGAGGGCCAGCGTCGCGATCACGAAGAACAGAATCACCAGCGAGGAGAAGAGGAAGACCTTGCCGTGCAGGTCCACGTTGATCCCCAGCGGTGATGCGGTGATGTTGTCCTGACCGATCACATAGTCGGTATCGATCAGGTTGGCCGCGCCCTCGGGCGCCGGAATCCCCTCGGAGCCAGTATCCTCCGGCACCTTGGGTTTGCCGTCGTTGGGTTGTTTAGCCACTAGACGTCTCCCTTGCGGTTATCGATGGGTGTAGGTCTATTCTCGACGGGGTTACTCGCCGGCCCCCGGGCGAACCAGGAACACCGATGCCTTGGTGTGCGTCGCGACCTTGCCACCGTGAGAGGGCATGATCACATCCGCATGCTTGGGGGGATGGGTCGGCATGACCACCAGGTCGGCGCCTACCTTGTCGATGGCCTCGATGAGATCGTCGTCGAGGTCGGCGATGGGGTCGGGGCTGACGATGGTGTGGGTGCTGACCGGCTGGCCGTGGACCTTGGCGCGCTCCTGGGCGAAGGCCTCCAGCTTCTGGGTGAACTCTTCCGGTGTCCGAGCCACTGAGCCGGGCGTGGTCGCCGTGACGCCGACGTAACAGACTTCTGCGTCGTAGTGCTTTGCCTGGTCGGCGACGATCTTCAGCGATGGCTCGATCATGTCGAGGTGGGCCAGATCGACGGGTACCATGATTTTCTTGAACATGCCTGAGCTCCTTCTGATGGGGTCGGCTGTTGCCACGTCAAGTGTGGACGGTCAAGGGTGTTGGGGCATGGGCCGCTTTCAACGTATCTTGCCGTCAATCGGCGCACACCCTACACCATCAGCGCATTAAGCGTATGCGAAACGCGACAAATTGGGCATCCAATAGCGTATTTTAATCAATAGCAGGGCGGCTGATAACCGTGGGGTAATGACGAGCATGCGCAGGGACTCGATGGCGTGACGCCAGGGGCGTCGGCTGGGCGGCGTGGTGGAAGATCCTCGGCCCCGGGTTCAGTTCCAGAGGCAGTCCCAGAGGTAGTTCCAAAGTAAAGGGGGAGAGTTCTCTCGAATTCTCCCCCTTTTTTCGGGTTCATCGCACTTTGCCGGGACACGCTCGATGACAGGAGAGCGGGGACCTGAACAGAGGGGGGGGGAGCCCGGCTGGCAGGGCGATGAGTGTCGCCAGACGTCCTGCCGATGACATACCCCTGGCAACGGCATACTACTCGTCACCGCTGCGCGGCGGATCGCGCCGCAAGCAGCGCTCCTACGAACCTCACGCACATCACGCTGGTCTGCGAAGAAGCAAAAGAAAGGGGAGAGCCCTGTCGGACTCTCCCCTCGACCATCAGCGCGGTGATGGGATGGCTCGGCGGCGTATCAGCTCTCCGCCGGCAGCCACTCCTGCACCACGTCCTGGTTCTCCTCGACCCACTGCTTGGCGTTCTCGTAGGGCTCGGCATCGCCTGACTGGTTCATCAGCATGACCTCGCCCATCTGCTCGGGGGTCCACTCGAAGGCGTCCAGGATGGCGTAGGCCTCCGGCATCTCCTCCTCGAGGCCCTGGCGGGTGATGGTGTGGATCTGCTCGGCGCCGCCGTAGACGTCCTTGGGGTCCTCGAGGTACTTGAGGTCCCAACGGGCGAACATCCAGTGCGGCGTCCAGGCGGTGACCACGATGTCCTGCTCGTTCTTGATGGCGCTGTCCAGGGCCGCGGTCATGGTAGCGCCGCTGCCGCTCTGCAGGTCCATCTCTTCGAAATCGTACTGCTCGACGACCTTCTCGGTGAGGCTCATCAGGCCGGCGCCCGGATCGATACCGGTGATGGTCCCGTCGAAGGTGTCGGCGTTGGCGTCGAGCTCGGCGATGGAGTCGACGTCGGTGTAGGCCGGCACGACCAGGCCGAGCTTGGTGCCATTGAGGTTGGGGCCCAGGTCGACGACCTTGTCGCCAACCCGCTCGAGGTAGTCGGCGTGGGTGGTCGGCAGCCAGGCGGCGACGATGGCGTCGGCATCACCCGTGGAGACGGCCTGCCACATGGCGGCGGCGGAGAGCGAGGTGATATCGACCTCGTAGCCGGCCTGTTCCAGCACGGCACGGACCACATTGGTGGAGGCGACTTCGGAGGACCACTCGACGTAGGCCAGCTCGACGGTACCCTTGTCCTGGGCCTGAGCAGTGCCGGCGGTGAGGCCGGCACCGGCGATCAGGGCAAGGCTGGCGGCACGGATACGACGGTTAAGCGGTTGCTGAGTCATCTATTGTCCTTCTTTCGCGTGTGTAACGGATTACCTGAGGCGCGATCCCAAGCGTTTCAAGGACGCGCCTCTACGACATAGGTAGTAGGTTGTGGTGTCAGCTTATGACTTGCGGCCCTTGCGCAGCGACTGGGTCACGCGGTCGAGCAGCATGGCCAGTATCACCACGGCGATGCCCGCCTCGAAACCGTCGCCCGGACGCAGGCGCTGGATGGCGCGCCATACCTCGCTGCCCAGGCCGTCGGCGCCGATCATGGCGGCGATCACCACCATGGACAGGGCCAGCATGATGGTCTGGTTGATGCCGGCCATCACCGTCGGCAGCGACAGCGGCAGCTGGACCTTGAGCAGCTTCTGGCGGCGAGTGGCGCCGTAGGCGTCGGCGGCCTCGATCAGGTCCTTGGGCACCTGACGGATGCCCAGCGTCGTGAAGCGGATCGCCGGCGGCATGGAGAAGATCACCGTGGCGAAGATCGCCGACACCGAGCCGATGCCGAAGAACGGGATCGCCGGGATCAGGTAGACGAACGCCGGCATGGTCTGCATGAAGTCCAGCACCGGCATGATCGTCCGGTAGAGTCGCTCGGAGAGCGCCGCGGCGATGCCCACCGGCAGGGCGATGACCACCGCGACAAGGGTGGCGATCACCACCAGGGTCAGGGTCTCGATCATCGGATCCCAGAGGTCGAGGTTCCAGATCAGTGCCATGCCCAGCGCCGCGCCGATGGCCAGGCGATGGCTCGAGACCCACCAGCACAGGCCGACGATGATCAGCAGCAGCGCCCAGGGCGGCAGCCAGAACAGGGCGTCGTTGAGCCCGTCGATGCCGGTCTGAGTGACCCGCGAGATGCCGCGGGTCACGCCGGAATATTCAGTGGTCAGCCAGTCGAGACCGCCTTCGATCCACTGGCCCAGCGGGATGCTCGGGATTTCGATAGCCATTACTTGTCTCCTGCCTGTGCCAGTTCATCGAGGACGGCGCCCTTGACCACCACGCCCTGCAGGCGCTTCTCGGCATCCACCACGGCGATCGGGAAACTCTTCTCGCTGAACATGGCGAAGAGGTTGTGCAGGGGCTCCTCGGGACCGACGCTGCGGAAGTCCTGGGTCATCAGTTCGCGGATGTGATCCTTGCCCTGGTGGGCGGCCTGCTCGAGGGCATCGACCTCCACCAGGCCCAGCAGGGTGCGGTCGCGGCCGGTCACGTAGATGGAATCCAGGCCGTGCTCACTCATCTTGCGCAGCGTGGTGCGCGGGCCGTCATCCTCGCGGGCGGTGGCCCGTACCGGACGCATGGCGTGCTCGGCGGTGAGGATCTTCGACATGTCGACGCCCTCGATGAAGCGCTCGACGTACTCGTCGGCCGGATTGGTGAGGATCTCCTCCGGCGTGCCGATCTGCACGATCTCGCCATCCTTGAGCAGGATGATGCGATCGCCGATGTTCAGCGCCTCGTCCAGGTCGTGGGTGATGAACACCGTGGTCTTCTGCATGCGGTGCTGCAGCTCGAGCAGCTCCTGCTGCATGTCGCCGCGGATCAGCGGATCGAGGGCCGAGAAGGCCTCGTCCATCAGCAGCACGGTGGAGTCGTTGGCCAGTGCCCGGGCCAGGCCCACGCGCTGCTGCATGCCGCCGGAAAGCTGGTTGGGGAAGGCATCCGCCCAGCCCTCGAGGCCGACCTGCTTGAGCGCCTTCTGGGCGATATCGGCCCGTTTGGCGGGCTCGATGCCGCGGATCTCGAGGCCGAATTCGGCGTTCTGCTGCACCGTGCGGTGCGGGAAGAGGGCGAAGTTCTGGAACACCATGGAGAAGTGGCGACGCCGGCACTCGAGCAGCGCCTTGTCATCCAGCTGAGGAATATCCTCGCCGTCGATGACGATCTCGCCCTCGGTGGGCTCGATCAGGCGGTTGAGGCAGCGAATCAAGGTCGACTTGCCGGACCCGGACAGCCCCATGATCACCAGGAGTTCACCCTCGTAGACATCGAAGTCGATGTTCGACAGGCCCAGAGTCTGGCCGGTCTTGTCGAGGATCTCGGGACGCTTCTGTCCCTGGTTGCGCAGTTCCAGGGCCTTCTTGGGTTGACTGCCGAAGACCTTGCTCAGGTTGCGCACCCGAATCTTGACGTTTCGATTCTCGTTCATTGGCTCTGCCTTATTTCGGCTTCCCGTCGGTTCGGCGGGAAGGGCCGAAGGGTCGAGTGAAGTGACGCAAAATTAAGACGTAACTGTGCCATGCGGTACCGTTGACCGCGGCATCAGGCGACGAAGAGGTGGCACTACCCTAGCGGTATTTGAATGGCCATTCAAATAAAAACCCGTGTCAGACTAAGCTAGATTAGCCCTGACGGTGCCGAAGCGGGCGGAAGGAGGGCTTTGAGCCTAGCAAAAAAATCCCCCGGATGTGTTCGACGCCGACACCACTTTGGTCGCATGCCGGCGTGAGTTCCTTGGCGCAAAGCCCGATCGGCAGGGCAGCGGCAGGCGTTTCGGGAGGGGCAGGGGGGAGAGGTTGTGTCGGGCGCGCCTTGGGCGCGCCGTCGTCACTCGGCCGCAACGGGGGCCAGCCGATACAGGCCGCCGTTGGCGCTGTCGGTGAGCAGGATGAGGGTGCCGTCGCGGGCCAGGCGCACATCGCGGATGCGGCCGATCTGCCCCTCGAGGATCACCTCGCGCTCGACCACGCTGTTGCCGTCCAGTGACAGGCGCACCAGCCGCTCGCTGCGCAGCCCGCCGGCCAGCAGGTCGCCACGCCAGGCGGGGAAGGCGTCGCCGCTCACCTCGGCGAGGCCCGAGGGGGCGAAACGGCCGGCGAAGACGTGCACGGGATCGCGCATGCCCGGGGCGCTGTTTACGCCGATGGGCCGGTTGGTGGCATAGTCGTTGCCGCGGCTGACCTCCGGCCAGCCGTAGTTCTCGCCGGCCACCAGGCGATTGAGCTCGTCGCCGGTGCGCGGGCCGTGCTCGGTGCTCCAGGCGCTGCCATCCGCGGCCACGGTCAGGCCTTGGGGATTGCGGTGGCCCAGGGTGAAGATCTCGTCGAGGACGGCCTCATTATCGACGAAGGGGTTGTCCGCCGGCACGCCGCCCTCGGCGGTGAGGCGCACGACGCTGCCGGTATGGTCGCGGCCTTCCTGAGCGCGTGGCGGGCGGCCGCGCTCGCCGACGCTCATCAGCAGGGTGCCGTCCGCGCGCCAGGCCAGGCGCGAGCCATAGTGGTGGCGTGGCGGAGCGAAGCGGTTCTGGGTGAAGAGCGTCTCCAGCTCCACCAGGGCGTTGCCCTCGAGTCGCCCGCGGGAGAGGGTGGTGGCGTGGCCGCCGTGGCCCGCCTGGCTCCAGGTGAGATAGACCCAGTCGCGGCCCGTCTTGCTGCCAAAGTCCGGATGCAGGACGACATCCAGGAGTCCGCCCTGGCCGGCGGCATCGACCTCGGGGACGCCGGCGAGGCGCGTCACGCGGCCGTCCGTGCCGATTCGCGAGAGCCGCCCCGGGCGCTCGGTGACCAGCCATTCCCCGCTCGGCAGCTCGGCCGCCGCCCAGGGATGCTCGAGCCCCGTGGCGATGCGCTCCAGGCGCAGCTCATGGTGGTCGGTGGCGAGGTGCTCCGCGATCACCTCCGCCGCGGCCGCCGGAATGGCGACTACGGCTCCAGTGACCCAGGCGCCCGTGAGCAGGGCGATGGTCAGCGACCGGCGTGATAGCGACATGCGGTACTCCCCTCTGTGATGGCGATCCCGGGCGTTTCACGAACAGTCTAGGACCTTCCACGAACAGACTAACGACTCTCCACTAACGGACTAAAGACTGCGCGCGGCCCGGCGGGTTCCTGATGGAGGACACCGCCGGCCGGGTTCAGGCGGGCCTGGGCGGCTCGGTCGTGCTCTCGTTCTCGCTTTCGTTCTCCTGATCGTTATCGGTGGTGGATCCGTTCCCGGTCACGCTCATGGACGCAAGGGCAGCGGGCGCCGTGGCGCGTGCCCGCTCGGCCTGTTGCGCCAGCGCCAGGTCGAGGCGCTCCACCAGGCCGGCAATCATCATGCGATGGTGGGCACTCAGCGCCTGCTGGTCGTCGAGGGCCGCCACCAGGTCGTCGCCGGTGCGCCGTACGTCGATGGGCATGCGCCCCCGGGCGCTGTCGGCGAAGGCGTCCGCCAGGGTGGCGAAGAAGGCCCGGCGCGCTCGGTCGAGCGGCGTGCCCGGCAGGTCGTCGAGCCGGCGTCGCAGCTGCAGGCAGGCATAGCCGACGTCCAGCCCGGTCAGGCCCAGCGCGAAGAGATGGCGCCGCTCCTCGGGCAGGGTGTCGTCGTGGCGCGCCAGGTGTAGCAGGCGATCGGCCATGTGGCCGATGAAGCGGCCCTCCGCCTCGTGGAGCGTCGAGGTGGGCAGGGCGCGCAGGTCGCGGGCGATGGCGCCGACCAGCCGCCGCCTGCGCAGCCCAGGGCCGAGGCCAGGGATCATGCGGAACCCCGCCACCACCGTGCCCAGCCCCACCAGCACGGCGATGGCGCGATTGAGGAAGCCGTCGAAGGAGAAGTCCATGCCGTTGCCGGGCATGGTCAGCAGGATGTTGCCGATGGTGAAGGCGAGGCAGTAGCCCATCAGTCGCGGGTCGGCGGCGCCGAGCAGGCCCAGGAACAGCGGGGGCAGCAGGAGTAGCGCCAGCAGGGGGAAGCCGCTGGCCTGGGCCAGCAGCACATGACCGAACAGGAAGGCGCAGGGCACCGCCGCCAGCATGCCCTTGGCGAACGTCAACGCCGCGGCGGCGGGGTCGTCGCGGCTGGCGAAGAAGGCCGAGCCCAGGGTGCCCATCAGCATGGCCACCTGGCCGTTGTCCCAGCCGGTGGCGATCCAGAAGGAGGCGAGGGTCAGAAACACGAGCCCGGCGCGCAGGGCATTCAGCGCGGCGGCCAGCCGATCGCGATGCCAGGCCAGGGGCGCGGCGCGCAGGCGCCGGTCGATGGGGTGGGCGATCGCCTCGCGGGCATCGAGCATGACCAGGGCATGGCCAAGGACTTCGCGCAGGCCGTGCATGACGCGCCGCTCAAGCGGCGAGGCGGCTTCGTCTTCGCCGGTCTCTCCCTCGCCAATATCTCCTGCTTCGACCACTCCAGCTTCGACCACTCCATCTGCTATCACTCCCTCTTCGACCATCGCCCGTCGGCGCAGCGCCTGCAGGCGGCGGCGCGCCTGGGCCACGCCCGACGCCTCGGCCGCCTCACGAAAGCCGTCGGCAATCTCGGCGGCCAGCTGGTGAAGCCGCGGGTCCAGACGGGTGCCCGCGTGCTCGAGGAGCTGCTGCAGGGCATGAAGCCTCGCCACCAGGTGCAGCGTGCGGCGGGTCAGCACGTGGCTGGCGCGAATGCGGCCGGGGCCCTCCGGGCCCTCGAAGCGGGCGGCCTGGCTGTCCGCCTCGAGCTGGGTCAGCGGCTCGAGGCTGGCGGTCAGGCTCTCCTGCAGGGCACCGAGATCGGCGCTGTTCGCGAGGCGCTGGGCCCCATGCCGGAAGGCCTGGTTGACGACGCGGTCGGCCTGCTCGGCCAGATGGTCGCGCACCCGGATGGGCCACAGCAGCGAACTGACCAGGGTGGCGCAGAGCGCCCCCAGGGCCAGTTCCGACAGCCGAGCCACGGCGATGGCTAAGATGCCGTCGGGCCGGCTGGCGCCGATCACCACGATCAGCATCGCGGTGACGGCGCCCATGATGCAGCCGTAGGCGGCATTGCCGCGCAGCAGCGAGCTCGCGTAGGTGCAGGTCATGATCCACAGCGTCAGCAGGATCAGCGCCGGCAGCGGGGCCTGGCCGAACAGCCCCATGATCGCCACGCCCGCCAGGCAGCCGACCAGGGTGCCGCCGAGCTGGCTCAGGCCCTTTTCGATCACCATGCCGCTCATCGGGCGAATCTGCAGGAAGGCGGCCGAGATCAGCGCCCAGTAGGGGCGCTCCAGGTCGAACCACAGCGCCAGGTAAAGCGCCATCAGCATCGCCAGGCTCGCCTTGAAGGCGAACTTGAGCGACGTCGCAGACGGCGTCAGGTAGGCCTCGAACCAGGGCGACATGCGCGCCTACTCCGCGTGCTCGGTGATGCGCACCGTGGCCGTCATGCCGGCGCTCAGGGTGATGTCCTCGGGGATGTCGTCCAGGGCGATGCGCACCGGAATGCGCTGGGCGAGGCGCACCCAGCTGAAGCTGGGCTGCACGCGCGGCAGCAGCTGGGCGTTGGGATCGGTGTTGGTGTCGGCGATGGCGCGTCCGATGCTGTCGACACGCCCGGCAAGCTCGGTATTTCCACTCATCAGCGTGATGCGGGCGAGCTCGCCCACGCGGAGCGTGTCGATCTTGGTCTCCTCGAAATAGCCGGTGACATAGAACGAGTCGGCCTTGACCAGCGCCATCACCGGCGAGCCCTCGTTGACGTAGTTGCCCTCGGCCAGCTGCAGGTTGAGCACGTGGCCCGCGGCGGGGGCCCTGACCGTGGTGCGCGCCAGGTCGATGCGGGCGCGCTCGAGCTCAGCCTGCGCCTGGGCCAGGGAGGCGGCGGCCACGCGGCTGTCGATGCGCGACGACTCCTGGCTCTCGGCGCTGATGGCCTGCCGGGTCAAGCGGTTGCGTCGCGAGGCCTCGTGTCGGCTCAGCTCGAGCTCTGCCTGGCGCTGTTCCACCACGGCCTGGTGGGTCGCCACGGCCGCCCGATAGCGAGTCGGGTCGATGGCAAACAGCGTATCGCCCGCCTCGACACGCTGGTTGTCGGTGATCGCCAGGATGTCGACGCGCCCGGCGACGTCCGGGGCGATGGTGATCACCTCGGCCCGCACGCGGCCGTCCCGGGTCCAGGGGGTATACAGGTAGTAGTGCCATAGCCACAGGCCGGCGGCGATGGCCGCGGCCACGACGGCCAGGGTCACGAGGCTGCGAAGCAGGGTGCGCATATCAAAGCGTTCCGTCGGTGAAGGCGGCGAGGTAGGCGATGGCCGCGGTGCAGATCACGAACAGGGCGGTATCGAACCAGGCCTCGAACCACGGGCGTGACGTGCCCGGCAGCCGGTACAGCAGGGCACGCAGGATCAGCGCGACCAGCAATCCCAGCAGGGCATAGGCCAGCAGGGGAGAGAGATAGATGCCGCCCAGGGCGATTTCCTGAAGGCCCATGTCTGCTCCTGACGCGCCGAAGGTCGTGGTGAGGGATGGTCGTGACAGCCGGCCGTTAAAGATAGCAAGCTAATGAAGGGCGGCCATCCTAGCAAAGGCTGACTCGGCGCACACCCGGGCAGTGCCCTGCGCTTCATGAAAAGGCGGCGCGACGTCGCGATCGGTCGTCACGCAGGGCTCGAGCACCGCGTGAGAATAGAGGCCCTACGGCGACGCCAACGGCGCGAGCGACGCGCAGGGTCAAGGATCGAAACGCCAGCCCTGTGAGCGTAGACCGCACTGTCGAAGAACAGCCAGAACGGATCGCGTTCAGCGCTGCCGGGTGGCTCAGTTCGCCGGGGTGGGGGCGTGCCAGGCCTCGGGGACCGCCTGGCGCAGCACCTCGAGCAGGGTGGCGACCCGCCGCGGCTGGTGGCCATAGGCCGAGAGCAGGGTGACCGGCAGCGGCGCCGCCTGCCAGTCGGGCAGGCAGGGCACCAGCTCGCCGGGGTGATGGGCCTCGCGCTGCTCGGCCAGCCAGTGGGGCAGCAGGCCGATGCCCCGCCCGCGGGCGATGGCATCGACGTGCAGCAGCGTCAGATCGACGCTCAGCCGCGAGCGCGGCGGGCGAACGTGCACGCTGCCCTGTTCGGCGTGGTGCAGCGTGAGCCCGCGTCGGCTGTGGCCCAGCAGATCGATCCAGGCGTGTGGCGCGAGCGCCTGCGGGTGAGGCGGCACGCCGTGGCGAGCCAGGTAGTCCGGGTGGGCGTAGAGGCCGCGGGTCAGGTGCCCGAGCGGTTCTGCCTTGAGCTCCGAGGGCGGCACGGGGCCCAGCCAGACATGCAGGCGGTGGCTGTCGGGAACCTGGGGCGCGACCTCCCGCGCGTGCAGGGACAGCTCCACATCCGGGTGGCGCGCCAGGAAGGCATCGATGATCGGGGCCAGCCAGCAGCGCGCCAGGGCGCCGTGGACCTCTAGGCTGATGCGGCCGCTGATCGACTCGGAGAGCTCGTTCAGGGCCTCGCGGCTGCGCGTGGCCAGCGCCAGCATGTCGCGGCAGTAGTCGTGAAACAGCAGCCCCGCCTCGGTGGGAATCAGCCGGTTGGCCTGGCGGCGCAGCAGCGGCTGGCCGAGGTGGGTCTCCAGCTGGCTGATGCGCCGGCTCAGGGTCGACTTGGCCACGCCCAGCGCCTGGGCGCTGCGGGTCAGGCTGCCCGTCTCCATGACGTCGTCGAAGGCGGTCAGTTCATCGAAATCGGGCATGTCGGCGGCCATGGCGGAAGGAGGGGCGGGAAAGACAGATGGGGAAGCGAGTGCGTAGTGTGCCAGCTGGATGGCTAGATGAAAATAATTAACCGATGGTATTTTATCTCGTTAACTCACCGCCCCGGCGGAGGCCGGGGCGATGCGTGCGGGGCGACGAGGCGTGGCTCACCCCGGCTCAGAACGCGTAGCGCGCCGAGAGCCACAGCCGACGGCCCTCCTCGCTGTTGGCGTAGGCGTTGCCGTACTTGCTGCCGCCGTCGTAGGCGCGGTAGTCGACGAAGTCCTTGTCGAGCAGGTTGTAGACGGTGGCGCTGAGCGTCACGTTGTTCGACAGGGCATAGCTGCCTCCGAGGTGGAAGAGCGCGTAGGCCTCGAAGTCGCCCAGGTCGGCGAAGGAGGCGGCGCCGCGCACCCGCTCGCGGTTGCGATAGCGCTCGCTGCGATACTCGCCTGAGAGCCAGGTGCTGAGCCTGTCGCTTGCCTGCCAGCGCAGCGTGGCGTTGACGGCGTGCTCCGGGGTGTCGGTCAGCGGTTCGCCGGCCTGCTCGCCGCTCTTCTGCTCGCTGTCGGTATAGGTGTAGTTGGCGCTCAGGTGCCAGGCCGGTGCCAGCTGTAGGCGGGTCGCCAGCTCGATGCCCTGGGTCTCGGCCTCGTCGACGTTGATGTCCTGGGCGTAGGTGCCATCCGGTATCAGCGGGTCGCCGCTCACCGCGAGATCCGGCCCGGCGGCGATCTTGTCGTCGAAGCGGGTATGGAAGAGGGTGGCGCTTGCCATGAAACCGTCGCCGTTGTCGAACTGGGCGGAGAGTTCGCTGCTGGTGCTGGTCTCCGGCTCCAGGCCGGGATTGCCGATGGTCAGCACGGTGCCCTGGCCGGTCACGCCGTTGATGCCGGCGTGCAGGTCGTTGAGCGTAGGCGTCTTGTAGCCGCGGCTGATACCGCCCTTGAGCGTCCACTGCTGCGTGGCGTTCCACACCAGGTAGCCGCGCGGGCTGAACTGGCTGCCGAAGGCGTCGTGGTGGTCGTAGCGCCCGCCCAGGGTCAGCCCCCAGTCGTCGGTGAACCACCACTCGTCCTCGGCGAACAGCGCCCAGGTGGTCTGGGCGAACTCCTCGGTGGCCAGGCCATCGGTCAGCTCGGAATCCATCCACTGGCCGCCGACGGTCGTGACGTGATCGCCCAGCGGCATCACGAACTTGCTGTCCAGAACCGTATTCGTCGTCTCCAGCTCACGTTCGGAGCCAATCCGCGGCCGATGAGGCAGCGTCGGATGTATCTCGCCGAAGCCGTAGTATGCCGTTACGTCACCGTCGCTGTTGGTTTCGGTAACATCCGGAATGGTGCGGCCTTCCGTCTCGGTCACATTGTGCATCAGGCTGGATTCCCAGGTTCCTGCATCGAAGCGCCCTGTATGACCGAGGGTCAGCTGGTTCCGCTCGAAACGCAGTTCATCGGAGTAGCCTTTGATGCCGTTTTCAGGGGTGTCCAGCGTCCCGAGTTGTCCCTCATCGTTGTTGTAGCGCTGGCGGCTGGTCTCGGCATCGAGCCACAGGTCGTTATCCGCGTTCGGGGTCAGGCTGAGCCTGGCGCCCAGGCTGTAGACGTCGCCTTCCACCGGGCTTGGGCCGCGCTGGCTGACCGGCACCTCGGTGCCATCCGCCTCGGTGTAGGTCAGGTGCGAGGCGTCGCGGTCATGGAAACGCCCGCGCACCTGCAGGCCCAGGGTGTCCTCGATCAGCGGCCCGCTGGCGTAGAGGCTGGTGGCGCGGCTGTCGCCATACTCGTCGTGCTCGTTGAGCGTGGTCTCGGCCTCTACCGAGCCGCCCCATTCGCGGCCGACCTTGCGGGTGATGATGTTGATCACGCCGCCCATGGCGTCGGAGCCGTAGAGGGTCGACATCGGTCCGCGGATCACCTCGATGCGCTCGATGCTCGACACCGGCGGAAAGAAGCTGGTGGCGGTCTCGCCGAAGCCGTTGGGGGTGACGCTGCCGGCGGTATTCTGGCGGCGGCCGTCGATCAGGATCAGGGTGTAGTCGCTGGGCAGGCCGCGAATGCGAATGTTGCGCCCGCCGGTCTTGCCGACCTGGCCGCCCACATCGACCCCCTCCACGCCGCGCAGCGCGTCGGCGAGGCTCGTCACGCGCTTCTGCTCCAGCTCCTCGCGGGAGATCACCGAGATGCTGGCCGGCGCCTCGCTCATGGCCTGCTCGAAGCCCGCGGCGGTCACCACGAGACTGTCGAGGTCGACGGCTTCCTGAGCCAGGGCCGGCAGGGCGGTGGAGGCGGCGGCCAGCGCCACGGCGCGGGACAGGGCATGGGGGGCGAGAGAGGGCATGGGACTCCTTGAATGATAGTGATTATCAATGGCAAGGAATTCTAATGAAGAATGATCCTCATTTGATGCCCTTTCTCATGAAACGTCGAGTTGCGGATCGTGCAACAGCGGGGCGGGGGTATCATCAATAAGACGGGCCCGATCCAAGATCGGGCCCGTCTTTCTTACTGCCTTGCTGCGCTCCGGCGAGGCGGGGGTGTGATTACTGGTTGGCGGCGTCCTGCGTCTTCTCGCCGACGTTCTCCAGCGCCTGGCCGATGCGATCCAGGGCGCGTGACGCACCCTCCTGGGTGCTTTCCCAGGCGCTGGCGGCGCCCTCCTTGGTGTTTTCCCAGGCCTGCTGGGCGCCCTGGCGGGCGTTCTGCCACCAGTCGTTGGTGTAGGCCGGCTGCTGAACCAGTTCCGCCTCGCTCAGGTCGATGTTCACCTGATACTCGATCTCTTCGAGGCTGTTGCCGTTGTGGGTCTCGACGGTGAACTTGCCGGCCTCGACCACGAATTGCTGGTTACCCTTGAGATCGAGCAGGCTGCCGGTGTCGACGACCAGGGCGCGCACCGTCATGTCGTTGTCGAGCAGGATGTCCTCGACTTCGCCGATCTGCGCGGTGCCGGCGGTGGAGTAGACATCGGCATCCATCAGCTCGTCGGCGGAGTAGAGGCCCTGGGGCGCGGCCATGGCGCTGGCGGACAACACCAGGCCACCAGCGAGCACGGCGCCGAGGGTGGCGGTATGGATGGCGTGATGCAGGGGCTTTCCGTGAATCATGTGATCTCTCCTTGTACAGGCTTCTTTCGCAGGCGGTTCGCATTAGGCTCCTGTCGGCAGGAACCTGGCGTCAGGCCCGTGGCTACGGGTCCACTGAGTAGCTTAGCCAGATTCTGCGGCGTGCCGTCACGCTGCACCCCCTTTGTACGGTGTGAAGCCGTGCGGGTTCACTGCCGTGCGGTAACGGACTGTTACGGCTCGCGCCCTATCGCGGTGGGCCTTGGCCCATTAGGGTGAGGAACATATTCACGAGAGGAGGCGTGCTCATGGTCAAGGCGAGCATTCGGCAGCAGGGCACCATTCACTGTTTTCCCGCAGGCCTGCGGGACGAGAAGGGCAGGCTGGTGAACGCCGAGGTCTCGGCGGTGGCCTTCGACGGCAAGCGGCTGCTGATGGCCAGCGACAAGCCGATTCCCGGCGAGGCGCGCTCCGCCTGCTTCGCCCTGCCGATCGGCGACGAGGGCCCCGACGACACCCGCCTCGACTACTACACTCAGCCGCTGATCAAGCAGGCCGAGAAGTACGAGGACTTTGCCCTCACCGCCGATGGCCGCCACGTGCTGGCCACCACCGGCTTCGATCGCATCGACGACGAGAGCCACGCGCTCAACGACTACAACCACCTGCTGATCTGGCCGCTGGGCGAGCCCGACAAGGTGCAGGTGGTCGACCCCGACCCCCGCGACGGCGTGGAGGGTTCGCTCGAGCTGCGCGGCAAGCTCAGCGGCGCCATCGGCTTTCCCTACTACAAGATCGAGGGGCTCGCGGCGATTCCCGGCGAGCGCGGCGACGGCCTGCTGCTGTTCGGCATCCGCGAGCAGGGCAACGCCCATGACGACTTCGCCTACGTCAGCCGCGTAGTGGGCGCGCACTACCGGATCAGCGAGAGCGGCAACCTCGAGTTCCTCGACGAGATGCGGGAGTTCTTCGCCTTCGATCCGGGGCACCACGAGGGGGTGCGCTTCGAGTGCGGGCTCTCGAGCCTCGAGTACGACCCCTACCACGCCCGGCTCTATCTGCTGACCAGCTTCGAGACCGAGCAGGATGGGGAAGAGCAGATCGGCGGCTACCTCTGGGAGCTGAGCCTCGCGGAGTTCCGCGCCGGCGAGACCCCGCGACTGGTGACCACCCCGGAAGGCGCACCGCTGGAGTTCGAGCACAAGGCCGAGGGCCTGGCCGTGCTGGATCACGATCGCCTGTTTGTCGCCTACGACAACGACCGCCACCTGGGGCTCGGCAGCGTGGACGAGCGTGACGAGCGTCACGCCTGCGAGGCCCCCTACACCATCCTGACCATCGTCAGCGGCTAAGGCGCCGGTCCCGAATGCGCCGCGCCGAGGGCGGTATCGCCTTCGGCGCTGGCCTCACCCATCGGCTTTCGCTATCATACGGCGGCGCCGTTCGGCGTTTCCGGAAAGGGCCTATAGCTCAGTTGGTTAGAGCAGGGGACTCATAATCCCTTGGTCGCAGGTTCGAGCCCTGCTGGGCCCACCATGAAAATCAGCTACTTAAGCATTCTCTTTGGTGAGTCCCATAGTCCAAGGGTACAGTTTCGGTACAGTGCCGATCCTTCGGCCCCCTGGAGACTTTCATGGCCACCATCGTCAAGACCCCTGCCGGTAGCTGGAAAGCTGTCATCCGCAAGACCGGCTGGCCCACCACCTCCAAGACCTTCCGCACCAAGCGTGATGCCCAGGACTGGGCACGCCGTACAGAAGACGAGATGGTGCGCGGCGTCTATATGCTGCGCAGCGCCTCGGAGCGAATGACGCTCGAAGCCGCCCTCAAGCGCTATCTGTCCGACGTTACCCCTACCAAGAAGCCCAGCACCCAGAAGAGCGAGCGCCACAAGGCCAACACGCTTATTGAGCACTTGGGCAAGTACTCCCTCGCAGCGCTGACGCCGGATTTGATCGCCAACTTCCGTGATACCCGCCTGAAAAGCATTGGTCATCGTGGCCAGCCCATCAGCGCCAATACCGTACGCCTGGAGCTCGCCCTGCTCGGCCACCTCTATACCGTTGCCATCCAGGAATGGGGCCTCGGCCTGACCTATAACCCTGTTCAGAATATCCGCAAGCCCAGCCCAGGGGAGGGGCGAGATCGGCGCCTGAGCCCCGACGAGGAGAAGCGGCTGTTTGCCGTGCTGCGGCAGCACAGCAACCCCATGCTGGTGTGGATCGCCAGAATCGCTCTGGAGACGGGTATGCGCTCGTCGGAGATACTGACCCTGACTCGCTCCCAGGTCGACGTGAAACGCCGCGTGGTGCGCCTCACGGACACCAAGAACAACGAAGCTCGCCTGGTGCCGCTGACCAAGGCCGCCACCGAGGTATTCAAGCAGGCACTGAACAATCCGGTGCGCCCGCTCGACTGTGACCTGGTGTTCTTCGGTGAGCCTGGTCGAGACGGAAAGCGCGGCCCCTACGCCTATACCAAGCTCTGGAACCAGGCGAAGAAGCAGGCCAGGCTCGATGACTTTCGCTTTCATGACCTACGCCATGAGGCCGTCAGCCGGCTGGTAGAGGCCGGGCTATCCGACCAGGAGGTTGCCGCGATCAGTGGCCACAAGTCGATGCAGATGCTGAGGCGGTATACGCATCTGAGGGCGGAGGACTTGGTGGATAAGCTGGATAAACTAAATGATGGATAATATAGTTTATATGATCTTGGGTTTGTTGGTGGTGATAAAGTGGTTGTATGTGTTAGTTTTTTCAACTAGTAAGCATTTCTATGATTTCTTAATTTGTGGAAGGTGCTTACCCCGTTTTTCACAATGAGTACTGATGGTTTTTGTGGCGAACTTTTTTAATTCAATGCATTATATGGGGTAAAATCTTATTAAAAGGGTTTTATAGGTTGCTCGCTAGTTTGATAGGCCTCAAGGCCTGAAAGTTTTGGTTGTCAGGTGTAGTGTAAAATTATCTTATAAGGAGAAGTGTAATGGCAGGGTATTTATTCAAATTGCTCGGGGGGTTGTATGTTTTTTACCCAGTAAAGATGTTTGTTAGGGAGCGGATTGAGGGTTATTTTTTCAGGTACCATGTTGCTCAGATATTAAATGATGCTTCAAGGGCGTTTCCAATAAGTGAATATTGGAGCGCAAGGGATTTGGTAAACCAGTCACCATTTAGAGGGTTGATTAGTGAGTTCGTAAGAGTAGGCGACTTTTACCCAGCGCCTAAAGATATTGCAGTGGCTATTAATATTTCAGTAGGTGCCTACGGCGAAGCAGATGATAAAAAAGAAGCTAGCATCATTGATTTGGCCTTTCATATCTCACATGAGATAAAATCAAGAGTTATTTCGGACTACTTCCTTAAAACGATGATGGAGGATCTGCATAAAGATATAGACAAAATACAAATCGACGGGGATCGAAATCAAATACAAGAATTATTTAAGACCAAGAAATCGGTCTTTTTGGCTTACTACTCTACTTTCTCTAAACCGGAATTTAGTTTCTCTATTAAGGTTTGGCACCAGAGTCAAGATAAATCGTACATTGATTGGAGAGAAGAAGACGCTTTGGTGGTCTATTTAGACCCAATGCGGATACGAGAAGGTTTTTTTCAAGTGGGCTTTGACTATTATTGCCATCAAATGGAAAGTCGCCTTCAGGTTGCGACGAGAGAAGGAGGGTATGAACAGTTTAATGGCCACTGGGATGGCGATTTGATTTGGGTAAGGTAGCAGTGTTAATGTGAAAATAGTGACGGTATTTATTGCCTTTGTTGGTGATATTTTTTTCTTTTTTAGGGCTTTAAATGGCTTTTATTTTTAATGTCATTAATGTGGCATTATATGAGGTCTCCCTTGGAGTCGGTTCTTGTCGACTGAAGTCAATGGGAGCATGTATGAAGCTAGTTCAAAGCCAGCAGAATAATGTTTTAGGATTTGACAGCTCCACCGGAAAAAACAAAAGACAGAATTCGGGTTTTTCATCATTAAATCTGTATCTTTCTGAGTTTTTTTTGTAATAATATGTAACTGTTGTAGGTTGCTAATTAAAAAGGGTTTTTTGTTAGAATATTTGCAATATGCGATGATTTGAAAATCAAAGTTAACTATTTTGATTTTCAAAGTGGTGTATTTTGATTGATTAGCATTGCTTACCTTTCTCGTATTAGCTTGTGCCTCACTTTCAAATAATTAACACTTCCCTCGCAGCATTCGTTGCCAATGAGGTGGAGTAGTGACCACAGAAGAGTATCTAATTAACCGTTTTGGTTTGCTTATGAGTGTTTCGGACCTGGCTGACTTGCTTGGCCGATCTCCTGATGGGGTACGTGTCTCGCTTTATTCTGACACAGAAGTCTCTCGTAAGTTAAAACCTACGATGGTTCGTGTAGGGAGGCGTGTCTACTTTCGAACACTTCAAGTTAAGAGCGTGTTGAACCTTGAAGAGAGTTCGGCGCCGAACGGCTAACACTAAACGAGAGGGTTGTAATAATGGAAAAGGACTATGTTGATAAGGTATACGAATCTGTCGAGTTTCCAGTTGGGTATGCGGCAGATTACATGTTGATTGACGGGATGACTATCCCTGCTGCTGTCTTTCTGAGTCAGGTTGTTTACTGGTCTAGGAGAGACTTTGTAAAAAAAAGAGGGGGCTGGTTTCATAAGCAGCAAAAGGGGGTTAAGGACAGCTGGAAGAACGAGACGGGGCTTACGCCAAAGCAGCAAATGAATGCGCGTAAAATTTTGAGATATATAGGTGTTATAGAGGAGGATAAGAGTGGGATACCGGCCAAGACATGGTTTCGTCTTGATGGGAAACGTCTTCATGAGCTCCTGAATGAAGGACGACAACGGCGCGACAAAATTTCAGCGGGAGGCCAGGAGACATCAGGGTTTGGCGCAAATGGAGAATCAGTGTTTGACCAATTTTCTGTTCCCTCAGTGACCAATAAGAGTTCACGGAGGTCCGGTTTGGTAAAACCTATTACAGAAACCACTACACAAATATTCCCAGAAAGTAAAAGAGCGATCGTGAGTTGTGAACAAAGTCATGGAGTGTCTTGTTATAGCACTCCTAAAGAACTTGGTGAGTTTTTTGGGGATCAGCGAGCAAAAAAAATGGTAGATCAGTTTGGCTCTTCATTGACCGGAGAGATGGCGATTTTGAATTTAAAGAAAGCAATAAGTGGAGTCAGTTGAGTTAAGCTTTGCTTTTTGGAGGTAGGGTGGAATATCAGTTAGATTCAAAAAAAATATATACTGGTTCGGAGCTTAGAAGGCTGAGGGAAATCGAAAAGAAGAGGCAAGGTTTGATAAGTGATATTGAGGAAATTTTGATCGCTGGACGTTATGCAAAAGAACATCTTGCTAACGTTGTCATTGCTATTCCTGAAGAGTATTGCTCATGCATTGCGGAGCTTGAGGAGCTGGTTGAGTCTGTGCTTGGTAAGACAAAAGAGCTTGATAAGCTCCTGGGATAAGAGCATGCGATTGGCTCTGTTACCTAAAGTCAGGCTCGCCTTTAACGATAAGACTTGAAGAGTATATCAATGGAAGGGCAAATTTTGTGCGCACGAAAAATTTCGGGTTTCACCCTCGCGGCCACCATCAGTCTGTCGCAGCTTGCCATGGCTGGCGGGATTCCCGTCATCGACACGTCGAGCCTGGCCCAGCAGATCCTGCAAGTAGAGCACATGCTGAGCCAGCTCGAACAGTTGCAAGACCAGCTCGAAACGGCCAATAGGCAACTAGACAGCATGAGTGGTTCCCGTGACTTGGCTGGCGTCATCGACTCGGCCTATGACACTGCCGTGAACGTTGATCCCAACGGGGTGCTGTACAGCGCCGGCATCAGGAGTGCGAGCGAACACGGCCTGTCCGGCGACGTGGCGGACCTCTATGACGGCGGCAACCAGAGCACGGCGACCTGGCTTGGCCAGTCCCAAAAATCCCTGGAACAGGCCCAGGAGCGTTTTAGCGAGCTGACCGGCCTAGTGGCCGCGGTCAACAACAGTCCGGACCAGAAAGACGTTCTGGACCTCCAGGCCCGTATCGGAGCCGAGGAAGTCTTGCTGCAAAACGAGATGGCCAAGCTGACCATGTTCCGGTCGCAAGCCGAGGCCAACCAGGCGCTTCACGCTCAGCGGGTTCAACAGATGCGTGTCGCGTCATCAGGGGAACCTTTTGAGCTTGATTGGTAAGGAGGCTTTATGAGTACCAGGAAAATTTCGTGCGCACGAAATATTGCCGTTGTGGTTCTGGTCAGCGTTGTGCAGACCGGGTGCTTTGATGACACCCCGGACACTGGTCCGGTGCAGACCGTGGACTGGTACAAAGCGCATGACGACGAGCGTAAGGTGACACTGGAGACGTGTGGCAACAACCCTGGCGAACTCCAGGAGACGTCAAATTGCATTAATGCACTCCAGGCGGAGCGGGCGCTGTCTAGCGGTAAGCTCTTCGAGCTCGATCTGTCTAGCCTCAAGAGCGAGGAGGACTCATGAACTTGTTTGAAGGCATGTTCTCCGTCGTTGATCAGGCACTGGACCAGTACATTATCAACACGGCTACCGACCTCATCGCCTACATCACTCCAATGTTTACCAGTATGTTGATCGTCTGGATTGCCATCTGGGGCTATTTGATGATGTTTGGCAAGGTCAGTGAGCCCTTGCAGGAGGGCGTTTTTCGCATCCTTCGCATCGGCTTCATTATGACTCTGGGGCTGACGGTCGGTACCTATATGGGCGTGGTGGTGGACGTTCTGGCTCACGGCCCGGAAAAGGTAGCAGCAGTCATCACGGGGTCCAATGGAGGCGCAGCGGCCATTTTGGACAGCCTGTTCTCCCGCGTTCTCTCCGTAGCTGATCAGGCCTGGGATAAAGCGGGAGTCATGAGTGGTGATTTCGGCATGTATTTGGTGGCAATTCTGATTATGGTGTTTGGTGGTGGTGTTGCCATCGTAGTGGCGTTTCTCTTGCTGGCCAGCAAGGTGGCAACGACGGTGCTGTTGGCGATTGGTCCGCTCTTTATCATTGGCCTGCTGTTTAACAGCACCCAACGCTTTTTCGAGAGCTGGCTGGGCATGGTGATTAATTTCGGCATGCTGCTGGTTTTGGGTTCAGCCATTGGGCGCATGGTCATCGATGTCAGCGAAGCGTTCATGAACATCGTGGAATCCTCGGCAGGCAGCATGGCCAGTATGACCACAAGCGCTTATCTGATTGCTTTTTTTTCCCTCGGAATCCTCGTGCTGAAGCAGGTGCCGGCCATTGCTTCTGCATTGGGCGGTGGTGTGGCATTGGCAACTCAGGGCGCTCTGGGCTCTGCTATGTCCGCGATGCGTCCCTCAGCAATCCGCCGTCAGTATCGCGGCGTTCAACGTGATGCACGCTTAGCAGGCAGTGCGGCAACCTCTCCTTACCACGGTGCCAAGAAGGCTTATCACGCCTACCAAAAACGCTTTGGTGCCGGCAATACCATCACGAGAGGATAACGCCATGGAAACCAAGTGGATCGATACCTGGCGCGTCCGCTGGGCGCGGGTAAAGCGAGGGGGAGCGCTGGGACTCTCGGGCCTATTACTGGTAGTGGGTATTCTGCTGTTCGTGGCCTTCTTAACTGAACTCCCTGGTTTAGTCAGGGGCACCCTTACTGGCGATGGCGAAGCTGCTCGTACTCTGTTTTTCAGTGCGGCCGGCATTGCCGTGTGCATTCTCCAGTGGCGATGGCGTACAGCGCTATATCCGGAGCTCCGAAGCGACGCATCTCAGGAGGAGACACCATGAGCTACCGGCGTTTGACACCTGAGGAGATCGAGGACCTGCGCGCAGAGATGCGCGCCGCTGGCGAGTGGTGCAAAGCTGAGCTGGCAAGGCGTCGTCAAGAGCATGGAGAGGCAAGTTCGTTTGAGACAGCTGCCTCCCCTATGGCTAATGGCGACGACTCTGACTTAGTCCCTGGCGACGGGCAGGTGTGAGGCAGGTCCGCCCGTATTGCTAATGGCGAAGCCTTCGTTACTGGGACGAAAACGCTGCCTAGTGCACACGCAGAATTTCGTACGTACGAAAAAAATGGAGGGGTTAGGGCTAGGGCAGGATTCGGCAAGTGCTGGCGTATGCCGGCAAGCTTGCCTAGCCCCACCTCTCATCGGTGGAGAGAACTGGGCTATGCCGAGAGTTGAAGCACGCCTGACAGACAGCGATAAGAAAGCCTGGACGCTGTTCTGCAAGGCCAACGGCCTGCGCGAGTCGGACATGCTACGGCGTATGATTCAGCGCGTTGCCGGAGGAACTGTGACGCTGGACGGCTGCAAGGGCGAAACTAGATCCTGCAAGCTCACCATCCGACTATCGCCAACCCAAGATCGCTGGTTAGCAGAGCGCGCTCAAAAGGAGGGCTATTCCAGCCGTACCAGTTGGGTTATGGCGATGGTTCTGGCTGAGCTGCATAGAGAACCCGTACTGACCGATGCCGAGGTATCCGCCCTGCGGGAGTCCAATCGGGAATTGACAGCCATTGGCCGTAACCTCAACCAGGTGGCGAGGGCGTTGAATATCGAGTTCCGCGAGAGCGACAATCTCAAGCGAGACGCCATTGAGAAGTTGGTCGAACGGATTGAACTGCACAAGGAGCAGGTGGCCAGCCTGCTGTCACGCAACATGAATCGGTGGGGTGACGATGACTAACTCGAAGAACGAGGTGATAGTGCGGGTCGTTGGCCATGCTTACAATGCGCATCAGATCCAGCAAGGTTTGATAGATATCAGCAAGGATGGGGCTGTGGAGCTTGAAGACGAACGCGGCTTTATAACCAAAGGCGAAGACGAGGTTTGTGACCTGGCCAAGGACTGGTCGCAGGACCGGGGGAAGCGCAGGAAGAACACTCGTGACACCACCAATATCATCATGTCAATACAGGCCATTATTGATCCGAGCGACATGAAGAATTCCGTCCGGGAGTTTGCCAAGCGGCAGTTTGGCCAGAATCATCAGTATGTAATAGCGCTCCACACTGATACGGACAACCCACAGGTACACCTCACGGTTAAGAACCTGGGGTATGACGGCCATCGCCTGCATGTAAAAAAGGGCGACCCCCAGAAGTGGCGGGAGTTATTCGCTGCCGAGCTGGGGAGCCAAGGGATTAAAGCGAAAGCGACACTGAGAGCCAGCCGAGGAGGGGAGGATGGGTAGTCTGGCTGACGACACCATTGCTGACTTGCTGGAAAGCTCGGTCAAGAGCAAGGGTGGACGATCCGGCAACCGTGCGCGTGCCCGGCGAGTCGTGAACTATGCGCCCGAGGTCATGGTGAAGATCACCGGTAATGCCAAGGGAGCCGATCATGTCCAGTCCCACCTGGACTACATCAGCCGAAACGGCAATCTGGAGCTCGAGGACGATCGTGGCGACGTGATCCAAGGGAAGGACGAGGTGCGGGCCCTGGCCAAGGACTGGTCGCAGGATCAGGGCAAGCGCCGGAAGAACACCCGTGATACGACCAACATCGTCATGTCCATGCCGGCTGGTACTGATCCGCGTGACGTGAAGGATGCTGTTCGGACGTTCGCCAAACGGCAGTTCGGTCAAAACTATCAGTATGTTATGGCGCTGCACACCGACACGGACAGTCCTCACGTCCACCTGACGGTGAAGAACCTGGGCTATGACGGGTACAGACTGAATGTGAGGAAGGGCGACCCGCAGAAGTGGCGGGAGGCCTTCGCCACTGAGCTGGAGCGTCGAGGGGTAGATGCCGAGGCCACGCCACGTGCCACCCGTGGCGTGATCAAGAGGGGCGTTAGCCAAGTGGTGCACCACATCCGCGAGAAAGGCCAGACGCCGCAGGTGGACCAGGAGAAGGTCCGGGAAGTCCTTGAAGACCTCCGCGACCAGCAAGCCTGTCAGGCACCGACGCCACGTCCCTGGGAGGATCGTATAAAAGAGCGCCAGACCTATGTCCGCAAGGCCTGGCTGACGGCGGCCAAGGAGATGGCCCAGAGCCGCGCCCCCGAAGACCAGGAGCTGGCTAAGCGCATCGCGGCTTTTGTGGGCTCCATGCCGCCGATGAAGACCGAGCGACATGAACTCCAGGAGGAGGTTGCGAGGCAGCTGCAGCGTGCTCAAGCGCGCCAGGGGAGAGGGGAGAGCGAGGAGCGGGATAATCAATACGAACGGTAGGCGCGTCTTTTGTAGACTCACTTGCCAGTGTTTTGGGTGCTTTAGCCTTGCTGCGCATCGCTGCTGCCCGAGAACGTGCATCGCTGTGTATGATGGTGCCCATCAGTTTTCACCAGATTCAGCACAGGCGGAGAAGCACCTTGAACACGGACAGTCACTCTCAGACGGCAGCCTTCATCTGGTCCGTGGCGGACCTGCTGCGCGGCGATTTTCGTCAATCCCAGTATGGCCGGATCATCCTGCCCTTCACCCTACTGCGCCGCCTAGAGTGCGTGCTGGAGCCCACCAAGGATGCGGTGCTCCGTGAAGCCCACGCCCACGAGGCCAAGCCCGAGGCGGTGCGCGAGAAGCTACTGCTGCGCGCGGCGGATCAGCCGTTCTTCAACGCCTCGCCGTTGACCCTGGGCACGCTCTCCGACACCCAAACCGCCGACGACCTGATGAGCTACGTGCAGTCGTTCAGCCAGGACGCCCGGGAGATCTTCGAGCACTTCGATTTCGAGGGATTCGTACAGCAGCTTGGTGCCAGTAACCTGCTCTACCAGGTGGTGCAGCGCTTCGCCGCTATCGACATGAGCCCACAGTGGCTCTCCAACTACGGCATGGGTCTGGTGTTCGAGGAGCTGATCCGCAAGTTTGCCGAAAGCTCTAATGACACGGCGGGGGAGCACTTCACCCCGCGCGACATCGTCCACCTGACCACCTCACTGGTGCTCACTGGCCAGGACGACAAGCTGCGTCCCCACGGCATCGTCACCGTCTATGACCCCACCGCGGGCACCGGCGGCTTCCTCTCCGAGAGCGACGAGTACATCCAGCAGGTCAGCCAGGACGTGACCGTCTCGTTGCACGGCCAGGAGCTCAACCCCGAGTCCTACGCCATCTGCAAGGCCGACATGCTGATCAAGGGCCAGGCGGTGGAGCAGATCAAGCTCGGCAATACCCTCAATGACGACCAGCTCCCAGCCGAGCACTTCGATTACATGCTCTCCAACCCGCCGTTCGGTGTGGAGTGGAAGAAGGTACAGAAAGAGGTTGCCGCCGAGCACAAGCAGAAGGGCTACGATGGCCGCTTCGGCCCCGGCCTGCCGCGGGTCTCTGACGGCTCGCTGCTGTTCCTGATGCACCTGGTGAGCAAGATGCGCTCCCGGCAGGAGGGAGGTTCACGTATCGGTATCATCCTCAACGGCTCGCCGCTGTTCACCGGCGGCGCCGGCAGCGGCGAGTCCGAGATCCGCCGCTACCTGCTGCAGCACGATCTGGTGGAGGCTATCGTCGGCTTGCCCACCGACATGTTCTACAACACCGGCATCGCCACCTACGTGTGGATCCTCTCCAATCAAAAGCCCGCCGAGCGCCGTGGCCAGGTGCAGTTGATCAACGCCACCAGCCGTGCCAGTAAGATGCGCAAGTCGCTGGGCAGCAAGCGCCAGTTCGTCGCCGACCGCGACATCGAGGAGATCGTTCGCCTCTACGGCGCCTTCGAGGAGAGCGAGGAGAGCAAGCGCTTCCCGGTGGAGGCCTTCGGCTACCGGCGGATTACCGTGGAGCGCCCGCTGCGCCTTAACTTCCAGGCCAGCCCCGAGCGCCTGGCCCGGCTCGACGAGGAGAAGCCGATCCAGAAGCTTGAGGAGGGCGAGCGCGAGGCCCTCAAGGCCGCCTGCACCACCCTCGATCCGGAAGAGCGCTACACCAACCGCGACAACTTCACCAAAGCGCTGAAGGCCGCGTTCAAGGCGGCAGACCTCAAGGTCGGGGCCCCGGTGCAGAAGGCTACCCTCAACGCCCTCTCCGAGCGCGACCCGGAGGCGGACATCTGCCTCGACAAGAAGGGCAATCCCGAGCCCGACAGCGGCCTGCGCGATAACGAGAACGTGCCGCTGGACGAGTCGGTGTTCGACTACTTCGAACGCGAGGTGAAACCCCACATCCCCGACGCCTGGATCGACGAGGAGAAGCGCGACCCGCTGGATGGCCGCATCGGCATCGTCGGCTTCGAGATTCCCTTCAACCGGCACTTCTACCAGTTCACGCCGCCGCGCCCGCTCGAAGAGATCGACGCAAACCTCAAGGCCTGCACCGACCGGATCAAGCAAATGATCGAGGAGCTGTCGGCATGAGGACGGGCGCCGCTCAGTCTTGTCTTACACGGTCATTGACAGTGCAAGGGTCATGCCCTAGCATGCCGGGTAACACACCCGCCATGCCTCTCACTGAAGCACACTTTGGCGGGTTTTTTGTGTCCGGAGGTCACGCATGAGCGACTTCCACAAGCCTGCACACAGCATTGACGAGCAGATCGCAACGCTATGCAGCCGTGGCCTGGCGGTACCCGACGAGGCTCGAGTGCGTCACTACCTGGGCAATATCAGCTATTTCCGCCTTTCAGCCTACACGCGTCCCTTCTACCAGCCAGGCCTCCAGGAGCACCGTTTTCTGGAGGGCACCTCTTTCGAGGATGTGCTGAGGCTCTATGTGTTCGATCGTGAGCTCCGCCTGCTGCTGCTTGATGCCATCGAGCGGCTGGAAGTCGCGCTACGCGCCCAGTTGACCAACACCCTGGCTGAGCACCATGGCCCTCACGGCTACCTGGATCCTGAGATCTTCGACACCCGCTACAACCATGGGTGGTTGTTGGAGAAATTGGAGAACGCGGCCAAGGGGCGGGAGATCGAGACCTTCCTGGCGCACTATCGCACGAAGTACCGATCAGCCCCCAATCAGCCACCCATCTGGATGGCGGTGGAGCTTCTGACCTTCAAGGAAGTCTCGACCTTGCTGGCCAAGCTACGGCTTCCCAAGGATACCCAGCGCATCGAGCGCCATTTCGGCTGGAAGATGCCGGTGCTGCGATCCTGGTTCCGCAGCCTGTCCGATCTGCGCAACGTCTGCGCCCATCATGGCCGAGTGTGGAACCGCGAATTCGGTAGCCGGCCCGAGATGCCGAGAAAGGTTCCGGCCAGTTGGCCAAGCGTCCCCGGTAGCATCGAGACGGGGTCTCATGAGCACCCCGAGCAGCGTCTCGACCCGCGACGGCGGCTATATCTCCAGCTCGTGGTGATCGAGTCGCTGATGCAGGTCGTGTCACCTACCAGCCAGTGGGCTGAGAGGCTAGTGACACTGCTGGATCACTACCCTCAGGTTTCACGTCCACATATGGGTTTCCCAGGGCATTGGGATACGGAGCCTTTCTGGCGAGAAGCAGTAATGAACGCAAGGGAGGGGGAAAAGGCATGAGTTTTCCGAAATACCCCAAATACAAGGACTCCGGCGTCGAGTGGCTGGGGAACGTGCCGGCGCATTGGAACCACGGCAAGGTTCGCTATTTCGCCAAACTAGAGTCTGGTCATACTCCTAGCCGCAACAAGCCAGAGTACTGGGAGAACTGTACCGTTCCTTGGTTCACGCTATCTGATGTATGGAAAATACGGTCTGGACTTACCAAGACCGTGTATGAGACGAAAGAGAAGGTTAGCGAGCTAGGGCTGGCTAACTCATCAGCGCGTCTGTTGCCCGCGGGTACTGTGATTCTTTCCCGAACAGCATCCGTTGGATACTCGGCGATTCTTGGTAAGCCAATGGCTACTACGCAGGATTTTGCCAACTGGATTTGTGGAGAAAGGTTATGTCCAGAATATTTGTTGTCAGTGTTCAGGGCAATGAAATCTGAGTTTTCTCGCATGATGATGGGGTCGACGCACAAAACCATCTATATGCCTGATATTGCAGAGCTGTACTGTGCTATTCCGCCAATGCACGAGCAATCTAAAATAATTTCCTTTCTCGATTATGAAGCTGCCCGCATCGATTCCTTGGTGGAGGAGCAGCAGCGCCTGATCGAGCTGCTCAAGGAAAAACGCCAGGCTGTGATCTCCCACGCCGTCACTAAGGGGCTCGATCCTGACGTGCCGATGAAGAACTCCGGGCTGGAGTGGCTTGGCAAAGTGCCGGCCCATTGGAATCATGGCAAGATTCGCTATTTTGCTAAGTTAGAATCTGGACACACTCCCAGTCGCAATAAACCCGAGTATTGGGAAAACTGCACTATTCCTTGGTTTACACTCGCTGATGTATGGAAAATCCGGTCTGGCAGCACCAGATTTGTGTATGAGACAAAAGAGAAGGTGAGTGCCCTTGGGCTTGCCAACTCATCTGCGCGTTTATTGCCAGCCGGTACCGTGATTTTGTCGCGAACAGCATCAGTTGGATATTCAGCGATATTGGGTAAGCCAATGGCTACTACTCAGGATTTTGCCAACTGGGTTTGTAGAGAGGAATTGCAGCCCGAATATCTGTTAGCAGTCTTCAGATCAATGAAGTCTGAATTTTCTCGCATGATGATGGGGTCAACTCACAAAACTATTTATATGCCAGATATTGCTGAGCTATACTGTGCAGTCCCACCAATAACTGAGCAAGCTGAAATTGTTGCTTTTCTTGATAAAGAAACAGCCCGTATCGACGCCTTGGTGGAAGAAGGTGAGTCAGCCATTAAGTTGCTCCAGGAGCGCCGTTCGGCCCTGATTTCCGCTGCCGTTACCGGCAAGATCGACGTGCGCGGCTGGCAGCCACCGACGGACTCAACGGCATCCACTGAGGCCACTCAAACGGAGATGGTATGACGCAAGGACGCAGCATCCGGCTCTTCCTGGTGGACGGTACACCCAACGGCCTGCTCACCGCCGAGATCATGAACTGGACCGGCCATGTGTTGACCGGACCCCGCAGCAAACTCAGCGAGCTGGTCCAGCGACCGGAGTGTGGTCGCACAGGCATCTACTTCCTGGTCGGGACGGATCCTGAGGGCAACCCGCGACCGCTGGTCTACATCGGCGAGAGCGACGATGTGGCCACGCGCCTCAAGCAGCACAATCGCCCCGAAGAGAAGGGCGGCAAGGACTTCTGGGAGAAGGTCTGCCTGATCACCAGCAAGGATCAGAACCTCACCAAGGCCCACGTGAAGTACCTGGAGAGCCTGCTGATTCAGAACGCCGGCCAGGTCGGCCGCTGCAAGCTGATCAACGGCACCGCCCACGAGTACATTGGCCTGCCCGAGTCCGACCGCGCTGATATGGCCTTCTTCATGGAGCAGGTACGTATCGTGCTGCCGGTGCTGGGCTTCGGCTTTTTGAGAGACACACACCGGCTAAGCCTGCCTGAGCAAGAGGACGCGGGAGCCAGCCTCAGCGAGGTGCCGCGATTCCGCATGGACATCAAGCGGGATAACATCACCGCCTATGCGCAGGAAGTCGATGGCGAGTTCGTCGTACTGGAGGGCTCCCAGGCGAGGTTCGAGTGGACGGATCATAAGCACAACTATCGAGCCCTCTTCAAACAGCTCTGTGATGAGGGCGTTCTGGTCGACAACGGGGACGGGCATCGGCGCTTTGCCACGGACTATGCCTTCGGAAGTCCTAGCCCTGCGGCAGCCATGGTAGCGGGCCGAGCGGCGAACGGTCGCAAGGACTGGAAAGTAGAAGGTACTGGTCAGACCTATGCCGCCTGGCAAGACCAGCGGGTCAGTGCTGCTGCTCCAGCAGCAGATCTGTCGCCGGACTGACGTAGTGTCGCAATCCCCCTTCTGGTGCTCGGTGGCGAGAACACGGTTTAGAAAAAAACGTACAAACGGCCTCAGCGGCCGTTTTCATCACGCGATTTAAACCGGGGACCGCGAACGCTTACTCACCTTCCTCGATCGATATGCCACCCAAGTGCGGAAGTAGGTTTCCCTTACATTTGGCTGCATCGCTTTGTACGGGTGATGCATCGTCCTAAGTAGGGCGGTCTCAAGTTCCAAGTGCAACGCTATTGAAGGGTGCTCGGACCGGCGACGGATTTCTTGAGCACCTCGGCGTA
>NZ_JAVXUR010000005.1:0-286799 GCF_032333995.1 Halomonas saccharevitans
TTCCCCGATAGCTCAGTTGGTAGAGCAAATGACTGTTAATCATTGGGTCACAGGTTCGAGTCCTGTTCGGGGAGCCAGTCCTGTCCGGTAATTCTGTCCGGTGCTGTTTCTCGCTTTCCTAGCTCGTCCTTTCTCCTTCTCCGTCGGTCGTTTCTCCTCAGCGCTATTTTCGCCAGCCGGTCGCATCCATGCGTGCCGTATTGCCTCGCGTTGCTGCACCCCAGGCCGCGTCTTTACCGTCTTCTCTTTGCCGTCTCAGAGGTATGGAGTCTCGCATCTGCAAGGGCTCTCGCCACGCCGCAGTGTCGCCGCGACGTGAGCGCCGGGCCGCCATTCGAGCCGTGCGGATAGCAAGACGCCGGACCACAGGGGTCCGGCGTCATCGTCACGGGGTGGTGTGATTCAGCGCCTCAGTTGAGCTCTCAGTTAAGCTCCGCGTAGTGCCATCCGTCCTCCAGCTGGCGGTAGTCCAGCAGGATCTGGGCGGTTTCGAGGACCTGGGCACGGTCGATCGGCTCGTCCTCGGCGTCGGCATCCGCGGTCTCGTCCTCGTCGCGGGCATCGGTCCAGTCCTCGAGCGGCTCCAGGCCCAGGGCCCCGCGTCGCTCGTTCTCCAGTGCCAGCTGCTCCGCTTCCTGTGCCTCGACCTCACGCTTGCGCTGTTCGCGGTTGAGGCTGACGCTGGTGTGCTGCGCGCGAAGCTGGCGCGCGAGCTCGGAGCGTTGCTCGAGGTAGTGGAAGTTCGGCTGCTTCTCGGCGCGCTCCAGGTGGCGGGCGCGCAGCGTCTCCAGGTGCCGGTGGGGTTCGCCGTAGGTCCGGTACTGCACCTCGCGCACGGTGTCCCACGGCAGGGCATTGTCGAGGCTGCTCTCGCCGATCAGTTCGGGGTCGATCAGGCTCGGGAAGTTGATATCCGGCTCAACGCCGCGGTGCTGGGTGCTCTCGCCGGAGATGCGGTAGAATTTGGCGCGGGTCAGCTTGATCTCGCCGTGGCTGAGCTCGTTGAGGGTCTGCACCGTGCCCTTGCCGAAGGTGTCGTTGCCGACCACCAGGCCGCGACCATAGTCCTGAATGGCACCGGCGAAGATCTCCGAGGCCGAGGCGGAGAGGCGATTGACCAGCACGGCCAGGGGGCCGTCGTAGAGGGCGCCGCTCTCGGTGTCGCCGTAGAGGCTGATGCGCCCGCGGGCGTCGCGGACCTGGACGGTGGGGCCGCGGTCGATGAAGAGCCCGATCAGTGAGTTGGCCTCCTGCAGGGCGCCGCCGCCGTTGTTGCGAAGGTCGAGCACGATGCCCTCGACACCCTCGGCCTGGAGGCGCTCGACCTCGCGGGCGACGTCGCGGGTGGTGCTGCGGAAGTCCTCCTCGCCGGCCTGCCAGGCATCGAAATCCACGTAGAAGGTCGGGATCTCAATCACGCCGAGACGATGCGTGCCGTCATCGCGCTCGACCTCGATCACCTCGCCCTGGGCGGCCTGATCCTCGAGGTCCACGGTGTCGCGGGTGATGTCGATCACCGTGGAGCGTGTCATGTCGATGGCCTGGGCGGGCACCACGTCCAGGTGCACTACCGAGCCCTTGGGGCCGCGGATCAGATCGACCACGTCGTCGAGCCGCATGCCCACCACGTTGACGATCTCGCCGTCCTCCTGGCCCACGCCGATGATGCGGTCGGCGGGCTGCAGGGCGCCGTCGCGCTCGGCCGGGCCGCCGGCCACCAGGCTCGAGACCTTGACGAACTCGCCGTCGGCCTGCAGCAGGGCGCCGATACCCTCCAGCGATAGCCGCATCTGGATGTCGAAGGATTCGCCCTGGCGCGGCGAGAGGTATTCGCTATGCGGGTCGACGCTGCCGGTCACCGCGGCCATGAAGAGCCCGAAGATATCGGCCGCGTTGGTCTGGCGCAGCCGCGAGAGCTGCCCCTCGTAGCGCTGACGCAGGGTATCTGTCACCTGCTCGGGGTCCTGGTCGCTGATGGTCAGGCTAAGGGCGGCGTTGTTGAGACGCTTCATCCACAGCTCATCAAGCTCGGCCTTACTGCCGGCCCAAGGGCTGTCCTTGCGCTCCAGCTCCAGGCGCTGTTGGCTATCGAAGCTGAAGTCGATGCCCTCGTCGATCCGTGCCAGCAGCCATTCGAGGCGCTGCTCGGCGCGTTCGTGATAGCGCTGGTAGAGGGCGAAGGGGCGGGCCAGTTCGGCGTCAAGCAGTGCCTCATCCATGCCGGTTCGCAGGTCGCTGAAGGCGGCTATGTCGCGGTCCAGCAGGTAGGCGCGCTGACCATCGAGGATCTCCAGCAGGCGCTCGAAGGACCGCCGCGACCAGGCATCGTCGAGGCTGACGTCGGCGTAGTGGCCGTAGCGCAGAGACTCGGCCACTTCAGTAGCCGCCTGGCGCTGATCATCGTTCGGCTCGAGACTGGCCAGGGCCGGCGGCGTGGCCAGCAGCAGGCCTAGAACCGCCGCTCGCCCAAGGGTGACTAACAGGCTCATCGATGAAGCACTCCCCGATTCGTGTACACTCACTCTACATCCAGACCCCGACCCGGCCGTCGAGTTGCATGGACAGACGTGCCATTGTATCAGCTTGGCCGTGTCGTCAAGACCCCCGAAACGTCCCGCGATAGAGGAATTCCATGTCCGAGGATGCCCGCCTCGAGCGTCTGCTCGACTTTCTGCATCGATCCCCCACGCCCTGGCATGCTACGGCCAACATGGCCGCGCGACTCGAGGCCGCCGGTTTCAGGCGCCTGGAAGAGACTGCCTCCTGGCAGCTCTCGCCCGGCGAGCGAGTCTACGTGACCCGCAACGACTCCTCGATCATCGCCCTGCAGCTGCCCCGCGAGGGGCTCGAGGCCCTGCGCCTGATCGGCGCCCATACCGATAGCCCCGGCCTGCGCCTCAAGCCCAACGCCGCCCAGTGTGCGGCGGGCTGGCTGCAGCTGGGCGTCGAGGTCTATGGCGGGGCGCTGCTGGCGCCCTGGTTCGATCGCGACCTGGGGCTCGCCGGTCGGGTCCACGTGCGCCATGCCGATGGCCGCATCGAGGGCGTGCTTATTGATGTCGAGCGGGCGGTGGCGACCATTCCGAGCCTGGCCATCCATCTGGACCGCGAGGCCAACAACGGCCGAGCCATCAATGCACAGACCGAGATGGCCCCGGTTTTCCTCCAGGACGGCGGCCGGCCCGACCTCGAGCGGCTGCTCGCCCAGTGGCTCGAGGAGCAGCACGGCCTGACCGAGGTCGAGCTGCTCGATTTCGAGCTGGCGTTTCGCGACATGCAGGCGCCGGCACGGGTTGGCATCGAGGGCGAGCTGGTCGCCAGTGCCAGACTCGACAACCTGCTCTCCTGTTTCGCCGGTCTGGAGGCGCTGCTTGGCAGTGACGGCCGCCAGGGCGCGGTGCTGGTGGCCAACGATCATGAGGAGGTCGGCAGCGCCAGCGCCTGCGGCGCCCAGGGGCCCTTCCTCGGCGACGTGCTGCGCCGGGTGAACGCCCAGCTCGGTGAGGCGGGGGAGGAGGGCTTCATCCGCCTGATCCAGGCCTCGCGGCTGATCTCCTGCGACAACGCCCACGCCTTGCATCCCAACTTTCAGGACAAGCACGATGCCGCCCACGGCCCGGCGCTCAACGGCGGGCCGGTGATCAAGGTCAATGCCAATCAGCGCTACGCCACCAACAGCGCGACCGCGGCGCTGTTCCGGGACCTGTGTCGTGAGGCCGAGGTGCCGGTGCAGACCTTCGTGACCCGGGCCGACATGGGGTGCGGCAGCACCATCGGTCCGATCACCGCCACCGGGCTTGGGGTGCCGACCCTGGACGTGGGGGCGCCCCAGTGGGCCATGCACTCGATCCGCGAGACCGCGGGAGCCCGGGACGTGGACTACCTGGTGCGAGCGCTGACCGCCTTCGCCAATCGCGCCGAGCTTCCCTGAGCGTCTTGATCGCCGGCAGGGCCGCCGTCCGTGCGGTCTCGCCGGCGATCCTGGCGCCCAGATAGCGCGACCGAAAAAAGCCCGCCTGGTGAGCCAGGCGGGCTTTTCGATGTTTGGTGGCTACGCCCTGATTCGAACAGGGGACCCCATCATTATGAGTGATGTGCTCTAACCAGCTGAGCTACGTAGCCGAACAACGGGGGCGAATTCTACGTACCTGACTCGCCCGCGTCAAGCCCCAGCGGCGTCATGAGCGCTTTCGGGGTGCCCCGGCGGCTCAGACGTTGAAGCGGAAGTGGATGACGTCGCCATCCTTGACGATGTACTCCTTGCCCTCCAAGCGCCACTTGCCGGCATCCTTGGCACCCTGCTCGCCGCCCAGGCTGACGAAGTCGTCGTAGGCGATGACCTCGGCGCGGATGAAGCCCTTCTGGAAGTCAGTGTGGATCACGCCGGCCGCCTCGGGGGCGGTGGCGCCGACCTTCACCGTCCAGGCGCGAACCTCCTTCACGCCGGCGGTGAAGTAGGTCTGCAGGCCCAGCAGTGCGTAGCCGGCGCGAATCACCCGGTCGAGCCCGGGCTCTTCCATGCCCAACTCGTCGAGGAACATGGCGCGCTCTTCATCCTCGAGCTCGGCGATCTCGGCCTCGATCTGGTTGCAGACCGGCACCACCACGGCATCCTCGGCGGCGGCGATCCTGCGCACCGTGTCGAGGTAGGGGTTGTCCTCGAAGCCGTCGTCGTTGACGTTGGCGATGTACATGGTGGGCTTGAGCGTCAGGAAGCCGAAGCCCTTGAGCTGCTGCTTGTCGTCGTCATCGAGGCCGAAGCTTCTCAGCGGCTGGCCCTCGGCCAGATGGGGCTGGATGCGCTCGAGGATCGCCTTGGTGGCGATGGCTTCCTTGTCGCCGCCCTTGGCCACGCGGACCAGGCGCTGGATGGCGCGCTCGACGGTGTCCAGATCGGCCAGCGCCAGTTCCATGTTGATGATCTCGATGTCCGCCTCGGGATCGACCTGGTTGGCCACGTGGATGACGTTGTCGTTATCGAAGCAGCGCACCACGTGGGCGATGGCGTCGGTCTCGCGGATGTTGGCCAGGAACTTGTTGCCGAGCCCCTCGCCCTTGGAGGCGCCTGCCACCAGGCCTGCGATGTCGACGAACTCCATGGTGGTGGGCAGCACCTTCTGGGGACCCACGATCTCGGCCAGCTTGTCGAGGCGCGGGTCCGGCATCGGCACGATACCGACGTTGGGCTCGATGGTGCAGAAGGGGAAGTTTTCGGCGTCGATGCCCGACTTGGTCAGGGCATTGAAGAGGGTGGACTTGCCGACGTTGGGCAGGCCGACGATACCGCAGTTGAAACCCATGGGATCTTCCTGGAAAGCGAGTTCGGGAATGGAGAATGGCCGGCATTCTACGCGAAAAGAGCGTCGTGCCGACAGCGGCTCGGCTTGATCAGTGATGCCGGCGACGCTCGCAGCGCTCAGCCCTTGAAGCTGTGCAGCCGATTCATGGCCTTCGCCCAGTCGCCGTCGACGGCCTGGGGGAGGGTAGCCAGGCACTCGTCGATGGCGGCGTCGATGGCGCCACGCTCCGCCTTGCCGGGGCGACCCAGCACGTAGTTGGTCACCTGGCGGGCCTCGCCGGGGTGGCCGATGCCGATGCGCAGGCGGTGAAACGACTTGTCGTTGCCCAGGGCGCGGATGATGTCGCGCAGGCCGTTGTGACCGCCGTGTCCGCCGCCGGTCTTGTAGCGCGCCGTGCCCGGTGGCATGTCGAGTTCGTCGTGGGCCACCAGCAGCTCGTCGGGGGCGATCTTGAAGAACTGGCAGAGCGCCGCCACGGCGCCGCCGCTGCGGTTCATGAAGGTGGTGGGCTCGAGCAGGTGCAGCTCCCGACCGTCCAGCCGGACCCGAGCATGGCGGCCCAGGAACTTGCGCTCGGGACGCAGTTCACTGCCCGCCGCCCTCGCCATGGCGTGCACCAGCCAGGCGCCGGCGTTGTGGCGGGTGGCCTCATAGTCGGCGCCGGGGTTGCCCAGACCAATGATCGCTTTCAACTGGCTCATGCCGGTCTCCTCGCGTGCGGCGTGATGGCAAAAAAAATCAAGCGCCGAGGCGCTTGATTCCTGACGACGAAGCGGGCATGTCGAGGCTCCGACATGCCCGTCGGGCAAAACCGATTACTCGGCGTCGCCCTCGCCCGCGGCTTCTTCGCCACCGGCTTCTTCTTCGCCTTCTTCTGCTTCGCTACCACGGACCTTGGCCTTGGTGACGCTCAGGATGGCGTTGTCGTGGTCCTCACCATGGGTCAGGGCGACCAGGGTCACGCCGGCCGGCACGCTGAGGTCGGACAGGTGCAGGGTAGTGCCCATCTCGACGGCACTGATGTCGACTTCCAGGTACTCCGGCAGGTCCTTCGGCAGGCAGCTGATCTCGACCTCGGAGGCCAGCTGGTGCAGCTCGCCGTCGTGGTCCTTGATGGCCACGCAGGCGTCTTCACCGGTCACGTGCAGCGGCACGTTCAGGGTCAGCTCGTGGGTGGCGTCGACGCGCAGGAAGTCGGCGTGAGTCACCAGCGGCTTGAACGGGTGACGCTGCAGGTCACGCACCACGACCTGCTGGGCCTTGCCGTCCACCTGCAGGTTGATGATGGAGGAGAAGAACGCCTCGTCTTCCAGCGCCTTGTAGAAGCTGGTCTTGTCGACGGAGATCGGCTGCGGCGCCTGCTCACCACCATAGATGATGGCCGGCACCTGGGCGTTGGCACGACGCAGGCGGCGGCTCGCACCTTTCCCCAGGTCGTTGCGAACGCTGGCATTGAGTGTGTAATCGGACATGGAATTGCCTCTTTCTGAAGGTAAGGAAGACGCCGTGGCCCGCGACCAGACCGCGGCGTTTCCGGGAGCCCCGTGGGGCGCTGCTCCGACGCCTCGTCCCGCTGTGCCGTCCGCCGAGCGCTGCTCGGCGGATCGGCCTCAGTGGAACATGGCGCTGACGGATTCTTCGTTGCTGACCCGGCGGATCGCCTCGGCGATCAGCCCGGCCACGCTGAGCTGGCGGATGTTGCCGCTGCGACGCGCGGCCTCGCCGAGCGGGATGGTGTCGGTCACCACCACTTCATCGAGCACCGAGCCGGAGATGTTGTCGACGGCCGGGCCGGACAGGATCGGGTGGGTGGCATAGGCCACCACGCGACGGGCGCCGCGCTCCTTGAGGGCCTCGCCGGCCTTGCACAGGGTGCCGGCGGTATCGATCATGTCGTCCACCACCACGCAGGTGCGGTTCTCGATCTCGCCGATGATGTGCATCACCTGGGCCTGGTTGGCCGAGGGGCGGCGCTTGTCGATGATCGCCAGGTCGGCATTGAGCTGCTTGGCGATGGCGCGCGCGCGGACCACGCCGCCGACGTCGGGCGAGACGACGACGAGGTCGTCGTAGTTCTGGCGCTCGATGTCGTCGAGCAGGATCGGCGAGCCGTAGACGTTGTCCACCGGCACGTCGAAGAAGCCCTGGATCTGGTCGGCGTGCAGGTCCATGGTCATGACCCGGTCGACGCCGGCCTTGACCATCATGTCGGCGACGATCTTGGCGGAGATCGGCACGCGGGCGGAGCGCACGCGGCGGTCCTGACGGGCATAGCCGAAGTAGGGGACCACGGCGGTGATCCGAGTGGCGGAGGCGCGGCGCAGCGCGTCCACCATCAGGATCAGTTCCATCAGGTTGTCGTTGGTCGGTGCACAGGTGGGCTGCAGGACGAAGACATCCTTGCCGCGCACGTTCTCGTTGATCTCGACCGCGACTTCACCGTCGCTGAACTGCCCTACCGTGGCGTTGCCCAGGCGGGTATCCAGGCTCTCGGCGACTTTACGGGCGAGATCGGGATTGGCATTCCCGGCGAAAACCATCAATTTTGACACGCGCAGCCACCTTTGCTGTGTTGGGTCTTCAGGGGTTGGGGTCGACGGGGATCCGGTCGGAATGGCTGGGGCAGCAGGATTCGAACCTGCGCATGGCGATACCAAAAACCGCTGCCTTACCGCTTGGCTATGCCCCAGGATCAGCTCCGCGCCGGCATGTCGGACATGTCTCGACGCCCGGGGGCGGCGAGGGTCATCGACCCAGCGCAGCATGAAGAGGTGAGCGGTTCAGCCCGCGCGCCGTGAAGGCGTGCCAGCCTTCGGGAACTTCGGCCAGGAGACGATCTGCCCGTGACTCGCTCTCGAGACGGGCAAAGACGCAGGCGCCGGTGCCGGTCAGCATGGTCGGTGCCCGCTGGGCCAGCCAGTCGAGTGCGCGCGCCACTTCGGGATAGTGCCTCCGGACGGTGTCCTGGCAGTCGTTGCGCCAGCTAGCCGCTCCCCCCTGCAGTGCGCGCGCCATGGTAATCGGGGGGGTATGGCGTGTCAATTCGGGCGCCCCGAACACGGCCGGCGTGGAGACCGTGACGCCGGGGTGGATGACCACGAACCAGGGGGTGTCGAGGGTCACCGGCGTCAGGCGTTCACCGATGCCTTCGGCCCAGGCGGCGTGGCCGTGCACGAAGACCGGCACGTCGGCGCCGAGGCGAAGGCCGAGGCGGGCGAGCTCGGTCAGCTCCATGCCGAGCCCCCAGAGGGCATCGAGGCCGAGCAGGGCGGTGGCGGCATCCGAGCTGCCGCCACCGAGCCCCCCGCCCATGGGCAGGCGCTTGTCGAGGTGGATGTCGGCGCCCAGGCGACGGCCGCTCTCGCCCTGCAGCAGGCGCGCGGCGCGCAGGATCAGGTTGTCCGCGGGCGCGACGCCGTCGAGGCTCGGTGAGAGGTTCAGTTCACCGTCCGTGCGGCGACGCAGGGTTAGGGTGTCGCCGGCGTCGAGGAACTGGAACAGCGTCTGCAGCTCGTGGTAGCCGTCTGGTCGGCGCCCGGTGATGTGCAGCAGGCGATTCAGCTTGGCTGGCGCGGGCAGCACCAGCGGCTCGGCTCGGGGTGAAGAATAGTGTGCAGAACGGATCGCAGAACGGGGGGTGGTGCGGGGCATGACGTCACTCATCGAGGGTGGGGCGCCACTCGGTGACCACCAGGGTCGCCCGCAGCGTGCCATAGGTCATCACCATCCGCCGCGGCAGCCAGAGGCCGTCGACGCGGGTCCAGTCGCGGTAGCCGATCTCCCAGCCGTCCTGCTCGAGGCGCTGGGGGAAGCCCAGCTCGTCGCGCTCGAGCCGATAGGTGCCCTGCGGGGAGGGCAGGCCGCGCACCCAGTCGGAGAGCGCGCTGACCGGCAGCGACCAGCCCAGCTGCTGGGTCATCAGCGCCTCCGGCGTCTCGGCCTCGAAGCGCCCCTCGGCGGTGGTCAGCGAGAAGCGCCCCTCGCGCCCCTCGAGGGTGCTGCGGCCGCTGCCGAAAGGGCCGCTGATCAGCAGGCGGTAGTAGTGGGGATGCTGGCTCCAATCCAGATTGGCACTGGTGGAGTCTTTCGGGGTACGCAGGCCGACCTTGCCGGCCAGCAGCCAGGTGTCGAGCTCGGTGAGGCGCGCTTGCTGCGCCGACCACTGTCCGGCGGCGCGCTCACCCTCGGGCGGCGTGGGGCGGCTCGCACAGCCGGCCATCAGGACGAGGACCAGCAGGGGAATCAGCAGTCGCGTGAGGTGCGTCATGGGGCGTTCCGTTATTGAGAGTTCCTTCAGGGAATTTTCCGTTATGGAAAGATCCGTGTTGGAAGCTTCCGTTTGTCAGGGGGAGGTCGTCGCGCCGGCAGCGTCCAGTTCGGGCTGACGCCGCAGCAGCTCGTCGATCAGCGGGCGCGCCTCGAAGCGCTCTCGAGCCTCCTCGAGCAAAGCGCGGGCCTGGGCCTTCTCGCCCAGCGCCCATAGCACCTCGATCAGGTGGGCGGCGATCTCCTGGTCGGGCATCGCCGCCCAGGCGCGCCTGAGCCAGGGCAGGGCACGGGCGGGCTCGCCCTGGCGATAGTAGACCCAGCCGAGGCTATCGAGGATGGCGGGGTTGTCCGGCGCGAGCTCATGGGCGCGTTCGATCAGCGCTCGCGCCTCGTCCAGGCGACCCTCGATATCGGCATCGGCGAGGGTATAGCCCAGCGCGTTGAGGGCGGTGGCGTTCTCCGGGTCGTGCTCGATGAGGTGGCGCAGGTCGGCTTCCATGGCGGCGAGATCGCCGTCGGCGAAGGCGCGCATGGCGCGCTGGTAGCGCAGCCGCTCGTCGTCCGGGCGCCGCGCGAGCTCGCTGTCGAGCAGGGCCTCGGCCTGCTCGGCGAGGCCCGCCTCGTCCAGCAGCTCGACCTCCACGGAGGCCAGCTCGCTCTCGTAGGCCTCGTGACGCAGCCGCTCAAGGCGCAGGAAGGCGCGCGCATCGAGTCGCCGGTCGGCCGCCATCAGCATCGAGGCCGCGCTCACCCGCGCCGGCAGGAACTGTTCGCCCTCCGGCACCTGGCGGTAATAGAGGAGGGCGTTGCCGATTTCGCCGCGCTCCTCGGCGATGGCGCCGAGCAGCAGGAAGGCCATCGGCGGGGCCTCGTCGTCGCCGACCAGCGGCAGCAGCAGGCGGCGCGCCGGCGCCAGGTGCTCGCGCTCGAGAAACAGGCGAGCCAGGCCCAGGCGCAGCGAGGCATCGTCGCCGTGTTCGGCGAGCAGCGTCTCGATGGCGTCCTCGGCGGCCTCGACGCTGCCCATCGCAAGCTCGGCCCGGGCGAGCAGCAGCATCAGGCGGGGATCGCCGGGCGATACCTCAAGGCCCCGGCGGGCGTGCTCGCGCGCCGCGGAGGGGGCCTCTGCCTGGAGCGCGAGGCGTGCGCGCAGTCGCCACAGTTCCGGCCGCTCGGAGGCCTGTCGGGCGACTTGCATCAGGCGACGCTCGGCTGCCGCCGGCTGACCCGCGGCGGCCTCCAGCAAGGCGGTGGCGAGCTCGGCATCGATGCGGTTCGTGGCCGCGGGGCGCGCCAGGTGGGCCCGCAGGCGGTCGAGCAGCGGAGTCGGATCGGCCCCGGCGTCGAGGGCGGTCTCCACGAGCCCGAGCAGCGCGTTGCTCGCCTCCTGCTCGCCGGCGCCCTGTTCGTTCACGCCCTGTTCGATCACATCGAGGCGATGGCCCAGGGCGGCGGCCCAGTCGCCGCGCTGGAGAGCGAGGCTTGCCAGCAGCCGCGAGGGGGCGTCGCTGCCCGGGGCCAGGCCCTGCCAGCGCTGTGCCGCCTCCTCGAGCAGCGCGGGATCCTCGCTGAAGCGTGCGGCCAGGGTGGCGCGCTCGGCCAGTGCGACCGAGTCGTAGCGCTCGGCGGCCTCGATAAAGCCCTGGGCGGCGCGGGTGTAGTCGCTGCGCTGGCCGGCCATCTCGGCCTGCAGCAGGCCGGCGAGGCCCTGGGCGTCCAGGCCGCGTGTGATCGGGGGCGCCCCGGCGAGCGGATCCCGCCCGGGCTCGGCGGCCGACGAGGCTCCCGGCAGTCCCTGGCAGCCGGCGAGCAGGAAGGCCAGCGTCAGGGGAACCAGGGGCGTATGGCGAGAGAGTCGGGGGAGCGTTCCGCGGGGCATGCGCGTCTCGTGCTGGAGGCCGAGCCGCCAGCATAACGGCTCGACCCGTCCGGGCAAAGCGTGATCCCCGTCACGGCATGCCGGGGCGCTTCCGGCGGCTGGCCTGTGCTAGAATGCGGCGCTTCGAGGATGGGCGGTCCGCGCCGTCGGATATCACCATGTCGCCCTTGCCGGAACCACGACTCGCGAAGATGCCGAACGCATGACGCTTCTTGCCCTGGGAATCAACCACCGGACCGCCAGCATCGAGGTGCGCGAGCAGGTCGCCTTCTCGCCCACTCAGCTGGAGTCGGCGCTGGCCGAGCTGCGTGCCTTGCCGGAGGTGCGTGAGGCGGCGGTGCTGTCCACCTGCAATCGCACCGAGCTCTACTGCGCCACCGGCTCCGGCGGCGAAGGCGAGATCCTCGACTGGCTGGGGCGCTTCCACGGTCTGAAAGTGGAGGATCTTACCCGCTGCGCCTACCACTATCGCGAGAATGAAGCGGCGCGCCATCTGATGCGCGTGGCCGTGGGGCTCGATTCCATGGTGCTCGGCGAGCCGCAGATCCTGGGCCAGCTCAAGGACGCTTACCAGTCGGCCCGCCACGCGCGCAGCCTGGGCGGTGAGCTCGAGTGCCTGTTCCAGAACACCTTCGCCGTGGCCAAGCAGGTGCGCACCGAGACCGGCATCGGCCGCAATCCGGTGTCGGTGGCCTACGCGGCCGTGAACCTCGCCAGCCGCATCTTCGGCGACTTCACCCGCTCCCGGGCGTTGCTGATCGGCGCCGGCGAGACCATCGAGCTGGTGGCGCGCCACCTCCACGAGGCCGGCGTGCGCCAGCTCACCGTGGCCAACCGCACCCGCGAGCGGGCCGAGGTGGTCTCCGGTCCGCTGGGCGGCCAGGCGATCACCCTCGATGCGATCCCCGACGCCCTGGTCGAGGCCGATATCGTGATCTCCTCTACCGCCGCGCCGCTGCCGATCCTGGGCAAGGGCATGGTCGAGCGGGCGCTCAAGAAACGGCGCCACCGTCCCGTCTTCATGGTCGATATCGCCGTGCCCCGGGACATCGAGCCCGAGGTGGGGGAGCTCGCCGACGTCTTCCTCTATACCGTCGATGATCTGCAGGAGGTCATCGAGGAGAATCGCCGCCATCGCCAGGTGGCCGCCGACCAGGCCGAGTCGCTGATCGAGCACGGCGTGGGCAACTGGCAGCACGAGCGACGCATCCGCAGCGGCGGTGAGCTGATTCGCGACGTGCGCGCCCGCGGCGAGTCGCTGCGCGAGCTCTCCGAAGAGCAGGCGCTGGCGCGCCTGGCCCGCGGCGAGGACCCCGAAGCGGTGATCCGCCGGCTGGCCCACCAGCTCACCAACCGCCTGCTGCATCGCCCTACCGTGGCGATGCGCGACGCGGCTTCACATGAGCAGCACGACCTGCTTCATGCCGCCACGACCCTGCTGCTGGATGAATCCACTGACCACTCCCGATAGGATGCGCCGATGAAAGCCACCCTGCGCCAGCGCCTCGATGCCTTCATCGAGCGCTTCGAGGAGCTTGCCGCCCTGCTGGCCGAGCCCGAGGTGATCAGCGACCAGACCCGCTTTCGCGACTACTCGCGGGAATATGCCGAGCTCGAGCCCCTGGTCGAGGCCTGGGGCGAGTACCTCGCCGTGGAGGCCGACATCGCCTCCGCCGAGCAGCTGCTGGGCGATGCCGACGCCGAGATGCGCGAGCTGGCCGAGCTCGAGCGCGACGAGGGCCGCGAGCGGCTCGAGGCCCTCGAGGTGCGGCTCAAGCAGCTGCTGGTGCCCAAGGACCCCGATGATCGCCGCAACGTCTTCCTCGAGATCCGCGCCGGCACCGGCGGCGACGAGGCGGCGCTGTTTGCCGGTGATCTGTTCCGCATGTACTCCCGCTACGCCGAGCAGCACGGCTGGAAGGTCGAGGTGGTCAGCGCCAGCCACGGCGACATGGGCGGCTACAAGGAGATCATCTCACGGGTCAAGGGCGAGGGGGTCTATGCGCGCCTCAAGTTCGAGTCCGGCGCCCACCGGGTGCAGCGTGTGCCGGCCACCGAGTCCCAAGGCCGGATCCACACCTCGGCCTGCACCGTGGCGGTGATGCCCGAGGCCGACGAGGTCGGCGACATCGACATCGACCCGAGCGACCTGCGGGTCGATACCTTCCGCTCCAGCGGTGCCGGCGGCCAGCACGTCAACACCACCGACTCCGCCATCCGCATCACCCACCTGCCCAGCGGCGTGGTGGTCGAGTGTCAGGAGGAGCGCAGTCAGCACAAGAATCGCGCCAAGGCGATGTCGCTGCTCGCCGCCCGGCTCAAGCAGTCGGCCGTGGCCAGCCAGCGCCAGCAGCAGGCCGATGCCCGGCGCTCCCTGGTCGGCTCCGGGGATCGCAGCGAGCGCATCCGCACCTACAACTTCCCCCAGGGGCGGATCACCGATCACCGCATCAACCTGACGCTCTACAAGCTGGGCGAGGTGGTCAGCGGCGAGCGGCTCGACGACGTGGTCGAGCCGCTGATCCACGAGTATCAGGCCGAGCAGCTGGCGGCCCTGCAGCAGGACGCCGGATGATCCTCGATCACCTGCTGGCCCGCGCCGCTTCTCGGCTCGCGGCCGCCGGGTCGCCGAGCCCGCGCCTCGATGCCGAGGTGCTGCTCTGCCACGCGCTGGGGGTGGATCGCACCTGGCTCTATACCTGGGGCGATCGCCAGGCGCCGACCATCGAGCGGGCTCGCTTCGAGGCGCTGGTGGCGGCCCGCGCCCAGGGCCGCCCGATTGCCTATCTGACCGGCGAGCGGGAGTTCTGGGGCCTCGCGCTTGCCACCTCGCCGCATACGCTGATCCCCCGGCCGGACACCGAGTGCCTGGTGGAGGCGGCCCTGGCCCGTGCCGCGGCCCCCGAGGGTCGCCTTTTGGATCTGGGCACCGGCACCGGGGCCATCGCCCTGGCCTTTGCCAGCGAGCGGCCCGGCTGGTCGGTGCTCGGGGTGGATATCCGCCCCGAGGCCGTGGGCCTGGCCGTGCACAACGCCACGCGACTCGGCATCGCCAACGCCGCCTTTCGCGAGAGCGACTGGTTTGCCGCGCTGACCGATGACGAGTGCTTCGATCTGATCGTCTCCAACCCGCCCTACATCGCCGCGGATGACCCGCACCTGGCCCAGGGCGACGTGCGCTTCGAGCCGCACAGCGCCCTGGTGGCGGCCGAGGGGGGCCTCTTTGACCTGCGCCACCTGGTGCGCGAGGCCGGCCGGCACCTGCTCCCCGGGGGCTGGCTGATGCTCGAGCACGGCTTTGAGCAGGCCGAGGCGGTGCGCGCGGTGCTCGAGGCCGCGGGCTACGTCGAGGTGGCGAGCCGCGTCGATCTGGGCGGTCATGCGCGGGTCAGCCTGGGGCGGCGAGTTGACGACGAGACTGGAGCCGAACGGCCGTGATGTGGTACATCTTTCAGCAGAATAAAACGCCACGTCTCGTCGCCTTTGCATGCGTGAAGCCCACCGAGGCCCCCGAGGAGGGGTGTTTTACAGGTGATCGTACTGTCGCGACGGCGTGAAAGCCCCACCCAGATCGGCCTGCCAACGACAATGAAAGCCAAGACCCGCTCGCTCGACCGCATCGACCTCAAGATCCTGCGCTGCCTGCAGGACAATGCCCGCATCTCTTACGTCGACCTGGCCTCTCAGGTCGGGCTTTCGACCACGCCCTGCCTGGAGCGCGTCAAGCGCCTCGAGCGTGCCGGCATCATCCGCGGCTACAAGGCACTGCTCGATCCCCGGGCGCTCAAGGCGAACCTGCTGGTATTCGTCGAGATCAGCCTGGAGACCCAGTCGCCGGCGGTGTTCGACGAATTTCGCCGCGCCGTGGCCAAGCTGCCGCAGATCCAGGAGTGCCACCTGGTCTCGGGGCAGTTCGACTACATCCTCAAGTGCCGCATTCCGGAGATGTCGGCCTATCGCCAGCTGCTTGGCGACGTGGTGCTGACGCTGCCCGGGGTGAAGGAGTCCAAGAGCTACGTGGTGATGGAGGAGGTCAAGGAGAGCTTCAGCCTCCACGTGCCCGACATCGAGGAGTTCGAGGAAAAGTGAGCCCCGCCATGGATGATCAGTCCCTGCTGCGCTATAGCCGGCAGATCATGCTCGAACAGGTCGACATCGACGGCCAGCAGCGCCTGTTGGCCGGCCACGCCCTGGTGATCGGCGCCGGCGGGCTGGGCTCGCCGGTGGCCCTCTACCTGGCGGCCGCGGGGCTGGGTCGGCTGACCCTGGCCGACGCCGATGCGGTGGAGCTCTCCAACCTGCAGCGCCAGATCGCCCACGCCACCGCGGACATCGGACGCAACAAGGCCGAGTCGGCCCGCGAGGCGGCGCTCGCCCTCAATCCCGGCTGCGTGATCCAGGCGATCGACGACCATCTCGATGGCGAGGCCCTGGCGCGGGCGGCCGCCGAGGCGGACGTGGTGCTCGACTGCACCGACCGATTCTCCAGCCGCTATGCCATCAACGCCGCCTGCCGGGCGGCCGGCGTGCCGCTGGTGTCGGGCGCGGCGATCCGCTTCTCCGGCCAGCTCGCCGTCTTCGACCCCCGCGACCCGGATGCCCCCTGCTACGCCTGCCTCTACCCGCCGGGGGAGGAGGGCGACGAGGAGCTGCGCTGCGCCGAGAACGGCGTGATCGCCCCGCTGGTGGGACTGATCGGCAGCTTCCAGGCGCTGGAGGCGATCAAGCTCGTCAGCGGCGCCGGCACGCCCCATCGCGGCCTCTCCACCTTCGATGGCCTCACCGGCCAGTGGCGCCACTTCGGGGTGCCGCGCGATCCCGCCTGCCCGGTCTGCCACGCGACCTGACCCGCCTCCACGCTCTGCCGTGCCGCCTGCTGCGCTCGCCTCACGAGCGCAGGGAGCGGGCGCCTCTTCGGTCGTTGATGGCTCCGAGTGATGGTGATTACTTGACGATATCTGGTGGCCGTTTCGTGCGGCGGCTTCGTCCGCGCCTGCTCGTATCTGTAGATTTTAATGCTTAAAAACAATGTCTTAGTGGTTTTATTGGAACTGACTTGTTGGCGGTTCGTTGAATGCATCATTTCTTCAGGTGTCAAATACTTGACAGCTATTGTGGTGCTGGTGCCACACTGAGCCTGCCGGAGCGAGCCCTTCATCGATCGCTTCGACCAACAACAATCAGCGCACTGCGCACAACAGACAGGTTCTCGTATGACGATCCCGCCTCGGCCGGAGCATCCGGCGTCCTGGTATCGCGCGTCCATCGCCGTCGAGCTCGGCGACTGTCCCCCGCTCGAAGGAGAGCAACGCGCGGATGTCTGCGTGATCGGCGGCGGCATCACCGGCTGTTCGGCGGCCCTGCACCTGGCCGAGCGCGGCTATTCGGTGGTGCTGCTCGAGGCCGGGGAGATCGCCCATGGGGCTTCGGGGCGCAGCGGCGGGCAGATCCTGCCGGGCCTGGGCACCGACATCGCCACCGTGGAAAAGGCGCTGGGCCGCGAGCGTGCCCGGGAGATCTGGGAGATGAGTCGCGAGGCGGTGCGCCTGACGGCCGCGCTGATCGAGCGTCACGATATCCCCTGCGAACTCTCCTGGGGTTACCTGCATGCCGCGGTAAAGCCGCGTCACGTCCGCGAGCTCGAGGCGTTTCGCGAGCGCATGGCCCGCGACTACGACTATTCGGCCCTCACCCTGCTCGAGGGCGATGCCCTGCGCGAGCACGTGGTGAGCGATGCTTATCCGGCGGCCCTCTTCGACGCTGAGGGCGGTCACCTTCACCCGCTCAACTACACTCTGGGCCTGGCCCGGGCGGCGCGCCGCGCCGGCGTGGCCATCCATGAGCACAGCGCTGCCGTCGAGATCCGCCACGGCGACCCCGCCACCGTGGTCACCGCCCGGGGGCGGGTGGCCGCTGACTTCGTGGTGCTCGGCACCAACGCCTACCAGGCGGGCCTGGTGCCTGAGCTCTCCGGACGCATCATGCGCGCCGCCAACTACATGATCGCCACCGCGCCGCTCAGCGAGGCCCAGGTGGCCCAGGTACTGCCGAAAAACGACGCCCTGTCGGACGCCAACTTCGTGCTCGATTACTACCGCCTCTCCGCCGATCGCCGCCTGATCTTCGGCGGCGAGGTCAGCTACGACGGCCGGGAGCCACGCAACCTCACGACCCGCATGGACGACAAGATCGCGCGCATCTTCCCGGTGCTCGAAGGCGTGCCCATCGAGTATCGCTGGGGCGGTGACGTGGCGATCACCCTGGATCGTGCGCCGGACTTCGGCCGGCTGGGCCGCAACGTCTACTACGCCCAGGGCTACTCCGGCCACGGCATGGCGCTGGCGGGGCTCGCCGGCCAGCTGCTGACCGAGGCCATCGCCGGGCAGGGCGAGCGCTTCGACGCCTTTGCGGCCATGCCCCATCGCCGCTTTCCCGGCGGCCGCCTGCTTCGCAAGCCGCTGCTGGTGCTGGCCACGCATTACTATCAACTGCGGGACCGGCTGTAACCGGGCCATCGAGAACCGAGAGGGCACCCCATGAATGAGACCATCACGGCGGACGCCGCCGCGGCCCGTCCCCGCGCGGACGGGGCGGAGCAGGGCGCGACGTCGCGTCAGGCATCGGCCATCGAGATGCAGGGCCTGCACAAGCGCTTTGGGCGCGATACCGTGGCGCTGGATGGCGTCGATCTGACCATCGAGGCCGGTGAGTTCTTTACCCTGCTTGGCCCCTCGGGCTGTGGCAAGACCACGCTACTGCGCATCCTCGCCGGCCTCGAGGATGCCGACGACGGTCGCCTGGCCATCGGCGGCCGCGACATCACCGAGGTGCCGCCCCACCGGCGCAGCGTGAATACGGTCTTCCAGTCCTACGCGCTCTTCCCGCACCTCTCGGTGCGCGAGAACCTGGCCTTCGGCCTGAAGATGCGCGGCATGTCCGCCGCGGGGCGCCACGCCAAGGTCGACGAGATCGCCGACTTCATCAAGCTCGGTGACCTCGTCGACCGGCGGGTGGACCAGCTCTCCGGCGGCCAGCGCCAGCGCATCGCCCTGGCCCGCGCCCTGGTCTGCGAGCCCGACGTTCTGCTGCTCGATGAACCGCTCTCGGCGCTCGACGCGGGGCTCAGGAGCCAGCTACAGGTCGAGCTGCTGCGGGTCCAGAAGCGCCTCGGCATGACCTTCGTCTTCGTCACCCACGACCAGCAGGAGGCGATGGTGATGTCGGATCGCATCGCCGTGCTCAACGGCGGGGTGATCCAGCAGGTCGGGCCGCCCCGCGAGGTCTACGAGCGACCGATCAATGCCTTCGTGGCGCGCTTCATGGGCCATGACAACCTCTATTCGGTCACTGGCCGGCAGGGCAGCCGGCTTGCCACGGCGCTGGGGGAGCTCATCATCGCCGAGGCGGGGGAGGGCGAGCTGCTGCTGATCCGCCCCGAGACCCTGGACCTGCTGCCCGGCGAGGTGGCAGGCAACAACCACCTGCCGGCCGTGGTCGCCGAACGGCTCTACCGCGGCAGCCATGCCGAGTACCGCCTGGAGGTCGGCGACACCACCCTGCAGGCGACCCTCAACAATCGCGGGCGGCACCTGCCCGAGGTGGGCGATCGGGTCACCGTCACGGTGGCGCCGCACGACCTGGTCACCCTGAGCGAATGAGGAGACGAGCATGGCCTACAACGGTGTGATGCCGTCCGCCCGCAGCCGCGCCATGGTCCGCGAGGCGCGCCACCTGCTGTTCACGGTGGCCCCCGGGGCGATCTGGATCGTGATCTTTCTGGTGCTGCCCGGCGCCTACCTGATGGGCGTGGCCTTCATGACCAACGGTCCCTACGGGCTGCCGGAGATGCCGCTCTCGCTTGCGTCGTTCGAGCGCCTGGCGGGCTTCGGTTTCCTTGGCTGGAGCCCCGGCAACCTCTACACCCTGCTGCGCTCGCTGTGGCAGACGGCCGTCTCCACGGGCCTCGTGGTGCTGGTGGCCTATCCGATCGCTTACTACATCACCACCTGCCGCGAGAAGTGGCGGCCGATCATGCTGCTGCTGGTGGTGGTGCCGAGCTGGACCAACCAGGTGATCCGCACCTTCGGCTGGATGAACCTGCTGGCCCCCGGCACGCCGCTCTCCGGCCTGGCCGAGGGGCTGGGCCTGATCGCGCCCAACATGGGGCTCTATCCCTCGAACTTCGCGGTTACCCTGGGCCTGGTCTACAACTTCCTGCCCTTCATGGTGCTGCCGCTCTACGCCGCCTTCGAGAAACTCGATACCGCCCAGGTCGAGGCCGCTCAGGACCTCTTCGCCTCGCCGGTGCGCGCCTTCTGGCACGCGGTCTTCCCCCAGACCCTGCCGGGGCTGCTGGCCGGCATCGTGCTGGTGGCGATTCCCGCCTTCGGCATGTACGTGATCCCTGAGCTGCTGGGCGGGGGCAAGGGCATGATGCTCGGTAACCTGGTGGCCACACAGTTCTCGGGCGGCGCCAACTGGCCGCTCGGCGCGGCCGGCGCGATCCTGATGCTGATCGCCACCTTCATCGGGCTGTTCGCCATGCGTCGCATCGGCAAGCGCCTGGGTGGCGGCGAGGAGGTGGTGATATGAGAAAGCGCACGCTCAAGCGCGGCCTGACCGCCTTCTGGTGGGCCACCCTGGCGTTTCTCTACCTGCCGCTGGCGGTGGTGGTGCTGTTCTCCTTCAATGCCGCCAACAGTGCCGCCAGCTTCACCGGCGTCTCGCTGCGCTGGTACTACCAGCTGATGGGCAACGAGGCGATCCTTTCGGCCTTCGCCAACAGCCTTGTGCTGGCGATCACCTCCTCGGTGATTGCCCTCGTCATCGGCTGTCTGATCGGCTACGGCATGTATCGCCATCGCCACCGCAAGCTCGGCTGGCTGATCGTGCTGATCTACCTGCCCATCGTGTTGCCGGATATTGTCTTCGGCATCTCGGAGATGGCCTTCTTCGTGCAGATCCACCGCCTGACCGGGCTGCTGCAGCCGGGACTCGGGACCATGATCATCGCCCACGTGACCTTCCAGATTCCGTTCGTGGCGTTGATCATCTATTCGCGCTTCGTGGGGCTAGACCCGACGCTGTTCGAGGCCGCCAAGGATCTCTACGCCTCGCCGTTCAAACGGGTCGTCCACTTCATGCTGCCGACCATCAAGCCCGCGTTGATCTCGGCCTTCTTCCTCTCCTTTACGCTGTCGGTGGATGACTTCGTGATCAGTTTCTTCACCGCCGGTCCCGAGAGCGCGACCCTGCCGATCTACATCTGGGGCGCCATCAAGAAGGGGGTATCCCCCGAGATCAACGCCATCGCCACGCTGATGATCGGCGCGGTGGCCATTGCCGCCATCATGAGCCTGCTGTTCAGCCGTCGCCGGCACGTCTGAGCCGGCGCACCTTCCCGCGGGAAACGAGGAGAGTCGACATGCCCAACAACAAGAAGATCCTGGCCCTGTCCCTGGGCGGCCTGCTGCTCGCCGGCAGCGTCCAGGCCCAGGAGAACAAGCTCTATCTGTTCAACTGGACCGAGTACATGGACCCCGAGATCATCGAGGCCTTCGAGGCGCGTTACGACGTCGAGGTGGTGCAGAACTACTTCAACTCATTGCCCGAGATGTTCGCCAAGCTCAATGCCGGCGGGGTCTCCCAGTACGACATCATCGTGCCCTCCAACTACTTCGTGCCGCGGCTGATTCAGACCGGCCTGGTGCAGAAACTCGACAAGTCGAAGCTCGAGAATCTCGACAATATCATGGCGCAGTTCCAGGACCCGGCCTTTGATCCCGGCGCCGAGTACACCGTGCCTTACCAGTGGGGGACGACCGGGATCGTCTACAACACCGAGACCTTCCCGGAGGCACCCAAGAGCTGGTCGCTGATGTTCGATCCGAAGGCCAATCCCGAGCACCCGTTCGCGCTGATGGGCGACGGTCAGGTCAGCATGGGCGGCGCCTGCGCCTATCTCGGCCACGGCTACGACTGCACCGACATGAACGCCTGGAAAGAGGCCGCGCGGCTGCTCATCGAGACCAAGGGACGCGAGACCTTCAGCGGCTTCACCGACGGCACCCCCGCCCTGCAGCAGCTGGCCCGAGGCGTGACCCACGTGGGGCTCTCCTACAACGGCGACTACCTGTTCTTCAAGGAGGAGGACCCCGACTCCTTCGCTACCCTCGACTTCATGATTCCCGACGAGGGCGCCGAGATGTGGGTGGACTCGATGCTGATTCCCTCCGAGGCGCCCAACCCGGACATGGCGCACAAGTTCATCGACTTCATCCTCGAGGCCGAGGTCGGCGCCCAGCTCTCCAACTACAACTACTACGCCAGCCCCAATGCCGCCGCCACGCCGTATCTCGACGAGGTGCTGACCAAGCCCCCCGTCCAGCCGAGCGAGGCCGACATGGAGGGACTGCGCTTCACCCCGAGCCTGGAAGGCGATGCTCTGCAGACCTTCCAGCAGCTGTGGTCCGAGGTCCAGTCCCGCTGAGCGAAGAGTCCCCGGCATCGGGCCGGGGGCTCGCCATTGCGAGCAAGGAATATCCCATGAGTAACCGACAGGAGCAGCCGCTCCTCAACGACTGGTTCGAGAAGCACGGCATCACCGAGGTCGAATGCCTGGTCTCCGACCTGACCGGCATCCTCAAGGGCAAGATCATGCCCGCCGGCAAGTACCTCAAGGGCGGTCGCCCGCGGCTGCCCGACTCGATCTTCATCCAGACGGTCACCGGCGGCTATCCCGATGACGAGGACATCCGCTTCTGGAATCCCGCCGAGCGTGACATGGAGCTGGTGCCCGACCCGAGCGCCATCTATCCGGTGCCCTGGGCCGAGGATCCGACCGTGCAGATCATCCACGACTGCTTCTACCTGACCGGTGAGCCGGTGGAGCTGGCGCCGCGCTACGTGCTCAAGCGCGTGCTGGACCTCTATGCGGCTCGCGGCTGGAGGCCGGTGGTGGCGCCGGAGGTGGAGTTCTACCTGGTCAAGACCAACACCGATTCCGACTATCCGCTGGAGCCGCCGGTCGGGCGTTCCGGGCGCCAGGAGAGCAGCCGTCAGTCGTTCTCCATCGACGCGGTCAACGAGTTCGACCCGCTGTTCGAGGAGATGTACGACTACTGCGACGCCATGAACCTGGACCTGGATACCCTGATTCACGAGGAGGGCGCCGGCCAGATGGAGGTCAACTTCCAGCACGGCGATCCGCTCGCCCTGGCCGACCAGGTGGTGATGTTCAAGCGCACCCTGCGCGAGACGGCGCTGCGCCACGGCATGTACGCCACCTTCATGGCCAAGCCCATGGCGGGCGAGCCGGGCAGCTCGATGCACATCCATCAGAGCCTGCTCGACAGCAAGGAGGGGCATAACGTCTTCGCCGACGAGGACGGCCAGCCCAGCCGCCTCTTCCACGCCTTCATCGGTGGTCAGCAGCGCTACCTGCCCTCGGTGATGCCGCTGCTGGCGCCCAACGTCAACTCCTATCGGCGGCTGATGCGCACCGAGACCAGCGGCTCGGCGCCGATCAACGTCGAGTGGGGCATGGACAACCGCACCGTGGGGCTGCGCGTGCCGGTCTCCACCCCCGAGGCGACCCGGGTGGAAAATCGCCTGGCGGGGGCCGACGCCAATCCCTATCTGGTGATGGCGGCCTCGCTGGCCTGCGGCTACCTGGGCATGCTGGGCCGGCTCGAGCCCCGGCCGCCGATGGTCGGCTCCGCCTGGTCCGGCGGCAACAAGCTGCCCGACGACATCGGCCCGGCGCTGGACATGCTCCACGACTGCCAGCCGCTGGCCGACATCCTCGGCGAACGGTTCGTCAACAGCTACCTGGCGGTCAAGCGCGCCGAGCACCGCGCCTACTTCCAGGTCATCAGCTCCTGGGAGCGCGAGCACCTGCTGCTGCGCGTCTAGGCGAGAGAGCGATCCGAGCATGCTTGATCGGGTACTCGAGAACGAGTGCCCTCCGGGCCGAAAGGGCGTGCCGCCTGGTGCGCCAAGACCATCAGGGAGAGTGATGATGCTGAAACCGAGATACGCCGCGGCGCTGGCCGGCCTGGGGCTGCTGACGCTTGGCGCCGCCGCGGCGGCCGACGACGGCAAGCTCAGGCTATTCAACTGGTCCAGCTATATGGATCCGCAGATCATCGAGGCCTTCGAGGCGGAGACGGGGCTCGAGGTGGTGCAGAACTACTACAACGCCAATGCCGAACTCTTCGCCAAGCTGACCGCGGGGGGAGATGCTCAGTACGACTTGATCGTGCCCTCCGACTATTTCGTCCCGCGCCTGATCGATGCCGGCCTTATCCAGCCGCTGACCGCGCCGGGCGAGACCCTCGCGGGCCACGATCATATCCTCGAGGAGTTTCGCACGCCGAGCTTCGATCCCGGCGGTGACTACACCGTGCCCTACCTGTGGGGCGCGACCGGCATCGTCTATGACACCGACACCTGGGCGAACCCTGACCCCAGCTGGGGCCTGCTCTATGATCCCGAGGTCAACGCCGACTACCCCTTCGCGCTGCTCAAGGGCGATGCCCAGTTCACCTTCGGCACCGCCTGTGCCTTCCAGGGCGCCGGCTTTGACTGCGTGGGCCAGGCGCCCTGGGTCGAGGCGGCGCGGCTGGTCATCGAGACCCGGGGTCGCGACAACTTCGTCGGCTTCGTCGGCGCCACGGCGGCCATCGAGCAGGTCGCCAGCGGCGTGATCCGGGCCGGCATCGCCTACAACGGCGATCTGGCCGCCAAGCGCGCCGAGGATCCGGCGACCTACGGCTCGCTGGGCTTTTTCATCCCCGAGGAGGGCTCCCAGCGCTGGGTCGACGTGCTGGCGATCCCGGCGCGCGCCCCCAACCCCGAGGCCGCTCGTGCCTTCATCGAGTACCTGTTGCGCCCGGAGGTCGCCGCGCAGCTGGCCAATTATAATTTCTACACCACGCCCAACGAGGCCGCCCTGCCGATGGTGGACGAGGCGCTGCGCCAGCCGCCGGTGATGCCCGATGAGGCCGATCGTGCACGGCTGCACTTCACCCCCTCGGTAAGCGGCGATCAGCTGCAGCTGCTCCAGGAGCTGTGGAGCGAGGCGCGCAGTCGCTGAGTCCTGCATGGTTTTTCGATAACGTCGGGGCTTTCCCCGGCGCTCTTGCGTGTTGATTATTTAATACCACAATAATTGCCTTCGCGGCGTTCGTGCTCGTATCATGGAAAAAAATAGTTGAATAAAACATCCATCCTGGAGGCCTTCATGAGCGACTCTCCCACCACTGAGCACGTGGCATCCTGGTACGCCGCCTCGGCCAATCCCGCCCCGGCGCGCCCGGCCCTCGAAGGCGAGATCGCGTGCGACGTGTGCGTGGTGGGCGCCGGCTTCACCGGCATCTCCGCGGCCCTGCACCTGGCCGAGCAGGGCCATCGGGTGGTGGTGCTGGAGGCGGCCCGAGTCGGCTTCGGCGCCTCCGGGCGCAACGGCGGCCAGATCGTCAACAGCTACAGTCGCGACATGGACGTGATCGAGGCGAGGTATGGCGAGCAGACCGCTCTGGCGCTGGGCGACATGGCCTTCGAGGGCAACCGCATCATTCGCGAGCGCATCGCGCGCTACGGCATCGACTGTGACCTGCGCGACGGTAACCTCTTCGCCGCCTGCAACGACAAGCAGTTCAAGGGGCTTGTCGAGCACAAGGCGCTCTGGGAGCGCTATGGCCACCGTGAGCTCGAACTGCTGGACGGCGAGGCGGTCAAGCGCGAGGTGACCTCCGAGCGCTACGTGGGCGCGCTGGTCGATCACTCCGGCGGCCACCTGCATCCGCTCAACCTGGTGCTGGGCCAGGCCGCCGCGGTGGAGTCTCTGGGAGGCGTGATCCATGAGCACACCCCGGTGACGGCCGTCGAGCACGGCCAGCCGGTGCGCCTCTCCACGCCTCGAGGATGCGTGCGTGCCGAGCGGGTGGTGATGGCCGGCAACGCCTACCATCAGGGCATCATGCCGGCGCTGGAGGGCAAGTCGATGCCCTGCGGTACCCAGATCATCGCCACCGAGTCGCTGGGTGAGGAGCGGGCCCGGTCGCTGCTGCCCAACGACCTCGCCGTCGAGGACTGCAACTACCTGCTCGACTACTATCGGCTGACCGCCGACCACCGCCTGATCTACGGCGGCGGCGTCAACTACGGCGGCCAGGACCCGGCCGACATCGAGGCGGTGATTCGTTCCAAGATGGAGAAGACCTTCCCGGGCCTTTCGGACGTGCGGGTCGACTACGCATGGAGCGGCACCTTCCTGATGACGCTCAACCGGCTACCGCAGTTCGGCGTGCTCAACGACAACGTCTACTACGCCCAGGGCTATTCCGGCCACGGCGTGACCTGCACCCACCTGGCCGGGCGCCTGATCGCCGAGGCGATGACCGGTCGCGAGGCACGCTTCGACGCCTTCGCCGACCTGCCGCACCTGCCATTCCCCGGCGGGCGGATGCTGCGGGTGCCGCTCTCCGCCGTCGGCGCCTGGTACTACCAGGTGCGCGATCGCCTGGGCGTCTGATCGAGAGGCAGCGTCGGCGCCGAGCGGCGTCGCTCAGGGGTTGGCGTCGGCGGGGCGGGCGAGGGCGCTCAGCTGAACTTGCGGAAGAAATGGGTCATGTCGAACAGCTCGTCCAGGCGCTCGTAGCGCTCCCGAGCCTCTGGCCAGCGCTGCTCCTGGACGGCGGCGATCATGGTCTCCAGCAGCATCATGGTCGAGACGTTGGAATCCCACCCCGAGGGAATCTCTACCCAGCAGTGGAACGTGAAGTCGGCCAGTGACGCGATCGGCGAGCCCCATTGATCGGTGAACAGCACGATGGTCACCCCGCGCTTGTGCACCATCTCCGCCAGGCGCAGCAGGTTGGTCTCGTAGCGGCGTATATCGAAGATCAGCAGGGTGTCGCCCGGCTGCATGTCGAGCACGTAGTGCGGCCAGGTGCCCGAGGACGAGGTCAGGTGGGTGACGCCGGGGCGCACCGCCTGGAAGTGCGTGAAGGCATAGTCGCCCAGCGCCTGAGTGATGCGCCCGCCGACGATGTAGAGGCGCCGCTCGGCATCGGCCAGCTGGCGCGTCGCCCCATCGAACCTTGCCGTCTCGATATGCGAGAAGGTCAGCTGCAGGTTGGTGGTGACCGCCTGGGCGAAGCGATTCAGCAGGTGGGTCTCCGGCGCCTCGGCCGACCAGTTGTCGCGTCGCTGGGTGGGCCCGACGCCCTTCGCCTCCAGCTCGCCCAGCAGCGCCTTGTGAAACTCCGGATAGCCCTTGAACCCCAGCTTCTTGACCATCCGCGCCACGGTGGGGGAGGAGACCCCCGCGTTGCTTGCCACGATGGTGATCGAGGCCAGCCCTGCCGCGGGATAGTTGTCGAGCAGCGCATCGGCGAATTTTCGCTCCGAGGGCGTCAGCGCCGAGTAGTGCTGGCGGATCAGTGCGCGCACGGTGGCGCTGGAATCGAGGTTCGTCAAGGCGCTTCCTTCCCGGTATGTCCTGCGGTTTCGCCTGCCCCCAGGCGACGATGCGCGTGGCGAAGCAGCGTTGACGCGGGCTCTGAAGAAATATTGACACGCTGACATTCACGCGTCTATATCTTTACAGGAGCGTGGAGGAGCCCAGATGTCAAGCGTAATCGACCAGTCCAACCCAAGCGTCGAGATCCGTCATCGGCACGGCCAAGGCCCCGTGGTGCTGCTGTGCGAGCATGCCTCGCATCACATCCCCGCCTGCTATCAGGGGCTCGGCCTCGCGCCCGCGCATCGGCGCAGTCACGCCGCCTGGGACCCCGGCGCTCGCGGCGTGGCCGTGTCGCTCTGTGAGTGGCTCGATGCCCCGCTGGTGGCGAGCCGGGTCTCGCGGCTGGTCTACGACTGCAACCGGCCTCCAGAGGCGGAAACCGCCATGCCGGCGCGCGTGGAGGTGATCGACGTGCCGGGCAATCGCTGCCTCGATGCGGCCGAGCGCGCCGCTCGGGTCGAGGCCGTCTACCGGCCGTTCTGCGATGCCGTGACGGGCGTGCTGGCCGACCGGCGGGCGCGCGCCATCCCCAGCGTGCTGATCACCCTGCACAGCTTCACGCCGAGCTTTCACGGTGAGCGCCGCGAGGTTGAGATCGGCATCCTCCACGATGCCGATCGACGCCTGGCCGACGCGATGCTGGCCGAGGCGCACCGCCTGTCCCACCGGTGCATTCGGCGCAACGATCCCTACGGTCCCGAGGACGGAGTGACCCATTCTCTCAAGCTTCACGGCATCGGTCAGGGCATCGCGAACGTGATGATCGAAGTGCGCAACGATCTGCTGGCCACCCCCGAGGATCAACAGGCGATCGCCGAGGAGCTGTGTCGGCTGATCCATCCGGCGCTGGCCACTCTCGGTGTCGCGTCAAGCCTAGGGGAGGGCGCGCCCGATGCCTAAGGTCATCCTTCGCTACATCGGCGCCATCGATGCCATGAACCGCGCCATCGGGCGCATGGCGATGTACCTGATCTTCGTGCTGATCGGGGTGCTGCTGTGGTCGTCGGCCTCCAAGGTGTTCATGACCCCCTCGATGTGGACCCTGGAGGTCGCGCAGTTCGTCATGGTGGCCTACTTCGTGCTGGGCGGTCCCTACTCGATCCAGCTGGGTTCCAACGTGCGCATGGACCTCTTCTATGGCGAGTGGAGCCCACGAACCAAGGCCTGGGTCGATGCCATCACGGTGTTCTTCCTGATCTTCTACCTCGGCGTCCTGCTCTACGGTGGGCTGGTGTCGACGGCCTACTCCCTCGGCTACTTCGGCGATGAACCCTTCCGCTTCTTCCTCGACCTCGTCGGCACCTTCGTGACCCAAGGGCCCTCGGCGGCGGGCGAGGAGCTCGGCTTCCTGGAGCGCAGCCCGACGGCCTGGCGGCCGTGGCTGTGGCCGATCAAGACCATTCTGTGCCTCGGGGTATTTCTGATGATCCTTCAAGCCTCTGCCGAGTTCTTCCGGGATATCGGCCGTCTGCGCGGGGTGATCGACTGATGCCCTACGAGATGATCGCCATTGTGATGTTCGGCTCGATGATGCTGATGCTGTTCACCGGCCAGCGCGTGTTCGGCGCGATCGGCTTCGTCGGCGCCCTGGCAGGGGTGCTGCTGTGGGGGACCGGCGGGGTCGATATCCCGTTCTCCTCGGCGATGAAGCTGATGAAATGGTACCCACTGCTGACCCTGCCGATGTTCATTTTCATGGGCTACGTGCTCTCGGAGAGCCGTATCGCCGACGATCTCTACCGGATGTTCCACGTCTGGATGGGGCCGGTGCGGGGTGGTCTCGCCATCGGCACGATCGGGCTGATGGTGCTGATCTCGGCGATGAACGGGCTCTCGGTGGCCGGCATGGCCATCGGCGCCACCATCGCCCTGCCCGAACTGCTGCGGCGCGGCTACGACAAGATCATGGTCACCGGCGTCATCCAGGCGGGGTCGAGCCTGGGCATCCTGGTGCCGCCCTCGGTGGTGCTGGTGCTCTACGCGATGATCGCCCGCCAGCCGGTGGGGCAACTGTGGCTGGCCGGCGTGCTGCCGGGGCTGATGATGGCGACGCTCTTCATCATCTACATCTATGTGCGCTGTCGCCTGCAGCCGTCCCTGGGGCCCGCGCTGCCCATCGAGGAGCGCGATATCTCCTGGGCCGAGAAGCTGCGCCTGCTGCGGGCCGGGCTGCTGCCGCTGGTGATCTTCGCGGTGATGATGGTGCCCTTCGTCAAGGGCTGGACATCGCTGGTCGAGAGTTCCGCCGTCGGGGCGATGACCGCGCTGCTGGCCGCCATCCTCAAGGGGCGCATGACGCGACGGGTGTTCGAGGTCTCGGTGCGCCAGACCCTGGCCATCTCCTGCATGTTCATGTGGATCATCCTGGCGGCGCTGGCCTTCGGCGCCATCTTCGACGGCCTGGGCGCGGTCAAGGCCATTGAGGACCTGTTCACCGATCGCCTGGGGCTCTCGCCCTGGATGATCCTGATCCTGATGCAGCTCAGCTTCATCGTCATGGGCACCTTCCTCGACGACACCGCCATGCTGGTGATCGTGGCGCCGCTCTACGTGCCGCTGGTCGACGCGCTGGGTTTCGACCTGATCTGGTACGGCGTGCTCTACACCATCACTACCCAGATCGCCTACATGACGCCGCCGTTCGGCTACAACCTCTTCCTGATGCGCGCCATGGCGCCGCCCCAGATCGGACTTCGCGATATTTACTTGTCGATTCTGCCCTTCGTGCTGGTGATGACCGTCGCCTTGAGCCTGGTGATGCTCTTTCCGCAGATCGCACTCTGGCTTCCGGGCTACATTTATGGGCACTGATGTGGGAAAGGGGGCCGGGCAGTCGACGGCCGCCGTCGGCGACACCCACGTCAGTCACGACAACAGCCATATCAGCAGCCACAACAACAAGAGCCTCGACAGGGGCCGCATCCACGCACCATCCGGTATCACCACCAGGAGAGCGACACAATGACAACAAGACGCAAGTTTCTGATCACCGCCGCGGCCGGTGCGGCCATCGCCCCGCTGGCATCGAGGGTCATGGCTCAGTCGTCGTCCGAGCCCACCATCAAGTGGCGGATGCAGACCTATGCCGGCGCGGCCCTGGCCGAACACGTCGCCAAGCCGGCCATCGACCTGTTCAACCGCATCGCCGGGGATCGCATGCAGATCGAGCTCTACTACGCCGATCAGCTGGTGCCCACCGGCGAGCTCTTCCGGGCGATGCAGCGCGGCACCATCGATGCGGTGCAGTCGGACGACGACTCCATGGCCTCGCCCACCGAGGTCACCGTCTTCGGCGGCTACTTCCCCTTCGGCTCGCGCTACAGCCTCGACGTGCCGGTGCTCTTTAACCAGTACGGCCTCAAGGAGATCTGGGAGGAGGAGTACGCCAAGGTCGGCGTCAAGCACGTCAGCGCCGGGGCCTGGGATCCCTGCCACTTCGTGACCAAGGAGCCGATCCGCAGCCTCAAGGACCTCGAGGGTAAGCGCATCTTCACCTTCCCCACCGCCGGTCGCTTCCTGTCGCAGTTCGGCGTGGTGCCGGTGACCCTGCCTTGGGAGGACATCGAGGTGGCCGTGCAGACAGGTGAGCTCGACGGCATCGCCTGGTCGGGCATCACCGAGGATTACACGGTGGGCTGGGCGGACGTCACCAACTACTTCCTGACCAACAACATCTCGGGTGCCTGGATCGGTCACTTCTTCGTCAACATGGAGCGCTGGGAGGAGCTGCCGGAAGACCTCAGGCTGCTGTTCGAGGTGTGCTGCGAGCAGTCCCACTACTATCGCCAGCACTGGTACTGGGGCGGCGAGGCGAGGCTTCGCGTGCACGGCGAGAAGCTCGAGCTGACCACGATTCCCGATGCCGAGTGGGATCAGGTGGAAGCGGCGGCCCAGGAATTCTGGGACGAGATCGCCGCGCAATCCGAGACCAAGGCCCGCGTGGTCGAGATCTTCAAGCAGTACAACGCCGACATGCGCAAGGCCGGACGACCCTATCGCTACGGCCAGGCGTGAGTCGCTCCCATGCCCCGGCGACTGTCGGGGCATGCCGTTCAGGGAGGGGGCCCGGCCGAGTACGGGCCCCGTCGTGGTGATCAGTGAGGAAGTTCAGAAATGACCAACGCGCAGGCTTTGGACGCCCTCGAGGCCCTGAGGGTCCAGGTGGAGAGTGGCGATGTCGACACCGTGCTCGTGTGCATCGTCGACATGCAGGGACGGCTGATGGGCAAGCGGCTCCACGCGCGCCACTTCGTGGAGCATGGCTGGGAGGAGACGCACTGCTGCAACTATCTGCTGGCCACCGACCTCGAGATGGAAACCCCCGACGGCTACGCCAGCACCTCCTGGCGGGCGGGGTACGGCGACTACATCATGAAGCCGGATCTCGCTACGCTGCGGCCCGTGCCCTGGCTCGAGGGCACGGTCATGCTGCTCTGTGACGTGCTGGACCATCATACCCATGAGCCGGTGGCCCACGCGCCGCGGGCCATCCTCAAGCGTCAACTCGAGCGGCTGGAGGGGATGGGCTTCGACGCGATCATGGCCACCGAGCTGGAGTTCTTCCTGTTCGAGAAGCCCCTCGACGAGATCCGCAAGGAGGGGTTTCGCGACCTGCAGCCGATCAGCGGCTACAACGAGGACTATCACCTCTTTCAGACCACCAAGGAAGAGCACGTGCTGCGCCCGCTGCGCAATCACCTTTACGCGGCGGGCATCCCCGTAGAGGGCACAAAGGGGGAAGCCGGGTCAGGGCAGGAGGAGCTCAACATCCGCTACGCCAAGGCCCTCGACACCGCGGACTACCACACCATCGCCAAGCACGCGACCAAGGAGATCGCCTGGCAGCAGGGGCGGGCGGTCACCTTCCTGCCGAAGTGGCACCACGACCATTCCGGCAGCTCCACCCATATTCACCAGTCGCTGTGGCGCCAGGGTGTGCCCGCCTTCCACGACGACGGCGAGGCGCGGGGCATGTCGGCGCTGATGCAGCACTACCTGGCCGGGCTCCTGAAGTACGCGCCCGACTTCACCTACTTCCTGGCGCCCTACATCAACAGCTACAAGCGCTTCCAGAAGGGCTCCTTCGCGCCCACGCGCACGGTCTGGTCGGTGGACAATCGCACCGCGGGCTTTCGCCTCTGCGCCGAGGGCACCCGGGCGGTGCGCATCGAGTGTCGCATCGGCGGCTCGGACCTCAATCCCTACCTCGCCATGGCCGGGCAGCTGGCCGCCGGCATCAAGGGCATCGAGGAGCGCCTGGCGCTGCCGCCGCCCGCCGAGGGCGACACCTACGAGGGGGAGTCGGGGCTGATTCCGCAGACCCTGCGCGATGCCCGTGAGGCCCTATACGGGTCGGCCATGCTGCGTGAGGCCATGGGCGACGCGGTGGTCGATCACTACGCCCGGGCCGCCGAGGTGGAGATGGAGGACTTCGCCCGCGTGGTCACCGACTACGAGGTGGCGCGCGGCTTCGAGCGCTCATGATGTCGGCGGCGAGCGGGCACCAACAGGAGAGAATGATGGGTCACACCTTGAGATGTATCTCGCCGATCGACGGATCGGTGTTCGCCGAGCGCGACGCGCTCTCGATCGAGGCCGCCCGGCAGGCGGCCGCCCGAGCCCGCACGGCGCAGCGCGACTGGGCGGCCAGGCCCCTCGAGGAGCGCATCGACCTGGTGCGCGCCGGCATCGCCGCGCTGGGGGCGATGAACGACGAGGTGGTGCCGGAGCTGGCGCGGATGATGGGCCGCCCGGTGCGCTACGGTGGAGAGTTCGGCGGCGTCGAGGAGCGCGGCGGCCACATGGCGGCTATCGCCGAGGAGGCGCTGGCCGATATCTCGGTCGGCGAGGACACCACGGTCAAGCGCTATATCAAGCGCGTGCCCCACGGCGTGGTGCTGGTGGTGGCGCCCTGGAACTACCCCTACATGACGGCGATCAACTGCGTGGCGCCGGCGCTGATCGCCGGCAACAGCGTGCTGCTCAAGCACGCCACCCAGACCCTGCTGGTCGGCGAGCGGATGGCGCGTGCCTTCCACGCGGCCGGCGTGCCCGAGGCGGTGTTCCAGAACGTCTTCCTGGATCACGACACCACCTCACGGCTGATCGCCGAGCGCGCCTTCGACTTCGTCAACTTCACCGGGTCCGTGGGCGGAGGGCGCGCCATGGAGCAGGCGGCGGCCGGCACCTTCACCGGGCTGGGCCTGGAGCTCGGCGGCAAGGATCCGGGCTACGTCATGGAGGATGCCGACCTCGAGGCCGCCGTCGCGACACTGATTGACGGGGCGATGTTCAACTCGGGGCAGTGCTGCTGCGGGATCGAGCGGATCTACGTGCATGAGAGCCTCTATGATGCCTTCGTCGAGAAGGCCGTGGCGGTGGTCGAGGCCTACACCCTGGGCGACCCGCTGGACGCCGAGACGGACATCGGGCCGATGGCCCACGTGCGCTTCGCTGCCGAGGTGCGCGCCCAGATCGACGAGGCCCTGGCCGACGGGGCGAGGGCGCATATCCCGCGAAAGCCCGCCGACGACGGAGGCGCCTACCTGACCCCGCAGATCCTGACCGAGGTGACCCACGACATGCGCGTGATGCGCGACGAGAGCTTCGGGCCGGTGGTCGGCATCATGCGGGTGAGCGACGACGAGGAGGCGATCCGGCTGATGAATGACAGCCCGTTCGGCCTGACGGCGAGCCTCTGGACCGCCGATATCGAGCGTGCCCAGCGCGTCGGCGACCGGGTCGAGACCGGCACCGTCTTCATGAATCGCGCCGACTACCTCGACCCGGGCCTGTGCTGGACCGGCTGCAAGGAGACCGGGCGCGGCGGCAGCCTCTCGGTGATCGGCTATCACAACCTCACGCGACCCAAGTCCTACTATTTAAAGAAAACAACAGCTTAGAGAAAACAACATCATGCTAAAGAAGGTGACGAGATGACGCTGACCGGCAACTGGACCTATCCCACCGCCATCCGCTTCGGCGCGGGGCGGCTCAAGGAGCTGCCCGAGGCCTGTGCCGAGGCGGGCATGGCACGGCCGCTGCTGGTGACCGATCGCGGCCTGGCCGACCTGCCGATCACCGCCGCCGCGCTGGATATCCTCGAGGCCGCGGGCCTGGGCCGGGGGCTCTTCGCCGAGGTCGACCCCAATCCCAACGAGCGCAACCTGGCGGCGGGCGTCGAGGCGTTTCGGGCGGGCGGCCATGACGGGGTGATCGCCTTCGGCGGCGGGTCGGGGCTGGATCTGGGCAAGATGGTGGCCTTCATGTCCGGCCAGACGCGCCCGGTATGGGACTTCGAAGACATCGGCGATTGGTGGACCCGGGCCGATGCCGAGGCGATCGCCCCCATCGTGGCGGTGCCCACCACCGCCGGGACCGGCTCCGAGGTGGGGCGGGCCAGCGTCATCACCAATTCCGAGACCCACGAGAAGAAGATCATCTTCCATCCCCGGGTGCTGCCCCGGGTGGTGCTCTGCGATCCCGAGCTGACGGTGGGCATGCCCCGGGCGATCACCGCCGGCACCGGGCTCGATGCCTTCGCCCACTGCGTCGAGGCCTTCTCGAGCCCGCACTATCACCCGATGAGCCAGGGCATCGCCCTGGAAGGCATGCGGCTGGTCAAGGAGTACCTGCCGCGCGCCTACGCCGACGGCACCGATCTCGAGGCCCGGGCCCACATGATGAGCGCGGCGATGATGGGCTCCACCGCCTTCCAGAAGGGTCTGGGTGCCATCCATGCCCTGAGCCACCCCATCGGCGCGGTGTTCAATGCCCACCACGGCACCACCAATGCGGTCTGCATGCCGGCGGTGCTTGCCTTCAACGCCGAGGCGATCCGCGAGCGCTTCGACAGTGCGGCCGCCTACCTGGGCATCGAGGGCGGCTTCGAGGGGTTCCAGGCCTTCGTGCAGGATCTCAACGACCGCATGGGCATCCCGCGCACCCTCGCCGAACTCGGCGCCACCCCCGAGCGCATCGACGAGCTGGCCGAGATGGCCATTCAGGACCCCAGCTGCGGCGGCAATCCGGTGGCGCTGACCGTCGAGGATCTCAGGACGCTGTTCCACCGCTGCATGTGATCGCCGGACGCCCTCCGCTGGCGTCCGGCCCCCGCGATCGCCACGCTCAGAACAGTCCGGTGATCTCGCCGTGGTCGTCGATGTCGAGGTGCGCGGCGGCCGGGTCGCGTCCGAGGCCCGGCATGGTGCGGATATCGCCGCACAGCGCATAGACGAAGCCCGCGCCGGCGGAGAGGCGCACCTCGCGCACCGGCAGGGTCCAGCCGGTGGGGGCGCCGCGCAGGGTTGGATCCGACGACAGCGAGAGATGCGTCTTGGCGATGCACACGGGCAGGTGTCCCTGCCCCTGCTGCTGGTAGAGGTCGAGCTGGCGGCGGGCCTCGGGGCTGAAGGTGACATCGGCGGCGCCATAGAGTCGGGTGGCGATGCGCTCGATCTTGGCGTCCAGGGGCATCTCGTCGGGATAGAGCAGGTGGAAGTCGCTGCCCTGTTCGGCGGCGGCCTCCACGGCCTGGGCAAGCTCCAGCGCGCCGATGCCCCCGTCACGCACGTGGGTGGATACCGCGGCCCGCACCCCGGCGGCCTCGGCGATGTCGCGAATCGCGGCGTGCTCGCTGGCATGGTCGGAGGGGAAGGCGTTGATCGCCACCACCGGGGTGACGCCGTGGGCGCGCAGGTTGTCAATCTGCTTGACGAGGTTGGCGCCGCCCGCGTGCACGTCCTCGGGGCTCTCCGCCAGCATCTCCGTGGGCAGCGGCCGGCCGGGCGTCACGGCATAGCGCCCGGAGTGGAACTTCAGGGCCCGCACCGTGACCACCAGCACCGCGGCATCCGGGACCATCCCCGAGGCGCGGCACTTGATGTTGAAGAAGCGTTCCGCCCCCATGTCGGCCCCGAAGCCCGCCTCGGTGACGAGATAGTCGCCGCCGTGCAGGCCGATGCGATCGGCGACGATCGAGGAGTTGCCATGGGCGATGTTGCCGAACGGGCCGGCATGGATCAGTGCCGGCGCGTGCTCGAGGGTCTGCAGCAGGTTGGGCTTGATCGCCTCCTTGAGCAGCGCGGTCATGGCGCCCGCCGCGCCGATCTCCTCGGCGGTGACCGGCTCGCCGTCGTGGGTCGTGCCGACGCGGATCCGCCCCAGGCGGCGCCGCAGGTCCTGTAGTGATGTCGCCAGGGCGAGGATCGCCATGACCTCGGAGGCTGCGGTGATCTCGAAGCCACTCTGGCGGGGGAGGCCGTCGGCGGGTGGGCCGAGTCCCGTGACGACATGGCGCAGCGCGCGGTCGTTGATGTCCATCACCCGCGGCCAGGTGATGGTCTGCGGGTCCAGGTCGCTGCCCAGACGGTGATAGAGGTGGTTGTCGATCATCGCCGCCAGCAGGTTGTGGGCGGCGGAGACCGCATGGATGTCGCCGGTCAGATGCAGGTTGATGCGCTCCATGGGCACCACCTGGCTGTAGCCCCCGCCGGCGGCGCCGCCCTTGATGCCCAGCGTCGGGCCCATGGAGGGCTGGCGCAGGGTGACGGTGGCGGCGTGGCCGAGCTGCTGGAGGCCCTGGACGAGGCCGATGGCGGTAGTGGTCTTGCCCTCGCCCAGCGGCGTGGGAGTGATCGCCGAGACCACCACGTAGCGCGCCCGGGGACGCTCAGCCAGCGCGTCTACGGCGGCCAGGTCCAGCTTGGCGATGCCCCGCCCGTAGGGCTCCACCGTCTCTCCGGGCACGCCCAGGCGGTGGGCGATCTCCTCGATGGGCCACAGCCGGGCGTCTCGGGCGATCGCCAGGTTGCTGGGGGGGCAGGCTCGCGCCTGGCCGAGGTCGTGCGGTTGGCTCGTCATCGCCGCGTCTCCTGGGTCATTCACCTGGGGCATCTACCGGGACGTCGATCGCCTCAGTCGTCTTTAGTTACAGTATTCGTGTCCGCCGGGCCGAGAGCTTGCCCGTGGGCGTCAGCAGGCTTGGCCGCAGCGACACCTCAAGGCCGGGCGCAGGGCCTCGTTGGGCGAGTCGCGGCGCCGCGAGCAAAGTGCGCGTCGTCGATGCGCAAGCCGCGGCGCTGTTGCGGGGAAGAAACTCTGACTAGAGTCCAGGTAGGCGACGATGGTGAGGAGGGCAATCGATGGAATCCCTGCATTCCCCGAATCTGCATGCCCCGAACAAGGACCACTACGACATCGGCTTCGTGCTGCTGCCGAGGTTCTCCCTGCTCGCCTTCTCCTCGGCGCTGGAGCCCCTGCGCATGGCCAACCACCTCGCCGACCGCCGGCTCTATACCTGGCATCTGGTCAGCCCTGATGGTCGCCCCGTGCGGGGCAGCAGTGGCCTGGAGATGGCGGTGGACTGCGCCATGGAGGATGGACTGTCGCTGGATCTGGTGCTGGTGTGCGCCGGCATGGACGTCCAGCACTGCTGCGATCGCGATACTCTCGCCTGGCTGCGCCGGCTGGCCCGGCGTCGCATCCCGCTGGGTGGGGTGTGCACCGGGGGCTATGTGCTCGCCCAGGCCGGGGTCCTCGACGGCTACAGCTGTACCCTGCACTGGGAGCACATCTCGAGCATCCACGAGGCGCTGATGTTTCCCGCCGTAACCTTCACCCCGCAGCTGTTCGTCATCGACCGCGACCGCTACACCTGCTCCGGCGGCATCGCGCCCCTGGACATGATGCTGACCCTGATCGGCCGCCAGCAGGGCCTGGCGCTGGCCGAGGCGATTGCCGAGGAGTTCATCCATGAGCGGATTCGCGAGGTAGGCGACCGCCAGCGGACCCCGCTGCGGGTGCGCCTCGGCCGCACCCATCCCAAGCTCGAGGAGCTGGCGACGCTGATGGAGGCGAACCTGCAGGAGCCGCTCTCCCTGGACGAGCTGGCCCGCTATTCCGATCTCTCGCGCCGCCAGGTGGAGCGGCTCTTCCAGCGCTACGTGAGCTGTCCGCCGCTGAAGTACTACATGGACCTGCGCCTGCTGCGCGCCCGCCTGCTGCTGCGCCAGACCCATATGCCGATCACCGACGTGGCCCTGGCCTGCGGCTTCATCTCGCCCCCGCACTTCACCAAGTGCTACCACGATCGCTTCGGCCACTCGCCCAGCCGGGAGCGCTCGCGGCGCAGTGATCGCGCGGTCGGCACGGCGGAGTCGCCGGGCGAGGGTCGCCCCGACGCGCCGCGGGTCGAGGAAGTCTAAGGGTTGTAAAGGTTACGGGGGGACGTCGTCCCCCCGGCTCGTCGTTGCTCGTTGTCAGCTCTTGGGTCGCAGGTTGTCCGGGTCGTAGAGGGCACGATAGCCGACCGCCTCGACCCTCAGCGGATAGCGCTCGCCGAAGTACTCCATGCTCAGCGTCTGGCCGACCCGGGCGTGGCTTACCGGCAGATAGCCCAGCGCGATGATCTTCTGAACTGAAGGGCCGTAGGCGATGCTCGTCACGTAGGAGCGGCGCCCCAGGGCATCCACCAGCACCTCGCCGCTGTCCGGGTCGAGGATCGGCGAGTGTCCTACCGGGTAGCGCGCCACGCCCCGGGCGTCATGGTGATCCGTCATGGTCAGGGTGCAGAGGTAAGCCGGCTGCTGAGGGCGCTCGCGATGGGCCAGGTAGGCGGCCTTGCCATGAAACTCCACCGGCTTGACCTTGGGACGCGCCAGGCCCGCCTCGACCAGGTTGTACTCGGTCAGCAGGTCGACGTTCTGCAGCCGCAGGCTCTTCTCGAGACGCCGGCTGTTGGCGTAGGTCTCGATGCCTACCGGCGTCACACCCTGCTCGAACAGCAGGTCCCAGAGGGTCAGCCCGTAGCTGAACGGCAGGTAGAGCTCCCAGCCCAGCTCGCCGACGTAGGAGATGCGAAAGGCCCAGATCGGCAGGCCCCGCACCCGGATCTCGCGGGCCGTGGCGAAGGGGAAGGCGTCATCCTCCAGTGCCGCGGGATCGTCGGCGAGTGCCTGCAGGGTGCGCCGCGCCTCCGGGCCCCAGAGCCCCAGGGTGGCCAGGCCGTCGGTGCGATCCTCGACGTGCAGGCGCGTCAGCTGCCGGGCCTCGGCCATCCGCGTCATCCACATGAGGTCCCGGTGGCCGGTGTCGCCGCCGCAGATCACCCGGAAGCCGTCCGCGGCGAGGCGCACCACGGTGAGGTCGGAATGCACGCCGCCGGCATCATCGAGGAAGTGGGTGTAGATCCCCTTGCCCAGCGGCGTCTCGCCCCCCACCCGCGCCACCGAGAGATACTCCAGCAGCGCCTCGGCCTCAATGCCCGTGACGTCGAAGATGGCGAAGTGGGAGAGGTTGATCATGCCCACGCCCTCGCTCAGGGCGAGATGCTCGGCGTTGGAGACGCGCCAGAAGTGGCGGCCGTCCCACTCGTCGGGCCGCTCGGGCACGCGGTCACCATAGCGCTCCAGCAGCGCCTCGTTGGCGCCGTAGCCGTGGGCGCGCTCCCAGCCCACCACCTCCATGAAGTGGCCGCCGAGGGCCTCCTCGCGAGGCCAGAAGGGGCTGCGGCGCAGGTTGCGGCCCGTCGCGAAGGGCTCGCGAGGGTGCACCGGCGGATCGTAGATCTTCTGGGCGATCTCCCGGCAGCGTCCGACGACGTGATGCGGCGTCTTCTGCACCGGGTAGAAGCGGGCGATGTCGATGCCGTGGGGGTCGAGGGTCGGGCGGCCGTGGGTCAGCCAGTCGGCCAGCACCTTGCCCATGCCGGGGCCGTCCTTGACCCAGACCGCCTCGCAGAGCCACAGGCCGCGGGTCTCCGGCGCCTCGCCGACCAGCGAGCCGCCATCCGTGGTGACCGAGAGCAGGCCGTTGAAGGAGTGCTTCTCGTCCCAGCCCAGCTCGCCGAGTATCGGGGTCAGCTCGATGGCGCGCTCGAAGGCCTCCATCACCTGGTCGATCTCCAGGTCGCGCATGGAGGGCGAGAGCCGTGCCTGCTCACGCTCGAGGATGTCGGTAGGGGCGACCAGGCGCGGCGCGGAGGCTTCGTAGTAGCCCCATTCGAGCTGTCCGCCCTCGGTGCTCTTGGGATCGCCGGTGTCGCGCAGGTAGGCCGAGTTGCCCTGATCGCGCAGCAGCGGATAGCCGATCTCCTTGCCGGTGCCGGCGAAGGCGTCGAAGGGGCCGAAGAACATCAGCGGGTGCTCCACCGGCATCAGCGGCAGGCTGGCGCCGCCCATGGCCGCGGGGATCGGGCCCCAGATTCCCGAGGTGACGATCACCACCGGAGTGGCGATATAGCCCCGGGCGGTCATGACGCCACGCACCCGGCCGTCCTGGACGTCGATGTCGGTGGCCGGGGTGTCGGCGAAGGCCTGGAGACTGCCCGAGGCCACCGCCTGCTCGATCAGCTCCCCCGCGACCTGCTGCGAGCGGGGCACCACCAGCCCGGCGTCGGGGTCCCAGAGGCCCCCCAGTATCATCGAGCGCTCGAGCAGCGGGAAGCGCTCGACAACTTCGTCCGGCCCGATGAGCCGCGCGTTGGTGCCGAAGGCCTTGCCCGAGGCGACCTTGCGCTTAAGCTCCGCCATGCGCGCCTCGTCGCCCACTCGGGCGATTTCGATGCCTCCCACCCGCTGGTAGTGCCCCCGGCGCTCGTAGAACTCGCGGCTGTAGGTGGTGGTGTAGCACGACATCTTGTCGTGGGCGGTCATGTAGCAGAAGTCCGAGGCGTGGGAGGTGGAACCGATGTCCGAGGGAATGGCGGACTTCTCGAGACCCACCAGGTTCGTCCATCCCAGTTCGATCAGGTGGTGGGCCACCGAGGCGCCGACGATGCCGCCCTGGCCGATGATCACCGCGTCTGCGTGCTTGGGTAGTGTTGTCATGGCCGCTCTCCGATGCCGATGCGCTCGCCGCATTTGGCTTCACCATAAGCCAGGCCGGCGCGGCCCGTTTGCTCTGGCCGACCGGTTCTTTGCCCGCGGCGACCGTGACGGGCGCCGCGCGGTGAGCGGAGCCGGGCGCCATGCCCCGGCTGTCGCTGAGACCAAAGTGGCAGTCGCCGCTGGTGCCGCGGGGGCGAGCCCGGGGGACTAGTTTCGAGGGCATGAACGGCCTTCCGGCATTCGCCTCGAGGTCGCATGGCAGGGCCCCGCATCAGCACAGGAGAGACGATCATGTCCCAGGTCATCGAACGCATCGACCACACCCAGACGGCACCGGAGATCCTGCTCTACCCGCGGATCCGCAAGTCGCCGTTCTTCTACGCCTCGCGGCGCCACGGGGTGCGCAAGTACAGCGTCTACAACCATCACTATCATCCGCGCCTCTACACCGACCCCGTCGACGAGTACTGGGCGCTGGTGGAGGGCGTCACCCTCTGGGACGTGGGCGTGGAACGCCAGATCGAGATCTCGGGTCCCGATGCCTTCACCTTCACCCAGCGGCTGGTGCCGAGGGACATGCGCCACTGCCAGGTCGGCCAGTGCAAGTACGTCTTCGTCACCGCGGATGACGGCGGCATCATCAACGACCCGGTGCTGCTGCGCATCGAGGAGAACCGCTTCTGGCTGTCGCTGGCCGACAGCGACGTGCTGCTGTGGTGCCAGGGGTTGGCCTACCACGCCGGGCTGGACGTCACCATCCGCGAGGTGGACGTGGCGCCGGTGCAGGTCCAGGGGCCCCATGCCAAGGCGGTGATGGTGGACCTGTTTGGCGAGCGGGTGCTGGAGATTCCCTACTACCACCTCATGGAGGCGGAACTCGACGGCATGTCGGTGGTCATCTCGCGGACCGGCTACTCCGGCGAGATCGGCTACGAGATCTATCTGCGCGAGGCGACCCGCCACGGCGAGGCCCTCTGGCAGCGGGTCTTCGAGGCGGGGCGGCCCCACGGCATGCAGGTGATCGGCCCCTGTCATATCCGTCGCATCGAGGGCGGTATCCTCGCCTTCGGCTGCGACATCTGGTACGACACCAACCCCTTCGAGGTGGGCATGGGCTACGATTGGATGGTCGACCTGCGCGGCGACGACGACTTCGTCGGGCGCGCGGCCCTGGAGCGCATCAAGGCCGAGGGTGTCTCCCGCAAGCTGGTGGGCGTGGAGATCGACGGTCCGAGCATCGGCTACTTCACCGACGGCTCGATGGTCGATTTCTTCCCCGTCCACGACAGCAGTGGGGCAGTGATCGGCAAGGTGACCTCGGCCACCCGCTCGCCGCGCCAGGAGCGCAACATCGGCTACGCCATGGTGCCGGTCTCCCACGCCGAACTCGGCACGTCGCTGCGCATCGAGGCCAACACCGGCGTGCAGGATGCGGTAGTGGTGCCCAAGCCGTTCCATGATCCGCGCAAGGACATTCCCAAGGGCTGATTCGTGAACGACCTTTGGCGTCGGCGGCCCTGGGCATCGGGTGTTGGGCCATCGTCCCGGTCGCTGGGTGCGACCCACTACGCCGGTAAGGCGGCGAAGCCTGCGCTGTCGGCGTCTGCCGACAGCGGGGCAGGGATTGTGAAACCAGCGGGGGAGTACTGAAGTCCGGGGAGCCGGCACCGTATACTGGGTGCGATCAGCGAGTGACGCAGGAGGCGTCATCGCCATCGCACCCTTTTTTCGTCACGCATCTCCCGGTGACCGTGACAACCGTCCGTGACAGTCATGAGGCGCAGCCGCGTCTTCCAGGAGGTGAAAGATGAGCAAGTCGATCGTGGTGGGCTCCACCCTGGCCGTACTGGGGCTGGGCGGCATCGCCCTCGGGGCCTGGCAGGTCCAGGAGGCGCAGCGCGGGCCCGAATACGCCCAGATCACCAACGTCGAGACCCTGACGCGCACCGTGGAAACGCCCCGCGAGGTCTGCGAGCAGGTGGTCGTGGAGTTGCCGCCCCAGGAGGCCCCGGCGGGACAGGGTGCCAGCCGCGATCCCCACCGCGTGCTGGGCACCGCCGCCGGCGCCATCGTCGGTGGGCTCTTGGGCAACCAGGTCGGCGGCGGCAGCGGCAAGAAGATCGCCACCGTGGCCGGGGCCATCGGCGGCGGCCTGGCCGGCCGTGAGGTTCAGGAGCGGGTGGAGGCGCGCCAGCACGCCCAGGCGGCGGCGTCCCAGCCGCGCACCACCACTCGCCAGGAGTGCCGCACCGTGGTCGACACCCGTCAGGAGACCGAGGGCTATGAGGTCACCTGGCGCCGCGGCGAGCGGGTCGAGACCACTCGCCTGGACACCCCCCCTGAGGGTGACCGGGTGCTGCTCGAGGAGGGGCGTCCCCAGTGGGACGCCGTCTCTTCCCGGGACGACGTCGCCCAGGAGACCTGAGCGCCATCGCGCCCCATCTCGGCGTCACTATCCCCAACGACCGCGCCCCGGCCATCTCTGGCTGGGGCGCGGTCGTTGAGGGTGGGCGATGCGGCCGGGCCGCGTCCCAGGTCAGTCGCCTCAGGCCAGCAGAACGCCCAGCGCCAGGCCCCGATCAGCGCGTAGGCGAAGTGAGTCAAGGCGTGCTGCATCGGTTGTCAGCCGCTGCCCTGGGAGGAGAGCACCGAGGAGTCCGAGCAGAAGCAGGCGCTGATGTCGTTATTCAGACCTGGCGCAGGTACCAGTCGTACTCCAGCTTGCTCACCGCCTGCATGGCCTGGTCGCGCTCGGCGCGGCGATTGGCCAGGAAAACGTGGAGGAAGTCGCGTCCGAGGGCCTCGGCGAGCACCTCGCTGTCCTCTAGCAGGGCCAGCGCCTGGCACCAGCTATTGGTCAGGCTGGGCGCTACCTGGTCGTAGGCGTTGCCGGTGATCGCCGGGGGCGGCGCGGCGCGATGCTGCAGGCCATGGTCGATGGCGGCCAGCAGCGTCGCCATCAGCAGGTAGGGATTGACGTCGGCGCCGGCCACCCGGTGCTCGATGCGCCGCGCCTCGTTGGGCCCCGAGGGGATGCGCACCGCTACCGAGCGGTTGTCGTAGCCCCAGGTCGGGGCCATGGGCACGTAGAGGCCCGGCTGGAAGCGGCGGAAGGAGTTGAGATTGGGGGCGAACAGCGCCATGGAGGCCGGCATCAGCGCCAGTAACCCGGCCACGGCCTGCTTGAGCCGAGGCGTGCCCAGCGGGTCCTGATCTTCGGCCGCGAAGACGTTGCGTCCCGCCTCGTCGAGCAGGCTGATGTGGACATGGGTGCCGCTGCCGGCCTCCTCGCCATAGGGCTTGGCCATGAAGGTGGCCTCGAAGCCATGCCTCAGTGCCACGCCCTTGATCAGTCGCCTGAGCAGCACGGCGCTGTCGCAGGCCGTCAGGGCATCGTCGCAATGGATCAGGTTGATCTCGAACTGGCCCGGGGCGCACTCCTTGAGGGCGGTATCCAGCGGCAGGCCCTGGGTGCGAGCCGCCGAGTGGATCTCCTCGAGGAAGTCGGCGTACTCGTCGAGTTCGCTGATCGAGTAGAGTTGGCTGTGGGTGGCTCGCTCGCCGCTCGCCGGCGAGCAGGGCGGTTGGGTCATGCCCAGGCCGTCGCGCTGACGGTCGACCAGGTAGAACTCCATCTCCACGGCGACCACCGGCCTAAGGCCCGCCCCGCGGAAGCGCTCGAGCACGCGGAATAGCACCTGGCGAGGATCGGCGAAGAAGGGGGCGTCGTCGACCTCGATCATGGTCATCAGCAGCTGGGCCTGGCGGCCATTGCGCAGCCAGGGGCTCGGCATCAGCGTGCCAGGAATGGGGCGGCAGATCCGATCGCCGTCGCCGCTAGAGAGCCCCAGCCCGGTCTCCTCGATGGTGTTGCCGAGGATGTCCAGGGCGAACACCGAGGCGGGCAGGTTAACCCCGTCTCGATAGGCCTTCTCCAGGTTCTCGCGCGGGATGCGCTTGCCGCGCGGTACGCCGTTGAGGTCGCTGATCAGCAGGTCGATGCTGGCAATGTCGGGGTGGCGTTCCAGGAAGTCACGGGCTTCGTCGACGGGAAGGGGCGGCATGATGACACCTGTTTTCTTGGGGTGGTGGCGTTGTGGTCATCTTTGAGTGAAGCGCATATGTTGTCAAATAATTTACGCCTGTTTCGGCGTTTCCTGTCTATACTCTTATACTAATATAGTAAGCAATTGAAAGTAATCAGTTTATTTTTGTCATGTCCGAGGTTGGCGCTGCATAGGTTGGCAAGATTAATCAACCGCGTTATGTTGAGAAAAGCCTAACAACCCCGACGCTGAACCTTTCAAGGAGGCTGCCATGCAGACTCGACCCCTGGTGGGGGTGATCGCCTGTCGCCGCGAGGTGGAGGGCCACCCCGCGCACATGGTGACCGACAAGTATCTCACCGCCCTGCGGCAGTATGGCCTCGAACCGGTGGTGCTGCCGGTCTGGGAGACCGTCGAGGGGGGCGACATCAAGCCCCTGCTGACCCGGTTGGATGGTCTGGTATTGACCGGCAGCTACACCAATGTGGTGCCGCAGCGTTACGGGGCCGAGCGCGAGCCGCAGAGCACCCGGGACGATCCGAGCCGCGATGCCGCAGCCATGGCCTGGTTGCCGGTGGCCCTGGACCTTGGTGTGCCGCTGCTGGGCATCTGCCGAGGCTTCCAGGAGCTCAACGTGGCCTTCGGCGGCAGCCTCCACCAGGCGGTGCAGAATGTCCCAGGCAGGTTCGATCACCGGGAACCGGCCGGCGATCGCGAGACCCAGTATGCCCCCAGCCACGACCTGGAGATCCTTCCGGGCGGTCGGCTGGCGGCCCTCTACCCAGAGCGGCAGGCCAGGGTGAACTCCCTGCACCAGCAGGGCGTCGAGCGACTCGGCGAAGGCCTCACCGTCGAGGCCATGGCGCCGGACGGCCTGATCGAGGCGATCTCGGTCACCGACGCGCCGGCCTTCACCCTGGCGGTGCAGTGGCATCCCGAGTGGCGTCCCCGTGAGCACCCGCTCTACGACGCCCTGTTCACCGCCTTCGCCCAGGCCTGCATGCAGCGCCAGGCGCGCATCGAGCCCCTGCCGGCCTGAGGGCCCGCGACAACGGAGACGCACCATGCAGACTCAAGCCTGTCAGGACCTGGATCGGGCCCACCACCTGCACCCCTTCACCGACTTCAAGGCACTGGGCGAGCAGGGCAGTCGCGTCATCACCCATGCCCAGGGCGTCTACGTCCACGACAGCGAGGGCCATCGCATCCTCGATGGCATGGCCGGCCTGTGGTGCGTGAACCTCGGCTACGGCCGCCGCGAGCTGGTCGAGGCGGCCGCGGTGCAGATGACCGAGCTGCCCTACTACAACACCTTCTTCAATACGACCCACCCGCCCGTCGCGCGCCTCGCCGAGAAACTCTGTGCGCTGGCGCCGCCCCACATCAACCACGTCTTCTTCACCGGCTCCGGGTCCGAGGCCAATGACACCGTGCTGCGCATGGTGCGTCGCTACTGGGCGCTTAAGGGCAAGCCCGAGAAGCAGTGGATCATCGGTCGCGAGAATGGCTATCACGGCTCCACCGTGGCGGGCATGAGCCTGGGGGGCATGGCGCCGATGCACGATCAGGGCGGTCCCTGCGTGCCCGGCATCACCCACGTGCGCCAGCCCTACTGGTTCGGTGAAGGACAGGATCAGTCGCCGGAGGCCTTCGGGCGCGCCTGCGCCGCGGCATTGGAAGAGAAGATCCTCGAGCTCGGCGAGGATAAGGTCGCGGCCTTCATCGCCGAGCCGGTGCAGGGGGCCGGCGGCGCCATCATGCCGCCGGCGAGCTACTGGCCGGCGGTCAAGGCAGTGCTCGCCAAGTACGACATCCTGCTGATCGCCGACGAGGTGATCTGCGGCTTCGGGCGCCTCGGCGCCTGGTTCGGCAGCCAGCACTTCGGCCTTGCGCCTGACCTGATGCCGATCGCCAAGGGGCTCTCCTCGGGCTACCTGCCGATCGGTGGCGTGCTGGTGGGCGACCGCGTGGCGGACACCCTGATCGAGGAGGGCGGCGAGTTCTGTCACGGCTTCACCTACTCGGGGCACCCGACCTGCGCCGCCGTGGCGCTCAAGAACCTGGAGTTGCTGGAGGCCGAGGGGATCGTCGAGCGGGTCCGCGACGACCTGGGCCCCTATCTGGCCGAGCGCTGGGCCGAGCTTGGCGACCACCCCCTGGTCGGCGAGGCGCGCTCGCTGGGCCTGATGGGCGCGCTGGAGCTGATCGACCCGGCCACGGAAGAGCGCTTCGACAAGGCCTTGTCTGCCGGTAATCTGTGCCGGGACATCTGTTTCGCCACCGGACTGGTGATGCGCTCGGTGGGCGATACCATGATCATCGCCCCGCCGCTGGTGATCACCCGCGACGAGATCGACGAACTGGTGTGCCTGGCGCGCCAGGCCCTGAACGAGACCGCCCGCCGCCTGGCCGACCAGCGCGTCGCGGCGCCGACCGATGCCCTTCACTCAGAGGAGACTCGCGCATGAGCCTCGCATCGCACCCGACTACCCACGCCGCCTGGCAGGCGCTGGCCGCCGAGCTGACCGTCGAGAAGGGTCTCGAGACCCGCGCCTTTATCGACGACGCCTTCGTCGATGCCGCCGACGGCGCGACCCTGACCACCGTGAACCCGGCCACCGGCGCGGCGCTCGCCGAGGTGGCGAGCTGCGACGCCGCCGATGCCGAGGTCGCCGTGGCGGCCGCCCGGGCCGCCGTCGACGGCGGCGCCTGGTCGCGCCTCGCCCCGGGCAGGCGCAAGGCCGTGCTGCTCAAGCTGGCCGACCTGATGGCGGCGCACAGGCACGAGCTGGCGCTGCTCGACACCCTGGACATGGGCAAGCCGGTCTCGAGCGCGCTGGGCGACCTGGCCGGCGCCATCGGCTGCCTGCGCTACCAGGCCGAGTGCATCGACAAGCTCTACGGCGAGGTCGCGCCCACCGGCGACAACGCCCTGGGGCTGGTGCTGCGCGAGCCGCTGGGCGTGGTGGCCTGTATCGTGCCCTGGAACTTCCCGCTGATGATGACCGCCTGGAAGATCGCCCCGGCGCTGGCCGCCGGCAACAGCGTCATCCTCAAACCCTCGGAGAAGTCGCCGCTCTCGGCGTTGCGCCTGGCGAGCCTGGCCCAGGAGGCCGGGTTGCCGCGGGGCGTCTTCCAGGTGCTGCCGGGCTTCGGCCACACCGTGGGCCGCGCGCTGGCGCTCTCCATGGAGGTCGACTGCCTGGCCTTCACCGGCTCCACCGGGGTCGGCAAGCAGCTGATGCAGTACGCCGGTCAGTCGAACCTCAAGAAGGTGTTCCTGGAGTGCGGCGGCAAGAGCCCGAACCTGGTCTTCGCCGACTGCAAGGACCTGGATCGGGTGGCCAAGCACGCCGCCGCGGCGATCTTCCACAACCAGGGCGAGGTGTGCATCGCCGGCTCTCGGCTGCTGGTCGAGAATTCGATCCGCGAGGCCTTCGTCGACAAGGTGCTGGCCGCCGCCGAGGCCATGCAGCCCGGCGACCCGCTGGATCCGGCAAGCTTCATGGGCGCCATGGTCGATCGCGCCCAGCACGAGCGGGTGCTCGACTACATCCGTCGCGGCGTGGAGGAGGGCGCGACCCTGCGCACCGGTGGTGAAGCGACCGAGGTCGACGGCAAGGGGCTCTTTATTCCGCCGACGGTGTTCGACGGCGTCACCGAGACCATGGCCATCGGCCGCGAGGAGATCTTCGGCCCGGTGCTCGCGGTGTTCGGCTTCGATAGTGAGGAGGAGGCGGTGCGGCTCGCCAACGACAGCGACTATGGCCTCGCGGCCGGGCTGTGGAGCCAGGACATCGATCGCATCATGCGCATCACCCGGAGGCTGCGCTCGGGCCAGGTGTTCGTCAATAACTGGGCGGACATGGACCAGACGGTGCCCTTCGGCGGGGTCAAGCAGTCGGGCAACGGCCGCGACAAGTCCCACCACTCGCTGGAGGAGTACTCCGACCTGAAGAGCGTATGGATGACGCTCGCGACCTGAACGCGGCGGACCGGGCCGTCGGCATGGCCTGAGCCCGACACAGCCCATGACGACGGTGCCCGCCTGTTCAGGCGGGCACCGTTCGTCGTTGGCCCTCGCATTAGGTCTTCGCACTAGGCCTTCACGTTAGGCCTTCACGAGAGGGCGGTCAGAAGTCGGCCCAGTCAGGTTCGCGCCGGGGTGACGTTGCGGGGTGGGAGGCGTCGCGTGATGTAGTCTGCGCGCTGCCCGCCCGGGGCGCGTCGTCTCGAGCGTCCGCCGGTGGCTGCCCGGGCAGGCGGAAGGCCGACATGGCGGTCATCAGCTGTCGAGCGTGCTGGCTGAGGTTGTCGGCCGAGGAAGCGCTCTCCTGCACCAGGGCGGCGTTCTGCTGCGTGACGCGGTCCATCTGAGTCACGGCGGTTCCGGTTTCCTGCACACCGGCGCGCTGTTCGGCGCTCGCCTCGCTGATCTCCTGCATGATCCTGCTGACTCGCTCGATGGTAGCGACGATCTCCTCGGTGGCCTGGCTGGCCTCGGCGGCGCGGGCGTTGCCGTGCTTGACGCGCTCGCCGTTGCGAGCAATGCGATCGCTGATCTCCTGGGCTGCGGTGGCGCTCTTCTGGGCGAGGTTGCGTACCTCGGACGCTACCACGGCGAAGCCACGTCCGTGCTCGCCGGCGCGCGCCGCCTCCACCGAGGCGTTCAGTGCCAGGATATTGGTCTGGAAGGCGATCTCGTCGATGGTGGAGGTGATGCTGGCGATCTCGCCGGCGCTTTCGTCAAGCTTCGCCATGGTCTCGGTCACCTGCTGGACGGCCTGGCCGCCTCGGGTGGCCAGGCTCGCCGCCTCCTCGCTCTCTCGGCTGGCCTGTTCGGCGTTGCTGGTGTTCTGGCTCACGGTCGCGTTGAGCTCCTCCATCGCCGAGGCGGTCTGGGACAGGGCGCTGGCTTGCTGCTCGGTGCGCGAGGCGAGCTCGCCGTTGCCCGAGGCGATCTGCTCGCTGTTGCTCGCCACCGACTCGGCGGCGGTGCGTACCTGGGCGACGATATCCTGCAGCTGCCGGGCCATGGCGACCTGGGCGGCCATGATGCTGCGGCGGTCACCGTCGCGTAGCTTGCCGTCGACGACCAGCTCCCCGCGGCCGATGGCCTCGGCGAAGGCCTTTACTTCGTGGGGTTCGGCGCCCAGTTCGCGCAGCAGCTGGCGCGACAGCAAGAAGGCGATCAGGGTCCCGATCAGCAAGGCTGCGAGGCACAGGGCCAGCATCAGGAGCTGGAAGCCCGAGGCGGTGTCCCGAGCGCTGGCGGTGTCGCGTGCGGTTTCCGCCTCCTGATAGTTGATGAAGGCGTTGATGTCGTCGAGCCACTGGAAGAACGCCGGACCGGCTTCGTCGAGCAAGATTCGGCGCGCCGCCGCAACGTTGTCGCGGTTGCGCTCGCCGATGATCCTGCCGGCCAGGGCATTGGTCTGGTTCGCCTGGTCGTCGATGATCTCGAGCAGGCGTGCCTCCCTCGCATTGGCACCGTGGTCGCTCACCACCCCGTTCATGCCCTGGCTGGCCTCCTGATAGTCGTCGATCAGTCGCTGGAAGTGAGCCTGGATATCCTGCAGCTCGTCGGGATCGGTCACCAGCGTCATGTCGCGCAGCAGGATGGCGCGGTCATGGACGCTGCCGCGCCAATCGATGGCGTGACGCATCTTGACGCCGTTGATGTCGTTGATGGTGGTCAGGTTGCGGTCGATGCGCTTGACCTGATCGATGCCGATGGCAGTGAGCAGGACGATCAGGGTAAGGACGGCGGCGAAGCCGCCAGCGAGGCGGGCGCGAATGCCGAGGCGGGCGGTTCCGCCTTTCGAGAGTGGCATGAGTGGAGGGTTCCTTGTGGGAGGGCGTCGGGAGCGGGCTCGGCGGGGATGCGGCCTTAACGTCACTGTAGGGTAATTCTTATATGATTCTTGTACAAATAATTTCTAATGAGATGGTGGCCTTGGAGTGATGTGTCGTTATTTCGCCAGGAGGCGCTGCATCAGAGTCGAAGAAAGGGCGGCGAAGACGGAGGGGGCAAAAGGAGAGGAGGGCTGGCGTCGGCGGGCGGCTGGGGACGCTCCTTGTAAGGGCTCGCCACTGCTGGCGTGAGGAGAAAAGCCGGGTGCGGTGGGGCGGGGAAAGGGGAGAGTGGCGAGGCCCCGGCTCAAGGTGACCGGGGCGGCGGTGCGTTTACGATTGGGCCTGGCGACGGCGCTTGACAGATTCGCCGGCGACGCCGAAGTCCTGGGTGGCAACGTCGGAGAGCAGGATGCGCACGCTCTCCGGGGTGCAGTCGATGGCGTCGACACAGGCGGCGGTGACCTTCTCGATCAGGGCTTCCTTCTGTTCTGCGCTGCGCCCTTCGATGAGCTGGACGTTGATGATTGGCATGCGGCCTCCGTTTTGGTGGAAATATTTTTCAAAATCATTCTTTCCGAGCACGCAGCGCTTGTCAAAACGACGCGACGGGCGCGCATGGAGTTTTTCTTGTACAATGTTTGTCCGAGTGTTGTGCAGGCAACGATGATCCGTGGAGGAATTTGCATGTTGAACTGGCTCAAGAAGGATCCGGTAAAGAAACTCCAGAAACAGTATGAGCAGAAACTCGAACAGGCGATGCTGGCCGCCCGCAATGGCGACATGCGCGCAAACGCCTCGCTGACCGAGGAGGCGGAGGCGCTGCGCGACAAGATCGAGAAGTTGAAGAATGCCTGAGCCGGGGGCTCAGAAGGTCCGCGCCGGGGTGGCGCAGCTGACCAGGCGGCAGGGTGCATCACCCGGGTTGCGGAAGCGATGGGGCACGTTGGTGTCGAAGTAGTAGGCTTCGCCGACCGAGAGTAGTCGTGTCTCAGCGCCGATGGTGATCTCGATCTGCCCCTCCAGCACCACGCCGGCCTCTTCGCCCTGGTGGGCGATCATCTCGCGGCCAGTGTCGGCGTCGGGGGGGTAGGTCTCTATCATGAAGGCCAGCGCGCGGCTGGCGCGGTTGGCGCCCACCAGCTTGTAAATGACGTCTCCGGTGCCCACGTCGGCCAGCTCGTCGGCCGAATAGAACACCTGGTTGCGGCTCTCCAGATCCATGGTGAAGAAGTCACCGACGCTCATGGGAATGGCGTCGAGGATCTTCTTCAGTGAGCTTACCGAGGGCGAGACCTTGCCCTGCTCGATCAGCGACAGGCTGGAGTGGGTGACGCCGCAGCGCTTGGCTAGCTCGCGTTGGGAGACCCCTCTCAGGGTGCGCAAGGCACGTAGGCGCGCGCCGACATCGTCTGCCATGGGGAGTTGTCCTTTGACATTGAAGGGGCGGGCGTTGAGGGCGCCCGCCCCGGCGCTCAGCACAGGGCGTCGAGCCTTTCCTTGAGCAGGCCGTTGACCTGCTGGGGGTTCGCGGTGCCCCGCGAGGCCTTCATCACCTGGCCGACGAAATAGCCGATCATCTTGCCGCGCTTGTCGGGCTCTGCGTCACGGTACTGGGCCACCTGGGCCGGGCTGTCCGCGATCACCTGGTCGATCATCGCCTCGATGGCGCCGGTGTCGGTGACCTGCTTGAGGCCCTTGGCTTCGATCACCGCGTCGGCGCTGTCGCTTTCGCCGTTCCACAGCGCCTGGAAGACCTGCTTGGCGGCCTTGCCGTTGATGGTGTCATCGATGATCCGAGCGACCAGTTCGCCGAGTTGACGCGCCGAGACCGGGCTACTCTGGATCGGCAGGCCCTCGCGGTTCAGCGCGCCGGAAAGCTCGCCCTGCACCCAGTTGGCGGCCTGCTTGGCATCGCCGCAGACATCATTGACCTGCTCGAAGAACTCGGCCATCTCGCGGCTCGCCGAGAGCACGCCGGCGTCATAGGCCGAGAGGCCCATCTCTTCCTGGAAGCGGGCGCGCTTGTCGGCGGGCAGCTCCGGAAGGTTGTCGCGCAGATGGTCGACGTAGGCCTGGTCGAGCACCACCGGCAGCAGGTCGGGGCAGGGGAAGTAGCGGTAGTCGTTGGCCTGCTCCTTGGTGCGCATGCTGCGGGTCTCGTCGCGCTCGGGATCATAGAGGCGCGTCTCCTGGACCACTTCGCCGCCGTCCTCGAGCAGCTCGATCTGGCGCTCCACCTCGAAGGCGATGGCGCGCTCGACGAAGCGGAAGGAGTTGACGTTCTTGATCTCGGCGCGGGTGCCGAAGGCCGCCTGGTCCTTGGGACGCACCGAGACGTTGACGTCGCAGCGCATCGAACCCTCGGCCATGTTGCCGTCGCTGATCCCCAGGTAGGTGACGATGGAGTGGATCGCCTTGAGGTAGGCCGCGGCCTCCTTGGCCGAACGCATGTCCGGCTCGGAGACGATCTCCAGCAGCGGCGTGCCGGCACGATTCAGATCGATGCCGGTCATGGCCTGGCCCATGCCGTCGGAGAAGGTCTCGTGGAGCGACTTGCCGGCATCCTCCTCGAGGTGGGCGTGATGCACCCGAATGGCCTTGGTGCTGCCGTCGTCCAGGGTGATCTCCACCTCGCCGGGCCCGACGATGGGGTGATACATCTGGCTGGTCTGGTAGCCCTTGGGCAGGTCCGGATAGAAGTAATTCTTGCGGTCAAACACCGAGACCTCGGGGATCTCGGCGTGGATGCCCAGGCCGAACTGCACGGCCATGGCCACGGCGGCCTCGTTGAGCACCGGCAGCACGCCGGGCATGCCCAGATCGACGGCACAGGCCTGGCTGTTGGGCTCGGCACCGAAGGCGGTCGAGGCGCCGGAGAAGATCTTGGAACGGGTGGCGAGCTGGACGTGGACCTCCAGCCCGATCACGGTTTCCCATTGCATCAGGCGGTCTCCTCAATGATCCCGGGACGACGCAGGTGCCAGTCGGTGGCCTGCTGGAACTGGTGGGCGACGTTGAGCAGCCGCGCCTCGGCGAAGTGGGTGCCGAGGATTTGAAGACCCACGGGGCGGCCGCCGGCGAAGCCGGCCGGCACGCTGATGCCGGGGATGCCCGCCAGGTTGATGGCGATGGTGTAGATGTCTTGCAGGTACATCGAGACCGGATCCTTCTTCGCCCCCAGGTCGAAGGCCGGGGTCGGCGAGGCCGGGCCCATCAGCACGTCGACCTCGTCGAAGGCGTCGAGGAAGTCCTGGCGGATCAGCCGGCGGACCTGCTGGGCCTTCTTGTAGTAGGCGTCGAAGAAGCCCTCGGAGAGGGTGTGGGTGCCCATCAGGATGCGCCGCTGGACCTCCTCGCCGAAGCCCTCGGCGCGGCTGCGCAGGTAGAGGTCGGTGAGGTCGGTGGGGGCCTCGCAGCGGTGGCCGAAGCGCACGCCGTCGTAGCGCGCCAGGTTGGAGGAGGCCTCCGCGGGGGCGATGACGTAGTAGGCCGGGATGGCGTAGTGGGTGTGCGGCAGGCTTACCTCGCGCACGGTGGCGCCCAGCGACTCGTACACGCGGATCGCCTCGCGCACGGCGCTCTCGACCTCGGGGTCGAGGCCGTCGCCAAAGTACTCGGTCGGCAGGCCGATCTTGAGGCCGGCGAGCGGCGCGTCGAGCTCGGCGGTGTAGTCCGGCACGCCGCGCGCCACGCTGGTGGAGTCACGCAGGTCGTGGCCGGCGATGGCGCCGAGCAGGTGGGCGCAGTCGGCGGCGGTGCGCGCCATGGGGCCGGCCTGGTCGAGGCTCGAGGCGTAGGCGATGATGCCGTAGCGCGAGACGCGCCCGTAGGTGGGCTTGAGGCCGGTGATGCCGCAGAAGGCGGCCGGCTGGCGGATCGAGCCGCCGGTGTCGGTGCCCATGGCGGCGGGCACCAGGCCCGCGGCCACGGCGGCGGCGCTGCCGCCGGAGGAGCCGCCCGGAACCGCGGCGCCGTCCCAGGGGTTCTTCACCGCGCCATAGAAGCTGTTCTCGTTGGACGAGCCCATGGCGAACTCGTCCATGTTGGTCTTGCCCAGGCTCACGGTGCCCGCAGCCTTGAGCTTCTCGACCACGGTGGCGTCATAGGGCGCCACGAAGTTGTCGAGCATCTTCGAACCGGCGCTGGTCTTGACGCCGGTGGTGCAGAAGATGTCCTTGAGCGCCAGCGGGACGCCGGTGAGCGGGCCGGCCTCGCCTCGGGCTCGGGCGGCATCGGCGGCGTCGGCGGCGGCCAGCGCCTGTTCCGGCGTCACGGTGATGAAGCTGTTGAGGTCGCCATCGAGGCGGTCGATGCGCGCGAGCAGGTTCGCGGTGAGCTCGCGGCTGGAGAACTCGCCGGCCGCGAGGCCGGCGGCGAGCTCCGTCAGAGTCTTGTCATGCATGGGCCCTGGGCTCCGTGATGGCTTGCCGGTAACGGATGGGATTGACGCGGATCATTCGACGACCCGGGGAACCAGGTAGAGCCCCTGATCCACGGCGGGAGCGCAGCTCTGGAAGGCCTCGCGCTGGTCGGCTTCGGTGACCTCGTCGGCGCGCAGCCGCTGGGTGGTTTCCAGGGGGTGCGCCAGGGGGGCAACGCCCTCGGTGTCCAGGGTCTGAAGCTGGTCGACCATCGCCAGGATGCGGCCCAGGTCGTCAAGGTAATGGGCGGCCTCGTCATCGTTCAGGCCGAGCCGTGCCAGATGGGCGGCCTTGAGAACGTCTGCGTGTTCAAGCGCCATGATCGGATGTCCTCGAGAGGGGGTGGGTCATGGAAATGACCGCAGAAGGTACCACATCCGCCGCCCGGCTGGCAGGTCCAACAAAGCCCGGTAATGGGGGTGTTCTGCTTGCTGCTGGGGGGGCTCGGTGATACCGTTTGCGTCCGCACAGGGTTCCCGGACTGCACTAGGTAACGACTCCATGTTCAAACGCTTGAGGGGGCTGTTTTCCAGCGATCTATCGATCGATCTGGGGACGGCCAATACGCTGATTTACGTCCGCGGCCGCGGCATCGTGCTCGATGAACCGTCGGTCGTGGCGATTCGCCAGTCCGGCAACATGCGCAGCGTGGCAGCGGTGGGTGCCGATGCCAAGCGTATGCTCGGTCGGACCCCCGGCAACATTACCGCCATTCGCCCGATGAAGGACGGCGTCATCGCCGACTTCACCGTCACCGAACAGATGCTCCAGTACTTCATCCGCAAGGTGCACCAGAGCACCTTCCTGACGCCGAGCCCGCGCGTGCTGGTCTGCGTGCCCTGCATGTCGACCCAGGTCGAGCGGCGCGCCATCAAGGAATCTGCCGAGGGCGCCGGGGCCCGCGAGGTGTTCCTGATCGAGGAGCCCATGGCCGCGGCCATCGGCGCCGGCCTGCCGGTGGAGGAAGCCCAGGGCTCCATGGTGGTCGACATCGGCGGCGGCACCAGCGAGATTGCCATCATCTCGCTCAACGGGGTGGTCTACTCCGAATCCATCCGCGTCGGCGGCGACCGCTTCGACGAGGCGATCATCGCCTATGTGCGGCGCCACTACGGCAGCCTGATCGGCGAGGCCACCGCCGAGCGCATCAAGGAAGAGATCGGCTGTGCCTACCCGGGTGGTGAACTGCGCGAGATCGACGTGCGCGGCCGCAACCTGGCCGAGGGCATTCCGCGCAGCTTCACGCTGAACTCCCACGAGATCCTCGACGCCCTCCAGGAAACCCTGGGCTCCATCGTCGCCGCGGTGAAGAGCGCCCTGGAGCAGTCGCCCCCCGAGCTCGCCTCCGACATCGCCGAGCGTGGCCTGGTGCTGACCGGCGGCGGCGCGCTGTTGCGCGATCTCGACAAGCTGATCGCCGAGGAGACCGGCCTGCCGGTGATCGTCGCCGAGGACCCGCTGACCTGCGTCGCCCGGGGCGGCGGCAAGGCACTCGAAATGATCGACCAGCACACCTTCGAGCTGCTCTCCAGCGACTGACGGAGGCGCTGGCCTGATGCAGGGGGTCGCTCATTAAACCGCTGTTCTCGCACGGACCGCTGCCGGGTTATCGCATGCTGCTGTGTGCGATGCTGGCCGCGGCGCTGATGTATGCCGATGCGCGCTTTACTCGCATGGAGCCCGTGCGGGCCCAGCTGTCGACCCTGGTGGCGCCGATTCAGTGGGCGGTCAGCCTGCCCAGCGACGTCCTCAACTGGGGGTCGCTGGCGCTCTCCGAGCAGCGTGCCCTGGTCGACGAGAACCGCCGCCTGCGCGAGCAGATCCTGACGCTCTCGCATCGGGTGCAGCGCATGGCCAGCCTGACGGCCGAGAACGTGCGGCTGCGCGAGTTGCTCGCGGCCACCCGCGAGCGGGACATCCCCTACATCACCGCCGAGCTGCTTTCGCTGGACCCCGACCCCTTCACCCATCAGATGGTGATCGACCGCGGCCGTCGCGACGGCGCCTACGTGGGCCAGCCGGTGCTGGACGCTGCGGGACTCGTGGGTCAGGTCACCGCGACCTCGGCCTACTCCAGTCGGGTGCTGCTGCTGGCCGATGCCAGTCATGCGCTGCCGGTGCAGGTCAACCGCAACGGGCTGCGCTTCGTCGTCCAGGGGATGGGCAGCTACGACGCCCTCAGCGTCAAGCATGCCCCTGACACGGCCGATATCAGCGAGGGTGACCTGCTGACCACCTCGGGGCTGGGCGGGCGCTTTCCGCCGGGCTATCCGGTGGCACGGGTCTCGTCGGTGGTCCATGACCCGGGCGAGCCCTTCGCCCGGGTCACCGCCGAGCCGGTCGCCCAGCTGCAGCGCTCGCGCCACTTCCTGCTGCTCTTTCCCCCCGCGACGCCCCTCGCCCCGCCCGAGGGTGAGCTGGCTGCTCCGGCCCTCGAGGCGGCCCGAGCCGTGAGCGGAGCCCTGGCCAACGAGGAGACGCGCTGATGGCCATGTCCTCGCCCGCCAACCTGCTGTGGGTCTGGTTCACCCTGCTGCTGGCGCTGTGCCTGCAGGTGATGCCGCTGGCCGACGGCTGGCAGGTATGGCGCCCCGACTGGCTCGGCCTGATGCTGATCTACTGGTGCATGCGCGATCCGCTGCGGGTCGGCGTCCTGCATGGCTTCGTGCTGGGCCTGCTGGTGGATCTCATCGAGGGCGCGCCGCTGGGTCAGAATGCGCTGCTGCTGTCGCTGCTGGCCTTCCTCTGCGCGCTGGTCTATGGGCGCTTCCGGGCCTATTCGCTGGTCCAGCAGGCGGTGCTGATCTTCGTGCTGCTGGGCATGATCCAGCTGGCCGAGCAGTGGCTGCGCACCCTGTTCGGGCCCTTCCTGATGCAACTCTCCTTCCTGTTGCCGGCGCTGATCGGGGCGCTGCTGTGGCCCTGGCTCACCACCCTGTTCGAGGCGCTGGGCCGCCGGCACGCCCGCGACTGACCCCTTCGCCATTTTCCCTGGAGCCGCCATGACCCACGATCCCGTGCTGTGCCTGGCCTCGGCCTCTCCGCGCCGTCGCGACCTGCTGTCTTCGATCGGCGTGACGGTGGAGGTGCGTCCGGTGGACATCGACGAGACGCCGCGGCCTTCGGAGTCGGCAGCTGACTACGTGGTGCGCCTGGCGCGCGAGAAGGCCCTGGCCGGAGCCCGTCTCACGCGACTGCCGACCCTGGGATCGGACACCGCCGTGGTGCGCGACGGCGAGATTCTCGGCAAGCCGGCCAGCCGCGATCATGCCGCGAGCATGCTGGGTTCGCTCTCCGGTCGTGGCCACGAGGTGCTCACCGGGGTCGCCGTCAGCGGCCCCGCCGGCGTGTTGACGGCCTGTGTGACGACCCGGGTCTTCATGCGTGAGCTTACAACGGCCGAGCTTGCCGCCTACTGGGTCACCGGCGAACCGGCCGACAAGGCCGGCGGCTACGCCATTCAGGGCCTGGCCGCGGTGTTCGTCGAGCACATCGAGGGCAGCCACTCGGCGGTAGTCGGCCTGCCGCTCTTTGAAACCGCGGATCTGCTGGCACGCCAGGGCGTGCCGCTGTGGCACGAGGCCTAGCCCTGGGGAGGAGAGGGGGCGTTGATCGAGGCACAGGACGGCCCGGCCCCCTATGTCATAATGGCGGCAGATCTTTCTGGACAAGGATATCCGCATGAGCGGTGAAGTACTCATTAACCTGACACCGATGGAAACCCGTGTGGCCGTCGTCGAGAACGGCGTGCTGCAGGAGGCCTTCATCGAGCGTGCCCGGCGACGCGGCATCGTCGGCAATATCTACAAGGGCCGCGTGGTGCGGGTGCTGCCCGGCATGCAGGCGGCCTTCATCGACATCGGCCTCGATCGCGCCGCCTTCATCCACGCCCACGAGGTGATGCCGCCGGGCACGCCGGCCGACGAGCAGGTCTCCATCGCGCAGCTGCTCCACGAGGGCCAGGCGCTGGTGGTTCAGGCCACCAAGGACCCGATCGGCTCCAAGGGGGCACGGCTGACCACCCACCTCTCGGTGCCGTCGCGCTACCTGGTCTACATGCCCGACTCGCCTCACCACGGGGTCTCCCAGCGGATCGAGGACGAGGCCGAGCGTGATCGTCTGCGCGGCCTGGTCGAGGCGGCGGCCGCCGAGCAGCGGCTGGAGGTCGCCGGCGGCTTCATCGTGCGCACCGCTGCGGAAGGGGTCACCCTCGAGGAGCTCTCCGCCGACATGCACTTCCTGCTGCGCCTGTGGCGCCGGGTCGGCGAGCGTAAGGTGACGGCGGCGGCGCCCAGCGTGGTCTACGATGACCTGCCGCTGTTCATGCGCACCCTGCGCGACGTGATGCGCGACGATATCGAGAAGGTGCGCATCGACTCGCGGGAGAACTACGTCAAGCTGATCGAGTTCGCCAAGGAGTTCATGCCGACGGCGGTGGAGCGCATCGAGCACTACGCCGGCGAGCGGCCAATCTTCGACCTGTTCAGCGTCGAGGACGAGATCCAGAAGGCGCTCGGTCGCAAGGTGCAGCTCAAGTCGGGCGGGTATCTGGTCATCGATCCCACCGAGGCGATGACCACCATCGACGTCAACACCGGCGGCTTCGTGGGGCATCGCAATCTCGAGGAGACGATCTTCAAGACCAACCTCGAGGCCGCCACCGCGATCGCTCGCCAGCTCCGGCTCAGGAATCTCGGCGGCATCATCATCATCGACTTCATCGACATGGACGAGCCCGAGCATCAGCGCCAGGTGCTGCGCATGCTCGAGAAGTCGCTGGAGCGCGACCACGCCAAGACCAAGTGCACCGGCGTCACCGAGCTGGGACTGGTGCAGCTGACTCGCAAGCGCACCCGGGAGAGCCTCGAGCAGACGCTCTGCGAGGCCTGTCCGACCTGCGCCGGTCGAGGCACCCTGAAGACGCCGGAATCGGTCTGCTACGAGATCTTTCGCGAGATCCTGCGCGAGGAGCGGGCCTACAACGCCGAGACCTACGCGGTGCTGGCCTCGCAGTCGGTCGTCGATCGGCTGCTCGATGAGGAGTCGTCCGCCGTGGCCGATCTCGAAGAGTTCATCGGCAAGACGATCCGCTTCCAGGTCGAGACTCACTACTCCCAGGAGCAGTACGACATCGTGCTGATGTGAGCCCATGTCCGTGACGCGCCTGATCCTTCGCTGGTTGTTGACCCTGATGGCGGTGCCGCTGGCGCTGCTGGCGGTGTTGGTCGTGGTGCTGCGGTTGCTGCCGTTGCTGCTGGACGAGCAGACCGCGCCCCTGGAGCGGCTGCTCTCGACGCGCTTTAATGCGGTGGTGGCGCTGGACGACGTGACGGCGGGCCTCGCCCAGCTGGATCCCTTCCTCGAGGTCGAGGGCCTGACCATCCGTTCCCGTGAGGGGCTCGGCCACGCTCCGCTGCTCCAGGTGGAGCGGGCCAGGCTGCGCCTGGACAGCAGCGCCAGCCTCGCCGCCGGCCTGCCGCGGGTGGCCGCGGCGCGGCTGCAGGGCGTCACCGTGCACCTCTACCAGGATCAGGCCGGGCGCTGGCAGTGGCCAAATCCCGCGCAGCTGCCCCCCGAATTGATCCCCGAGCGCACCTTCGATCTCGATCGCCTCGACTTCTGGGTCGGCATGCTGCTGCGCCAGAGCGCTTGGGTGGAAGACGTCAGCCTGGTGCTGCACGGCCGCAAGCAGCGCGCGGTGCTGAAGGCGCCGCGCCTTGTGATGACCGGCGACGAGCGTCGCACCCACCTCGAAGGGGAGGTGTTCGTCGAGGGTCAGGAGGCGCATGCCATCCGGGCGGTGATGGAGCTTCAGCCCGGGCCGTCGGGGCTCGGCGACTTCAGCGCGGCGCTGCAGGCCGACATGCGCCTTCAGAGCCTGGTGGCGCTCTCCGAGGTGCTGGGCTACGGCAGCGCTCTGCGCCTGGAGACCGTCAGCGGCGATGCACGGCTCTGGGGGCGCTGGCATCGGGGCGCCCTGGCCGATCTGCGCGTCGACCTGGCGGCGCCCCTGCTGGCCTTGGGGCAGCGGGGCTCGAGCGCCGAGGAAGCGACCCAGGCCATCGTGCTCAAGCAGGCGGCCGCGAGCGCCCAGTGGCTGCGCGAGGAGTCGGGATGGCAGGCGTGGATCGAGACCGAGGCGCAGAGCGCCGACTGGTCCCGCCCCGAAGGGCAGCGTGATGACGCCGGGCCGGCGTTGCCGCGCTACTGGCAGATGCGAAGCCGCGACGACGGCTGGTGGCTCACCACCAGCGAGTTCGATCTGGGCGCACTCGCCGCCTGGCGCGACCGGCTGCCGCTGCCCGAGGCGCTGGTGCGAGTAATCGAAAGCCTCGACCCCCAAGGGCGTGTCACTGGGCTGGCGCTGGGTCGCGAGGACGGCCACTGGCGAGCCCGGGCGGCGGCCACCGAGGTGGCCGTGTCGCCCTGGGAGCAGGCGCCCGGCGGCGGGCCGCTGGACGTCTGGGTGGAGTCCGAGGACCTGTCGGGCCACGTCGAGTTTACCGGCCGCGATGCTCGGCTGCACTTCCCAGAGGTGTTCGGCGCGCCGATGGCGCTCTCCCGCGCCAGCGGCGTGATCGACTGGGCCTACGACGGCCCGCGCAGCTTCGTCAGTGGTCGGGACCTCGAGGTGGAGTGGAACGGGGCGCGGATCGAGGGCGGCTTCGGGCTCTCGATCGGCGGCGAGCGGCGCGGTGGCTTCGGGCTGCAGCTCGACTTCGCGGACGTGGACGCGGTCGACACGCCGCTCACCGACTGGCTGCCGGTGGGCATTCTCCCCCCGGCGTTGACCGGCTGGCTGGCCGATGGCGCCGCCGGACGCGTGCCCGAGGGCGCGCTGCGCCTGCATGTGCCGGTGGCTCCCGAGGGGCAGTCGATCGACCCCACCCTGCAGCTCGATCTCGAGGTCGTCGAGGGGCGCCTGCCCATCGCGCCCGGCTGGCCGGTCCTCGAGGGGATAAACGGGCGGCTGTCGATGATCGACGAGACGCTGACGGCACGCGTCGAGGCGGCCGAGAGCCTCGGGGTCGAGGCCACGGCGGGGGAGGTGACGCTCGAGGGTGAGCGGCTGGCGGTCACGGCTAAGCTTGCGACCTCGGCGACGGCCCTGCGTCGCTATCTTCTGGCGCTTCCCGTCGAGGGCATGCAGGCGCTGGCGGATTGGCGGGCCGAGGGCCGGGCGGCCGGTAGCCTGGACCTGGCCATGAACCTCGACGCGCCCGAGTCCCTGGCGCTGGATATCGAGACCGAGGCGGATTTCTCGCGCCTGGTCCATGAGCCCCTGCGGCTTGCCTTCGAGCGCATCGAGGGGCCGCTCGCCTGGCGCCAGCGCGGCGAGCAGGGGGGCCTCGAAGGGCGAGTGAGCGCTCGCCTGCTCGGCGGCCCGGTGGTGGCCGAGATCGATACCCGAGCCGGCGGGCTCGATCTCTCCGGCACGGCCGAGGCGCCGGCCCTCGCCGCCTGGAGCGGCGTGCCGGCCCTCGAGACCCTGATCGCCGGTCGGCTGCCCTGGCAGGGTCGCCTGTCGATCGGAGAGGCGGGCGCCTCGCTGCGACTCGACAGCCGCCTGGAAGGGCTTGCCATCGACCTGCCGGCGCCGCTAGGCAAGAGCCGCGAGGCCCGCCGGCCCCTGCGGCTGACCTTCGACCTGACCCAAGGGCGGCTCGAGGGGCGCCTGGGCGATCGCCTGGGGCTGCGCTGGCGGGCCCCTGCCGGCGGCGGCCAAGGGCGAGGGCAGGTGTGGCTCGGTCATCTGACCGCACCTGACTGGGCCGGCCGGCCGGGCTGGGCGGTGGCGGCCTACCTGCCGCGCTTGGCCGTGGCGCCCTGGGGGCGCGCCCTGACGCCGCTGATGGCGGCGGCCGAGCCCTCCTCGGCCGGCGGCGCGTCGACCGCGCTCTCCGCGCTCACCTTCGAGACCGACTGCCTGCAGGTCGATGAGCGCTGCCTGGGCTCGCTGTCCCTGGAGGGCAGCGCCGCCGCCGCCGGCTGGCGGCTCGCCGTGGACGGCAGCCTGGCCGGTGGGCGCCTCAGCTATCGGCCCGGCCTGGCGGCGCCGCTGGACATCGCGCTGGATCGCCTCTCGCTGGACGCGCTGGTGCCTCCGGCGACCGACGGTGGCCAGCTGCTCAAGGAACTGGCGCTGCCCGTCGAGGCGGCGCCGCTGCCGGCGGGGCTGGCGGCGCTGCCGGACGGTCGCCTGCGCATCGCCGACCTCGCCTGGCGAGGCGCGCGGCTCGGCTCCTTCGACGGTCGTTGGCACGCCACGAGCGATCGCCTGGTGATCGATCCCCTCTCGCTTGCGCTCGGCGAGATCGAGGCCCGCGGCCAGCTGATCTGGGAGGCGAGCGGGCCCGGTGATAGCCTGACTCGCGCCCGGCTCGACCTGAACGGCGGCGACCTGGGCAGCGCCCTGGCGGCGCTCGACCAGCCGGTCGCCGTAAAGAGCGCCGAGACTCGAGTGAATAGCCAGCTGGCCTGGCCCGGTGCGCCCTGGCAATTCGCCCTGCCGCGCTCCCAGGGCAGCCTCGAGGTCACGATGCGCGACGGGCGCTTCATCAACCTGGAATCGCCCTCGGCGCGCGTCGTCGGACTGCTCAACGTCGACAACCTACTGCGTCGCCTGCGCCTGGATTTCTCCGACGTCACCGGCCGGGGGACCGCCTTCGATCGTGTCAGCGGTGCCGCCACCCTGTATGGTGGGGTACTGGAAACCCGTGGTCCGGTGGAGATCGAGGGGCCGGCGACCCATTTCACCCTGAACGGCAGCGTCGACCTGGCGCGCCGGGAACTCGATCAGCGTCTGTCGGTCACTGTTCCGGTCAGCAACAACCTGCCGCTGGCGGCGGTGCTGGCCGGCGCCCCGATGGTGGGCGGTGCCCTGTTCATCGCCGATAAGCTGTTCGGCGATGCCATCGACCGCGTGACCCGAATCCACTATCGCGTGCAGGGTCCCTGGACCTCGCCGCGGATCGCTCTGGAAAGTGCCGAATGACATCACAGACTCACGACATGCTTGCCGATGCTTCTGACCTGCTGCTGACGCCGGGCGGCCTCGATCTGGCGGCCCTGGATGCCGGACTCGGTCATGCCATGGGCCAAGGCATCGACTATGCGGATCTCTATTTCCAGCGCAGCTGGCACGAGGGGTGGGTGCTGGAGGATGGCGAGGTCAAGGAGGCCAGCTATAACATCGACGGCGGCGTCGGCGTGCGCGCCCTGGCCGGGGAGAAGACCGGCTTCGCCTACTCCAACCAGATCAGCGCCGACGCCCTGGCCGAGACCGGGCGCACCGCCGCCGGCATCGTGCGCACGGGCGCTCGCCAGCGTGTGGCCCCGGGCGTGGCCATGACCTCCGCGGCCCGCTATGCCGGGATCGATCCGCTCTCCGGGCTCAGTGCCGAGGACAAGATCGCCATGCTCAAGCTGGCCGACCGGGTGGCGCGAGCGGCGGACCCCTCGGTAGTCCAGGTCAGCGCCTCGCTCAGTGGTGTCCATGAGGTGGTGCTGGTGCGCGCCAGCGACGGCACTCTGGCGGCGGATATTCGACCGCTGGTGCGCTTCAACGTCAGCGTGATCGCGGTCAAGAACGGGCGTCGCGAGCGCGGCAGCGCCGGCGGCGGCGGACGCTTCCCCTTGTCTCGGCTGCGTGACGACAACGTCGCCGAGCGCTATGCCAAGGAGGCCGTGCGCCAGGCGCTGGTCAACCTGGAGGCCGTCGACGCCCCTGCCGGCCAGATGCCGGTAGTGCTGGGCCCGGGCTGGCCGGGCATCCTGCTCCACGAGGCGGTGGGTCACGGCCTGGAGGGCGACTTCAACCGCAAGGGCAGCTCGGCCTTCGCCGGGCGCATGGGCGAGCGGGTTGCCTCCAAGGGCGTCACAGTGGTCGACGATGCCACCCTGGCCGATCGCCGCGGCTCGATGTCGGTCGACGACGAGGGGACGCCGGGTCAGTGCACGCCGCTGATCGAGGATGGCATCCTGACCGGCTACATGCAGGACAAGCTGAACGCGCGGCTGATGGGCATGGCGCCCACCGGCAACGCGCGCCGCGAATCCTTCGCCCACCTGCCGATGCCGCGCATGACCAACACCTACATGCGCGCGGGCAGCGACGACCCCGCGGACATCCTCAAGAGCGTCAGCCGCGGCATCTACGCGGTGAGCTTCGGCGGCGGCCAGGTGGACATCACCTCAGGCAAGTTCGTCTTCTCGGCGAGCGAGGCGTACCTGATCGAAGACGGCAAGATCACCGCGCCGGTCAAGGGTGCGACCCTGATCGGCAACGGCCCCGAGGCCATGGGGCGCGTCTCGATGATCGGCCACGACATGGAACTCGACACCGGCATCGGCGTCTGCGGCAAGGAGGGGCAGGGCGTGCCGGTGGGCGTCGGCCAGCCGACGCTGAAGCTCGATGAGCTGACCGTGGGCGGCACCCAGTCGTAACAGGGAAGCCGCTGCGCTCGACGAGACGGCGTTGGCGGCGAACTCGCCATGCTCATTTAGGCGTCGCTAAACTCCGCTGGCTCGTTCGCCGCTGCCTGGCCTCGTCGTCGCTCGCTGGCTTCGCCGTGAGGAGATGCCGCGAGGGGAGCGTCAGAGGCCGGCGCCGTCGCGGATCAGCTTGAACAGCCGGCGAGCGCTGGTCGGCGGCTTGCCCTGATCGCGCTCGCGGCGAGCGTTGCGGATCAGCTGGCGCAGGGCCTGGCGCTCGGCATCGGGAAATTCGACCACGAAGGCCTCGACGGCGTCGTCGCCCTCCTCGATGAGCCGGTCGCGCCACTTCTCGAGGCGGTGGAAGGCATGATCGCGGCGCAGCGTCTCGTTCTCGATCTCGTCGAACACCGCCTGAATGGCGTCGAGGTCTTCGCCGCGCATCACTTTGCCGACGTACTGCATGTGGCGACGGCGGGCCTCGCGAGCCTTGATGCGCCCGGTCTCCTCGACGGCGGCCAGCAGGTCGTCGGAAAGGGGGAAACGCGCGCGCTGGGCATCGCTCATGGCGATGATCTGCTCGCCGAGCTGCTGCAGGGACTGCATCTCGCGCTTGAGCTGGGACTTGCTGGGCCGCTCGTCGGCCGGGGAGAGGTCATCCTGGGTCATGCCGGTTCCACTTCGTCGGGGTCGAATCGCGCCAGTATATCAGCCTGCGGCACGGGGCTGGACAATGCACCATCTTGAGGGCCGGCGACAGGCCGGCCGAGTAAGGAGAGACGTTCATGACACAGGCTTTCGATGCCGCCGCCCAGCAGGCCCTGCTGGAGAGTCGCGCCCGGATGGCCCTGGACCTGGCCCGCCAGCTCGGGGCCGAGGCCTGCGAGGTGGGGGCCAGCGTCGATCAGGGCGTCGGCGTCAGCGTTCGCGAGGGCGAGGTGGAAACGGTCGAGCTGTCCCGGGATCAGGGGATCGCCGTCACCGTCTATGTGGGCCAACGCAAGGGCAGCGCCTCCTCCAGCGATGCCGGCGAGGCCTCGGTGCGCGCCGTGGTCGAGAAGGCGCTGGCCATCGCCCGCCATACCGGCGAGGATCCGGCCTCGGGCCTGGCCGAGGCGGCGCTGATGGCGACAGAGCTGCCCGACCTCGATGTCCACCACCCCTGGCCGCTCTCCATCGACGAGGCCACCGAGCTCGCCCTGCGCTGCGAAGCGGCCGGGCGCGGCGTGACGGGGATCAAGAGCTCCGACGGGGCAAGCCTCTCCAGCGGCGAGGGGGTGCGCGTCTACGCCAACAGCCACGGCTTCCTGGGCAGTCAGCGCGGCAGCCGCCACTCGCTCTCCTGCCTGCTGATCGCCGAAGACGAGAATGGCATGCAGCGCGACTATGACTACACCAGCGCCCGCGACCCCCGCGACCTGCTTGCCGCCGAGGCGGTGGGCGAGAGCGCCGCGCAGCACACCCTGAGCCGCCTCGGCGGCCGGCGCCCGGCCACCGGGCGCATGCCCGTGCTCTTCGATCCGACCCTGGCCAGCGGCCTGGTCGGCCACCTGATGAGTGCCATCGCCGGGGGGGCGCTGTTCCGCGAGGCCTCGTTCCTCTGTGATCGCCTGGGCGATCCGCTCTTTCCGGAGTGGTTCAGCCTCGGCGAGCGCCCCATGGAGGTCGGCGCCATGGCGAGCTCGCCGTTCGACAACGACGGCGTGCAGACTCGCGACAACGTCTTTATCCGCGATGGTCGCCTGGCAAGCTACATGCTCTCGGCCTACAGCGCGCGTCGCCTGGGTCTTCAGACCACCGGCAATGCCGGCGGCGCGCGCAACCTGCGCATCAGCGCGCCGCTCGAGAGCCGCGAGGCGCTGCTCGAGCGGATGGGCCGCGGCGTGCTGGTCACCGAGCTGATGGGGCAGGGTGTGAACGGCGTGACCGGCGATTACTCCCGCGGGGCGGCCGGCTTCTGGGTCGAGGACGGCAAGATTCAGCACCCGGTGGAGGAGTTCACCATCGCCGGCAACCTCGAGACGATGTTCCAAGGCCTCGTCGGTGTGGGTAGCGATACCGATACTCGCGGCAGCATCCACACCGGCAGCTGGCTGATCGACGAGATGATGGTGGCCGGCGGCTGATCCTCGCAGCGCTCGTGAGGGCCTGCCCCTGCTGGGGCGGTCCTCACATCCAACATCCGCTCGATTCCCCAGCACGGCAGGCGCTCGCCTGACCAATTGCGAGTGCCCGGCGACTCGCTGTCAGCGTCTCTCAGGCGTCCTCGTCGAAGCGGGCCTCGAAGAGCGCGGAGATGGCGTCGAGGGCCGCGTCGGCCTCTTCGCCCTGGGTGTGCACCTCGAGTTCGGTGCCGCAGGGCGCGGCAAGGATCAACAGCGACATGATGTTGGCGGCATCGGCCTGCTGACCGCCGCGGTGCACGGTGACGTGCGCATCGAAGGGCTGGCAACACTGTACGAGTTTGGTGGCGGCGCGGGCATGCAGGCCGCGTCGGTTGGTCAGGGTCAGCTTGCGGCTCGGCACGCCTCAGGCTCCTTCCTGCGGTGCGTCGATATTCATCGATGCCCGCTCGCCGGGCAGGCTGATCTGCACGCCCAGCTCGCGATGACGCAGCCTGACGCCGGCGTGTCGCTCGGCCAGGTGGGCGGCTAGCCGCTCGGCCAGGTAGACCGAGCGGTGCTGGCCGCCGGTGCAGCCGACGGCTACGGTCAGGTAGCTGCGCTGACTGGTGCGATAGCGTGGCAGCCAGCGTTCCACCCAGGCGAGGATATCGTCGTGCATCTCGGCCACGACCGGGTAGCCGTCGAGGAAGGCGATGATGCTGGGGTCGCGTCCCGTGGCATCGCGCAGGGCCGGGTCCCAGTAAGGATTGGGCAGGCAGCGCGCGTCGAACACGATGTCGGCATCCAGCGGCACGCCGCGTTTGAAGCCGAAGGATTCCACGGTCAGGGTCATCTGCTCGGCGCGATGACCCGCCACCTGATCGGTGATGCGTCCACGCAGCTCGTGTACCGAGAGCCTCGAGGTGTCGATCACCAGGTCGGCAAGGTCGCGAATCTCCGAGAGCGCCTGCTCCTCGGTATCGATGGCCTCGGCCAGGGTCATGTCGCTGCCGCGGGTCAGCGGATGGCGACGTCGGGTCTGGGAGTAGCGCTCCAGCAGGATGCGCGCATCGGTGGTCAGGTAGACTACCTGGCACTCGAGGTCGCGGGTGCGCAGGTCGTCGAGGAGTTCGGGAAAGCGCGCGAGGGCGTCGGGCAGATTGCGCGCATCGATGCTGACGGCGATCGATGATCGCACGCTGCGGCCCTGCTGGAGCTCGTCGACCAGCGGCCCGAGCAGCATGGCCGGCAGGTTATCGATGGCGTAGTAGCCCAGGTCTTCCAGCGCCTGCAGCGCGATCGACTTGCCGGAACCCGACCGACCACTGATGATCACGAGCTGCATGCGGGTCTCCTGGTCGTGAAAGGGGCGGGCGGTGTCCCAAGGGGGGTCAGCCGTCCTGGCGGCCGTCTGAGGCCTGTTGCCGTATCGCCTCCATGAGATGCTCATGAAGCTCGCGCTGGCTAGAGCTATGCCGCAGGCGTCCGCGGGTATCGGCGTCGTTCATCACGCCAGCTACCTGTCCCAGCAGCGCGAGGTGCGCCTCGTCGGCCTCCTGGGGAACCAGCAGTACGAAGACCAGATCTACTGGCTCCCCGTCGATGGCATCGAAGTCGACCGGTTCGGCCAGCTTCAGAAAGCCGGCGATGGGCGCCTTGCAGTGCGGGTTTCGGGCATGCGGGATGGCGACCCCGTTGCCGATACCGGTGCTGCCCAGCCGTTCACGCCCGATCAGGCGGCTGAACACCTCCTGGCTGTCGAGGCTGGGCGTGTTCTGGGCGATGAAGGTGCTGAAGAACTCCAGCACCCGCTTCTTGCTTCCCCCGGGCACGTCGAAGAGCGCGCGCTCGGGGGGCAGGATGGCGTCCAGTGTCATGACGGAATCAGCGCGCGCCGGCGCCCTGGGCGCGGGCCTGGGCCTTTTCCTTGTGCTTGACCAGCTGACGGTCGAGCTTGTCGGCCAGCGCATCGATGGCGGCGTACATGTCATTCTCCATGGCCTCGGCATGGAGGTCGGCACCGGCAGCATGCAGGGTGCAGGCGGCCTGCTGGCGCTCCTTCTCCACGGAGAGGGTGACCTGCACGTTGGTGATGTTGTCGTAATGACGCTCGACGCGGGTCAGCTTTTCCTGCACATAGTCACGCAGTGCGTCGGTCAGTTCCACATGATGGCCGGTGATGTTGACTTGCATGACACGCTCCTTGCTCTTACGGGGTGTGAGTCGATTGTAACCCTTTTTAGCGCCCTGCATACCCCCTCGGCCGGGGGTGGCAAGACACTCTTCGAACGGCGTCAATTCAACCGCTTGCGCCCGCATCGGACGCCGGCATCCGGGCGCGTCGATACGCCATGCGTGGCGTTCAACGAAGGCGCTTGCGCTCGCTGGAGGAGGCGATGCCCATCCCCTCGCGATATTTCGCGACCGTGCGTCGCGCCACGGCAATGCCCGCCTCGTCGAGCAGGGCGACCAGCCGGCTGTCCGAGAGCGGCTTGCGCGGGGGCTCGTCCTGAATCAGCTTGCGGATCCGGGCGCGAATGGCGGTGCTGGAGTGGGCATCGCCTTCGCCGCTGCCACCGCCCACCTGGCTGGAGAAGAAGTACTTGAGCTCGAACATACCGCGCGGGGTGTGGATGAATTTCTGGGTGGTGACCCGTGAGATGGTCGATTCGTGCATCTCCACGACCTGGGCGATATCGGCCAGGATCAGCGGCTTCATGGCCTCCTCACCGCGCTCCAGGAAGTCGAGCTGGCGCACCATGATCTCGCGACCCACCCGCAGCAGAGTGTCGTTGCGGCTGGAAAGGCTCTTGATCAGCCAGCGCGCCTCCTGCAGGTGATCCTTGAGAAACTGGTTGTCCGCGCTCTTGTCGGCGCGACGAATCAGCGCGGCGTAGTCCGGCTGGATGCGCAGGCGTGGCATGGCCTCGGGATTGAGCTCCACCTGCCACCCTTCGCGGGTATGGCGGGCGACGAGATCGGGAATCACGTAGTCGCTGTCGCCCTCGCCGAAGGCACTGGCGGGGCGCGGATCCAGCGAGCGCACCAAGCCGATGGCCGTGTCGAGGGCCTCGTCGTCGAGGCCGAGGCGGCGTTTGAGCAGGCGGCGATCATCGCCGGCCAGCGCCTCGAGGAACTGGCGCACCAGGCGGCGCGCCTGGGGCAGCAGCGGGGTGTCGTCGGGCAGTACAGCGAGCTGCAGCTGCAGGCACTCGCGCAGGTCGCGGGCGAAGACGCCGGTAGGCTCGAACTGCTGGAGGCGCATCAGCACCTGCTCGACCTCCCGGCTCCTGAGCCCCGCGAGGCCCTGGGCCTTGAGGCCGTCGCGGATCTCCTCCAGGGGCTGGGTGAGGTAGCCGTCGCCGTTGACGGCGTCGATCAGGCTCTCGGCGATGTGCCGCTGGCGCTCGTCGAGGTCGATCATCGCCAGCTGCCAGGTCAGGTGACCCTGGAGGCTCTGACCCGCGGACTGGCGCTCGAAGTCGGGGGCTTCGCCGCCGGCGGGCGAGCTGCCCAGATCCTGGTAGGTATCGGACCAGTCGCTGTCGGTGGTGAGTTCGGCGGGAATCTCGCTGGCCCAGTCGTCGTCGGGCGTCTCGCTCGCCGCCTGTTCGCCGAATTCCTCCTCCACGTCCAGCAGAGGATTGGATTCCAGCGCCTGCTGGATCTCCTGGCGCAGGTCCAGGGTCGAGAGCTGCAGCAGGGCGATGGCCTGCTGCAGCTGGGGCGTCATGGTCAGTTGAGTGCCGACGCGAAGCTGCAGGGAAGCCTTCATGGCCATGAGAGGAGTTCCCTCGACGTGCCTAAAAATTCCACCCTAGCCGCTGGGCGCGGGGGGTGCAACCGGAGAATTAGCAACAATCGTGCCATTCTCGGGCATGATGTCGCTGGTGAATCATGATGGTTTTCAGGCGGCGGCGGTCAGAGGCGGAAATCCTGGCCCAGGTAGACGTCGCGGACGCGCTGATTGGCCAGTATCGCCTCGGCATCTCCCTCGGCGATGATCTGGCCGTCGCCGACGATGTACGCTGTGTCACAGATATCAAGGGTCTCGCGGACGTTGTGGTCGGTGATCAGCACGCCGATGTCGCGGGCCTTGAGCTGGCGGATGATGCCCTTGATCTCGCCTACCGAGATCGGGTCGACCCCGGCGAAGGGCTCGTCGAGCAGGATGAAAGCAGGCTCGGTGGCCAGCGCCCGGGCGATCTCGACCCGCCGCCGCTCCCCCCCGGAGAGGCTCATGCCGAGGTTGTCGCGGATGTGGGTCACGTGGAAGTCCTCGAGCAGCTCCTCGAGCCGGCGCTCGCGACCACGTCGGTCGAGGTCGCGGCGGGTCTCGAGGATCGCCATGATGTTGTCGGCGACCGACAGCTTGCGAAAGATCGAGGCTTCCTGGGGCAGGTAGCCGATGCCGGCTCGGGCACGTTCGTGCATGGCCGCCGTCGACAGGTCCCGCTCATCGATATGTACCGTGCCGGCATCGGCGCGCACCAGGCCGACGATCATGTAGAAGGAGGTGGTCTTGCCGGCCCCGTTGGGGCCGAGCAGGCCGACGATCCGGCCCTGCTCGATGGAGAGGCTGATGTCCTGCACCACCCGGCGCCGCTTGTAGCTCTTGGCCAGGTGTTCGGCCCTCAGGGTCTTCATCACGGACCGTCCTGCTGTTCGGGTTCGAGGGTCATCCGCACCCGCTGGCGCTCCTCGACGCCCTGCGCGTCGGAGCGCGCCTGGACGACGCGGCGATCGAGGAAGTATTCGAGGTAGCCGCCGTCGAAGGTGTCGCCGCCCTGGTGAAGCTCGGCGCGGTCGATCAATTCGATGCGCCGCTCGGCGACATGATAGACGACGGTACGCCCCCAGCCGCGCACCATGGGCTCATCCGGGGCGGGCTGCTGCTCGATGTAGGCGCGCTCGCCGGTGGCGGTGGCGAGGGTGAGCTGGCCCTGGTCGTTGCGGCGGATCTCCACCCGTGCGCCGGTCAGCTGCATGCTGCCCTGCTGGATCTCCACGTCGCCAGTGTAGACGGCGGTGCCCGCGCGGTCGTCGAGGTCGAGGCGGTCGGCCTCGACCTGGATCGGGGCGCTGGCATCACCCTCCAGGGCCAGGGCCGGAGCGCTGCCGAGCAGCAGGCCAATGACGCCGAAGGTCAGCAGGGGGGCGAAGAGAGTTCGCATCATGACTCGGGATCCTCGCGGGTGTCGGGCGGATGGTGTCCGCGCACATTGTCGGTCAGTCGCGCGCGGTTGTCATGGATCCAGGCGTCGAAGCGTTCGCCGCGCATCCGCTGGGGGGGCTGGCGCAGCATCGCCGGGGTCTCGCTCCAGGCATGGCCGCTGTCGGCGTCGAAGTGCAGGATCTCGGTGTCCAGCTGCCAGCGCTCCGCCGGGGCCAGCAGGCGCGCGTCACCGGTCAGGGTCAGCGGGTTGCCTCCCGCCCCCAGGGTGCCGTGGTCGCCATTGGCCAGCCAGACCCGGCCCGCGGCGTCGATCAGGCGCGCGTCGGGTTGCTCGAGGCGGGTGACGTCGTCGTGGGGGGTATGGGTCAGGCGCGGCGTGTCCAGGCGCTGGTGAGGCTCGCCCGTGGCATCGAAGCGCGTCAGCCGGGCGTCCTTGAGATAGTAGTCGGGCTCGCCGGAGACGTCTCCCGGTACCGGGCCGGGAGCCGGTGCGTCCTGCAGGTCGAGCAGCGCCAGCCCGCCGCCCAGGGCGAGCAGCAGCAGCAGAAGCCCGGTGCGAAAGCCGGGGCGCGGTAGGCCCATGGTTCAGCGCACGCCGTGGAGGTAGGTATCGAGCACGGCGTCCCAGTGCCCCTGGGCCTGCAGCAGGGTGTCGCAGATCTCGCGCACCGCGCCGTGGCCGCCCTCGGCCTCGGTGACCCAGTCGGCCTGGTCGCGGATGTAGGTCGGCGCGCCGGGCACGCTGATGCCGACCCCGGCACGGCGAATGGCGGCCATGTCGGGCATGTCGTCACCGCAGTAGGCGACCTGCTCGAGTTCCAGCTCCAGGTGGGCGCACAGCTCGCGCAGCACGTTGAGCTTCTTCTCGGCGCCCTGGAAGACGTGCTGGATGCCCAGCGCGGCGGCGCGGCGGCTGACCATCGGCGAGTCGCGTCCGGTGATCAGGGCCACCACGATCCCGGCGCGCTGCACGAGCTTGATGCCGTGGCCGTCGAGGGTATGGAAGGCCTTGATCTCGACGCCATCGGCCTGGAAGTACAGACGCCCGTCGGTGAGCACGCCGTCCACGTCCATGGCCAGCAGGCGGACATGGCGCAGGCGGTCGACCAGCTGGCCGTCGTTGAGGGGGCGGTGTGGCTGGGTAGGGACGAGGCTCATGGTGTCTCCGGTCGAGGGTCGGCGGTAGCGGATGGTCGCAAGGGATCAGATGACGCCGCTGGCGAGCAGGTCGTGCATGTGCAGGGCGCCGATCGGGCGGCCGTCGGCGTCGACCACGGCCAGCGCCGAGATGCGCCCGTCCTCCATCAGGCGCACCGCTTCGGCGGCCAGGGTGTCGGGGGCGATGCGCTTGCCGGGGCGGGTCATGACGTCATCGACGGTGAGCCCTGAGAGGTCGCTGTGCTGATCGAGGGTGCGGCGCAGGTCGCCGTCGGTGTAGACCCCGGCCAGGCGGCCATCCTCGCCGACCACGCAGGTGAAGCCCAGGCCCTGGCGGGTGATCTCCAGCAGGGCGTCACGCAGCGGGCTGCCCAGCGGCACCGCGGGCAGCCGGTGGCCCTGGTGCATCAGGTCGGCGACCCGCAGCAGCAGGCGCTTGCCGAGGCTGCCGCCGGGGTGGGAGAGGGCGAAGTCCTCGGCGGTGAAGCCGCGTGACTCGAGCAGCGCCACGGCCAGGGCATCGCCCAGCGCGAGGGCGGCGGTGGTCGACGAGGTCGGCGCCAGGTCCAGCGGGCAGGCCTCGCGTTCGACGCCGGCGTCCAGATGAGCGTCGGCGTGGCGTCCAAGGGTCGAGTCGGGGCGACCGGTCATGCTGATCAGCGGCGTGCCCATGCGCTTGAGTAGAGGCAGCAGGGCGGTGACCTCGGCGGTCTCGCCGGAGTTGGAGAGCGCCAGCACCACGTCGCCGCGGGTGATCATGCCCAGGTCGCCGTGGCTGGCCTCGCCGGGATGCACGAAGAAGGCCGGCGTGCCGGTACTCGCTAGCGTGGCGGCGATCTTGCCGGCGATATGGCCCGACTTGCCCATGCCGGTGACCACCACGCGGCCGCGGCAGGCGAGTATCAGCCGGCAGGCCTGGTCGAAGGCGTCGTCGAGGCGTTCGGCCAGGGCCGCCACGGCCTGCTGTTCCAGTTCCAGGGTGCGGCGGGCACTGTCGCGCAGGAGGGAGGTGCCGGCCGCGGAGGGTGTGTCGTTGGTCATGGCAGTGATTGTTGCCCGTTGTGAGGTTTCACTCAAGGGGTCAGGCCGCGGGGGAAAGGCCTGCGCTTCCCAGCCAGGTCAGATAGGCGAGGTAACAGAGCAGCAGCAGGGCCCCGGGCAGCCGTCCCAGCCGGCCGCGCCGATTCCACAGCAGCAGCGCGCCCAGCGCCAGGGTCAGCAGCAGCATTACCGGATAGTCGCGGGCGGCCGCGGCGGGGTCGGTGGCACCCGGCGCCAGCAGGGCGGGCACGGGCAGCACGGTCAGCATGTTGAAGAGGTTGGAGCCGATGACGTTGCCGATGGCCAGGTCGTGGTGGCGCTTCAGCGCGCTGGCGACGCAGGCGGCGAGCTCTGGCAGGCTGGTGCCGATGGCCACCACGGTCAGGCCAATGGTGAGCTCGCTGATCCCGAGCCCGCGGGCCAGTTCGCTGGCGCCCCACACCAGCGCCCGAGAGCTGGCCACCATGATCACCAGGGTGCCGATCAGCCAGGCCAGGGCCTGGCCCAGTGGCATACCGGGAATCTCGCCCGCGACCTCTTCATCCGGGGTGTCGGCGCGAAACAGCCACCACAGGCTGAACACCAGCAGCACCAGCAGCAGCGCCCCGTCGAGGCGGTCGAGGTGGCCGTTGGCCAGCGCGTAGCCTGCCAGACCCGTGGCGCCGAGTAGCAACGGCAGTTCGCGACGCACGATGGAGAAACGCACCGGAATCGGCACCACCAGGGCGGTCACGCCGAGCACCAGGGCGATATTGGCGATGTTGGACCCCAGCGCGTTGCCGACGGCCAGGTCCGGCACGCCGTCCAGGGAGGCCATCACCGAGACCACGATCTCCGGGGCCGAGGTGCCCAGCGAGACGACGGTCATGCCCACCAGCAGGGTGCTCATGCCGGCTCGCCAGGCGGTAGCGGCGGCGGCTCCGACGAAGCGGTCGGCACTCCACAGCAGGCCGATGAAACCGAGCGACACGATCAGCAGGGGAACCAGCATGGCGAGATCCGAGCGGGGAATGAAGGGCGCACATTGAACATGGCGGGCCCCGGCGGTGCAAGGGCTCCCTCGGGGCGCTGGCGCGCCAGGGCATGGTTAGGATACGATGTTCGACAATTTTGCGAAGGACGCTGATTTTGCGAAGGAAGCTGATGCAATGACGGACTCCACCTTCGTCGAAGTGGAGGGCCTGCACTTCTCCCGTGGTGAGAAGGAGATCTTCCGCGGCGTCGAGCTGACCATCCCGCGTGGACGGATCACCGCCATCATGGGCCCCAGTGGTACCGGCAAGACCACCCTGCTCAAGATGATCGGCGGCCAGCTCACCCCCGATGCCGGTCGTGTGTGCATCGATGGTCAGGATGTCCATGCGCTGTCACGCCGGGACCTGTTCGGCCTGCGCAAGCGGATGGGCATGCTCTTTCAGAGCGGGGCACTGTTCTCCGACCTGGATGTCTACGAGAACGTCGCCTTTCCGCTGCGAGTGCACACCGATCTGCCCGAGGCGATGATCCGCGATCTGGTGCTGATGAAGCTTCAGGCGGTAGGGCTGCGTGGCGCCCGCGGGCTGATGCCATCGGAGCTCTCCGGCGGCATGGCGCGGCGCGTGGCGCTGGCCCGCGCGATCGCCCTGGACCCGGAGCTGATCCTCTACGACGAGCCCTTCGCGGGGCAGGACCCTATCTCCATGGGCGTGCTCGTGCAGCTGATCAAGCGCCTGAATGAGGCGCTGGGGCTGACGGCCGTCGTGGTCTCCCACGACATCAAGGAGACGTTAAGCATTGCCGACTACGTCTACGTGATCTCCGACGGCCAGGTGATGGCCCACGGCACGCCGGCGAGCCTCGATGCAGACCGCGACCCGCGGGTCAGCCAGTTCATGCATGGCGAGCCGGACGGGCCGGTGCCGTTCCACTATCCGGCGATGGACTTTCACGCCGATATCCTGGGCAGCGGGGGGCCGCAATGATCGATCGAATTCGCCGCCTGGGGCGACGCGGCTGCGACGTCATGGAGTCCCTGGGGCGGGCCGGGATCTTCCTCGGCCAGTCCGCGGTGGGCGTACCTAGCCGCGAGGGCTTACGCCTTTGGGTGAGCCAGATGCACTTCGTCGGCGTGATGTCGCTGGCCATCGTGCTGGTCTCGGGGCTGTTCATCGGCATGGTGCTGGCCCTGCAGGGTTATACCATCCTCGTCGACTTCGGCGCCGAACAGGCGCTGGGGCAGATGGTGGCGCTGTCGCTGTTGCGCGAGCTGGGCCCGGTGGTGGCGGCCCTGCTCTTCGCCGGGCGAGCCGGCTCGGCCCTGACCGCCGAGATCGGCCTGATGAAGGCCACCGAGCAGCTGACCAGCATGGAGATGATTGGCGTCGACCCGCTGCGTCGCGTGATCGCGCCGCGGCTGTGGGCCGGCTTCGTGGCTCTGCCATTGCTGACCATCGGCTTCAGCGCGGTAGGGGTCTGGGGCGGTCAGCTGGTCGGTGTCGAGTGGCTTGGAGTGTTCGAGGGTTCCTACTGGGGCAACATGCAGGCCAGCGTCGCGTTCTTCGAGGACGTTGGCAACGGCCTGATCAAGAGCCTGGTGTTCGCCCTGGTGGTGACCTGGATCGCGGTCTTTCAGGGCTACGACCTGATTCCCACCTCGGAAGGCATTTCGCGTGCCACCACCCGCACGGTGGTCTATTCCTCTCTGGCGGTTCTGGGCCTGGATTTCCTGCTCACCGCCCTGATGTTCGGAGAGCTTTCCTGATGTTCGGAGCAAACGGATGAAGCGCAGCAAGACGATGGAGCTCGGGGTCGGCCTGTTCATGCTGGCCGGTATCCTGGGCCTGGTGTTTCTGGGGCTGCGGGTCAGCGGGCTCAGCCTGAGCGTGCCCAGCGAGACCTTCCAGCTCGAGGCCAACTTCGCCAACATCGGCGGCCTGAAGCCGCGCGCCCGGGTCACCATGGCCGGGGTCACCGTGGGGCGGGTCGAGTCCATCGAGCTGGACACCGACTGGTACGATGCGCGGGTGGTGATGGAGCTCGACGGCGAGCTCGAGGGGCAGCTGCCCGAGGACAGCACCGCCGCCATCCTGACCGCGGGCCTGTTGGGCGAGCAGTACGTCGGCCTATCGGTGGGGGGTGCCCCCGAGACCCTCGGTGACGGTGATACCCTGCGCGACACCCAGTCGGCCCTGGTACTGGAAGAGCTCATCCAGCAGTTCGTGACCAGCATGGTCAAGGAGTAACGACATGAAGACGATGAACCTGCGCGCCCTGTTTGCCGGGCTCTGCCTACTGTTGGTGGCCCTGCCGCTGATGGCCGACCAGGGGCCCGAGCGGATGATCCGTGACAGCATCGACGACCTGATGACGCGCATCGAGGGGCGCGAGTCCTACTTCGCCGACCACCTCGATGAACTCGAGGCCATCGTCGACGACAGCCTCGAGGACGTGGCCGACTTTCGCTACATCGGTGCCAGCGTGATGGGCCGCTACTTCGGCAACGCCACGCCCCAGCAGCGCTCGCGCTTCGTCGAGACCTTTCGCAAGACGCTGATCGACACCTACTCCAAGGGGCTGGTGACCTTCGATTATCGCGAGATTCGGGTGCTCGACAACCAGCAGGCTTCGCGCTTTGATGACCAGGCCAGTGTGGCTATGGAGGTGGTGGCAAGCGATGGCAGCGTCTATCCGGTCAGCTACTCTCTGCGCCTGGACGACGGGCAGTGGCAGGTGGTCAACGTGATCGTCAACGGCATCAACCTCGGTCTGACCTTCCGCAACCAGTTCGACCAGGCCATGCGCGACAACAACCGCGATTATGACGCGGTGATCGACGGCTGGTCGCCCGATCTTGCCGTCGAGGAGCTGGAGCAGGGCGGCAGCGCATGAGCGAGCTGTTCGAGCGGCATGGCTCGCGCCTGGAGGCCGACGATCGGCGCCTGGCGGTGACCGGGGAGGTCGGCTTCGGCGTGGCCTCGGCGCTGGCGGAGGCCGGCCGTGACTGGCTGGCGGCCCGGCCGGCGGGCAGCGAGGTGACCTTCGACCTGAGCGGGGTCGGCCGCGTCAGTAGTGCCGCGCTGAGCGTGCTGCTGGAGTGGACGCGCCGGGCCCGTGAGGCGGGTGTGCACGTCGCGTGCGTGCGTCTCTCCCCGCCGCTTGCGCGCCTGACCCGGGTGGCCGGGCTCGATACCCTGCTGCCCCTGGGTGCCGCCGAGGCCGCCTGAGGGCGTCCCGCGCCTCCCTGTCCCCTCCCCATCGCCAAGCGCGGTGCTTTTCTTTACCATGTTCTGCCATGTTGGAATGCCCCCGGCTGCCATGGCGGGCCCGGCGGGCGTTTCCGCGACGAATCGATGAACCACAGGAGTGCCGGTTCCATGCAACCCAGTGACGTCAAGGCGCTGCTCGAGAACCGACTCGACGGCTGCGAGTTTCACATCCAGGGCGAAGGCTGCAACTTTCAGGTGGCCGCCGTGGGCGAGGTCTTCGAGGGGCTCTCGCCCGTCAAGCGTCAGCAGATGATCTATGGCGCCCTGACCGAGGAGATCGCCTCCGGCGCCCTGCATGCGGTGAGCATCAAGACCTACACGCCACAGCAGTGGCAGGCGGCCACCGACCAGCAGGGGGCCTGAGGGCGACCTTTCATGGACAAGCTGATCATTACCGGCAACGGCCCCGTCGACGGCGAGGTCTGGGCCAGCGGCGCCAAGAACGCCGCCCTGCCGATCCTCTGCGCGACCCTGCTGGCCGACGAGTCGGTGACCATCGGCAACCTGCCGCACCTGCAGGACATCACCACCACCCTGGAGCTGCTTGGCCACATGGGCGTGCAGCCGGTGATGGGTGACAAGATGTGCATCCAGCTCGACGGCTCCCAGGTGACCGACTGTCACGCCCCCTACGAGCTGGTCAAGAAGATGCGCGCCTCGATCCTGGTGCTCGGGCCGCTGCTGGCCCACTTCGGCCATGCGGACGTTTCGCTGCCCGGCGGCTGCGCCATCGGCTCGCGTCCGGTGGACCTGCACCTCCGTGGCCTAGAGGCCATGGGGGCCGAGGTCAGCGTCGAGGGCGGCTACATCCGTGCCCGGGTCGATGGCCGGCTGCACGGCGCCACCATCTTCTTCGATACGGTCACCGTGACCGGTACCGAGAACCTGCTGATGGCGGCAACGCTGGCCGAGGGCACCACGGTGCTTGAGAACGCGGCCAAGGAGCCCGAGGTAGTCGACCTGGCCGAGTGCCTGATCAAGATGGGTGCGAACATTCGCGGCCACGGCACCGATACCATCGTCGTCGAGGGCGTCGAGCGCCTGCACGGCGCCTATCACGACGTGATGCCGGATCGCATCGAGACCGGCACCTTCCTGGTGGCGGCAGCGCTCTCACGGGGCCGGGTCAAGGTGCGCCGGACCCGCGCCGACATTCTCGATGCGGTGCTGGCCAAGCTCGAGGAGGCCGGCGCTACCATCCGCCACGGGGACGACTGGATCGAGCTCGACATGCAGGGGCGCCGGCCCAAGGCGGTCAATCTGCGCACGGCGCCCTATCCGGCCTTTCCCACCGACATGCAGGCGCAGTTCGTGGCCATGAACGCCGTCGCCGAGGGCAGTTCCCGGGTGGTCGAGACTATCTTCGAGAACCGCTTCATGCACGTGCAGGAGCTCAACCGCATGGGGGCCGACATCGCCCTGGAGGGCAACACGGCGATGATCACCGGCGTGGAGACGCTCTCCGGCGCACCGGTGATGGCCACCGACCTGCGAGCCTCGGCCTCGCTGGTGATCGCGGCGATGATGGCCGAGGGCGAGACCCTGGTCGATCGCATCTACCACATCGACCGTGGCTACGAGTGCATCGAGGAAAAACTGCAGCTGCTGGGCGCGCGCATCCGGCGCATTCCCGGCTGAGCCGACAACAGGCGAGACCCATGAGCAAGCAACTGATCCTGGCCCTCTCCAAGGGCCGTATTCTCGACGAGACCCTGCCCCTGCTGGCCGATGCCGGGATCACCCCGGCCGAGGACCTGGGCAAGAGCCGCAAGCTGCTGTTCGACACCAATCTGCCGGACGTCAAGCTGGTGGTGATCCGGGCCACCGACGTGCCGACCTACGTGCAGCTCGGCGCGGCGGATCTCGGGGTGGCCGGCAAGGACGTGCTGCTCGAGCATGGCGTCGAGGGGCTCTATGAACCGCTCGACCTGGAGATCGCCCGTTGCAAGCTGATGACCGCCGGCATCACCGGCGCCGAGCCGGCTCGGGCGCGGCGCCGGGTGGCCACCAAGTTCGTCAACGTGGCGCGCCGCTACTACGCCGAGCAGGGCATCCAGGCCGAGGTGATCAAACTCTATGGCGCCATGGAGCTGGCGCCATTGATGAACCTGGCCGACGAGATCGTCGATATCGTCGATACCGGCAACACCCTGCGCGCCAACGGCATGGAGCCCCGCGAGCTGATCGCCCCGGTCAGTACCCGGCTGGTGGTCAACAAGGCCTCGATGACCATGAAGCACGCCCGGCTCAAGCCGCTGCTCGCCCGCCTCAACGAGGCCGTGGCGGCGCGTCGCGACGACGCGCCGCTGTCGGCGTCGTAGCCCGCCGGCCCGGCCCGCGGCGAACCGCCGCGGGCGCCCCGTTTCTTGCGATCACCCCGATGCGACGAACCTTGATGCGAGAGGAAGCCTTCTCATGAGCGAATCCCCCACCGCCGGCGTCGAGATCGCCCGGCTGTCGACCGAGCAGGACGACTTCGATGCCCGCCTGGATCACCTGCTGGCCTGGGAGGGCGTCTCCGATGCCGCGATTCAGCAACGCGTCGACGAGATCCTCGCCGCGGTGAGGGCGCAGGGCGATGCGGCGCTGATCGAGTACTCCAATCGCTTCGACCGCCTTGCCGTGACCTCCATGGCCGAGCTGACGCTTTGCGAGCCGCGCCTGCGCGAGGCCTACGAGGGCCTGCCGGCGCAGCAGCGCGAGGCGCTCGCGGCGGCCGCCGAGCGCATCCGGGTCTACCACGAGCATCAAAAGCCGGCCTCCTGGCAGTACACCGAGGCGGACGGCACCGTGCTCGGCCAGCAGGTCACCCCGCTGGATCGCGCCGGCATCTACGTGCCGGGCGGTAAGGCGGCCTATCCCTCCTCGGTGCTGATGAACGCCATTCCCGCCCACGTGGCCGGCGTGCGCGAGATCGTTATGGTGGTACCGACCCCCGACGGGGTGCTCAACGAGCTGGTGCTGGCGGCGGCCTACCTGGCCGGCGTCGATCACGTCTTCACCCTCGGCGGGGCCCAGGCGGTGGCGGCGCTGGCCTACGGCACCGAGACGGTGCCACGGGTCGACAAGATCGTCGGGCCGGGCAACATCTACGTCGCCACCGCCAAGCGGGCGGTGTTCGGTCAGGTGGGCATCGACATGATCGCCGGCCCCTCGGAGATCCTGGTGGTCTCCGACGGCGGCACCGATCCCGACTGGCTGGCCATGGATCTCTTCTCCCAGGCGGAGCACGACGAGGATGCCCAGGCGATCCTCGTCAGCTGGGACGAGGCGCACCTGGCGGCGGTGGAGGCCGCCATCTCCCGGCTGCTGCCGACCCTGGAGCGGGCGGAGATCGTGCGCGAGTCGCTGTCGCGTCGCGGGGTGCTGATCCGCTGCCGGGATCGCGACGAGGCGGCAACGCTGATCAATCGCATCGCCCCGGAGCACCTCGAGCTCTCGGTGGCTAACCCGGAGGGCTGGCTTGGTGATGTGCGCCACGCCGGCGCCATCTTCATGGGGCGCTACACCGCCGAGGCGCTGGGCGACTACTGTGCCGGACCCAACCACGTGCTGCCGACCTCGGGCACGGCGCGCTTCTCCTCGCCGCTGGGAGTCTACGACTTCCAGAAGCGCTCCTCGATCATCCACTGCTCAGCCGAGGGGGCCGGCGAGCTTGGCAAGATCGCCTCGACCCTGGCCCGGGGCGAATCGCTGACCGCCCACGCGCGCTCCGCGGAGTATCGCCTCAAGCCTTGAAAGGCCGGGCGGCGCCGAGGCGCCGGCCATGCGACCATGCAGAGAGGGCCCCGCCATTCGGCGGGGCCCTCGGCGTTTTGGGGCCGCTGGCTCAGGCGGAACGGGCGCGTCGCCCTCAGCGCTGCTCGGGGCGGCGCAGCCTCGGCGTCGGCCGCTCGCCCAGCTCGATGGTCACCTCGCGGCGCTCACCGCCGCGCACCACCGTCAGCGGCAGGCGGGTGCCGGGCTCCACCGCGGCGATGTCGCTCATGGTCTGTCGGGGATCCAGCACCGGCTCGCCGTCCACCTCCAGCAGCACGTCGCCGGGCTGCAGGCCGGCCCGGTCGCCGGGGCCGTCCGGCACCACGCCGGCGATCACCACGCCGATGGGGTTCTTGAGCCCGAAGGAGGCGGCGAGCTCACGATTGAGCTCCTGAGCCTCGATGCCCATCCAGCCGCGGATGACGCGGCCCTTGACGACCAGCTCCTCGAGGATGCTGCGGGCCAGGTTGGCGGGGATCGCGAAACCGATACCCTGGGAACCGCCGGAGCGCGAGAAGATCGCGGTGTTGATGCCGACCAGCGCGCCCTCGGCATTGACCAGGGCGCCACCGGAGTTGCCGGGATTGATGGCGGCATCGGTCTGGATGAAGTCCTCGTAGGCGTTGAGGCCCAGATGGCTGCGGCCGGTGGCGCTGATGATGCCCATGGTGACCGTCTGGCCGACCCCAAAGGGGTTGCCGATGGCCAGTGACACGTCGCCGATGGCGATCTGGGTGGTGTCGGTCAGCTCGATCACCGGCAGCGAGTCGAGCTCGATGCGCAGCACGGCGAGATCGCTCTCCGGGTCGGTGCCGATCACCTCGGCGAGGGTCTCGCGCCCGTCGCGCAGCGCGACCTGGATCTGGTCAGCCCCGCGGATCACGTGGTGGTTGGTCAGCACGTAGCCGTCCTCGCTGACGATCACCCCGGAGCCGAGGCTCGAGAGCATGCGCTGTCGACGGGGCGTCTCGTCGCCGAAGAACTGTCGGAAGAAGGGGTCGGACATCAGCGGGTGCTCCTCCCGCTCGACCACCCGGGACGAGTAGACGTTGACGACGGCGGGCGCGGCCCTTGCCACCGCCTGGGCGTAGCTCACCGGTCCCTGCTGCCTCGTCAGCGGCTCGGCCTGGCGCACCTCGGGGGCGTCGCGGGATTCGGCCGGCTCTTCGGGCGCACGCGGGGCGGCCTCATAGGGCGCTGTGGCAGGCGCAGGAGGCGGGGGGCGTCCGATCAGCTGTGGGAAGGCGTTGAGCAGCACGATGGCCCCCAGTACGCCGATGAGCACGGGCCAGAGGTAGGGGAGCAGGGTGCGTCGCATGCGGCGGGGGTCCTTGTCGACGATGCTGGGTCGCGGGGCATCCGCCCGCTGGTTACACTGTGCGGATTGTAACATTGCCAACCCGACCGCGCCTGGAGGCCGAATGACGAATCGAGACGACCTGGTCGCCGCCTGTGATCGCCTGCTCGAGCCCGAGCGTTTCAAGGACTACACCCTGAATGGCCTGCAGGTGGCCGGCCGCGACCGGGTGGTCCGGGTGATGAGTGGCGTGACGGCCTGTCAGGCGCTGCTCGACGAAGCCGTTGCCTGGCAAGCGGATCTGCTGCTGGTCCATCACGGCTACTTCTGGAAGAACGAGCCGGTCGCCATCACCGGCATGAAGCGCCGACGCCTGGCGACGCTGCTGGCCCATGACATCAACCTGCTGGCCTACCACCTGCCGCTGGACGCCCACCGCGAGCTTGGCAATAACGCCGAGCTCGGCCGACGGCTGGGGTTCACCGTCACCGGCTGCGCCGACGGCGCGCTCGGCGAAGGGCTGGTATGGCTCGGCGAGCCGTCGCCCGGACTCGATGCCCTGGGCCTGGCACGCAAGGTGGGCGATTGCCTGGGGCGCGAGCCGCTGCTGATCGAGGCGCCGGGTGGCGGCGAGATCCGGCGGGTCGCCTGGTGCACCGGCGGCGCTCAGGACATGATCGCGACCGCCGTCGAGGCCGGCGCCGACGCTTTCATTTCCGGGGAGATCTCCGAGCGCACCACCCACCTGGCCCGCGAGATGGGTATTCACTATTTGGCGGCGGGCCACCATGCCACCGAGCGCTATGGGGTGCAGGCGCTGGGCGAGCGGTTGGCCGCAGAGTTCGCTGTCGAGCACCGCTTCGTCGATATCGATAATCCGGCCTGATCGCAATGACGACGCCCCGGCAGTGGGCCGGGGCGTAGGCGGGCGTCCGTTGCCGAGGTGCGCGACGAGCGCGCGTCGGCTCAGTAGCGCGGCGGCTGCGGAGCCTCGCTGTCGTTGGCCTGCTTCAGGCCGAAGTCCTCGGAGAGGGTGCCGCGGTTGCCGTCGGCGTAGTCGCGAGGCACGGCCGGTTCGGTGGCCTCCTCTTTGGCGGGCGCGGGGGTGGCGGCGTCCATGGCCTGGCGGCGCAGCGAGGGGGCGCCTAGGGTGGTGCTGGCCGACGCGGCCTCCTGCTCGAGGCTCTGGCTCTCCCGGCGCAGGCCCTCGGCCAGCTGGCCGATACGCTCCAGGCTGTCGCCCAGGCCATCCTTGAGTTCGGCAAGTGTCCGCTCACGCTCGGCGAGGCGCTGGCGCAACCGTTGAGTGTTGCCGGCGCTGGCGTTGAGCAGGTGGTAGCCCAGCGCCCCGATCCCGATGCCGGCCAGCAGGCAAGCGGCGGCCAGTACCCAGCTGATGTTGGTCTCATCCACGTTGTACGTCTCCCTGGAGCAATGGCCCTGGCGTGGGGGCCGCCGGGGCCGTCGTGAGGCCGCTTCTGGCCGGGGATTCCATTATAGGGGCGAGCCCGTGTGCCGGGTCAATGCGGGCGAGTGCGCATGCTAACGACCGACGGGATGCGTATAATGCTCATCCCCATGCCCGAGGACAGGCCATCAGGAAATCCCATGAGCGAGCCGCACCCCCCCAAGGCCCACCGCGAGTCGCCGATGACTCGCTACCGTGCCGATCTAAAGCGCCGTGATTTTCAGCACGATGCCGCCCAGGAGCAGGCGGTGGCGCACCTGCAGCGCCTCTACGACGACCTGGTGGCCACCCCGCCCTCGCGGGTGGCGCCACCCAAGCGCGGCGGTGGGCTTGCCTCACGGGTGGCGGGGCTGTTCGGGCGGGGCAGGAGCGACGCGCCCGCCGAGCCGGCGCTGCCTGCCGTCAACGGGCTCTACTTCTGGGGCGGCGTGGGGCGCGGCAAGACCTACCTGATGGACACCTTCTTCGAGACGCTGCCCTTTCCCGAGAAGATGCGCACTCATTTTCACCGCTTCATGCAGCGGGTGCACAACGAGCTCGAGCACTACAAGGGCGAGAAGAATCCGCTCGCGCTGATCGCCGCCAAGTTCGCCGCCGAGGTCCGGGTGATCTGCTTCGACGAGTTCTTCGTCAAGGACATCACCGATGCGATGATCCTGGCCAACCTGCTCGAATCGCTCTTCGAACAAGGCGTGGTGCTGGTGGCGACCTCCAACATCGTCCCCGGGGAGCTCTATAGGGATGGTCTGCAGCGGGCGCGCTTCCTGCCGGCCATCGACCTGCTCGAGCGTCACTGCGAGGTGGTCAACGTCGACTCGGGCGTCGATTACCGGCTGCGCGTGCTGGAGCGCGCCGAGATCTTCCACGCCCCGCTCGATGCCGAGGCCGAGACGGAGCTCGCCCGCAGCTTTCGCGAGATCGCCGGCCACGAGGGCGAGGAGGGCGCGCCCATCGAGATCAATCACCGCGTGCTGCATACCCGCCGGCTACACGACGACGTGGTGTGGTTCGAGTTCAGCGAGCTATGCGACGGGCCGCGCAGCCAGAACGACTACATCGAACTGGCGCGGGAATTCCACAGCGTGCTGGTCTCCAATGTCACCCGCATGAGCGGGGCCACCGATGATCGCACGCGGCGCTTCATCAACATGGTCGACGAGTTCTACGACCGCGGCGTCAAGCTGCTGATGTCTGCCGAGGTGCCGGCCGAGGAGCTCTATCGCGACGGGCGCCTGGAGTTCGAGTTCCAGCGCACGCTCTCACGCCTGCAGGAGATGCAGTCCCACGATTACCTGGCGCTGCCCCACAAGCCTTGACCCGCAAGCCCTGACGCCCCTTCCCCTCTGGGGCGCGGGTCGTGTAGAATGCGCGCTCGCTCGACCGTTGCGTCGTCCCTCGGGACGGGCAACCAAGAAGAATAGGGACGGTTCGATGCCGGCCATCCGGCAACAGAACCCAATACATCCTAATGGTGATTCACCCATGAAGACGTTCACTGCCAAGCCGCAGTCCGTCCAGCGCGACTGGTTCGTCGTCGACGCTGCGGACAAGACACTCGGTCGTCTGGCCACCGAGATCGCTCGCCGCCTGCGTGGCAAGCACAAGCCGGAATTCACCCCGCATGTCGATACCGGCGACTACATCGTCGTGATCAATGCCGAGAAGGTGAAGGTCACCGGCAACAAGGTCAACGCCAAGACCTACTACCGCCACACCGGTTATCCGGGCGGTCTGCGCTCCATGAATTTCGAGAAGATGATCGCCCACGCACCGGAGCGTGTCATCGAGTCCGCCGTCAAGGGAATGCTGCCGAAGGGTCCCCTGGGTCGTGCCATGTACTCGAAGCTCAAGGTCTACGCCGGCACCGAGCATCCGCACGCTGCCCAGCAGCCGCAAGAACTGAACATCTGAGGGAGTCTTCGCCATGACACAGCAGTATTACGGTACCGGGCGCCGCAAGACCTCTACCGCGCGCGTCTTTCTGAAGCCGGGCACCGGCAAGATCACCGTCAACAGCCGTGAGCTGGACCAGTACTTCGGTCGCGTCACCGGCCGCATGGTGGTTCGTCAGCCCCTCGAGTTGACCGAGACCCTCGGCCAGTTCGACGTCTACGTCACCGTCAAGGGCGGCGGCGGCAGCGCCCAGGCCGGCGCCATTCGTCACGGCATCACCCGTGCCCTGATGGAGTACAACGAGGACTTCCGCGGTCAGCTGCGCGAAGCCGGGTACGTCACGCGTGACGCCCGTAAGGTCGAGCGTAAGAAGATCGGCCTGCGCAAGGCGCGCCGTCGCCCGCAGTTCTCCAAGCGCTGATACGCACGTATTGCCGCTCGAATACGCCCAGGTCCTGCGACCTGGGCGTTTCTTGTTTCGGATCAAGAATTTGTCGCCGGTTTGCTCCGAGGGCAGGGAACCTTTCCTTGTGCGGGGCGACGCGATTTTTTAAGATAGTGCGCATTTGATATCCGTGGTCGCGGGGGATTCACTGCCCGTGATGGAACAGCGGGTAAGTCGATGGGAGAAATCTGAAAATGGCAGATAACGGCGTAAACAAGGGTCGGCGCCGTTTCCTCGTAGGTGCCACCACCGTCGTGGGTGCGGTGGGTGCCGTCGGGGTTGCGGTCCCCTTTGTAGCTTCCTGGCAGCCGAGCGCCAGGGCGAGAGCCGCGGGTGCGCCCGTGCAGGCAGACGTGTCGAAGCTCGAACCCGGGCAGCGCATGACGGTCGAATGGCGTGGCAAGCCGGTGTGGATCCTCAATCGCTCGTCGGAGATGATCGAGCGAACCGAGGCAATCGATCCCTCGGAGCTGGCGGATCCGGACTCCAGTGTGCCGCAGCAGCCGGCCTACGTGGAGGGAACGCTGCGCTCCATCAAGCCTGAGATCGGCGTGCTGATCGGCATCTGCACCCATCTGGGCTGCTCGCCGGTGTTCCGGCCGGAGCCTGGCAGCGTCGACGTCGGAGACTGGCCCGGCGGCTTCTTCTGTCCCTGCCACGGCTCACGCTTCGACCTGGCAGGTCGCGTCTTCGCCAACGTGCCGGCGCCGACCAACCTCGAAGTGCCACCTTACCGCTTCGACAGCGATGTATTGATCACTGTCGGCGAAGATGAGGAGTCTGCCTGATGGGTAATCCTAACAAGGCCAAGGCGGAGCGCGGCTTCATGCGCTGGGTCGACGACCGCTTCCCCGCCACTCAGATGTGGGAAGAACACCTGGCCAAGTACTACGCGCCGAAGAACTTCAACTTCTGGTACTTCTTCGGTTCGCTGGCCCTGCTGGTGCTGGTCAACCAGATCCTGACCGGGGTCTGGCTGACCATGAGCTACAACCCCTCCGCCGAGGGCGCCTTCGCCTCGGTCGAGTACATCATGCGCGACGTGGAATGGGGCTGGCTGATCCGCTACATGCACTCCACCGGCGCCTCGGCCTTCTTCGTCGTGGTCTATCTGCACATGTTCCGCGGCCTGCTCTATGGTTCCTACAAGGCGCCCCGTGAGCTGGTGTGGATCTTCGGCATGACCATCTACCTGGCGCTCATGGCCGAGGCCTTCATGGGCTACCTGCTGCCCTGGGGTCAGATGTCCTACTGGGGTGCCCAGGTCATCATCTCGCTGTTCTCTGCCATTCCGGCCATCGGCCCGGACCTGGCGCAGTGGGTGCGCGGTGACTTCCTGATCTCCGGCATCACCCTGAACCGTTTCTTCGCCCTGCACGTGGTGGCGCTGCCCATCGTGATTCTGGCGCTGGTGGTGCTGCACATCATCGCCCTGCACGAGGTCGGCTCCAACAACCCCGACGGTATCGACATCAAGAAGAAGAAGGACGAGACCAGCAAGCCGCTTGACGGCATTCCCTTCCATCCGTACTACACGGTGAAGGATATCGTCGGCGTGGCGGTGTTCCTGTTCGTCTTCGCGGTGGTGATCTTCTACTTCCCGGAAGGCGGCGGCTACTTCATCGAGAAACCGAACTTCGAGCCGGCCAACCCGCTGAAGACGCCGGACCATATCGCGCCGGTGTGGTACTTCACGCCCTTCTACGCGATGCTGCGGGCGATCACCTTCAGCCTGTTCGGTCTCGACGCCAAGTTCCTGGGGGTCATCGTGATGGGGGGGGCGATCGCCATCCTGTTCGTGCTTCCCTGGCTGGACAAGAGCCCGGTGCGCTCCATGCGTTACAAGGGGTGGATCTCCAAGGTGATGCTGCTGCTGTTCGCCATCAGCTTCGTGATCCTCGGCGTGCTCGGCGTGCTGCCGACCACCGAGACCCGGACCCTGGTCGCCCAGCTGTGCACCGCGCTCTACTTCGCCTTCTTCCTGCTGATGCCGATCTACACCCGGCTGGAGAAGACCAAACCCGTTCCGGAAAGGGTGACTGGCTAATGAAAAAGCAACTGTTCGCACTGCTCTTCGCGCTGGTGCCGATGGTCGGGTTCGCCGCCGGAGGCGGAGGCGTCCACCTGGAGGAGATGAACCCGGACCTCGAGGACAAGGCCTCGCTGCAGAACGGCATGAAGCTCTTCGTGAACTACTGCATGGGCTGCCACTCCATGGAGCACCAGCGCTTCTCGCGGGCGGCTGAGGATCTGGACATGCCCCAGGGGCTGGTCGAGGACAACCTGATCTTCTCGGATGCCCTGAGGTTCAATGATCAGATGCACATCGCCATGGATAGCGGCGATGCCGAGGGCTGGTTCGGGGCGCCGCCGCCGGACCTGACCCTCGAGGCGCGTCTGCGCGGCACGGATTGGATCTATACCTACCTGCTGAGCTTCTACAAGGATCCGGAACGTCCCACCGGGGTCAACAACGCGGTCTTCCCGCTGGTGGCCATGCCCAACGTCCTGGAGCCGCTGCAGGGGGTGCAGGAGAAGGTCTGCGCCGCTAGCGACAAGCCGGTCCCTGGGGCCGAGCTCGATCCGCTGACCGGCAAGTACCAGTCCTGCGAGACGCTGCAGGTGACCAAGCCCGGCCAGATGGAGCCCGAGGAGTTCGAAGAGGCGATCTACGACCTCACCAACTTCATGGCCTATGCCGGCGAGCCTTCCAAGCTGCAGGCTCAGTCACTGGGGCCCAAGGTGCTGATCTTCATCTTCATCTTCGGTGTCATCGGCTACCTGCTCAAGCGTGAGTACTGGCGCGACATTCACTGATCCGCCAGCGACAGTGAACCTCGGGGCGCACGGTCACAGGCCGTGCGCCCCGATGCTTTTTGCCCGATACCGGGCAGCACGATCGGCCTCAAGATGGGGGTGATCGTGTTATCATCCCGGCACGAACTGATGCGAGGATTGTTTCATGGGTGTAGTGGCCAAGCGGTCGTCGATGATCTTCTATTCCGGAGGAGATGATCATTTCAGCCATCGTGTGCGCATCGTGCTCGCCGAAAAGGGTGTCGCCGTGGACATCGTCGAGGTGAGCGACGAGCAGCGTCCCGAGGAGCTTGCCGACCTCAATCCCTACAACAGCGTGCCCACGCTGCTCGACCGCGACCTGGTGCTCTACGAGTCCAAGGTGATGATGGAGTACCTGGACGAGCGCTTCCCGCATCCGCCGCTGTTGCCGGTCTATCCCGTGGCCCGTGCCAAGAGCCGGCTGTGGATGCATCGTATCGAGCGCGAATGGTGCCCGCTGGTCGAGCAGATTCAGAACGGTGCCAAGAAGGACGTGGAGAAGGCCCGCAAGGAGCTGCGCGAGAGCCTCGTCGGCATCTCACCGATCTTCGAGGACATGCCCTTCTTCATGAGCGACGAGTTCACGCTGGTGGACTGCTGTCTGGCGCCGATCCTCTGGCGCCTCCCGGCGCTCGGCATCGAGCTGCCAGAGAAGCAGGTCAAGCCGCTGCTCGGCTATATGGAGCGGGTCTTCGACCGCGATGGCTTCAAGGCGTCTCTCAGTGAGAACGAGCGCGAGATGCGCGCCTGATCTACTCTGCATCCCCCGGCATGCCCGGGGGTCTACCCCAGGAGGGCTAACTATGCACTCGAGCCGTCCCTATATGGCCAGAGCGCTGTACCAGTGGCTGTTGGACAACGAGCTGACGCCCTATATCGTCGTCGACGCCGAGCAGGCGGGCGTCGAGGTGCCGCGCCAGTTCGTTCAGAACGGTCAGATCGTGCTGAACCTCGCGCCGAGCGCCATTCGTGACTTCGCCATGGAGAACGCGGCGGTGAGCTTCTCAGCTCGCTTCGGTGGACAGCCCATGCAAATCATGGTGCCCATGGAGGCGCTGATCGCCATCTACGCCCGCGAGAATGGCGTCGGCATGGTGTTCGGTCACGAGCCGGTGATGCCGGTCGAGGCCGACGAGGCGGAAGACGCGCCTCCCCTCAGTGAGGTGGAAAGCTCGGTCGAGTCTGGTGACGAGGTCGGTGACGAATCGGCCAGCGACGAAGCGTCGCGGCCGCGCAAGGGGCGCCCCTCCCTGCGCGTCGTCAAGTAGGCCGTTCGTCCGTACGCGGCGGACGATCCGTCGGCGCGGGCAGAGCGTCCAGCGAGAGCCAGAACTGAGACACAACGCAAGACGGCAGGCCATGGGCCTGCCGTCTTGCGTTTCACGCCTAGTCATTCGGGGCGTTCAGTCGAGGTAGTCGAAGACCTTGACGATGCGCTGCATGCCGCCCAGGCCCGCGACGGAGCGCACGATGCGCTCGGCCTCGCTGCGGGTGACGATGCCCATCAGGTAGACGCTGTCGTTCTCGGTGATCACCTGGAGGCGTCCCGAGTCGATCTCCTGGTTGGCGACCAGATGAGAGTTGATACGGGTGCGCAGCCAGGTGTCGGCGAGGCGCTGGCTGGCCGGCAGATTGGCGGCGATGGCGAGCTCGTTGTGCACCTCGCGCACGTTGCGTACCGCGCCGGCGACGCGTTCGGCCTTGGCTTTTAGCTCGTCGCTGGGCACCTGGCCGGTCAGCAGCACCACGCCGTTGAAGCTGTCGACGTTGATGCGGGCATCACTCAGTCGGGCATCGGTGCGGCCGAGGTTGTGGGCGACCTTGGTCTCTATGCTCTGATCTTCGACCTGCGTACCGAAGGTGCGCTCACCGTAGTTCTCGTCGATGGTGCCGGAATTGGTGACGCCGGTCACGGTGGTGCAGCCGGCAAGCCCGAGGGCCAGGCTGAGCAGCAGGGGCGTCAGCAGGGAGGTCTTGGTCATGGGGTTACTCGCTCGTGCCGAAGAGTTGCTCGTCGATAAGATCGCAGAGGCAGTGGATGGCCAGCAGGTGGACCTCCTGGATGCGCGCCGTAGAGGTCGCCGGTACGCGGATCTCGCAATCGTCCTGGCCCAGCAGCGAGGCCATGTCGCCGCCATCGCGGCCGGTCAGGGCGATCACCGTCATGTCGCGGTCATGAGCAGCCTGGATGGCCTGGATGACGTTGGCGGAGTTGCCGCTGGTGGAGATCGCCAGCAGGACATCGCCGGGCTGGCCCAGGGCGCGAATCTGCTTGGAGAAGATCTCGTTGTAGCTGTAGTCGTTGGCGATGGAGGTCAGCGTCGAGGTGTCGGTGGTCAGGGCCAGGGCCGGCAGGCTGGGGCGCTCGCGTTCGAAGCGATTGAGCAGCTCAGAGGAGAAGTGCTGGCTGTCGCCGGCGCTGCCGCCGTTGCCGCAGGCCAGGATCTTGCCCTCGTTGACCAGGCACTGGACCATCATCTGGCTGGCGACCTCGATGAAGGGGGGGAGCACTTCGCTGGCGTAGGTCTTGGTGTCGATGCTGGCGTTGAAGTGGCCGAGTATGCGCTGCTGGAAATCCATGCGGGTTCCGGGTCCTTTGGCAAAGTGGCTTGACCGGTCAGGGGGCTTCGAAGGCGTTCGCGACCCAGTCGATCTCGAGGTCGGGCGGCGTGCCGGTCACGGCCAGCACGTCGAAGCGGCAGGCACATGATAGCCGGTTGCGCTGGAGATAAAAACGCGCCGCCTTGATCAGGCGGCGCTGCTTGGTGGGGGTGATGGTCTCGAGCGGGTGGCCGTGACGGCTGTCGGCGCGGTGGCGAACCTCGACGAATACCAGCACTTCGCCGTCGCGCATCACCAGGTCGATCTCGCCGCCCTTGGCATGTTGGTTGCTGGCCTCGAGAGCTAGCCCGCGGTCGACAAGCCAGCGGGCGGCGAGTCGCTCGATGGCGCCGCCGCGGGCGCGGGCGTCACGGGGTCCGGTCATCGCCTAGCACGCCAGGGCTCAGCACGGGTTGGGGCACGCCGTCAACGAAGCGGGCCCAGGGCAGGCGGCGCTGGATGCGGCCGTCGGCTTGCGCGCTCAGGGTCCCCGTGGCGCCGAACAGTTCGGTGCCGCCGATCGCCTGCAGCTGTGGCATGCGCAGGGCCAGCTCATAGGCATCCACGCCCATGGCCATCAGGCGAAACATCGTCGAATCGGACTCGTCGCGCAGCTCGCGGTAGCTGGCGAGGAAGGGCAGGGCCTCCACGCCGCCCACCGCTGCATCGGGAATCTGCCAGGGGATGTCGGCGAACATCACGTCGTTCAGGTCGGCGTCCAGGCGTGGCTGGCGTCGGCCTTCGAAGAGGTGCGAGGTGGCGTAGATCGGCAGGTCGCCGCTGTAGGCGTAGTCCAGGTTGGGTGGCACCTGGCGGGCGTAGTCCGGCAGTGCCAGCAGGAACAGCATATCGGGTTTGGGGTTCGTGGCCGCTCGTTTGGCGCTTTCGGTAGCCGGCGCCTGCGGGCTGTAGTGGACGGCGTTGGCGATGTCGCCGCCCAGGTCTTGCCAGCTGTCCGTGAAGGCATCGCCCACGCGGCGTCCCCAGCCGTTATTCGGGACCAGCAGCGAGGCCAGGCGATGGCCGTCGCCGTAGGCGCGCTGCGCGGCCTGGCGCGCCTCGTCCTCGGCGGACAGGCCATACTGGAAGAGTCCCTTGGCCCTGTTGCGCTCGCTGCGACCATAGTTGAGCGCGAGGGTCGGCATCGATACCCGCTCGCGCTGCTCGAGTCGGCTGACGACGTCCTTGTCCAGCGGGCCGATCACCACCTGGGCACCGAGGGCGGAAGCCTCCTGATACAAGGCTTCCATGTTGCCGCTGCTGCTGTCGATGAAGCTAAGCTGGGCGCCGCTGTCGACGCCCGCCAGATGGTGGGTGCGGATGCCCTGGCGGGTCGCCTCGGCAATGCTCGAAAGGGGGCCGGACTCCGGCAGCAGCACGGCGATATGATCCACTCGCTGCCCGCGCAGCTCGCTCAAGGCGGTGATCTCGGCGGGCAGGCGCCGCGCCGCCGGATGGCCGCGGTAGCGCTCGCGCCAGTCGTCCAGGCGCGCGAACAGACGCTGTATGTCGCTGCCGGTGGAGCGCACTAGCTCGGTTAGGGCGATCCAGCCGTCAGTCAGGTCGTCGCCGTCGTCGCGCAGCGCGCCGAGCTCGCGACGATCCAGCCGGGAGAGCTGTGCCCAGATCGGATCGTTGAGGTTTTCGCGCTCGGTCTCGGCCTGGACCCGGAGCAGCGCCCGGGCGGCGGCGAGGGGTTCGTCTGCCTCGCCAAGCGCCAGGCCGAGGCGTTCGCGCAGGGTCAGCGAGGCTTCGTGGGGCAGCTCGATCTCATCGAGAAGCTGCCCGGCCTGGATGACCGCCCAGGGGTCGCCTTCGGTCTCGCCCAGCTCGGAGAGCAGCAGGGCCCAGCGCACACGGGCCTGGCGTTTCAGGCGGCTGTCGTCGATCTGCTTGGCGACTTCCAGCGCCTGGGTGCGATTGCCCCGGCGTGCTAGGATATCGGCCGCTTCCAGGCGCGACGCGGCTGCCTGCTCGGGGGTCTGCTGTGCGGCCTGCTCGAGCAGGCGCTCGGGATCGACGTCGGGCTGTCGCTCGATGATGCCCGGCTGGAAACTGCAGCCCGCGAGGAGCAGCGCGGTCAGCGCAACGGCCAGCGGGCCGCGTAACGAGATCTTCATGATTCCTTCCCTTGTTTCCATGATCCAGAACATCCCACCAGAGCATCGAGGAGTCGAGATGTCCGATACGCCTGCCGGTTCATTGTACGTGGTCGCCACGCCGATTGGGAATCTGGACGACCTGAGCCCGAGGGCCGCCCGGGTGCTCGGCGAGGTGGCGCTGATTGCCGCCGAGGATACCCGTCACAGCGGCCGATTGCTGCGCCACCTGGGGCTGTCGCGCCCGATGCTTTCGCTGCACGAGCACAATGAGGCCGCGCGAGTCGACACCCTGGACGCCCGGCTCGCGGCTGGCGAGGACGTCGCCCTGATCTCCGATGCCGGCACGCCGCTGATCAGCGATCCGGGGTTCGTGCTGGTGCGCGAGCTCCGGGCGCGGGGGCGCCGTATCGTCCCGCTGCCGGGGCCCTGTGCTCTGGTCGCGGCCCTCTGTGCGGCGGGGCTGCCCACCGACCGCTTCCTCTTCCAGGGCTTCTTGCCGGCAAAGGGAGGGGCTCGGCGTGCGCGGCTGGAGGCGCTCGCCGACCGGGAGGAGACCCTGGCGTTCTACGAGTCGCCCCACCGGATCCGCGACACCCTGGCCGATCTGGGGTGCGTGCTGGGCGAGCGCCGAGTGGTGCTGGCCCGGGAGTTGACCAAGACCTTTGAGACCTTCCTCGATGGCAGTGCCCGGGAGCTGCTCGCCCGCATGGAGGCGGACCCGGATCAGGCCCGCGGCGAGTTCGTGGTGATGATCGCCGGCGCCGCTCGCCGCGATAATGCCGAGCAGACGGCGGTGGAGGCCGAGGCCCTGCTCAAGGCCCTGCTCGCCGAGGGGGTGGGGGTCAAACAGGTCGCCGCTGTGGCCTCGCGGGTGCTGGGCGGCGTGAAGAAGGAGTGGTATGCCAGGGCGCAGGCGCTCAAGGACGGTCATTGAGGCGGCGCCCGGGCGCTGGTATCCTTGCCGCGGGAGTTGGCCAGACAGTCGCCGCCATCGCCGATCCCCGGGTCGGCGGTGGGGGAGGAAAGTCCGGGCTCCATAGGGCAGAGTGCCAGGTAACGCCTGGGCGGCGTGAGCCGACGGAAAGTGCAGCAGAGAGTAGACCGCCTACGTCTCCTTCGGGAGGCCGGTAAGGGTGAAAGGGTGCGGTAAGAGCGCACCGCGCGCCTGGCAACAGTGCGTGGCACGGTAAACCCCACTCGGAGCAAGACCAAATAGGAACCCCATGGCGTGGCCCGCGCTGGGTTCGGGTAGGTTGCTGGAGGGCCGTGGTGACGCGGCCCCTAGAGGAATGACTGTCCACGACAGAACCCGGCTTATCGGCCGACTCCCACTCCGAACATTGCCGTCGCGAACGGCCTCTCAAGCATCCCACCATCGAGAAGTGCATGCCGCCATCCGCCCCTGAACAGCCCGTCCGCGGCTTTTGCCATGCCAGCGTGCTGCTCGATGGCGCCGTGGAGGCGCTGATCCACGATGCCGACGGGATCTATCTCGATGGCACCTTCGGTCGCGGCGGCCATTCCCGCGCCATCCTCGAGCGGCTCGGCCCCGCGGGGCAGCTGCTGGCCATCGACCGCGATCCCCAGGCGATCGCCGAGGCCGGCACCATCACCGATCCCCGCTTCGCCATCGAGCGCGGCGAGTTCGCCCGACTCGACGAGATCGCCGAACACCGTGGCCTCCACGGTCGGCTCTCCGGGGTGCTGCTCGACGTCGGCGTCTCCTCGCCCCAGCTCGACGACCCCGAGCGCGGCTTCAGCTTCCTGCGCGACGGCCCGCTGGACATGCGCATGGATCCCGAGCACGGCGAGAGTGCCGCCGACTTCCTGGCGCGCGCCAGTGAAAGTGAGATCGTGCGCGTCTTCAAGAGCTACGGCGAGGAGCGCTTCGCTCGCCGCCTGACCCGAGCCATCCTGGCGCGGCGCGTCGAGCGTCCCTTCGAGCGCACCGCGGATCTCGCCGAGGTGGTCAAGGCCGCCCATCCCGCCTGGGAGAAGGGCAAGCACCCCGCGACCCGGGTCTTCCAGGCGCTGCGCATCCAGGTCAATGGCGAGCTCGACCAGCTTGATGCCGCTCTCGATGCGGCCCTCGAGGCCCTCGCACCGGGTGGGCATCTGGTGGTGATCAGCTTCCACTCGCTGGAGGATCGGCGAGTCAAGCGCTTCATCCGCGACCACGTGCGCGGTGATACCGACCTGCCGCGGGGCATCCCGGTCCGCGACGATCAGCTCAAGCGGCGCCTCGAGTCGCTGGGCAAGGCGCGTCGCCCCTCCGCCGAGGAGGTTCAGGAGAATCCCCGGGCGCGTAGCGCGGTGATGCGTGTAGCGCGCAAGCGATACTGAGGCTCGCCATGGCACCGGGACGCTTCGCGGTAACCTCTTCCTTCGGGTGGCCCCTGCGCCTCTGCGCGTCGCCGGCGCTGGTGCTGGTCGCGCTGCTGATGGCGGTCTGCCTGGTCTCGTCCCTGGCGGTGATCACCACCAGCCACCTGACCCGCGATCAGTACGCCCGCCTGCAGGAGCTCGAGCGCGAGCAGCAGCAGCTGCAGACCGAATGGGGACAGCTGCTGCTCGAGGAGAGCGCCTGGTCCTCGCCGGCGCGCATCGAGCGCCTGGCCCAGGAACGCCTCGAGATGCGCCTGCCCGATATCGACGAGGTCGAGGTCATTCAGCCATGAGCGCCGACGCGCGCAGCGGCGTGACGCCGCGTCGCCCCCCGCCCACGGCCCCCATGGGCAAGGCGCGCTATCGGGTGATGATGACCCTGGTGCTGCTGGGGCTGGCCCTGCTGGCCGGGCGCATCGTCGACCTGCACGTCTTCGACCGCCCCTTCCTGCAGGGGCAGGGCGATGCCCGCACCCTGCGTACCGACACCATCCCCGCCCATCGTGGCATGATCACCGACCGCCACGGCGAGCCGCTGGCCATCTCCACGCCGGTGGTGACCCTCTGGGCCAATCCTCAGGACCTGCCGGACGACGACATCCAGCGCCTGATGCTGGCCAACGCCCTGGGGCAGGAGCTCGACACCCTCAACGAGCGTATCGCGCGCTACTCGACACGTGAGTTCATGTACCTGCGGCGCCGCATGACCCCCGAGGCGGCCCAGCGGGTGCTGGCCCTGCGCGTGCCCGGCGTTCACGCCCGCGAGGAGTACAAGCGTTACTACCCGGCGGGCGAGGTGAGCGCCCAGCTGCTGGGGGTGACCAACATCGACGATCTGGGTCAGGAGGGCCTCGAACTCGCCTATCAGTCCTACCTTGCCGGCGTGCCCGGCAAGCGCCGGGTGCTCAAGGACCGTCGCGGTCGTCTGGTGCGTGACCTGGAGCTGCTGCAGGAGGCGCAGCCCGGCGGCGATCTGACCCTGGCGCTGGATCAGCGCCTGCAGTACATGGCCTATCGCGAGCTCAAGGCCGCGGTCGCCGAGCACGATGCCGACGGCGGCAGCGTGGTGATGCTCGATGCCCGCAGCGGCGAGGTGCTGGCCATGGCCAACCAGCCCTCCTACAACCCCAACGACCGGGCCGGGCTCGATCCCCAGGGGCTGCGCAACCGGGCCATCGTCGATACCTACGAGCCGGGGTCGGTGGTGAAGCCGCTGGCCATGGCGTCGATGATCGAGCACGGCGCGGTCTCGCCGGACACGGTGGTCGACACCTCGCCGGGCTGGATGGTCATCGACCGCTTTACCATCAAAGACATCCGCAACTACGGTGAGCTGGACCTGGCCGGCATCCTCAGGAAATCCTCGAACGTCGGCATGTCCAAGCTGGCCCTGCGCCTGGAGGAGCCGGTGATCCCCGCTACCTATCGCGCCCTGGGCCTGGGGCAGAGCCCGGGTACCGGCTTTCCCGGAGAGGCCACCGGCAGCATCCCGGCGCCCGTGCGCTGGTCGAGCAGTCAGTGGGCGGCGCTCGCGTACGGCTACGGCCTGTCGACCTCGGCACTGCAGCTGGCCAGCGCCTTCACCGCCATTGCCAACGAGGGGCGGCGGCTGCCGCCCTCGCTGCTCAAGCTCGCCGAGCCACCGGCCGGCGAGCCGGTCATCGACCCGGAGGTAGCCCGACGGGTACTCGGGATGATGGATCGGGTCGTTGCGCCGGGCACCGGTGCCCGGCGGGCCCTGGTGCCGGGCTACCGGGTCGCCGGCAAGACCGGCACCGTGCGCAAGAACACCGCCGGGGGGTATCAGGAGAAGGCCTATCGCGGCCTGTTCGTCGGCATCGCCCCGGTCTCGGACCCGCGGATCGTCACCGTGGTGATGATCGACCACCCGCGGGGCGACAGCTATTACGGCGGGGCGGTGGCGGCCCCGGTCTTCTCGCGGGTGGCCGGCAACGCCCTGCGCCTGCTCGACGTGCCCCCGGATGCCCGGGCGCAAGATGAATGATGGCAACGCCAGGAGAGACGAGATGCAGCTGAGTGCCGAGCGACTCGAAGCGGGCCTGATCGGCCTCTGGCCAGACTGCCGCCACGCCCTGGCAGGCGTCCGCCTGCCCGACACGCTTCGCCTGGTCCTCGACAGTCGCCGAGTCGCCGCGGGCGATGTCTTCGTCGCGGTGCCCGGCGTGACGGTCGACGGTCGCGACTTCATCGACCAGGCGCTGGCCGCCGGGGCGGTGCTGGTGCTGGCCCACGATGACGGCACGCCCGGGCCGGACAGCGACCGGGTGCTGTGGCTTGCCGGGCTGCGCGAGGCGCAGGGCGAGCTGGGCCGGGTGCTCTTCGGCGTTCCCAAGGAGATGGCGCTGATCGGGGTGACCGGTACTAACGGCAAGAGCTCGGTGACGCACTACCTTGCCGCGCTGAGCCAAACCCTCGGCGTGGATGCAGGCCTGATCGGCACCCTGGGCCACGGCCGCCCCGGCGCCCTGACGGCGGGCAGCCTGACCACGCCCGGCCCCCTGGCGCTGCAGGCGGCGCTGGGCGAGCTGGCCGCCGAGGGCGTGACGCGGGTCGCCATGGAGGCCTCTTCCCATGCCCTGGAGCAGGGGCGTCTCGATGGCGCAAGCGTGCGGGCGGCGGTGTTCACCAACCTGAGCCGCGATCACCTGGACTACCACGGCAGCATGGCGGCCTATGCCGCCGCCAAGGCGCGGCTGTTTCGTCGCCATGAGCTCGAGCTCGCCGTGGTCAACGGCGACGATCCCCTGGCGCGCCTGATGCTTGCCGGCGTGCACCGCGGCGTGCGCGTGCTCGCGGTGGGCAAGGACGAGGCGGTGACCCTGCGCGTCGTCGAGTGGCTCGCCCACGGCGGCGGCCAGCGCGCGTTGATCGCCACCCCCGACGGCGAGCGTGAGCTCGAGCTTGCGCTGATGGGTCGCTTCAACCTGGACAACGTGCTGCTGGCCATCGCCACCCTGCACGGCCTGGGGCACTCCCTCGAGGCGCTCTTCGCGGCGGCGGCCGAGCTTGCCCCGGTGCCGGGGCGCATGGAGCCGCTGACGCGTGCGGGCGCCCCCACGGTGGTCATCGACTATGCCCATACCCCGGCCGCCCTGGACAATGCCCTGGCGGCGTTGCGCGCACACCTGCCGGGCGAGGGGAGGCTGTGGTGCCTGTTTGGCTGCGGCGGCGATCGCGACAGCGGCAAGCGTCCGCTGATGGCCCAGGCCGCGGCACGCCATGCCGATGTGCTGGTGGTGACTGACGACAATCCGCGCGGCGAGGCGCCCGAGGCGATTCGCGCCCAGATACTCGCGGGCCTTCACGACGGTCCGTCGCGGGAAGTGCTCGAGGTCGACGGTCGCGGTGCGGCCATCGCTCGGGTGCTGGCCGAGGCCGCTCCCGACGACGTGGTGCTGATCGCGGGCAAGGGCCACGAGGACTATCAGGAGGTGACAGGCGTGCGCCACGGCTTCTCGGATCTCGCCGAGGCCGAGCGCGCCCTAGAGCGCCGAGTCGAGGAGCGCGCGCGATGAGCGGCATCGGCCTGGGCACGCTGGCCGAGGTCGCGGCGGCCCTCGGGCTGCCCCAGCCCGTCGAGGATGTCGACATCGGCGCGATCGTCACCGATACCCGGCGACTCGCCCACGGGGCGCTGTTCGTGGCGCTCGTCGGCGAGCGCTTCGACGCCCACGACTTCGTGGCCCAGGCGCGCGAGGCCGGCGCCGTGGCGGCGCTGGTCGAGCGCCCGGTGGACGACCCGCTGCCTCAGCTGGTGGTGGCCGACACCCGGCTCGCCCTGGGGCTGCTCGCCCGGGTACGCCGCCGGGCCTGGGGCGGGGACCTGGTCGCCGTCACCGGCAACAGCGGCAAGACCACGGTCAAGCAGATGCTGGCGACCCTGCTGAGTCGCCGCGGCGCGACGCTCGCCACCCAGGGCAACCTCAACAACGATATCGGCGCACCGCTGACGCTGCTGGCCCTCGAGGCGAGCCATCGCCAGGCGGTGGTGGAGCTCGGCGCCAACCATCTTGGCGAGATCGCCTGGACCTCGGCGCTGGCCGCGCCCCGGGTGGCGATCATCACCAACGTCACCGGCGCCCACGTCGGCGAGTTCGGCGGCACGGGGCGCATCGCCCAGGCCAAGGCGGAGATCCTCACCGGCCTGCCCGACGACGGCGTGGCGGTGCTCAATCGCGATGACGCCTTCTTCTCCACCTGGGCGTGCCTCGCCGCGCCCCGGGAGGTGCTCGACTTCGGGCTGGATTCCCTGGCGCGCGTGCGCGCCGAGGCGCTGGCCTGCGACGCCCATGGCCGCTATGCTTTCACGCTTGTCCGGGACGGCCGCGAGATCGGTCGGCTGCGGCTGGCCCTGATGGGGCGCCACAACGTGGCTAACGCCCTGGCCGCCGCGGCCGCGGCGCTGGCCATGGGGCTTGCCGAGGCCGACGTGCTGGCCGGCCTCGAGGCGGTTGTGCCGATGCCGGGCCGACTGAGCGCCGTGGAGGGCCTCAAGTCCACCCGACTCTTGGACGATACTTACAATGCCAACCCCGGCGCGGTGAAGGCGGCGCTCGATGTCCTCGTGACGCTGCCCGGGCCGCACTGGTGCCTGCTCGGCGCCATGGGAGAACTGGGGGGTGAGTCCGACCGGCTGCACGCCGAGCTCGGACACTATGCGCGGGAACGGGGAATCGACTTCCTGGGTACCCTGGGCGAGCCGGCACGACCGGCCAGCCAGGCCTTCGGTGAAGGCGGGACCCACTTCGACGATCGGGAGGCGCTCACGCGCCACGTCCTCCACCATCTACCGCCCGGGGCCAGCGTGCTGGTCAAGGGCTCGCGCAGTGCCGGCATGGAACACGTCGTGGCCGCCCTGCGCGCGGATGCTTCAAGGTGAACGCAATACATGCTGCTCTTTCTGGCTGACTTCCTGGCGCAATTCCAGAGTGCCTTCAACGTTTTCGACTACCTGACCCTGCGCATGATCCTGGGGACCCTGACCGCCCTGGTGCTCTGCCTGTGGCTCGGTCCGGTGATGATCCGCCGCCTGGTGGAGCGCCAGATCGGCCAGGCGGTACGCGACGACGGTCCCCAGTCGCACCTCTCCAAGGCCGGCACCCCGACCATGGGCGGCGCGATGATCCTGATGGCCATCGCGGTAAGCACCCTGCTGTGGGGTGACCTGACCAACCACTACGTATGGCTGGTGCTGGCCGTGACGCTGGGCTTCGGCGCCATCGGCTGGGTCGACGACTTCCGCAAGGTGGTGGAGAAGAATCCGCGCGGACTGCCGGCCCGCTGGAAGTATTTCTGGCAGTCGCTGATCGGCCTCTCGGCGGCCGTGCTGCTCTATGTCACGGCGGCCTCGCCGGTGGAGACCAGCCTGATCGTGCCGGTGTTCAAGGAGTTCGTGCTGCCGCTGGGCGTCTTCTACGTGGTGCTGACCTACCTCGTCATCGTCGGCAGCTCCAACGCGGTCAACCTCACCGACGGCCTCGACGGCCTGGCGATCATGCCCACCGTGCTGGTGGCCATGGGGCTCGCAGTGTTCGCCTATGCCAGCGGCAACACGGTGTTCTCCGACTACCTCCAGATCCCCTTCATTCCCGGCGCCGGCGAGCTGGCGGTGTTCTGTGCCACCATCGCCGGGGCGGGCCTCGGTTTCCTGTGGTTCAACACCTACCCGGCCCAGGTCTTCATGGGCGACGTGGGTGCGCTGGCCCTGGGCGCGGCCCTGGGCGTGGTGGCGGTGATCGTGCGCCAGGAGGTGGTGCTGTTCATTATGGGCGGGATCTTCGTCATGGAGACCGTCTCGGTGATCCTGCAGGTGGGCTCCTACAAGCTGACCGGGCGCCGCATCTTCCGCATGGCGCCGCTGCACCACCACTACGAGCTCAAGGGCTGGCCGGAGCCGCGCGTCATCGTGCGCTTCTGGATCATCACCGTGGTGCTGGTGCTGATCGGCCTGGCCACCCTCAAGGTCCGCTGATCGCCTCTCGGGGCCGAACCGCCATCCGCAAGGAGCGCAACATGCTCAAGGTACCGAACGGAGTGACGCTGGTGGTCGGGCTCGGGCTCTCCGGACGGGCCATCTGTCGTCACCTGAGCCGGCTCGGCGTGCCCTTCATGGTCGCCGACACCCGTGCCGCGCCGCCCGGGCTGGAGGACTTTCGCGCTGCCCATCCGGGCGTCGCCTTCCACGGCGGGCCGCTCACCGACCTGGACCTCTCAGGGGTCGAGGAGGTGGTGCTGAGCCCGGGGGTCGATCCGGTCACGCCGGGGCTCGCCGTGCTTTCCGGGCGAACTCGAGAGGCCACCGGTGAGCCGCTGCTGGTCGGAGAGATCGCACTCTTCGTGCGCGCGGCCCGTTCGCCCATCGCCGCCATTACCGGTTCGAACGCCAAGTCCACGGTCACCACCCTGGTCGGCGAGATGGCCCGCGAGGCCGGACGCCGTGTCGCCGTGGGCGGCAACCTCGGCACCCCGGCCCTGGACCTGCTGGTCGAGGCGCCCGATGCCGAGCTCTTCGTGCTGGAGCTCTCCAGCTTTCAGCTCGAGACCACGCCGCGGCTCGGCGCCGAGACGGCGGCCTTCCTCAACCTCTCCGAGGATCACCTCGACCGTCACGGCGACATGGCCGGCTACCGCGACGCCAAGCGGGGCATCTTCCGCGGCGCCCGGCACGGCGTGATCAACGCCGAGGACCCCATGACCTGGCCGGCAACGCTGCTGCCCGCCGAGGAGCGCTTCACCACGGGAGACCCCGAGCAGGGGGAGTGGGGGATCGGGCGCTTTCAAGAGGTCGACTGGCTGATGCACGGCGACACGCCGCTGATGCCCGCCGCCGAGATGCGCCTGCCGGGTCGCCATAACCAGGCCAATGCGCTCGCCGCCCTGGCGATGGGCACCCGGCTCGGGCTGCCGCTCGCCGCGATGCTCGCGGTGCTGCGGCGCTTTCCCGGGCTGCCCCACCGCGGTGAGCTGATCGCCGAGATCGACGGCGTGCGCTGGATCAACGACTCCAAGGGCACCAACGTCGGGGCGACCCTGGCCGCCATCGCGGGCCTGGGGCCGACCCTCGAGGGACGGCTGATCCTGCTGGCCGGCGGGGTAGGCAAGGGCGCCGATTTCCGACCCCTGGCGGCACCGCTGGCCCGGCACGGTCGCGAGGCGATCCTCTTCGGTGAGGATGCCTCGCGCCTCGAGGCCGTGCTGGCGGGTGGCCTGCCGTTGATGCGGGTCGACGACCTGGAGGCGGCGATGGCCCGTGCCGCCGAGATCGCCGAGCCGGGCGACTGCGTGCTGCTCTCGCCGGCCTGCGCGAGCCTCGACCAGTTCCGCGACTATCAGGCCCGCGGCGAGGCCTTCCGACGCGCGGTGCTCGAGCGGGTGGAGGCGACGCCATGAGCCGGCTCGCGCGTGTTCGCCAGCGCCTGAGTACCGCCGACCAGCCCTTCGATGGCTGGCTGGTGCTGGCCGCGCTGTCGCTGCTGCTGATCGGCTGGGTGATGGTGACCTCGGCCTCCAGCGAGGTCGCCTCGAGCCTGACCGGCAACGCCTGGTACTTCAGCCTGCGTCACGGGACCTTCCTGCTGGCGGCGCTGGCCGTCGGGGCGCTGGCCCTGCGCGTGCCGCTGGCCTGGTGGAAGGCCAACGGCCCGCTGCTGCTGCTGGTGGGGCTCTCGCTGCTGGCGCTGGTGCTGCTGGTGGGCCGCGAGGTCAACGGCAGCCGTCGCTGGCTCTCGCTGCCCGGCGTGCCCGTTAACCTGCAGGCCTCCGAGGTCGCCAAGTTCTGCCTGATCATCTATGTGGCCGGCTATCTGGAGCGTTTCCTGCCCCAGGTGCGCCGCGAGTGGGGCGCCTTCCTGCGCCCTCTGGCGGTAATGGCCGTGGTGGCGGGGCTGCTGATCCTCGAGCCCGACTACGGTGCCGTGGTGGTGATGACCGGCGCGGTGATGGGCATGCTGCTGATGGCCGGCGCGCCCTGGGGACGCTTTTTGGTGCTGCTGTTACTGGTGGGCCTGCTCGGCGCCCTGGCCGCCGTGGCCGAGCCCTACCGGATGGCGCGCCTGACGAGCTTCGCCGACCCCTGGGCCGACCAGTTTGCCAGCGGCTACCAGCTGACCCAGGCGCTGATCGCCTTCGGGCGGGGCCACTGGCTGGGCATGGGGCTCGGCAACAGCGTGCAAAAGCTCTTCTACCTGCCCGAGGCCCATACCGACTTCGTCTTCGCGGTGCTCGCCGAGGAGCTCGGCCTGGTCGGCGCCATCGCCGTGGTGGGGCTATTCGCCCTGCTGATCTGGCGCGCCATGGCGGTGGGGCGCCGCGCCGAGCTCGCCGGCCTGGCCTTCGCCGCCTACGTGAGCTACGGCTTCGCCCTGGTGATCGGCGCCCAGGCCTTCATCAATATTGCCGTGAGCACCGGTATGCTGCCCACCAAGGGGCTGACCCTGCCGCTGCTCAGCTACGGGGGGTCGAGCCTGGTGGTGAGCAGCGCGATGGTCGCCCTGCTGCTGCGCGCCGACATCGAGACCCGCGAGGTCCGCCGGCGTGGGCGTCCCACGGCCCGGCGGACCTCGTCAGGCAAGACACCCCGCGGCGGCAAGACACAAGGAAGTACCTCATGAGTCGACAGCCAGGACGTCGTGTCCTGATCATGGCCGGCGGCACCGGCGGCCACGTCATTCCCGCGCTCTCGCTGGCCCGTGGACTTGCCGAGGAGGGCATCGAGGTCGCCTGGCTCGGCAGCCCGCGGGGCATCGAGAACCGCCTGGTCCCCGAGGCCGGCATACCCCTGTCGCGGATCGCGGTGAGCGGCCTGCGCGGCAACGGCCTGGCCGGCTGGTTGCTGGCGCCGCTGAACCTCGCGCGCTCGGTCTGGCAGGCGCGGCAAGTCATCCGCGAGGTCGACCCCCAGCTGGTCGTCGGCCTGGGCGGCTTCGCCAGCGGCCCCGGCGGGCTGGCAGCCTGGCTGATGCGCCGCCCGCTGGTGATCCATGAGCAGAACGCTGTGGCCGGCCTGACCAATCGCGCTCTCTCGCGCCTGGCGCGCCGCGTCTACGCCGCCTTTCCCCAGGCCTTTCCCGGCCGGGCCGAGGTGATCGGCAACCCGGTACGCGCCGAGATCGCGGAGCTTGGCCGGGTACCGAGAAGCGCCGCCGAGATGGTGGGACGGCGCCTGCGCCTGCTGGTAGTGGGCGGCTCGCTGGGCGCCAAGGCCCTCAACGAGTGCCTGCCCGAAGCGCTGGCTACCCTGCCCGAAGAGCGCCGGCCCGAGGTGCGTCACCAGGCCGGGCGCGACAAGGATCAGGCGACCCGCGAGGCCTTCGAGGCGCAGGGCGTCGAGGCCGAGGTGTCGGCCTTCATTGACGATATGGCGGCGGCTTATGACTGGGCCGACCTGGTGGTCTGTCGGGCCGGCGCCCTGACCGTGGCGGAGCTCGCCGCCGCGGCCAAGCCGGCGCTCTTCGTGCCCTTCCCCCACGCGGTGGACGATCACCAGACGGCCAACGCCCGGGCCCTGGTCGAGCAGCAGGCGGCCCGACTGATGCCCCAGCAGGAAATGAGCGCAGCGACGCTGGCCGAGTGCCTGGCGACGCTGCTGGACCCCGACACTCTCGCCACCATGGCGGCACGGGCCCGAGCCGGTGCCCATCTCGACGCCGTCGAGCGCCTGGTGGCCGGTTGCATGGAGACAGGTTTTGAGTGATGAGACCCTCGGGCCGGTTCCCGGCCAGGCGACACCCCCGCACCCCGGCCGCGGGCTTGGCATGCGCCGGATCCGACGCATCCACTTCGTCGGCATCGGCGGGGCCGGCATGTGCGGCATTGCCGAGGTGCTGGCCAACCAAGGCTATGCGGTCAGCGGCAGCGACCTGAAGGCCTCGCCAGTGGTGGCCCGGCTGCAAGAGTGCGGCATCCGCGTGGCCCTGGGCCACGCCGCCGACAATGCCGCGGGCGCCGATGTGGTGGTGGTCTCAACCGCGGTGGACGAGACCAACCCCGAGATTCGCTGGGCCCATGAGCACCGCGTGCCGGTGGTGCGTCGCGCCGAGATGCTTGCCGAGCTGATGCGCTTTCGCCACGGCATCGCCGTGGCCGGCACCCACGGCAAGACCACCACTACCAGCCTCACGGCGACCCTGCTCGGCGAGGGTGGGCTCGATCCCACCTTCGTGATCGGCGGGAAGCTGACCAGCGCCGGTACCAACGCACGGCTGGGCGAGGGCGACTATCTGGTGGCTGAGGCCGACGAATCGGACGCCTCCTTCCTGCACCTGCAGCCCATGGTGTCCATCGTCACCAACATCGACGCCGACCACATGGCTACCTATGGCGGCGACTTCGAGCGGCTCAAGGGCGCCTTCATCGAGTTCCTGCACAACCTTCCGTTCTACGGCCTGGCGATCCTGTGCATCGACGATCCCCACGTGCGCGGCCTGCTCGACCGGGTCAGCCGACGCTTCGTGACCTACGGCTTCAGCGAGGACGCCGACTACCGTATCGAGGACTTCGATCAGCGGGCCGGCGAGGTGCGTTTCACCGCGGTGCGCCCCGAGGGGCTGGCGCCCCTCGAGGTGCGCCTGGCCATGCCGGGCCGCCACAACGCGCTCAACGCCATGGCGGCGATCGTCGTGGCGAGCGACGCCGGCGTCTCCGACGACGCCATCCTCAGCGGGCTGCGGCATTTCGAGGGCGTGGGGCGTCGCTTCCAGGTGCATGGCCACTATCTCGCCCCCGAGGGCGAGGGCCAGGTGATGCTGGTCGACGACTACGGCCACCACCCCCGCGAGGTGGAGATGGTGATCGACGCGGTTCGGGCGGGCTGGCCCGACCGGCGCCTGGTGATGGTCTACCAGCCGCACCGCTACTCGCGCACCCGCGACCTCTATGAGGATTTCGTGCGCGTGCTGGCCGGGGTCGATACCCTGCTGCTACTCGATGTCTACAGCGCGGGGGAGACGCCGCTGGCCGGCGCCGATGGCCGCACCCTGGCCGGCTCGATTCGCCAGCGTGGCGCGGTCGATCCGATCTTCGTGCAGGACAAGAGCGAGCTGCCGGGACTGCTGGCGCGGGTGCTGCGTCCCGACGATATCCTGATCACCCAGGGAGCCGGTGACGTGGGCGGCATCGCCCAGCGCCTGAGCGATGCCGCCCTGAATCTCGACGAGGTGACGCTATGAACCGCGACATGGGCCGCGTGGCGGTGCTCTTCGGCGGCGAGTCCGCTGAGCGCGAGGTGTCGCTGAAGAGCGGGGCCGCCGTGCTGGCGGCGCTCAAGCGCCAGGGCGTGGATGCCATCGGCTTTGATCCCGCCGACGGCGGGCTGGTGGGCCTCGAGGCGCTGATGCCGGACCGCGTCTTCATCGCCCTGCATGGCCGCGGTGGCGAGGACGGCACCCTGCAGGGGGCGCTTGAACTGCTGGATATTCCCTACACCGGCAGTGGCGTGCTGGCCTCGGCGCTGGGCATGGACAAGCAGCGCACCAAGCTGGTCTGGCAGGCGCTGGGCCTGCCGACCCCAGAGAGCGTGATGCTCGGCCCCGATGCCGACTGGCAGGCGGTGGTCGATCGGCTCGGCCTGCCGCTGATCGTCAAGCCGGTCCACGAGGGTTCGACCCTGGGCATCAGCATCGTCGACAGCCGCGATGCCCTCGAGGCGGCCTACCGCGACGCGGCGCGTTTCGATGCTCGGGTGATGGCCGAGCGCTTCATCGAGGGGGCGGAATACACCGTGTCGCTGCTCGGCGACGAGGTCCTGCCGGCCATCCGCGTCGAGGTGCCCGGCGGCTTCTACGACTACGAGGCCAAGTACGTCTCCGACGACACGCGCTACCACCTGCCGTGCGGCCTCTCCGCCGACGAAGAGGCCGAACTCGCCATGCTCTGTCGCGACGCCTTCGCGGCCATCGGCGCCGAAGGCTGGGGGCGCATCGATGTGATGCGCGATGGAACAGGTCGCTTCTGGCTGATTGAGGTCAATACCGTGCCGGGCATGACCGACCACAGCCTGGTGCCTCAGTCGGCGGCTCATGCCGGCATCGATTTCGATGCCCTGGTGTTGCGTATCCTCGCCACGGCTGGGGAGCGACGCTAGCCCATGGCGGCGCGTGGAAGCCTCGTCGGGGTGCTGCTGCTGGCGCTCCTGCTGGGCGCCGGAGGCCGGGCCCTATGGGTCTGGCTGGATCGCCCCATCGAGCGGGTCTCGGTGCGCGGCGAGCTCACGTACGTCAGTGCCGACTACCTGCGCAGCCGCCTGGCGCCGCTGATCCAGGGTCAGAGCTGGCTCTCCATCGATCTCTCGGTGCTGCGCCGGGAGGCACGGGAGATCGGCTGGCTGAAGGAGGTGCGCGTCAGCCGCGAGTGGCCCGATGCCCTGACCTTCACGCTCGTCGAGCAGGTGCCGGTGGCGCGCTGGAGCGACGGGCGCTTGCTCAATCCAGCGGGTACCCCCTTCGCCGCCGGATCGGTGTCGCCGCCCGGCGACCTGCCGGATCTGGCCGGCCCGCCCGACAGCGGTGCCGAGGTCCTGGAGTACCGGGCCCGACTGGCTCGGGAGTTCGCCCCTCTGGGCCTCGAGGTGCGCCAGCTGCGCCTCGAGGCGCGCGGGGCATGGCGCTTTCAGCTCGATAGCGGCGTCTGGGTGATGCTGGGGCGCAACGACCGGGCCTCTCGCCTGGGGCGTCTTGTCGCCGCCTGGCAACGCGAGCTGGGCCCTCTGGCGACACATATCCGCTATATCGATCTGCGTTACCCCAACGGTGTCGCCGTGGCATGGCACGGTGAAACCGAACCGCTCGAGGGTAAGTCGGCAAACGACGGGTAAACGATCGATGGAATAACCACCCCTTTAGGGGGGTGTTTTGGGTGTTTCTTTCGCGGCAAAATCGCCGTATCGTGTCCGGTGTTTTAACAATCGGGCTGGTGGAGCACGCGATGTTGTTCCTATAATTGCCCCAGGCCAACTTTTCAGGATTAATCTTCCCCTTCGGGGTCAGGTTCTAGGAGACTTCCCGACTCATGGCAGGTCCATCCAATGCGTCCAATATGGTAGTCGGGCTGGATATCGGAACATCCAAGGTCGTGGCGATCGTGGGGCAGCCCACCGACGATGGCGGGATCGAAATCGCCGGTATCGGCTCACATTCGTCGCGCGGCATGAAGAAAGGCGTGGTGATCAATATCGAGTCCACGGTGCAGTCTATTCAGCGCGCCGTGGAAGAAGCCGAGCTGATGGCCGGCTGTGATATCCACTCGGTCTACGTCGGCATCGCCGGCAGTCATATCAGCTCGATGAATTCCGATGGCGTGGTGGCGATCAAGGAGCGCGAGGTTGCCTCCACCGATATCGATCGCGTCATTGACTCCGCAAGGGCGCGCGCCATCTCGGAGGGGCAGCGGGTGTTGCACGTCCTTCCCCAGGAGTTCGCCATCGATACCCAGGGCGGTATCCGCGAACCGCTTGGCATGTCCGGGGTTCGCCTCGAGGCGCGGGTGCACCTGGTCACCGCCGCCCTTAACGCCGTTCAGAATATCGAGAAATGCGTGCGGCGCTGCGGGCTCGAGGTGGATTCGATCATCCTCGAGCAGCTGGCGTCCAGCCATGCGGTGCTGACCGAGGATGAGCGAGAGCTCGGCGTCTGCATGGTCGACATCGGCGGCGGCACCACCGACATCGCGGTATTCACCGAAGGGGCCATTCGCCACACGGCGGTGATCCCCATTGCCGGCGATCAGGTCACTAACGACATCGCCATGGCGCTTCGCACGCCCACGCAGCATGCCGAGGAGATCAAGGTCAAGTACGCCTGTGCGCTGACCCAGCTCGCCGCCAGCGACGAGATGATCAAGGTACCGAGCGTCGGCGACCGACCGGCCAGGGACCTCTCCCGCCAGTCGCTGGCCGAGGTGGTGGAGCCGCGCTACGAGGAACTTTTCACCCTGGTGCGCGACGAGCTTCGGCGCAGTGGCTACGAGGATCTCGTCGCCGCCGGAGTCGTCCTGACCGGCGGAACCGCCCGCATGGAGGGCGTGGTCGAGCTGGCCGAGGAGATCTTCCACATGCCGGTGCGCATCGCCTGTCCGCAGAATGTGCGTGGCTTGGCCGACGTGGTGCGTAACCCGATTTATTCGACGGGTGTCGGCCTGCTGCATTACGCTCTACTGGAAACCCGTCAAGGGCATGGCCGCCAGGGAGCCGGGGGTGGTTTGTCGGCGCGGCCCAGGCGCGACGACAATGCCCGGCGTGACGCAGGGGAAGGGACTCCGGCGTTGGCAAGGATCAAGGGCTGGTTCAAAGGAAATTTCTGACAGGGCCGCGGTTGCGGTCCAGGAGACGGGACTTATGTTCGAACTGGTAGATAGCGCACCCTCCAGCAGTGCAGTCATCAAGGTTATCGGTGTCGGGGGCGGTGGCGGTAACGCCGTCAACCACATGGTCGAGAGCAACATCGAGGGCGTCGAGTTCATCTGCGCCAACACCGATGCCCAGGCCCTCAAGCGGGTCGCCGCCAAGACCGTGCTCCAGCTCGGCAGCGAGATCACGAAAGGGCTCGGCGCCGGTGCCAACCCCGACGTCGGTCGTCAGGCCGCCATGGAAGACCGTGAGCGCATCGCCGAACTGCTCGGCGGGGCCGACATGGTCTTCATCACCGCCGGCATGGGCGGTGGTACCGGCACCGGCGGCGCGCCCGTGGTCGCCCAGGTAGCCAAGGAACTGGGCATTCTTACCGTCGCCGTGGTGACGCGCCCCTTCCCGTTCGAGGGTCCTAAGCGCATGCGCGCCGCCGAGGAGGGCATGAAGGAGCTCTCCGAGCACGTCGACTCGCTGATCACCATCCCCAACGAGAAGCTGCTCTCGGTGCTGGGCAAGAGCGCGACCCTGCTGACCGCCTTCAGTGCGGCCAATGATGTGCTGCTGGGGGCCGTGCAGGGCATCGCCGAGCTGATCACCAGCCCCGGCATCATCAACGTCGACTTCGCTGACGTGCGCACCGTGATGTCCGAGATGGGCATGGCGATGATGGGCACCGGCGGCGCCACCGGCGAGAATCGCGCCCGCGAGGCCGCTGAGAAGGCCATCCGCAGCCCGCTCCTCGAGGACATCGACCTCCATGGCGCCCGCGGCATCCTGGTCAACATCACCGCCGGCCCAGATCTCTCCATCGGTGAGTTCAACGACGTGGGTGCCACCGTTCAGGAGTTCGCCTCCCAGGATGCGACCATCGTGGTTGGTACCTCCATCGACATGGACATGACCGACGAGCTGCGCGTGACCGTGGTCGCGGCCGGCCTCGACGGCCAGCAGGCGCAGAAATCGGCCGCCCGTGAGGCGTCTTCCCGCCGTGCCGAAACCGGCGGCTACCGTCAGCGTCCGCCGGCAGCTGCCAGTCGTGGTCAGGCCGCGGCGGCAACCAAGCCGGAGCCCCAGGAGGCGCCGCGGCCCAAGGCTCAGCCCGAGAAGCGCCCCTCTCAGGAGCTCGATGACTATCTGGACATTCCCGCCTTTCTGCGCCGCCAAGCCGATTGAGGCGGCCTATTGCGTGAATAGCGGGCACCGGGTCATCTTTCTTTGTTGAAATGGCCGTTCGGTGTTATAGTGAACGCTGTTTGATAACCAATGACTGCCTGGCGACTGCCCATGATCAGACAACGAACCCTTAAGAATGTCATCCGCGCCACCGGTGTCGGCCTGCACTCCGGCAAGAAGGTCTATCTGACGCTGCGTCCGGCGCCGGCCGACACCGGGATCGTCTTCGTGCGCACTGATCTCGAGCCCGAGGTGCAGATACCGGCTCGCGCCGAGCACGTCACCGATACCACTCTGTGCACCGCACTATCAGCGGGTGGAGCCAAGGTCGCGACCGTCGAACACTTGATGTCGGCCTTCGCCGGCCTCGGTATCGACAATGCCTACGTCGACGTCAGCGCGCCCGAGGTGCCGATCATGGACGGTAGCGCGGGGCCCTTCGTCTTCCTGATCCAGTCGGCGGGTATCTCCGAGCAGAATGCTCCAAAGAAATTCATCCGCATCAAGCGTGAGATCGTGGTGCGCGAAGACGACAAGGAGGCCATCTTCCTGCCTCACCAGGGCTTCAAGGTCTCCTTTGCCATCGACTTCGATCACCCGGTATTCGAGGGGCAGTCGCAGACCGCGATGGTGGACTTCTCCACCACCTCCTTCGTCAAGGAAGTGTCCCGGGCGCGGACCTTCGGGTTCATGCGTGATCTCGAGTACCTGCGTGCCAACAACCTGGCGCTGGGTGGCAGCCTCGATAATGCCATCGTGGTCGACGACTACCGCATCGTGAATGAGGGTGGGCTGCGCTACGACGACGAGTTCGTCAAGCATAAGGTCCTCGATGCCATCGGCGATCTCTACCAGCTCGGATACAGCCTGATCGGCGAGTTCCGCGGCGTGAAGTCGGGCCACGCCCTGAACAACCAGCTGTGCCGTGCGCTGCTGGCTCAGCCGGAGGCCTGGGAGCTCGTTACCTTCGAGGGCGAGGCCGAGAAGGCCCCGATTTCCTATGCGGCGCCCGCCATGGCCTGAAGCCGCCAGGGCCTGAAGCCAAAAGCGGCACCGGGCAGTCTCAAGAGCGCCGCCATCCGAGAGGATGGCGGCGTTTTCGTGTGCGTCCTGTTCGAGAGCCGCTCAGGACTTCTCGGCGTGGGCAGCCAGTCGTTCCAGGGCGCGCTTGAGGCCGGGGTCGTCGACGTCGGCGGCGCAGCTCGTGATCTCATCGGCGGCCTTCTCCGGCAGGTGGCGGGTCTGGCGCAACGGCGGGCGGGTCGGGCGCACGGGCCGCACCTTGAGGGTGAAGCCGGTGACCGCCTCGAACCCAGGCAGCTGGTGCAGCAGGCCGAGCAGTCGCGGCTGCTCGTAGCGCAGCCGGGTCAGCCAGACGGCGCGGTCAGTGATCAGCGCGAGCCGCCCCTGATGGAAACCGCCGACGAAGACATGTTCGCGCATCTCCTCGGGCAGATGATCGCGCAGATGGGCCTGGGCCCGCTCGACCAGGGTGGCCATACGCATCAAGGCGCCTAGCTCGCCGCGACCTTCCAGCAGGCGGGACATGGGCTGTGCTCGGAACCGCTTAACCTTTATACTCATCTGCTTGATTCTCGGGGTCGAAGCCCTGCCGTTATCCGTCGGCCGCCATGATCCAGGCGGTCTTTGAACAGTCAGAGCCTAGCACGCACCGGAGGCCGTCGACAGCATGCCCGCCGCCATCACCGACAACTGCGCCGGCCCCCAGGGCTCGCGGCGCATGCGCCGCGCGACGCGCTGGTGGCTGGCCGGTCTGCTGGTAGGTTGCCTGTTGCCGGCGGGCCTCGCCCAGCTGGAATCCCTGCGCCCCGTCGAGCGGGCCGCCCAGGTCAGCCTGCTGGTGCCCGTGCTGCTGCGCGTGCGCTCCCGCCTCCAGGCGCGCCGTCGCGCTCTGGGGCGCTGGGTCCGCCGCCGCATGGGCTGGCCGCTTGCGACGCGGCGAAGCCTTCCGCGTCCCGCGCCCCCCTGTTTTCCGGTTGCCGCCCATGACGTCCTGTCGCGCCGTGGCCCTCCCGCCGGCCGCTGAGCCAACGCCCCGGAGAGGTCGCGAGCCCTTGCCCGCGATGCGACATCATACGCAGCCACTGGATCCTTCATGATCAATAACCTGTTACGCAAGGTCGTCGGTTCGAAGAACGACCGCGACGTCAAACGCATGAACCGCCAGGTCGCGGGCGTGACCGCCCTGGAAGCCGACCACGAAGCCCTCGATGAGGCCGCCCTCAAGGGCCGCACCGAACACTTTCGCGAGCGCCTCGAGGGGGGAGAGTCTCTCGAGGCGCTGCTCCCGGAGGCCTTCTCGACGGTCCGCGAGGCCAGCCGGCGCGTCATGGGCATGCGCCATTTCGACGTGCAGATGGTCGGCGGCCTGACCCTGCATAGCGGCCGCATCGCCGAGATGAAGACCGGCGAGGGCAAGACGCTGGTGGCGACCCTGGCCGTCTACCTCAATGCGCTGCCCGGTAAGGGTGTGCACGTGGTCACGGTCAACGACTACCTGGCCCGCCGCGACGCGGAGTGGATGCGCCCGCTCTATGAATATCTGGGCCTGTCGGTGGGCGTCATCTATGCCGGCCAGAGCCCCGAGGAGAAGCGCCACGCCTACGCCTGTGACATCACCTATGGCACCAACAACGAGTTCGGCTTCGATTACCTGCGCGATAACATGGCCTTCTCGCTGGAGGAGAAGGTGCAGCGCGACCTGCATTTCGCCATCATCGACGAGGTCGACTCGATCCTCATCGACGAGGCGCGCACGCCGCTGATCATCTCCGGGGCGGTGGACGAGAACACCGAGCTCTATCAGGTGGTCGACCGGCTCGCGCATCACCTCGAGCAGTGCAGCGACGAGGAGGATCCCGAGAGTGGCGATTTCACCCTCGACGAGAAGCAGAAACAGGTGGAGCTCACCGAGGGTGGCCACCACAAGGTCGAGTCGCTGATGCGCGAGCAGGAGCTCCTCGGCGAGGCGGACTCCCTCTACGCGGCCCAGAACCTCAACCTGCTGCAGCACATGCACTCGGCGCTGCGCGCCCGTCACCTCTATCACCGCGACGTCGACTACATCGTCAAGGATGGTCAGGTGGTGATCGTCGACGAGCACACCGGTCGCAGTATGCCGGGGCGGCGCTGGTCCGAGGGCCTGCACCAGGCGGTCGAGGCCAAGGAGGGCGTGACGGTTCAGCGTGAGAGTCAGACGCTGGCGTCCACCACCTTCCAGAACTACTTCCGCCTCTACGAGAAGCTCTCGGGCATGACCGGCACCGCCGATACCGAGGCCTTCGAGTTCCGACAGATCTATGGCCTGGACGTGGTGGTGATTCCCACCAACCGACCGCTGGTGAGAAAGGACCTCAACGACCTGGTCTACCTGACCGCCGAGGAAAAGTTCGAGGCGATCATCGAGGACGTCCAGACCCAGACGGAAGTGGGACGTCCGGTGCTGGTCGGCACGGCCTCCATCGAGACCAGCGAGTACCTGGCCGAGCTGATGAAGGGCGCCGGCATCTCCTTCAACGTCCTCAACGCCAAGCAGCACCAGAGCGAGGCGCAGATCATCTCCCAGGCCGGCCGTCCCGGCGCCGTGACCATCGCCACCAACATGGCCGGTCGCGGCACCGACATCGTGCTCGGCGGTAACTGGGAGGCCGAGGCCGCCACCCTGGAAAATCCCTCTGAGGCAGAACTCGAGCGGCTCAAGGCGGAGTGGCAGGCGCGCCATGATGCGGTGCTGGAGGCCGGTGGCCTGCACGTGGTCGGCTCCGAGCGTCACGAATCCCGGCGCATCGACAACCAGCTGCGCGGCCGTGCCGGCCGCCAGGGTGACCCGGGCTCGACGCGCTTCTTCCTCTCGTTGGAAGACAACCTGATGCGGCTGTTTGGCTCCGACCGGGTCCAGCGGCTGATGCAGGCGCTGGGCCTGGAGCGGGGCGAGGCGATCGAGCACAAGATGGTCTCCAATGCCGTCGAGCGGGCCCAGAAGAAGGTCGAGGGTCGCAACTTCGACATCCGCAAGCAGCTGCTCGAGTACGACGACGTGGCCAACGACCAGCGTCGGGTCATCTACGAGCAGCGCAACGAGATCCTCGCCGCCGAGGACATCTCCGAGAACGTCGCCGGCATCCGCGAGGAAGTGTTGGACCTCGCCATCAGCGAGTTCGTGCCGCCCCAGAGCCTGGCCGAGCAGTGGGACCTCGCCGGGCTCCAGGACCACCTGAAGAGTGAGTTCAACCTGGATGCGCCGGTTGTCGAGTGGGCCGAGCAGGATGAGCGCTTCCATGAGGAGCAGCTGCGCGAACGGCTCCAGACCATGCACCGCGAGGCCTACGAGGCCAAGGTCGCCGAGGCCGGCGAGACCCTGATGCGCCGCTTCGAGAAGCAGGCGATGCTCCAGGTGCTGGACACGCGCTGGAAGGAGCACCTGCAGTCCATGGACCACCTGCGCCGCGGGATCCACCTGCGGGGCTATGCCCAGAAGAACCCCAAGCAGGAGTACAAGCGCGAATCCTTTGAGCTGTTCCAGCACCTGCTGACCAACATCAAGGCCGACGTGACGCGCATCCTGAGCCACGTCCAGGTGCGTCGTCCCGAGGAAGTCGAGGAGCTCGAGCGCCAGCGTCGCGAGGCGCTGGAGCGTGAGAAGGCGACGGCGGCGAGCCGCCACGACGAGCCGGCCCTGGCCGGCGACGCGCGCGACGAGGCACCGGCCGCACCGGCACCGGGCGCCGACGGTCGCCCGCTGCGCCGCGAGGGCCCCAAGGTGGGGCGCAACGACCCCTGCCCCTGCGGGTCGGGCAAGAAGTTCAAGCAGTGCTGCGGCAAGCTGAGCTGAGGCCGTGAGTTGAGGTGACGGGCCGGGCACGTCCCGGTCGATAGAGGAGACGAGACGATGGCAGTGGGCGAGACACGTTTTCCCGAGATGCCGCAGATCACGGGGCTGCGGCTGGGCACCGCCATGGCCGGCATCAAGAAGCCCGAGCGCCGCGACCTGGTGGTGATCGAGATCCCCGAGGGGGCGAGGGTAGCGGGCACCTTTACCCGCAACGCCTTCTGCGCGGCGCCGGTGACGGTGGCCCGAGAGCATCTCGCCGCCTGCGTGGCGCGCGGCGAGGGCGCGCGCTACCTGGTGATCAACACCGGCAATGCCAATGCCGGTACCGGCACGACGGGACTCAGTGACGCCCGGGCCACCTGTGCCGAGCTGGCGCGGCTGGCCGGAGTGGAGTCGCAGAGCGTGCTGCCGTTCTCCACCGGGGTGATCGGTGAGCCGCTGCCCATGGAGCGCCTGCTGGCCGGCCTGCCCGGCGCGGTAGAGACCCTCGACGATGGGCCCGGGGCCTGGCGTGAGGCGGGCGAGGGCATTCTCACCACCGACACGCGAGCCAAGGGCGCCAGCATCACCCTCACGCTTGGCGACGAAACGGTGACCATCAACGGCATCGCCAAGGGCTCGGGCATGATCCGTCCCGACATGGCCACCATGCTGGCCTTCGTGGCCACCGATGCCGCCATCGAGCAGTCGCTGCTCGATGGGCTGCTGCGCGAGGCGGTGGAGCGCTCGTTCAACTGCATCACCGTGGACAGTGACACCTCGACCAACGACGCCTGCCTGCTGATCGCCACCGGGCGTGGTGCGGCGGTGGTCGACGGCGAGGCGCTCAAGCGCTTTCGCGAGGGGCTGCTGGAGGTGATGACCGAGCTCGCCCAGGCGATCATTCGCGACGGCGAGGGCGCGACCAAGTTTGTCACCCTGAGGGTTGAGGGCGCGCACAGCCGTCGCGAGGCGCTGGACGTGGCCTTCACCGTGGCACACTCGCCGCTGGTCAAGACGGCGCTCTACGCCTCCGATGCCAACTGGGGGCGCATCCTCGCCGCGGTGGGTCGGGCGCCCGTCGAGGACTTCGACGTCGACCGCGTCACCATCGACCTGGGCGAGGTGCGCCTGGTCGAAAGCGGCGGTCGCGCTCCCGGCTATGTCGAGGAAGCCGGCAGCGCGGAGATGGCCCGCGAGGAGATCGAGATCCGCATCGCCCTGGGGCGCGGCGAGCAGGAGGCCACGGTCTGGACCTCGGACCTGTCCCACGACTACGTGAGCATCAACGCCGACTATCGTAGCTGACCGAGTTTCTTGGTCGGCAATCAGACAGAAACCCCACACGGCCGAGGCCGTGTGGAACAGCGGGTAGGAGTCAATGAACGCAATGGTGAAGAGAAGGGTGCACGTGGCGGCGGCCGCCATCATCAGTGCCGACGGCCGCGAGGTGCTGCTGGCCCGTCGTCCCTCCAACGTCGATCATGGCGGCCTCTGGGAGTTTCCCGGCGGCAAGCTGGCCCCCTACGAGACCGGCCTGGAGGCGCTCAAACGCGAGCTCCACGAGGAGCTGGGCGTGGAGATTCGGCGCGCCCAGCCGCTGATCCGCATCCATCACGAATATTCCGACAAGCATATCCTGCTGGACGTATGGCAGGTGCATGACTTCGCAGGCGAGCCGTTCGGGCGCGAGGGGCAGGCCGTGCGCTGGGTGCCGATGAGCGATCTGGTCAACTATCCCTTCCCGGCGGCCAACCTGCCAATCCTGCGCGCGGTGATGCTGCCGACGGAGTATCTGATCACCGGGGAGGAGGCCGACGATTCTCGTTTCCAGGAGTGCCTGGTGCGTGCCCTCGACGAGGATGGCGTGCGCTTGGTGCAGCTGCGGGCCAAGTCGCTGGGCGAGGCGGATTATCTGAGCCGCGCCGAGCAGGCTCTCGAGCTCTGCCGGGCACGGGGCGCGCGGCTGGTGCTTAACGGCGAGCCGTCGCTGCTCGAAGCCGTGGACGCCGACGGCATCCACCTGACCAGCGATCGCCTGATGAGCCTGGAACGCCGTCCGGTGGCCGAGGCCAAGTGGCTGTCGGCCTCGACCCATGATCGCCGGCAGCTGGATCACGCGCGCCGCATCGGTTGCGATTTCGTGACCCTGTCGCCGCTGCGCACCACGCCCTCGCATCCCGAGGTGCCCCCCATCGGCTGGCACGACTTCCAGCAGCTGGTGGAGCACGCCGGCATGCCGGTCTTCGCGCTGGGCGGCATGACCCGCTTCGATGCCCATCACGCGCGCGCCGTGGGCGCCCAGGGCATCGCCTCGATCCGCGATTTCTGGAAGTAATCAGCGCCGAGCTACAAGCAAACCCCGAGGCCGTTGCCTCGGGGTTTGCTTTTGCCTAGCAGCCCCCACACTTTTGGCGGCTTCGCGGCTTCGCGGCTTCGCGGCTTCGCGGCTTCGCGGCTTCGCGGCTTCGCGGCTTCGCGGCTTCGCGGCTTGGCCGCCTCAGTCCCGGTAGCGGCGGACCAGATCTCCGTAGGCGTCGATACGCCGATCCCTGAGGTAGGGCCAGATGCGTCGCACGTCCTCGCTGCGCGCCATGTCCAGCGTCACCAGCATCCGCGCGGCCTCTTCGCCGGCGTGGGCCAGCAGCTCGCCCTGGGGGCCGCAGATGAAGCTGCCGCCCCAGAAATCGATACCCGGCGTGGCCCCGGAGGGATCCGCCTCGTGGCCGACACGGTTGGCGACGACCACCGGCAGGCCGTTGGCCACCCCGTGGCTGCGCTGGATGAGGGTCCAGGCCTCCTTCTGGCGCTGTTTCTCCGGGGTGTCGTCCGGCGGATGCCAGCCGATGGCGGTGGGGTAGAGCAGCAGCTCCGCGCCGGCGAGTGCCATCAGCCGGGCGGCCTCCGGGTACCACTGGTCCCAGCACACCAGCACGCCGAGCCGCCCGAGCGAGGTGTCGATCGGGGTGAAGCCCTGGTCGCGGGCGTCGTCCTGGTCGCCGGGGGTGAAGTAGAACTTCTCATAGAAACCCGGATCGTCGGGGATATGCATCTTGCGATAGTGGCCCACGCGGCCGCGATCGCGATCATAGACCACCGCGGTATTGTGGTAGAGGCCGGGCGCGCGGCGCTCGAACAGCGAGCCCACCAGCACGATGTCGAGCTCTTTCGCCAGCGCCGCCAGCCGAGTGCCGGTCGGCCCGTCGAGGGGCTCGGCCAGGTCGAAGACGTCGGTGTCCTCGGTCTGACAGAAGTAGTGGGTAGCGTGAAGCTCCTGGAGCATCACCAGCTGGGCGCCGGCGCCTGCCAGCTCGCGGATGCCGGCCTCGCTCTCATCGAGGCTTTTGGCCTTGTCGGGCCAGGCGGGCTGCTGGACCAGGCCCACCTTTAGATGACGGGACATGGATAAGTCTCCTCGTAGTTCGGTGTGCGAGGCTACCTCGGCGCCTCGTGCGTCACGCAACTGTCGTGTCCTTGGTGGCCAGGCTGCCGGCGGGCAGCTGCATGGTCAGGCAGTGCAGGCTGCCGTGCTGGCGAATCACGCTCAGGCAGTCGATGGGGATGATGTCGCGGCCCGGGAAGGCGCCGGCCAGGGCGCTAAGCGCCAGGCTATCGGCGGCGTCGCCGTAGGTCGGGACCAGCACGGCGCCGTTGATGATCAGGAAGTTGGCGTAGGTGGCGGGCAGGCGGTGGCCGTCCACCGGGTCATGGCAGGCGCGCGGCCAGGGCAGGGGCACCAGCCGGTAGGGCTCGCCGTCGGCGCGGCGCAGCGCCTTGAGCTCGGTCTCCATGGCGGCAAGCGCCGGGTAGTGGGGGTCCGACGGGTCATCGCAGCGCACATAGGCCAGCGTGGCCGGGTCGCAGAAGCGCACCAGGGTGTCGATGTGGCTGTCGGTGTCGTCGCCTTCCAGGTGGCCGTGGGTCAGCCACAATACCCGGGAGATTCCCAGGTCCTGCTTGAGGCGCGCCTCCATGGCCGCCCGATCGAGCTCGGGATTGCGGTTGGGGTTGAGCAGGCAGGCCTCGGTGGTCAGCAGGGTGCCCTCGCCGTCGGTTTCGATGGCGCCGCCCTCCAGCACCAGCTCGCTCGAGGTGACCGGGCAGGCGAAGGCGCCGGCCGCGACCAGGCGCCGGGTCAGGGTGTTGTCCCGAGCGGCCTCGTACTTGCCGCCCCAGCCGGTGAAGACGTAGTCGAGCAGCCGCGGCGCGTTGCCCTCGGCCACGGCGATGGGGCCGTGGTCGCGGGCCCAGGTGTCGTCGGCGGGGGCGACCATCAGTCGCAGGCGAGCGGGGTCGACGCCCAGGCAGGCGAAGCGCCGGGCCAGGTGGCGGCGGGTGGCCGCATCCGGCACGGCGATCAGCACGGCCTGATAGCGGGCGATGGCCACCACCATGGCCTCCAGGGTCGCCTCGATGCGCTCGAGCAGGGGCGCCCAGTCGCTGTCGGCGCCGGGCCAGGTGAGTTGCACGGCATCCTGGGGATGCCATTCGGGGAGCAGGCGATGGGCCATGGGTGCGAGTCTCGTGCGGGTCGTGACGGCGCAATGTAGGCCGCCGCCGTCAATGATGCAATGATCGCGCAAGCGGCCGCCAGCGGCGATGCAGGGGCGGGCAAAAAACCGTACCATGGGCGCCCGCCGACAAGGAACGTTCCCATGCTCGACCGTCTCCCCTTCCTGATCGGGTTGCGCTATGTGCGGGCCAAGCGCCGCAACCACTTCATCTCCTTCATCTCCCTCACCTCCATGCTGGGCCTCATGCTGGGGGTCGCGGTGCTCATCCTGGTGCTCTCCGTGATGAACGGCTTCGACCACGAGCTGCGCACCCGCGTGCTCGGCATGGTGCCGCACACCAAGATCGAGTCGCCGGGTGGGCTCACCGGCTGGCAGTCCCTGGCCGAACGCCTCGTCGAGCGCGAGCGGGTGATCGGCGCCGCGCCCTACGTGGAGCAGCAGGGCATGTTCTCGGTGGGCGGTCGCAACGAGGGCGCCATGGTCAACGGCATCGAGCCCGCCTGGGAGAGTCGCGTGTCGATCGTCGACGAGAACATGCGCCAGGGCCGGCTCGACGACCTGAAGGCGGGCGAGTGGAACGTCGTACTGGGCTCCATCCTCGCCCGTCGCCTGGGCGTGGGGGTGGGCGACCGCGTCACCCTGCTGGTGCCCGAGGCCTCGATCACTCCGGCCGGGGTGTTCCCCCGGCTCAAGCGCTTTACGGTAAGCGGCATCTTCAGCGTCGGCGCCGACCTGGATGCCGCCCTGGCCTATGCCCACATCGAGGACATGCAGACCCTGGCGCGCCTTGGCGATGCCGTGGGGGGGCTGCGCCTGGAGCTCGACGACCTGTTCGTCGCCGGCAGCGAGACCCGCGCCATCATCAACGAGCTCGGCGCCGGCTACCGGGGGCTCGACTGGACCTACTCCCATGGCAATCTCTTCCAGGCGATCCAGATGGAAAAACGCATGATCGCGCTGCTGCTGACGGTGATCATCGCCGTGGCGGCCTTCAACATCGTCTCCACCCTGGTGATGGTGGTCACCGACAAGCGGGCCGATATCGCCATCCTGCGCACCATCGGCGCCACGCCGCGCTCGATCATGGGTATCTTCATCGTCCAGGGACTGGCGATCGGGGTGATCGGCATCCTGGTCGGCGTCGCGGTGGGCGTGCTGCTGGCGCTGACCGTGTCGGACCTGATCGGCTGGGTGGAGAGCACCTTCGGCATCCACTTCCTTGATGCCGGCGTCTACTTCATCAGCGAGCTGCCCTCGCGTCTGATCTGGTCCGATGTGCGCAACATCGTCTCCGCGGCCTTCATCCTGACCTTCCTCTCGACCCTCTATCCGGCCTGGCGGGCCGCGCGGGTCCAGCCTGCCGAGGTACTGCGCTATGAGTGATACGGCCACGACGCCACGCCCCGCTGCGGCCAGCCGAGCGGGGCAGGTGATGCTCGAGTGTACGGATCTGACCCGCGTCTATCGCGAGGGTCCGCGGGATCTGACCGTTCTGGACGGCCTGGAGATGCGGGTGCAGGCGGGCGAGCGGGTCGCCGTGGTCGGCAGCTCCGGCTCCGGCAAGACCACGCTCTTGAACCTGCTGGGCGGGCTGGATCAGCCCAGCCGCGGTGAGGTGTGCATCGCCGGCGAATCGCTGCGGGCACTCAACGACGCCGACTTGGGGCGCTTTCGCAACCGCCAGATTGGCTTCGTCTATCAGTTCCATCACCTGCTGGCGGAGTTTACGGCGCTCGAGAATGCGGCGCTGCCGCTGATCGTTCGCGGGCAGCGCAAGCGCCACGCCGAGGAGCGCGCCCGGGAGCTGCTCACGCGTGTCGGCATGGCCGACCGGGCCGATCACAAGCCGGGTGAGCTCTCTGGGGGCGAGCGCCAGCGGGTGGCCATCGCCCGGGCGCTGGTCACCGATCCGAGCCTGATGCTGATGGATGAGCCCACCGGGAACCTTGACCAGACCACCGCGGCGAGCATCCTGTCGCTGATGGACGAGCTGGCGGCAAGCGCGGCCTGCGCCTTCGTGATCGTCACCCACGATCCGGGGCTCGCCGCCCATCAGGATCGCGTCCTCCAGCTCGACGGCGGACGCCTGATCGAGCAGCCCGCTAGCGCCTGAACGCGTCCGGTGGGGCGATGAAGCAGCGGCCGGCGCCTTGGCGCCGGCCGCGTGCGTTGTGCGTCAGGGTTCCTGGGCGGCCTCGTGCGAGCGGCGGCGCCGGCGCGTGCGCTGACGCCAGCTGCGTGACACCTGCCAGCGCCAGATCAGGCGGATCGCCAGGTTGGCCAGGGCGGCGATGACCACCGCCGCGACCAGCGATCCTAGCGCGAGCGCCGGCAGGATCTCCACCAGCTGCTCGGCGATCCACTGAGTGGAGATATGATCAGGCGCCTGGCGCACGGGCGTATCCAGCAGCCAGGCGCCCAGGCGATAGTTGCCGTAGAAGATCAGCGGCATGGTCAGCGGGTTGGTGATCCACACCAGGCCGATCGACAGTGGCAGGTTGCAGCGCGCCAGCCAGGCGCCCAGGGCGGCCACCAGCATCTGGAAGGGGATCGGTAGCAGGGCGCTGAACAGCCCCACGGAGAAGGCGTTAGCCACGCTGCGCCTTGTCAGCACCCACAGCGACGGATTGCCGATCAGGTGGCCGACCACGCGCAGGGAGCGTCGGCGCCTGAGGGCGTCGGGATGAGGCAAGTAGCGCTGCAGGAGTCTGCGCGGCATGAAGACGAGCTCGCGGCGTCGAAACCCGAGCTATTATCCATAGAAGTCGCCTGCCTCGCCATGATACGTCTCGCTGACACGATGGAGGGCGGGGCGCCATGCCTGCCGTTCAGGGACGACATCATGCCGCTGGGTCTGGCCATTCCCCTGGCGCTCGCCGTGCTGGCTGGCGTGCTGGTGGGTCATCTCGTCATGCCGGGAAGCGCCGAGCTGCTCGCGCTCGCCCTCCTGGCGGCTCTGGCCGGGCGCCGCCCGCGACTCGCGCTGGGACTTCTGGTGACGGCCCTGGTTGCCGTGCAGCTGCTGACGCTGCGCGGCGGCGAGCTTGCCCCGGGCCTGACTCGTCAGGACCTGCGTCTGGAGGGCTCGCTGATCTCGGTGCGCCGCGATGCGGGTCTCGCCCGCGTGGTCCTGTCGGTCGACGCGTGTCGCGCCGCGACGGTCGGACTGCCGGCCTGTGAAGATCTGACGCGGGTGCGTCTTTCCTTCTTCGAGGCCCCCGACCTGGAGGCAGGCGAGCGATGGGGGCTGACGGTGCGCCTGCGCCCGCCATCCGGTTTCGCCAATCCCGACACCTTCGACTACGGTGCCTGGCTGCGGCGGGAGGGCATCCAGGCCAGCGGCTACGTGCGTCGCAACCCGCCACCGGTAAGGATCGCCGAAGCCGATGTCTCGCTGCGCCGGCAGGCCCTCGACCACCTCGATGCCCAGGCGCTACCGGATCGCCAGGCGCGGTGGCTGGCGGCGCTGACCCTGGGGGCCAGCGAACGCCTCGAGCGCGCCGACTGGGACCTGCTCAATGCCAGCGGCACCACCCACCTGGTGGTGATCTCCGGCCTGCATGTCGGGCTGGTGGCGACCTTCGCCCTGTGGCTCGCGCGGGGCGCGGCGCGGCTGATCACGCCCGGGGCCTGGCGCCTGGCGGTGTGGCCCTGGTGGCTGGCTGCCGCCTCGGCGGTGGGCTACGCCGTGCTCGCCGGCCTTGAGCCGCCCGCGCTGCGCGCCATGATCATGACCCTGGTGGGGCTCTGGGTGGCCAGTGGACGACACGCGCCCGGCCCCTGGCAGGCCTGGTGGCTGGCGCTGGCCCTGGTGCTGTCGGTCGATCCGCTATCGGCCTGGCGGCCCGGTCTCTGGCTGTCGTTTTCCGCCGTGGCGCTGCTGATCCTCATCTGGCAGGGGAGAGCCCGTCCGCGAGGGTTGTCCGGCTGGCTTTGGGCCCTGGTGCGCACTCAGCTTTTGCTGGCGCCGGTGATGGCCGCCGCCGTGCTGCTGGCCTTCGATCGACTGGCGCCGACGGCACCTCTGATCAACCTGGTCGCCGTGCCGCTGGTCAGCACGCTGCTGGTGCCCCTCGGGCTGCTCGGCTGGCTCACCGCCTGGCTGCCCCCGCTCTCGATGCTCTGCTGGGATCTCTTCGGCCTGCTGGTGGATGCCCTGGCCACGCTGCTCGAGTGGGCGGTCGCCCGGCTGCCGCTGTGGCGGCCGGACCCGGCGCGGGTGGTGCCGTTTGGCCTGGCGCTGGGGCTGGCCGGCCTGCTCTGGGCGCTGCCGGGCCTCGCGATGCGCCTGCGCCTGGCGGCCACGGCGGCGCTGATGCTGGTACCGCTGGGGCTTGCCTCTGCACCGCCGATGCTCGCCGACGGGCAGCTGCGGGTCCGGATTCATGACGTGGGCCAGGGCCAGCTGATCGAGCTGCGTACTGCCGGCTATCGGGCCCTCTATGATACCGGTCCGCGCTTCGCCTCGGGCTTCATGCCGCTGGCCGCGCTGTGGCCGCCGGGCCAGCGCTTCGACGATGTCATCGTCAGCCACGCCGACCAGGACCATGCCGGCGGCCTGCCGGCACTGCTCGACGCGCATCGAGTGCGGCGCATCCTGGCGCCTCCCGGCGAAGACGTGGGTCGGCCGGCCAGGCCCTGCACGGCGGGGCGACGCTGGCGGCGTGACGGGGTCAGTTTTCGCATCCTGTGGCCGCCTCGGGAGACCGCTGGGCTCTCCGCCAACGATCGCTCCTGCGTGCTGCTGGTCAGCGTCGGTGACCAGCGGCTATTGATCACCGGGGATGTCGGCCGCGAAGCCGAACGGCGCTTTCTCGACGAGGTGGCGCCGGGAATCACGCTGCTGGTGGCGGGCCACCACGGCAGCGCCACTAGCTCCGGGCTGCAGCTGGTGCGACGCCTGGCGCCGCGCCACGTGATCTTCAGCGCGGCGCGCCACAACGCCTTCGGCCATCCGGCGGATCGCGTCGTGCGTCGCTTTCGCGAGGTGGGCAGCTGTCTGTGGAACACCGCCCAGGACGGCGCCGTGACCCTGTGGCTCGGCGACGGGGCGCAATCGCGGCTCATCACCGCGCGGCCGGCCGCCTGGCGGCGCGGCGGTGTCGAAGGCGGCTGCCTTGCGTTAGAATCGCCCCACTGATGCCGGCCCATGGGCCGGTCATACCCGGGGAGAACGCCATGGACATGATGGATGCCCTGATCGCCGGCGGCTGGTTGATGGTGCCGCTGCTGGGCTGCTCGCTGCTGGCCTCGGTGATCATCATCGAGCGCCTTTGGACCCTGCGCGCGCGCCGTATCGCCCCGGCCGGACTGGGTCAGGAGGTCTGCCACTTGATGGCGCGCGGTCAGATCAACCTCTACTGGCTGGAGGCACACTCGCCCTTGGGCGGGGTACTCGCCGCCGGGCTGCGCAACGCCCGACTCGGCCATGAGCAGGTGCGCGCCCGGCTGCAGGAGGCCGCCACCGCGGTGATCCACGACATGGAGCGCTTCCTGAGTCCGCTGGGCACTATCGCTGCCATCACGCCGCTGATCGGCCTGCTGGGCACCGTGGTGGGCATGATCGAGGTGTTCGCGGTGATCGTCAGCGGCGACGGGGCGAGTCGCACCGCCGATCTCGCCGGCGGCATTTCCCGCGCGTTGGTGACCACCGCGGCGGGCCTGACCGTGGCGATTCCCGCGCTGATGTTTCACCGTTACTTCCAGCGTCGGGTCGAGGACATCACCGTGCGCATGGAGGAGCAGGCCGGCCAGGTGGTCGAGTACCTCGCTCACTATCCCGGCGAGCTGGTGCTGGCCGAACGCCGTGCCGACGAGGTGCAGTCTGCCTCGCGCGGCAACGAGCAGCGAGAGGCGGATGGCCGCACTGCGCCCGGGGTGAAATCGTTGTGAGGTTCTCCCGGCGGCGACGCGACCCGGTGGAGGTCAACCTCACGCCGCTGATCGACGTGGTCTTCCTGCTGCTGATCTTCTTCATGGTCTCGACCACCTTCGAGACTCGTCAGGCGTTGGAACTCGAACTGCCCGAGAGCGCGAGCGGCCAGCCCATGGAGGCCGGCCCGGTGATCCTGGTGGTCACCGCCTCTGGTGAGTATCGCCTGGATGATCGAACGTATTCCGCCGGGACGCTCAGTGATGCCCTGGCGGCACAGGCCGAACAGGCCCGCGAACATGGCCTCGTGGTGGAGGCCGACGGGCGGGCCGCCCATGCCGACGTGGTGCGCGTGCTGGACCGGGCCGCCGGTCTCGAGATCCGGCACGTTCGCATCGCCACCGAGGCCGTTGCAAAACCTCAAGCGGAGACACCGTGATCGAACATTCCGGCTGGAACCTCTACAAGCGCCTGCTGGGCTATGTGAAGCCCTACTGGCGCGCCTTTGCCCTGGCGATCCTGGGCTACGTGATCTATGCCGCCTCGAGCACGGCACTTGCCGAGATGATGAAGCGACTGATCGACGGCATCCAGAACCCGGACGCGGCCTTCCGGCTGTTCCTGCCGCTGTTCGTGGTGGGCATGTTCGCAGCGCGCGGCCTCGGCACCTTCCTCGGCACCTATTTCATGAGCAGCGTGGCCCGCAACCTGGTGCATGCGCTGCGCTGTGACGTCTTCAACCACATGCTGCATCTGCCCGGGCGCTTCTTCGATGCTCACTCTACGGGGCACCTGATTTCCCGGGTGACCTACCACGTCGAGCAGGTCACCGGGGCCGCCACCAAGGCGGTTACCATCCTGCTGCGCGAGGGCCTCTTCGTGATCGGCCTGGTGGTCTACCTGCTGTGGACCAACTGGATGCTGACCCTGCTGTTTCTGGCCGTGACGCCGCTGATCGGCGGCGTGGTCAGCTACGCCAGCAAGCGCTTCCGGCGTATCTCGCGGCGCATCCAACGCTCCATGGGCGACGTCACCCACGTCGCCTCCGAGGCGCTCTCGGGCTATCGGGTGGTGCGCACCCACGGCGCCGAGACCTTCGAGAAGGCGCGTTTCGAGAGGGCCAGCGAGGTCAATCGTCGCCAGAGCATGAAGGAGGCGCTGACCAAGGCCACCAGCACGCCGGTGATCCAGCTGCTGGTGGCGCTGTCGCTGGCGCTGCTGGTGTGGCTCGCGATGTCGCCGGCGCTGCTCGATGAGATGACGCCGGGCGAATTCGTCGCCTTCATCACCGCCGCGGCCCTGATGGCCAAGCCGGTGCGACAGCTCACCGAGATCAACAGCGAGATCCAGAAGGGCATCGCCGCCGCCGGCGAACTGTTCGGGCTGCTCGAGGAGCCCCCCGAGCCCGACACCGGGACCCATGAGCCCGGTCGCCTCGAGGGGCGAGTCCGCTTCGAAGGGGTGCGCTTCGCCTACGGTGACGACCAGCCCGAGGTCCTCAAGGGCATCGACCTGGAGGTGGCGCCCGGCGAGATGGTCGCCATCGTCGGCCGCTCCGGCAGCGGCAAGTCGACCCTCGTCGGCCTGCTGCCGCGCTTCTATCGCCCCACCGCGGGACGGCTGTTGATCGACGGGGTGGAACAGGGCGAGTACCGCCTGGCCCCGCTGCGCCGCCAGATCGCCCTGGTTTCCCAGCAGGTCACGCTGTTCAACGCGAGCATCGCCGACAACATCGCCTATGGCGTGTCGGGGGCCGACCCCGCCGCCATCGAGGCCGCGGCCCGGGCCGCCCATGCCCACGAATTCATCGAGCGCATGCCGCACGGCTACGACAGCGTGGTGGGGGAGAACGGCGTGATGCTCTCCGGCGGCCAGCGCCAGCGCCTGGCCATCGCCCGGGCGATCTTCAAGGATGCCCCGCTGCTGGTGCTCGATGAGGCGACCTCGGCGCTGGATACCGAATCGGAACGCCACATCCAGGCGGCCCTGGAGGAGGTGTGCCAGGGCCGGACCACCTTCGTCATCGCCCACCGCCTCTCGACCATCGAGCGGGCCGACCGCATCCTGGTCATGGAGCAGGGCGAGATCATCGAGCAGGGCTCTCACGACGAGCTGCTGGCCCGCGACGGCGCCTACGCCGCGCTGCATCGGCTGCAGTTCCAGGAGCCCGGGCCGGCATGACCGGCCTCGGCGAGCGCTGGCTGACGGCGGCCTACCGCGGCGACGCCTGGCTTGCTGCCCTGCGACCGCTGGAGGCGCTCTATCGCCTGGCCGTGCGCCGTCGTGCCGCGGCCTACGCGTCGGGCCGCAAGGCGGTGTGGCAGGCCCCGGTGCCGGTGATCGTGGTCGGCAACATCACCCTGGGCGGCACCGGCAAGTCGCCGCTGGTCGCCTGGCTGGCCCGCCACCTGGCCGAGCAGGGCTGGTCTCCGGGCATCCTCTCCCGGGGCTATGGCGGTCGCAGCGAGCACTACCCGCTGCTGCTGGACGCCTCGACCCCGGTCACCGCCTGCGGCGACGAGCCGCGCATGCTGGCCGACCAGACCGGCCTGCCGGTGGTCGTGGATCCGGACCGGCCGCGCGGGGCGAGGCGCCTGCTCGAGGCCGGCTGCGATATCCTGCTCGGCGACGACGGCCTACAGCACCTGGCGCTGGGCCGCGACCTGGAGCTGGTGGTGGTCGACGGGCGGCGCGGCCTGGGCAACGGCCGCTGCCTGCCGGCGGGCCCACTGCGCGAGCCACTTTCGCGGCTCGACCGCGTGGATGCGCTAGTGATCAACGGCACGCCGGCCTTCACGCCGCCGCCCGGCGCCCACGCCATGGCCCTGGAGCCCGCCGCCTGGCGCCGCCTCGGCGATGGCCAGCGCCGTCCGCTCTCGCCCTTGCCCTTCGAGGGGGCGGTGCACGCCATCGCCGGTATCGGCCATCCGCCACGCTTCTTCGCGACCCTGGCGGACCAGGGCATCGAGGCGATCCCACATGCCTTCGCGGATCACCACCACTACACGGCCGACGATCTGGTCTTCGGCGACGATCGACCGCTGGTGATGACTGCCAAGGACGCGGTGAAGTGTCGGGGCCTGGCGCCCGACGAGAGCTGGGTCCTGGAGGTAGAGGCGCAACCCGATGCCGCCTTCCGCGCCTGGCTGGCGCAACGGCTGGACGCCCTGTCATCATCTTACCCGACGCCGGGCGAGGCCCGGGCGACGAACTGAATCACCACGAGGGGGAGTAATGGACAAGGAACTTCTGGCAATGCTGGTCTGCCCGCTGTGCAAGGGCAAGCTGAAGTACAACCGCGAGGCTCTCGAGCTCGAGTGTCGTTTCGATAGCCTCGCCTATCCGATCCGCGACGGCATCCCGGTGATGCTGCCCGAGGAGGCGCGCGCCATGAGCGTCGATGAGACGCTGCACGACTCTCCGGGACGCACGGGGGAAGAGTGATGGGCGACGCCGACTCCTTCATCGCGGTGATTCCCGCACGGCATGCCTCCTCACGCCTGCCCGGCAAGCCGCTGGCCGACATCGCCGGCGAGCCCATGGTGGCGCACGTCTGGCGGCGCGCCGGCGAGAGTCGCGCCGGGCGGGTGGTGGTGGCCACCGACGATGAGCGCATCCGCGAGGCTCTCGTGCCGCTGGGCGCCGAGGTGGTGATGACGAGTGACGATCATCCCTCCGGTACCGACCGCCTGGCGGAAGTGGCCGAACGCCTTGGGCTGGCCGACGACGCCGTGCTGGTCAACGTGCAGGGCGACGAGCCGCTGATTCCGCCGCTGCTGATCGACCAGGTCGCGGCCCGGCTGTTCGACGATCCCGAGGCGTCCATCGCCACCCTGGCCGAGCCGATCAGCGACGTCGAGACACTCTTCAACCCCAATGCGGTCAAGGTGGTGCGCTCGCTCTCCGGGCGTGCCCTCTACTTCTCCAGGGCACCCATCCCCTGGGATCGCGAGGCCTTCGCTCGGCGCCCTGAGCTGCTCGAGACCGATGCCTGGCTGCGCCACATCGGCCTGTACGCCTATCGGGTTGGCTTTCTCGCCGACTATCGCGACTGGCCCCCGTCACCGCTGGAACGACTCGAGCAGCTCGAGCAGCTGCGCGCCCTGCACCACGGCCATGCCATTCAGGTCGCCCTGGCCCAGGTGCCTCATCCGGCCGGCGTCGATACCGAAGCGGACCTCGCGCGGGTGCGCGAGCTGCTCGCGGGCCATGACCCTTCGGGAGGCGCCTGATGCGTGTGCTCTTCGTCTGCCTAGGTAACATCTGCCGTTCGCCGACCGCCGAAGGGGTCTTCCGCGCCCATCTCGAGCAGGCCGGCCTGGCGTCGAGGGTCGAGGTCGATTCCTGCGGCATCGGGCCCTGGCACGTGGGCAAGGCACCGGATGCCCGTGCACGGGAAGCCGCCATGCAACGCGGGATCGACCTGTCCGATCTCAGGGCGCGACAGCTCGCCGTCGAGGACTTCGAGCGTTTCGACTACGTTCTCGCCATGGACCACGACAACCTCGCCGCCATCGAGGCGCACCGCCCCGCGTCCAGCGAGGCGGTGGTCGCGCTGTTTCTCGCCTTCGCCGGCTGGCCCGAGCGCGCCGTGCCCGACCCCTACTTTGGCGATGAGGACGGTTTCGAGGCGGTGCTGGACCTGGTCGAGGCGGCCTCCCGGGGGCTGCTGGTCGATATCGCCTCGCGCCTGGAGGCCTCGCCTTGAGCCTGGCGCTCCACACCGATCACGCCCTGACCGATGCCAACACGCTCGGGCTGCCCTGCGTCGCCGAGCATCATGCGGCGCCGGCGACCCTGGCCGAGTTGCGCGAGGCGCTGGCCCTGGCGCAGCGGCACGACTGGCCGCTGACGGTGCTCGGCGGCGGCAGCAACCTCATCCTGCCCGAGCGACTCGAGGGGCTGGTGATCCAGCCGGCCATGGGGCAGTGGTGGCTGGAGGAGCATGGCGACTCAGTGCTGGTGCATGCCGAGGCGGCGGTGCCGTGGCACGCGCTGGTGATGGCCCTGGCGCAGCGTGAGCTGTGGGGCGCCGAGAACCTGGCGCTGATTCCCGGCCACTGCGGGGCGGCGCCGATCCAGAACATCGGCGCCTACGGGGTCGAGCTGAGTGATCTTCTCGAGTCGGTGCATCTGGTGCATCTCGACGACGGCCGCGAGGCGGTGCTGTCGGCCGCCGACTGCGCCTTCGGCTATCGAGACAGCGTCTTCAAGGGCGCGCTGGAGGGCCGGGTGGTGATCACGCGGCTGGTACTTCGCGTGTCGCGGACGCCGCGTCCACGGCTTGGCTATGGCGACCTGGCGAGCCGGCTAGATGCCGAGCCGACGGCGCTGGCGGTGGCCCAGGCGGTCTGCGCGATCCGGGGCGAGAAGCTTCCCGACCCGGCGACGCTCTGCAATGCCGGCAGCTTCTTCAAGAACCCGTTGGTCGATGGCGAGCGCGCCCGCCGACTGCTGGCCGAGCATCCCGCCATGCCGAACTTTCCCCAGCCCGATGGTCGCGTCAAGCTGGCGGCCGGCTGGCTGATCGATCGCTGCGGGCTGAAGGGGTGGCGCAGGGGCCATTTCGGCGTACATGACCGCCAGGCCCTGGTACTGGTGCACTTCGGGGGTGGCAGTGCCGACGAGCTGCTCGGCTTCGCCGGCGAAGTAGCTGCCCGGGTGCGGGAGCGCTTCGGCGTCAGCCTCGAACGTGAGCCTCGGTGGGCTGGAGTCTAGGGCCATAGACATGGGGCGGGAGATTCGCTCCACATCGAGCTGACCGTGACCCTAAACGACAACGCCCGCAGCCATGGCTGCGGGCGTTGTCGTTGGGGGCAGGGCAGGGATCAGCCCTGCTTGCCCTCCTGAGCCTTGGCCTCCTGCTCGCGGCGGCGGATCTCGCGCGGATCGTTGTGCGCGCGACGTCCCCGACGACGAGAGGCCTTGGCGTCGGTCTGAGGCTCGTCTTTCACCTCGGCAGGCTTGGATTCACCCGGCTGCTCGACCTTCTCCTCGACCTTGGTCTCTGTCGGCTTCGGCTCGGGCTTCGCTTCGGTCTTGGGCTCGGCTTTCGGCTCAGCCTTGGACTCGGCGGGCTTAGGCTCGGGCTTCGCTTCGGTCTTGGCTTCGGCTTTCGGCTCAGCCTTGGCCTCGGCTTTCGGCTCAGCCTTGGGCTCGGCGGGCTTCGGCTCGGGCTTCGCTTCGGTCTTGGACTCGGCTTTCGGCTCAGCCTTGGCCTCGGCTTTCGGCTCAGCCTTGGGCTCGGCGGGCTTAGGCTCGGGCTTGGCTTCGGCCTTCTCGTCAGCCTTGTCCTCGGCCTTCGGCTCAGTCTTGGCTTCGGCGGCTTTCGGCTCGGCGGGCTTTGACGCGTCCGGCTGTTCGCCCTTGGCCTCGACCGTTTCGTCGGACTTGGCTTCGATCGGCTTCGGCTCGGGCTTCGCTTCGGTCTTCGCGTCAGCCTCGGCTTTCGGTTCGGGCTTGGCCTCGGCTTTCGGCTCGGTCTCGGCGTCGCTCTGCTTGGACTCGGGCTTGGAGTCGGCCCTGGAGTCGGCCTTGGGCTCGACCTTCTCGCCTGTCTTGGCCTCGGTCGGCTGCTGCTCGGCCTTGGCCGGTGCATCGCCCTTGGCCTCTGTCGCTACCGGTTCGGCCTTGGGCGCCTCAGCGGCCTCGGCCTGCAGGCGCTGCTGCTCGGCTTCTGCCTTGGGATTGATGGCGTGCTTGCGGGTGCGGCTTCGCGGGTTGTTGCGGGACCGCTTCGGCTTGCCATCATCGACCGGCTCGCTGGCCGCCGGCGTCTCGGCGCGCTTCTCGCTCGGCTTGTCGGCTACCTTATCGGCCGGCTTGTCGCTCGGCTTCTGGCGGCGTGCGTCCTCGCGGGGCTTCTCCTCGCGGCTCTTGTCGTCGCGCGGCTTGTCATCGCGGGGCTTGTCGTCACGGCCCTTGGGCGCTTCCTGCTGGCGCGGTGCCTGGCGGTTGTCGTCCTGGCGTCCACGTCCACGGCCGCCACGGTTGCCGCGTCCCTCGTTGGCGGTGGACTTGCCCTCATCGCGCCCGCCCTCCTGGCGAGCGGGGCCGCGACGATCGTCATTGCGCTGCCGGCGCTGGCGGCCGCCGCGGCTGCCGCGATCGTCGTCACGCGCGGCGGGCTTGCGCGCCGTCTGGTCGCTGGCGGTCGACGACTCGCTGCGGCGAGCGGCGGGTTTCTTCTCCTGCTCGGTGGGCGCTTCGTCGCCGCCGAGCAGCTTGGCCAGTCCCTTGACCAGGCGTCCCAGGACGCCGCCCTCGGGCTCGGCGGCCGGCCGCGCGGTCGGCGCCTTGGCCGCCGGTGCCTTGGCGCTGGAGGCCTTGGGCGCGCTGGGCTTGCTGGCGGCCGGGGCCTTGGCGGCAGGTGCCGGTGCCTCGGCCTCCTCCTTCTGCAGGGAGGCGGGGGCCGGCTCGTGGTGGATCACCGTCTTGACCGCGGCCTCGGCGCGCTGTATCGGCTTGCCGAAGGCGGCCTCAGGCTCCTTGCCCACTTCGCTCTCGGTGGAGAGCTCATGGCTGGAGAGGTTGGCGGTGCCTTCCTCGTCCACGTGGTCGTCGCGCAGGCGCTGCACGTCGTAGTGGGGCGTATCCATGTCGGGATTGGGCAGCATCACCACCCGCACGTCCTGGCGACGCTCGATCTCGGCCAGGACGCTGCGCTTCTCGTTGAGCAGGTAGGTGGCCACCGGCACCGGCAGGATCGCGCGGATCTGGGCGCTGCGCTCTTTCATGGCCTCTTCCTCGATCAGACGCATGATCGAGAGCGAGATGGAGCGCACGTCACGGATGGTGCCCTGGCCGTCGCAGCGCGGGCAGACCACGCCGCTGGTTTCGCCGAGCGACGGGCGAAGGCGCTGGCGAGACATCTCCATCAGGCCGAAGCGCGAGATGCGGCCGATCTGCACTCGCGCGCGGTCGAGCTTCAGCGCGTCGCGCATGCGGTTCTCGACCTCACGCTGGTTGCGTGCCGGGCTCATGTCGATGAAGTCGATCACCACCAGGCCGCCGATGTCGCGCAGGCGCAGCTGGCGGGCGATCTCGTCGGCCGCCTCGCTGTTGGTCTGCAGGGCGGTCTCCTCGATGTCGCTGCCCCGGGTGGCGCGCGCCGAGTTGATGTCGATGGAGACCAGCGCCTCGGTGTGGTCGATGACGATGGAGCCGCCGGACGGCAGCTTGACCTCGCGCTCGTAGGCGGTCTCGATCTGCGACTCGATCTGGAAGCGCGAGAAGAGCGGGACCTCGTCGACGTAGAGCTTGATCTTCTGCTGGTAGGAGGGCATCACCTGGCGGATGAAGGCCAGCGCCTCCTGGTGGACCTCTTCGCTGTCGATCAGTACCTCGCCGATGTCCTGGCGCAGGTAGTCGCGCATGGCGCGGATGATGACGTTGGACTCGCGGTAGATCAGGAAGGGGGCCGCGCGCTTGCCGGCCTCCTCGGTGATCGATTCCCACACCTGGATGAGATAGTCGAGGTCCCACTGCAGCTCCTCGGGGGAGCGACCAATGCCGGCGGTGCGCACGATCATGCCCATCTTGTCGGGCACGGTCAGCTGGCCCATGGCCTCCTTGAGCTGGCTGCGCTCCTCGCCCTCGATGCGCCGCGAGATGCCGCCGGCCCGCGGGTTGTTGGGCATCAGCACCAGGAAGCGGCCGGCCAGGCTGATAAAGGTGGTCAGCGCTGCGCCCTTGTTGCCACGCTCCTCCTTGTCGACCTGGACGATGACTTCCTGACCTTCCTTGAGCACTTCCTTGATGCTGGGGCGCCCGGAGGGCTCCTTCAGGAAGTAGTCGCGGGAGACCTCCTTGAGGGGCAGGAAGCCGTGGCGGTCGGCACCGAAGTCGACGAAGGCGGCTTCGAGGGAGGGTTCGACGCGGGTGATCTTGCCGCGGTAGATATTGGCTTTCTTCTGTTCCCGGGCACCGGATTCGATGTCCAGGTCGTAGAGGCGTTGTCCATCGACCAGCGCGACGCGCAGCTCTTCCGGCTGGGTCGCATTGATGAGCATCCGTTTCATGTCGTCTCACAAATATGGACGTGCCGGATGGTGGTCAACGACGGAGGCGAACCGCTGGCTGCAGCGTGCCTGTGCTCAGCGCATGTCGCGGATGCGGTATAGCGCCCGGCCGCCCCGGAGCATCCTTGCACGATGGATCCGACGCGGCATGATCATGTTGAGTACGGGGCGGTGGCAGGACATGTCACGGTGGGACATCGCCCATCCGGTTCTGCGGTCACCGCCAACACCTGGCATTCATCGATTCGCCAACGCCGGCCTCCGGCACGTTGTTGTACGTATCCCGTGGTCTCCGGTCATGCCTCAGCGGGCGCGATCGGAGCCGGGCGTGGCGTAGTATCGTTTGCTTGTCGGCGGCGGGACCTCGGATTGGCGAGGATCTTCGCGGCCCGATCTTTTCGCCTCGGCCTGCGTGTCTGTCGTGCAGGCGCTCTAGCGGGTCGTCACGACCCATTGAGGCGAGTCGGCAATATACCAGTAACGGGGGTGGCCAGCAATTGGCGCAGGATGGTGCACACTGCGTTAGAATGCGCCTTTCGAGCGGTTTTTCAGTGGAGTGGCGGCATGGCCGAAGGGCGCGACGTGCAGTGGGTGGAAGTGACCGAGGGTCAGGTCGGCCAGCGGGTCGACAACTTCCTGTTGACGCGCATGAAGGGGGCGCCGCGAGCGCTGATCTATCGCATCGTGCGCAAGGGCGAGGTGCGGGTGAACAAGAAGCGGGTCAAGGCGGATACGCGCTTGGCGCTGGGCGACCTGGTGCGCATCCCGCCGCTGCGTCTCGCGCCACGCGAGGCGGTGCGCGAGGTCAGCGACAACCTGCGTAACCTGCTGGCCGGCAGCGTGCTGGTGGAAGGGCGCGATTGGCTGGTGATCAACAAGCCCTCGGGGCTGGCCGTGCACGGCGGCAGCGGGGTCAAGATCGGCCTGATCGAGGCGCTGCGCCAGGTGCGCGAGGATCTCGACTTCCTGGAGCTGGTGCACCGCCTGGATCGTGATACCTCCGGCTGCCTGCTGCTGGCCAAGTCACGTCCGGCGCTGCTGGCGCTCAACGAGTCGCTCAAGCAGCACCGCATGGACAAGCAGTACCTGGCCCTGGTGGCGGGTCGCTGGCCGGCGCGTCGCGACTTCGTCAGCGCCAGGCTCGACCGCTTCGAGCTCGGCAATGGCGAGCGGCGGGTGCGGGTCGACTCGGCCGGCAAGGTGGCCCGCACCCGCTTCGCGGTGCGCGAGACCTTCGATCGAGTCACGCTGATCGAGGCCGAGCCGGTCACCGGACGGACGCACCAGATTCGCGTACATGCCGCCCATGCCGGGCATCCGCTGCTCGGCGACGACAAGTACGGCAGCCGCGAGAGCCAGCGCCTGGCGTCGGGTCTCGGCATCTCGCGGCTCTTCCTGCATGCCGCCTCGCTGACCTTTCCCGAACCCACCAGCGGTCGCCCCGTGCAGATCAAGGCACCGCTGCCCGACGAGCTTGAGGCGGCGCTCTCCCGAGCGCGCCAATCTCGCTGACAGGAGATCTCATGCGTTATCGACTGGCCATCTTCGACTGGGATGGCACTCTGATGGACTCCATCGCCCGTATCGTCTCCTGCATGCAGGCGGCCTCCCGGGATGCAGGCCTGGGTGAGCTCGAGGCGGGCGCGGTGCGCAACATCATCGGTCTCGGCCTGCCCGAGGCCATCGCCACGCTCTGCCCCGGGATCGATGCCGAGCGGGCCGAGCGGCTCAGGGCCCGCTACGCCTACCATTTCGTCGAGGGAGACGTCACGCCGATGCGCTTCTATCCGGGCGTCGAGGCGGGACTCGCCCGGCTGCGCGGACGGGAGGGGCAGCAGCTGGCCGTGGCTACCGGCAAGAGCCGACGCGGCCTGGATCGCATCTTCCGCGAGAGCGGCAGCGGCGGCTGGTTTCACGGCAGTCGCACCGCCGACGAGACCCTCTCCAAGCCGCATCCGCGCATGCTCGAAGAGCTCCTCGTCGAGCTCGGCGTCGATGTCGACGAGGCGGTGATGATCGGTGACACGGAATACGACCTGGAGATGGCCAGGGCGCTGGGCATGGATCGCATCGCGGTGACCTGGGGCGTGCATGCCCCGGACCGGCTGGCCGTCAGTCGCCCGGTGCTCACCGCCGAGACGGTGCCTGAACTCTTCGACTGGCTTCACGGCTAGCTCTTTCATTTTCAGGTCCGCCACGACCCGCCCGACAACGATCAGCCCACCAGGGGAAGGATTACCATGAGCGACGACGACAAGCGGGATGACCGCTGGACGACGGGCCCTGAGCTGACGCCCGAGCAGGCGCGCCAGGCGCGTGAGGGCTCGCCTGCCGATGCCGCGGCGGCTGGTGTCGAGCCGTCCGGCGACGAGGATGCCGAGACGCTGCGCGAACGCCAGCGCCTGGCTCAGCTGGCGATGATGGATCGCTGGATCGACGGTGTGCTGGTCGAGCAGCGCCGCTCGCGGCGCTGGAAGCTGTTCTTTCGCTTCTTCTTCGCGCTGCTGATCCTGGCCTCGCTCTCCACCACCTTCTATGGGCTCTTCGTGGCGCCGGGGGCAGCGGCACCTGCCGGGCGACACCTAGGCGTCGTCGAGATCAAGGGCGTGATCGACAGCGAGTCGCCGGCCAGTGCCCAGCGCGTCATCGAGGGGCTCGAGCGAGCCTGGAGGGCCGAGCAGACCGAGGCGGTGGTGCTGCATGTCAACAGTCCCGGCGGCAGTCCGGTGCAGTCCCAGCGCATCTTCGATGCGGTGATGCGGCTGCGCGAGGAGGGCAACAAGCCGATCGTCGCGGTGGTCGAGGACATCGGCGCCAGCGGCGCCTACTATGTGGCGGCCGCGGCCGACGAGATTGTCGCCGCGCCGGCGAGCCTGGTGGGCTCGATCGGGGTGATCCATGCCGGCTTCGGCTTCGAGGAGGCCATCGAGCGCCTCGGGGTCGAGCGTCGTGTCTTCACCGCCGGGGAGAACAAGGCCTTCCTCGATCCCTTCTCCACCGTCGCCGAGGCGCAGCGTGACTTCTGGCAGGAGGTGCTGGCGACGACTCACCGGCAGTTCATCGACGACGTTCGCGCCGGGCGCGGCGACCGCCTGGCCGATGACGAGCGGCTGTTCAGCGGGCTGATCTGGACGGGTGAGCAGGCCCAGGCGCTCGGCCTGGTGGATGAGCTGGGCAGCCTGGATACCCTGGCGCGCCGCTTCGAGGGCGCGCGGCTGCAGGACTACACGCCGCGCCTGGATCCGTTCGAGCGGATCTCCCGGCAGTTCGGCCGAGTCGCCGCCGAGTGGGTGGGGCTCCCGCAGGCCGAGACGCCGGTGCGCTACCAGCTGCCGTAAGCGACGCTCGATGCCCCGCGCCGTCGGGGAGGGGCTTTTCTCAGGCGCGGGGTGCTTTTGCCGATCGCGGGAGCTTCTGTCGGTCGCTGGGTGTCAGTCCAGCGGGTCGAGCCCTGCCTCGCGCAGCATCGCACAGAGCCGGATCAGCGGCAGGCCGATCAGGGTGTTGGGGTCTTCGCCCTCGAGGCGTTCGAACAGCGTGATGCCCAGGCCCTCCATGCGAAAGCTGCCGGCACTGTCCAGCGGCTGCTCCCGGGCGACATAGTTCGCGATCTCCCGCTCGTCGAGTCGACGAAACACCACGTCATAGGTCTCGTGACAGACGCGATGCCGGCCGTGCCCGGTATCGATCAGCGCCAGGCCGGTAATAAAGCGCACGCGTCGTCCGGAGAAGCGTGCCAGTTGGGCGCGGGCGGTGGCCTCACTGCCTGGCTTGCCGAGGATCTCGCCGTCGAACAGCGCCACTTGGTCGGAGCCGATGATCAGGTGGTCGGGGTGCGTCTCCGCAAGCCGCTCGGCCTTGGCCAGCGCCAGGCGATGCACCAGCGATTCGGGCGCCTCTCCCGGGCGCGGCGTCTCGTCGATATCGGGGCTCTCCCAGGCATAGGGGAGGGCAAGGCGGTCGAGCAGCTGGCGGCGCCAGCGAGAGCCGGAGGCAAGGACCAGGCGGGGCATGAAGGCTTCCTCTGCGGTGGGGCGAATGGGCGAGACGCATGATGACGACTCAGGCGTCGCGCAGCCATTCTAACCCGGGGTGATGGCGGCTTTGACAGGGGGGAGGGGAGTGCCTATCATTGCGCGCCTATGTTGACCTCAAGACTCCCCGGCAGGGTCGAGCCCTACAAGCTCGCGGCCCGTGCCGAACACCTGGAAGGCCTGGTGGCACTCGCCGAGCTGGCCCGACTCGAAGACGAAGTCGGCGCCCAGGCCGGTGATGGTCAGGTGTGGCTGGATTTTGCCATCGACTCCCAAGGTCGCCGGGAGATTCGCGGCCACTTGGAAGCCGAGTTGCAGATTCCGTGCCGCCGCTGTCTCCAGCCCATGGCGCAGCGCGTCGAGAGCGATTTCCGGCTGGGGATGGTCACCAGCGACGCCCTGGCCGCGGAGCTGCCGAGCACCCATGAACCGGTGCTGGTGGAAAACGAACAGCTGAACCTGATGGCGGTGGTCGAGGATGAGATCATCCTCAGCCTGCCCCAGGTGGTTTACCACGACGAGGCCGAGTGCCCGGTCTCGCGCGACCAGCTGACCAGCGGGGAGGCGACCGACGCGTCGGCCGACGCCCCGGCGAACCCTTTCGATGTGCTGCGGCAGATCAAGGGCAAACTCTGATACACCCTCGTTTCACTCTGGAGTGATAACCCATGGCAGTTCAACAGAACCGCAAGACCCGTTCCAAGCGCGGCATGCGCCGTAGCCACGACGCCCTGACCTCCGCGGCCCTGTCCCAGGACAAGGAAACCGGCACCACCCACCTGCGTCACCACGTGGCGCCGGACGGCTTCTACCGCGGTCGCAAGGTCGTCGAGGTTTAAGACGACGGCGACGCGAGCGGTAGTGGCTAGCCGCTGACGTGCGGATCGCCATCGACGCGATGGGCGGGGACCTCGGTCCCCGCCCGGTCGTAATGGGGTCTGCTCAGGCGGTCAGCGATGACCCGAATCTCGAGCTCCAGCTGTTTGGCCCTGCCGAGCGGCTTAATGACGAGATCGCCCGCCTGCCGCGGCAGCTTGCCGCGGCGGCGGTGCGTCTGCGGGTCAGCGATGCGCCCGGCGTGGTTCGTCAGGCGCAGCGACCCAGTGAGGCGCTGCGTCACGGTGCCGGCACCAGCATGGCTCTCATGCTCGACAGTATCGCCAGTGGTGAGGCCGCGGCCGGAGTCAGCGCCGGCAATACCGGCGCCCTGATGGCTCTTTCGCGGCGCGCCTTGGGCACGGTGGCGGGTATCCCCAGGCCGGCGATCAGCACCGCCATTCCGACCCGTGATCGGCGGCGCTGCTATCTGCTCGATCTGGGAGCCAATGTTGAGGCGAGCGCCGCACGCCTGGTGGACTTCGCCCTGATGGGCGAGGTCATGGCGCGCCACGTGGACGGCCTCGTCGCCCCGAGGGTAGCGCTGCTCAACGTCGGCGTCGAGGGCACCAAGGGTACCGCCAGCGTGCGCGAAGCGGATGCTTGGCTGCGTCAGCATCCCGGCATCACCTACCTCGGCTATGTCGAGGGTGACGGGGTCTTCAGCGGCGCCGCCGACGTGGTGGTCTGCGATGGCTTCGTCGGCAATGCGGTGCTCAAGGCCAGCGAAGGCCTGGCGCGCTTGCTGGTGGAGCGGGTGCAGGCGACCTTCGAGGCCCGCTGGAGCAGTCGGCTGGTGGGGCTGCTGGCCCGGCCGGCACTGCGACGCCTAAGGGGTGAGCTCGACCCCGTCCGCTACAATGGGGCCAGCCTGCTGGGGCTCGCCGGGATCGTGATCAAGAGTCATGGCGGCGCCGATGCCACGGGCTTTCGCTTCGCGATCCAGCGCGCCGCCAACGAAGTCAGTCACGACTTGCCGAGTCGGCTGGCCGCTGAACTGCATCATCGACGGTCCGCTGTCGATTCGGCCGCCGTCGGTCGAGTCGAGAGCGGATCCGGTCCCGAGGGGCCGATCCTGCCGGGTGCAACCGGCATCGACGACAGTCAACAAGCGCAAAGGTGATCGACATGACACAATCCCTTGCCCTCATCTTTCCCGGGCAGGGCTCGCAGCAGATCGGCATGCTGCGCGAGCTGGCGGAGCGCTACAGCGTGGTGCGCACCACCTTCGAGGAGGCCTCCGACGCCCTGGGATACGACCTCTGGCAGGTGGTTCAGGAAGGCCCGGCCGAGGCGCTCAACGCCACGGCCTGCACCCAGCCGGCGCTGCTCACGGCCAGCGTCTCGATCTGGCGCGTCTGGCAGGAGCTCGAGGGGCCGAGGCCCGGTGCCATGGCCGGCCACAGCCTGGGCGAGTACAGCGCCCTGGTGTGTGCCGGTGCCCTGACCTTCGCCGAAGGCGTGCGGCTCGTGAAGCTGCGCGGCGAGGCGATGCAGGCGGCCGTGCCGGTGGGCGAGGGTGCCATGGCGGCGATCCTCGGCCTGGATGACGGTGCCGTCGAGCAGGCTTGCGCCCGCGCCGCGGACGGCGACGTCGTTGCTGCGGTCAACTACAATGCCCCCGGTCAGGTGGTCATCGCCGGCAGCAAGGCGGCGGTCGAGCGCGCCATCGTGGCCTGCCAGGAGGCCGGGGCGAAGCGTGCCATGCCGCTGCCCGTGTCGGTACCCTCCCACTGTGACCTCATGCGTCCGGCCGCCGAGCGGCTGGCCGCGGCCATGGAGGAGATCGAGCTGCGCTCGCCGCGCTACACGGTCTATCAGAACGTGGATGCCCAGGCGCATGCCGACGTGGAGACCCTGCGCACCCGGCTGATCGAGCAGCTCTATCAGCCGGTACGCTGGACCTCATGCGTCGAGGCCATGACCGGTCAGGGCGCCGAGGTGCTCATCGAGTGCGGGCCCGGCAAGGTGCTCACCGGTCTCAACAAGCGCATTGCAAAGGGCAGCAAGGGGCTGGCGGTCAATGATCCGGACAGCCTCACCGCGGCCCTCGAGCTGGCCAGGGAAGCCGCCGGCCAGTCGCCGTCGGCCAATGGCTGATTCATCTTCAGGACGTAGACGGAAGAGACCATGACAACCGAGCGTAGAGTCGCCCTGATCACCGGGGCCAGTCGCGGCATCGGCCGCGCCACCGCCCATGAGCTGGGGCGCCAGGGTCGCATCGTGATCGGCACCGCCACCAGCGATGCCGGCGCCGAACGGATCGACGCCGATCTCGCCGCGGCGGGCATCGAGGGGGGCGGCCGCAAGCTGGACGTCACCGACCAGGCCAGCGTCGACGCCCTGATCAAGGCGATCACCGAGGAGTTCGGGGCGCCCACCATCCTGGTCAACAACGCCGGCATTACCCGCGATAACCTGCTGATGCGCATGAAGGAGGACGAGTGGGATTCGGTGATCGACACCAATCTCAAGTCCGTCTATCGCGTCAGCAAGGCGTGCCTGCGCGGCATGACCCGGGCGCGTTTCGGGCGCATCGTCTCGATCAGCTCGGTGGTGGCCACCATGGGCAACCTGGGGCAGACCAACTATGCTGCCGCCAAGGCCGGCATGGAGGGCTTCACTCGAGCGCTGGCCCGTGAGGTCGCCTCGCGCGCCATCACCGTCAATGCGGTGGCGCCGGGCTTCATTGCCACCGACATGACCGAGGCGCTGCCCGAAGAGCAGCACAAGATGCTGCTCGGCCAGATTCCCCTTTCTCGGCTCGGTGATCCCGAGGAGATCGCGGCGGCGGTGGGCTTCCTGACCGGCGAGACGTCGGGCTACATCACCGGCGAAACCCTGCATGTCAACGGCGGCATGAACATGCGTTGAAGCCTTCAGGGGGAGGCGGTTGCGCCGACCCCGGGGCGTCTATAAACTACGCCGCAGCTTCCGGCTAGCGGATCTGGATCTTTAACGGCTGGTTTCCGAACGGCCAATGTGAACGACTGGAGTAGTCATAATGAGCACCATCGAAGAGCGCGTTAAGAAGGTTGTGGCTGAGCGTCTGAACGTCAAGGAAGAAGACATCCAGAACTCCTCTTCCTTCACCGAAGACCTCGGCGCGGATTCCCTGGACACCGTCGAGCTGGTGATGGCGCTCGAAGAAGAATTCGATACCGAGATTCCCGACGAGGAAGCCGAGAAGATCACCACCGTTCAGGAAGCCATCGACTACGTTAACGCCCACCAGTAAGGTGGCGGTCGATACCGCTTCTTGAAGCGTCCGGGGCCGTGCCCCGAGGAGAGCCGTCCTGCCGTGGCAGGACGGCTCTCGTGCTATGCGCGTAGGGAACTTGCCGATCCCGCACAGGTCGGGGAGACTCGGGTATAATGCGCGCAATGACGATCCCGCGATGGGGTCGTGTCACCAAGGTTGTCTGGAGGAAAGCTGATGGCTCGTAGAAGGGTTGTGGTGACCGGGCTCGGTCTGGTCACGCCGGTGGGAAATACCGTCAAGGAGAGCTGGGCCAATATCCTGGCCGGCAAGAGCGGTGTCGCCCCCATCGAACACTTCGATGTCAGCGCCTTCAATACGCGCTTCGGCGGTTCGGTGAAGGACTTCGACATCAGTCCTTATCTCAATCCCAAGGACGCCCGCAAGATGGACCTGTTCATCCAGTACGGCATGGCGGCGGGCGGCCAGGCGATCGCCGATGCGGGGATTGAGTGCACCGAAGAGAACGCCGATCGTATCGGCGTGGCCATCGGCTCTGGGATCGGCGGCCTGCCGATGATCGAGAACAACCACAACGCCCTCAACAAGGGCGGGGCGCGCCGGATCTCGCCGTTCTTCGTGCCGGGCTCGATCATCAACATGATTTCCGGCAACCTGGCGATCCAGCATGGCTTCCGCGGCCCCAATATCGCCATTACCACCGCCTGCACGACCGGTACGCACAACATCGGCTATAGCGCGCGCACCATCGCCTATGGCGACGCCGACGTGATGGTCTGTGGCGGCGCCGAGATGGCGACCACCCCGCTGGGCCTCGGCGGCTTCTCGGCGGCCCGCGCGCTGTCCACCCGCAACGACGATCCCGAGGCGGCGAGCCGCCCCTGGGATCGGGATCGCGACGGCTTCGTGCTCTCCGATGGCGCCGGGGTGATCGTGCTCGAGGAGTACGAGCAGGCGAAGGCCCGTGGAGCGACCATCTACGCCGAGCTCACCGGCTTCGGCATGAGTGACGACGCCTATCACATGACGGCGCCGCCGGAAGATGGCCGCGGCGCGGCTCGTTCGATGAGCAACGCCATCCAGGATGCCGGCATCGACCCTGCCGCCGTCGACTACATCAACGCTCACGGTACTTCGACCGCGGCCGGAGATCTGGCCGAGAGTCGCGCCGTCGAGTCCGTGATGGGCGAGGCCGCCCGGTCGGTGGCGGTCAGCTCCACCAAGTCGATGATCGGTCACCTGCTGGGCGCGGCCGGCGCCGTGGAGGCGGTGTTCAGCATCCTGGCGATCCGCGACCAGGTGGCGCCGCCGACCATCAATCTGGACAATCCCCAGGAAGGCTGCAATCTCGACTACGTACCGCACACCGCGCGCGAGATGAAGATTGACGTCAGCCTGTCCAATTCCTTCGGCTTCGGTGGCACCAACGGCACGCTGCTCTTCAGCAAGGTCTGAGCCGCGGCCCATGGCGGTGGCAGAGGCGGGAATGAGCGACTGGCCGTTGGAGGATCGTGGCGTCGCCTATGGGGACGGTCTCTTCGAGACCGTCCTCGTGCGTGATGGTACGCCGCTGCTGTGGGAGCAGCATCTGGCGCGCCTCGCTCGAGGCTGTCGGGTGCTGGGGATGCCGCTGCCCGCCCGGGAGCACCTGGAGGCGCCGCTGGTCGAGGCCGGCGCGGGGCTTTCGGTTCTTAAACTGATCCTGACCCGCGGTAGCGGCGGTCGGGGCTATGCGCTCCCCGAGACTCTCGAGCCCCGGCTGCGCTGGCGACTCGACCCGTTCGCGCCCAGCGCCCAGCGCTGGCGGCACGGCGTGCGGGTGCGCCACTGCCGGCTGCGCCTGGGCATCCAGCCCCTGCTCGCCGGCCTCAAACACCTCAATCGCCTCGAGAACGTCCTGGCCCGCGCCGAGTGGACGAACGCCGACACGGCCGAGGGCCTGCTTTGTGACGCCGAGGGGCGGCTGGTGGAGGCCACCTGCATGAACCTCTTCTGGCAGCGCGACGGCGTCCTCGAGACGCCCCGGCTCGATCGCTGCGGCGTGGCCGGCACCCTGCGCGTGACGCTGCTCGAACGGGCGCCGATCCGGGAGGTCGACGCCGCGCCCGAGACGCTGGAGCGGGTCGAGGCGCTGTGGCTCGGCAACTCGCTGCAGGGGCTCTGGCCGGTGGCGAGGCTCGACGATGCCGAGGGCAATCCCCTGCGCCACTGGCGGGTCGGGCCGAGCCATCGCCCCCTGCAGGCCCTGGCCCACGAGGCGCTGGGCTACCCCGCTATTACCCCATGAACGAGCGAGTCGTGATGACGGAACGAGGACACGCATGCTGCGTCTGTTGAAGATTCTGTTGGTGCTGGCCCTGCTGGCGGGCCTGGCGCTGTTCGCCGGCCACCGCTACTGGCAGTCGCGCCTCGAGGCGCCCATCGTCCTCGAGGCGCCGACGCTCTACGAGGTGCCAGCCGGCGCCGGCTACCATCGCGTGGTCGGCGAGCTGGCCGAGCGCGGTATCCTCGAGGAGGTCTGGGCCTTTCGCCTGCTGGCACGCCTGGAGCCCGAGAGCCTACCCGACCTGCGCCCCGGCGAGTACCGCCTCGAGCCCGGAATGAGTGGCCGCGAGCTGCTGGCGCTGCTGGGCAGCCACGAGGTGGTCACCTATTCGCTGACCATCCCCGAGGGCTGGACCTTCGGCCAGATGCGCGAGGCGCTCGACGAGGCCCCCAAGCTCGAGCATCGCACCGAAGGGCTCAGCGACATCGAGGTGATGGCGCTGCTCGACCGGGAGCAACGCCATCCCGAAGGCTGGTTCTTCCCCGACACCTATCGCTATCACAAGGGGCTTAGCGACCTGGAGATCCTGCGCCAGGCACTCGAGCGCATGGAGACCACTCTTGCGAGCGTCTGGGAAGAGCGCGACGAGGACCTGCCCCTCGAGAGCGCCTACCAGGCCCTGATCATGGCCTCGCTGATCGAGCGCGAAACCGGCGCGCCCGAGGAGCGGCCCGAGATCGCCGGCGTGTTCAAGCGCCGCCTGGAGCGGGGCATGCGCCTGCAGACCGATCCCACCGTGATCTACGGCATGGGCGAGCGCTACGCGGGCAACATCACCCGGGCCGACCTGCGTGAGCCCACGCCCTACAATACCTACGTGATCGACGGGCTGCCGCCGACGCCGATCGCCCTGCCGGGACGTGCCGCCCTCGAGGCCGCGGTGCACCCCGCCGAGGGCGAGACCCTGTACTTCGTTGCGCGGGGGGATGGCACCCATCACTTCTCGCGTACCCTGCGCGAGCACAACAACGCGGTGAACCGGTATATCCGCAATCGCTGACCATGGAGCGGCATCGAACATGACCGAGCGCGGACGATTCATCACCCTGGAAGGCGGCGAGGGGGTGGGCAAGTCCACCAACCTCGCCCTGGTGGTCGAGCATCTTCGGGCCCGCGGGCACGAGGTGGTGGCGACTCGCGAGCCGGGGGGCACCCGCCGGGCGGAAGACATTCGCCGGCTGCTGCTGGATCCGAGCGAGGAGGAGCCCCTCGACCCGGATGCCGAACTGCTGCTGGTCTTCGCCGCCCGCGCCCAGCACCTGGCGCGGGTAGTCAAGCCGGCCCTTGCGCGCGGCGCCTGGGTGGTCTGCGACCGCTTCACGGACGCCACCTATGCCTACCAGGGCGGCGGGCGCGGTATCGACGCCGCGCGCATCGCCGAACTCGAGGCCTTTGTCCAGCAGGGCCTCGAGCCCGACCTCACGCTGTTGCTGGACATGTCCATGGCCGCCGCCCAGCGGCGCCTGGACGGTCGCCTCGAGGGGCAGGGCGAGGTGCGCGACCGCTTCGAGCGTGAGCGCGGCGACTTTTTCGAGGCGGTGCGTCGGGCCTACCTCGAGCGCGCCGAGGCCGCCCCCGAGCGGGTGGCGGTGATCGATGCCGGCGCCGCTATCGACGCGGTGCGCGCCGAGCTGCTGGCCCGCCTGGACGCGCGGATGGCCGCATGGCGATGAGCCCCGTCGAGGTGCCGCGCCCGCTGCCCTGGCTGATGCCGCGCTGGCGCGAGCTCGTCAGGCTGGCCGACGGCGGGCGACTGCCCCACGCCCTGCTGATCTCGGGCGGCCACGGCATCGGCAAGCAGTCGCTTGCCGAGGCCCTGGTGGCCCGCACCCTCTGCGCCTCGCCCGGGGAGTTCGCCTGCGGGGGCTGCCACGCCTGCCACATGCTCGCCTCGGGCTACCATCCCGACCTGCTGCGGGTGGCGCCGGAGGAGGGCAAGCGGCTGATCCGCATCGGTCCGGTGCGCGAGGTCAACGCCTTCGTCGCCCAGACCGCCCAGCAGGGCGGCTACCGGGTGATCACCATCGCCCCGGCCGAGGCGATGAACGTGGCGGCCTCCAACGCGCTGCTCAAGAGTCTCGAGGAGCCGGGCGGGCGCACCCTCTTCGTGCTGCTCTCCGACATCCCCTCGCGGCTGCTGCCGACCATCCGCTCGCGTTGCCAGCACTGGAGCCTGCCGGTGCCGGCCGAGGCCGACTGTCGACCCTGGCTGATCGAGCAGCTGGGGGGCGAGGAGGAGGCCCGCTTCTGGTTTCGCGCCGCGGGAGGCTTGCCGCTGCGCGCTCTGGAGCTCGCCGAGCCGAGCGCTCGGGCGCTGCGTCAGCAGCTGGCGGAGACCTTCGAGGCGCTGATGCGCGGTAGCGAGCCGGTGGCCGAGGCGGCCCGCCTGGATCGCCAGTCCATCGACGCCATCCTGTGGTACGGTATCATCTGGCTCGAAGACCTGATTCGCCTGGGGCTCTCGGGCGATACCGCCGAGCTTCGCAACCCCGACCTGCTGGTGCTCTACCGCCAGGCGGTCAAGAATGCTCGGGTACGCGACTGGTTCCGCCTGCTGGACTATGCCCGTGAGCAGCGACGGCTGCTGGCCGAGGGCGGCAATCCCAATCCCCAGCTGACCCTCGAGGCCTGGCTGGTTCGCTGGTCCACGCTGCTGCGTTCCTGACGCGCCGCGACGATCCTGACTCGCGGTGACGCTTCGCAAAGGGAGACACCATGGCCGCACAGAAGGCACTTTCGCTGACCATCCAGGATGTCCCGACCCTGCTTTCGGCCTACATGCCTGTGCTCGAGCGCGGCGGCATCTTCGTGCCCACCCGTGAGCGCTACGCGCTGGGCCAGGAGGTCTTCCTGCTGCTGATGCTGCCCGGCGATGATGAGCGGGTGCCGGTCACCGGCCAGGTGGTGTGGGTCTCGCCCGAAGGCGTGGCCGGCCGCCGAGTCCCCGGGATTGGCATCCACTTCAGCCCCGAGGATCAGGCCGTGCGCGATCGCATCGAGACGCTGTTGGCCGGCCAGCTGGACAAGGGCGCGCCGACCTACACCCTGTGACGGACCCCGCCTGTCCGCCCGTCTGAACCCACTCTGCCATTTCGGAAGTTCCTCGCATGTTCGTCGACTCTCATTGCCATCTCGACCGCCTCGATCCCGGCACGCACCATGGCGATCTCGCCGCCGCTCTCGAGGCCGCTCGCGCTCGTGACGTCTGCCAGTTCCTGGCCATAGCCGTGACCCTGGAGGACCTGCCGACCCTGGCCGAGATCAGTCGTGCTCACGACGACGTGGTGATCTCGGCCGGCATCCACCCCTTGCAGTCGCTCGAGGCGGAGCCCGACGTGGCGGCGATCATCGAGTCGGCCGAGCGCTTCGGTGCCGTGGCCATCGGCGAGTGCGGGCTGGACTATCACTACCTCGACAAGTCCCCCGACTCGGTGCCCTCCCGGGAGGTGCAGCTCGAGCGCTTCCGTCGCCAGCTGATCGCCGCCCGCGAGCTCGAACTGCCGGTGATCATCCACACCCGCGAAGCCCGTGAGGACACCCTGGCGCTGATCCGTGAGCACGTCGACCCGGCGGTGGGCGGGGTGCTGCACTGTTTCACCGAGGACCTCGACATGGCCCGGGAAGCGGTGCGCCACGGCTTCTACATCTCGCTGTCCGGCATCGTCACCTTCCGCAACGCCAAGTCGCTGCGCGAGGTGGCCCGGCGCGTGCCGCTGGACCGGCTGCTGATCGAGACCGACAGCCCCTACCTGGCCCCGGTGCCGTACCGCGGCAAGCCCAACGAGCCGGCCTGGGTGGTCGAGGTCGCCGAGTGCATCGCAAAGGCGCGGGGCATCAGCATCGAGGAGCTCGCCGCCCAGACCACCGCCAACTTCTACCACCTGTTCCGCGCGGCGGCCCCCGAGGCGCCGGCGGGCGTCCGCGACGCCCTGTCCCGCGCCGGGCTGGTCTAGGCCGAGACGCCACCGACGGAGGCCGTTGTCATGACCCTCGATCCCCTGCTGGCACAGATCGAGCCCCACGGCGAGATTCCCCCCGTGGATCGCTGGCACCCCGCGCAGCGCGGCGTGATGGACCTCACCATCGCCGCCGACGGGCGCTGGCTCCACGAGGGCACGGCCATCGCGCGGCCGCGCCTGGTGCGCCTGCTGTCGACCATCCTGCGACGCGAGGCCGAGGGCGACTACTTTCTGGTCACGCCGGCCGAGATGCAGCGCATCCGCGTCGAGGATCGTCCCTTTCTGATCGTCGATGCCGAGCTCGAGGCGGGCGACTGGTGGCTCACCACCAACGTCGGCGATCGAGTACGCCTCGACGAGGAATGCCGGCTGACCCTCAGCGAGACGCCGGCCGGGGAGACGATCCCCGAGGTGCCGATCCGCTTCGGCCTCGCGGCCCGCCTGGGGCGCAACGTCTACTACCGGCTCGTCGAGCAGGCCGAGACCCGGGAGGGCGAGGAGGGCGCCCTCGAGCTGGGGCTGACCAGCGCCGGGACATGGCAGCCGCTCGGCCGACTCGAGGCGGACGAGCGCCGGGGCGGCGACGGCCGATGAGCGAGCATGCCGCTTCTTCTCCGTCGCTGACCGCCGAACAGCAGGCGGTGGTCTCTCACGCGCGGGGGCACGCCCGGGTCGCGGCCGTGGCCGGGGCCGGCAAGACCACCACCATGGTCGCCCGGGTGCTGCACCTGCTGGCCCGCGGCGTGCCTCCGGGGCGGATACTGGTGCTGATGTTCAACCGCTCGGCCCGGGAGGACTTCCAGGCGCGGCTCGCGGCCATGGCGCCGGCTGGGCAGGCTCTGCCCGACGTGCGCACCTTTCACTCGCTCGGCCATCGGCTCTCCGCCAGCCTGACTCGCTGGGGCGTGCTGGCGCCCCGTCAGCTGCTCACCGCCGACTGGCAGCTCGAGCGGCTGCTGCGCCAGGCGACGCTGGCGGCGCTGGCCGAGGAGCCCGAGGCCCGCGAGACGGCGCTGGACGCCGAGCGACTCGAGGCGCTGGCGCACTTCTGCGGGCTGGTGAAGGCCGAGATGGCCTCGCCCGCCGAGCTGCATGCGCGACTCGACTTCGGCGAAGAGACCGGCCACTTCGTTGCCGCCTTCGAGCATGCCGAGCGGCTGCTGGCCGAGCAGGGACTGATGACCTTCGCCGATCTGCTCTATCGGCCGCTGCTGGCGCTGGAGGAGGACGCCGCGCTGCGCCGCCGGGTGCAGGGCTTCCTCGATCACGTGGTGATCGACGAGTATCAGGACATCAATACCGCCCAGCAGCGCCTGCTGGCGCTGCTCGCCGGCCGTGAGGCCGAAGTGATGGCGGTGGGCGATGCCAACCAGTGCATCTACGAGTGGCGCGGCGCCCATCCCGACACCATGCTGGAGAACTTCACCGCCACCTTCGGCGCGGCGCACGACTACCCGCTCTCCACCACCTTCCGCCACGGCCACGCCCTGGCGCTGGCCGCCAACCACGCCATCGCCGCCAACCGCCGGCGCCCCGACCAGCTCTGCCTGGCCGCCCCCGACAATCCCCATACCGGACTCGCGGTGGGGCAGGGCGGCCGGGCGCTGCTCGACGAGCTCGGCGCCTGGCATCGCCAGGGACGGGGCCTCGACGAGGCCTGCCTGCTGGTGCGCAGCTGGGCCCTCTCGGTGCCGCTGCAGCTGGCGCTGCTGCGCCAAGGCATCCCGTTCCGGCTGGCCCGGGAGGATCGCTTCGTCTTCCGCCTGCCGCTGGTGGAGGCCCTGGCCGGCTACCTGCGACTGGCGCTGGAGCCGCGGCTGCTCCAGGATCCGGGCCACCTGGCCCTGCTGCTGGCCCAGCCCACCTCCTTCGTGGCCCGGGAGCGAATCGCCGCCCTGGCGACCCGGCTGGCCGAGACTCAACGCTGGCCGGAACGTCATGATCCTATGCTGGAGGGGCTCAAACCCCATCAGCGGCGCACCCTGAAGCGGCGCTGGTCGCTGCTCTGCGAATTGCCGCGGCGCTCGACCTGGCCGCCGGCCCGCCTGCTCGAGCACGTGCTCGAGGCGGTGGAGGCCGAGAAGGTCCTGAAGCGCGCCGCCGCGCGGCGCGACAAGGGTGAGGAAGATGTGCGCCTGCTCGACGTGCTGGTCGAGCAGGCCCGCGAACTCGGCAATGACACCGCCGCCTTCATCGAGCTCCTGTGCCGTCCGGTCGAGAATCGCCAGGACGGCGTGCTGATCAACACCGTGCACGGAGCCAAGGGGCTCGAGTGGCCGCTGGTGCTGCTGGCCGGCACCAACGAGGAGGACTTTCCCCACTACACCCGCGACAACCCGCTGACCCCGGCGCGGCTTGAGGAGGAGCGGCGACTCTTCTACGTTGCCATCACCCGGGCTCGGGAGCGTCTGGTCCTGCTCCACGACGGCGGCGAGCACCGCCCCAGCCGCTTCATCGGCGAATCCGCCTGGCAGGACGGTGAGCGGGTCGCCCGCCGACTGGCCGAGGTCGATCTCGGCGCCGGGAGGCCGGTCGAGAGAGAGCCGGTCGAGCGTGAGGCGCCCGAGAGCGAGGCCGCCGAGCCGGGCGCCCCGCTGGAGGTCGCCGATCCCGCGCTCGTTCAGCGCTACCTGGCCTCGCTGGGCCACTCGCTGCCGGTGGCCCGAGCGCGGCCCGCCGCGCCGGAGCCGGGCCACGTCGCCCCGGGCCAGTTCCGAGTCGGCCAGGCCCTGCGCCATGCGGTCTTCGGCGAGGGTCAGATCGACGTGGTGGAGGGCGATCCCGACAACCCGGTGATCGAGGTACGCTTCCGCACGGCCGGCCGGCGCCGCCTGATCGCCTGCCGGGCCCCCATCGAACTGCTGGACGGAGTCGACGCATGACCAAGCCGCTGATCTCGGCCGCCACCCTGGCCGATGCCCTCGAGGAGACCCATCCGCCTCGCCTGCTGGACTGCCGCGCGCGGCTGGGTGAGCCCGATGCCGGTCGCCGGCTGTGGGTCGAGGCCCACCTGCCGGGCAGCCTGCATGTCGACCTCGATCGCGATTTGGCCGCCGCGCCGGGAGCGGGCGGCCGGCATCCGCTGCCCGACCCCGAGGCCTTCACTGCGGTGCTGCAGCGTCTGGGTATCACGCCACAGCAGCCGGTGGTGGTCTACGACGACATGGGCGGACAGCTGGCGGCGGCGCGAACCTGGTGGATGCTCGCCTGCTGGGCGGGACATCCCGACGTGCGCCTGCTCGACGGCGGACTCAAGGCCTGGCTAGCGGCGGGGGGCGAGCTTCGCGAGGACGGCGACCCGGACGCCGTGGCGGCAGCGTCGGACTGGCGGCCTGCCTATCGCGACGCGGCCCTCGTCGCGGTCGACGAGGTCGCCGCCGACGGGGCACTGAAGGTCGATGCCCGCAGCAGCGAGCGCTTTCGCGGCGAGGCAGAGCCCGTGGATCCGGTGGCCGGCCACATTCCCGGCGCGGTGTGCCGCCCCAGCGCCGACAACCTCGACGCCAGCGGCCACTTCAAGCGCGCCGAGGTGCTGGCCCGCGAACTGCCCGAGGCCGATGCCTTGATCGCCTACTGCGGTTCGGGAGTCACCGCCTGCCATAACGTGCTGGCCTACGCCGTGGCCGGGCGAGCGCTGCCGCGGCTCTTCGTCGGCTCCTGGAGCGAGTGGATCCGCGACCCCGAGCGCCCCATCGCCACCGGCGACTGACGCGACACGCGGCTCGAGCTCGCCGACCGGAACCCCGGACAGAACGTAAAACGGCCCCGCCATGGCGGGGCCGTTTCGTTGGGGGCGTGCGTTACATATTCGGGTAGTTAGGCCCGCCGCCGCCCTCCGGGGCCACCCAGGTGATGTTCTGGGCCGGGTCCTTGATGTCGCAGGTCTTGCAGTGCACGCAGTTCTGGAAGTTGATCTGGAACCTGGGCGTGCCGTCGTCCGCCTCGACCACCTCGTAGACCCCGGCCGGGCAGTAGCGGCTTGCGGGCTCTGCATAGGTGGGCAGGTTGTCGCGGATCGGCAGCTCCGGATCGGCCAGCTTCAGGTGGCAGGGCTGGTCCTCCTCGTGGTTGGTGTTCGACAGGAACACCGAAGAGGGCTTGTCGAAGGAGAGCTTGCCGTCGGGCTTCGGATAGTCGATCTTCTCGCACTCGGCCGCCGGCTTCAGGGTGGCGTGGTCCGGCGTGGTGTCGTGGACGTTGGGCAGCTTGCCGCCGAGCAGCTGGTCGAGGAAGTTGTAGGCGCCGCCGCCGACGGTGCCGTACTTGTGGATCGCCGGCCCGAAGCTCGCGCTCGCCTTGAGCTCCTCATAGGCCCAGCTCGCCTCCCACTTCTCGGTGAAGGTGGTCAGCTCGCCACCGCCCTCGTCGCCCTGTTTGAGCGCCTCGAAGACCGCCTCGGCCGCCACCAGGCCCGACTTCATGGCGGTGTGCAGGCCCTTGATCTTGGCGAAGTTGAGGGTGCCGGCATCGCAGCCGATCAAAAGGCCCCCGGGGAAGGTCATCTTCGGCAGGCAGTTGAGTCCGCCCTTGGTGAGCGCTCGGGCGCCGTAGGCCACGCGCTTGCCGCCCTCGAGGTGGGCCTTGAGCACCGGATGGTGCTTCATTCGCTGGAACTCGTCGAAGGGCGAAAGCCAGGGGTTCTGGTAGGAGAGGTCCATGATCAGGCCGACCACCACCTGCTGGTTTTCGGCGTGGTAGAGGAACCAGCCGCCGTGGGTCTGCTTGTCCAGCGGCCAGCCGGAGCCGTGCAGCACCAGTCCCGGCTCGTGCTGCTCCGCGGGGATGTCCCACAGCTCCTTCAGGCCGATACCGTAGTGCTGGGGATCCTTGCCGGCGTCGAGCTCGAAGTCGCGGATCAGCCGCTTGCCCAGGTGGCCGCGGGCGCCCTCGGCGAACAGGGTGTACTTGGCGCGCAGCTCCATGCCCGGCATGTGGCCGTCCTTGGGCTGGCCGTCGGCGCCCACGCCCATGTCGCCGACGAGGATTCCCTTGACCACCCCGTCCTCGACGATCACCTCCTGGGCGGCGAAACCCGGGAAGATCTCCACGCCCAGCGCCTCGGCCTGCTCGCCGAGCCAGCGGCAGAGGTTGCCGGCGCTGATCACGTAGCGGGTGATGTCTCCACCGGTGTTATGCATGGTCTTGGGCACCAGGGCGTTGGGCAGCTTCTGGGCCTTCTCGGCATCCTTGAGGAGATAGAGCTCGTCGCGGGTCGCGGGGGTGGTCAGCGGCGCGCCGCGCTCCTCCCAGTCGGGGAAGAGTTCATTGAGGGCGCGGGGCTCGAAAACGGCCCCGGAGAGAATGTGGGCGCCCACCTCGGAGCCCTTCTCCACCACGCACACGGTCAGCTCTTGACCGGCCTCGTTCGCCTGCTGCATCAGGCGAGACGCCGCCGAGAGTCCCGAGGGGCCGGCGCCGACGATGACGACATCGAAGTCCATGGAATCGCGTTCGATTTGTTCTTCCACCAGTACTCTCCTTGCTGTCCCCGAGGACGCGGCCATCGAATGCGACCAACGTCGACAGGATTTAAAACGGTCGTTTGCTTCTAGCCATGCCTCATGATAGGCATAATAGCGGCAAAGGGTCACCCCCTGCGATGGTGCAGGGCGCAAGGGTGACCGGCGTGGCTTGGCAGGGTCGGGGATTGTTGATCCGAGCCGGCCATGGCACATTGGGAGCGTTTTTCGCCGTAGCGCCTATCAAACGCTTGCATGAAACGCATAAGGGTATGTCAGCCGGTTCCAAGGAGGCGTGTTTCCCGCCCGCACGTTCGGGAGGTCGAGGCCGCTTCTTCCACCATCAGGTTTCTAGAGTGAACCAAGCGAGGACACTATGAAGGTACTCGTCGCGGTCAAACGCGTCATCGACTACAACGTCAAGATCCGGGTCAAGCCGGATCACTCCGACGTCGACCTCACCAACGTCAAGATGGCCATGAACCCCTTCTGCGAGATCGCCGTGGAAGAGGCCGTGCGCCTGAAGGAGAAGGGCGTGGCCAGCGAGGTCGTGGTGGCCACCGTCGGCCCCAAGGCCGCCCAGGAACAGCTGCGCACCGCGCTGGCGCTGGGCGCCGATCGCGCCGTGCACGTCGAGACCGATGAGCGCGTCGAATCGCTGGGCGCGGCCAAGGCGCTGGCCAAGGTGGTCGAGGAGGAGCAGCCGGGCCTGGTCATCCTCGGCAAGCAGGCCATCGACACCGACAACAACCAGACCGGCCAGATGCTGGCGGCGCTGTGCGGCCTGCCCCAGGGCACCTTCGCCTCCGAGGTGCTCATCGAGGGCGACAAGGCGCAGGTGACCCGCGAGGTCGACGGCGGCCTGCAGACCGTGTCGCTGACCCTGCCGGCCATCGTCACCACCGACCTGCGCCTCAACGAGCCGCGCTACGCCAAGCTTCCCGACATCATGAAGGCCAAGAAGAAGCCGATGGACGTCAAGACGCCGGCGGATCTCGGCATCGAGGTGGCTTCCAAGGTCAAGCTGGTCAAGGTCGAGTCGCCGGCCGAGCGCCAGGGTGGCGTCAAGGTGGGCTCCGTGGACGAGCTGGTCGACAAACTCAAGAACGAAGCCAAGGTTCTTTGAAAACAGTTCTTTGAAAGGAGCGCATCCCATGAGCATTCTGGTCCTTGCCGAACATCATGACGGCGCCCTGGTCGGTGCCACTGCCCATGCCGTGGCGGCGGCGATGCAGATCGCCGAAGCGGGCGGCGGCGACATCGACGTCCTGGTGGCCGGCGAGAACGTCGGCGCCATCGCCGAGGCGGCCGCCCAACTCGACGGCGTGAGCCGCGTGCGCGTGGCCGACCATGCCGTCTACGCCCACCAACTCGCCGAGCCCCTGGGCGCGCTGCTGGCGAAACTGGCCGACGACTACAGCCACCTGCTGGCGGTGGGTTCCACCACCGGCAAGAACGTGCTGCCGCGCGTTGCCGCGCTGAAGGATGTCGCCCAGCTCTCCGAGATCATCGCGGTGGAGAGCGCCGACACCTTCAAGCGGCCGATCTACGCCGGCAACGCCATCGCCACCGTGCAGAGCGACGACGCCCTGAAGGTGATCACCGTGCGCGCCACCGCCTTCGACGCGGTCGCCGACAGCGGCAGCGCCGCCATCGAGGCGGTGGACCCGTCCTTCACCAGTGAGGCCGACAACGCCCAGTCCACCTTCGTCGGTGAGGAGCTGGCGCAGAGCGACCGCCCGGAGCTGGGTGCGGCCAAGGTGGTCGTCTCCGGCGGGCGCGGCATGGGCAACGGCGAGAATTTCACGCTGCTCGACGGCATCGCCGACAAGCTCGGCGCGGCCATCGGCGCCTCGCGCGCCGCCGTGGACGCCGGCTTCGTGCCCAACGACATGCAGGTCGGTCAGACCGGCAAGATCGTCGCCCCGGAGCTCTACATCGCGGTGGGCATCAGCGGCGCCATCCAGCACCTGGCGGGCATGAAGGACTCCAAGGTGATCGTCGCGATCAACAAGGACGAGGAGGCGCCGATCTTCCAGGTGGCCGACTATGGATTGGTCGGCGACCTGTTCGACGTCCTGCCGGAGCTCGAGCAGAAGCTGTAAAACCTGTCGCTCGTCCCATGCAAGGCCGGCCCCTGGTGGGCCGGCCTTGTCGTATCCGGCGTTAGGCTTTGATAAACGATGACTATACAAGAGATAACGAGAACTATTAGCAACAGCCGTGCTTCTCTGCCATCCTTGAGGGTGTAGCGGGGCCGAAGGCCCCATGGATACCAGCAAGGAGGAGGAACCATGCCGCATACCCTTCCCGATCTTCCTTATGCCTATGACGCTCTGGAACCACACGTCGATGCGTTGACCATGGAGATTCACCATTCCCGTCACCATCAGACCTATGTCAACAACCTCAACGCCGCCCTCGAGGGTTCCGGCCTTGAGGATGTTCATGTCGAGGAGTTGATCGCGAACCTTGATCATGTACCGGACGGCAAACGCCAGGCCGTGATCAACAACGGCGGCGGTCACGCCAACCACTCCATGTTCTGGCAGATGATGTCGCCCGACGGCGGAGGCCAGCCACAGGGCAAGGTGGCCGAGGCCATCGACGGCGAGCTGGGCGGTTTCGACGCCTTCAAGGAGGCCTTCACCAAGGCGGCGCTGGGTCGGTTTGGCAGCGGCTGGGCCTGGCTGAGCGTTACGCCGGAGGGCAAGCTGAAAGTGGAGAACACGCTTAACCAGGACAGCCCGATCATGGAGGGCAGGACGCCCTTGCTGGGCCTGGATGTCTGGGAGCATGCCTATTACCTGAAGTATCAGAACAAGCGTCCCGATTACGTGGCGGCTTTCTTCAACGTCATCGACTGGTCAGACGTCGAGCGTCGCTATCAGAACGCCACCGGCTGAGTTCGTCGGCCGATAAGGTCTGAGCAAGTCATCAGCCTGGTCTGGAACCGAGCCAGAGCCGCGCCTCAATGAGGCGTGGCTCTTTTCGTTGCGGTGTGGGTGGCCTCAGCGCCGTGAGGGTGAGGCCTGCAATCCCCACATGAAATAGGCGCCGCCGAGCAGCGAGGCCATCAGGCCGGCGGGGATCTCCTCGGGGAACAGCAGCTGGCGGCCCAGCCCGTCGGCCAGCACCATCAGTAGGGCGCCGGTGAGCGCCGCCCCGGCCAGGTGCGCCCGGGCCCGGGCGAAGCCCATCAGGCGCGCCATGTGGGGGGCCAGCAGGCCGACGAAGGAAAGCGGCCCCACCACCAGGGTGGCGCCGGCGGTGAGCAGCGCCACCATCAGCAGCAGCGCCAGCCGCGCGCGGGCCAGGGGCAGCCCCAGGGCCGTGGCGGTGGCGCCGCCCAGCGGCAGGATATCCAGCCAGCGCCCGAGCGGTGTGGCGACCAGGGCCAGCAGCAGGGCCGCCGCGGCCACCGACAGCGCGCTGGTCGGGTCGACGTAGTAGGTGGAGCCGGATAGCCAGGCGATGACCTGCTGGCCTCGGGGATCGCCGCCGGCCAGCACCACGCCCTTGACCGCCTCGAACAGCGCGGTGATCGCCACGCCGGTCAGCAGCAGCCGTTCCGGCTGGAAGCCGCTGGCGCGGTTGAGACCCACCAGCACCGCCAGGCTGGCCAACGCCCCCAGGGTGCCGGCGGCCACCAGCGTCAGGTTGTCGGGAGCGGGCAGCAGGAAGATGGCGCCCATCAGGGCGATGGCGCTGCCGCCGCTGATGCCCAGCACCTCGGGGCTGGCCATGGGGTTGGCGGTCAGCCGCTGGATCAGGGTGCCGGCGATGGCGAGCATTACCCCGCAGCCGGCGGCGGCCAGGGCTCGGGGCGCTCGCCACTGCAGCAGTGTCCAGTCGGTGGGCTTGGCCCAGTGCCAGCCGTCGGCGCCCTGGCCGGCGAGCATTGCGACCGCCCCCACGCCCAGCAGGGCGATGGCGAGCCCGCCGGCCAGCCGCCCGGGCGCCGGATGACGCCCACCGAGCGCGCGGGCCTCACGCGGGGGCGTCTCGCCGGCCAAGCGCAGTCGCGGAATCAGCCACAGCAGCAGCGGGACGCCCAGGGCCGCGGTAGTGGCGCCGGTGGGGATCAGGGTTGGTAGGTGCCCAGAGATGCGCTGCAGCGTCAAGTCGGTAGCGGCCAGCAGCAGGGCGCCGAGCAGCGTCGACCAGACGAGCCGAGCGCCCAGGCGCCGCGCGCCGGCCAGGCGCACGATATTGGGCGCGGCCAGGCCGATGAAGCCGACGATGCCCACCACGCTGACCACGCAGCCGGTGAGAAAGACCGCGAGCCCGAGGCCGGCGAGGCGCAGATGCTTGAGCGAGACGCCGAGACTGCGCGCGCCGGCCTCGTCGAGGGCGAGCACCGCCAGGGGGCGCAGCAGCAGCCAGGCGAGCAGGCCGCCGATCGCCAGGCGCGGCGCCAGGAAGGCGACGTCCTGCCAGCCGTTCTGGGCGAGCGAGCCGGCTCCCCAGATCAGCAGTCCCTTGAGCTCCTCCTGATGGAAGAGCAGCAGCACCATGGAGAGCGCTCCGAAGTAGAGGTTGACCACCAGGCCGCCGAGCACCACCACCACCGGCGCCAGGCCGCGCCGCCAGGCCAGGGCGAAGACCAGGCCCATGGCCATGCCGCCGCCGGCCAGCGCCACCCACTCCCGCCCCAGCCCCAGCAGGCCCGGGGCCATCAGCGAGGCGGCCATCAGCGCTAGGTTGGCGCCACTCGCCACGCCCAGGGTGGTGGGGGCGGCCAGGGGGTTGCGCAGCACCTGCTGCATCAGCACGCCGGCGAGCGCCAGGCCGCCGCCGGCGAGCAGCGCCATGGCGAGTCGCGGCCACCAAGCGTAGTGCAGCACCAGCGTCGAGGCGGCATCGAGCGTCGCCTCGGGGGCGAACAGCGCGATTAGGCCCGGCCCCAGACCGGGACCGGCGAGCAGGTGGCCAAGGGCGAGGGCCAGCACGCCGAGGGCGAGCGGCAGGCCGAGCGCGCCTGGGGTCAGTCGGGGACGCCGTGGGCGGCGAGTGGCGAGGGCGTCAGGCGGCATCGTCGGGCTCCAGGGCATTCACCAGCTGCTCGGCGAAACGCTCGGCCGAGGGCAGGGCGCCGAAGCTCCAGATCGGCGGCAGCACGATAGGAGTGCCGCGGCTCGCCTCGACCAGGTGACCCCACAGGCCGCCGTCGTCCAGGCGCTCGCGGACCCCGGCGGGGTAGGGTTCTACCACCACCAGGCGGGCATCGAGGCCGGCTAGCGCCTCGAGGCCCACCAGCGAGAAGCCCCAGGCATTGGTGGGGCCGGTCCAGGCGTTGTCGATGCCCAGCCGATCGAGCACCGCCTGGTAGAGGCCGTTATCACCGAAGACCCGCACATGGCGGCTATCCATGAACTGCATGATCAGAAGCGGCGCTGTGGCGTCATCGAGTCGCTGGCGCAGGGCATCGAGCCGGGCCTCGGTCTGCTCGATCAGCCCCGACGCCGCCTCGGGGCGCTCGGCCATCTCGCCGATCGAGCGGGTCAGTTCGCGCATCTCGCGCCAGGTGTCGCGCTCGGGGCGATAGAGCGGCAGGGTTTCCACCGGGGCGATGTGCTCGAGACGCGGCGTCAGGTTGGCGAACATCGGTGAGATGAGGATGCGCTCCGGCGCCAGGCTTGCCAGCCGCTCGAGGTTGGGCTGGCTGCGCAGGCCCAGATCGATCGTCGAGGCGGGCAGGGCGGGTTCGCCCACCCAAGCATGATAGGCCTCGACCTGGGCCACGGCGGCGGGGGGCGCGCCGAGGGCGACGAGCGTCTCGGCCAGGGTCCAGTCGAGGGTGGCGAGGCGCGGCGCATCGGCCGGGGTCGCGGCGGCGACCAGCGCGGCGGTCAGGCCGGCCAGCCATGTCAGGGCGCGTCGAGGGCGGGGCACGGGTGACTCCAGGGGCGATTCCAAGGTCAATGGATAGCGGGGCTAGTGGGCGATGGCGACGCGGTGCTCGCCGGAGGGATGGGCCATGACGTGCATGGGAATGCCGTAGATGGCCTTCAGGGTCTCGCCGTTCATCAGCGCCTCGGGCGTGCCCTCGGCCAGCAGGCGGCCGCCGTGCAGGGCCACCAGGCGGTCGCAGTATCGCGATGCCATGTTGATGTCGTGAAGCACGATGATCACCCCGAGGCCAAGCTCTCGGCAGAGTCGTCGGGTTAGCGCCAGCACCTCCACCTGGTGGGCGATATCCAGCGCGGCTAGGGGCTCGTCGAGCAGCAGGAAGCGGCTGCCCTGGGCGAGCAGCATGGCCAGCCAGACGCGCTGGCGCTCCCCGCCGGAGAGGGTATCCACCTGGCGGTCGGCGAAGGGCTCGGTATGGGTCAACGCCAGGGCTCGCTCGATGGCCGCCTCGTCATCGCGGCCATGTCGGCCCAGCAGGCCGCGCCAGGGGTAGCGGCCGAAGCCTACCAGCTCGCGGCCCGTGAGGTTGTCGGCAGCGGGCAGGTGCTGGGGCAGGTAGGCGACCCGACGAGCGAAGGCGCGATGGCCCCAGCTCGTCAGCGGCTTGCCGTCCAGCCTGAGCTCGCCCCGAGTGGCGGGCTGCTGGCGGGCCAGCAGCTTGAGCAGGGTCGACTTGCCCGAGCCGTTGTGGCCGATCAGGCCATGGACCCGGCCTTCCGCGAAGGCGAGATCGAGGGGATGCAGCAGGCACTGGCCGTTGACCTCGAAGGAGGCGGCGCGCGTTTCAATCATGGAGGGCTCCGCTCGCGGAAGGCCGCCCCGGCGGGGCAGCGGAATTGCCGCAAAGCGTAAGGCAAACGATAATACTTATCAATATGATCGGTTGGTTCGGGCGCCGACATGCCTTAGGCTTTGTCCCCCGTTTGCAAGGACCCTCACCATGTCTTCCACCGCTTCCAGCTTCCAGGCCCTGGGGCGCCTCTTGCGCTATGCCCGGGGTTACCGGCGTCGTATCATCGCCGCCACGCTCTGCTCGATCCTCAACAAGCTCTTCGATATCGCCCCGGAGATCCTGATCGGCGTGGCCATCGACGTGGTGGTCAATCAGGAGGAGAGCTTTGTCGCCGGGCTGGGCTTCACCACGGCCGAGCAGCAGATCCTGGTGCTCGGGGTGCTGACCTTCTTCATCTGGGCCGGCGAGTCGCTGTTCGAGTATCTCTTCCAGGTCCTGTGGCGCAACTTGGCCCAGCGTCTGCAGTCCGACCTGCGCCAGGACGCCTACGAGCATGCTCAGCGCCTGGACATGGGCTTCTTCGAGTCGAGGAGCTCGGGGCAGCTGGTCGCGACCATGAACGACGACGTCAACCAGCTCGAGCGCTTCCTCGACGGCGGTGCCAACGCCATGATCCAGGTCGGCGTCACCGTGGTGGCCGTGGGCGCGGTGTTCTTCGTGCTCTCCCCGTTGATCGCGTTGCTGGCCTTCACGCCGATCCCGCTGATCATCTGGGGCGCCTTCTATTTCCAGCGCCGGGCCGGGCCGCTCTATGCCGAGGTGCGCGAGCGGGTCGGCGAGCTCTCGAGCCGGCTGGCCAACAACCTGGCCGGCATCGCCACCATCAAGAGCTTCACCGCCGAGGCCCGCGAGGCCGAGCGTCTCAAGGCCGCCAGCGAGGCTTACGTGGAGGCCAATCGACGGGCGATTCGCTTGAGCTCCGCCTTCATCCCGGTGATTCGCATGGCGATCCTCGCCGGCTTCCTGGCGACCTTCACCGTGGGCGGCATGATGGCGCTCAAGGGCGAGCTCAACGTGGGCGCCTACGGCGTGCTGGTGTTCCTCACCCAGCGACTGCTGTGGCCGCTCACCGGCCTGGCTCAGGTGATCGACCTCTTCGAGCGGGCCATGGCCAGCACCCGGCGCATCCTCGACCTGCTGGCCACGCCCATCCGGGTGCGCGATGAGGCGACCGAGGCGCTGGCCAAGCCGGTGCGCGGTGCGGTGCGCTTCGAGGGCGTGAGTTTCCGGTACGACGAGGGGGGCGCCGGCGTCCAGGGCATCGATCTGACGGTGCCGGCGGGGCACACCCTGGCATTGGTCGGGGCTACCGGCTCCGGCAAGTCGACGCTGATCAAGCTGCTGCTGCGCTTCCATGACCCGGCAGCAGGACGGGTGCTGATCGACGACCAGCCGATCCGCGAGGTCTCTCTGGCCTCGCTGCGTGGAGCCATTGGCCTGGTCAGCCAGGACGTCTACCTGTTTGAAGGCTCGGTGCGCGACAACATCGCCTACGGCAAACCGGACGCCCCCGAGGCCGAGATCGTCGAGGCGGCGCGCACCGCCGAGGCCTGGGACTTCATCCAGGCGCTGCCCCAGGGGCTCGACACCGCGGTGGGCGAGCGCGGCGTTCGGCTCTCCGGCGGCCAGCGCCAGCGCCTGTCGCTGGCCCGGGCGCTGCTCAAGGATCCGCCGATCCTGGTGCTCGACGAGGCGACCAGCGCGGTGGATAACGAGACCGAGGCGGCCATCCAGCGCTCGCTTTCGCGCATCGGCCACGGCCGCACCGTGATCATGATCGCCCACCGGCTCTCGACCATCGTCCACGCCGACCAGATCGCCGTCATCGAGGCCGGCCGCGTCGTCGAGCGGGGCAGCCACGCCGAGCTGCTCGCCCGGGACGGGCGCTATGCCGCTCAGTGGCGGGTGCAGACCGGTGAGGTCGAGGCGGCGACGGCGGTCTCGGGCTGACGCGAGCCTCACATGCTCTCCCCGGCGGTGGCCCCACGGCCACCGCCGAGTCGTATCGTCGACGCGACTCTTTAAACGCGAATAAGTTTCAATTGGGTTGTTGTTGTTAATACGAGTCATTATCATGCGCTTTCCCGTGCATCTGACCCAGAGGCTTGCTTTCCCCATGTTCCCATCCGCTTCCCGCCGCGTCGGGGTCGACCCCCTCGCCCAAGCCGTGCGCCGCGCCCTTGGCCTCGCCGCCCTCGGCAGCCTCGTGCTGGGCTCGCCCACCCTGCTGGCCCAGGAGACCGCGTCCGCCGAAGAGCTCGAGACGGTCACCGTCGAGGCCGAAGCGCTGTCGCTGGTCACCGAGGGCGCCGACGACTATCGGGTCGCCCAGACCAGCACCGCGACCAGGCTCGACCTGACGCCTCGCGAGACGCCGCAGTCCGTCTCCACGGTGACTCGTGCCCAGATCGAGGATTTCAATCTCCATACGATCAATGACGTTCTGGAGAGCGCTCCGGGCGTGACGGTAGAGCGGCCGGAAACGGACCGCACCTACTACACCTCGCGTGGGTTCGAGATCTCGAACTTCCAGGTCGACGGCCTGCGCCTGCCCATGCCCTACAACAACGTCCACGGCGACATCGATACCGCCGTCTACGACCGGGTTGAGGTGGTGCGCGGCGCTACCGGGCTGATGTCCGGCTCGGGCAACCCGGCGGCCACCGTCAACTTCGTCCGCAAGCGCCCCACCGCGACCCCTCACGCCTCCGTCACCGGCAGCCTTGGCAGCGATGACCACCGCCGTCTGGCACTGGATGTCTCCGGCCCCCTGGACGATGAAGGTCGGGTGCGCGGCCGCCTGGTGGCCGCGGGGCAGGACAGCGACTCCTACCTGGATCGGCTTCATCGGGAGCGGGGTGTGCTCTACGGCGTGCTGGAAGCCGACCTGACCGACAGCACCCAGCTGGCGCTGGGGCACACCTGGCAGCAGAATGACACCGACAGCAACATGTGGGGGGCGCTGCCGCTCTACGACTCGGCTGGTAACCCCACCGACTATGACCGCTCGACGTCGTCGGCGCCCAACTGGTCCTACTGGAACGGCGAGACCCAGCGCAGCTTCGTCGAGCTGACCCAGCGGCTCTCCGACGACTGGTCGCTCAAGGGCACGGTGACCCATCTGGACATGGTCTCCGACACCGAGCTGTTCTTTATCGGTACCGTGCCGGATGCCGACACGGGACGGATTCCCAACAGCTTCTATCTGAGCAAATACGATCGGCACCTGGAGCAGTGGGTGGCGGACGTGCATGCCAAGGGCGACGTCGAGGCGTTCGGACGCACCCATCAGCTGGTGCTAGGCTCGGACTGGAGCCAGAGCCGGAATCAGCAGAGTTCCCTCTACGCGGCCGCGTCCGAGGACCTGCCGCCCCTGGACGAGTGGGACGGTGACTATCCGGAACCCGACTTCGGCGATCCTGACTTCGTCAACGACGCTACCATCAAGGAGCGCAGCCTCTACGGTACCGGCAAGCTGGACCTTGCCGATCGTTGGACGGCCGTGGTCGGTGCGCGGATGAGCTGGCTGGATACCGTGGGCGAGCAGTACGGCAGCTCCCAGGACACCACCCTCGACCACGAGCTGACGCCCTATGCCGGCCTGATCTACGACGTCACCGACCGCGCCTCGCTCTACGCCAGCTATACCGAGATCTTCACGCCTCAGACCGAGATGGACCGCAGCGGCCAGTATCTTGATCCCATTGAGGGGGCCAGCTACGAGATGGGGCTCAAGGCCGACGTCTTCGACGGCGGCGCCGATGCGGCCCTGGCCGTGTTCCGTACTGAGCAAAATAATGTGGCTCAGGTGATCGATAATATCGGTGGCCGGGATGTTTACGCTGGGGCAGACGGCATCACCAGCGAGGGTGTCGAGGTGACCCTGGCCGGCGAGCTGGCACCGGGCTGGCAGGCGAGCGCAGGCTACACTTACCTGGATATCGAGGACGCCGACGGTGAGGCCACCAATACCTATATCCCGCGTCATCTGGTACAGGCGACCACCAGCTATCGGCCTGCGTCCCTGGCCGCGCTCAAGGTCGGCGCCCGGCTGCGCTGGCAGGACGATATCGAGCGCGAGCGCGACAACGCCGACGGCAAGACCCGTCAGGACGCCTATGCGCTGGTCGACCTGATGGCGAGCTACGACTTCAGCGACAGCCTGACCGGCTCGCTGAACGTCAACAATGTCACCGACGAAAAGTACCTGACCAGCCTGAAGTGGGATCAGGGCTTCTATGGCGCGCCGCGCCACGTCATGGCTAACCTGACCTGGACCTACTGAGGCCTCGCCTCATTTGACCAGGCCATCCAGGGCCCACCTCGGCGACGGGGTGGGCCCTTGGCGTTCCAACCGGCGGGCAGCAGGCTCATCCTCTGGCGTTCATCGCCGTATCGCCTACCTCCGTAGGCTCCCTTCCTGCCCGTCCCGTCCCGTCCCGGCACTATCCTCCTTTGCTGAGTCCCTGGCTGGCTTGGTGCCGCGCCGGCACTCCAGCGGGCAATTGGCGCAATAGCCCAGCTCGTCGATCAGGTAGCGGATGCAGCATAGCCGGCGCACCCGGGCGGGCTTGCCCGGGTCGGCGGGCGTGACGTAGCGCACCGGGCGAAAGAGCGGGTTGCGGCGGCCGTCGGGCAGGGAGCGGCGCTCCATCAGCGCCTGGGCGGGCTCGCCCACGTCGGGCTCGGCCATGGGGTGATCGGCCAGGGCACCGGCGAAGTACTCGAAGTAGTTGCCGGCGTTGCTCCAGAACACCTTGGGTGAGGCGCCGGTGGCCCCGGCCAGCGCCTCGATCAGCGGCGTCAGGTGAGCGTCGAGCAGCGTGGCGAAGCGCGCGCCGGGATCTAGCTCGGCCAGGGGCTTGCCGGCATGGGGCAGCATCAGCCCGGCGGTCTGCCCCTCGTCGGACTGCACCAGGTGCAGCTCATGAAGCCCCAGCGGCAGGTCGCGTTCGAGCAGCAGGTTGGCCGCCAGGCCATGGGCGGCCAGCGCGCTGAAGTGCCACTTGGACCAGAGCGAAGCCACCGCCCGGCGGTCGCCGTGGCCGTAGGTGCGGCCGAAGCGCTCGAACAGCTCGGCGAGGTAGGCCGGCTCGAGCAGGGTGCGGGCGGGCAGAGCGTCGGGGCCGGGTGTCGGCGCGACCCGTGGCGGCGTCAGGCCCTCCAGAGGGCCGATATAGAGCGTCGCGAGCGCGTGAGCCATGGGGCTCTCCTTCGTGGTGTCCCGACGAACACTAAAGCAAATACGAATCGTTATCAAAATATCGAGGGCACGCGTCGTGTCCTCGTCGTGGTTTCTTCACGTGTTCCTCCTCGGCCTGTCGGACGCCGCGTCATTGCTCGCGGTCAGTGCGCCCACGCCCCCGATGGGCGATGCTGGTGGGCGGTCTGACGCGGCCAGGACGGGCAGGGCGCTCTGATCGCACCTTTACGTCTTACGCTTTCAAAAACCGTCGGCAAGCGCGGGCATGGCAGTATTGTGCATTGATAAGCATTCCCATTTGTGTCACTGTCTCGCCCCGTTCGAGACCTTTAACCGGAGAGTCATCGTGAGGATGTTTCGCTTCCCCGCCGCGCTGGTCGCGGTCGTCGGTCTGTGCGCTGGCGGCCTGGCTCAGGGTCAGGCGCAGGAATCGCTGGTCGACCGATCGGTCGAGGCGCAGCGCCACCAGGCCAAGCTGCAGACGCGCATCGACGACGCCGATGACGAGACTCGCCGCCTGATCGGCGAGCTGCGAAAGGCGAGGGCCGAGGCGCAGCGGGTCGAGGCCTACAACGCCGAGCTTGCGCGCGTGGTGGAGCGCCAGGAGGAGACGCTGGCGCGCCGCGAGCGCGCCCTGGAGGGCGCCGCGACGACCCGCGAGGGGCTGCCGCCCCTGCTGCGAGGAATGGTCGAGCGCCTCGATCACTGGATCGAGGCCGACCTGCCGTTCCTTCAGGACGAGCGCCGCGCCCGAATCGCGAGCCTGGAGCGCGCACTCTCCGATCCGGCGCTGTCGCCCGCCGAACGGCTGGATCGTGTGCTGTCCGCCTGGCGTGGGGAGCTCGCCTACGGCCGCGAGCTGGACGCCTGGCGCGGCCTGCTGGACGGCGAACGAGAGGTGGACTTCCTGAGGTTGGGGCGGATCGGCTTCTACTACCTGACGCCGAATGGTCGCGAGGGCGGCGTGTGGAAGGCCGACGAGCAGGCCTGGCAGCCGCTCGAGAAGGCGTCGCGCCAGGCGCTCGAGAACGGCATCCGTATCGCCCGGGAGCAGCGGGCTCCCGAGCTGCTGACGCTGCCGGTCTCCCAGCCCATCTCCCAACCGAAGACGAGCCACGAGAGTGGGGGAGAAGCCTCATGACGCTGTCACGCTACGTGAGCCGCCTGCTGCTCTGCGGCGCCCTGCTGCTGCCGGCGGCGCTGCTCCAGGCCCAGACCGACCCTCAGGCCGATGCCCCGTCTGCTCCCCAGCTCCGGCAGGACGCTCCGGCTTCCTTCGCCGAGGCGCGCCAGGCCGAGCTCGCGCGGGACAGGGCGCGGCTGGCCGAGCTGGTCGACGATCGCGACGCCCTGCGCGATGCCGTCGAGGCGGCCCGCGAGCGCCGCGAGGCGGCCGCCGAACGGCGCCAGGACCTCGAGGCGCAGCGCGACGAGCAGCAGGCTCGCCGCGAGGCGCTGGCGGAGCGACAGCAGGCACAGGGAGGCGAGCTCTCCGACGTCAAGCCGGTGCTGGAACGCCACGTCGGCGAGCTGCGCGACGCCCTTGGCCAGAGCTGGCTCACCCTCAACGGGGCCGAGCTGCCTGCGCGCGGCGAGGCGGACACGCTGCCCGACCTTCCGCGACTCGAGTCGCTGGCCGATGCCCTGATGGCCCTCACCCGGGAGACCGGGCGTATCGAGCGGCTGACGGTGCCGGTCGCCTCGGTCGACGGGCGCGTCGCCCCCCGGGAGGTGCTTCGGCTGGGGGATCTCGCCATGATCGAGGGCGGGCGTTGGCTGCGTCGCGACTCGCCGGACCTGCCCCCGGCGGCGCTGGCCGCGACCCCCGACGACGCCAGCGAAACCCTGGCGGCCTTCGCGCGGGGCGAAAGCGATCGGGTCACCCTCGACCCCACCGGCGGCGAACTGCTCGAGGCGCTGGCCCAGCGTCCCGACCTGCTGGCACGCTTCCACCAGGGTGGCGCCGTGGGCTACGTGGTGGTGGCCCTGGGCGGGCTGGGCCTCTTGATTGCCTTGGGCCAGTACGGGTACCTGATGCGGGTGAGCGCGCGCCTGCGGCGTCAGCTCCGGGACGGCGCGAACCTGCGCGACGACAACCCCCTGGGCCGGGTGCTGGCCAAGGTCCAGACGCTGCGCCAGGGGCTCGTACCCGAGGCGCTGGAGGCGCGCCTCGACGAGGCCCTGCTCGCCGAGTTGCCGCGGCTCGAGCGGGGCCAGGCGCTGGTCAAGCTGCTGGCGGCTGTGGCCCCGCTGCTGGGGCTGCTCGGCACCGTGACCGGCATGATCGGTACCTTCCAGTCGATCACGGTGTTCGGCACCGGCGACCCGCAGCTGATGGCCGGCGGCATCAGCCAGGCGCTGGTCACCACGGTGCTGGGCCTGATCACCGCGGTGCCGCTGATGCTCGCCCATACCACGCTCGCCAGCCGCAGCCGCTGGCTCTCCGGGGTGATCGAGGGGCACGCCAGCGCGGCGCTGGCCGAGCATCTCGAGGCCCTGCCGGCTTCTTCTGCCCAGCATCGCGAGTCACGTCATGCCGCTGCCTTGGCCTGAACTCCTGGCGGGCGCCACCGCGCCGCTCGCCTGGCTGGGCCAGGCTGGTGGACCGGTGCTGGTGGCCATCGGCGCGGTGGCCATGCTGCTCTTCTCCCTGGCGCTGGAGCGCTGGTGCTACTTCCGCTTCGTCTGGCGGCGCGAGCGCCAAGCCCTGGTGGCGCGCTGGGTGCGCCGCGAGGACCACACAAGCTGGAGCGCGCGGACGCTGCGCGAAGTATGGACCCAGGCGCTGCTCGCCCGGCTGCGTCGCCCGCTGCCGTGGCTCAGGCTACTGGTGACGCTCTGTCCGCTGCTCGGCCTGCTGGGCACGGTCACCGGCATGATCACCGTCTTCGAGGGCTTGGCCGCCAGCGAGACCAGCCAGGCCCGTGCCATGGCCGACGGCGTCGCCCGGGCCACGCTGCCGACACTGGCCGGCATGGCGGTGGCGGTGGCCGGCCTGCTCTTCACCACCCGTCTCGAACACATCATTCGGCGCGAGGACCAGCGGCTGCACGACCGCATGGCCCGCGCCGTGGAGGAGCCCGATGCGTAGGCGTCGCCTGAGTGCCGATAGCGGCGAGACCAGCGAGGTCAACCTGACCCCCATGCTGGACGTCGTCTTCATCATGCTGATCTTCTTCATCGTCACCACCAGCTTCGTCAAGGAAAGCGGCGTGGAGATCGAGCGCCCCCAGTCCAGCGCCGCGACGCCGCGCCCCGAGGCCCAGGTGATGGTGGCCCTGACCGCGGAGGGCGCGGTGTGGGTCGATGGTGCGCCGGTGGACGCGCATCGCGTGGGCGAGGCCGTGTCACCGCTGGTGAGCGAGGCCGGCGGGGTGGTGATCCAGGCCGACCGCGCCTCCACCACCGGCCTGTTGGTCGAGGTGATGGATCGCCTGCGCGAAGCGGGCGTCGAGCAGATCGCCGTGGCCGCTGCCCGGGAGGGGGCGTGATTCGCTGGCCCCTGGCGTCGCTGGCCGGAGTGTCCCTGGCGCTGCTGCTGTTCTGGGGGCTGGCGCTGCTGGTGGCGCCGCCCGAGGCGGACGTCGAGGTGCGCGAGAGGGCCATGACGATGAGCATGGCCGCGGCGGTCGACCAGCCGGAGCAGCCGGCCGAGACGACGGCCCCGGCGTCCAGCGCACCGCCCGCGCCGCAGCCGGCACCTCCCAGTCCGCCGCCGCCGGCGCCGCTGCCCGACAGCACCCTGTCACTGCCGGAGCCGACGCCGGTCGATCCTCCGCCGGTGCAGCCCGAGGCGGTCGCCGAGCTGGACACCGCGCTGCCCGAGCTGACCGAGGCGGCGCCGACGCCCGAGCCTCAGCCAGAGCCTGAACCGCAACCCGAGCCCGAACCGCAGCCGGAACCGTCACCCTCTACCGAGCCGGCGAGCCCGTCGGCGACGGCTACCGACGCCGCGGCGACGCAGTCGCCCGCCGCTTCGGGGCAGGGGACACCGAGCGCCGCCGGCCAGGCCAGCCAGGCGGTTCAGGACGTGGGGCAGGCGACGCCCACCCGGCGCGTGCCGCCGAGCTATCCGCGCCGCGCTCAGCGCCGCAGCCTGGAAGGCCACGTGGTGGTGGAGTTTCTGATTCGCCCCGACGGCCGGGTGAAGGTCGGCTCGGTCCGGGTGGTTGAGGCCCGGCCGCGGCGGGTCTTCGACGAGGCGGCCACGCGTGCCGTGGCCGACTGGCGCTTCGCGGCCGACGGTCGCCTGCGTCGCGCCCGCCAACGACTCGAGTTTCAGCTGAGGTGAGCCCGATGTCACGATGCCTGTTATCTATCCTGTCAGTCGTCCTGCTGCTGGTCTCCTCGGGTGTTCAGGCCCAGCCGGCCCTGCCCGGGAGCTTCATTCGCGACCTGCAGAGCCTCGAGGCCCGGCTCGCGGAAGCGCCCGCCGAGGTGCTGGTCGAGGTACAGGACAAGGCGCGCCGGCAGGCCGAGCGTTTGGCGGCGGGCAACGTCGCCGATCGCTGGGCGCGGGCCCTCTATCTGCAGCTGGCGGCCGGTGCCGCGGCGCGTCAGGGCGAGCACGGACGAGCCGCCGCGTGGCTGGATGCCGCGGCGGGCAGCGATCCGGCCCCGGCGGCCTGGCGCCAGGCACGGCGTCGCGAGGCAGCGCTGCAGTATCGGGCCGCGGGGCGCACGGCCCTGGCCGTGGAGCGTCTGACCCGCTGGTTGGATGAGACGGCCCCGCCGGCGATGGACGAGCGCTGGCGGTTGATCGCTTGGCTGGCGGAGCTCGAGCGCTGGGAGGCGGCCGCTGCGCGGCTCGAGGCGCTGGATGCTGCGTCGGGCGCCTGGTCGGCCGATCGCCGGGCATTGGCGCTCTCGATCTATCGGCAGGCGGGACGCGAGTCCTTGGCATTGGCGCTGCTGCGCGAGCATTTGGAGCGCGAGGCCGATCCGACGCAGTGGCGACGCGCCGCGGCGCTGGCTCAGCGCCTCGGCGATCCGGGGCTCGCCGCGGCGCTCTGGGAGGTCGGCTGGCAGCGGGGGCATCTGACGGGAAAGGAGGATCTACTGCGCCTGGCCCGGCTGCACCTGGCCGGCGGGACGCCGGCGCGGGCGGCCGAGCACCTGGAGCGAGGGCTAGAGGATGGCGTGTTGGCGATCGATGCCCGTCACCGGCGGCTGCTGGCCACGGCCTGGGAGGCGGCGCGCGATCATGGCCGGGCGCTCTCGGCCTGGGAGACGGTCGCTCGCGAGAGCGAGCGGGCAACCGACTGGCTGCGCCTGGGCCAGCTGGCCCACGGCTGGGGAGAGAAGGCGCTGGCGGGCCGCGCCCTGAGGCGGGCCCGCGCGCTGGGCGCCGAGGAGGCCGAGGCGTGGCTCGCCACGCTGCCCGACGCGGCGGGCGAGGACGCCTCGGCGATCGCCGATCAGAGCGAGAGCTCGGTCCAGACCGGGGCGTGATCCGAGGGCTTCTCCATGGCGCGCAGTTCATAGTCGATGCCGGCGTCCGCGACGCGTTCGGCGAGCGGGGGCGTGACCAGGATATGGTCGATGCGCAGCCCGCGCCGGGGGTCGCGCTCGAAGGCGCGGGAGCGGTAGTCGAACCAGCTGAAGCGATCGTCGACGTCCGGGTAGCGGAGGCGGTAGCTGTCGGTCAGGCCCCAGGCCTTGATGCCGGCCAGCCACTCGCGCTCCACGGGCTGGAAGCTGGTCTTGCCCTCGCGCAGCCAGCGCTTGCGGTTGGCCTCGCCGATGCCGATGTCGATGTCCTCGGGGGAGATGTTGAAATCACCCATCACCGCCAGGTGCTCATCGGCGCGATGCTGGGTCTCCAGCAGGCGTTGGAGCTGGGCATAGAACTCGCGCTTGTGCGGAAACTTCACCGGGTGCTCGACGTTCTCGCCCTGGGGGAAGTAGCCGTTCCAGACCGTGATCGGCTGGCCGTCGCCCGGCGCCAGCCGCGCGCCGATCATGCGGCGCTGGGCGTCGTCCCCGTCGTCGGGGAAGCCCTTGAAGATCGCTTCGGGCTCGCCGCACTGGGCCGTGTCGATCATCAGGGCCACGCCGTAGTGGCCCTTCTGGCCGTGGAACTCGACGCGATAGCCCATCGCCTCCACGGCGGCCATGGGAAACTCGCTGTCCTGGACCTTGGTCTCCTGCAGGCCGATCACCGCCGGGCGATGGGCCTCGATCAGCGCCTCCAGCTGGTGCAGGCGGGCACGAATGCCGTTGATGTTGAATGACACCAGGCGCATCGATCAGTCGTCCTTGTGCTCGGTCGTGTCGGGGTGGATCGCGATGGACGGTCCCGCTTCCTGGCGGGCCTGCTTGCGGGCCGCCTGCAGCTTGCGCTGCTGGCGCTTCTTCTGGGTATAGCGGGTCGACGAGGTCACCTGATCGGGATTCTCGTGCCGCCACTTCTTGAAATCCTTGCGCTTGCCGGTGCGGATCTTCACCTTATCGGCCAGCGACCGGGTCTTCTTTTGGCGTGTCATGGTGCAACTCCTGCATGTAAGGGCGCTATTCTAGCAGTCGAGGCCCGCCGGCTGACAGCAATCAACCGCCGGCAGGCGTCCGGGGGCGCCCTCGTCGCCGGAGGCTGTTACAATGGCCGTTTGCGTCACGCACCCCATCCACCCATACGGACAAGACAGCACAGCCTATGAGCGAGTCGGAACAGACCACAGCACCGGCCCAGAACCGCAAGCCCAAGCGTCGTCGGCGCAAGCCGCGGCGTCGTCAGTCGAACTGGGATCTGCGCCAGTTCCAGGTTCCCGCTGTCGCGGGCAAGTGGCGCTTCCATGACTTCGATCTGCCGCTGCCGCTGATGCGGGCGATTCATGCCCTGGGGTTCGAATACTGCACGCCGATCCAGGCCGAGGCGCTGGCCCAGACCCTGCTGGGTGGCGACGTGGTGGGCAAGGCCCAGACCGGCACCGGCAAGACCGCGGCCTTTTTGATCTCGATCCTGGCCTACTTCCTCGAGGAGGAGGCGCCCAACGCCCAGAAGCCAGGGGCGCCGCGAGCACTGATCGTGGCTCCAACCCGCGAGCTGGCGCTGCAGATCGAGAAGGACGCCAAGGCACTGGCGCGCTTCACCGACCTCAAGGTGGCCAGCGTCGTCGGCGGCATGGACTACCAGAATCAGCGCGAGGCGCTGGGCGATAAGCTCGATATCCTCGTCGCCACCCCGGGCCGGCTGTTGGACTTCCATGAGAAGCGCGACGTCGACCTGACCCAGGTAGAAGTGCTGGTACTCGATGAGGCCGATCGGATGCTGTCGATGGGTTTCATTCCCGACGTCAAGCGCATCATCCGTCACACGCCGAACACCGAGCAGCGCCAGACCTTCCTGTTCTCGGCGACCTTCAGCCAGGACATTCTCAACCTGGCTAGCCAGTGGACCCACAAGCCGGCCCACGTCGATATCGCCGTCACCGTCGACAACGCTGCCGATATCGATCAGCGCGTCTATCTGGTCGGCGACGAGGACAAGCAACGCCTGCTGGTCAACCTGCTCAAGCAGGAGAGCTTCGAGCGCGTGATGGTCTTCGGCAACCGCCGGGATCTGGTGCGCAAGCTCGACGACCTGCTCGAGAAGGCCGGCATCAACGCCGCCATGCTCTCCGGCGATGTGCCCCAGAACCAGCGCATCGAGACCCTCGAGAAGTTCCGCGAGGGCAAGATTCAGGTGCTGGTGGCCACCGACGTAGCGGGACGCGGCATCCACATCGAGGATGTCAGCCACGTGATCAACTACACCCTGCCGGAAGATCCGGAGGACTACGTCCACCGTATCGGCCGCACCGGCCGCGCCGGCGCCAAGGGCGTGTCGATCAGCTTCGTCGGCGAGGAAGACGCCTTCTCCCTGCCGGAGATCGAGCGCTACATCAACGACAAGCTGCCGTGCGAACATCCGCCGGAAGGGCTGCTCTGACGTCCCATGCTTGACGAGGCCCTGAAGGGCGAGATCCAAGAGGCCTATCGGCGCGTGCTCGAGGGCCTCGGGCTCACCCCGCGCTACGGGCAGCGGCTGATGATCGCCGAGATCGCCCGCACCCTGGCGGGCATCGAGGCGGACGACGCCGGCCGACGCTTAAGCGATGAACATGTCTGCGTGCTCGAGGCCGGCACCGGTACCGGCAAGACGCTGGCCTACCTGCTGGCCGCCCTGCCGGTGGCCAAGGCCCGCGGCAAGCGCCTGGTGATCGCCACCGCCACCGTGGCCCTGCAGGAGCAGGTGCTCCATCAGGACCTGCCCTCGCTGAAGACTCATAGCGGGCTTTCCTTCGACTACGCCCTGGCCAAGGGACGCGGCCGCTACGTCTGCGTGGCGCGCCTCGACCAGGCGCTCGATGGCGGCGAGGAGAACCCGACGCTGTCGCTCTTCGAGCAGTCGCTCGCCAGCGGCGGCGACGACTTCCAGGCGCTGGTCAAGGAGCTCGGCGACGCATACGGCAACGGGCGCTGGGAGGGCGATCGCGACAGCTGGCCCGAGGCCATCGACGACGGCCACTGGCGCCGCCTGACCGTGGATCATCGCCAGTGCACCAATCGCCGCTGCGGCCACTTCGCCTCCTGCGCTTTCTTCCGCTCCCGCCGTCATCTGGACAGCGCCGACATCATCGTCGCCAATCACGATCTGGTGCTGGCCGACCTGGCGCTGGGTGGGGGCGTGGTGCTGCCCGACCCCGGCGACTGCATCCACGTCTTCGACGAGGGCCATCACCTGCCCGACAAGGCGTTGCAGCACTTCACCCATCGCGTCGCCGTCGGCGGGGCGCTGCGCTGGCTGCGCACCCTGAAGAGCTCGCTGACCGAGCTCAACCAGGCGCTAGCCGTGCAGCCGACCCTGGCTCGCCTGCTGTCCGGGCTGCCGGAGGCGATCAACGTGCTGGAGCCGCGCCTCGGTGAGGCGTTCGCGATGGGTCACCAGCTCGCCGGGCGGCCCCAGGGGCTGGGTGAGGGCGAAGAGAGCCGGCACCATCGCTTCGAGATGGGGCGGGTGCCCGAGGCGCTGCGCGAGCACGCCGACGGCCTGGTAACGCTTTTCGCCGAGCTCGCGCGGACCCTGGAGTCCATGGCGGACATCCTGCGCGAGAGCCTCGACCCGGACAAGCACACTGGCCTGCCCCGGGAGCAGGCCGAGGCCTGGCTGCCGCTGGTGGCGCTGCTGCACGGTCGCGCCCTGGAGGCTCATGCCCTCTGGCTGGCCTTCGCCGAGCTCGATCCCGATGGCGAGCCGCCTCGGGCGCGCTGGCTGACCCTGGAGCGTTTCAACGGCGAGCCGGAGCTGAGCTTCTCGGCGAGCCCGGTCTCCGCCGCGCACACCCTGGCGCGCAACCTCTGGGGCAGCACCTATGGTGCCGTGATCACCTCGGCCACCCTCACCGCGCTCGGGCGCTTCGAACGGCTCCAGGAGCGGGCGGGGCTCGCCAATCGTTACCGCTACCAGCGCCTGCCGAGCCCCTTCGACTACTCCCGGGCGGTGCTCAGCGTGCCCCGCGAGGCGGTCGATCCCGCCGACCGCGAGGGCCACGAGCGGGCCATCGTCGATTTCGTCGAGGCCCTCGGCGAGCAGGAGGCGGTGCTGATGCTCTTTTCCTCGCGAGCGCAGCTGCGCGGCGTGGAGAAGGCGCTCTCCAGGGAGCGGCGTGAGCGCGTGCTGGCGCAGGACCGCCTGCCCAAACGCGAGCTGATCACTCGGCATCGGGCGCGGGTGGATGCGGGGGAGGGCAGCATCATCTTCGGCCTGGCGAGCTTCGCCGAAGGCATCGACCTGCCCGGCGACTACCTGACCCACGTGGTGATCACCCGGCTGCCCTTCTCGGTGCCGGACGACCCGGTGGGCGCGACGCTGGCCGAGTGGATCGAGAGCCGCGGCGGCAATCCCTTCATGCGCATCAGCGTGCCCGACGCCTCGATCAAGCTGGTGCAGGCCTGCGGTCGGCTGATCCGCAAGGAGGCCGACCAGGGTCGCATCACGCTGCTCGATCGACGGGTGTTGACCCGCCGCTACGGCCGCGCGCTGCTCGATGCCCTGCCGCCCTTCGTGCGCGAGATCGACGGGGTGGTGCAGGGCGCGACATGAGGCTGATCCTCAGTCGCAAGGGCTTCGACAGCGCCGCCGGTGGCGTGCCGAGCCCGATCCTGCCCGACGGGCGGCTGATCGTGCTGCCCATCCCCGATGTACACTCCCTCACGACCTATGGCGAGCTCACCCAGGACGGCGAACCGCTGGCACCCCTGGTCAGTGACCTGACCCGGGGCCGGCTTACCGCCCGACACCGGGCGCACCTCGATCCCGATCTGCTGGAAGAGAGCCTGCCGCGCCGGCCGAGCTGGCGGCCGCTGTTTGGTCAGATGGGCCAGGCGCAGGGCCACCTCCGTAACCAGGGTGTCGGACCGGGGGATCTGTTTCTGTTCTTCGGGCTCTTCCGGCAGGTCGCGCGAGGTCGCGACGGCTGGGGCTTCGTGCGGGACGCGCGGCCCCGTCACGTGCTCTGGGGCTGGATGCAGGTGGAGCGCATGCTGCCCCTGGACGGCCCGCTGCCGGCCGAGATGGCCTGGGCGAGCGATCATCCGCACTGCCAGCGCCGGGAGAGCAACAATGTGCTCTATCTCGCCCGTCGACATCTGACCATCGATGGTCTCGCCGAGACCCTGTCGGGTGCCGGCGTCTTCTCCCATGACGCGCCGACCCTGCGGCTCACCGCACCGGATGCGGCGAACGTCACCGACTGGCGGCTCCCGTCCTGGTGGTATCCGCACCACGGCCGTCCGCCGCTCTCCTATCACGCCGACCTCGACCGCTGGCGACAGCAGGCGGAGTACACCGAGCTCAAGGCCGTGGCTCGGGGCCAGGAGTTCGTGCTGGACGCCGCGGCCTATCCCGAGGCGCTGCCCTGGGCGGCTGAGCTGATCCGCAGCCGCGCGGCGAGTCAGGCCTAGCGCATGGAGCAGGTCTATCCAACAGGCGGGCCTGTCTTCCGATAGACACCTAGCCAGCTGCGCTAACGAGACGAGCCCGCCATATGGCGGGCCCGTCTCGTCTTGTGATCGCGCATCGCGCGGGGAACGGCTCAGGCGGCCTGGTGGCGCTTGGCCAGCACCGGGGCAAGCTTCTCGTTCATGCGCTTGAACGCCTCGACGGTGGTGTCCCAGTCGATGCAGGCATCGGTGATCGACACGCCGTATTTCAGCTCGCTGGGATCCTTGGGCATCTTCTGGTTGCCCCAGCCGAGGTTGGATTCCACCATCAACCCGATGATCGAGTGGTTGCCCTCGAGGATCTGGTTGGTGACGTTCTCCAGCACCAGCGGCTGAAGGGCCGCGTCCTTGTTGGAGTTGGCGTGCGAGCAGTCGATCATGATGTTGGGCTTGAGGTCGGCCTGCTTCAGCTCCTGCTCGGCGAGCGCCACGCTGACGCTGTCGTAGTTGGGCTTGCCGTTGCCGCCGCGCAGCACCACGTGTCCGTAAGCGTTGCCGCGGGTGCGGATGATCGCCACCTGCCCGGCCTGGTCGATGCCCAGGAAGTTGTGTGGGTGCGACACCGACTGCAGGGCGTTGACCGCGACATCGAGGCTGCCGTCGGTGCCGTTCTTGAAGCCCACCGGGCCGGAGAGGCCGGAGGCCATCTCGCGGTGCGTCTGGGACTCGGTGGTGCGGGCGCCGACGGCCGACCAGCTGATGCAGTCCTGCAGGTACTGGGGTGAGATCGGATCCAGTGCCTCGGTGGCCAGCGGCAGGCCCATCTCGGCGAGGCCGACGAGCAGGCGGCGGGCGATGTGCAGGCCCTCCTCGATCTCGAAGGAACCGTTGAGGTGGGGATCGTTGATCAGGCCCTTCCAGCCTACCGTGGTGCGCGGCTTCTCGAAGTAGACGCGCATCACAATGTAGAGGCTGTCCTTGACCTCGTCGGCCAGGCGTCGAAGCTGGCGCGCGTAGTCCAGCGCGGCGTCAACGTCGTGGATGGAGCAAGGGCCCACCACCATCAGCAGGCGCGGGTCGCGGCCGTCGAGGATGGCCTGGATGGTCTCGCGTCCCTCGATCACCGTGCGTTCCGCGGCCTCGGTCAGCGGAATCTCCCGCTTGAGGGCCTCGGGAGTGATCAAGACGTCCTGGGCGAGAACGTTGAGGTTGTTGACCTGCTGTTCTGACATGGTGCTTCCTGTGTCGTGTCTGCGCTGATGGCGAAATTATTTGGCTTCTACTATCGCGTGCGCGGCCGGCAAATTCAATCGTCGACGGTGCCCGTCGGACCGGTCGCAGTGGTCTTGCCGGCGATGCGGCGAGTCGATCGGCTTGATGGACGTTCAAGAAACAGGAACACTTGTACCCTTCGAGACTCACGACCCTGATCCTTCAGCGGCGACATGCCCCAGGTTGACACTATGTTAGCGACACCACAGCTTTCGCGACCCGAGTTCGGGTCGTCATCCACGCCTTTCCGTTCAGGGAGGGCCTGAATGGGCACCCGGGAAACCGATCAGCAGCTCGTCGAGCGAGCCCAGAAGGGGGATAGCCGTGCCTTCGATCTACTGGTGAAGAAGTACCAGCACAAGATCATCGGCCTGATCAGTCGCTACGTGCACGATCATGCGGAGGTACAGGACGTGGCACAGGAGGCCTTCATCAAGGCCTATCGGGCGCTGGGCAAGTTTCGCGCCGAGAGCGCCTTCTATACCTGGATGTACCGCATCGCCATCAATACCGCCAAGAACTACCTGGTGTCCAAGGGGCGCCGTCCGCCGGGCAGCGATCTCGATATCGTCGATGCGGAGATCGTCGACCACAGCGGGCGGCTGGCCGATGCCGAGACGCCCGAGGCGGCCATGGCGCGTGACCAGCTGGAGTCGGCCATCTTCGAGGCGATCGAGGCGCTGCCCGACGATCTGCGCACGGCGATCACCCTGCGAGAGCTCGACGGGCTCTCCTATGAGGACATCGCGGCCATCATGCAGTGCCCCGTGGGGACCGTGCGCTCGCGGATCTTCCGGGCCAGGGAGGCCGTCGATCAGCATATCCGGCCGCTGGTCACCACCGCGCGTAACCAGGAATCGGTGACCGAGTAAGTCGCTCGGGCCGGGAAACTGCATGTTTTTTGTCGATTTGCTGAACTGTCCGCGGTCTGCGACGTCATATGCGGTGATCGGCCCGCCACCCGCGGGAACGTACATGCCGACATGGCCAGGGCGACACGCGCCGATGTCGGAAAATACAGGCTGTCAAAGGACCCGGAGCGGGTCGCCTTGTCGAGTGTGAGGTGTGAAGAATGAGTCAGAACGCACGGGAATCGCTTTCTGCCCTGATGGATAACGAAGGGGATGAGCTTGAACTGCGTCGAGTGCTGAAGTCACTGGATGATTCACCCGACGCGGCCGATACCTGGCGGCGCTACCATCTCATGCGCAGCCTGATGCGCCGGGAACATGAGGTCGATGTCGCCACCGATCTCTCCGCCGGCATCATGGCGCGTCTCGAGGACGAGCCGTTGCCGCAGGTCGAGGCCAAGGGCGGCACGGGGCGTTCCATGTCGCTGTTGCGCGGCGCCGGCATCGCCGCCGCCGTGTCGCTGATGGTGATCACCGGCGTGCAGTTCTATCAGGGTGGCATCGGCCGCGAGGTGCCCTCCGACGTGGCCGCCCAGATGCCTTCGCAGCCCATGTCGAGTCCAGAGCTGCAGGCGAGCCCGGCCGCCCTCGGTGGGTCTGAGCTGGCCGCACCCCAAGTCGGTGGTCGCCCCTCGCTTGCTGACCTTCCGCTTTTCCAGACGCCGTCCGGCGATGGCCGGGGCCTGATGACGGTGGGCGCGGGCGTCGATTCCCCGCTGGTGCTCTCCCCGCGCCAGTCCGCGCGCGTCAATCAGCAGCAGGCTCAGTTGTTGCAATCTTACCTGGATCGTCACGCCGAGGGCGCGGCCTACGGCAGCGGTGATACCTGGATGCCGCTGCTGCGCGCTTCCGGCAGCGAGTCGCTGGGCCAGCGTTGATGCGTTCGGGTCGATCGACCCACGGGGTCGCGAAAGGACTCCCAGTTTTCCTGTTGAGCGGCCTGCTGGCGGCGTTGCCGCAGGCTTGCCTCGCGCAGGCCGAGCCGGCTCAGACCGATGACGCCGCCGCTGAACAGGCGGATTTCTCCCCTGGCGATAGCGATCATGCCGGCAGTGGCGAGTTCGAGCGCTTCGACTGTCAGGTGCTGATCTCGCGACCAACTCCCGAGAGTGCCGAGGCCTGGCTCGAACGAAGTCTCTGGGCCAACCACTGCTACGCCTTTCAGGCGCGCGCCGTTCGCATCGGCAGCGACGGCGTTCGCTCGCTGGCGTTATCCCACGATGTGGTTGACGGTGTGGAGCGGGAGGTGGCCCGCTTCCTGGACGGTCCACCGGTGGTCTTCGAGCGGCGCGGGCGCATCGGTCGCCTCCACTGGGCCGAGGGCGATGCGGCGGTGGCCGCTTCTCCGGCGGGCATCGTGGCTCACCTCGAGGGGCTCTATCGCCTGCGTATGAGCGGCGAGGAGCGCCTCGCTAATCGAAATACCGTGCGCCTCGACATCGAGCCCCTGGATGATCTTCGCTATGGCCACCGCGTCTGGCTCGACAACGCCACGGGACTGACTCTTAAGCAGATCCTGCTCGATGAGCAGGGGCGCGTGGTGGAGACCTTCCAGATCACTCAGCTGAACCGGCCCCGCCTCCATCAGGGGGCGGTGGACCTCGATCGTCGGCGCCCCGCGCCGGACGACCCCTGGCGTCCGGCCTGGCTGCCCGAGGGGTTCATCGCCAAGCCGGTGCAGACCCGCAGCCCGCGCCACGACGAGACCGTCGGGCATCGTGTCTACAGCGATGGCCTGGCGACGCTCAGCCTGTTCGTGGAACCCGTGGCCGGCAAGGACCAGCTGATGCCCGGCCTGCATCGACTCGGTGTGTCTCATGCCGCCGTTCGCCGTCGTGAGCTGGGCGGTCAGGCGCGCCAGGTGGTGGTGATGGGCGAACTGCCGCCGCGGGTGCTGATTCGCGTGGCCGACTCGGTGACGTGGCGCTCCGAGACGGGCGCCGCCTCGCCCTGAGCTCTGAACCTTTTGGCGCGAGCGCGGTAAGAAATAGCACGCGCTTGTCATCCCTTCCCGTCGACCCAGGAGTGCTTCATGAAACGCATGACGCGACATCTTTCCCTCTGGATGCTGCTTGCCGCGGCACTGCTGGCCTGGCAGTCGGCCATGGCTCGTGACCTGCCGGACTTCACCGAGCTGGTCGAGGAGGCCGCCCCCGGCGTGGTCAATATCTCCACCACGCGCACGGTGAAAGGGCGTGGGTCGTCCTTCCACGACTTCGAGGGACGGGAGATCCCCGAGATCTTCCGTCACTTCTTCGGCGATCGCTTTGGTGAGCAGTTCCAGATGCCGCCCGGACACGGTCAGCGCCCCAGCGAGGAGCGCCAGTCGTTGGGCTCAGGGTTCATCATCGACGAGGACGGTTACGTCATGACCAACGCCCACGTCGTCGACGGGGCCGACGAGATCGTGGTTCGCCTCAACGATCGACGTGAGCTGCAGGCCGAGCTGGTCGGCGCGGATGCCAAGACCGACGTGGCCGTGCTCAAGGTCGATGCCGACAACCTGCCTACCCTGGCGCTCGGCAACTCCGACGGACTCCGCGTGGGTCAGTGGGTGGCGGCGATCGGCTCGCCCTTCGGCTTCGATCATTCGGTGACCGCCGGCATCATCAGCGCCATCGACCGCACGCTGCCCCGCGACGCCTACGTGCCATTCATTCAGACCGATGTGGCCATCAACCCGGGTAACTCCGGTGGCCCGCTATTCAACCTCGACGGCGAGGTGATCGGGGTGAACTCGCAGATCCTCACCCGCAGCGGCGGCTACATGGGGCTCTCCTTCGCGATTCCGATCAACGTCGCCATGGACGTGGCCGATCAGCTGCGCGACGACGGCCAGGTCAGCCGCGGCTGGCTCGGGGTGATGATTCAGCCGGTCTCTCGCGATCTGGCCGAGTCCTTCGGCATGGAGACCGCCGAGGGCGCGCTGATCGCCGATCTGGACCCCGAGGGCCCGGCCGCTCGCGGGGGGCTCGAGGCCGGCGACGTGATCCTCTCGGTGAACGGCCTCGAGGTGGATCAGTCCAGCACCCTGCCGCGCCTGATCGGCCAGGTGCTCCCGGGCAGCGACGTCGAGCTGACCCTGCTGCGCGATGGCGAGCGCCGCGAGGAGACCGTGACCCTTGGTGAGTGGCCCGACGCGCTTCGCGAGGGCCCCGCTGCCGCCCAGGATGAAGGCCCGGGCCGGCTCGGTATCGCCGTGCAGCCGCTGCAGGAAGGCGCGCGTGAGGAGTTCGGCATCGAACACGGCGTGCGGGTGGCCGAGGTCGAACCGAACGGCGTTGCCGCCGCAGCGGGGCTGCGCGTCGGCGACGTGCTGGTCAGCATCGACCATCGCGCCGTCGAGGATCCCGACCAGCTCGCGAGCCTGGTGGCGGATCTTCCCGAGGATCGCGCGGTGCCGGTGCGCCTCTTCCGCGATGGCCGTTCGATGTTCGTCGCCATGCGGCTCTCCGGCGACTGATCCGGGCTGTTCCCGGCCTCTATCCGGTCTCTCTCAGTTCTCTCAAGCCCAGCCAGGGCGCGCGAGAGGCCTCGAAAAAGGTCCTGTGTGATCCCGACCCGACGGCCGCCGCCGTCGGGTCGCTGTATCTGGCAGGCGCATCCCGCTACAATGGCGGCCATTCCATCAGAGCCCGCCAGCCGACCGCCTCGCGATCCGTCGGGTCGGCCGTGGCCCGACACCCACAAGGCAGAATCGACTCGATGTCCCAAGACGCAACCTCCGATCCCCTCAAGCACATCCGTAACTTCTCGATCATCGCCCACATCGACCACGGCAAGTCGACCCTGGCCGACCGGCTGATCCAGACCTGCGGAGGCCTGACCGAGCGCGAGCTCAAGGAGCAGGTGCTCGACTCCATGGACCTCGAGCGTGAACGCGGGATCACCATCAAGGCCCAGTCGGTGACGCTGGATTACCATGCCGATGACGGCAACGTCTATCAGCTGAACTTCATCGACACCCCGGGTCACGTGGACTTTTCCTACGAGGTCTCCCGCTCGCTCTACGCCTGCGAAGGGGCGCTGCTGGTGGTGGACGCCGGCCAGGGCGTCGAGGCCCAGTCGGTCGCCAACTGCTACACCGCCATCGAGCAGGGCCTCGAGGTGCTGCCGGTGCTCAACAAGATGGACCTGCCCCAGGCCGACCCGGACAAAGTGGGCCACGAGATCGAGGAGATCATCGGGCTGGACGCCACCGACGCCTGCCAGGTCTCGGCCAAGAGCGGGCTTGGCATCGACGCGCTGCTCGAGCGCCTGGTGCGCGACATTCCGCCCCCCAAGGGCGATCCCACCGCGCCGCTGCAGGCGCTGATCATCGACTCCTGGTTCGACAACTACCTGGGGGTGGTCTCGCTGGTGCGGATCTTCGACGGCACCCTCAAGAAGGGCGACAAGATTCGCATGACCTCCACCGGTCGTGACTGGCCGGTCGGCGAGGTGGGCATCTTCACGCCGCTGCGCAAGCAAACCGGCATCCTGCGCGCCGGCGAGGTCGGCTTCGTGGTCGCCGGCATCAAGGACATCCACGGCGCGCCGGTGGGCGATACCATCACCCACACCAAGACCCCGGACGTGGCGCGCCTGCCCGGTTTCCAGAAGGTCAAGCCCCAGGTCTACGCCGGCATGTTCCCGGTCAGCGCCGACGACTACGAGGACTTCCGCGACGCCCTGGAGAAGCTGGCGCTCAACGACGCCTCGCTGGACTACGAGCCGGAGAACTCCGACGCCCTGGGCTTCGGCTTCCGGGTCGGCTTCCTCGGCACCCTGCACATGGAAATCGTCCAGGAGCGTCTGGAGCGCGAGTACGACCTGGACCTGCTCACCACCGCGCCCACGGTGGTCTACGAGCTCGCCATGAAAAACGGCGAGATCGTCTACGTCGCCAACCCCTCCAAGCTGCCCGACATGGCCGATGTGGAGGAGATGCGCGAGCCCATCGTGCGCGCCAGCATCCTGGTGCCCCAGGAATTCGTCGGCAACGTCATCACCGAGTGCGAGCAGCGCCGCGGCACCCAGCTCGACATGCAGTTCCTCGGCAGCCAGATCCAGCTCACCTACGAGCTGCCCATGAGTGAAGTGGTGATGGACTTCTTCGATCGCCTGAAGTCGATCTCCAAGGGCTACGCCTCCCTGGAGTATAACTTCGAGCGCTTCCAGGCGGCCCAGCTGGTGCGCCTGGACGTGCTGATCAACGGCGACCGCGTCGATGCCCTGGCGGTGATCATCCATCGCGATCACGCCCACAGCCGCGGCCGCCTGCTGGTCGAGAAGATGAAGGAGCTGATTCCGCGCCAGATGTTCGACGTGGCCATCCAAGCCGCCATCGGCGGGCAGGTGGTGGCGCGCTCCACCGTCAAGGCGCTGCGCAAGAACGTCACCGCCAAGTGCTACGGGGGCGACGTGAGCCGCAAGAAGAAGCTGCTCGAGAAGCAGAAGGCGGGCAAGAAACGCATGAAGCAGGTCGGCCGGGTGGAGATTCCTCAGGATGCCTTCCTTGCCGTGCTCAGGGTCAATGACTAGGGACGGATAACCGCATGGACTTCTCTTTGATGCTGGTGGTGGCCGTGGCCGTCACCGGAGTGATCTGGCTGCTCGATCTGCTCTGGTGGCGCCCCGCCCGCCAGCAACGACTGGCCACGGTCGAGGCCGGTACCACCGAGGGGCTCGGGGAACGGGCGCGCGAGCGGGCGCTCAAGGAGCCCTGGCCGGTCGACTACGCCCGCTCCTTCTTCCCGGTGCTGCTGGTGGTGCTGGTGCTCAGGAGCTTTCTGGTCGAGCCGTTCCAGATTCCCTCCGGCTCCATGCGCCCGACCCTCGAGATTGGCGACTTCATCCTGGTCAACAAGTTCGCCTATGGCCTGCGGTTGCCGGTGATCAATACCCGCTTCGTCGAGGTCGACGACCCCGAACGAGGCGACGTCATGGTGTTTCGTTTTCCCGATGAGCCGTCGGTGAACTTCATCAAGCGCGTCGTGGGCCTGCCCGGCGATCGAATTCGCTATGAGGACAAGCAGCTCTACATCAACGGCGAGGCGGTGCCCAAGCGGCTGCTCGAGGCCGGGCCCGTCAAGGCGCCCACCGAGCTGCTGCTGGCCGAGCAGCTGGGCGAGCGCGAGCACCGACTCTACAATAATCCTCGGGACCCCGGTCCCCAGGTACGCGAGCTGGTGGTGCCGGAAGGCCACTACTTCACCATGGGCGATAACCGCGATCACTCCAACGACAGCCGCTACTGGGGCTTCGTGCCGGAGGAGAACATCGTCGGCAAGGCCTTCGCCGTCTGGATGCACTGGGATGGTGGCCTGCCGAGCTTTACCAGCGTGCGCCACATCCAGTAGCGACTGGCATCCCGTGGCGAGGTGACCGTTAGCCGGCCCGCCTGCCGGGTCCGACCGATCGTCGGGCCCGGCGAGAGAACACACCCCTTTGATATCGACGTATTCAGGAGCTCCGTGAGCAACTCCCTCAACGCCTTCAGCCGCCGCATCGGTCATGCGTTCGCCGATCCCGGTCTGCTCGAACTGGCCATGACGCACCGCAGTTACGGCGGTCAGAACAACGAACGCCTCGAATTTCTCGGTGACTCGATCGTCAACTTCGTCATCGCGGAGGCGCTCTTCCGGCGCTTTCCCGAGGCGCGGGAAGGGCAGCTGTCGCGGCTGCGCGCGCGCCTGGTCAAGGGCAAGACCCTGGCCGAACTGGCCCGCGAGATGGCCTTCGGCGAGTGTCTGAGGCTCGGCTCCGGCGAGATGAAGAGCGGAGGACACCGCCGCGACTCGATCCTCGCCGATGCCGTCGAGGCGGTGCTCGGGGCGATCTATCTGGACGCCGGCATGGAGACGGCCCGCACGCGCGTGCTCTCCTGGTACGCCGAGCGCCTCGAAGCGATCAGCCTCGAGGACACCCAGAAGGATCCCAAGACGCGCCTGCAGGAGTTCCTGCAGTCGCGCCAGGTGGCCCTGCCACGTTACGAGGTGACCTCGGTGGAAGGCGAGGCGCACGCCCAGACCTTTACCGTCGATTGTCACGTCGAGGTGCTCGACGAGCACACCCGAGGCGTCGGCTCGAGCCGTCGTCACGCCGAGCAGCTGGCCGCCGAACAGGCCCTGTCTCAGCTCGAACCGACCAAGACCCACGGCACCGGGAGCCAATCATGACCACTACCTGCGGTTTCGTGGCTATCGTCGGCCGCCCCAACGTCGGCAAGTCGACGCTGATGAACCGGATCCTCGGCCAGAAGATCTCTATCACCTCGCGCCGTCCCCAGACCACGCGCCACCAGGTGATGGGCATCAAGACCGAGGATCAGACGCAGTTCATCTACGTCGACACCCCGGGCATCCACATCCTGGCCAAGGATCGCAACAAGGCGATCAACCGTTTCATGAACCAGGCCGCCGTGCAGGCCCTGCGCGACGTGGACTGCGTGGTGTTCATCATCGATCGCACCCGCTGGAGCGATGAGGACCAGGTAGTGCTGCAGCGTCTCGAGCATGTCGAGGCGCCGGTGATCCTGGCCGTCAACAAGGTCGATCGCCTGCAGGACAAGGCAAGCCTGCTGCCGTGGCTAGAGCAGGTCGGTGCGCGCCGCGACTTCGCCGCTATCGTGCCGATCTCCGCCAAGCACGGCACCAATGTGCCCGAGCTCGAGGCCGAGGTCGCCAAGCACCTGCCCGAGAGCGTGCACTACTTCCCCGAGGATCAGGTCACCGACAAGAGCCAGCGCTTCCTGGCCGCCGAGCTGGTGCGCGAGAAGGTGATGCGCCAGCTCGGCGACGAGCTGCCCTACCAGATGACCGTCGAGATCGAGGAGTTCCGTGACGAGGGGCGGGTAGTGCACGTCAGCGCCCTGATCCTCGTCGAACGGGCGGGTCAGAAGAAGATCCTGATCGGCGAGAAAGGCGATCGGATCAAGAGCATCGGCCGCGAGGCGCGCCTGGACATGGAGCGCGCGCTGGGCGCCAAGGTGATGCTCAACCTCTGGGTCAAGGTCAAGAGTGGCTGGTCCGACGACGAGCGGGCCCTGAAGAGCCTGGGCTATGACCTGGACTGATGCCATGACGCCGCGATGACCCCCGAACCGGCCTTCCTGCTGCACAAGCGTCCCTATCGCGAGACCAGTGCCCTGGTCGATCTGCTGACCCTGCAGCATGGCCGGGTGCGGGCCGTGGCCCAGGGCGTGCAGCGCCCGGGCAGCCGCGCCCGCACCCGGCTGCAGCCCTTCGCCCCGATGCACGTCACCTGGGCCGGGGAGGGCGAGCTCAAGCGCCTGCGGCTGATGGAGGGGCGCGGCAGCGCGGCGCTGCTGGCAGGCGAAGGCCTGCTCTGTGGGCTCTATGCCAACGAGCTGCTGACCCGGGTGTTGCCGGTGGAGCTGCCCGTCGCCGAGACCTTCGCCTACTACACCGCCATGCTGGAGGCGCTGCCGCGCCCGGAGGGGCGGGCCGCCTCGCTGCGTCGGCTGGAGGTGGCGGTGCTCGAGGCGCTCGATGCCCTGCCGCGCTTCACCGACCCCGAGGGCGGCGAGCTCGATCCCCAGGGCCGCTACGATCTGGACCATGGCTCGCGCGCCTTCGTGGTCGCCGAGCGCGGCATCGATGGGCGCACCCTCCGGCTGCTGGCCAGGGGCGGCTGGGACGAGCCGGGGCTCGCCGGGCCGGCCAAGGCGATCACGCGGCGGGCCCTGGCACCGCTGCTAGGCTCGCGCCCGCTGCGCTCCCGGGAGCTGATGCGCCAGCTTGCCCAGCGTCGGCGGGCCGGTTCACACTGATGACTTTCTGGCACGTCTCGCCATGACCGCGAGGGGCGCCGGGGGTAGACCGAAGAGGAGGTCCTATGCCACGGATGGCATCGGTAGCGCTCAGGGATGGGTTCATAGCGTCTCCTCGCAGGGCTGCCGCCGGATCAGCCCCGAGCCCACGGCTCAGGCGAGTGGCTTAATTCCTGATTTTTCGACCCCTTGGAGTCCCCATGCATCCCCCGCGTATCTTGCTCGGCGTCAACATCGACCACATCGCCACTCTTCGCCAGGCCCGGGGGACGCGCTACCCCGATCCCGTCCAGGCAGCCCTGCTCGCCGAGGAGGCCGGCGCCGACGGCATCACCGTGCACCTGCGCGAGGATCGTCGCCACATCCAGGAGCGCGATGTGCGCCTGCTGGCCGAGGTGCTCAATACCCGCATGAACCTCGAGATGGCCGTGACCGAGGAGATGCTGCGCCTGGCCGAGGAGCTGCGCCCCGCCCACGTCTGCCTGGTGCCGGAAAAGCGCGAGGAGCTGACCACCGAGGGCGGGCTCGACGTGGCGGGTAGCCAGGAGGCGATCGGCGAGGCCTGTCGGCGCCTGGCGGCGGCGGGCTGCGAGGTGTCACTGTTCGTCGACCCGGAGCCCGAGCAGATCGCCGCCGCCGCCAGGGTCGGGGCGCCAGTGATCGAGCTGCATACCGGCGCCTACGCCGAGGCCACGGGGGCGGCCGCGCGTCGCGAGCATGCGCGGCTCGCCGCCGCCGCCGAGATGGCCTGTGAGCTTGGCCTCACCGTCAATGCCGGCCACGGCCTGCACTACCACAACGTCGAGGCCGTGGCCGCGCTGCCCGGTGTCCACGAGCTCAATATCGGCCATGCGATCATCGCCCGGTCGCTCTTCGTGGGGCTCAAGGAGGCCGTGGTCGAGATGAAGCGGCTGGCCATCGCCGGCCAGGAGGCCGGCCTGCTGGCGGCCCTCGATGAGCACGATCACGACCATGGCCACGACGACGAGGCAGGCTGCTGCCGATGATCGTCGGCATCGGCACCGATATCGCCCGGGTGGCCCGCTTCGAGCGGGCCATGGAGCGCCACGGCGAGCGCTTCGCTCGGCGTCTGCTCGGCGAGCTCGAACGGGAGCGGTTACGCGGCCACGTGCTGCCGGCGGCCTTCCTGGCCAAGCGCTTCGCCGCCAAGGAGGCCTTCGTCAAGGCGCTGGGCACGGGGCTGCGCCACGGCATGCGCTGGACCGAGATCCAGGTGGTCAACGATGCCCTGGGGCGTCCCTCGCTGGTGCTCTCCGGCAATGCGCAGGCGCTGGCCGAGGCGGCCGGCGTGCGCTCCCTTCACCTCTCGCTCTCCGATGAGGAGGCACTGGCCATGGCCTTCGTCGTGCTCGAGGGCTGATCCGCCTGCCAGCGGCGCAGTTCGGCCATGGCGGCATAGAGCTCGGGCAGTAGCGCCACCACGGACTCCCGCCCGCGTGATCTCAGTCGCGTCTCCAGGGTCTCTGCCAACAGCCCGAGGCGCGGAGTGCCGCAGTAGCGACAGGCGCCGTTCAAGGCGTGCAGGGCATCCAGCAGGGCCTCGCCGTCGTGACGTTCGACGGCATCGCGGATGGCCCGCTCGCTCTCCGGCAGCGAGTCGGCCAGTCTCTCGAGCAGCTCCCGGGCGAGCGCCTCGCGCCCGCCGGCGAGTCGCGTGCCGATCTCCAGGTCGACCACGGCCAGTTCCTGCCCCGCGTTCTGCCGGCCGTCGTCCTGCATCGTCGTTGCCTCCGCAGTGAAGCGCGATGGCATCGTCAGGCCGAGGGTCTCCTCGAGCAGCCGGACGAGCCGCTGGGGCTCCAGCGGCTTGATCAGCACGTCGTCGAGCCCACTCTCCAGAAGCGTTCGCCGCTGCTCGCCCTGCACGTGAGCGGTGACGGCGATGATCGGTACCCGCCGCCACTCCCCGCCGAGCCTCCTCAGCGCCCGGGTCGTCTCCAGCCCATCCATGCCGGCCATGCGGATGTCCATCAGCACCAGGTCGAAGCGCTGCTGGCGCGCCAGGGTCAGCGCCTGGGAGCCGCTCGCCGCCAGGGTCACCGCGACCCCGACATCGCTCAGCAGTTCGCGCATCAGCAGGCGATTGGACTCGGTGTCGTCGACCACCAGCAGCCGCGGCATGCTCGCGGGCGCTCGCGGAGACCCTGGCGCTGGCAGGGCCTGAGGCGTATGCGCCAGGTGACGGCGCATCGCCTGGACCAGCGTGGCGCGGGCGATCGGCTTGGTCAGTATCTCGCCGCCATGCGGCAGGGGCAGGGCGGGGAGATCGGGTAGGCCGGCGTTGACCAGCAGCAGGGCCGGGCAGGCCAGTTGCTCCAGTCGCCCCCGCCACACGTCCAGCGAGGCGGCCTCGAGATCCTCGGCGTCGAGCGCTACCACGGCCAGCGCGACGCCGGGCTCGGCGGCGGCTTGGGTCGCCGTGACGACCCGCGCATCCCAGCGACGCATCAGGTGCTCGAGGGCCCGTCGAGTGGGTAGATGGGATTCGTCGAGTGCAACGGTATCGCCCTGCAGGCGAAGCTCGGGGAGGCGTTCGGCCTCGGCGTTGCCCTCAAGCGGCAGGGTGAAGGAGAAGGTCGAGCCCTCGCCAGGAACACTCTCCACGCTCACCTCGCCGCCCATCTGCTCGACCAGCTGACGGCTGATGGCAAGCCCCAGCCCGGTGCCGCCAAATTCCCGAGAGTGGCTGATATCGGTCTGGTGGAAGGCCTGAAACAGTCGGCGGCAGGCCTCCTCACTGAGGCCCATGCCGGTGTCGCTGACGCCGATGCGCAGGAGCACCCGGTCGATCTCGGCCTCTTCCAGCATGACGCGCACGATCACTTCACCCCGATCGGTGAACTTCACGGCGTTGTTGACCAGATTGGTGATCACCTGGCGGATGCGCAGCGGGTCACCCTTGAGATCGGCGGGCACGTCGTCGAAGACCAGGCCAAGCAGCCTCAGGTGCTTGTGCTGCGCGAGCGGCGCCTGCAGGCCAAGCACCTCGTCGACCAGGGCGACCATGTCCAGCGGCAGTGTCTCCAGTTCGACCCGTCCGGCCTCCAGCTTCGAGAAGTCCAGCACGTCGTTGACCAGCATCAGCAGGTTGTCGCAGGCGCGCTGCACGTGGTCCAGCCACTCGCGCTGTCGCGGCTCCAGTCGCGAACGCCCGAGCAGGCGGCAGAAGCCGACGATGCCGTTGAGGGGGGTGCGGATCTCGTGGCTCATGTTGGCCAGGAACTCCGACTTGACCCGGTTGGCTTCCACGGCGCGGCGGTGGGCCATGTCCAGCTCGATGTTCTGGACCTCGATGGTCTCCATGGACTCCTGGAGCTCATTGGTGGCCTGCTCGATCTGCGCCTGCAGGTCGTCCCGGGACGCGGCCAGGTGGTCGGCGAGATCGTTGACGCGCCGGGTCAGCGAGCCGAGCTCCGGCGAGGCCGGCGGCGCCAGGCGCGCCGGCACCATGCCGAAGGCGAGGCGCTTCAGGGCACGCCCGGCATCTTCCAGCGGCTGGGTCACGCGCCGCGTGACGGCGAAGCCGACCAGGAGCAGCAGCAGCCCGGCGAGCATCAGCACCAGCCCGGCACTGGCCATGAGGCGATAGCGAGACAGCAGCAGGGGCGTGGTGTCGACGTCCAGGGTCAGCCAGGCCGTGGCTGTCCCCGGGCTCGGCAGGGGCGTCTGCCAGCGCCAGACAAGGCCCTGCTCGAGCAGTTGCGGGGCCGCGTCCCTCGGCGGTGTCGGCGGTTTGCCGAGTTGGCCGAGGGTGAGGCGAAGCTCTCCGTGGCCATCCTGAACGCTCAGCGACTCGACATGAGGCAGGGCCATCAGGCGCTCGCCCAGACGTGACAGCGCCCGCTCATCGCCCGCCGCCAGCGCCTCGCCAAGGCTCGGAGCGAGCAGCCTGGTACCCTGGCTCAGAGTCTCGCGCAGCGCCGCCCGATCCTGGCGGTCCTCGAGGACCACGGCCACGCCGGCCAGCAGCGTCAGCAGCATCAGCGGCAGGCCGAGGATCGACAGCATCAGGCGCGTCTTCAGGAACATGGCGGGCTCGTCAGTCGGTGGATCGGCGCCCAGTATGCCACAGCGTGGGTGGATGCCTGTCCAGCATGGGGTGGCACGGATATAATGCCGAAAAGACGGATTCATCAGGAAGGTGACATGCATTTCCCCAATCTCGAGGAGACCGTCGGCCATACGCCGCTGGTCCGCCTCAAGCGCATCACCGCCGGGCGCGGCAACACTCTGCTGGCCAAGTTGGAGGGCAACAATCCGGCCGGGTCGGTCAAGGATCGTCCGGCGCTCTCCATGATCCAGCAGGCCGAGGCCCGGGGCGAGATCGTTCCCGGCGATACCCTGGTCGAGGCGACCTCCGGCAACACCGGCATCGCCCTGGCGATGGCGGCCGCCATCATGGGTTATCGCATGGTGATGATCATGCCGGAGAGCGCCTCCGCCGAGCGCAAGCAGGCCATGGCCGCCTACGGGGCCGAGCTGATCGAGGTGAGCGAGACAGGGGGCATGGAGGAGGCCCGCGACCTGGCCGAGACCATGGTCGCCCGCGGTGAAGGTAAGCCGCTGAACCAGTTCGCCAACCCCGACAATCCGCTGGCCCACTATCGCACTACCGGACCGGAGCTGTGGGAGCAGACCGGCGGCACCATCACCCACTTCGTCTGCTCCATGGGCACCACCGGCACCATCATGGGTGTGTCGCGCTACCTCAAGGAGCGCAATCCCGAGGTGCAGATCGTCGGCCTGCAGCCCGAGGACGGGGCCAGTATCGCCGGCATTCGCCGTTGGCCGCCGCAGTACCTGCCGAGCATCTTCGACGCCAGTCGCGTCGACCGGGTACTGGACATTGGCCAGCAGGAGGCCGAGCAGCACATGCGTCGCCTGGCCCGCGAAGAGGGCATCCTGGCCGGGGTCTCCTCCGGCGGCGCGCTCGCCGGCGCGTTGCGCATCGCCGACGAGGTGGAGAACGCGGTGATCGCCTTCATCGTCTGCGACCGCGGCGACCGCTACCTGTCCACCGGCCTTTTCGCCCCGGAGCGCTGATATGGCCATGCTGGGCAAGCGCCGACCGAAACGGGCCCCGTCGGGCGTCTCGGGGCTGCAGGGACGAAAGGCCGATGACCGCCACACGCCCGCCGCCTCTCAGGAGCCCGATCTGCTGGAGATCCAGGGCCTGGCCCACGACGGGCGGGGTGTGGCCCGCTCTCCAGAGGGCAAGACAGTGTTCGTCGACGGCGCGCTGCCGGGCGAGCGGGTAAGAGTCGCGGTGCATCTCACCCGCAAGCGCTTCGACGAGGCGCATGTCCGCGAGCTCGTGACTTCCTCGCCGGAGCGCGTCGCGCCGCCCTGTCCCCACTTCGGGCGTTGCGGCGGCTGCGACCTTCAGCACTTGGCCCTGCCGGCCCAGCGCCGCCACAAGCAAGCGGTCCTCACGGAGCTGCTGGGGCGCCAGGGCATCTCGCTTGAGGACGCCCCCGAGCTGCTGGCCGGGGCGGGAGAGGACTACCGCCGTCGCGCCCGCCTGGGCGTCAAGGTCGATGCCGATGGCCGGGTGCATCTCGGCTTTCGCGCGCGCCATACGCATCGCCTGATCGACATCGACTCCTGCCGCGTGCTGGTGCCGGCCCTGGAGGCCCTGCTGGCGCCCCTGCATCGGCAGCTTTCGGCGCTCGAGGCGCCGCGTCAGGTGGGGCACCTCGAATTGCTCGAGAGCGATCGCGGCGTGGTGCTGGTGGTACGCCAGCTGCGCGAGCATGCGGGCGACACCCGCCGCTGGCAGGACTTCGCCGCGGCCCAGGGGGTGAACCTCGCCCGCTGGCTAGGCCGCGAGGGCCCGGCCTTCGAGTGGCTGACGCCGGTGCCGGCGCTCGAGTGCCGAGTGCCGGGGCCATCCGGCGAGATCCCGCTTCGCGTCGCCCCCGGAGACTTTCTCCAGGCCAATGCCGAGGTCAATCGCCTGATGGTTGGCGCCGCGCTCGCCTGGCTATCGCCGCTCGTCGAGAAGGCTCGGATGCTCGATCTGTTCGCCGGCGTCGGCAACTTCAGCCTGCCGCTGGCCGCGGCCGGCGCCCGGGTCACCACGGCGGAGGGCAGCCCGGCGATGGTCGAGCGCCTGGCCGACAACGCGCACGCCAACGGCCTGGATATCGATGCCCACCAGGCCGACCTCAACGACCCGGCGGCGGTGCGCGAGCTGCTCGCGGTGACGCGACCCGAGCTGGTGGTGCTGGATCCGCCGCGCGAGGGCGCCGAGGCGGTGAGTCAGGCGCTGACGGCGTACCCGGTGCCCCATCTGCTGTATATCTCCTGCGATCCGGCGACCCTGTCGCGGGATGCGGCGCACCTCGTGCAGGGGGGATATCGGATCGTGCGTGCGGCGGTCGCCGACATGTTCGTGCACACCTCCCACCTGGAATCCATGCTGATGTTCGAGTTCACAGGGTCGACTCGCGACCCCCAAGGAGCGCCAAGCGATGGTTAAAGTGCGTGAGGATCAGCCGTTGACCCAGGATGGGGCGGTCGACATCGACCTGTGGCTGACGCGCCTGCAGGATGACGTGAAGCTGCGTGACGTCGCGGAGATGGATCAGGCCTGCCGGCTCGCCCAGCACCTGGAACAGACCTCCGGGCGCCCCCACAAGACCTGGCTACTGAACGGTTCGAGCTTTCGCATGGGGCTCGAGATGGCCGATATCCTCGGCGAGCTCAAGCTCGACCAGCCGGCCCTTGAGGCGGCGGTGCTCTATCGGGCGGTGCGCGAGCGGCTGATCGGCCTCGCGGAGGTCGAGAAGCGTTTCGGCAGCGAGGTGGCCGGGCTGATCGATGGCGTGCTGCAGATGGCCGCCATCAGCACCTTCCAGGCGCCCAGCCAGGGCCTGACCCAGCACGATCAGCAGGACAACCTGCGCAAGATGCTGGTCAACCTGATCGACGATGTGCGCGTCGCCCTGATCAAGATCGCCGAGCGCACCTGTGCGCTGCGCCAGGTGCGCGATGCCCCGCGCGAGAAGCGCCTGCAGGTGGCCCGCGAGGTGTTCGACATCTATGCGCCGCTGGCCCACCGGCTGGGTATCGGCCATCTCAAGTGGGAGCTCGAGGATCTCTCCTTTCGCTACCTGCACGAGGACGACTACAAGACCATCGCCCGGCAGCTGGCCGAGCGGCGCCAGGATCGCGACCGCTACATCAGCGAGGTGGTGGAAACCCTCAAGTCGCTGATGTCGGCCCAGGGCATCCGTCGCTATCAGGTCGACGGCCGCGCCAAGCACATTTATTCGATCTGGCGGAAGATGAAGCTCAAGCGCATCGACTTCTCCCAGGTCCACGATATCCGTGCGGTGCGCATACTGGTACCCGAGGTGAGCGACTGCTACACGGTGCTGGGTATCGTCCACTCGCGCTGGCACCACGTGCCCAACGAGTTCGACGACTACATCGCCAACCCCAAGAAGAACGGCTACCAGTCGCTGCACACCGCCGTGTTCGGTCCGGAGAGCAAGGTGCTGGAGATCCAGATCCGCACCTTCGCCATGCACGAGGAGGCCGAGCTCGGGGTCTGCGCGCACTGGCGCTACAAGGGGCACGATACCAGCGCCCGCAGCGCCAGCTACGAGGAGAAGATCGCCTGGCTGCGCCAGGTGCTCGAGTGGCACGAGGATGTCGGCGACTTCGGCGACCTGCGCGAGGGGCTGACCAGTGACGTGGCACCTGATCGCATCTACGTCTTCACCCCCGACGGCCACGTCATCGACCTGCCGCGGGTCGCTACGCCCATCGACTTCGCCTACCGGGTACACACCGAGGTGGGCCATCGCTGTCGCGGCGCCAAGGTCGACGGGCGCATCGTGCCGCTCACCTATCGACTCAAGACCGGCCAGCAGGTGGAGATCCTCACCGCCAGCAAGAGCGGGCCGAGCCGCGACTGGCTCAACCCCAACCTGGGCTACGTGCGCACCTCCCGGGCCCGGGCCAAGATCCAGGCCTGGTTCAAGCTGCAGGCGCGCGACCGCAACCTCGAGGAGGGCCGGGCGCTGTTCGAGCGCGAGATGAAGCGCCTCGACATCGAGGACATGGACCTCACCCGCCTGGCCAACAAGGTCAACTATCCGACTCCGGAGGACATGCATGCCGCCCTGGGGGCCGGCGACCTGCGCATCGGTCAGGTGCTGCACCAGGCCCAGCAGCTGTTCGGCGAGAGCGACGACCAGGAGCAGCTCGACCGCCTGCTGGCCAAGCCGCGAAAGGCCGCCGGCAAGGGCTCTGGCGGCGACATCACCGTGCTCGGCGTGGGTAACCTCAAGACCAGCATGGCCAACTGCTGCCATCCGGTGCCCGGCGAGGCCATCGTCGGCTTCATCACCCAGGGGCGCGGCGTCACCGTGCACCGCCAGGACTGCCCCAATATCCTGCAGTTGCGTCTCGATGAGCCGCAACGCATCATCGAGGTGGAGTGGGGGGAGCGCGCCCGCACCCAGTACCCCGTGGACATCGAGATCCAGGCCTGGGACCGCTCAGGGCTCTTGCGCGACGTCACCGGCGTGCTCAGCAACGACCGCCTCAACGTGCTCTCCGTCAACACCCTCACCGATACCGACGACGGCATCGCCCGCATGTCCATCACCGTCGAGGTCGATGGCCTGGAGACCCTGGGGCGGCTCTTCTCGCGTATTCAGCAGCTGCCCAACGTGATCGAGGTGCGCCGCCTGCGCGGCGGTGGCAAGAAGGGCAAGGGCAAGAGCAAGAGGAAGGCCACATGAGCGATACCCGCCACGATCTGAACCACCTGCTCGAGCTGATGGCCGTGCTGCGCGACCCCCAGCAGGGATGCCCCTGGGACGTCCAGCAGGACTGGGACTCCATCGTCCCCCATACCCTCGAGGAGGCCTACGAGGTTGCCGATGCCATCCAGCGTCGCGCCTTTGACGAGCTGCCCGGCGAACTCGGCGACCTGCTCTTCCAGGTGGTCTACTACAGCCAGTTCGCGGCCGAGGAGGGGCGCTTCGACTTCCACGACGTGGTCGACACCCTGACCGCCAAGATGCTGCACCGTCATCCCCACGTCTTCCCCGACGGCACCCTCGCCTCGCGTCGCGAGGGCATGAGCGCCGCCGAGGTCCAGACCCGGCAGGTGCACTCGCGTTGGGAGTCGCTGAAGGCCGAGGAGCGCGCCGAGCGAGCACATGACGCTGAGGCCCACTCGGTGCTCGATGACGTGCCGCGCACTTTGCCGGCACTCGCGCGCGCCGCCAAGCTCTCCAAGCGGGCGGCTCGGGTCGGCTTCGACTGGCCCGATGCACGCGGCGTGCTGGCGAAGATCCGCGAGGAGCTCGACGAAGTCGAGGAGGCGCTGGCCGAAGGGGATCGCCAGCATGCCGCCGAGGAGGTGGGGGACCTGCTGTTCGCCGTCACCAACCTGGCGCGCACCCTCAAGGCCGATCCCGAGCAGTGCCTGCGCCACACCAATGCCAAGTTCGAGCGGCGCTTTCGCCACCTGGAGGCGGCCCTGGCCGCCGAGGACGTGCCGCTGCCCGAGGCGGGCCTCGCGGCCATGGAGCGCCACTGGCAGGCGGCCAAGCGACACGACGTCCCCCTCAAGGAATCGCCGCAAGGAGAGAGTCAGCCATGAGCCATGACCTGCATGAATCACTGCGTGACAACGTTCGTATCCTGGGCGATAGCCTCGGGCGCACCATCGCCGATGATCTCGGGCCGGGCTTCGTCGATCGCATCGAGACCATCCGCGGCTTCGCCAAGGGCGGGCGTCAGGGCGAGGACGGCAGCCAGCGCGAGCTAATCGAATACCTGCGCCAGCTGCCCGACCGCGACCTGCTGCCGGTCACCCGCGCCTTCAACCAGTTCCTCAACCTGGCCAACATCGCCGAGCAGCACTACCGGGCGCGCTTTCGCCGGGTCGAGGACTACCGGCCCGGCACCCAGCCGGTGCTCTCCGAGCTGCTCGAGCGTGCCCGGGGCGCCGGCCACTCGCCGCGCAAGCTGGTCGAGAGCCTCGCCGGCATGCGCGTCGAGCTGGTCCTCACCGCCCACCCCACCGAGGTCATCCGGCGGACCCTGATTCAGAAGTACGACGCCATCGACGACTGCCTGACCGCCATCGAATCCTCCGGCGACTATCCGGAGCGCGGCGTGCGCGCCCAGGGGCGCCTGGAGGAGCTGATCAGCCAGGCCTGGCACACCGACGAGATCCGTCACGAGCGGCCGACCCCGGTGGACGAGGCCAAGTGGGGCTTCGCGGTGATCGAGAACTCGCTGTGGCAGGCGGTGCCCGATTTCCATCGCGACCTCGACAACCTGCTGCTGGAGACCGCCGGCGAGCGCCTGCCGCTGGACGCCGCGCCGATCCGCTACGCCTCCTGGATGGGCGGCGACCGCGACGGCAATCCCAACGTCACCGCCAAGGTGACCCGGGAGGTGCTGCTGCTGGGCCGCTGGATGGCCGCCGATCTCTACTTGCGCGACCTGGAGCAGCTCAAGGCCGAGCTCTCCATGTGGAAGGCCAACAGCGCGCTGCGCGCCGAGGTGGGCGAGGTGGCCGAGCCCTACCGCGAGCTGCTCAAGCGTCTGGTGACCCGCGTCGAGGCGACGCGGGACTGGGCCAAGGCGCAGCTCGATGGGCGCAGCGTCGACGAGGCCCCGATCATCGAGACCCGCGATCAGCTCTACGCGCCGCTGCTGGCCTGCTACCGGTCGCTGTGTGACGTCGGCCTGGACACCATCGCCAACGGCGCGCTGCTCGATACCCTGCGCCGCGTCGCCGTGTTCGGCGTGACCCTGACCAAGCTCGACCTGCGCCAGGAGGCCAGCCGCCACGCCCAGGTGATGGAGGAGCTCACCGACGGCCTGGGCCTTGGCCACTATCGTGACTGGGACGAGGCGAAGCGCCAGGAATTCCTGCTCGCCGAGCTGTCCTCCCGGCGCCCGCTGATCCCGCGGCGCTGGGAGTGCTCGGCGGAGTCCCGCGAGGTCATCGACACTTTCCGCGTGATCGCCTCCGAGCATCGCGAGGCGCTCGGCACCTACATCATCTCCATGGCCGGGGAGCCCTCCGACGTGCTGGCCGTAGCGCTGCTGATGAAGGAGGTGGGCGGCGCCGTGAGCCTGCCCATCGCGCCGCTGTTCGAGACCCTCGATGACCTCGATCATGCCGGCGAGGTGATCGACCACCTGCTGGCGCTGCCGGGCTACCGCGAGCTCGCCGGCGATAGCCAGGAGGTGATGATCGGCTACTCGGACTCTGCCAAGGATGCCGGCCAGTTGGCCGCCGCCTGGGCGCAGTACCGCGCCCAGGAGACGCTGGTGGAGGTGTGCGATCGCCACGGCGTCGACCTGACGCTGTTCCACGGTCGCGGCGGCACCGTGGGGCGCGGCGGCGGCCCGGCCCATGCGGCCATCCTCTCCCAGCCACCGGGTTCGGTGAACGGCAGCCTGCGGGTGACCGAGCAGGGCGAGATGATCCGCTTCAAGTTTGGCCAGCCCGAGATCGCCCTGCGCTCCATGGAGATCTATGCCTGCGCGGTGCTCGAGGCGAGCCTGCTGCCGCCGCCGTCGCCGCGCGCGGAGTGGCGCGAGGAGATGGATCGCCTGGCCAAGGTGGCCCACGGCGCCTACGTGAGCGTGGTCCGTGAGGATCCCGATTTCGTGCCCTACTTCCGCTCGGTGACCCCGGAGGGAGCGCTGGGTCGCCTGCCGCTCGGCTCGCGGCCGACCAAGCGTCGCCAGGACGGCGGGGTGGAGACCCTGCGCGCCATCCCCTGGATCTTCGCCTGGACCCAGACCCGCCTGATGCTGCCGGCGTGGCTCGGCAGCGGCGAGGCCTTCAGCGAGCGCCTCGAGACGCCGGGCGGCCTCGAGCTGCTGCGCGAGATGCGCCAGGAGTGGCCCTTCTTCGGCACCTATCTCGACATGCTGGAGATGCTGCTGGCCAAGGCCGACGTGGACATCGCCGCCTACTACGAGCATCGCCTGGTCGACGAGCCGGCCCTCAAGGCGCTGGGGGAGCGGCTGCGGACGCGCTTCGGTCGCCTTCAGGACGCGGTGCTGCAGGTACTCGACCAGCAGGAGCTGCTGGAGGGCACGCCGCTGATTCGCCAGGCCATCGATGTGCGTAATCCCTACATCGATCCGTTACACGGCCTCCAGGCCGAGCTGCTGCAGCGTAACCGCGATGCCGACGGCGCCATCAGCGCGGACCTGTCGCGGGCCCTGATGGTGACCATGGCGGGTATCGCGGCGGGGCTTCGCAATACCGGCTGAGCCCTTTCCGCCAGCCAGATCCTGTCAGGCACACGATCTCGCCCCGACCATCACTGGTCGGGGCGAGATCGTTTCAGTGTGGGAATCAGAGGTTCTTGGACTCAGAATCTCAGAAGGGAAGGTGAATCGAGGCGGTCATCAGGTTGAGGTGCTCCATGGCCGGGGCATCGATCTGTTCGAATTCGAGGCGGCTGACCACCTGGCGAAACTGCAGGCGTGCCCCGAAGCCCTGGGTCCGCGCCGTGCCGCGACGTTGCGCGGCGCGATCGTCGGAGCCGATGGGGTCGCCCTGCCACTCCGCGAGACCCGCCTTGGCATAGAGGCCGAGGGCGCCGACGCGCACACCGGCCAGCAGGCTGCCGCCGAGGCTGGTGGTTTCGTGAAGCCGCGAACCGTCTTCTCCGGTGATCGGCACGTTATCGCTGCGCTGATAGCTGACCTCGGCGCCCAGATCGAGGCGCGGCAGGTTCTTTGGGGTGAAGCCGGCGGTGAGGCGAAAGCCGGAAGTGGCGCCATCGGGGCTAGCGACGTCGTCGCCCTGGACGAGCATGCCGTTATCGAGCAGCACCAGGGGTTGGGCGATGCCGCCGTAGGCGGGCATGTCGGCCTCGATCTCCGTGTCGGCGTCGAGTTCAAGCTCGAGGTCGGCCTGGCAGGGCAGGGCAATGACCGCCAGCAGGGCGGTCAGGGCGATGAGAAAGCGCGAATTCGGGTGCATGATCTCCGACCTTGAGTCGGCAGTGGGGATGCCGGCCCGGAATTATCACCCTCTCAATCTAGCAACCGCCTCCAGGTTGCGCCAATGCGTCGGCGCGCGCCCGCAGGGCGGTCAGATGATCGGCCAGGTCGGGCGCCGCCAGGCCGTGTTGCTCGGCCGCAGAGAGCAGCGGCGCGAGGATCGCCTCGTGTTCGGTGAGGCGCCCGGCCTGGACGTCCTGCAGCATGGAGGCGCGGTTGGCGGCCGTCGCCTCGATGACCTGCCACACCAGGCGTCGCCAGCCCGCGATCCCCTCGCCATCGGGCGGTGCGATGCCCTCGGCGGCGAGGATCGGCGCGAGCTCGGCGAGCAGGGCCTCGACCCGGGTGCGGAAGGCGGCGTCGCGAAGCTCGCCGTTGCGGATGCCGAACCGGGCCACCAGCGGATTGATCGCCGCGTTGACGGCGAGCTTGCGCCACAGGCGCAGCCGGATGTCGTCGACCGCCTCGGCGGGAAGGCCCGCCGAGGCGAGCGTCTCAGCCAGGCGCGCGGCGAGCTCGCCGTGGCGACCATCGAGACTGCCAAGGAAGGTGTGGCCGTGCCCGGCATGGGTCACCCGGGCATCGTCCTGGACGTGCGCTCCCTCGGTGGTGCTGGCACACAGCGCCGGCCCCGCGTGGCGCTCGCTGAGCCGCGGCTGGCAGGCGAAGCCGTTCTGCCACAGCACCAGCGGTACCCCCTCGGGCAGGTGGCCGGCCAAGGCGGCGTGGGCCGCCTCGGCGCCGTGCGCCTTGGTGGTGAGGTGCATCACATCGGGGGGCGGCGATGGCAGGGCCTCGATGTGGGCCACGTCGACGCGGCGCACGAGCGCCGCGTGCTCCGGGGTGATCAGCGTCTGCTCGGCGGGCAGCGTGCGGCGGGCGATCAGCGTCACCTCGGCCGTGCCGGCCAGCCGCAGGGCGATCAGTCGGCCCAGCGCGCCGGGGCCGACGATCCAGTGTCGCGTCAGGGTCATGGCACTTCTCCTCGAATTCGTGGCCGCGGCATCGTGGGCGGCAAGTGTCCGCGGCAAGCGTTCGCAGCACGCTTTTACAGCACACTAGGCGGCGGCGCGGTGCGTCATGTCTTCCGGGGGCGTTTGGCCGCGGCACCGCTGCGGCGGCGGGGGGCGCCGCGTTTCTTGCCGCTCTTGGCACTCTTGGCGCCAGGCTTGGGCGTCGGCGCCTGTTCGCCCTGGGCGCCGGCGAGCGCGGTGCGTATCCGGCCGGCGTCCGCGGCGCCGAGCAGGCCGCGCAGGTCCTCGATCAGCGCCGCCAGGAAGGGGGCCGGATCGTCGCCCTGCTCGGCGATGGCGCTCAGCCGCTGCTCCCACAGGGCGGTGCGCTCGGGACGCCCGGCCGCGTCGGGCAGTGAGGCGATCAGCGCGCTACCCAGCCGGCTGGCGCGCAGCGCCTTGGCCTGGCGCACCAGGTAGCCGCGCTCCACCAGGGTCTCGAGGATGCCGGCACGCGTCGCCTCGGTGCCCAGGCCGTCGTGTTCGCGCAGGGTGCGGCGCACCGCCGGGTCGTCGACGTAGCGGGCGATATTCATCATCGCCTTGATCAGGCTGGCGTCGGTGAAGGGCTCGGGGGCGCGAGTCTCGCGATCCTCCACGCCGGCCTCCGCCACCCGGCAGGCCTCGCCCTCGGTGAGCGGCGGCAAGGGCGGCGCCTCCTCGCGAGTGGTGAACAGCGGCTTCCAGCCGGGGTCGAGGATCTCCTGTCCCTTGGCGCGGAAGGGCTCCTCTAGGATCAGGAAGTCCGCCTTGACCTCGCGCACGGCCAGCGGCGGGTAGAACTGGGCCAGCACGTTGCGGGCGATCAGCCGGAAGACGTCGGCCTCGGCCTTCTCGAGACGCGCGAGGTCGGCGGGCTTGCCGGTGGGCGCTAGGGCGTGGTGCGCGCCGACTTGTTTGTCGTTCCAGGCCTTGGAGCGACGCGAGAAATCCGCGCCGGCGAGCCAGCCACGCAGGGTGTCATCGGCGCGACAGGCGCCCTCGAGCGTGGCCCGGGCGGCGGCGAAGTGCTCCTCGGGCAGGTAGCGACAGTCCGAGCGCGGGTAGGTGATCAGCTGATGGCGCTCGTAGAGGCGCTGGCAGACGTCCAGGGTCGCCTTGGCCGAGAGCCCGTGGCGCCGCGCCGCGTCCACCTGCAGCGCCGAGAGCGAGTAGGGCAGGGGCGCGGCCTGGCGCTTGTCGCGGCTCTCCAGCTGGGTCAGCCGGCCCTGGGCGCCGGGCAGGCGCTCGGCCAGGGAGGCGGCGGGTTCCCGCGCCAGCAATCGCCCCTGATCGTCCAGGGGATGGGCTTCGCCGGGCTGCCACCAGGCCCTCAGCCGCCCCTGCGCGACGGCGAGATCGGCCCACAGCACGAAGAAGGGCGTGGGCCGGAAGTCGCGGATCTCGGCGTCGCGGCGCACGACGAGCCCCAGCACCGGCGTCTGCACCCGGCCCACCGAGAGCACCCCGTCGTGGCCGGCCTGTCGCCCGCTGACCGTCCAGGCGCGGGTCAGGTTGATGCCGTAGAGCCAGTCGGCCCGGGCTCGAGACTGGGCCGCCCGATAGAGAGGCGTGTAGCGGGCATTGTCCTCGAGCCGCCCCAGCGCCCGCTTGACCGCCGGACGGTTGAGGTCGCTGACCAGCAGGCGCGAGACCGGGCCCTTCCAGCCCAGGTGCTCGATCACCTCCTGTACCAGCAGCTGCCCCTCGCGGTCCGGGTCGCCGGCGTGAACCACCTCGCGGGCGTCCTTGAGCAGCTTGCGGATCACCGCCAGCTGGCCGCGCGCCTTGGGTCGGGGCATCAGCTTCCAGCGGCTCGGCAGGATCGGCAGGGCGTCGAGGCGCCACTGCTTGAGGGCGGGGTCGTAGGCGTCCGGCGGCGCCTGCTCCAGCAGATGCCCCAGACACCAGGTGACCGTGGTGTCGCCGACCACGACGGCCCCGTCGTGGCGGCGTGGGCTGCCGGGCAGCGCGTCGGCGATGGCCCGGCCCAGGCTCGGTTTTTCGGCGATGATCAGGCGCATGACGGCTCGTCGGCGGAAATGACATGGACATTCTTCCAGTATTCTCGGCGCCTCGCCAGGTGTAAGCTGATCGCTAGGTGTACAATGGTTGTACAAATTCTCGAGAGGAGATAAGGCGATGCGCGAACGTGGCCGTACTCGACGCCTGCTGGGCCTCGGCGCCCGCACCGGCGGGGCGCTGATCCGCACCCGGTTGGGCGGACAGGCCGACTGGCGGGCCCTGGGCGAGGCGCTCTTCGAGGGGCTCTCGGAGCTCAAGGGGCCGGCCATGAAGCTGGCTCAGATCATGTCCCAGTGGGACGACCTCCTGCCGCCGGACCTCGCCGAGGAACTCGCCCGCCTCCAGCGTCAGGCCGAACCGATGCCCTGGGAGGGTGTCCGGCGCACCCTGGTCGAGCAGTACGGCGATCTCGATGCGACGTTTCGCGAGATCGAGCACCGCCCCTTCGCCAGCGCCTCCATGGGGCAGGTGCATCGTGCCGTGACTCACGACGGCGAGACCCTGGTGCTCAAGGTGCAGTATCCCGGTCTCGCCGAGGTGCTGGAGAGCGATCTGGCCCAGGTGCGGCGCCTGATGCGTCTGGGGCGCTGGTTCAAGGTGCCCCAGGCGCGCCTCGATGCGCTGTTCGAGGAGCTGGCGGTGAGCCTGCGCGGCGAGCTCGACTATCATGCCGAGGCCGAGGCGCTGGCCCGCTATCGCGAGCGCTACGCCCATCTCGAGCGTCTGGTGATCCCCGAGCCGCTGCCCGAGTTCTCCGGCCCCCGGGTGCTGGCCATGCGCTACGTGGCCGGCACCCCGCTGCGTGATCTCGAGCAGGCCGATCATGAGCGGCGCCAGCAGGTGGCGACGACGCTTGCCGACTGGCTGACCGAGGAGCTCTTCACCCATGGCGAGCTGCACGCCGACCCCCACGCCGGCAATTTCGCCGCGGACGAGGCGGGGCGCCTGGTGATCTACGATCTGGGCGCGGTGATCCCGGTGCCGGAGGCACGCCTCACGGCGATGATGCATCTGCTCGAGGCGACCCTCGAGGGCGATGCCATGGCCATGGACGCCGCGCTGCTCGAACTCGGTGGCCGCCAGGGGCAGGGTGCCCCGCTGTCGCTCTACCGCGAGTCGGCCGAGGCGGTGTCCCCGCTCTTCCAGCCAGGCGAGCAGGATTTCGGCGACGTGCGGGTGCATCGCCGGCTGCGCGATCTCTCCCCGAAGGTGTGGGCGGCCATGGACCGCCTGCAGCCGCCGGCGGATACCCTGCTGCTGTCACGCACCCTCAACGGCCACTACTGGAACCTGGTGCGCCTCGGCGCGCGTCTCGACATGCACGCCCGTACCCGCGCGCTGCTGCCGAGCGCGACGGTTTGAGCCACCTGCCCAGCCCGGCGGCAGGCTGGTAGACTGTGCCATTTTGTGGATTGCGGAGAGTGTGATGCTGGCAGTATGGGTGGAACAGCTGCTGGGCTTTGCCTCGGGGGCACTGGGCGCCATTCGCGAGGATGAGCGCTATCCGACGCTGATGGCCTGGGCCCGCAAGGAGGGACCGGCGCTGGTCGGCGGCGATCAAGCCCTGGCCCAGGCGCTGGCCCCTGAGCTGTGGTCACAGACGCCGCTGGCACGGCTCGATTTCGCCGCCGAGCCGCTGGCCCGGCCGGGGCGCAACGAGCCCTGCTGGTGCGACTCCGGGCGCAAGACCAAGCACTGCTGCGGGGCGGTCAGCCTGCCCGGGCACGTACCGACCCACCTGATGTGGATGCTCTCGCTGCGCGACTGGAAGGGCGATACCTTGAAGGCGGCGCTGGCCAGCGGCCAGGCGCCGGCCCAGGCGCTGCTGGAGGCCGGGCTGATCGCCGCCGAGTCGGGCCAGCGCGGGCGCGCCCAGCAGATTCTCGAGTCGCTGTTCGAGCGCGCCGACTGGCTGACGCTGCCGGAACAGGCCGAGCCCGCCTTCGAGATCCTCATCGATCTCTATCAGGAGCGCGGTTTCAATCGCAAGCGCGAGGCGCTGCTCGATGCGGTGCTCGATCGCGGGCCGCTGTTCCTGCGCGGCGTGGCCCTGGAGCGCCTCTGCCTGATGCACCTGGACAACGACGACCTGGACAGCGCCCGGGCGGCCTTCGTGCGCGCCCAGCAGGCGCTGCCCGACTCGCCGACGCTGGCCTACATCGAGGCCATGCTACTGCTCCACGAGGGGCACGAGCAGGAGGCCGCGGAGCGCTCGCGTTTCTGGTTCCGGCGCCTGGCTCGCCAGGGCGACCTGGAGCCCGATCAGCTGCAGTTCCTGGCCGATCTCGCCGAGAACCCCGGTGCGACCCTGGCCGACCAGCTGCTCAGCGCCGAGGAGGATCTGGCCGAGCCGCTGGTGGCCCTGCAAGCGCTGCTCGCCGAGCTGCCCGTCGCCCCGCGCCTGGAGATCCGCCGCGACGCCGAGGGTGGCCTCGAGTACCACTCCACCGCCCGCGAGGACACCCTGTTCGCTGCCTGGCAGAAGGTCTTCCAGTCCCAGGTCGAGAGCGATGCGCCCATGGGCTTCGACGAGGATCCCTGGTCCCGTGCCGGCGAGTGGCTCCCCGCCCTCTGCTCTCATCCCGAGTGGCTGGATTCGCCGGCCGTGCTTCAGGCCCTGGCGCTGGCGCTGGCCAGCCGCTTCGGCAGCCTGCCGTGGATGGCGCCGAGCCTGTTCGAGCCGTTGGCGACCCGGCTCGAGCGCTGGCTCGAACAGGTCCGGGCCGAGGGCGAGGGCGGCTTCGTGTGGGACAGCGCCGATAACGCCGTGCTGCTGCGCTCGGGCCTGGCCCTGGTGGTCGGCATGGAGCGTGGCGCCCGCGCCCGCTCACGGGAGTTGGCCGAGCGCCTGCTGACCCTGGACGCCCAGGACAGCCTGGGACTGCGCGAGCTGGTGCTCGACCAGCTATTGAGAGAGGGGCGCGATCGCGCGGCCCTGGAGCTGAGTGTGCGCGAACTCGAGGGCGAGGACGACGAGGCGCCGCCGCTGGGCCTGCTGATGGGACGCGTGCTGGCGCTCTATCGCCTGGAGCGCCGGGACGAGGCCGACGCGGCGCTGGCCGAGGTGCGCCGCCACAATACCCATGCGGTCCCGATGCTGTGTGCCGAGAACCCGCGCCCGGTCGGCGGCGGTGATGGGGTCGCCGCGCCCGGTTCCCGGGCCGAGGCCTGGCAGTATCGAACCCTGATGCGCGACCAGTGGCGCACCACCCCGGGCGCGCTGGACTGGCTGCAGGGCCGACTGGGCGAGTGACCCGCCGGCCGCGCGCCGGCGTGGAGTGCAGGCTTGGATGCCGGCGAGCGAGCCGCGCTCAGGCCGCCCGCGGCGAGGCCATCAACGTCCGGTCTCGGCTGATCCAGATCGCCAGCAGCACAGCGGGCAGGCCGAGGACGGATGACACCATGAAGAAGGTGGCGTAGCCCTCTGCGTTGACCAGCAGGCCGCCGAAGCCGCTCAGGAACTTGCCGGGCAGGGTCATCAGCGACGAGAAGAGCGCGTACTGGGTCGCCGTATAGGCCCGCGAGGTGAGGCTCGACAGGAAGGCGATGAAGACGGCGCTCGCCAGGCCGTTGGCCAGGTTGTCGCCGACGATGGCCATGACCAGCATCGCCACGTTCTGTCCCGCCAGCGACAAGGCCACGAACAGCAGGTTGGTCAACGCCGCCGCCGCCGCGCCCAGCACCAGGATCGGCCCGATGCCGTAGCGGGCCACCAGCAGCCCGCCGAGAATCCCCCCGCCGATGCTCATGGCGATCCCGAAGACGTTGGTGACGTTGGCGATGGTCGAAAGCGAAAACCCCAGGTCGATGTAGAGCGGGTTGGCCATCGAGGCCATGGCCAGGTCGCTGATCCGAAACACCGCCACGAACGCCAGCAGCCAGATCGCGCGCCGGCGATGGCGGGTGAAGAAGTCGGTGAAGGGGCAGACGATGGCGCCGATCACCCAGGCGACCAGGCGGCGCAGCGGCTTGGGCCGCCCGCGAGAGGCGCGCAGGAAGGCGCGCACCCGCGGCTCGTGGATCAGCTGGGTGCCGAGCGAGGTCCGTTGGGGCTCCGGGCGCAGCAGCACCGTGACCGCCCCGACGCCGACCAGTGCCGCCATGCAGAGGTAGGCGGCCTCCCAGGAGATCAGCGAAGCCACGTAGAGGGCGCCGGCGCCGGCGGCCAGCAGTCCGCCGCGATAGCCGATGATGTAGGTCGAGGCCATGGCGGCCTGGACGTCGTCCGGGGCCGATTCGATGCGAAAGGCGTCGATGGCGATGTCCTGGGTCGCGCTGCCGAAGGCCACCAGCAGCGCGAAGGCGGCGACCAGCGGCAGGTGATCGACCGGGTCGACGCCGGAGAGCCCCACCAGGCCCGCGGCGATCATCGCCTGGGCCAGCAGCATCCAGCCGCGACGCTGACCGAAGTTGCGGGTCAGCAGCGGCAGGGCGAGCCGGTCCACCACCGGGGCCCAGAAGAACTTGATCGAATAGAGCATGCCGATCCAGGCGAAGAAGCCGATGGCCGCCACCTCGACGCCGGTACTGCGCAGCCAGGCCGAGAGCGTGGAGAAGACCAGCAGGAAGGGCAGGCCGGCGGAGAAACCCAGGAACAGCATGGTGATGACCGGCGCGCGCAGATAGATCACCAGGGCGTCATGCCAGCTGCGGCGAGCGGTGGGGGGCGACATGTCGGGGAGGACTCCTTGCGCCGGGGCGTGCGTTGTAACTCGAGGGCGGTCACGCAGGTCCCCGCCATCGATGATAAAATTGCCATCAGTCGCCGGACCAGCGGCCGTTCGGCCCATGTCGCCCGCGGGCCGATGCCCGGGTCTGACATGCGGTGGGATTGTTGCAGAGCACCGGCAGTGATGCCAGCAGGAAGCCGATCAGGAGCCATATGAGCGATTCAGAGATTCGTCACGAAAAGGCCGATGATGCCGTCCCCCGCTGGTACGTGATTCAGTGCAAGGGCGGGGAATCCTTCCGCGCCGCCGAGCACCTGACCAACCAGGGGTACGAGATATTCCATCCCGTGCTGCAGGTCCAGAAGAAGCGCCGCGGCAAGCTCGAGTGGGTCAGCGAACCGCTCTTTCCCTACTACCTGTTCATCCGGCTCGATCGCCTGGCCAGTAACTGGCGACCCATTCGCTCCACCCGCGGGGTGCTGAAGATCGTCACCTTCGGCCTCGCGCAGCCGGTGCCGGTCGGCGACTCGCTGATCACGACCCTGCTCGAACATGGCAGCGACGAGCAGGATGCGACCGCCAACGTCTACTTCCGCGCCGGCGACGCGGTGGAGATCACCGAGGGGCCCTTCAAGGACCTGCAGGCGGTGTTCGCAAGCCACAAGGGCGAGGAGCGCGCTATCGTGCTGCTCAACCTGCTGCACCAGCAGCAGCGCCTCGAGATGCCCGTCGGCCAGCTGCGCCGCCGCGACTAGCCGTCAGCCTCGTCGCCTATTCCTTCATTGCTCAAGGAGACCCCATGACCATCGCCCCGCAACGCGTCGTGACCCTGCATTACGTGCTCAGCGACCGGGACGGCAACGTCCTCGACGATTCCCGGGCTCGGTCGCAGCCGCTCGAGTACCTGCACGGCCACGGCAACATCATGGCCGGCCTGGAGCGTGATCTGGAGGGCCAGTCCGTCGGTGCCGAGCTCTCCGTCACCCTGATGCCGGCCGAGGCCTACGGGCTGCGCGACGAAGCGCTGGTGCGCGAGGTCGGGCGGCACGCCTTTCCCGCCCCCGACCTCGCCCCGGGCATGCGCTTCCAGACCCCCGGCGATGACGGCCCCGAGATCGTTACCATTCTCGAGGTGCGCGACGACGGCGTGATGATCGACACCAACCATCCCCTGGCGGGACACAGCCTGCGCTATCGTCTGGAGGTGCTCGAGGTCCGCGAGGCCACCCGCGCGGAGCTCGCCAAGGGCCATCCGCTGCCGCCCGGCACCGAGCCCGGCGAAGTGGAAGACAAGAAGATGGTCTGAGCGTCGTCGCCGGGCGACAGCGCCGGCGGCAATTTGCAGCGACTGGGGAAACGCGCGTGGGGCAGGCCGCGTCGCGGTCGACTCGCGGTAGGCTGGGCGCCTCGTTCAGCCACCCAGGGAAGCCCATCGATGAGCGACCACTCTGCCCCTTGCCCCCGCCGACGCAAGCTGCTGGCCACCCTCGGCCTGTTCGGCGTTGCCGCCTACGCGGCCCCGACCCTCTCCACCCTGGGGCAGGCCCAGGCCGGCGACTGGGACGACGGGCGCTGGCGGATCGTCTATGAAACCCACCCGGAGACCCGGGAGCGTCGCTACGTGGACGACTACCGAGAACATCGCCGTCACCGCCATCACAAGCATCACCGACGTCACCGGCACTCGAAGCACAGTCATAGCCATAGCCATAGCTTCAGCTATCCCAGCCACAGCTACCCCAGCCGCTGGTGAGCGCGCCGCATGCCAACGCTCGGAGCCTCGAGATCCTCAAGCCAGCAGGGCTCGAGGTGGCCCTGCGACTCGAGCAGGCGCCCGAGCTTGCCAAGGCGCTGCTCGGGGCGATGCCCGGCTGGCCGCTCGAAGCCGTGCAGGCCGCCCGCTCTTTGTGCCCTGCACCCTCGGAAGAGGCGCTCACCGCCTGGCGGGAAGCCAACGGCTATGCCCAGGCGGTGCCGGGGCGCGCGCATCCCCGTCGGCTCTCCGGCCCCGCCACCGCGGCGGCCAGCCTGATCGCCGACCTGATCGACCGGCTGCTCGAGTCGAGGCCCCACCAGAGCGGCCTGCACTGCGCCGCCGTGGAGATCGGCGGTCGGCTGGTGCTCTTTCCCGCCACCCATCGGTCGGGCAAGAGCCTGCTCAGCGCCGCCTTCGCCGCCGCCGGCTATCGCGTCTTCGCCGACGACGTACTGATGCTTAGCGACGATGAGGGGGACAAGGGAGGCGACAAGGACGGGAGCAGGGGCCAAGGCCGCGCGCCGGGAGAATCAATGGGAAAGCCAATGGGCGAGGCGCTGGGCATCGCCCCCCCGACTGCGCCTGCCCTTGCCGTCGCACCTCCCTGCCGACCTGGCGGCGTTCATCACCGCCCACGACGGCGTCTCGGATGAGCGTTATCACTATCTGGCCCTGAGCGACGACCGCCTCGCCGGCCACGGCGAGCGGCTTCCCATCGGCGCCATCGTGATGCTTGACCGCGTCCCCGGGACGCCGGCCCCGAGCCTGACGCGCCTCTCCCCCGGCGATGGCCTGCTGCGGCTGCTGGGCCAGAGCCTCGCCGGTGACGCGCACGATCCCGGGCGACTGGTCGAGCGGCTGCTGCCGATGATGCGGGGCCTGCCGTGCCGGTTGCTCTGCTACGACGACCCCAAAGCGGCCGTCGAGCGGGTGGTGGCGGGACTGGCCGATGCTGAACAGGGTGAGGCGGGGCTGATCGACTCGCCCCTGGATGAGGCCGGCCGGTGCCCGCCCGCTGGGGCCACAGAGCGCGCATCGGCCATCGGCGTCCCGGGCGCGGCCTGGCGTCGCCGGCCGGTCGAGGCGGAGTACCCGCTGGGCGAGGAGCACTTCCTGGTCGATCCCCGGGGCGGAGTGCATCGCTTGAGCGCCGTGGCCGCCGGCATCTGGCGCCTGCTGGAGCTCGACGCCCTGAGCCTGTCTGAGGTGGTGGCGCTGCTGGCCGAGCGCTTCCCCACGGTCGAGTCCGCACGGCTTGCCCGGGACGTGGCGCGGCTCTTCGACGACCTGGCGGCGGCCGAGCTGATTGCGCCCGATGTCGAGCGCTGAGCGCGGCGTTTCACCGTCGATTTTGCTGTCGGTGCCCCCGAATCTGATCTGCGTCAATTCCCGCCGGCCCCTACTCCGGGGCCGGCGGAAAACTTGATGCAGGTCAGTTTGCGTCCCGTGATGCCGCGCTAAAGTGCATTCAACACATCGAGACGGGAGGACACACCATGTACTTGGATGACGCCGTAATTTTCGGACTTGTTACCGTCGCGATGATGATCGCTTTCATGGGGGGCTGGATCGCGTTCATCGTTCGCGATCACCATCGCAAGAACAAGCACTGATCCAGCCGCTTCACTAGTCGTCAGGGGAGGGGGGAGCTTTCCCCCCAGTAGCCGACCCACATGGGTCGGCTTTTTTTCGTCTGTACGTCTCTCATCTCGGTGTCGCCGCTTCGCCTGCTGGTAGCCTGACGCCTCAGCGCCGGGCAGTGGCATGGCCGGCGTCCTGCACCGACCAGCGGTCGGCCAGGGCGCGCATCACTCGTTCCGGGTACCAGGTCTTGCCGAGGCTACCGTTGTAGCGCGCCAGCGCTCGGGTCAGGTCGCCGCGCTCGACGGCCAGGTAGTGGGCCAGGATCGTGCAGCCGTAGCGCAGGTTGCGGTGCGGGTCTTTGAGGTCGTCGGCGGGAAGGCCCAGTTCGCGGACCCAGAACGGCATGATCTGCATCAGCCCGACGGCGCCGGCCGAGGAGACGGCCTGGGCCTGGAAGGCGCTCTCCACCTGGATCACCGCCAGCACCAGCGAGGGCGACAGGCCCGCCAGGCGCGCCTCGTGGTGGACGCGGCCCAGCAGTTCCCGGCGACGGCCCTCATCCGGCACGTAGCGGGTGAGCCGCGGCGCCATGGCGTTCAGCCACTGGCGCGCCGCCCAGATATCGGCAGGCGAGGCGGGCGAGTCGCGTACGGCGTCGAGGGTGTCGCGCAGGCTGGCCGGCGTGGCCGGCAGGGCCCGCACGAAGGGGACTGGGTGGTCGGCGGCCTGGGCGTCGGTGGACAGGGCGGCCAGGAAGTCCCGGTCGCCCTGACCCAGGGCCGTCAGGGCCGGCAGGAGGCAGGCCGCCGCCAGGGCGGCGGCCCGATAGCGCCTAGATCGCGACCTTCGCACGCAGGAAGTCGATGATCTCCCCGGCCGGTACCATGGTGGCGTCAGTGTCACGGCGTCCCTTGTATTCGAGTTCTTCCTTGTCCAGCCCCCGATCGCCGACGACCAGGCGGTGGGGAATGCCCATCAGTTCATGGTCGGCGAAGCGCACGCCAGGGCGCAGGTCGCGATCATCCAGCAGCACCTCGAGGCCGGCGGCGGTGAGGGCCTGGTAGAGTCGCTCGGACTCCTCACGCACCCGCTGCGACTTGTGGGCGTTCATCGGCACCATGGCGACGTGGAAGGGCGCGATGGCGTCGGGCCAGATGATCCCGGCATCGTCGTGGTTCTGCTCGATGGCGGCGGCCACGACCCGGGTCACCCCGATACCATAGCAGCCCATCCAGGGGTGCACGGCGCGACCTTCGTCGCCCAGCACGGTGGCGTTCATCGCCTCGGAGTACTTCTGGCCGAGCTGGAAGACGTGGCCGACCTCGATGCCGCGCTTGATGGCGAGCTCGCCCCGACCGTCCGGCGAGGGGTCACCCTCCACCACGTTGCGCAGATCGGCCACCTTGGGCAGCGCCACGTCGCGCTCCCAGTTGATGCCGAAGTAGTGCTGGCCGTCGACGTTGGCACCGGCGCCGAAGTCGCTCATCAGCGCCACGCTGCGATCGATGATGATCGGCATCTCGAGGTTCACCGGACCCAGCGAGCCCGGACCGGCCCCCACGGCGGCGCGAATCTCCTCCTCGGTGGCCATGGTCAGCGGGGCGGCCACCTCGGCGAGGTTCTCGGCCTTGACCTCGTTGAGTTCATGATCACCGCGCACCAGTAGGGCGACCAGGCCGCCCTCTGCGCCCTGGACCATCAGCGTCTTGATGGTCTTCTCGATGGGTAGGCCGTGCTGCCCGACCAGCGCCGCGATGGTCCTGGCATTGGGGGTGTCGACCAGGCGCAGTTCCTCGCTCGGGGCGGCGCGCTCGCCCTGGGGGGGCAGCGCTTCGGCCTTCTCCATGTTGGCGGCGTAGTCGGAGCCGGTGGAGAAGACGATGTCGTCCTCGCCGGAGTCGGCGAGCACGTGGAACTCGTGGGAGCCGGTGCCGCCGATGGCGCCGTTGTCGGCGATCACCGGGCGGAAGTCGAGCCCCAGGCGGGTGAAGATGCGCACGTAGGCATCGTACATCGCCTGGTAGGTTTCCTTGAGCGAGGCCTCATCCACGTGGAAGGAGTAGGCGTCCTTCATGATGAACTCGCGGGAGCGCATCACCCCGAAGCGCGGCCGGATCTCGTCGCGGAACTTGGTCTGCACCTGGTAGAAGTTGGCCGGCAGCTGCTTGTAGCTGGCGATCTCCTTGCGGACCAGGTCGGTGATCACTTCCTCGTGGGTCGGACCGACGCAGTAGTCGCGGTCGTGGCGATCCTTGAGGCGCAGCAGTTCCGGGCCGTACTGCTCCCAGCGGCCGGACTCCTGCCACAGCTCCGCCGGCTGCACCGCGGGCATCAGCAGCTCCTGGGCGCCGGCACGGTCCATCTCCTCACGCACGACGCGCTCGACCTTGCGCAGGGTCTTGAGCCCCATCGGCAGCCAGGTATAGAGGCCAGAGGTGAGGCGGCGGATCATGCCCGCGCGCAGCATCAGCTGGTGGCTGATGACCTCGGCGTCGGCAGGCGTTTCCTTGAGGGTGGCGATCAACAGTTGACTGGCGCGCATGGGTCCGGGGTTTCCTCGAGCGGGGGCTTGTGCAGAAGCGGATACGGGGCCGCACGGAGCGGCGACAATGACCCCGCATTGTACGGCCAACCCCGGTTGGCGGCAAAAGCCCGCTGGCAGGGCCCGTCGCGAGGGCCCGTCACGAGACTCGGCCCGCCGGGGCTCAGCGTCCCGGCATGGCCTCGGGCCGGTAGCGCTCCAGCAGCGCCCAGAGGATCGCTGCGGTCTCGGCGTCGGGCAGGCCGCGGTAGTCGGCGGGGCGAAAGCGCATCTGGAAGGCGCGCAGCACCGCCCGGGTGGGCGGGTCGGCCTCGCCGGTGATCGCAAGGCCATAGCCCCAGGCCGCAAGCGCCTCCTGCAGGCGGGTAAGCGAGGGCGACTCGCCGGCGAAGCGGGTCCGCCAGCGGGCCACGGCGGAGGGCTCGGGCCAGGGCCCGATGCCGGCCTCATGCAGGCGCCGCCAGGGGAAGGCCGGACCGGGATCGATCTTGCGCGTGGGGGCGATGTCGGAATGGGCCACCACGTTCGTGGCTTCGATACCGTGGCGGTCGATGATGTCCCGGGACAGCGCGATTAGGGTGCTGAGCTGCTCCTCGGGGTAGGGCGCCCAGGCGATGGCACCTGCCCGGTCGGTCGCCAGGAGGCGCTCGATCTCGGCCGCCCTGTGATCCGGCCCGGCGTTGATGATCTCGATGCCGATGGAGGTGGCGTTGAGATCCGAGCCTCCCTTCCAGCGGCTGGCGCCGGCGTGCCAGGCACGCCGTGATTCATCCACCAGCTGGTAGACCCGACCCCTGGGCCCGCGCGGCAGCACGTAGTGGCTGCTGACGCGGGGGCCCGTCAGGGTGGCCAGCGCCTCGGCCTCGTCGCCGTCGGTGTAGTGCAGCACCAGGTGGCGGACCCGGCTGTTGTGGGAGGGCGCGACCTGGCTGTGGTCGACCGTGTAGCCCGCCCGGCGCTCCAGCGTCTCGGGGCCGGCACAGGCGCCCAGCATTAGCGTCAGGATGAGCAGAGGCAGCATCACACGGTAGCGCATGGCTCAGCCTCCCAGCGGCAGCAGGCGCACCAGCATGCCCAGCACCAGGGTCGTCGAGACGCTGAGCAGGGTGCCGAGCAGCACGTATTCGGTGAGCTTGCGGTCGCGGGTCTCGCGCAGGTCACCGAAGCGCAGCACCGACTTGGCGGCCAGCAGGAAGCCCACCGCGGTGAGCTGGTCCAGCAGCACCAGGGTCAGCACCAGCAGCCGTTCCAGCACGCCGATGCGCGCGCCGGCGCTGGCCAGGGTGCCGGTGTCCTCGAGCTCGGCGCTCCAGCGTCGCATGATCAGCGCGATGGCGATCGACAGCGGGCGCGTCACCAGCAGGTAGGCGGTGGCCACCCCGAGTACCGTCGGCGAGGCCAGCCAGGCGGCCAGCGTCTGCAGCGGGGCAAGGCTCTCCAGCCAGGCCAGCCAGAGGCCCGCCAGCACCAGCAGGTGGCCGGCCTGGTCGAGCAGGAACCAGCGCAGCTCGCCGGCCGGCAGCCGGGACTTGGCGAAGTCGATCAGCCAGTGGCTCGCGCCCACCGCGAGCGCGCCGAGCACCGCGGCGGCCGGCCCTCGTGACGCGTCGCCGGCGGCCACCAGCAGCACGCCTCCTGCGAGCAGGCCGTGCAGCAGGGCATGCAGCAGCAGGCGTGGGGAGCGCTGGTGCAGGCGGTAGCGCTCCTCCACCCAGCGGCTGGGTTGCAGCAGGAAGTCGCCCACCAGGTGGGCCAGCACCAGCGCCATGAGCAGCGAGAGGGCCTCGGGGCTCATGGCGTCGGACCTGATGTCGACGGTTCCCGGTCGTCGAGCCGCCGGCGCAGGTAGGCGAGGCTGTCGGAGAGCAGCGCCCAGCGCGCGGCCCGCAGGCGCTTGTGCACGCTGGGTTGTGAGATGCCCAGGCGTTCGGCGAGGGCCTGCTGCGAGACCTGCCGGGAGGTGTCATGGCCCAGGCTCAGTCCGACGACCTCGGCTGCATAGGGAGACCAGCCATCGAGCAGGTCGTCGATGAAACGCACCAGCAAGCCGAGCCCCTCGTCCTCGGGTTCGTCGAGCAGGGTCAGGGCCAGGTGGCCGGGAGTGCTCGAGAGCGCATCCAGGGCGCGCCCCGAGGCGATGAAGGTCTCGCCGTCGGCCTCGTTCATCCCTTGTTCCGCCGGGCCGACTGCCACGGCGATTCGCGCATCCCAGCGCTGGTCGGGTTCCGAGTGCTCGATCAGCGCCGCCCGCAGGGTCACGGCGGCCTCCATGGCCGTCGCCGCCCGGGGCAGGGCGAGCTGGAAGCCGTCGCCGCGGAAGCGCTCGCCGTGGCCGCCGTGGCGGGCAGCGAGCGTCGCCAGGGTATCCTCCAGCCGTCGGTAGAGCCGCGGCCGGTCGCCGACCTTGCGGGACTCGATCACGTCGCCGGTAAGCACGGCGATTCGTCTTGGCATGGCGCACTCTCCGCAGGACTCTACCGCCAGCATAGCCGTGGAGGCCTATAGTGCAACGTGATAGCCCTTAAAGGCTATAAATTTGTTTTATAGTGATTAAGGGCTATGGCAGGGCTTGTCTAGAAGAGCTTCCCAGAAGGGCTTCCCAGAAGGGCTTCCCAGGAGAACTTCAGAACGGCTAGCGAGCCAGCTCGCCCATGGCGCGCTCCAGCCCCGCCAGGGTCATGGGGTACATGCGATCCTCGATCAGCTCGCGGATCAGCCGGGTGGAGTGGGTCACTTCCCAGGCGCGCGGCGGGAGCGGGTTGAGCCAGACCAGGTGCGGGAAGGCAGCGACCAAGCGCTGGAGCCAGACGGCGCCCGCCTCGTCATTCATGTGCTCGACGCTGCCGTAGCGATGGGTCAGCTCGTAAGGTGACATGGCGGCGTCGCCGACGATCACGACCTGATAATCGCTGCCGTAGGTGTGCAGCACGTCCAGCGTCGGGATGCGCTCGCTGCCGCGTCGCCGGTTGTCACGCCACAGTCCCTCGTAGGGGCAGTTGTGGAAGTAGAAGGACTCCAGGTGCTTGAACTCCGAGCGCGCCGCCGAGAAAAGCTCCTCGCAGGCCCGTACGTGGTCGTCCATGGAGCCGCCCACGTCGAGCAGCAGCAGCACCTTCACCGCGTTGTGGCGCTCCGGGCGCATGCGCACGTTGAGCAGGCCGGCATCCCGGGCGGTCTCGCGGATGGTCGCATCGATGTCGAACTCCTGTGCCGCCCCCTGGCGGGCGAACCGCCTGAGCCGGCGCAGGGCCATCTTGATGTTGCGCGTGCCGAGTTCGAGGCTGTCGTCGTAGTCGCGAAAGCGCCGCTCGTCCCACACCTTCACCGCGCGGCGATGCCGCGAGCCGTCCTGGCCGATGCGGATGCCCTCGGGGTTGTAGCCGTAGGCGCCGAAGGGGCTGGTGCCGCCGGTACCGATCCATTTGTTGCCGCCGGCGTGGCGCGCCTGCTGCTCCTCGAGGCGCTGCTTGAAGGTCTCGATGAGCTGCTCTAGGCCGCCCAGGGACTCGATCCTGGCCTTCTCCTCATCGGAGAGCTGCTTCTCGAACTCGCGGCGCAGCCAGTCGTCGGGAATCATCGCCTCGATGGCGGCATCGAGGCTCGTGAGCCCCTCGAACCAGGCGGCGAAGGCGCGATCGAAGCGGTCGAAATGGCGCTCGTCCTTGACCATCACGGTGCGCGCCACCTGGTAGAAGGCCTCCATGTCGGCGAACACCACGCCGCGCTCGACCACCGCATGGAGGTCGAGCAGCTCGCGCAGCGAGACGGGCACCTCGTGGCGCTTGAGGGTCTCGAACAGGCCGATGAACATGGCTTAGCGGCCTTTCCTGCGCATCATGAACGCCAGCCGCTCCAGCAGCTGGGTGTCCTGTTCGTTCTTGACGAGCGCCCCGGCGAGCGGCGGGAGCGCCTTCGCCGGGTCGCGCTGATAGAGCGCCTCCTGGGCCAGCTCATCACTCATCAGCAGCTTCAGCCAGTCGACCAGCTCCGAGGTGGAGGGCCGCTTCTTGAGGCCCGGGGCCTGGCGCAGCTCGAAGAACACCTCCAGCGCCTCGCCGACCAGCCTCGGGGCGACGTCGGGGAAGTGCACGTCGACGATTGCCTGCATGGTCTCGCGGTCGGGGAACTCGATGTAGTGGAAGAAGCAGCGGCGCAGAAAGGCGTCGGGGAGCTCCTTCTCGTTGTTGGAAGTGATGACGATGATCGGACGGTGCGTCGCGGTGATGGTCTCGCCGGTTTCAAAGACGTGGAACGCCATGCGATCCAGTTCCTGGAGCAGGTCGTTGGGGAACTCGATGTCCGCCTTGTCGACCTCGTCGATCAGCAGCACCACCCGCTTATCCGCGGTGAAGGCCTCCCACAGTTTGCCTGGGCGGATATAGTTGCCGACGTCCTCCACGCCCTCGACCCCCAGCTGGGAGTCGCGCAGCCGGCTGACCGCGTCGTACTCGTAGAGCCCCTGGGCCGCCTTGGTGGAGGACTTGATGTGCCAGGTGATCAGCCGGGTATCCAGCGAGGCGGCCAGCTCCTCGGCCAGCAGGGTCTTGCCGGTGCCCGGTTCGCCCTTGATCAGCAGCGGCCGCTCCAGGGTCACGGCGGCGTTCACCGCCTGCTTGAGCGACTCGGTGGCCACATAGGTGGAAGTGGATTCAAACGCCATGGATCGGGCCTCGAAGTCGTGATCGTCGGAAATCAAACGAGTGTACGGTAGGGGTGGCTCATCGACAAACGACGTCGAGGAATGGCGTCACCGCCCAAGCGGACGAAACCGCCGCCGCTATTCCGCTTGACCGGCACCGCGGTAGGCCTCGACCAGGGTGGCGGGGTCGTGCTCGGCGTGGCCGCGGGCGGCGTGGGTGCGCATCAGCTGCGCGGCCAGTCCGCTCATCGGCGTGGCGCTGCCGGCGCGCTGGCTCTGGGCCACCGCCAGGTCCAGATCCTTGAGCAGGGTGCGCAGGTGCCAGGGCGGGGCGTCGAAGTCGCTTGCCGCCATGCGCGGGGCGAGGATGCGAAACGGCGTCGAGTCGGCGAAGCCGCCGGCCAGCGCCTCGGTGAGTCGGGTCGCCTCCACGCCGCTGGCCTCGGCCAGGGCCACCATCTCGGCGATCACCGCCGCCTGGCAGCCGACGATCATCTGGTTGCACACCTTGGTCACCTGGCCGCTGCCCACCGGCCCCATGTGGGTCAACCGGGCGGAGAGCGGCGTCAGCACCGGGCTGATCGCCTCGATATCCTCCGCCTCGCCGCCGCACATGATCGCCAGGCTCCCCGTCTCGGCGCCGGCGACGCCGCCGGAGACCGGGGCATCGACCCAGCGCATGTCGCTCTCGCTCTGGAGCCAGTCGGCGAAGTCGCGCGTCGCCGCCGGGTCGCAGCTGGAAAGATCGATCAGGCGCTGGCCGGCACGACCATGCTGGGCCACGCCGCCCTCGCCGAACACCACGGCTTCCACCACGGCGGTGTTGGCCAGGCACAGCAGCACCACGTCCACCTCGGCCATCAGCGCCTCGATTGAGTTCGCCACCCGGGCGCCGGCCGCGGCCACGCCGGCGGTCTTGTCCGGCGAGCGGTTCCAGACCGTGACGGTAAAGCCGGCTTCCAGCAGGCGGCGAGTCATGGGATCGCCCATCAGGCCGATGCCGATGAAGCCGATTCGTGGCTGGGACATGGAAGGTCTCCTGGCAAATGGGGTTGGAGACGCAGCATGCTTGATGGAAGGGTTTTTCAGCAACTCGGCCTGTCTGGCGAGGCTCGCTCCGCTTGACGGCTTTGCCGGCGGAGCGCAAGGAGCGACCGTCAGGTACCGAGCGTCCGGTAGTGTTCGTCCGCTCCGTGCCTCACACTGGAGCGAATGGCTCGTTGCACAGGGAACCGACGATGCGCCTCAGGCTTCTCTCCGACCTGCATCTCGAACACTTTGCCGAGGGGCGCGACCTGCCACGGGTCGACGCCGATGCCGTGGTGCTGACCGGCGACATTCACACCGGCTGCCAGGGACTCACCTGGGCGGCCGAACGCTTCGCGGGCACCCCGATCCTTTACGTCCCCGGCAACCACGAGTTCTACGGCACCGGCATGCCCCTGCTTCGACGGGAACTGGCCGCCGAGGCCGCACGGCTCGGCATCCACCTGCTGGACAACCGCTCGCTGACCCTGGGCGGCGTGCGCTTTCACGGCACCACGCTGTGGACCGACCTCGCCCTGTACGCCGGCCAGCCGGAATACGACCCGGCGTTGACCGAGGCCAGGGCGCTGGCCTTGATGCCGGATTTCCGTATCATCGAGCAGCCCGACGGGGCAGTGTTCTGCCCGGCGGAGAGCCGGCGCCTGCATGCCGAGGCCCTGGTATGGCTGGAGGCGGAGTTGGCGCGGCCGTTCAGCGGCCCGAGGGTGGTGATCAGCCACCATGCCCCCCTGGCCGACTGTATCCCGGCGCGCTACCGAGGTGATCTGCTCTCTCCGGCCTTCGCCTCCCATCTGCCGCAGTTGATGGGCCGCATGGACCTCTGGCTCCACGGTCATGTCCACGAGCCGGTGGACCTCGAGGCGGGCGGGACACGCGTGATCGCCAACCCCGGCGGCTATCCCGACGAGTTCGTCCCGCCGCTCTTCATGCCCGACCTGATTATCGAGGTGCAAGCCCCATGACGCTGCTCATCGGTACCTACCTGCTGGCCAGCCTGGCAGCGGTGCTCCTCTATGGTATCGACAAGGCCGCGGCCCGACGTGGCGACCGGCGTATCCGCGAGTCGACCCTGCACCTCGTTGCCGTCGTCGGCGGCTGGCCGGGCGCGCTCCTGGCCCGGCGCGGGTTTCGCCACAAGACCCGCAAGCAGCCTTTCGGCAGGATCCTGTGGAGCTGTGCGGCCCTGAACCTCGGCCTGGTGGCATGGCTGGCAACGGCGGACGCCGCCGTCGGCCTGCGGCGCCTGGCGAGTCTTGAGTAGCCCCCTTGTCGAGCGATCATCTGACAGAGCGGGGCGGCATGACATGCCTCGGCTTCATCCTCACCCGACACTGGCGGGAGACGGCCGAGGGCGTTGAGGTCGCCTTCTGGCTCGCCACCGACGAGGGACCGCTCGAGGTGCGCCTGCCGCCCCGGCCCTCGGTGGCCTTCCTGCCGGCCGAGCAGCGCGAGCGCGCCGAGGCGGTGCTGGCCGGCGAGCCGGGCGTCACGCTTCGCGAATTGGCGCTGTGCGACTTCCAGCGCCGCCCAGTGCTGGGCCTCTACTGCCCGGAGCAGCGCCGGCTGGGCCGCCTGGAGCGACGCCTCGAGGCGGCCGGCGTGACGCTCTTCGAGGCCGATATCCGCCCGCCGGAGCGCTACCTGATGGAGCGCTTCATCACCGCGCCGGTGGCGGTCACCGGCATGCCCGACGGGGAGGGGCGACTGGCCGCGGCGCGCCTGGCGCCCGCGCCGGACTATCGGCCGCGGCTTCGGCCGGTATCGCTGGACATCGAGACCAGCGCGCGGGGTGAGCTCTATTCGATCGCGCTCGAGGGCTGCGGGCAGCGCCAGGTATTCATGCTGGGCCCGCCCAACGGCCGCGACGAGGAACGCGACTTTCGCCTCGACTACTGTGACAGCCGCGCGGCGCTGATCGAGGCGCTGAACGCCTGGATCGCCGAGCACGACCCGGACGCCATCATCGGCTGGAACCTGGTGCAGTTCGACCTGCGTATCCTCCACGAGCATGCCCGCCGGCTCGGCGTGACGCTGCGGCTGGGTCGCGGCGGGGCCGAGATGGAGTGGCGGGCCCACGGCCGTGAGGCCAACCACTACTTCGCCTCGGCGGCGGGGCGGCTGATCATCGACGGCATCGAGGCGCTGCGCTCGGCCACCTGGCACTTTCCCTCCTTCAGCCTGGAAAGCGTGGCGCAGACGCTGCTCGGCGAGGGCAAGGCCATCGAGACGCCTTACCAGCGCCTGGACGAGATCCTGCGCCGGTTCGCCGAGGACAAGCCGGCACTGGCGCGCTACAACCTCAAGGACTGCGAGCTGGTGACGCGGATCTTCGCGCACACCGAGCTCTTCGCCTTCCTGCTGGAGCGCGCCAGCGTCACCGGGCTCGCGGCCGATCGCAGCGGTGGCTCGGTGGCGGCCTTCACCCATCTCTACCTGCCGCGGCTGCACCGGTTGGGCCTGGTGGCGCCGAACCTCGGCGCGGGGGAGGCCGCCGAGAGCCCCGGCGGCTTCGTCATGGACTCCCGCCCCGGCCTCTACGACTCGGTGCTGGTGCTCGACTTCAAGAGCCTCTATCCGTCGATCATCCAGAGCTTCCTGATCGACCCCGCGGGGCTGGTGGAGGGGCTCGCCGAGCCCACGGGCGAGGCCTCGGTGCTGGGCTACCTGGGCGCGCGCTTCTCTCGCACCCGCCACGCCCTGCCGGGCATCGTGGCGCGGGTCGGTGAAGGGCGCGAGGCCGCCAAGCGGGCCGGCAACGCGCCGCTCGCCCAGGCACTCAAGATCATCATGAACAGCTTCTACGGCGTGCTGGGCTCGAAGGGCTGTCGCTTCTTCGATGCGCGCCTGGCCTCGTCGATCACCATGCGCGGCCACGCCATCATGCATCGCACCCGCGAGCTGATCGAGGCCGAGGGATATACCGTTATCTACGGCGACACCGACTCCACCTTCGTCTGGCTCGGGCGCGAGCATCCGGAGGACCAGGCGGCGGCGATCGGCCGACGCCTGGTGGCGCGGGTCAACGCCTGGTGGCGCGACCACCTCGCCGTCGAGTATGGCCTCGAGTGCGCCCTGGAGCTGCAGTTCGAGACCCATTACCGGCGATTCCTGATGCCGACCATCCGCGGCGCCGAGGCGGGCAGCAAGAAGCGCTACGCCGGCCTGGTTCGCGACGCCGCGGGAGAGGAGCGGATGGTCTTCAAGGGCCTGGAGACGGTGCGCAGCGATTGGACGGAGCTCGCCAAGGAGTTCCAGCAGGAGCTCTACCGGCGCGTCTTTGCCGGGGAGCCGTTGCGGACGTACGTGCGGGACTTCGTCGGCGACTTCCTGCGTCGGTCCCGGGAAGGCGAGGAGGATGAGCGGCTGATCTATCGCAAGCGGCTGCGCCGGCGCCTCGAGGAGTACCAGCGCAACGTGCCGCCCCACGTGCGCGCCGCCCGGCTCGCCGATGAGCACAATGAGCGGCTGGGCCGGCCGCGCCAGTACCAGCGAGGGGGCTGGATCCGCTACGTGATGACGGTGGCTGGCCCGGAGCCCCTGGAGCGCCGGCAGGCGCCGATCGACGCCGACCACTACCTGACCCGCCAGCTCCAGCCGGTGGCCGACGCCATCCTGCCCTTCGTGGGCGACGACTTCACGGCGCTGATCGACCGCCAGCTGGGGCTGTTCTGAGTCCGGGGTTGTGAGCGTTGGCGAGCCTCGGCGAGTGCCGGTGGGAAAAGCTCAGCGCTCGCCGCTGGCCGCCGGCAGGGCGTGCTGGCCGAACTGCAGCTCGGCGAGGTGGCGATAGAGCGGGCTCGTCTCGAGCAGCTCGTCGTGGCGCCCGGCCGCCACCAGGCGTCCCTCGTCCATCACCAGCAGGCGGTCGGCGGCGACCACCGTGGCCAGCCGGTGGGCGATGACGAGGCTCGTGCGCTCGGCCATCAGCCGGTCCAGCGCCTCTTGCACCAGCCGTTCGCTCTCGGCGTCCAGGGCGCTGGTGGCCTCGTCGAGCAGCAGTACGCGGGGATCCTTGAGCAGCGCCCGGGCGATGGCCAGGCGCTGGCGTTGCCCGCCGGAGAGCTGCACGCCGCCGGGGCCGAGCGGGGTATCGAAGCCCTGGGGCAGCGCCTCGATGAAGCCCAGGGCGTTGGCGTCCCGCGCCGCCTGACGCAGGGCGTCGCGGTCCGCATCGCCCCGGCCGAAGCGCAGGTTGTCGGCCACGCTGCCGCTGAACAGCACCGGCTCCTGGGCCACCAGGCCGAGGCATGAACGCAGCGCGCGAGGATCGAGGTCCCGCAGGTCGATGCCGTCCAGGCGCAGGGTGCCCCGGTCGGGATCGTGGAAGCGCAGCAGCAGCGCCAGCAGGGTGCTCTTGCCGGCCCCGGAGGGGCCCACCAGGGCGACCCGCTCGCCGGGCGCGATGGTAAGGTCGAAGGCCGCCAGCGCCGGCGTCTCCCGGCCGAGATAGGTGAAACTCACCCCGTCGAGCCGGATCTCGCCGCGCAGCGGGGCGGGAATGGGGGTGGGGCGCGCCGGGGCATGGATCACGGGGCGCGTCTCCAGCAGCTCCAGCAGCCGCTCGGCGGCGCCCGCGGCGCGCTGCACGTCGCCCGCCACCTCGGCCAGCGTCGCCACGGCCCCGGCGGCCAGCACCGCGTAGAAGACGAAGGCCGAGAGTTCGCCGGCGCTCATGCTGCCGGCCAGCACCGCCTGGCCTCCCTGCCAGAGCATCACGCCCACCGCGGCGAAGACCGCCAGAAGGGCGCCGCCGGTCAGCCAGGCACGCTGGCGCGTACGTGCCACGGCGGTGGCGAAGGCCGACTCGACCCGCGCGCCATAGGCCCGGCGATCGCTCTGCTCGTGATTGAAGGCCTGAACGGTGCGGATGCCCGCCAGCGCCTCGCCGGCATAGCGCCCCAGCTCGGCCACTCGATCCTGGCTGAAGCGCGACAGCCGCCGCACCCGGCGCCCGAACCACAGGATCGGCAAGACCGTGGCCGGAATGCCCAGCAGCACGATGGCCGAGAGCCACGGCTGGGTCACCAGCATCAGCGCCACGGCGCCCGTCAGCATCAGCGCGTTGCGCAGTGCCAGCGAGATCGAGGAGCCGAACAGGCTCTGCAGAACGCTGGTGTCCGCCGTGAGTCGCGAGGAGATCTCCCCGGCGCCGCCTTCGCCGCTGCTGCTCTCGAAGAAGCCCGGCTCCAGCTCGAGCAGGTGATCGAAGACGCGGCGGCGCAGGTCGGCGGCCAGGCGCTCGCCGATCCAGGTGACCAGGTAGTAGCGCAGCGCCGAGGCGATCGCCAGCACCGCCACCACGGCCAGCATGCCCCCAAGGACCTGGTTAAGCTGGCGAGGGTCGCGGGCTAGGAAGCCCTGGTCGATCACCAGGCGCAGCCCCTGGCCGAGCAGCAGTACGCTGCCCGCCGCGGCGAGCAGCGCCAGGGCGGCCAGTGCCACGCGACCCCGATAGGGAGCGAGAAGAGATAGCAGCCGCAGCAGCACGCGGGGATCGGGACGGTCGGTCATGGGGCTCTCGTGAGGATCGCCTGTTGGCAGTGTCGCGACCATAACAGCCCGCGAGGCGCGCTGCATGACGCCACGGTCACGCCGCAGGGCCATCGCTGATCGCGGAGTTGCTCGGGGCTGATTCGGCGACAGGTCTTCGAGGGGGCGCTGTGAACCCCTCCCTGGGCGCTACCAACGCCATCCTTGGCGTAGGACCCCCACTCCGACCTGTCTCCGGCGCCCCTCGGCCATTCCAACGGCAATACCCTTGGGCTACGCCGCGGGAGTTGCGCTACTTGCTTGGCTTCGTGGACGTGCAGGAAAATTGTGGAGGAAATCCCCTCGACCCGGAGTGTCTCATGAGCGAATCCCTGAAGCTTGGCTGCCCCCACTGTTACGCCGTCAATCGCGTCGAGCGATCGCGGCTCACCGACGGCCCGACCTGCGGCAAGTGCCGCAGGCCACTGTTCACCGGCGAGCCGGTAGCATTGAGCGACGCGAACTTCTCCGCCCTGGTCGAGCGCAGTGAACTGCCGGTGGTGGTGGATTTCTGGGCCAGCTGGTGTGGCCCCTGCAAGACCATGGCGCCGATATTTGCCGACGCCGCCCGTGAGCTCGAGCCGCGGCTGCGCTTCGCCAAGCTGAACACCGAGGAGCAGCAGGCGCTGGCGGCGCGCTTCGGCATCCGCAGCATTCCCACGCTGATCGTCTTCAGGGGTGGTGCGGAAGTTGCCCGCCAGCCGGGGCTGCTGCAGGGGCCGCAGCTGCGCCAGTGGCTACAGCCCTATCTGGCTTAGGGGGATAGAACCTTAGGGGGATAGAACCTTAGGGGGATAGAACCTTAGGGGGGATAGAACGACCGGGTCGTCGGGATCGGCCGCCTGGCAGATTACTGCGCCTTGCGGCCCAGCGTCTCCAGGCGGGTGAACCACTTGTGGCAATCGCCCTCGTCGAGACGCTCCACCGAGCCGATCAGCGTCTCGCGGACCGGCGCGAAGCCGACGAAGCCGAGGATATTGCGCTCCAGCGACTTCACGCTGTGGGCGCGATAGACGTGGCGGTAGATCGCCGCCGGCATGCCCATGGTCACCACCACTCGCGCCGAGCGGCCCTTCAGCCCCTTGCGCCCCAGCGGGTTGCCGTCCACGTACTCGAAGGCGAAGTGGGGGCGCATGGCCTGCTCGAGGAAGCCCTTCACCAGCGCCGGCATGTCGCCGAGCCATAGCGGAAAGCACAGCACCAGGTGCTCGCACCAGGCGATGGCGTCTCGTGCCGGCTCGAGCGCCGGTGGCATCGGCTCCTCGGTCCAGGCCTGCTGGCTTCGCAGCAGGGGGAAATCGTGCTCGGCGATGGTCAGGGTGCGCACCTCGTGACCGGCCTGCTCGGCGCCCCGGCGGTAGTGGTCGGCCAGGGCGTGCAGCAGGTGCGGCGCAGCGGTATCGGGATGGCCCTGGAGGATCAGGATACGGCGCATGGCGGGTCTCTCTCTCGACGTGAAGCACGACGTGCATCTCGACGTGAAGCTCGATAAAGACGACGTGGCTCAGCATAGCCCGCGTGATGTCGTTCGATCGAGATGATAGCGCCTCACCCATCAAAGCGATTCAAGCAAGGCGACGCCTTCAGAGAGATGACGTCGTGTCGAGAGCGGCGCGCCCTCAGTCCTGGCGCTTGAGCTGCTCGCGCAGCTGCTTGGGCACCTGCTTGATGATCAGGCGATCCTGATCCTCGTCGTACTCGACGCTGGAGCCCAGCAGGTGGGAGTCGAAGCTGATCGACACGCCGCCCGAGCGCCCGGCGAAGCGCCGGAACTGGTTGAGGGTGCGCTTGTCGGGCGGGATCTCCGGGGAGAGGCCGTAGTCGGCGTTGCGAATATGTTCATAGAAGGCGCGCGGCTGCTGCTCGTCGAGCACCTCCGAGAGCTCCTCCAGGGTGATCGGCTCGCCGCGGCTCGCCTGCTCGCTGGCGTAGTCGATCAGCGCGTCGGTCTTCTCGCGGCTGGCCTCTTCGGGCAGGTCCTCATGTTCCACGTAGTCGCTGAAGGCCTTGAGCAGGGTGCGGGTCTCGCCCGTGGCGTCCACCCCCTCCGCGGCGCCGAGCAGGGCGGCGAAGCCCTCCGCGAGCTTCTTGCCGCCGCGATCCTTGGTCCAGGAGAGGTACTGCTTGGAGGGCGAGTCGCCGCGCCACTGGTTGATGTCGAGGCGCGCGGCCAGGCTCATCTGCGTTAGGTTGAGCTGGCGCACCGGCACCACGGCGAGATCGTCGTCGACGCCGAAGCCGCTGCGATGATGCAGCAGCGCCAGGGAGAGGTAGCGGGCGTCGCCGACGCGCTGGTCGACCATCAAGAGATCGCCGGAGAGCGTCAGGTGGTCACTGATCAGCTCGGCGAGGCGCTTTGCCACGTCGCGGCTGAAGGTGACGAAGTCGCGGCCGCCGTCGAGGGTGTCGGCGAGCTCGGTTGCAAACGGCGAGCTCACCTCGCCCTCGGGCGTGGCGTCGACGAAGTGGCCCCAGGCCTTGGGCTTGGCGTTGAAGGCATCGTTGAGGCCGGCCAGCAGATCATCCAGCGCCGCAGAGGGGGCGAGCTCCTCGACGGCGGGGGTCAGCGTCGGCGTCTCGCCGGAGGCCGTGTCGATGCGATGGATGATGCTGTGCAGGATCGGCATGGGAGCTCCGTGGTGAAAGAGGCGAGGGCGAGGATGATACCCGCCGGCGGCGCCGCTCGATAGCCGATCGGCGAGGTAACGCCGCTTGCAGCGACTCGGGCGGGCTATGCTGAGGGACATGCCGGAGGTCTGGGGTGGGCGTCGCGTGCCTCCGAGATCCTCGGCGGGCCGTCGTTCGAGCCAGGCTCCATGGGCCCAAGGTATCGGTCGCCCGCGGCGCGGTCGCCGGCCCTGGTCGATACGCATCGTGCCGCTCATCGCGGCAAAGGAGAGAATGCCTCATGAAGCGAAGTGTACTGTTGTTGACGTCGGGAGCGCTCATCGCCTCCCTGGGGAGTCTCACGGCGGCCAATGCGCAGGCCGACGAGGTCGTGGAGCAACTCGAGCTTGGCCTGGAGCTCTACCAGGAGCAGGAGTATGGCGCGGCCATCACCGAGCTGGAGTTTGCCATCAACGACATCCGCAAGCTGGTCTCGGAGCGCCTCGCCGAGACCTTTCCCGAGGCGCCCGAGGGGTGGAGCGCTGCCACGGTAGAGTCTGCCGGCGGCGGGGCAATGATGTTCGGCGGCGGTGGCAGCATGCTGGAGCGCGAGTATCGTCAGCAGGAGGGCGGTGGCAAACTGACCGCGAAGCTGATGATCGACAATCCCATGATTCAGGCGATGTCGGCCATGTTCAACAACCCGGCGATGATCGCCGCCCAGCCCAACATGGAGCGTATCCGCATCGGGCGTGACTCTGCGCTGCTCAAGTGGCAGCCCGAGCGCGGTGCTGCCGAGCTCTCGTTTCTGATGGAGGGGCGCATTCTGATGCAGGTCAACGGTCAAGGGCTGGACTCGCAGGCGCCCGCCGTGGAACTGCTCAAGGCCTGGGATCTGGCGGCCGTTCGGGAGCAGGCCGCGCGCTGAGGTCGGCTCGCCACATTGTTCCCGAAGGAAAAAGGTTCCCGAAGGAAAAAGGTTCCCGAAGGAAAAAGCGGCGAGGCTGATGTCTCGCCGCTGCCACTTCGTCACCCTGCTACTCCAGGCTGAACCCGATCCTCTCCAGTACCTCACCGCTGTCCGAGGCCTTGTAGCGAATCTCGTAGTCGCCTGCTGCGCTGGGCGCGAACAGCTGCAGGGGGCTGCCCTGGCTGGCACGCGCCTCACGGATGGCGTTGGCATCCTCGGCAGCATCGGCCATCACGATCTGGATGAGATCCTCGTAACGTCCTGGCCCCTGCCAGTTCACCGTGACGATGCCGCCAGCCTCGGGGGTGCCCTCGATGGTCAGGCTGACCTCGCCGGCCCCCACGCTGACCGGTAGGCTGGCCAGTGTTCTGCCCGATTGCTGAATCACGTAGCGGACTTCATAGTCGCCCGGCTCTGCTGGGGCCTCCAGGGTGACCGGCGAGCCTCTGCTGGTCCGCACATAGTCGGTATAGGTGCCCTCGGGCGCCCCGGCCTCGACGATGGTGATGTAGTCCTTGGGGTTGTCGGGGCCCGTCCACTCCACCGGGAATTGGCCGCTCGGCACGATGGGCGCGTCGACCATCAATTGCGCCGTCGCGGGAGTCAGGCCGATAGGCTGAGTTGCCAGGGTGCGCCCGGACTGCTGTAGCACGTAGCGGATCTCGAAGTTGCCCAGGGCATCCGGCGCGGTGAGGGTCAACGGCGAACCCCGGCTGGTGCGGGTGTAGTCGGTGTAGCTGCCCTCGGGTGCGCCGGCCTCGACGATGGTGACGTAGTCCTTGGGATTATCGGGGCCTTCCCACGTCACCTCGATCATCGACCCCGCGACGGCCTCCTCGGGCGCGGTGACGCTGGCGGATACCGGGCTGAGAGTGATGGGTTGGCTGGCCAGGGTGCGCCCGGACTGCTGTAGCACGTAGCGGATCTCGTGGTTACCCAGCGCATCCGGGGCGGTGAGGGTCAACGGCGAACCCCGGCTGGTGCGGGTATAGTCGATGTAGCTGCCCTCGGGCGCCCCGGCCTCGACGATGGTGATGTAGTCCTTGGGGTTGTCGGGGCCTTCCCACGCCACCTCGACCACCGCGCCCGCGACGACCGCCTCGGGAACGGAAAGGCTGGCTTCGAGCGGTGTCAAGGTAATGGGATGGCTGGCCAGGGTATCGCCGCTCTGCTGGTGCACGTAGCGAATTTCGTGGTTACCCAGCGCATCCGGGGCGGTGAGCGTCAGCGGCGAACCTCGGCTGGTGCGGGTGTAGTCGATGTAGCTGCCCTCGGGCGCGCCGGCCTCGACGATGGTGACGTAGTCCTTGTCGTCATCGGGTCCCGTCCACGCCACCTCGATCACCGAGCCCGCCGGGGCCTCATCGGAGGCGTTCAGCTCGGCGGCGGGTACCGGCGCTGGCTCGGGCTCAGGTTCCGCGACCGACTCGGCGGCGGCCTGCTCCACCTGGTCCAGCGCGCGTGCCAGCTCGGCGCCGGAATGGGTCTGGAAGAGCTGTCCGCCGGTCTGCTCCGTCACGCAGGAGAGCTGCTGAATCTCGCTGTCGGTCAGCCCGAAGCCGACCACATGGGCCCGAACGGCCAGCCCCTGCTCGGCCAGCCGTGCCGCGGCAGCGCAGGGGTCGCCATCACAGGTCTCGAGTCCATCGGTCACCAGGATGATGTCTGCAGCCTCGGCGGTACGCGGGATCTGCTTGGCGGCGAGGCGCAAGCTGTCGGCGATCGGGGTCATCCCCTGCGGATTCAGGGCCCGTATCCGGCTCGCAAGGGTAGCCGCGTCCTGGCGCTCCATGGTGGCGATGACCTCGATATCGCCGCAATCACCCCGGCGGTTGTGGCCATAGGCCAGCACACTCAGGGGCACCTTGGGATCGCGACCCTGCAGATACTCATCGATCACGTCGCGGGCCACTTCGATCCGCGTGGCGTCGCCCTCTACGCGATTCCACATCGAGCCGGAGGCGTCGAGTACCATGACACCAACGCGCTCGGCCATGGCAGGGGTGGCGCTCAACAGAAGCACTGCAGGAAACAGGGTCAAGAGCCGACTCGAGCGGGCCATACGACACCTCCAGATTGCTATGCGTTATCGCACAGCATAGCCAAGAGCCGTTCGAGCTTGCCCCTTCGTGCAGACAGGGGCAGGCGGTTCGTCTCGTCGGTGGCTTCCGTGCCGCCTGAGACTATGGCTTGAGGCGATAGCCGCTCTTGAAGATCCACCCCACCATGGCGAGCGCCACGGACAGGAACAACAGGATCATCCCCAGGCTGACCAGCGGGCTCACGTCGCTGATGCCGTAGAAGCTCCAGCGGAAGCCGCTGACCAGATAGACCACCGGGTTGGCCAGGGTCACCGCCTGCCAGAAGGGCGGCAGCATGTCGATGGAGTAGAAGGTGCCGCCGAGGAAGGTCAGCGGGGTGATCACCAGCAGCGGCACCAGCTGCAGCTTCTCGAAGCCGTCGGCCCAGATGCCGATGATGAAGCCGAGCAGGCTGAAGGTCACCGCCGTGAGCACCAGGAACACCGCCATCATCAGCGGGTGGTCGATGGAGTAGGGCACGAACAGTCGCGCCGTGACCAGCACGATCACCCCGAGGATCAGCGACTTGGTCGCCGCCGCGCCCACGTAGCCCACCACCACCTCGACGTAGGACATCGGCGCCGAGAGGATCTCGTAGATCGAGCCCGAGAAGCGCGGGAAGAAGATGCCGAAGGAGGCGTTGGAGACGCTCTGGGTGAGCAGCATCAGCATGATCAGGCCCGGCACGATGAAGGCGCCGTAGCTGATGCCATCCACCTCGCTGATTCGCGTGCCGATGGCCGCGCCGAACACCACGAAGTAGAGCGAGGTGGAGATCACCGGCGAGACGATGCTCTGCAGCATGGTGCGCATGCTGCGCGCCATCTCGGCGAGGTAGAGGGTCTTCACGGACTGCAGGTTCAAGCGCTTCATGGCGAGCGACGCTCCTGGACCAGGCTGACGAAGATGTCTTCCAGCGAACTCTGGCGGGTGTGCAGGTCCTTGACCCGAACCCCTACCGCCTCGAGGTCGGCGAGCAGGCCCGAGATGGTCGAGCCGCCCTCCTGGCGCGCGGCGTCGTAGCTATAGACCAGCGCGTGTCCCTCGTCGGCCAGCGCCAGGCCGTGGCCCGCCAGCGACTCCGGCAGCGCCTCCAGGGGCTCGTCTACCTGCAGGGTCAGCTCCTTGCTGCCGAGCTTGTGCATCAGCGCGTGGGTGTTCTCGACCAGCACGATCTCGCCGCGGCGTATCACCCCGATGCGGTCGGCCATCTCCTCGGCTTCCTCGATGTAGTGGGTGGTGAGGATGATCGTCACCCCCTGGTCGCGCAGGCCGCGCACCACCTCCCACATCTCGCGGCGTAGCTCCACGTCCACCCCGGCGGTGGGCTCGTCCAGGAACAGCACCTGGGGCGCGTGGGAGAGCGCCTTGGCGATCAGCACGCGGCGCTTCATGCCGCCGGAGAGCTCCAGCAGCCGGCTGTTGCGCTTCTCCCACAGGGTCAGCGAGCGCAGCACCTGCTCGATGTGCGCCGGATCCTTGGGCTTGCCGAACAGCCCCCGGCTGAAGCTGACCGTGTCCCACACCGTGGTGAAGGCCTCGTTGGTCAGCTCCTGGGGCACCAGGCCGATCAGCGAGCGGGCGGCGCGGTAGTCACGGACGTTGTCGTGGCCGTCCACCAGCACCCGGCCGCGGCTCGCGTTGACCAGCCCGCAGATCACGCTGATCAGGGTCGTCTTGCCCGCGCCGTTGGGGCCCAGCAGGGCGAAGATCTCGCCACGCTGGATCGTCAGGTCGACATCGACCAGCGCCTGGAAGCCGTCGGAAAAGGTCTTCGACAGCCCCTCGACGCGGATCATCGGCGTATCACTCAAGGGTGATGTCCCCCCTGAATTCGAGGTCCAGTTCGAGGCCCGCCACCTCGACCCTCACGCGCGCCGGCAGGGTCTCGTTACCCGTCAGGCGGCCATCGGCCAGCGCCTCCCGCACGGCCTGCTCGATCTCCTGCTGGGTGTTCACGCCCACGTTCTTCAGTAGCTTTCTGATGCTGTGGTTGAAGGTGTCGTCGTTCATCGAAGGGCTCCTCTGGCGTCGGTGACGATGCGGCTTTCTGACATCATCCTCCACTTCATACAGGTACTGTACAAGAAAAAGCCGCGCATGGGCTTCATGCGCGGCTTCTCACAGTCAGTAGCCGGGTGGCCTCAGCTGCGGTCGGTGATTTCCAGCAGGTGGTAGCCGAACTGGGTCTTCACCGGGCCGTGGACCTGGCCCACTTCACCCTCGAACACCACCTTGTCGAACTCCGGCACCATCTGGCCCGGGCCGAAGGTGCCGAGCTCGCCGCCCTGGCGGCCGGAAGGGCAGTTGGAGTGCTCGCGAGCGACCTCGGCGAAGTCGCGACCGCCCTCGATCTCGGCCTTGAGTTCGTTACACTTCGCTTCGCTGTCCACCAGGATATGACGTGCGCTTGCCTGAGCCATGTTGCTCTCCTCGACGGTCGGCTGGGATGCCGGTTGATGAACCTGAAAGCATACCATGCCCGTTCGCGAAGATGCCTCGTGGGCATGGGCTCGCGCTTGAGCGGTTCGTCATTCGCCCGCGCCGATGCTGAGTCGGAAGGCCTGCAGGCTGTCGAGCTCCAGGCGATACTCCTCTGAGAACACCGGGTGGCCGATGACGCGGATGTCCAGGCTCGCCTCGGCGCTGCGGTAGACGACCCCGGCGGTGACGTGGGTGTCGGTGACCAGCGGCGCCGTGGGCGCGAAGTCGATCCCTTTCACCTCTACCGCGGTGAGGCCGAGGCCGTCGAGGCGATCGTCGACGGCGCGCGTCAGGCTGGCGTCGTAGTAGAAGTAGAGGCCGCCGTAGGCCAGGCCGGCCAGCACGGCGAGGGAGAGAACGAAGCGAACCATGACCGTCTCCTGGGTGATGTCATCAAAGGCGGGTATCGCGAAAAGCGGGTGTCGCGAAGGGCTGATGTCTCGAAGGCGCTGCCTTCGTAAGCGCGTTTTATAGCATAGGCGCGGGCCTGGCGGGGCGGCCAAGGGTATCAACGAGGTTGCCAGGCGCCCTCGCGGATCACCGGATAGCCGGCCACCGGCCGGTTGTAGAGATAGAGCCAGGCGGGCCCGAACGCTGTGGCATGGACGAGGCGATCGTAGTCGCCCTCACGCGGGGTGCGCACCCGATAGTCCTCCAGGCGGTCGAGGTCGGTCAGCAGCCGAGCATCGACCCGAAACACCTCCACAGCGATACCCTGCGAGGGCTCGAGCTTGGCGGCGGGGTAGGGCCCCAGGTCGTAGAGCGTGGTGCCGGTGAGGCGGTCCTCGCCCAGGAAGTCGGCGCCGTCGAGCCAGTGGTGGTTGCGCAGGCCGCGCTTCAAGGTGCCGTAGACGGCGACCAGCGGCGTGCGCAGCACGGCGAGGGCGGGAGTGTGCATGGCCTGTCCTTGCCTCCTTAGGGATGGGGTCGAGTGTCGGCCACGATGTTACCTGACGCCGGCGGTAAGCGTTTCGACATCGACCTTCTCGATTTCTTCGCCGAGGAAATCCAGTAGCGCCCTGACCGAAGGCAACAGGCCGCGCCTCGAGGGGAAGACGACATGCAGGATACCGCCCCGGGGCTGCCACCCCGGTAGCACATCGATCAGACGACCCGCCTGCAGGTCCCGGCCGCCTACCAGCAGGGCCAGCTTGACGACGCCCAGTCCTCCAAGGGCGGCCTCATGCAGGGTCTCTGCGCTGTCCGTCACCAGGCGAGGCCGATGGTGGATCTGGGCCGTCGCGCCATCCGGACCCGCCAGGTCCCAGACATGCTGCTTGTCATGCTGCTCGAAATCCAGGCTCGGTAACTCGATGAGATCGGCAGGCCCTCGAGGGAGGGGGCGATGCTCGAACAGGCCGGGCGCGGCCATCAGGCGCTGGGGACTGCTCGACAGCACCTTCATGGCCAGCTCGCTGTCTTCCAGGGGCGGGAAGCGCACCCGGATCGCCATATCGAAGCCTTCTTTCACCACGTCGACGCGACGACTGGTGGCCTCGACCTGAACCTCCACTTCGGGGCAGCGGGCCATGAAGCGAATCAGCAAGGGCGTGATCAGGTAGTGCAGAACGCTGGGTGAACAGCTGAATTTCACCAGGCCTCGCGGTTCAGCGCGATGGTGCTCGATCAGCTCCTCGGCAGCCTCGGCTTCCACCAGCATGGCCACGCAATGGCGGTAGTAGGCCTGGCCGAGCTCGGTGACCGAGACATGACGCGTCGACCGGTTGAGCAGCCGGGTCGCCAGCTCCTGCTCAAGTTGGCCGATGCGCCGACTCAGTGTCGACTTGGGGATGCCCAGGGCCCGGCCGGCGGGGGCGAAGCCGCCGTGGTCCACTACCTGGACGAAGTAGTAGAGATCGTTGAGGTCGCGCATCGCTCGTCCTTTGAGTGGAACGGTCTGTCCGAATTTTACCCTCTACCGCCGTCGGCGTTCCTTTTCTAGGATTCCTGCATCAGGGCCACGTGTGCCCTTCCTGCCAACAGGAGCTCGATCATGAAGAAGATCCGGACGGTATACGGTGCACCGCATGGTCACTGGGTCGGTGACGGCTTCCCCGTGCGTTCTCTGTTCACCTATGACCGTATGGGAGCCGAGACCATCAGCCCCTTCCTGATGCTGGATCACGCCGGCCCCTTCAGCTTCACGCCGGCCGAGCGGCCGCGGGGCGTGGGTCAGCATCCTCATCGCGGCTTCGAGACGGTGACCCTGGTCTACGAAGGAGAGCTGGAGCATCGCGACTCCACCGGCAGCGGTGGTCGAATCGGCGAAGGAGACGTGCAGTGGATGACCGCCGGGGCGGGCATCATCCACGAGGAGTTTCACTCCCGAGCCTTCACCGAGCAGGGCGGTCGCCTCGAGATGGTGCAGCTGTGGGTCAATCTGCCGGCCCGGGACAAGGACGCTCCGGCAGCCTACCAGACGCTGCTCGACGCCGACATTCCCAGCGTGGCGCTGGGTGACGAGGCTGGCCGGGTGCGCGTGGTCGCGGGCAGCTACCTTGAGTATGAAGGCCCGGCCAGCACCTTCACCCCGATCAACCTGTGGGACGTGCGGCTGGCCGCGGGGCGGCATGCCATCCTGCCGGTCCCGGACGGCCATACCACCCTGCTGGTGGTGCTGGAGGGCACCGTCCAGGTCAACGGCGAGACCGTCGTGCGCGACGAGGCCGTAGTGAGCTTCGAGCGTCGCGGTGAGGCCGTGCACCTGGAGGCCAACAACGACGCCAAGCTGCTGCTGTTGAGCGGTGAGCCCATCGAGGAGCCGGTCGTCGGCCACGGGCCCTTTGTAATGAACAGCGTGGAGGAGATCCACCAGGCCTTCGCCGACTTCCAACATGGGAAGTACGGCGTCCTGAGCGGCTAGCGGGAGATTCCCGCTGCCGTTCCTCTCCGGCGGCTCGGCCGCCGGCTTACTCCCTGATGCAATAGGAGTGCGATCATGTCCTTTACCTACAACCGCCTCGACAAGGACGACGTGGCCCTGCTGATGGTCGACCACCAGGCCGGCCTGCTGTCACTGGCCCGCGATTTCAGTGCGGACGAGTTCAAGAACAACGTCCTGGCGCTGGCTGAGATCGCGAAGTTCTTCGACATTCCCACCATCCTCACTACCAGCTTCGAAGACGGCCCCAACGGCCCGATGGTACCGGAGCTCAAGGAGATGTTCCCCGAGGCGCCCTATCTGGCCCACCCGGGCCAGATCAACGCGTGGGACAACGAAGACTTCGTCGCCGCGGTCAAGGCCACCGGCAAGAAGCAGCTGCTGATCGCCGGCGTGGTCACCGAGGTCTGCGTGGCCTTTCCCGCGCTCTCCGCCCTGGAGGAGGGGTATGAGGTGTTCGTGGTCACGGATGCGTCCGGTACCTTCAACCAGACCACGCGCGACGCCGCCTGGGATCGCATGTCCCAGGCCGGTGCTCAGCTGACGAGCTGGTTCGGCGTCGGCTGCGAGCTGCATCGCGACTGGCGCAACGACATCGAGGGCTTCGGCGGCTTGCTGGCCGGCCACCTGCCCGCGTACGCCAACCTGATGCAGAGCTACTCTCAGCAGAGCCAGGGTTAAGCGCGGACCGGCTCGGCCCCGGACGGGATGGCATGCTCTAGGCCTACCCTCCGGGGCCGAGCCCCTTTTCTTTAGCGACTCGCAAGGAGTGATCCCATGAGTACCCTCGTCGATGATCGCGAGTTGGCCTCGTCCCGCGACTGCCCCGTCGTCGACGGCAAGCGTCAGGTCCAGCACGTGGCGCCGCGGACCGCCGATGTCGACGGGATTCCGGTGAACCGGGTGTTGCCTTCGCGACACCGCCGACTGGTGGGCGCCTGGTGCTTCCTCGACCATGCCGGGCCGGCCGTCTTCAAGGGCAGCTCACGCGGTTTGCGGGTCGGCCCTCACCCGCACATCGGGCTGCAAACCTTCACCTGGATGATCGAGGGCGAAGTGCTGCACCGCGACAGCCTGGGCAATGAGCAGGTGATCCGTCCCGGTCAGGTAAACCTGATGACCGCCGGCCGTGGCATCAGCCACACCGAGGCGTCGGTGGCTGGCGATACGCATCTGCATGCCGCCCAGCTGTGGATCGCCCTCCCCGAAGCCGATCGGCACACGGATCCACGCTTCGACCACTATCCCGATCTGCCGAGTTGGGAGGAGCAGGGGGTCGCCTTCACCCTGCTGACGGGGGAGTTCTCCGACCACAGAGCCCCAACCCTGGCGTTCTCGCCCCTGGTGGGCCTGGATCTCTTCAGCAGGGAAGCGACCACCGTCGAGCTGTCGCTGCGCGAAGACTTCGAATACGGCGTGTTGCCCCTGGAAGGCGAACTGGACGTCGAGGGCGATACCTTTCCTCCCAACGAATTGGCCTATCTGGGCCGTGGGCGGGACAGTGTCACCCTGAGCTTGCCCGACGGCGGCCGAGCCATCCTCGTTGGCGGCGAGCCCCTGGGCGAGGAGATTCTCATTTGGTGGAACTTCGTCGGCCACAGCAAGGCCGAGATCGCCGAGGCCCAGCGCGATTGGGAGACCGGCGGCGTTCGCTTCGGAAGCGTGGGCGAATATGACGGCGAGCGACTGATGCCGCCGCCGTTGCCGTGGCGGCTTTCCGACAACGGGGGTTGATCAATGTCCATCGTCGCATGCGTATCACGATCCTCACCCTGACGATCTCCCTGCCGGGGTGTCGCTCGCTCAAGGAGAAGCGACAGCGCATGGGGGGCCTGCACGAACGTCTCGGGCGAAACCCGGCGATCGCCGTCTGCGAGAGCGGCGATCACGAGCGCCACGACGCCAGCGAGTGGACCTTCGTGGTGGTGGGCCACACGTCGCGGGCCGTGGCGTCGCTGTGTAGCGAGATCGAGGAGAAGTGCCTGCAGACGGTCGATGGCCGGGTGATGGAGGCGACCCGGGAGCGGCTGTGAGCCGCCTCCCGCGGCAAGTGGCTAACGAGAGACACGCCTTGCCCCGGCGAGCCATTGTCAGCGGGCGGGGCACCTGCGCTAGCCTGTAGGTCGAACGCTCACCCGAACCACCTTTCCGGAGTGTCCGACATGACCCATGCCGACTGCCTGGGCATCCTGGTACCCGACGACGGGCCGGATGACTACGAGTGGATCACCCTGGCAGACCAGACCGACGACCTGCCGCGTCTCGCGCTGGGCCGGGTGGCAAGCGACGGCCACCACGCGCCGGCGGCGCTGCTTGCCCTGGGCGACGTGAAGCGGCTGGCCCCGCCGGGCGAGCGGCTGGTCAAGGAGGCCGGGGCGCGAGCCGTGGTGTGGGCCTGCACCAGTGCCAGCTTCATCGGCGGGCTCGGCTGGGCCCAGGATCAGCGCGCCGCGCTCGAGGCGCGCCTGGGGGTGCCGGTGACCAGCACGGCGCTGGCGTTTCTCGAGGCCCTTGAGGCTCTGGGTCACGATCGGGTCGACCTGCTGAGCCCCTACCCGGACGACGTCACCCTGCGGCTGGTCAGCTTCCTGCGCGAGGGCGGCGTCGGCGTGGTTCACGACAAGGCGCTGGACTGCCCCTATGCCGCGGACTCTCATCGCGCCGACATCCTCGAGGAGGTGCGCTGCTTCGCCGCTCGCCATCCCGATACCGCGCGGCCGCTGCTGATTCCCGATACCGCTATCGATACGCTGGGATTGCGCGAGGCGCTGGTTCGGGAGGCCGGCCGAGAGGTGCTGACCGCCAACCAGGTGTCCCTCTGGGCCGGCCTCCGGCGGCTCGCCGGCGCCTATCGACCGCTCGTGTTGCTCGGGCCGTTGGCCGAGCGCTGAGCCGGCGAGTCGATCAGAGCCTCGGCGCGTCGAACTCGGCCGGCTCGTCGGTGTAGACGCAGACGTTGGCGTCTTCGATATCGCCGTTCGGGTCTTCGAGGTGAGTCGCGAAGAACGCCTGGATCTCCCGGCGCTGGCAGTGCGCCTCGAAGGCCTCGCGGTTGGCCCAGATCTCGTGGAAGACGATCGGATAGCTCTCGCCCTGGGCGAAGGGGTTGTCGATACGGCGGGTGACGGTGTAGTGCAGGCAGGCGTCCTCGCGGTGGGCATTCGGTTCCAGGGCCTGGAGTGCCTGGAAAACGGCGTCTTCCTTGCCGGGCTTGGGCTTGAAGCTGGCGGTGCAGTAAATCTTCTGTGACATGATGACTCCTGATGGGGGAATGCCGCGGCGACCATATCAACAAGCGCGCACTGCCACCAGCCGCGGGGCGCCTGGCCGGCGAGCCGACCGTCCTCGCGCCTGGCTGGCAGCGCGGCATGGCTATGCGACAATAACGCGGCCCCGAGGGGCGCTTGAAGGGTGGCAGCCGGAGAGACGAGGAGAGCGGCAATGACGGAACGGTCGGCAAGCAGGGAACGGATTCCGGTCGGCATCAGCGCCTGTTTGACGGGCGAGCAGGTGCGCTACAACGGCGGTCACAAGCGCTCCCGCTACTGCCTGGAGGTGCTCCAGGAGCGCTTCGCCTTTGAGCCCTTCTGCCCCGAGCTCGCGGCCGGGCTCGGCGTGCCGCGAGAGCCCATCCGCCTGGTCGGCCGGCACGACGAGACGCCCCGCGTGCTGGGCACCCAGGACCCGAGTCTCGACGTCACCGAGCGCCTGGAGGAGGTCAGCCAGGCGTTCGTCGACGGCCACCGCCATCTGCGCGGCTTCATCCTGATGAAGGGCTCGCCGAGCTGCGGGCTCGAGCGCGTCAAGGTCTACCACCCCAACGGCATGCCCAGCCATTCGGATTCGGGCGCCTTCGTGCGCGCCCTGCGCCGCCACTTTCCGGAGCTGCCGCTGGAGGAGGAGGCGCGGCTCAACGATGCCGTGCTGCGCGAGAACTTCATCACCCGGGTCTACGCCTTCGACGACTGGAAGCGCCAGGTCGAAGCCGCGCCCGGCTTCCACGCCCTGCTGCAGTTCCACAGCCGGCAGAAGTACCTGCTGATGGCCCATCACGTGGAGACCTACCGCGAGCTGGGACGCTACCTGGCCGCGGCCAGCAAGCTGCCGCTCGCCGAGGCCATGGCCCATTACCTGCAGCGCTTCATGGCGGCGCTCGGCCGCCCGGCGACCCGCAAGGGCCACACCAATGCCCTGCTGCATGTGCTGGGCTACCTCAAGCAGGACGTCGACGGCGAGGCCCGTCAGGACCTGCTGACGGCCATCGAGGACTACCGCCTGGGCCACGTGCACCTGGCGGTGCCGATCCGCCTGCTCACCCACTACTTGAAGCGCCACGGCTCGGACTACATTCGCGCTCAGACCTACCTCGACCCGCACCCTTACGAGCTTGGGTTGCGCAACGCCATCTGACGCCGCCTATAGCCGGCGTTCGTCGCGTGTGGAGCGCAGCAGCAGGCGATCCAGCAGCCGGGTGCCGAGCAGGCGCCTTAGGGTGCCGAACAGGTGCGTCGGCACGGTCACGTAGTAGCGCGCCTTCGGGTGCCGGCTCTCCAGGGCATGCACCAGCTTCTCGACCACCGCCTCGGGCCCGAGGGTGAAGCGCCCGCCGCCGTCGTCGCCGGCCAGTCGCGCCTCCACGGCGCGGTAGGTCTCGGCATGGGCGCTGCCCGCGGTGTCGATATGCGCCTTGAAGGCGCGGTAGGCGGTCTCGCGAAAGCGGCTGGTGATCGGCCCCGGTTCGATCAGGCTGACATGGATGCCACTGCCGTGAAGCTCCAGGCGGAGGGTGTCGGTCAGCCCCTCCAGCGCGAACTTGGAACAGACGTAGGCGCCGCGGTAGGGCAGGGCGGCCAGCCCCAGCACCGAGCTGTTCTGCACGATGCGCCCCCCGCCCCGGCGGCGCATCGCCGGCAGCACCCGGCAGGTGAGCTCGTGGGTGCCGAGCAGGTTGGTCTCCAGCTGGGCGCGCAGCACCGCCCGGGACAGGTCCTCCACCGCGCCGGGCTGGCCGTAGGCGGCGTTGTTGAAGAGCGCATCGAGGCGCCCGCCGGTCGCCGTCAGCACCGTCTCGACGCAGGCGGCGATCGACTCGCTCTCATTGAGATCCAGGTACACCGCCGTCAGGCCCGCCTCACGCAGCCGGGTCAGGTCCTCATCGCGTCGCGCGGTGGCGAATACCCGCCAGCCGCGCTCGGCCAGCGCCAGGGCGGCGGCCTGGCCGATGCCGCTGGAGGCGCCGGTGACCAGCACGCTTTGAGAGGATGAGTCGGGAGAGGCGGGCATCGATCGAGCTCCTGGCCGTCGGGGAGAGGGAAGAGGGCGCGGCGCATCGCCCGCGCCGGCTCGGCAACCCGCACTCTGTCGGTTGGCGCCCGGCCATGCAAGTCTCCAGCGAAGCCCCTACAATGCGGGCCTCTTCCGAGGTCGAGCGTCCATGTCCCCGTCCCTTTCCCCCTCTCTTTCTCATACCGAACGCTTCGCGCGGCTAACCGCGCTGCTGGCCGAGTGGCAGCCGCTGTGGCGCCCGCTGCCGTTCCAGCATCGTGGCTCGCCCTGGGGCGCGGCGTACTCGGCGCTGGAGGCGGCGCTGCTGGCGCTGCCCGACGCCGAGGCGGCGCGCCTGCAAGACGCCCCCTTCACTGCCTCGCCTCTGGCCGAGTGGCTGCCGGTGATGGAGCTCGAGGAGCTCGCGGCCCTGCCCGAGCTCGCCGGCGAGGCCGGTGGGCTGCCGGCGGCCTGGGCGGCTCACGTCGGCGGGCGCAAGTGGTCCCAGATCGAGGCCTTCCTGCCCCGGGTGGCGGCATCGCCCGGGGAGCGGCTGGTGGAGTGGTGCGCCGGCAAGGGCCACCTGGCCCGGGCGCTCTCGCGTCGCAACGCGACGGAGGTGACGGCGCTGGAGTGGCAGGCCGCGCTCTGCCGCGACGGGCAGCGGCTGGCCGACCGCCAGGGGGCGGCGGTGCGCATGGCCGAGCAGGACGTGCTGGCCCCCGAGGCGGGGCGCTGGCTCTCGCCCGAGACGCACGTGGCTGCGCTGCACGCCTGCGGCGATCTGCACGGCCGGCTGATCGAGCTTTGCGCCGAGCAGGGCAGCGCCGTGACCCTGGCGCCTTGCTGCTTTCAGCGCACCGCCGCGGCCGATTACCTGCCCTTGTCGCAGCAGGGGCGGGAGCGGGCGGCGGCGCTGGGGCTCTCGCTGACTCGCGAGGAGCTCGCCATGGCGGTGCAGGAGACCGTGACCGCCCCGCGCCACGTGCGTGTACGCCGTGAGCAGGCCGGCGCCTGGCGGCTGGGCTTCGACCTGCTGCAGCGCGAGGTGCGCGGCGTTGACGCCTACCTGCCGGTGCCGAGCCTGGCCTACGGCCGGCTGCCGGCGAGCTTCGAGGCCTTCTGCCGCTGGGCGGCCGAGCAGAAGGGGCTCGACCTGCCGGCCGTCGGCATCGACTGGGCGGCCTTCGAGGCCGCCGGAGCGCGGCGCCGGGCCGCGGTGACGCGCCGCGAGCTGGTGCGCCACCTGTTCCGCCGCCCGCTGGAGGTGTGGCTGGTGCTGGATCGTGCCCTGCGCCTCGAGGAGGCGGGCTTCGACGTGGAACTCGGCACCTTCTGCGCCCGCGAGCTGACGCCGCGCAACCTGCTGCTGCGTGCCTCTCGCCGCTAGGCGGGGCTACTGCGACTCGCGCAGGGCTCGCCAGTCGCGAAAAAGCGCCTGGATGCGCGAGCGGGTGCGGGCGTACCAGGTCTCGTCCTTGGTCATCGCCCGCTCGGCATTCAGCGGGTGGGTCGGGATGTGCAGGCGCATGTCCACGCCGCTCTCGGGGTGGGTGGTGACTTGCACGGTCGCCGAGCGGCGGGCCGGGCCATAGGGGATGTGCCGCGCCAAGTCGGCGAGGCGCTCGGTGTCGGTGGCGAAGCGCAGGAACTCGCGCGCCGCCTCCGGGTGGGGGCCGCCGCGGGGAATCGCCCAGGTCTCGTGCTCCTGGACCTGGCCGTCCCAGAGGATCTCAATGGGCGCGCCGCGGTTGACCATGGCATCGAAGAAGCGGCCGTTGTAGCCCGAGGCCATCACCACCTCGCCCTCGGCCAGCAGGCGTGGCGGGGTATCGCCGGCCTGCCACCAGTGAATCTCGTCGAGCGACTCCAGGCGCTCCAGCGCCAGGTCCAGGCCGCGGCGCGTGCTGAGCAGCCGGTAGAGCTCCTCGCGGGGCACGCGATAGGAGAGCAGCGCCCACTCCAGGTTGACCGCCGGGGTGTCCTGCAGGGCGCGGGGGCCGGGGAAGCGCCGCTGGTCGAAGAGATCGCCGATGCGGGTCGGACGCCGGCCGGGAAAGGCGTCGGTGCGGTAGGCGACCACGGTGGCGAAGATGCTGTGGGTGATGGCGCAGCGTCCGAAGGAGCCCGGCAGGAAGTCCGCTTCCGCCGGGGTGCCGTCCGGGGCCGGCGCCAGCAGCGCGGGCGAGACCGGCTCGAGCAGGCCCTCGTCGCAGGCCGCCATGGCCTGGCTGCGGGTCATGTCGATCAGGTCCCAGGGCACCTCGCCGGAGGCGACGGCGCGCCTGAGCCCCTCGAGCCCGCCGTCGTACTGCTGCACCGTCACCGGTCGGCCGGTGGCGGCGGTGTAGGGCGCGAACAGCGCGGCCTGCTGGGCGCGCTCGTAGGCCCCGCCCCAGCTCAGCACGACGAGGGCGTCGTCGCCCGCCGTGACGGGCGCGGTGGCGAACAGTGCCAGCCATAGCAGGTGCGCCGGCTCTCGGCTTCGCGCTAGTCCTCGTTCATCTTGTTCCATGTTCATCCCGTGCCATGTTCCTCCCGTCGCAGCTCGTCGCCGTGTGCCAGGTAGGCGCGGGTGATGCTCGATTCGAAGACCACCCCCAGGAAGGCGCCCTCGGCGTCGACCACCGGCAGGGCCTCCCCGATGACGTCTTCGAGCGCGGCCATGGCGTCCCAGAGCGAGGCGTCGGGCGCCAGCACGGGGCGGGCCAGCGGGGCGATCTCACCCACCCGCTGCGTTGCTCCGCTGTCTCCCGGCGGGGCGTTCTGCATGCCCTGCTGAGTGGCCTCCCGTGCCGCTTCCAGGTCGGCCAGGCTCACGCAGCCCCGATAGCGCCCCTCCGCGTCGACCAGGTAGCCCTCGCCGTGGCGGGCGCGACACAGCGCGGTGACCGCCTCGTCCACCGGTGTCTGCGGCCTGAGAGTCACGCAGTCGTCCGTCAGGTGCTCCATCACCGGGGTCCCCCGCAGCACGGCCCGGCCGCGCCCGGCGGAAAGGTCCAGGCCGCGCTCCACGAGCTGGATGTCGAACAGCGAGCGCCCGAACAGCTGGGCGGCGATGGGGCTCGCCAGGGTCACGCTCGCCAGTGCGGCGGTAGTCAGCGCGTAGCTGCCGGTCAGCTCGAAGACGATCAGCAGGCTGGTCAGGGGCGCGCCGATCACCGGGGCGGTGACTGCCACCATGCCGCAGACGGCATAGAAGACGAAGGTCTCCTGGGGGGCGCCGCTGAGCTGGCCGACCAGGGTGCCACACAGCGCCCCGAACAGGGTGCCGATCACCAGCGCCGGGCTGAATACTCCGCCACCGAAGCCCATGCCCAGGCAGAGCCCGGTGGCGGCGATCTTGAGCACCAGGACCAGCAGCAGCTCGGCGCTGTCGAAGGCGCCGGCGATGGTGGCGAAGCGCAGGGTCTCCTGACCCATGCCGAGGATATCGGGGACCCACAGGGCGGTGAGGCCGAGCAGCGCGCCGGCCAGTGCCGGGCGCAGCGGCGCGGCCAGCGGCAGGCGCCGCGCCAGGCGCGTGACGCCGAGCAGGGTGCTCATGTAGCCCCCCGCTACCAGGGCGCCGAGGCCGCCGATCGCCAGGAAGGCGATGAACTCCCAGGGGCGCGGCACGGCGGTCTCGGCGACGTGGAAGAGCGCGCCGCGCTGGAGGACGTTGGCGGCGATCACATGGCCGACCAGGGCGGCCGCGGCCACCGGAGCGAAGGCGCGCAGGGCGTAGTGGCGCAGCACCACCTCGTGGGCGAAGACGATGCCCGCCAGGGGCGCGTTGAAGGCGGTGGCGATGGCGGCGGCCACCCCGCAGGCGATGGTGACGTTGTCCTCGGAGCGACCCAGGCGCAGCAGCCGGGCGCCGAGCGATCCCAGGGTCGCCCCCAGGTGCACCAGCGGGCCGTACTGGCCGACCGAAGCGCCGGCGCCCAGCGAGATCAGGGCGCTGAGCGCCGAGAGGCCGCCGGCCCGAAGCGGCAGCCGGCCGCGACGCGTCTGCACGGCGGCGATGGCATCGGCCGGGGTATGCGGGCGCCGCTCGGGAATGGCGAGATGCACGAGGCCGACCGCGAGGCCACCGAGCGTCGGCACCGCGACGGTGATGACCAGCAGCAGGCTCGGGTGATCAAACATCATGCGACTGCGCGGCGAGATCAGCAGCAGGTCATTGAGCCCGAGCACCGCGGCGACGAAGCCCACCGCGACCAGCGCGGCGACGGCGCCGATCACGGCGCCCAGCAGGACGAGCCCCAGGAAGCGGGCGACGGCCAGCGGCTCACGGCCGGCGCGGGTGACGGCGAAAAGCGGTTTCATCTACAAGGTGTAGGCGGGGGTCTCGCGCGGGGCAAGGCGTTGAGGCGTCCGACTCGGCGTCGATAACCGTCGGACGGGCGCTCGATGGGCGACACGACGATCGACAAGAGAACGACAATAGAGCGACAAGAAGGCCGCGACCATGAGGCATGGCCGCGGCCGGAAGGGCGCGGTGACGATGGCTGGCCCGGGCCGGCGGCTCAGTGGTGCCGGCTGAAGTGGCCGTGAGGGCTGGCGGTCATCAGGCGGTCGAACTCGCTGCCGCTCATGTGCACCAGGGTCCGGTGGTCGCCGGCCTCGAAGTAGATATCGGGCTGGTGGCGCAGCATGTCGTCGATGTAGACCTGCAGGCCGTAGGCCTGGCCCACCGGGGTGGTGGCGCCGGGATCGCAGTCAGTGAACGTCTCGGCGATCTGTGGCTCCGAGGCCAGCTCGACCTTCTCGTGAAAGAGCGCCGAGAGGCGGTCGAGATCGGCGTCGCAGGTGCTCGGCAGCACGGCCAGACGATAGCCCGCGTCGCCCTTCAACATGACCGCCTTGGCCATCTGGTTTCCGGCAATGTGGGCCCGTTCGGCGACGCGGCTGCTGCTCACCTCGCGGGGGTGGGGGACTTCCTCGAAGTCGATGTCACAGGCGCGGAGATACTCTCGGATCGTCATGGGCATGCTCATGACACTTCCTCCTTCGGCCGCTAGGGCCGGGATCGATAGTGGTGGCCTCCCTGTGGGTTGATGGTGCCTTCCATCCCTTCAGCATAGTCTCTTCGGCGACACCGTCCCTTCGACACGCTCCTTCAATACCGTCTTTCTGTCTGCTCAGCTCGCGGGGGGAAAGCGCGCCAGCCGCTCCCGGGTGACGCCGTCGCGCATGACCCCCAGCGGCAGCAGGGTGCCCGGGGCCTGGCGGCGCAGGATGAGGTTGAGGTCGGTGGGCACCTCGACGGTGACGCCGGCGGCGGTGACGATCACGTCGCCCGCCGCCAGGCCGGCCTGTTCGGCCACGCTCCCCTCATTGACGCTCACGATACGCACGCCGTCCGGGTGGGCCTCGAGCAGCACGCCCAGGCGCAGCGGGTCGGCGGGCTGGAAGGCGGATTCATCGCCCAGCACATAGCGGGCGTCGGCGTGCTCCGCCGGCGCGGCGCAGTCGCCTTGCGGAGGCCAGGGCAGCAGGCTTTGGTGATCGGTGAGGCCCAGGTCGTCGAGCTGGGCGGGCACGCCGTCGCCGTCGGCCAGGTGCCCCTGGCCCATCAGCCCCACCACGAGCGGGTCGTGCCCTGCCAGGTTGCCGGCGCGCGCGGCGTCTGCCAGGGCTGCGGCCATGGCGCGGTCCCAGACCAGCTGGGCGGCGATGAAGCGCTTAAGGCCCGCGGGGTCGTCATCGAGATCGACATGCCGCTCAAAGATCGCCGTGAGGCGCTCGCGATAGGCCGGCGCGGCCGGTGCCGGCGGGGTGATACCGAAGCGCTCCTCCGCCGGGACGGCCCCCCAGCCCTGCATGGCCAGGCGCCCGCGCAGGGCGGGCGTGACGTTGAGGGCCACCAGCGGAATCCGCTGCATCCGCGCGAAGTGCAGGATCGGCAGGTAGAGCGCGGGATCGAAGCCCCAGGCCTGCTGCCAGTCGCTCGCCGCGAGGAAGTCGTCCTCGTCGAGCTCGCCGGCGCTCCAGGCGTCGAGCGCCGGCTGAGCCTCCCGGGGCAGCATCTCCAGGCCGATCACCATGGACGGGCGATGGGCATGCAGGGCGGCCAGGGTGTAAAGCTGCCAGCGGTGATGATCGAGCCGGTCATGCTGCTCGCCGAGCAGCAGCACCCGACGCTCGGCGAGTTCGGGCATCAGCGCCGCGGTGGAGTGCCGCTCGCCGTCGTCGGTCACCCACTGTCCTGGCGCGGGACACGCCCGGGCCTGGTCGTCGATAGGAGTGTCGAGGGGCGTGTCGAGGGGCGTGTCGAGGGGCGTGTCGAGAGGAGCAGCGAGGGCGGTGGACAAGGGAACGACCAGGGCAACGACGAGCCAGGCCGGCAGGGCGCGGCGGCTGAGGGAACGAAGGGGCAGCGGACGAGGTGGCGGCATCGGGGGCTCTCGGATAACGTGGCGGGCCATGCCCGGGATCGACCCCCAGCCTACCTCGGAGCTCGATAGCTGGGAAAGCGGCGCCCTTCGAGAACGGTAAAGCGCCGATGAGCGGTCGCTTCTGGCACGACGGTTGCGAGAGGCGGTGTCGGGTCTGGCGCGAGAGATGAGGGGGCCCGAGCCGCTACACTGGATCAACGAGAACCTCGCCTCGCGCTCCCGGCATGGTTGGCCGGCGGCGGCCCGGAGGGCGACGACTGGGGGAACAGGGAATTTCCGACGCTTCGGGAAGGACGCTTATGAAGACTTCGCTTACAGGGATCCTGATGGTGTGGCTGCTGGCCCTCTCCTGTCCGGGCGTGGCCCAGGAGGAGGGCGAGGAGACCCGCTGGTTCAGCGTCGACGCCTTGAATACCGGCCTTGGCCAGCCGCCCGACGAGATCGAGCGCAGGACGCCGCGAGACGCGGTTCGCAGCTTCCTGACGCTGACCCAGGACGAGGACTATGCGGCCGCGGCCCATCTCCTCAATCTCCTCGATCTGCCCCCAGAGGAGCAGGCCGAGCGCGGTGCGGTGCTGGCCAGGCAGCTCGCTGCCGTTCTGCAGCGGGGAGAGTGGATCAACGTCTCGAGCCTATCCTCGCGTCAGGATGCCATGGTCGTGGAGTCCTCGGGCAAGAGCTCCCGCGTTGGCCAGTCAAGGCGCAACCTCGAGCTCGCCAGCCTCGACCTCGATGGGCAGAGCTACGAGGTGCGGATCGCCCGCTACCGGGCGGGAGAGCAGGAGCCCGTGTGGCTGATCGCCCCGGAGACGATCACCGCGATCCCCCGGCTCTACGAGAAATATGGCCCCTCCTGGCTGGAGGACCAGATCCCGGAGCGCTTCCAGGTCTCCTTCGGCAAGCTGAAACTCTGGGAATGGTTCGCCATCCCGATCTTCCTGTGCCTCATCGGCGCGGTGGGGTGGTTCGCCCATGCCCTGATGGGCCTGCTGGCGAGCCGCCTGCCGGCGGGGCTCTCCAGCGTCTTCGCGCAGATGATCCGGCTGCCCCTGGCCTTCATCGTCATGTCGCTGCTGACACAGTGGCTGCTCGATTACGTGGTTTCCTTCTCGGGCCTGGTCACCGCCATCTTCCGCGGGCTGCTGGTGATCATCATGGCCTGGGGCGTGGGCCTGATCGCGCTGCGCTTGGTGGATACCCTGCTGATCCGGATGACGCGTCGCCTGGTGGGCGAGATCGACGACACCAAGAGTCGCGACGAGCGCCAGCTGCTGACCACTCTCCACGCGCTGCGACGCGCCGTGATCCTGATCACCGTGACGGGCGTGGCGATCTACGTGATCGCCCAGGTCAGCCTGTTCGAGACCCTCGGCGTGACCCTGCTGGCCTCGGCCAGTGTGGTGACGGTGCTGGTGGGCATCGCCGGTCAGGCCGTACTCGGCAACATCCTGGCTTCTTTCCAGATCTCGCTGACCAAGCCGATCCGCATCGGCGACCTGCTGATCTTCGAGGATCAGTGGTGCTACGTGGAGGGCATCTATTACACCTTCATCCGCCTGAGGACCTGGGATGAACGGCGACTGGTCGTGCCGGTGAGGTACTTCATCTCGAAGCCCTTCCAGAACCTCTCCTCGAAGAACGCGAAGCTCTGTCAGACCATCGTGCTGACCCTGCACATCAGCGCCGACGTGGCGACCCTGCGGGAAAAGTTCAAGGAGTTCGCGATGGCCGAGGAGAAGGTCATCGATCACCACTCGCTGGCCTGCTACGTGACGGGCCAGCACGAGGCGACGCAGGAGATCTCCTTTTACCTGACGAGCCCGGAGCCCATGGGCGCCTGGGCGGCCGAGGCGCAGGTCCGCGAGAAGCTCCTGGCCTTCATCCGTGACCATCACCCCGAGTGGTGGCCCAGGTCGGTGGTGGTGCTCAGCGAGCACGATATTGCCCGGGGCGACACGCCGGAGCACCGGCGGATCCGGCGCCCGGCCAGGGTGGAAAAGATCGACGACGCGTCCAACGCCGAGTCACCGTCCGATGACTAGACGAATCATGCGGCAAGTCGGGCTTATGCACCGGCCCGGCATCGACCACGAGGGATAGGCACGATGAGCGCTCAAAGACGACTCGCCGGCACCGGCGCGGCCCTGAGGTTCGCCACGCTGTTGTTCGCCGCGCTGTCGCTGACGGGGTGTGGCGACGAGGAAGGTGTCGCCGAGGTGCCGCTGCCGGTGCTGGCCGACAACCCCGCCGCCCACGACGACAGCCGCGTGGCGACCCAGGGCGTGGTGCGCCACTTTGATGACCCGCTGCACTACTGGATCGAGGACGAGGACCTGCACCGGGTCGAGATCTTCCCTCACGAGCGCATCGCGCCGTATCTCGGCGAGGCCGTGCGGGTGAAGGGACACTTCCGCTTCTCGCCGACAGAAGGTCGCCGGCTCACGCTGGAGCGCATCGAGCGGCTGGGGGCCGAGTAAGCGCGCCGGGCGATGCGGCCGGGCGATGCGGCCGGTCGTTCGGCCTCGTCGGCGCCCGATGTGGGTCGGCTCGCGGTCGTTACCGCGAGACGCCGTCCATGCTTCCCTGGAGCGTGGCGATGAGGCGACGCGAGCCGCCCCGGTCACGATGCTCGCCCAGCCAGATGCCCTGCCAGGTGCCCAGGGCCAGGCGCCCTTCGCGCACGGCTACGGTCAGCTGGGTGCCAAGCAGGCTGGCCGCCACGTGGGCGGGCATGTCGTCATCGCCCTCGAGAGTGTGGCGAAAGTAGGGCAGGTCGCCGGGCACCAGGTCGCGCAGGAAGGCGTCCATGTCGTGGCGAACGTCCGGGTCGGCGCTCTCGTTGAGGGTCAGCGAGGCCGAGGTGTGCAGCAGCTGAAGGTGCAGGAGCCCCACCCTTACCTCGGCCAGCCGCGGCAGGCCGGCGACGATCTCATCGGTGACCCGGTGAAAGCCCCGCGTCCGCGGCGCCAGGGTGATCTCGCGCTGGTCCCACATGGTCTCGATGTCTCCCGTGATGGTGCTGGCGCCCAGCATAGGGGAGGCCGTGGCGACATGCATCCGCACGCCGCGCCTTAGCGCATCTAATGGGCGTCGTTAGTGTCTCTGAAGCCGTTGGCCCACGCCCTCGGCGCTGACATACCGTGCGGCCGTTGCTGGCGCGTCGTCGGGACTCGGCTTCGAGCCGGGCCTGGGCGGGCCGCGACGTCAACCGTTCATGCCGCAGGGAGACACCTCATGCCAGCCATCAAGTTCGATCATCGGGACACCGCCTTCACTCACCGCGGCGGCCCGCCCGGCCACGCCGAAGTCGGGCGCACCGTCTCGACCGATCTCAGCCAGACCATGGGTGCCGGCTTTGCCCGCTGGGACGGGGCCGAGGTCGAATGGACGGTCCTCTATGACGAGATCATCTTCGTCATCGAGGGGGCTCTGGAGGTGGAGACTCGGGAGGAGACGCATGTCGTCACGCCGGGGCAGATGCTGTGGCTGCCCAACGGCACATGGCTCAAGTACCGCGGCAAGGCGCTGTTCGGCTACGCGGTCTATCCGGGTAACTGGAAGGCGCTGCTCGAGCAGTAGGCCTGAGGCCAGGCGGCGCGCCCCTCGGTGGGCGCGCTCAGCCCGCCGCCAGCATCTTCTCGATCTCGGGGCGAATGGCGGCCTCGTAGTGGCGGCTGCAGAAGCGGGCCAGCTCGGCCGGCAGGGTGCCCTGTTCGCCCTCCCAGGCAAGCAGATACAACTCCCGCTGCAGGGCCGGCCCCGGCAGGGGCGCTAGGCGGACCTGAAAGGCCTCGTAGCGCGCGTGCATCAGGCTCAGCGCCGAGGTGATGCCCCAGCCCAGTCGTGCCTGGACCAGTGCCAGCATGGTGTCCGTGGTATCGAACTCGATGCGTCGCTGGCACTCGAGCCCCAGGCGCCGAAGGTGGATGTCGATGTCCAGCCCCATGCGCGAGTGGCGAGAGTAGCGAATCATTCCCAGGGAGCGGCTCATCTTGACCAGCGCCTCGCGGCTGTCGACCCGCCGCTCGGGCGGCAGGACGAGCAGATACGGATCGCTGAACAGGTGATGCCGCTCCAGCCCGTCCCGGTGCTCCATGGCACTGGACGTCACCACCACGTCGATATGGCGCTGCAGGAGGCTCTCTTCGTTGGGCTCGCAGAAGCCGGAGCGCAGCGTCAGCTCCTCGACCCTCGTCCCCAGCCGGTTGACCACCAGCGGGGCGAAGACGGAGGCAAAGGAGTCCACGAAGCCGCAGCGCAGGAAGGGGGTGGCATCCATGCCTGAGCGACCGACATTGGCGACCACGCTGCGCGCCTCGCTGAGCAGGGAGCGGCTCTCGCGATAGAGGCGTTCGCCGGCGACCGTAGGCCTCAGGGGGCGGCACTGGCGGTCGATCAGCGTGAGCCCCAGCTGCTTTTCCAGCCGCGTCAGCGACTGGGATATCGCCGATTGCGTGAACCCCAGGGTCCTGGCCGCCTCGGCCATGCTGCGACAGTCGATGATCTGGCAGAACGCCTGGAGCTGTCGGAGATCGGGGAGGTCGTGACGGGGTGGGGAGCTTGTCATGATCATGCCGGGCCGGTATCGAGTGAGATGACTCCCGAGGGGCGAGGCGCCCGTCGGGAGTCAATCGTTCAATATACCACGCGGCCGGCGCTGCCCGAGACGATGAGTACGGCGCCGGCTTGGGGGCGGCTAGCCGGCCGGTTGCAGGCGGGCGGCCGAGCCGCGGAAGGTGCGAGCCAGCAGCTGCACGATCACGATGTAGCCCAGCATGCCGGCCAGGGCCTGCCAGCCGTAGCCGCTCAGGACCAGCATGGGCATCAGCGAGATCAGCAGGATATCGACCACGGCGCCCGGCACGTAGGCGATGGCGTAGTCGTCGAGCACCTTGCTCTTCATCTGCGGGTCGGCCACCCGCAGCAGCAGGATGCCCATGGCCACGGTGCCGGTCATCCAGCCCCAGGAGAAGATTCCCTTCTCGAACCACTCCTCGCCCAGCATGCGTGGCGCCACCACCAGCACCAGGAAGATGCACATCGCCAGGCCCGCGGCCATCAGCAGCGCCATGGGTACGGCATAGGTGATCAGCACCGAGATCTGGATGGAGGCGATGCCGAAGACGATCAGGAAATCCGTGGCGCCGCCAGCGGTGTGGTTGAAGATGCCGTCGTCGAGGAAGCGGCCGGCGCCGGACTTCTGCAGCACGGTGCGCGCGATGCAGCCGAGCAGGAAGGCGCAGGCGAACTTGGGCACCGAGACCAGGTCGTGCAGCCCCGAGAGCGCGTTGCTCATCAGGAAGGCCAGCGCCGTGACCACCAGCACCACCGCGGCATGCACGGCGAAGGTGTCTACCGACATCGAGGAGATGCCCTCGCGCGCCACGACGCGGCGGTCCTCTTCCTTGACCAGGCCGCGGCGCAGCTCGGTGCTCATGTCGGCGAAGCGCGGCAGCCCCTTGAGCCAGCCACGATTGACGCCGAAGTTGAGCAGGGCCATGCCCAGGAAGATGGCGGCGAAGATGCCGAAGGTGGCGGAGCTCAGCGCCAGGGTAAAGGCGTCGCCCCAGCCCAGCTGCTGGAAGGATTCGCCGATGGCCACCGCGGTGCCGTGCCCGCCCATGAAGCCGGCCGGCATGATCAGGCCGAAGCCGGGGCTCAGCTCGGGCCAGAGGGTCGCCACCATCAGCCAGCCGGCGACCAGGCCGACGCACCACTGGCTGACCGTCACGGTCTGGTTGAAGGCCCACAGGGTGCCGGCCCGGCCCAGCACCTCACGGGCGCTGGGAAACTGGGTGGCGAGGCCCACGGCGGCGAAGATCACCGTGATAAGGACGCCGGCGTAGGAGGTGAAGCTGTCGGACCAGGGCAGCACGTCCAGAGCGTAGGGGCCGAGCGCCAGCCCCAGCAGCCCGGCGATCATCGAGACAGGGATGAACAGGTGCTGTATCGCGCTGACCCTGACGCGGATGAGTTTGGCCAGCAGCAGCAGCAGGCTGGCGATGCCCAGGTCGAGGACCAGATCCCAGATATTCATTGGCGTTGCTCCATTTGTCGTTATCGGATCGTTCGTTAGCTGCTTCTATCGCGAGCAGCATCTAGCGCGTTCAGAATTCGCTGCGGCTGGCCCAGGCCGCATAGCGCAGGCGTGTCTTGACGCCCAGGCTGAGGAAGGGCTCTGGCGGGTTGAGCCCCGGCTTGTCGGAAATGGCCTGCATGTCGGAGAGCAGCTCCGAGGTTTCCCCCAGTGCCATCTCCGCCAGCAGGCGTCCCGAGATGGTGCCGCGGCTGGCCCCCACGCTTTGATGAATGCCCGACATCCAGGCCTTGTCGGCGACCTGGCCGAACCAGGGCTCGAAGTTAGTGGAGAGCCCGCAGGCGCCGCCCCAGGTCTCCTCGAATGGGACGTGGGCCAGCTGGGGGTAGCGCGCGAGGAAGGAGTCGCGATGGCCCTGGCGGATGGCGGCGCGTGCCCTCGGGTCGTCGTGATACTTCGGCACGAAGCGATACTGGTTGCGCACCATCAGGCGGAAGTCGTGGGTCATGCGCAGCGTCGTGCCGGCGTGATCGGCCGGCGTCAGGCCCCACTGGCGATCGAGGAAGCCGGTGCGCTCCTCGACCGTCAGCGGACGCGTCATGCTGGCAAAGGTCATGATCGGCAGCATGCGACGGCGCAGGAAACCGAACTGGCCGGAGTAGATGTTGGAGCCGAGGATCAGGCCGTCGGCTCGCACCCGCCCTTCGGGGGTCTGGGCGACCCAGCGGCCGGCCTCCCGAGTGAGCGTCACGACCGGGCTCTCCTCATGCAGCGCCACGTTGGATGGCAGGCTATCCGCCAGTCCTCGCACCAGCGCTGCGGGCTGCATCAGGGCGCCGCCGGCGGTGTAGATGGCGGCCGCGTAGTGTCGCGTGCCCAGTCGACTCGCCAGGGCATCTCCGTCGAGACGCTCGTACGGATAGTCGAGCATCTTCAGGCAGGTCTCGAAGTGGTTCAGGAAGGCCAGGCCCCGCTCGCCGACGGCCCCCTGATACTTGCCCTCGATGGACCAGCCGCAGTCGATCCCATGGCGCTCCACGAGGGCCTGGAGATCGGCGATGGCCTGGCGGTTGAGCCTCAGCTGGCGCTGCTTGCGACGGTCGTCCTCGCTCTCCAGGTCCCGCTTGTGGGGCAGGTCGATCACGAAGCCGGAGTTGCGTCCCGAGGCGCCCTGGCCGACCCGGAGTCCCTCCAGCAGGGCCACCGACTGGTGCGGGCGCAGTTCGCCCAGCCGCCGGGCGGCGGCCAGGCCGGTGAAGCCGGCCCCGATGACCAGCCAGTCGACGTCCTTGGCACGCCGCAAGACGTCGGCGGGGGCCGCCGGCGGCAGCATCCGGTACCAGCCGTTAGAACCGTCGTCCTTGGGTAGTATGGTCGCAGACACTGCCTCGCCCTCATCCATTGGTGTTAGTTGCGGGGATGGTGCGGCAGCGCCGGTGTCGGCCCAATCAGCATCAGGAAAACTAACGGGCCGCTTTATGGAAAGTGAAGAAGGGTCCGTATATTGCGACGAAAGTCTAGAGGGGTGCCGTTCGCGGGAGAAGAGAGCGGGGGCTGATCGCCCGTCTCGGCCGGCCACGAACGGCAAAAGGCCCCGAGTCATCGCTGACTCGAGGCCTCTTCGGCGCGTCACGCCCGGGCCTGCCGGCCCGGGCATCGGCGGTGTCGCCTCAGTGCTTGGCGGCACTCGCCTTGGCGTTGCGCTCGGCCACCAGGCCCTGCTCGCGGGCCATGGCGTAGGCGGCACGCGGCCCTGTCCACAGCGAGGGCAGCAGCACCAGCGACACCGGGATCGCGGTGATCACGATGAACTGCTGCAGGGCGCTGATCTGGCCGGCGCCCATGTAGAGCAGGATGCCCGCCATGATGGCCATGGCGATGCCCCAGAAGGCCCGTACCAGACGGTTCGGGTCGTCGTGGCCGGTGCAGACCACGGCGATGGCATAGCTCATGGAGTCGCCGGTGGTGGCGACGAAGATGCTGGTCAGCACCAGGATCGCCATCGCCATCAGGCCGCCGCCCGGCAGCGCCTGGGCCACGGTGAGGGTCGCCACGTCGAACTGGAAGTTGTTGAGCGCCTCGGTGAGGTCGATCACGCCGGTCAGCTGGTAGTGGATGCCCGAGCCGCCGAGCAGGGTGAACCACATCGCGGTGGCGATCGGCGCCATCACGGCCACGGCCAGGATCATCTGACGGATCGAACGGCCCCGCGAGATGCGCGCCACGAAGATCGCCATCAGCGGGCCATAGCCGATGAACCAGGCGAAGAAGAACACCGTCCACCACTGCATCCACCAGGCCGGCGCGGTCTCGGAGGTCATGGTCGCCATGGCGAAGAACGAGGTCAGGTATTCGCCGAAGCCCTGGGTGAAGGCGTTGGTGAGAAACAGCGTCGGACCGAAGACGAAGATCACCGCGGCGATGGCCAGCGCCAGGAAGACGTTGAACCGGCTGAGGATCTGGATGCCCTTGTGGATGCCGGTCATCGCCGAGGTGACGTAGACCACCGCCAGCGCCAACAGGATCATCAGCTGGGTGCCGAAGCCTTCGGAGGCGCCGAACAGCTCATGCAGGCCAAAGCTCACCTGGGTGGCCAGGAAGCCGATGGGGCCAACGGTGCCGGCGACCACGGCGATCACGCAGCAGGCATCGACCACGCTGCCGAACCAGCCCTTCATGATGCGCTCGCCGAGCACCGGATAGAGCAGGGTGCGCGGCTGCAGCGGCTGGCCCTTCACGTAGTGGGCATGCGCCAGCACCACGGCGGTGAGGGTGCCGAGCACGGCCCAGGCCAGGAAACCCCAGTGCATGAACGACTGGGCGAGGGCCCCGGCGACCGCTTCCGGGGTACCGGCTTCGGTGTCGAAGGCCGGCGGGGTGACCACGAAGTGGTAGATCGGCTCGCCCGCGGCGAAGAACACGCCACCGCCGGCCAGCAGGGTGCACATGATCATCGACAGCCACTTGAAGGTGCTGATCTGTGGCGAATCGAGGTTACCCACCCGAGCATGGCCGGCGGGGGAGATGGCTACGCCCATGCCGACCAGGAAGGTCAGCAGCAGCAGCAGCTGGAAATAGGTGCCCAGCGTCGCGGCGGTCCAGGCGAAACCGCTGGCGATGCCGTCGGCAACGCCCTGGATGTCGTACAGCGAGAGGCCGACGAAGGCGACGATGAAGCCGATGGTAAGCAGCAGCACGAGAGGATCGCCAAGCCGCGACATGAGTCCCGTCTTGGCGGTTTGATCATTCTGGGGCATGGGGGAGATGCTCTAGTTTGGAAGGATTTTCGGCGTCTCCAAAACGTAACGCCGACTAGAGCGCCGGTACCCTACCACAGACACGCTCTTGGGCTAAAGGATAGCCTCAGAATGTCCCGCGCGACTCTCGCGGGGGACGACCCCATCGCCTCGCGTTTCACGGTGACCCGATGTGGACTCGGCTAGAATCTCAACGTCGAGAGTGCGGCGCGCGGCGCGGCCAGTCACAGAGGAATGAGACATGCTCGGATGGATGGCGATACTCCTGCTCGCGGCGGCGGCCCAGTCCCAGGCCAGCGACGATGATGCCTCCCCCGATCCGGCGCCGATGCCCTGTTCCGCGGCGTGGGTCAGTCAGATCGAGGCGCGGCTGGGGACGGGCGATGGGCGTGGACACGGCCCCGATCCCGGCTCCGAAGAGTGGCGATCGGTGGTCGAGTTCAGGCTCGACATCCGTGATGACCCGTCTGTGCCGAGCCGGGAGAGCGAGGCCTGGTGTCGCCATGTGGATCAGCGCCTGCGCGACCGAGAGGCCCTGCTGGCAAGCGAAGGCGCCGCCCGCGAGTCGATCGGCGAGACGGGGCCCTCGTATGCGTGCGATGGGGTCGCGTCGGGCAGCATCGAGGCGCTGGTCTGCCAGGACCCGGCGCTGTCGACGCTGGATCGCTCCCTCGCCGACGCCTATGCCGCGGCTCGGCGCGTGGCGGTGAATGAGCAGCCGCCGCAGCTGGTCGCCGAACAGCGCGGCTGGATCAAGGGGCGCGACGAGTGCTGGAAGAGTGACGACAGGCGCGAGTGCGTCCGTGAGGCCTACGTGCGTCGGATCGCGTCGCTCCAGGCCCGCTATCGCCTGGTGCCCTACCGCGGCCCGGTGGCCTATCACTGCGACGGCAACCCCACCAACGAGGTCGTCGTCACCTTCTTCGAGACCGAGCCGCCGACCCTGATCGCCGAGCGCGGTGACAGCGTCTCGCTGATGTATCGCCGGCCACAGGGCGGCTACCGCGGGCGCAACGAGCGGTTCGAGGCATCGTCGGAGGAGGCCAGGATCACCTGGGGGCATGAGGCGCCAACCATGAGCTGTCGGGATGCCGCGATGGCGGCCGCCGGCGCCGCTGGGAACGGGAGCTCGTCGCCGTGAGTCTGCTCGCCCATCTGCCCAATGGCCTGCTGATCGTCGTGATCGTGCTGGTCGCCAGCGCCCTGGCCCTGCTGCCGTATCTGCTGGCCCGCCGGGTGATGTTGGCTCGCGCCGACCAGCACTCCAAGGACCTGGCCGGTTCCGTGCTGTTTCGCATCGGCGCCCTTCACAGCCTCATCCTGGCGCTGATATTCGCCCAGGAGCTGCTGAACTTCAGCGAGGCACGCCACGCGATGACCCGCGAGGCCGCTCTGGTCGGCGACATCTACTACGACCTCCAGCGCTATGACGATGAGACCACCGCGTCGATGCAGGCCCATCTCGTCGACTACACCGCCATCGTTCTGGAGCGCGAATGGCAGGGCCTGGCCCAGGAGGGGCGGCTGGACGCGCAGGCCTGGGCCGAGTGGGAAAGCGTCTACGAGGCCATCCTCGACCTGGTGCCCGAGACCCTGCGCCAGGAGTCCCTACGCGACATCATGGTGGTTCAGGCGCGGGAGCTGTCGGAGCTGCGCATCAACCGCGAGACCGCGGCCCTGATCGGCACCAACGATCTGTTCTTCTTCGCGGCGATCGCCGGCATCGTGGTGATGTCCATCGGCTACTTCCCGTTCCCGCCGACCCCGGTGAACCTGACCCTGCTGCTGCTGTTCGGCGTCTACACCGGGCTGGTGCTCTACTTCATCGTGGCCTTTTCCAACCCCTTCAGCGCACCGGGCTTCGTCGAGCCGCTGCGCTTCGAGCGGCTCATCGAGGCGATGCGCAGCGCAGCAGGTTGACCTCTGCGCCATCGACGCGAGGCCCGAGCCGGGGATCCAGCTCGGGCCTCGTGCATGATGGGAAGCATTGCTCGACGCCGGGCGTCGCGGGTCAGTAGGCGCCTTCGCTGTAGGTCAGCTCATAGCTGTGGCTGTAGATCTCGAGGATGTTCCCGAAGGGATCTTCCATGTAGATCATGCGGTAGGGCTTCTCGCCCGGGTAGTAGTAGCGCGGCTTCTCCATGCGCTTTCTGCCGCCGGCGGCGACGATGCGCTCGGCAAGCCCCTCGACGTCGGGGTCCTGCACGCAGAAGTGGAAGACGCCCGTCTTCCAGTACTCGAAGTTGTTCTCCGGATTCTGCGCGTTCTTGAACTCGAACAGCTCGATGCCGATCCGGTCACCGGTCGACACGTGGGCTATCCGGAAGCGGTCCCAGCCGCTGCCGAACACGTCGGTGCACATCTCGCCGATGGCGCTGTCGTCCTCGACGACTTCCGAGGGGGCCATGATCAGATACCACCCCATCACCTCGGTGTAGAACTCCACCGCCCTGTCCAGATCCGGCACTGAGATGCCGATATGTGAGAAGTTTCTCGGGTAAGCGTTGTGCATGATCGTTCCTTTCGCGTGGATGACGGGGCCAGTGTACGAAGCACGAATGATCACTTAAAATTATCATTTATCATTTTCATGAGTCCGGATCGTAATGATCAACCCGAACTGGCTGCAGAGTTTCTGCACCCTGGTGGAAGTGGGGCACTTCACCCGCACCGCCGAGCGGTTGCACATGACACAGTCCGGCGTCAGCCAGCAGGTACGCAAGCTGGAGGAGCAGCTGGGGTGCGCGCTGCTGGTTCGGCAGGGCAAGCAGTTCACGCTCACCGACGCCGGGGAACGCCTGTATCGGGAGGGCCGCCAGCTCGTGCTGTCGCTTGCGAACCTCGAGCAGCGGGTCGCGGCCGACCCGGCCTGCCAGGGCATCGTGCGGCTGATGTCCCCCGGTAGCGTAGGCCTCAAGCTTTACCGCCGCCTGCTGGCCCTGCAGCGCCGCCACCCCGCGCTGGTGATCGACTACCGTTTCGCCCCCAATGCCGACGTGGAACGTGCCGTGGCCGCCGGTGACGTCGATGTCGGCTTCATGACGGCCCGCTCATCGCTTGCTGACGTCAGCACCAAGCCGGTGGCCAGGGAGCCGCTGCTGCTGGTGACGCCCGCCGCGGTCGCCCGGCCCGACTGGGAGACGCTGAGTCGGCTCGGCTTCATCGACCATCCCGACGGCGCGCATCACGCCGGCCTGCTGCTGGGCGCCAACTATGCCGAGTTCGAGCATACTCAGCAGCTCGACAAGGCGGGGTTCTCCAATCAGATCAACCTGATTCTCGAGCCCGTGAGCCTCGGCCTGGGCTTCACCGTGCTGCCGGCTCACGCGGTCGAGGCCTTCGAGCACCCCTCACGGGTCGGGGTTCATCCGTTGGCGCACCCCGTCAGTGAGACCCTCTATCTGGCCGCGCATCGTCGCAAGGCCATGCCGAACCGCGTGGCGACGGTGGTGGCCGAGGCCATGCAGCATCTCTAGCGGGTCATCCACGCAGCGAGCGCGTTCTCGAGACGAGCTGGGCCAGACGAGAGCCGCGGCCACGCGCCGGTCAAGCAGGCGCGCGCTTGTCAGTTGCCGGCGGGCGTGCCAGTCTTCGCGGCGTAACGATCAGGCTCGCGCGCGAGCCCGAACAGGAGAGCGGTGTGGAAAGGCCAGGGAAACCCGTGGACGACGAGAGGCGCGTTGAGGCGCTCCGCTTTCTCGACATTCTTGATACGCCTGCCGAGGAGCGGTTCGACCGCTTGACGCGTCTGGCCAGGCGGCTGTTCGACGTCCCGATTGCCCTGGTCAGCCTGGTCGATCAAGACCGTCAGTGGTTCAAGTCCTCGGCGGGGCTGGACGTTCGGGAAACCGATCGCGATCTCGCCTTCTGTGCGCACGCCATCCACGGCGACGGCGTCTTCATCGTGCCCGATGCGCGGGCGGATGAGCGCTTCGCGGATAATCCGCTGGTCGCGGGTTCGCCCCATATCGGCTTCTATGCCGGCTGTCCCATCACCGACATGAACCAGCAGAAGATGGGCACCCTCTGCATCATCGACTGTCGGCCCCGCGAGCTCTCGAAGGAAGATATCGACGCCCTGAAGGATCTGGCGGCCATCGCCGAGCGCGAGCTGGCCATGGTCAAGCTCGCCACCCTGGACGAGCTGACCAGCCTGGCCAACCGCCGCGGCTTCATGACGCTCGCCCATAACAGCCTCGAGCTCTGCAGCCGGCACGGCATGCCGGCCACGCTGGTCTTCATCGACCTGTACAGGTTCAAGGAGATCAACGACGAGCACGGGCACATGGAGGGCGATCGAGCCCTGGTGTCCTTCGCCAACACCCTGGTCAACACCTGTCGGAGCGCCGACATCGTGGCGCGCCTGGGCGGCGACGAGTTCGTCGCCTTCCTGCCCAATGCCTCCCAGCGCGAGGCCGAGGGCTATATCGCCCGGCTGCACGAGGCATTGGAAGAGCACAACCGCGACGCCGATCGCGGCTACGAGATCCAGTTCTCGTCCGGCATCATCGAGTTCCACCCCGAGCAGCATCAGACCATCGACGACCTGCTGCTGGCGGGCGATGCGCTGATGTACGAGAGCAAGGAGCAGGATGAGGCCGACAGGGCCTGATGCGTAGCGTCTTGCTAAGCGAGGCCCTCAGTCACTGACGGTAAGCTCCTACCTCTAGTGCAAGCGCCGGACGCCTTGGCCCGTTGTGGCGCTCGGTTCAGGTCCAGCGCGGATCGGCGGTGAACGAGACGGTGAACCAGCGCCGCTGTGGCGGGATGCTCAGTCCCGCCGCGATCGCCGTGCGGATCTCGTCGAGCTCGACCATGCCGCGCCCGGCGGCGAAGTCCGGCCGAGTGACGATATGGATCTCGATGAAGTGCCCGCGGCCAGCCTTGGCGACGTGGCTGTTGTAGTCCAGCAGCCCCTCACGGCGCATCACCGGGGCCATCGCGGCGTGCACCTCCCGGTCGATGGCGCTCGGCGCAATCAAGAGCACCTCCTTCATGGCACGACGCACGATGCCGATGGGCACCGGCAGAAAGCCCAGGGTGAGCATCGCCAGCAGCAGCGAATCTACATAGGGCGTAAGGTGCGCGTAGGCGCTGCGCTCGAGGATCAGCGCGATCAAGAAGGCCACCAGCAGGGCGCCTGTGATCAGTGCCGCCATCAGCCAGCCGTGCATGTCGATGCGCACGAACTCCGAGCCCACGCCGCGGTTGATCCGGCGCTGGTGCAGCGTCATCGCCGTGCATACCAGAGTGACCACCGCGGCATAGACGATGGCCACGCCGAAGGCCAGCTCATGGCCGCCGGCCATCAGCCCCTGCACGGCATTCAGGAAGGCATAGAAGCACAGCAGCAGCAGGATGGCGCCGTTGAGCGCCGCCACCAGCGGCTCCAGGTGCCAGTAACCGTGCTGGAAGCGCTGGCTGACCTCCCGAGCGATCAGCCGTGTGACCACCAGTGCCAGGGTCGACATGGCCGCGTCGATGGTCGAGAAGACGCCGTCGAAGAGGATCGAGCGCGAGCCGGCGAGCAGCCCGAAGGCCACCCCGAGGCCGGCGACGACCAGCGTCATGGCAATGGAGAGCTTGATGGCGCGCTGTTCGAGGGCGGCGGGCATGGCATCGTCCTTGATGGGCAAAGCCTCGAGTCTAGCCGAGCCCCGGCGCCCTGGGGAGGTAGCGCCGCCTCCCTGGCGAACGACACCACGGGCGGGAATACTGGTGGCCTCACGCGCCCGTCACTCGATCACGTTCGACTCTTTCTAGAAGCGCCACTACCGCGGCGAGGCGGTCACCATCATGCAGCGCGATCTCGGGGCGCCGGCCGTATAAGCGGCGCGACGTAAAGCCCTACGGCGCCCCGATCCTTGGGTAGCCGAAGCGGCATCATCGTGACGCCACCACCTCTCTCAACGGGTCAGATCGTCCGCGACGCGCTAGATTCTAAACTCGAGTGCCGACCGACGCGTCGCGCCAAGAACAGCAGCATCAACACGTGGGGTGATCAACGCCGGAGGGATCGCGATGCTCGAGAGCGTATTTGCCCAGATCGGGATGATCCTCGGTCTTACCGTCGTGGGGGGAGCATTGGCGCAATGGCTGCGCCAGCCGCTGATCGTCGCCTTCATCGGCGTGGGCATCCTGCTCGGGCCTTCGGGATTGAGCCTGGTGGAGCAGCGCACCGAAATCGAGCTGTTCGCCAGGCTGGGCATCGCCCTGCTGCTGTTCGTGGTGGGGCTTAAGCTCGACCTGCACGTCATTCGCACCGTGGGGCCGGTGGCGCTGGCCTCCGGTCTGGGTCAGGTGGTCTTCACCTCGGCGGTGGGGTATCTCATCGCGCTCTGGCTCGGCATGTCGCCGGTGACGGCCCTCTACGTGGCCGTGGCCCTGACCTTCTCCAGCACCATCATCATCGTCAAGCTGCTGTCCGACAAGCGGGAGGTGGACTCCCTGCACGGTCGCATCGCGGTCGGATTTCTGATCGTGCAGGACATCGTGGTGGTGCTGGTGATGATTGGCCTGACCGCCTACGGGCAGGCCGACGGCAACGTCAACATGGCCTGGGAGGCCCTGCGGGTGCTGTTGACGGGAGGCGCCATGCTGGTGGGGCTGGCCCTGCTGATGCGCTACGTCCTGCCGTGGCTGCTGCACCGGCTGGCCCACTCCTCGGAGCTGCTGATGCTGTTCGCCATCGCCTGGGCGGTCGTCGGTGCCGTGGGCGGCGAAGCCCTCGGCTTCAGCAAGGAGGTCGGCGCCTTCCTCGCCGGAGTGTCCATCGCCTCCACTCCTTACCGCGAGCAGGTGGCCTCGCGCCTGGTGAGCCTGCGCGATTTCCTGCTGCTGTTCTTCTTCATCGAGCTCGGTGCAACTCTGGACCTCGGCATGCTGGGCGCACAGCTCGGCGCCTCGGCGATCCTGTCGCTCTTCGTTCTGGTCGGCAACCCGCTGATCGTCATGGCCATCATGGGCTACATGGGCTATCGCAAGCGCACCGGCTTTCTCGCCGGTCTGACAGTGGCCCAGATCAGCGAGTTCTCCCTGATCCTGGCGGCGATGGGCCTGGCCCTGGGACACCTGCAGGAGGAGACGGTCGGGCTGATCACCCTCGTCGGACTGATCACCATCAGCGTCTCGACCTACATGATCCTCTACTCGCATGCGCTCTATGAACGTCTGGCGCCTCGCCTCTCGATTTTCGAGCGTCGGGTGCCTCACCGGGAACTCGATGACTGGGAGGATGCCAACAATGAAGTGGACGTCCTGCTGATCGGGCTGGGGCGCTATGGTGCGGCCCTCGCGGCGGACCTCAGGAAGCGCGGCTGTCGCCTGTTGGCGGTGGATTTCGATCCCACGACCGTTCAACAGCATGCCCTCAACCGATACCGGGTGTGCTATGGGGATGCAGAAGATCCGGAGTTTCTGGCCACCCTGCCGCTGCGCCAGGCGCGCTGGGTCGTCAGCACCCTCCGCGACCCCGCCGTCAACCGGATGCTGCTGCATGGCCTGCGCCAGCAAAAGTTCGTGGGACAGGTCGCGATTGCCGTCCGTGACTCTCGGGATGTACAACGCTTCGAGGAGGAGGGCGTGGATCTGGTGCTGGTGCCTTACGAAGATGCCGCCAAGGAAGCCGCCATCCGGGTGATGGCTTCTGCTCCGTCGATCGAACCTCGAGAAGTCGACCCTCGAGAAGTCGAACCTCGAGAAGGGGATAACGCATGAAACGCTTTCGGAACATCCTGTATGTCGTAGAGCCCTCGGTGGCCCAGGATGGGGGACTCGCCAGGGCGGCCACCCTGGCAGAAAGCAACCAGGCGTTGCTGACCCTCATCGATGTCTTGCCCGAGGAGACGCTGGATCTGTCGCTGGCGCCTCGAGGGCCATCGGCCGATGCGTTCAGGGACGCGGTGATGGCCGAGCGGCGAACATGGATCGAGTCGCTGATCGCCCCTCATGCCGACCGTATTGCCTACCGGATCGAGGTGCTGACCGGGATCACCTTCATTGAGGTCATCCGGGCCGTGCTGCGGGAGGACCATGATCTCGTGATCAAGACGGCGGAGAACCCGGAGTGGAGTCGGCTGCTGTTCGGCAGCGACGACATGCACTTGATGCGCAAGTGTCCCTGTCCGGTCTGGTTGATGAAACCGGAGGAGAAGCCCAACTATCGACGCATCGTCGCGGCCTTCGATGTCGACGTGCACCGCACCGTGTCTGGTGAAGAGGTGCTCAACGACAACATTTTGGATATCTCAAGCTCCCTGGCGCTCTCCGACTTCGCCGAACTTCATCTCGTGCATGCCTGGGATACGCCGGAAGCCGGTTTCGTGGGTCTCTGGACCAGCGACCCCGAGACGACGGAGCGCCACCTCATCGAGGGTGAACAGGCCCGCCACAAGCTCGGCATGGAGAGGTTGACGTTTCGACTTCGCGAGCGCATAGGCGACGAGGCCTATGATTATCTCTCTCCGCGGATCCATCTGCCCATGGGCCCGGCACGCAAGCAGATTCCGCTGCTGGTCGGCAAGCTCGAGGCAGACCTGGTGGTGATGGGAACAGTGGCGCGAACCGGAATTCCCGGCTTCATCATCGGCAACACGGCCGAGGCGATGCTCTATCAGCTGCAGTGCTCGGTGCTGGCGCTGAAGCCGCCGGGCTTCGTCTCCCCGGTCACTCTGGAATGACCCCGGCTTGGTATCACCGCCGGCGAGACCTGACACGAGGCGGCTCCCGGCAATCGAGGTCCTGCAAGCGGAGGACCATGGCCTCTCCTCGGAGCATATGGCCCTGTCTTGACGCATACGGCCCCAACGACCCGCCGCCATCGGCGACAATTAGGAGGCGCTCACGAAGCACGCTCGCTGAGCAGCGTCAGCGTGCGCGTCTACGCGGCCGCTCCCCCCCGAGGAAGCCACGACCTTCTTCCTCTCGGGGCTGATTCGCCCCCGCGACTGCGTGCTCGAGGCGCCGTGTCCTCGACGAGGGGGAGTGAAGCCGGATGGGCCTAGCGCGACACAGGGATTTTCGGCCGGGGTCGAGACGAGAGGCGGTTAAAGCTGGATAATGGCGGGTTGCGCTTACGCCCCCAGAATCTAACCCCGGTGTTCGTCCATGGAAATCAAGGTCAACTATCTCGACAACCTCCGCCTGGAGGCCAAGTTCGACGACTTCACGGTCATCTCCGACCAGCCCATCCGCTACAAGGGCGACGGCTCGGCACCGGGGCCCTTCGACTACTTCCTGGCCTCCTCGGCGATGTGCGCGGCCTACTTCGTCAAGGTCTACTGCAACGCTCGGGACATCCCCACCGAGAACATCCGGCTGTCGCAGAACAACATCGTCGACCCGGAGAATCGCTACCAGCAGATCTTCAAGATCCAGGTGGAGCTGCCCGAGGACATCTCCGACAAGGATCGCCAGGGCATCCTGCGCTCCATCGACCGCTGCACGGTCAAGAAGGTGGTGCAGACCGGCCCCGAGTTCCAGATCGAGGTGGTGGAGAACATCGACGAGGACGCCCAGGCGCTGCTGATGGGCAAGGCCACCGGCGAGGCGAATGGCGAGGGCACCTGGATCGAGGGCAAGGACCTGCCGCTGGAGCAGACCATCGCCAATCTCTCGGGCCTGCTCGCCGATCTCGGCATGAAGATCGAGATCGCCTCCTGGCGCAACATCGTGCCCCACGTCTGGTCGCTGCACATCCGCGACGCCGCCTCGCCGATGTGCTTCACCAACGGCAAGGGCGCCACCAAGGAGAGCGCGCTGTGCTCGGCGCTGGGCGAGTTCATCGAGCGGTTGAGCTGCAACTTCTTCTACAACGACCAGTTCTTCGGCGAGCAGATCGCCGGCAGCGACTTCGTGCACTACCCCAACGAGCGGTGGTTCAAGCCGGGGCCGAATGACGAGCTGCCGGAGGAGATCCTCGACGATCACTGCCGAGCGATCTTCGATCCGGACGGCGAGCTCTGCGGCTCGAACCTGATCGACACCAATTCCGGCCGGGCCGATCGCGGCATCGTCTCGCTGCCCTTCGTGCGCCAGTCCGACGGCGAGACGATCTACTTCCCCTCGAACCTGATCGAGAATCTCTACCTCAGCAACGGCATGAGCGCCGGCAACACCCTGGCCGAGGCCCAGGTGCAGTGCCTCTCCGAGATCTTCGAGCGCGCGGTGAAAAAGCAGATCATCGAGGAGGAGATCACCCTGCCGGACGTGCCGATGGCAGTGCTTAAGCGCTACCCCGACATCCTCGAGGGCGTCGAGGCGCTGGAGGCCCAGGGCTTTCCGGTGCTGGTCAAGGATGCCTCGCTGGGCGGCCAGTTCCCGGTGATGTGCGTGGCGCTGATGAACCCCAAGACCGGCGGCGTGTTCGCCTCCTTCGGGGCGCATCCGAGCTTTCACGTGGCACTGGAGCGAAGCCTCACCGAGCTCTTGCAGGGGCGCAGCTTCGAGGGCCTCAACGACTTCATGCCGCCGACCTTCAACTCCCTGGCGGTGGCCGAGCCCAACAACTACGTCGAGCACTTCATCGACTCCTCCGGCGTGGTCTCCTGGCGCTTCTTCAGCTCGAATGCCGACGTCGAGTTCGTCGAGTGGGACTTCTCCGGCAGCAACGCCGAGGAGGCCGCGGGGCTGTTCGGCATCCTCGAGGAGCTCGAGCTGGAGGCCTACATGGCCGTGCACGAGGACCTGGGCGCGCCGGTCTGCCGCATCCTGGTGCCGGGCTACTCGGAGGTCTACCCGGTGGAGGACCTGGTCTGGGACAACACCAACAAGGCGCTGCTGTTCCGCGAGGACATCCTCAACCTCCACGCCCTCGACGACGCGCGGCTGGCCGCGCTGCTGGAGCGCCTGGAGGAGAGCCAGATCGATGACCAGGAAGACATCATCACCCTGATCGGCATCGAGTTCGACGAGAACACCGTGTGGGGCCAGCTGACCATCCTCGAGCTCAAGCTGCTGATCAACCTGGCGCTCGGCCAGCACGAGGAGGCGCTGGAGCGGGTCGAGATGTTCCAGCAGTTCAACGACAACACCGTCGAGCGCGGGCTCTTCTACCAGGCCATGCACGCGGTGCTGGAGATCACCCTCGACGATGAGCTCGAGCTCGACGACTACCGCTACAACTTCACGCGCATGTTCGGCGAGGCAACCATGGCCGCCGTGGTCGGCTCGGTGGAGGGCAGCGTGCGCTTCCACGGCCTGGAGCCGGTCGGCATGCAGCTCGAGGGCCTGGAGAAGCACCAGCGCCTGATCGAGAGCTACCAGAAGCTGCACGCCGCGCGGGCGGCCCGAGCCGCCACGCCGCGCGCCGTCAACGCCTGAGTTCGTCGCGGGTCATGACAACGCCCCCGTGCCGGTGACCCGGCGCGGGGGCGTTTGCGTTGGCGCCGCGCCAGGGGAGACCCTCTAGGCCAGATCCTTCAGTGGGCGGGCCAGCAGCTCGGAGACCACCGCCGGCATGAACTCCCGGGGCAGGGTGATGGCGTAGAAGTTCTCGAAGACGTTGGGCAGCCGCTCGAAGGAGGTAAGCCGCCCCTGGCGCAGCTCATCCTTGACCACCACTTCCGGCAGCACGCTCAGCGCGCCGCTGTCGCGGGCGAGAAGGCGCAGCATGGCCATGTCGTCGGCCTCGGCGAGTATATCCGGCCGATACTGGTGCAGGCTGCAGTGGCCGTCGAAGCCGCGGCGAATCTCATGATGCCCGCCCGGCAGTACCCAGCGCAGGTCCTCGTAGCCCTCGGGAAAGGGCGTGCCGGGGTTGGAGTCGGGCGGCCCGATGATGGAGAGCGGCTGGCGGGCCAGCAGCTGGCTCTGCCAGGCCGCCTGGGTCGCGCCGGAGGGCTGCAGCTGCGTATTGGTGAGCACCACATCGAGCTGGTGTCGGGCCAGGCCGTCGAGCAGGTCGTCCATGCTCTGGGTGTGCAGGCTGAAGTGCACCTTGTGCCCGCTGCCGTTGAGCAGGGGCGCGATGAAGCCCTCGATGAAGTTTCGCGACATGGTCGCGAGCATGCCGATGCGCACGCGCTGATACTCGGGCTCGATGCCGCGGCCGATCAGCGACTCCAGCTCCTCGCCCTTGGTGAAGATCACCTCGGCGTAGTTGAACACCTGCCGGCCCGCCTCGGTCAGCACCAGGGTGCGATTGCGCCGCTCGAACAGCGGCTTGCCCATCCGCTCCTCCAGCTTGCGGATCTGCGCCGAGAGGGCGCTCTGTGACAGGTGCAGCGACTCGGCGACCCGGGTGAGGTTGCCCTCGCTGGCCACACGCCAGAAGTAGTAGAGGTGGTGATAGTTAAGGCGGCTCATTTCGTTCTCTTTTGTAGAACAGTACGTCAATTTATATCTATTTTTATTAAAAAACGAGGCGGCCGATACTGCTCGCTCCACGGACTATCGGAGTTATCCCATGCATGGGAACGAGCTGTTGCTGACCATCCTGCTCACCCTGGTGCCCGTCGTGCTGGCGCTGGGGGCCGTGGCGAGCGCCCGTCAGCCCGGTGAACGCGCCTGGCGCACGGCCCAGGCCACCACCACCGGCGGCCTGCTGCTCTCGGCGCTGCTGCTGGCGCTTTCGGCGGCACAGTGGCTGCCGGCGGTGAGCGGCGCCTGGCAGACCGCCCCGCTGCAGCTGATCATGCTGCTGCTCGCCAACTTCATCGCCTTCGTGGTGGTGCGCTACAGCGCCACCTACCTGCAGGGCGAGCCACGCCAGCCCCGCTTCGTCGCGCTCGTCCAGGCCACGTTCGCGGCGGTCAGCGCGGCGGTGCTGAGCGATCACCTGCTGGTGTTCCTGCTCGCCTGGCTCGCCATTGGCCTGGCCATGCACCAGCTGCTGATGTTCTACCCGGACCGTCCCCGCGCGGCCCTGGCGGCGCATAAGAAGTTTCTCTTCGCCCGGGGTGCCGAGCTGTGTGCCCTGGCGGCCTTCCTGCTGCTGTACCTGCATCACGACAGCGCCCGGATCAGCGTCATCACCGGCGCCTATGCGACGCCGGGCGTGGTGCTCTCCGCCACTGAACAGGCGGCGGCCTGCTTGCTCGCCCTGGCGGCGCTGATCAAGTGCGCCCAGCTGCCGCTGCACGGCTGGCTGATCCAGGTGGTCGAGGCACCCACGCCGGTCTCGGCGGCGCTGCACGGCGGGGTGATCAACCTCGGCGGCTACCTGCTGCTGCTGTTCTACCCGCTGCTGCTGCACTCCACGCCCGCCCAGGCGCTGATCCTGGTGGTGGCCGGCATCAGCAGCGTGCTGGCGGCGCTGGTCATGACGACGCGCATCAGCATCAAGGTGCGCCTGGCCTGGTCGACCAGCGCCCAGATGGGGCTGATGCTGGTCGAGATCGCCCTGGGGCTCGTCGAGCTGGCGCTGCTGCACCTGCTGGCGCACTCCTGCTACAAGGCCTACGCCTTTTTGAGCTCGGGCGAGGCGGTGCAGGAGGACCTGCAGCGGCGCCAGGCGCCGGGGCGGCGCCCGACGCTCTCGCAGTGGCTCTCGGCGGGGCTTGTCAGCGTGGCGATGGTGGCGGGCCTGGGCCTCATCGTTGTCGCCACCAGCGACTCGACGGCCTTCGACGTGCTCAGCCCCTGGGTGCTGCTGACCCTGGCGCTGACCGTGCTGCTGGCCGAGCGTCGCAGCCTTGTGGCGGCCGATGCCGGAGGTCGCTTCCTGGGCCTGGCCGCGCTGATCGTGCTCGCCTACTTCACCCTCAAATCGCTGTTCACCGCGCTGGTGCCGGCGCTCCCGCACACTGCGCCGCTGTGGGCGGATCTCTGGGCCGGCCTGCTGTTCGTGCTGCTGTTCGCCGGCTACTGCCTGCAGCGCTACGGCCTGCACCTGGGCTGGGTGCAGACGCTGAACCTCTACTGCTACGCCGGGTTTTACCTGGACGAGTGGGTCACCCGGAACACCCTGAAACTCTGGCCGCATCCGTTGCCGGATCGCATCCGGGCCAAGCAACTGCTCACCACTTCTCGCGAGGGTTCACTATGACGATTCACGAAAACACCCGGGTGGCCTGGGCGCCCCAGGTGGTGACGATGGACGAGCACCCGCCGCTGACGATGGCGCACGAGCAGGCGCTGGATCAGGCCTGCGCCAGCGTGGCCCCGACCTGGCCGCTGGATCGGCAGATCGCGGTGAGCCCCTTCTGGGCGATGCGCGATGAGCCCATGGCCCGCGTCTCGGCCCGGCTGTCGGCGCTGGCCAACATCCGCTGCCTGATGCCGCCGAGCCACTACCTGGGCGCCTGGCAGCGCGGCGAGATCACCGATGCGCACCTGACCCGGGCGGCGGCGCGGCTCGACTATCGGGGGAACTACAAGAACCTGCTCCAGGTGCTCGACGATCTCGCCCGGCTGCCCCACTGGCACAACATCAGCGACCTGGTGGATGCGCGCCGCGACCGTCAGCACAAGATGGCCTGGCGCGACGAGATCACCCAGCAGATCAGCCAGTTCTGTGCCGCCACCTTCCAGGAGGACGGGCCGCTCAACGCCGCACGGCTGACCGCGCCCATTGACAAGCGCCTGTATCAGCACTGGCGGGACATGACCCTCAAGGATCGCGGCATCGCCATCCTGATGGGCGAGCGGCGGCTGCGGCGCTACTTCGAGACCCTGCCGGCCACCGAGGAGGGCCTCTTCCAGGCCGCCATCGCCGAGCTGGATGTCGATGCCGGCCGGCTCGGCGGCTGCGCCCAGGCGCTGCTGCTCGACCTCAATGGCTGGGCGGCCTGGGTCGCCTATCGAGAGTGGCAGCAGGCGCTGGCCAAGCCCGAGGCCTCATCGACCCCCTCCGAGATGCGCAGTCTGCTGGCGATCCGCCTGGCCTGGGAGCTGGTGCTGTGGCGCTATATTCGCCACGAGCAGCCCGACCAGGCCGAGCGGCTGACGACCCAGTGGCACCGCGAGCTCGTGGAGCTGCCGGAGCAGGTCGAGCGCCATCGCCGCGCGCAGCAGCCGCTGTGGGTGTGGCAGCTCGCCGGCGAACTGGCCTATCAGCAGCCGCTGCAGCGGGCGCTGAGCGAGTCGATCCGCACGCCGGCGCCGACCGCCACACCTCCGGCGCTCCAGGCGGTGTTCTGCATCGACGTGCGCTCCGAGCCGCTGCGTCGGGCCCTGGAGCGGCAGAGCCCGGCGATCCAGACTCTGGGCTTCGCCGGCTTCTTCGGCCTGCCGCTGGAGCATCATCCGGCCGGTTCGGCGCAGGCCCAGCCTCATCTGCCGGGCCTGCTGGCCCCGCAGGTGACGCTCAAGAGCGGCCCTGCCGAGGGCGAGCAATGCGGCGCCGCGCGGCGCAACTGGCAGGCGCGCCTACAGGAGTGGAGCCGGGCGGCCAGCGCCACCTTCAGCGCCGTGGAGGCCGGAGGGCTGATGTACGCCGGTAAGCTGCTGCGTCGCTCCCTGGCCCCCACGGCCACGCGCGCGCCGCTCGCCATGGATGCGCTCAGCTGGCACTGGCGGGGCAGCGGCGAGACGCTGAGCCTGGCGGACAAGGCGACGCTTGCCCGCACCGTGCTGGGCGCCATGGGGCTCACCGAGCATCTGGCGCCCCGGGTACTGCTGGTGGGCCACACCAGCCACAGCAGCAACAACCCGCACGCGGCGGGGCTCGAGTGCGGCGCCTGCGGTGGCCAGTCGGGCGAGGTCTCGGTGCGCGCCCTGGCGCGACTGCTCAACGACCCCGCGCTGCGCGAGGCGCTGGCCGAGGCCGGCCTCGTCATCCCGGAAGCGACCCGCTTCGTGCCGGCGCTGCACCACACCATCACCGACCGTATCGAACTGCCGGAGGGCGTGGAGGATGCCTTCGCGCTGAGCGAGGAGGTGCGTTCGTGGCTCGAGCAGGCCGGCGCCCAGGCCCGGCGCGAGCGCGCCCCGCGGCTCGGTCTGGCGGGCGACGGCGCGGCGCTCGAGAAGACTCTCGATCGCCGCGGCGCCGACTGGTCACAGACCCGCCCCGAGTGGGGCCTTGCCAACAACGCCAGCTTCATCGCCGCCCCGCGCAGCGTCACCGCCCCCATCGATCTTGCCGGGCGCAGCTTCCTGCACGACTACGACTGGCGCACGGATGCCGACTTCGCGCGGCTGGAGCTGATCATGACCGCGCCCATGGTCGTCGCCCACTGGATCAACATGCAGTACAACAGCTCCGTTGCGGACAACCGCAAGCTTGGCAGCGGCAACAAGGTGCTGCACAACGTGGTCGGCGGGCATATCGGCGTGTTCGAGGGCAACGGCGGCGACCTGCGCATCGGCCTGCCGATGCAGTCGCTGCACGACGGTGAGCGCTGGCGCCACGAGCCCCTGCGCCTGAGCGTCTACCTGGCGGCGCCAACAGAGGCGATCGAGGCCATCGTCGCCCGCCACGAGATCCTGCAGTCGCTGGTGGGAAACGACTGGCTGCACCTCTTCGCGCTGGATGACGAGACCGGCGAGATCCTCGCGCGCCGGGAGGGAAGCTGGGTCGCGCCCTAGCGCTCAGCGCAACACGAACGCAAAATGAGTAGCCCCCGAGTCGATCCTACGGCTCGGGGGCTTTTGTTGGCGTCGTCGGCGCGAAGCGCCTCCGCCCATCGACGAGCACGCCATTATCTCCCCATCAAGCGTTTCATCCGGGATTCCTATCGTGAAAGTCACCGACACCGAGCGACTGACCATCCGGCATTTCGAGGGCGAGGATGCCGACTTTATCGTCCGGCTATTGAACGACCCATCGTTCATTCGCCATATCGCCGACAAGCAGGTGCGCACCCGCGAGGATGCCGTCAGCTACCTCGAAAACGGCCCGATGGCGAGCTACCGAACCCATGGCTACGGCCTGAACCTGGTGCAGCTCAAAGGCGAGGGCACGCCGATTGGCATGTGCGGCCTGGTGAAACGACACGAGCTGGAGGGCCCCGATCTCGGCTATGCGTTTCTGCCCGAATTCTGCGGCCAGGGCTATGCCTTCGAGGCCGCGGAAGCCGTGCTCGAGCAGGGCATGGCAGAGCACGCGCTCGATTCGGTGCTGGCGGTAACGCTGCCGGACAATACGCGCTCCAACCGTCTGTTGAACACGTTGGGCTTCAGCGCGAAGTGGTCCGTGAATCTCTACGGGGCATGGAACAACCTCTACGAATATCGCCGTAGCAACGATATCCCCTGAACCAGGGCGCGGGCGCCTCGCTTTCCTCCGTTGGGGCGCTGTGACACCATCGCCGCTTTCGCCGTTCGGAGTCGTTGTCTCGTGATCGTTCGTGATCGCCCCGGTGCGCTCAGGCTGATGCTGGCCTGGAAGGGCTCGGTGCTGCCCCATATCTTCCCGCATATCCTGCTGGCCGGTCTTTTCGCCACGGCCGTCACCTGGGTCTCTCGCCATCACTATCTGGATGGCATCGTCGAATACACGCTGCTGCCGTTCACCCTCATGGGGATCGCGCTGTCGATCCTCTTGAGCGTGCGCAACACTGCGACCTACAACCGCTGGTGGGAGGCGCGACAGCAGTGGGGGGGCATGGTCTTCGAGATGCGCAGCCTGGCGCGGACCGGCGGCATCTACCTGAGCCCCGAGCGGCGCCGTGAGCTGATGATGCGCGCCCTGGCCCATGCCCACCTGCTGCGCGGTCAGCTCCGCGAGGAGAACGTACGCGTGGACCTGCCGGCCTCGCTCGCTGCGGCCCTGGTCGATCAGGCGCTCGCCACCCGCAACCCGGCGGCGTTCATGCTCCAGCAGGCCGGCGACGTGGTGGCCGAGGCGCGCCGGGCAGGGGAGATCGACTCGGTGGGCGCGGCGGCCCTCGACCGGCACCTGCACGGCATGGCCGGCATCCAGGCCGCCTCCGAGCGCATCGCCCAGACGCCGCTGCCGTTCGCCTACACGCTGCTCGCGCATCGCACCGCCTACGTCTACTGCTACCTGCTGCCGTTCGGGCTGGTGCCGGGCGCCGGCTGGTTCACCCCGGTGTTCACCGCCATCGTCGCCTACACCTTCTTCGGGCTCGATCGCCTCTCGGAGCAGCTGGAATTTCCCTTCGGCCGCCACACCAACGACCTGCCGCTGGACGCCATCTGCCGGGTCCACGAGATCAGCGTGGCCGAGGCGCTCGGCGACCCGGCGCCCGAACCGCTGCAGCCGGTGGCATTCGAGCTGCAGTAGACGGGGCGAGCGGCGGCGGTTTTGTCGAAACGCAGGGATCGTGGTTCATGAGCTACTGCCCGGCCCTCACGGGCGGTGCCTCAGCCACGCGAGCCGAAACGAAAAAGCGCCCCGCAGGACGCTCGTCATTTAGATCTGCAGAGAAGTCCTGCATGGATACTCCGGGGTGAAAGCCTCGGGCAGTACGTTGAACGATCCCTGACTGGGCAGCGCTACCTGCTGGCCATCGGATGTGACGGCCACAATGCTGTGCGACTTGCGCAGATGCTCCCAAGCGTAGAAGAAGTTGTTCTCGCCCACGCGGGAGTTCGTTTCGTAGGGGGTCTGGATCTCATTGCCATCCAGCACCAGCGAAAAATCCCCGTCACCATAGCTGCCGTAGTCGCGGCCGCCTGCGGTAAGCGTCATCTTGACCGGCTCGTACGGGTTGCAGGCAATGTACAGCCTGTCGCCACGCTGGTTGACCGCGGCGTACTCGGTTGTGCCTTGTCCCCAGCCACTCGACCACTGTCCTTTCTCACCGAACGCGATAGCGCTGGTGGACAGCAAGGCAGCGGTGCCGAAGACGAGAGCTCTGGTAAGTCCTTTCATGTATCGTTCCCTGATAAGCCAAGTGGATGTAGTAAGCGTCATCGGCACGGCAGCTCGCTCCTTGAGCCTTAAGGGCTAACAAAAATCAGGGTCTCTCCCCAATTACTCGATTCCTTCTTCGGGCTCGATCGCCTCTCGGAGCAGCTGGAATTTCCCTTCGGCCGCCACACCAACGACCTGCCGCTTGACGCCATCTGCCGCGTGCACGAGATCAGCGTGGCCGAGGCGCTGGGCGACCCGGCGCCCGAGCCGCTGCAGCCGGTGGAGTTCCAGCTGCAGTAGGCGGCGCCGGCCGGAAATGCCCCATCGCCCGGCAGTTCCGCGAAGGGGCGTCTTGCATCCCCAGGTGCCGGCCGGGCCCTCGCTTGGCTATCCTCCACGAGGCTCGAGAACGTCGAGCTCACTCCCTGCAACCGGACTGCTGCCATGTATCGCGCCCTCTTTCGCTATTTCGAGACGCTGGTGAATCCCTACCCGGAGGACAATCGCGGCACGCCACCCAGGGGGTTGTTCGCCTTCATCCTGCACTTCTCGCGGCCGGTGCTGCCGCTGCTGGTCGTGATGTCGATGCTGACGGCGCTGGTCTCGGCGGCGGAGGTGTTCTTCTTCCACACCATGGGCGAACTGGTGGACTGGCTCTCCGGCGCCGAGCGTGAGGGCTTCTTCGCCGAGCATGGCTGGCGCCTGGCGGGGATGGCGGCGCTGGTGGTGATCGGCCTGCCGCTGCTGACCCTGCTGCAGTCGCTGGTGACCCAGCAAGGCATCTTCGGCAACTACCCGATGATCGGTCGCTGGCTGGCGCATCGCCATATGCTCGGCCAGAGCCTGGCCTTCTATCAGGACGAGTTCGCTGGGCGGGTCTCCCAGAAGGTGATGCAGACGGCCCTGGCGATCCGCGAGACGGTGATGAAGCTGATGGACCTGATGGTCTATGTGCTCGTCTACTTCACCGGCGCCATGCTGCTGATGGGCCGCGCCGAGCCCTGGCTGATGCTGCCGCTGGTGGTGTGGCTCGCCGGCTATATCGCCATCATGTGGGTCTTCGTGCCGCGCCTGCGGGCGGTCTCCATGGCGCAGGCCGATGCCCGGGCGGTGATGACCGGGCGTATCGTCGACAGCTACAGCAATATCCAGACCATCAAGCTGTTCGCCGATACCCGTCGCGAACAGGAATACGCTCGGGATGCCATGGAGGGGTTCATGGGGACCGTCTATCGGCAGATGCGCCTGGCCACCGGCCTGACCGTCAGCCTGACGCTGCTCAACTCCTTGCTGCTGGCCGGCGTGGCCGCCATGGCCATCGGCGCCTGGTACCTGGAAGCGGTGTCGCTGGGGATCATCGCCGTGGCGATCGCCCTGGTGATGCGCATCCGCTTCATGTCCGACTGGATTCTCTGGGAGGTGGCGAGCCTGTTCGAGAACATCGGCACCGTGCAGGATGGCCTCAATACCATCGCCCAGGAGCCGGCGGTCCAGGATGCGCCCGATGCCAGGACGCTGACGGTACCGCGCGGCGAGATACGCTTCGAGGCGCTGCGCTTCGGCTATGAGCGCCCCGACGGCCAGGGCCGGCGGGTCTTCGATGGCCTCGACCTGACCATCGCCCCCGGCGAGAAGGTGGGGCTGATCGGTCGTTCCGGGGCCGGCAAGTCGACCCTGGCCAACCTGCTGCTGCGCTTCTTCGACCTGGAGGGCGGGCGCATCCTGATCGACGGCCAGGAGATCACCGGGGTGACCCAGGAGTCGCTGCGTCGGCATATCGGCATGGTCACGCAGGACACCTCGCTGCTGCACCGCTCGGTGCGCGACAACATCCGCTACGGCAGCCCCGAGGCCAGCGAAGCGCAGATCCAGGAGGCGGTGCGTCGCGCCCATGCCGATACCTTCATCGATGACCTGGTGGACCTGCAGGGCCGCCGCGGCCTGGATGCCCAGGTGGGGGAGCGCGGCGTCAAGCTCTCCGGCGGCCAGCGTCAGCGCATCGCCATCGCCCGAGTGCTGCTCAAGAACGCCCCCATCCTGGTGCTGGATGAAGCCACCTCGGCGCTGGACTCCGAGGTGGAGGCGGCGATTCAGGAGCAGCTCTATACGCTGATGGAGGGCAAGACGGTGATCGCCATCGCCCACCGGCTTTCGACCATCGCCATGCTCGACCGCCTGGTGGTGATCGATGAGGGACAGATCGTCGAGAGCGGCACCCACGGGGAACTGCTGGCCAGGGACGGCCTCTATGCCGCCCTGTGGCGGCGCCAGTCCGGCGGCTTTATCGGCGAGGATATCGATGACGAGGCCGAGCCGGAGCGGGCCGAGCCGGCCTCCGGGCACGACGGGCACGACTGAGGGGGCGACGCCAGGGCAGGGCGGCTTGGCGGCCCTGGCGTAAGCCTCGGTGCTGTTCCGGCTAGGGGCGTTTTTATGCGCGGGCGAGTGACGTCTGCGACCAATCGACGTGTGGTTTCTATCAGTAATCTCGCATACGCTGGCGGGTTAAGGTCGCTTAGATAGCCGGGCGGCCTATCGACATCGCCGGAACGCAGGGACTACCGCAGGGATGGCAGGAGGCCATCACGGCTTGCCGGGTAGTGGCGGTAGCGTGGCTGGGGGCACTGCATCAAACATCATTACCCCAGAGGACTGCGCACGCCGGCAAAGGCGTTGCCCAGCACGTGCGTATAGATCTGCGTGGTTTCGACACTCTTGTGCCCCAACAGCTCCTGCACCGTGCGGATATCTGTGCCCTGGCTCAGCAACTGGGTAGCAAAACTGTGGCGTAGCGTGTGGCAGGAGCCCGGCTTCGGCAACGAGGCGGCTCTCATGGCATTTCTGACGGCTCGTTGTACCGCCGAGGGGTGAATATGATGAAGCACGATCTTGCCGTCGTTATCGAAGCAGGGGCGACTGGCCGGAAATAGCCATTGCCAGGCCAGTGAGACTCCTGCGTTGGGATACTTGCGATCGAGCGCATGAGGCAAGGTCACCGGCACGTTGCCATGTTGCTGGCGATGGACAAGCTGCTTCTCGGCTGTGGCAATTTGATGCTGTAGGGCAGGGATACAGCTGGCAGGAAGCAGCGTCGTTCTGTCCTTGTCACCCTTGCCAGCCCGTACCGTGATGATCTGGCCTTGGATTTCAATGTCCCGAACGCGCAGGCGGCAGGTTTCTATGAGTCGCAGACCTGAGCCGTACATCAAGGTCCCCATCAGGTGCATGTGGCCAGCCAGCTTGCCAAGCACGCGCATCACTTCCTCGTGAGATAAGACCACGGGAAGGCGCCGCGGCCGCCTGGCGCGAGAAAATTCACCGATTTCCCCCAGCGGCTGCTCGAGGATATGGCGATAGAGGAACACAAGGGCATTCAGCGCCTGGTTCTGCGTGGCCGCCGCCACATAGCGGTCTACCGCGAGATGCTCCAGGAACGCCTTCACTTCAGGAGCGCCCATGCTGGCAGGATGACGCACGCCATGGAAACGAATGAAGTAGCGTATCCAGTAGCAGTAGGTCTTCTCGGTACGCGGGCTGTAGCGCTTGACCCGCATGGTGGCCTTCACTCGATCCATCAGCTTGGGTGGTCTGTTGTGCGCGTCCATACGTTGCGGCCTAAAATATGGATGTACATACAGTATTATTGGGTCTGGCAAAACGCGCAAGCGCGCGAATCCTGCATAGGTAGCCGAGCTATTCTTAGGGGGTTTGCTATCAATGGGTTATACGGAAAATGGCGCGATCGATAATATTGTGAAAGTGTCAGCTCGTTCAAGTCGATATACGAGCACGCGGTATAATCACTGTTATGAAATGATCAGACTAGTCGAATTTTTGAGTTAGTAGGCGGGCCAGAACGCGAGAAATTTATGGGACGAGCCAAACACGAATGGATAGAGGCGCAGGAGCGTGGTTGGACGGCGCCAGAGACCTTTGTTTGCGCAGAGTGCGTGGCAGACGATTTTCTTGCAGGCATTGTTGAGAAAAGTGCAATTGAGAATGAGTGCTCTTATTGCCAGGAAATCTCTGACAGCCCGATAGCAGCTCCAGTGGAAGAGATAATGGATTATGTCGCTAGTGCGTTCTTTCAGCACTATGCTGAGCCAGCTGGCGCAGGATTACCTAGAGACTCTGGTGAATGGGTTGGTGAAGAGTTAATAACACACACTGAAGATGCAATGCTTTCATTTGGATGGGAGTGCAACGACGAATTATTTGAAGATATATGTAATTCGTTCTACAACGATGCTTGGTTTCCTTGTGCGAATGGGCACTGGCTAGGGACTCAGGAGCACCAACGTCGAAAATACGCATGGACAGCATTCGCCGAAAAAACTAAGCACAAAACTCGCTATTTCTTTACTAACTCTAGGAGTCTCGATGAAGTAGACGAAGATGGTTATCCGCCAGAGAGTATATTGACACTGATAGGTCATGATATTGAGAAGTTTAATCTTTTAAAAGAGATTGAACCGGGGTGCGAAATGTTTCGTGTTCGTGAAACGGTTTCCGATAATTGCTATACAAAATTCGATGAATTGGGGCCTCCTCCCCCCTATCTTGCGTCAGCTGGCCGTATGAATCCACCAGGAATAAGTTACGGATACTTTGCTTTTCAACAACGTACTGCTGTATTAGAGGTCATTGGCTCTCCTCCAACCTCCTTGAACTTAGCGTCGTTCAAAGTTATAAGGCCGTTACTGGCTGTAGACTTAACTGTCATCCCTTACACTCCATCAATATTTGATACTGAAAACAAACTGGAAAGAGATGCGTTAATTTTCATGAGGGAGTTTGTAAAGTCCATATCAAGCCCAGTTGCTAAGGACGGCAGGCAGCACATTGATTATGTACCATCCCAAATCGTGTCCGAGTATATAGGTCAGGTTCTCGAGGTTTTGGGGGATAGGAAGATAGATGCTCTAATCTACGGAAGTACGCTCCATCCCGGGGGAGTCAATGTGGTCATCTTCCCTCCAAAGAGCGTGTTAGATACCTGGCAATCGATTCTTGAATTATCTTACGTCAAAAAGATCGATTTCCCTGACTGGAAAGCTTTCGATCAGTTCACGCATAATGATTTTTCATAACAAGCGGCAGCAGTCGGAGCCATTTTTCGCTCCTGCGTCGCTACAAATGGCCCGCTGTGCCGGGCGTTAAATTACAGAAGGAAAACCAGTGCTTGATTTAGGGTTTTGGGGGCTGTTTGGAATATTTGGGACTTTCGCTTCAATATTAAGTCTCTTTATATCTGATAATTCGAAGTGGGCAAAGTGGATACATGCAGCGTACTCAGCTTTCATTGTTGCCCTAGTTTTAGGGTTTAGCACTTACCATGAAAGTGTTCAAGAGCAACTGAGTGAGCTTAGTGAAATAAAGAGAATAGAAAGGCAAGCTGATTCTCTTGCAAACCCCAGAGATCTGACCACACATGGCAACATGGTAGGTTATTCACTCGCAGTCTTAGCATTTTTAGAAAAGCATCAGGATAGGTATCCAGAAACTTATGCTCGTGCAAAAGAATTCTGCAAAAACTCTGAATGCACTAGCAAGCCAGACGACATAAGCCACTTTTCTGATTTGCAAGATGTGTCAAGTTCTATGCGTGAACTGATACGAGGTATATCTACTTTAGATGGTCAGTGATTTAACAAATGCAGGCACGGCGACGCCCACTACATTGCGCCTTCGGCTCCATTCCGTGGGCGCGCATGCTGCAGGCGTTAGCTTTAGGAGGTGGTCGTGGCTGTAGACGTCACAGAAGCAGCGACATTAGCTGCTTGGTTGGACCCTAAAATCGTTGTGCCAGCTATAGGCGTTGTCCTCGCTTCGGTGATTGTCCCAATCTTGCTGCACATCCTTAAGGCAAAAAGAGAGCGAGAAGACAAAATCTTGGAAATTCGGACAAAAGTGTATTCTGAGTATTTCCGAAAATTCGAAGAGGCAGCAAAGTGCGTTGGCGTCGATTATGAACAGTTCTCACAAGTAACTTTGCGGAACGCGTTTAAAGAGTTGCTGGAGGCTGGGGATTCACCTGATGCCATTATCAAGTTCCAAGATGAGGTTGGGCGATTTCCGCAACAGATTCAGGAATCCCATAGGAAGGCAACCGAAGAAATTACAACGCTCAAAATTCTCGGCTCAGAAAGGCTTTTCCACCTGACATCTGAGTTTGAGCAGCTCAACCAAGAGATTCTTGAAATGTCCTCCAAGTGGCTAGGCGAGATGCAGGTGGCATTGGAGGCGCCCGATTTCGAAGCACCGATTGCCAAAGAAATGAAAGTGCTCGGCGAAAGAGCGAAAAGTCTCAAAGATGAAATAATCAACCAGATGAGAGCTGAGCTTAAGATTGGTGATTAAGCTAACAAGCGGCGGCAGGCGGATCAAGTTTTCGCTCCTTCGTCGCTACAACTTGTCCGCTGCGCCGGGCGTTATATTTCCGATTTAACCAAATTTGTAGAGTAGATATGGAAATAGCTGATTGCATAATTAACAAAGCAAGTGATATTGACCTTGCAGTTTCTGCACATCAGGAGTTCTCGGATGCAGCAGACTATATATGGAAGGCACCAAGGTTGCTGGACCAAGAACGGAAAGATGAGTTGGGTAAGCTGAAAATTTATTTTCCTGATAACCAGGAACTAGCAGCAAGGAGATGGCATCATGAGTCAAGGAAGCTAGACGGCACCTTTCCTTACTTGATGAATAATGGAAATCTTTTTTCTGTAGCTTCTTTATATGAAGGGCGGTCTCAATGACCAAGTGCAACACGTGACCCATCAGGTACGGTGTTGCTATGACTCACTGCTATCGCCACCTCT
>NZ_JAVXUR010000006.1:0-168998 GCF_032333995.1 Halomonas saccharevitans
CGAGAGTAGGTCATCGTCAGGCACCTATTCCGAGAAAACCCCGAGCTCATAAGAGCTCGGGGTTTTTTCATGTGGGCGCACGGTGGTTGGCCGGACAACAGGGCAATCCCGCCCCTGCCAGTTACGCTGCGTCGTTCCATAAAGGCGCCGTCCCAGAGGCCCCTCCCTGGATGCGCGCCTTCCTAACCAAACGCCCCCGCCTCCTTCGAGGCGGGGGCGTTTTCGTTAAGGGAGAAGGTCCATCCAGGCAGGCGCGTGCTGCGCTAGCGGCACAGACTCTCCAGGGCCTCGATGAGGCTATCCATCTCGTCATCGGTGCCGATGGAGATGCGCAGGTGGTCGCGCAGCGCGTCGGTGTTGAAGTGGCGCACCAGCACGCCGCGCTCGCGCAGGCCCACGAAGAGCTGGGCGGCGTCGAGCTCGGAGTGACTGACCAGCAGGAAGTTGGTCTGCGAGGGCAGTACCTGAAAGTCCAGGGTCTCGAGACGCACCCGGGTCCGCTCGCGGGTGGTGATCACCGCCTCGCGGCAGGCATCGAAATGCTCGTGATCGCCAAGCGAGGCGATGCCCAGCGCACTGGCCAGGCTATCGACGGGATAGGAGTTGAAGGAGTCTTTGACCCGCTCCAGGCCCTCGATCAGCTCCCGTGAGCCCACGGCATAGCCCAGGCGCAGGCCGGCGAGGCTGCGCGACTTGGAGAAGGTGCCGGTGACCAGCAGGTTCGGAAAGCGCTCGATCAGCGGCGCCGCGCTCTCGCCGCCGAAATCCACGTAGGCCTCGTCGACCAGCACTACCGAGTCGGTGATCCGTTCGAGCAGCCCGGCCACGGCCTCTCGCCCGTGGCCATGGCCGGTGGGGGCGTTGGGGTTGGCGAAGATCACGCCGCCGGCATCTGCGGGGAAGGCATCGAGGTCGACGCGCCACTGGTCGTCCAGCGGGTGGGTGCGGCGCTCGACGCCGTAGAGCCGGCAGTAGACCGGATAGAAGCTGTAGGAGATGCTCGGCATCGACAGCGGCCGCGGCTGGCGGAAGAAGGCCTGGAAGGACAAGGCCAGCACCTCGTCAGAGCCGTTGCCGACGAAGACCTGGGCGGTATCCACCCCGAGCTCTTCGGCCAGGGCCTCGCGCAAGGCGAAGGAGGTCGGGTCCGGATAGCGCCGCAGGTGGTCGGCGGAGAAGTCGCGCAGGGCGGCCTCGACGGCGGGGGCCGGCGGATAGGGGTTCTCGTTGGTGTTCAGCTTGATCAGCCGCTCGCGGGGCTGCTCTCCCGGCACATAGGGAGTCAGCTCGCGAACCTCAGGGCTCCAGAACTTGCTCATGATTACTCGCTCGAGGGAAGGGGGGATGAACTCATGGTGACCCGAGCGTCCCGCCCGCGCAAGCCGTGCCCATGCTAGTCTCGAGGCGCTCATTCTCTCCTTTACTGTCGACGGATCCCTGCAATGACCGCCCAGATCATCGCCACCCTGCTGCCCGTTTTCCTGATTGCGGGATGCGGCGCCGTCTACGGTCGCTTGCGAACGCCGGATATCCGCGGGCTGAACACCCTCAACATGGAGCTCTTCGTGCCCATGCTGGTGTTCGCCGTGCTGGCCGACCGCCAGGCACCGCTGGCGGACTATGCCAGGCTGGCCCTGGCGGCGGCCGTGGTGGTGCTGGGCTCGGGGCTGGTGCTCTGGCCGGTGGCGAAGTGGCTGAAGCTCGAGGTGAAGACCTTCCTGCCGCCGATGATGTTCAACAACTCCGGCAACATGGGCATCCCGCTGCTGGTGCTGGCCTTCGGCGAGCAGGCCCTGCCGGCGGCGGTGGTGCTGTTCATCGTCGAGATGCTGCTGCACTTCTCGGTGGGGCTCTACATGCTCAGCCCGCACACGCCGCTGTGGCGGCTGCTGCGCATGCCCATCGTGCTGGCGAGCCTGGCGGGCCTCGCCGTCAACCTGGGCGGGGTGCCGCTGCCGGGCTGGGGGCTGGAGGCGATGCACATGCTGGGGGGCGTCTCCATCCCGCTGATGCTCTTCGCCCTGGGCGTGCGCATGCTGGACATCGATTTCGGCGACTGGCGGACGGGCCTGCTCGGCGCGCTGCTCTGTCCGCTCTCGGGGCTGGTGCTCGCCGCGCCGCTGATCATCTGGCTCGAACTGTCGGGGCTTCAGGCGGCGGCCCTTTGGGTATTCGCGGCCCTGCCGCCGGCCGTGTTGAACTACCTCGTGGCCGAACAGTATCGTCAGGAACCCCACAAGGTGGCCTCCCTGGTGTTGATCGGCAACCTGGGCAGCCTGGTGGTCATGCCACTGGTGCTGATACTGGTCTTTACTCGGGTCTACCCGCCGGGTTGAGCAACGCGGTCCCGGGCGAGGCTGTCCGCTGGGCACGCTAGAGGTTATGCTGTGATTCAGGTTGCCGTGCCTCACGGCGTCATGCCCATTGGTTAGGAGGACATAAATGCAAATCAGGACCTTGCTGGTCGGCTCTGCCCTGGCCGCGCTGTTGGCCGGCTGTGCCGCCGGCCCCACCGATCAGGCCGCCACCGAGATGGAAGCGACGACGGTGACCTACCAGGGCACCTTACCGTGCCGCAACTGCGAGGGCATCGACCTCAACGTGACCCTGAACGGCGAGGAGCAGGGGATGGCCGCGGAGCGGACCTTCGACCTGGACGCCTCCTATCGGGCACACCCGCAGAACCCGCCGGACGAGAACTATGCCGGCAACTGGGAGACGCTTCAGGGTACGGAGCAGGATCCCGCCGCCACCGTCTACGAGCTGGTGCCCGACGGCGAGGGGCAGACCTACTACTTCCTGCGCGTCGATCCCCAGACGCTGGAGCTGATCGATCCCAACCTGCGCCGTTTCCAGAACAGCGAGATGTTGCAGCTCAAGCGTCTCTGATCCTGTGAACGAGCAGTACCGGGGCGGCCTCAGGGCCGCCCCGTGTCGTTGCGGGCTCGCTAATCGCGCGGGGCTCCGCAGCCGACGGCCCCTGGCTGCTAGAATGGCGCGATTGATATCCGGGCCGTCATCGACAGCCCCGTCAGCGAGCGAGAGAGTGCCCCATGGCCAAAGTGAAGAGCGCCTTCGTCTGCACCGAGTGCGGTGCCGAATACCGCAAGTGGCAGGGGCAGTGCACCAGCTGTCAGGAGTGGAACACCCTGAGTGAGGTGCGCCTGGCGCCCGCGCGTCCCGGTGCCGGGGCGGGCGGCGGCCCCGGGCGCGGCGGCTACGCCGGCAGCCTCTCCCGCGAGGTGGTCGACCTGGGCAGCGTCGATCTGAGCGAGGTGCCGAGGCTCTCCTCGACCTTCGAGGAGTTCGACCGGGTGCTGGGCGGCGGGCTGGTGCCCGGTTCCGCGGTGCTGCTCGGCGGCCACCCCGGTGCGGGCAAGTCGACCCTGCTGCTGCAGACCGCCTGCAAGCTCGCTCAGGAGCGCTCCTCGATTTATGTCACCGGCGAGGAGTCGCTCTCCCAGGTGGCGATGCGCGCTCATCGTTTGCAGCTGCCCACCCAGGGGCTGAAGATGCTCGCCGAGACCAGCGTCGAGACCATCCTCGGGGTGGCCGAGCGCGAGCGCCCCGAGGTGTTGATCATCGACTCCATCCAGACCATGCACCTGGAGGACATCGCCTCGGCGCCGGGAGGCGTGGCTCAGGTGCGCGAATCCGCCGCCGCGCTGACCCGCTTCGCCAAGCAGTCCAATACCGTGCTGCTGCTGGTCGGCCATGTGACCAAGGACGGCAGCCTGGCCGGGCCCAAGGTGCTCGAGCACATGATCGACGCCTCGCTGCTGCTCGAGGGCGGCGCCGACTCGCGCTTTCGTACCCTGCGCGGGCAGAAGAATCGCTTCGGCGCGGTCAACGAACTGGGCGTGTTCGCCATGCTTGAGCACGGCATGAAGGAGGTGAAGAACCCCAGCGCCATCTTCCTCTCGCGCAGCGAGGAGCAGGCATCGGGCAGCCTGGTGATGGTGGTCTGGGAGGGCACCCGGCCGATTCTCGTCGAGGTGCAGGCGCTGCTCGACGAGTCGGCGCTGGGCAACCCGCGCCGCGTCGCCGTGGGGCTCGACCAGAATCGTCTGGCCATGCTGCTGGCGGTGCTGCACCGCCACGGCGGGCTCTTCACCGGCGATCAGGACGTCTTCCTCAACGTGGTCGGCGGGGTCAAGGTGCTGGAGACCAGCGCCGACCTGGCGGTGCTGGTCGCGGTGGTCTCCAGCCTGCAGAACCGGCCGCTACCGCGCGAGCTGGTGGTGTTCGGCGAGGTGGGGCTGTCCGGGGAGATCCGCCCGGTGCCCAACGGCCAGGAGCGCATCGTCGAGGCGTCAAAGCACGGCTTCACCCGCGCTATCGTGCCCCGGGCCAACGCCCCCAAGCGCAGCCCCGAGGGCATGGAGGTGGTCGCCGTGGACAAGCTCGCCGAGGCCCTCGACGCCCTCTAGGCCCGACAGACTTGAGGTAGAATGCGATTAACGAATGCCAAGGAGAACGAGATGAGCGCCATCCGCCTGACCCAGTACAGCCACGGCGCGGGCTGTGGCTGCAAGATCGCCCCCGACGTGCTCGACGGGATCCTCGCCAAGGCCGGGCCCGGCGCCAGCCATTCGCGGCTGATCGTCGGCAACCAGGGTCGTGAGGACGCCGCCGTCTACGACCTGGGCGACGGACGCGGCATGATCGCCACCACCGACTTCTTCATGCCTATCGTCGATGACCCCTTCGACTTCGGCCGCATCGCCGCCACCAATGCCATCAGCGACGTCTACGCCATGGGCGGCACGCCGGTGATGGCGCTGGGCATCCTCGGCTGGCCGCTGGACAAGCTCGGCGCGGACGTCGCCGGCGATGTCGTGGGCGGGGCCCAGGCGGTGTGTCGCGAGCTGGGACTGGCGCTCGCCGGCGGGCACTCCATCGAGTCTCCCGAGCCGATCTTCGGCCTGTCGGTCAATGGCCTGGTCGACCTCGAGCATCTCAAGCTCAACAAGGGTGCGAAGCCCGGTGACCTGCTGTTCTTGACCAAGCCGCTGGGGGTGGGGCTGCTCACCACCGCCGAGAAGCAGGGGCTGCTGAAGGCCGGCCACCAGGAGCTGGCACGCTCGACCATGCTCAAGTCCAACGCTATCGGCATGGCGCTGGCGAAGGTCAAGGGCGTGCACGCCATGACCGACGTCACCGGTTTCGGCCTGGCCGGCCACCTCGCCGAAATCTGCACGGCCAGCGGCGTCGCCGCGCGGGTCGACTTCCGACGCCTGCCGCGGCTCGCCGAGGCCGAGGCCTACCGCCGCCAGGGCGCGGTGCCCGGGGGCACCCGGCGCAACCGCGAGGCGCTGGGTGCGAGCCTGCCCGGCATGGACGAGGCGCACTGGCAGTGGCTCTGCGACCCGCAGACCTCCGGCGGCCTGCTGCTCTCGGTGCACCCCTCCTGGGAGGACGACGTGCAGCGCATCGGGCGCGATCATGGCATCGAGCTCACGCCCTTCGGCGAAGTGGTCAAGGCCAGCGGGCCGGCGCTGATCGAGGTGCGCGGATGAGTCTGCCGCTGGTCGAACCGGACCTCGAACTCTTGCGTGAAGGGCGCGTGCTGATCGACGTGCGCGCGCCCGTGGAGTTCGCCCAGGGCGCGCTGCCCGGCGCCGTCAACCTGCCGCTGATGGACGACGAGGAGCGCCACCTCGTCGGCATCGAGTACAAGGAGCGCGGCCAGGACGCGGCCATCGCCCTGGGCGAGCGGCTGGTGCGCGGCGGCCTCAAGGCCTCAAGGGTCGCCGCCTGGCGGCGGCTCGTCGAGGCCCACCCCGACGCCATCATCTATTGCTTTCGCGGCGGGTTGCGCTCGCGCACCGCCCAGCAGTGGCTGGTTGACGCCGGCATCACGCGCCCGCGCATCCGCGGGGGCTGGAAGGCGATGCGCCAGGCGCTCTGCGCGCGCATCGACGGCGCCGCCGAGCAGCCGCAGCTGGTGGTGGGCGGGCTGACCGGCTGCGCCAAGACATCGCTGATCCTGGCGCTGGAGGAGGGCCTCGACCTCGAGGGCTGTGCCCGCCACAAGGGCTCTGCCTTCGGCCGCCATCCGCTGCCGGCGCCGAGCCAGATCGACTTCGAGCACGCCATGGGGCTGCGCCTGCTGGACCTGCCCGGGCCGCTGGTGCTGGAGGACGAGTCGCGGCGCATCGGCACCGCCAATATCCCGCTGACCTTCTGGGAGGGCATGGTCCAGGCGCCGCGCATTCGCATCGAGATGCCGCTGGACTGGCGCCTGGAGCAGATCCGTAAGGACTACATCGACGATCTCTGGGAGGTCCATCGCCGGCAGTTCGGCGACTGGCTGGGCTGGGCGCTGATGCGCAAGCAGCTCGCCGCGGCCCTCGGGCGCCTGAGAAAGCGCCTGGGCCAGGCGCGCCTGGCGCGCCTGCAGCGCCTCCAGGCGCTGGCCTTCCGCGAGCACGAGCGCGGCAACACCAGCGCCCACGAGGCCTGGCTGGCGCCGCTGCTCACCGAATACTACGATCCGCTCTACCGCCACCAGCTGGAGAAGCACCCCGAGCGCCACTTCCTCCACGTGGGCGACTGGGAGAGCTGCCTGGAGGTCGCCCGCGAGTGGTCGGCCCAAGCCAGGAAACAAGGCCGGCCCGTGCCGCAGCCGGCCTGAGCCTCAGCGCGCGGCGTGTCGCAGCCACTGTGACAGCAGCCGGTCGAGCAAGGGGGCGAGCCGGTCGAAGCGCCTCGGGTCGTCGAGCATCGTGGCGCGTTCCTGGGCGTGTGGGCTCGCCTCGCTGCCCTCGGGCGGCGGCAGATGATCGAGCAGGGCGGTGACGCTGGCCGCGGTCGCCTCCAGGTGGCAGAGCAGGGCCACCACTCGCCCGTCGTCCCAGGTGAAGCCCTGCAGTGGGCTTGCCGTGCTGCAGCCCAGCGCCAGGGCGTAGTCGGGCAGGGCGAACACCTCGCGGTGCCACATGAAGGCCTCGAAGTCCTCGGGCAGGTCGGCGGGGCTGAGCGGGGCGAGGCTCACCCGGTGCCAGCCGGTTTCGGCCACGGTGCCGCGAGCGACGATCGCTCCCAGCGCCTCGGCGATCCGCCTGGCACCGTAGCCGATCCCCAGCAGCGGCTTGTTGCCGTCCAGCGCCTGGGCGATGAGCTTGCGCTCGGCCCTGAGCCAGGGGCGCGCGCCGTCATCGGCGCTGCCCTCGGGGCCATCGAGCACGATCAGGGCATCGCCGTCGGCCAGCCGCGGCGGCAGCTCGCCCGCATCGAGGTGGAAGACGGTGAAGCTGTGCCCCATGCTGGCGAGCCAGTCGGCGATTCGGGCCGGTCCCTGGTGGGGGCTGTGCTGGAGAAGGTGAACATGCATGCGAGCCTCGCCATATTAGCAATGCGCAGGTGACGGACGGAGCGCCAGGGTACATGAAGCCCGAGCTGAGAGAGCAGATTCTGACCATTCTGGCCGAGATTCCCGCGGGCCGGGTGACGACCTACGGGCGCATCGCCGCGATGACCGAGGGTGCCACGCCGCGGCTGGTGGCCCGCGCCCTGCGCGACCTGCCCGCCGGCCACGGCCTGCCCTGGTTCCGGGTGATCACCGCGTCGCGCAAGCTAGCCGATCACGGCGGTGCCGACGAACAGCGCCGGCGCCTGGTGGCCGAGGGCGTGCTGTTCGATCCCCGCGGGCGGGTGTCGGTCGAGCGCCTCTGGCCCTGAGACAACCTAACCTCCAAGGAGACTCCATGAACGGCTTCTTCCAGCGCCTTCAGCAGCTCGACCCGCGTCGCCAGCAGGCCTTCATGGCGGCGCTGTGCGAACGGCTGTTGCCCAACTATGGCCTCTACGCCGAGAACAGCGGTGAGGGGAACCCCCACGGCCTGCGGGTGATCCTGGATCTCGTCTGGGAGCAGCTGGCGGTGAAGGAGGCGCGCATCGACTTCGACCGCCAGGCCGAGAAGCTCGCCGAGCTGGAGCCCCCCGCCGAGGACGACAGCTTCGGCGCCCGGCGGGCACTGGAGGCGGTGGTCGCGCTCTCGGCGATCCTCGACACCCTGCGCGGCGAGGCGAGCGAGGCGGTGCTCGAGGTCAGCCGCGCCTCGCGCAGCGGGGTGCGGGCCTATATCGAGCTCACCGAGGGCGAGGAGGACGCCGAGCGGCTCGCCGCCCTGGTGCGCGACCACCCGCTGATGGCGGACGAGAACGACTTTCAGGATGCGGTGCTCGAGGCCCTGGAGGCAGGGCCGCTGGATCGCGAGGCGCTCAAGGCGCTGCGCCGGCTCGGCCGCAACGACGGCGTCAGCAACCTGGGGCTCTCCGTCGAGGAGTAGCCGCCCGCACGCCGGCTGGAACGACAAAGGGCCCGCCAGTTGGCGGGCCCTTTGTCGTCTCGAGTCGGTAGCAAGCGAGAGACGATGAGCTTATCTGGCGTCAAGCCTTCGCGAGGGCGCTGTGAACCCGTCCTTGGGCGCTACTTTTGACGTCCCTGGTCAAAAGACCCTCGCGCCGCCTTGCCCCCGGCGCTCATCTCATTCGATCACTACAGCCGCATCTCGATCCCGCGCTCCGCCATGTACCGCTTGGCCTCGGGGATGGTGTACTCGCCGAAGTGGAAGATGCTGGCCGCCAGCACCGCGTCGGCGCCGCCGTCGATGACGCCATCGACCAGATGGTCGAGGTTGCCCACGCCGCCGGAGGCGATCACCGGCACGCTCACGGCATCGGCGATGGCGCGGGTCACGCCGAGATCGAAGCCGACCTTGGTGCCGTCGCGATCCATGCTGGTCAGCAGCAGCTCGCCGGCCCCGTAGGCCACCATCTTCCTGGCCCACTCCACGGCATCGAGGCCGGTGGGGCGGCGCCCGCCGTGAGTGAAGATCTCCCAGCGCTCGGGCTCGCCCTCGGCCGAGACCTTCTTGGCATCGATGGCCACCACGATGCACTGGCTGCCGAAGCGCTCGGAGGCCTCGTGCACGAAATCGGGGTTGGTCACCGCGGCGGTGTTGATCGACACCTTGTCGGCGCCGGCGTTGAGCATGGTGCGGATGTCGTCGCAGCTGCGGATGCCGCCGCCCACCGTGAGCGGGATGAACACCTCGCCAGCGATGCGCTCGACCATCTCCACCGTGGTGTCGCGGTCCTCGTGGCTGGCGGTGATGTCGAGGAAGGTGATCTCGTCGGCGCCCTGCTGGTTGTAGCGCTGGGCGATCTCCACCGGGTCACCGGCGTCACGGATGCCGATGAAGTTGACGCCCTTGACCACGCGGCCGGCGTCGACGTCCAGGCACGGGATGATGCGCTTGGCGAGTCCCATGGATCAGCTCCCCTTGTGGCTGAGTGCGTCGCACAGCCGCTGGGCCTCGGCGACATCGAGGCTGCCCTCGTAGATGGCTCGGCCGGTGATGGCACCGAGGATGCCGTCGTCGGCGACCTTGGCAAGGGCCCGCAGGTCCTCGAGGTCGGTGACCCCGCCCGAGGCGATCACCGGCAGGCCACCCTCACGGGCGAGCTCGGCGGTGGCCTCGACGTTGACGCCCTGCATCATGCCGTCGCGGGCGATGTCGGTGTAGACGATGGAGGAGACGCCGTCGTCGGCGAAGCGCTTGGCGAGCTCGGTGGCCTTGACCGTGGAGACCTCGGCCCAGCCGTCGGTGGCAACGAAACCGTCCCGGGCGTCCAGGCCGACGATCACGTGGCCGGGGAAGGCGCGGCACATCTCGCCGACGAAGGCCGGTTCCTTGACCGCCTTGGTGCCGATGATCACGTAGGAGACCCCGGCCGCGAGGTAGTGTTCGATGGTCGCGGCCGAGCGGATGCCGCCACCGATCTGGATCGGCAGATTCGGATAGGCCCGGGCGATGGCGGTGACCGCCTCGCCATTGACCGGCGCGCCCTCGAAGGCGCCGTTGAGGTCGACCAGGTGCAGGCGGCGGGCACCGGCCTCGACCCAGCGGGCGGCCATGGCGACCGGATCATCGCCGTAGGTGGTGGCATCGTCCATGCGGCCCTGCTTGAGGCGTACGCACTGGCCGTCCTTGAGGTCGATGGCGGGAATTACCAGCATGTCGGATCTCCATTCGGCGCGCTCTTGGGCGCCCTTGTTGTCATAAATGCGGCGGTCATGAGTGCGGCTGGCAGGGGCGCGTCTTTGGCACCCCGGGGCATGGCGGCGGTGCCGCTCAGGGCATCCACTGAACGAAATTTTCCAGCAGCTTGAGGCCGGCCCGGGAGCTCTTCTCCGGATGGAACTGCACCGCGAAGGTGGCGTCGCGGCCGATGGCCACGTGGGCATTCACCCGTCCGTAGTCGGTGGTGCCGAACACCGTGGCATCGTCGGCGGCCTCGACGTAGTAGCTGTGCACGAAGTAGAAGTGCTCGTCCTGGTCGATGCCCGCCCACAGCGGGTGGTCGTGGTGCTGATTGACCAGGTTCCAGCCCATGTGCGGGACCTTCAGGCGCTCGTTGCGCTCATCGCGCATGTCGGCCGGGAACTTTCGCACCTCGCCGGGCAGGAAGCCCAGGCAGCCGATGCCGCCGTTCTCCTCGCTGTGGTCGAGCAGCATCTGCTGGCCGACGCAGATGCCCAGCAGCGGCTTGTCCTGGGAGGCGAGCAGCTCCTCGACCAGGCCGCGCAGCTCGGTCTTCTCGAGCTCGCCCATGCAGTCGCGGATGGCGCCCTGGCCGGGCAGTACCAGGCGGGTGGCGCCGCGAATGCGGCGGGCATCCCGCGTCACGACCACGTTTTCGTGAGTGACGTGCTCCAGTGCCTTGGCGACGGAATGCAGGTTACCCATTCCGTAGTCGATGACGGCAATGGTCATGGGGCGCTCCTCGTGTGATCGTGCGGCGGCCTCAGAGGCTGCCCTTGGTGGACGGCATCTGACCCGCCATGCGCGGGTCCTGCGCCACGGCCATGCGCAGTGCGCGGCCGAAGGCCTTGAAGATGGTTTCCGCCTGATGGTGGGCGTTGAAGCCCTTCAGGTTGTCGATGTGCAGGGTCACCCGGGCGTGATTGACGAAGCCCTGGAAGAACTCCCAGAACAGCTGGGTATCCAGGCGACCGATGCTGGCGCGGGTGAACTCCACGTCCATGCTGAGCCCAGGGCGGCCAGAGAAGTCTACCACCACGCGGGACAGCGCCTCGTCCAGGGGCACGTAGGCATGGCCGTAGCGGTAGATGCCGCGCTTGTCGCCGATCGCCTGGTGGAAGGCCTGGCCCAGGGTGATGCCCAGGTCCTCGACGGTGTGGTGATCGTCGATGTGCAGGTCGCCCATCGCCTCGATGTCGAGGTCGATCAGGCCGTGGCGCGCTACCTGATCGAGCATGTGATCGAGGAAGGGCACGCCGGTCTCGCAGGTCAGACGCCCCTCGCCGTCGAGATTGATGGTCACCGTGATCTGGGTTTCCCGGGTGTTCCGGGTGACCGTGGCGATACGCTCGGACATGTCGGATCTCCAGCGCCTGGGCGCGTGTCGAGGGGGCCGGGAGTGCCTGCCGGCCAGCAATACGAAGGGGCGTCGGGTGCTGTGCCTGACGCCGAGAGCCTGCCATTATAGTGAATCGCTCACCCCATCCGCTACAATGCGGCCCATGACAGTGGCGGCACGCCTGCCGCCCCGGCCTCCAGGAGATCCTCGCATGCCGGTGACCCTTCAACAGGTCGATCAGGACGCCTGGGACGCGGATGCCCAGATACGCCTCGACCTCGTACGCATCTTCACTGACGCGCCCCCCGAACGCCTGCCCCTGCCCGTGGACGATTTCATCCGTGAGCACCTGGCGGGCGGCCACCGGTTCAGCTGTGCCCGCTTCAACGATCGCCTGCTGGGCGCCGTGGCGGTAAAGCTCGATCAAGATGCCTGGTGCCTTTCGAACCTCTGCGTGCGCAAGACCACGCGCCGCCGAGGGGTCGGCTCGCGCCTGCTGGGGCTGGTCAGCGAGGCCGCCCATGCCGAGGGGTGTCGTCTCTATGCCGCCTCCTCTCAGCTGCCCGTGGCCGACCAGCTGCTGCTCTCGCGGCTCGGCTATCGGCTGACCCAGGACGGCGACTACTTCGAGCTCAATCTCTTGCCACCGCGAGGTCATCAATGAAGCGCCTGTTGCGCACCCTGCTCGCCGCGATCGGCGTCCTCGGCCTGGTGATGGTCGGTGCCGTGGTCTATGTGACGACCTTCTTCGACCCCAATGATCTCAAGCCGCGCCTGATCGAGGTCGTGCGCGAGCACAGCGGCCTAGAACTGACGCTCGACGGCCCGCTCTCCTGGTCCTTCTATCCCCGACTGGGGGTCGGCGTGCAGCAGGCCGAGGCCCGCCTGCCCGATCAAGGCGACGACTCGGCGCCCTTCGCCGCGCTCTCCCACGCCGAGGTCAGCCTCGCCTTCGCGCCGCTGCTGCGCGGAGAGATCGCCATCGACGGCCTGACCCTCGATGACCTCTACCTCGACCTCGAGCGCGACGCCCAGGGCAGGGGCAATTGGGAGGTGCTGAGCGAGCGACTGGGTGAGCGCGGTGAACAGGCCGAGGCCGCCCTGGCGCCGGCCAGTGCAGGCCCCGCCCCCACCGCGGGCAACGGCCTCTCGGTGGCCCTCAATATCGCCAGCGTGCAGGTGAATCGTGGCGAGGTGCACTTCCGCGATGCCCTCGCGGATCGCGAGCTGCGCCTCGAGAAGCTCGAGGTCAGCGGCAGCAACGTCAATCCCGGCAGCGCCTTTCCGCTCACCTCCTCCTTCCGCCTGCGGCTGCATGAAGGTCTCGACTGGCAGGAGCAGGCGAGCGAGCCGCGACTGCTCAGCGATGTTTCCCTCGACACCCGGGTAAACCTGGGCCTGGCCGAGGGGCGCCACGTGCTGGAGGGGCTGAGCCTTGAGACGGTCAACCGGCTGGCCGGGCTCGATAATGAGCAGAAGCTCAACCTGCAGGGCGAGCGTCTAGTGATGAATCTCGGCGAGGGCAGCCTGCAGCTGGAGACGGGCACGCTCGACGCCAGCCTCAACCATCCGCGCCTGGGCGAGAAGGTCCTGCCCATGACGCTGGCCTTTTCGCTGGATGCCGATCTCGCCGAGCAGAGTGCCCGCCTGCGCGAGCTCGAGCTGACCGGGCCCGACGCCCTGAAGCTCAACGGCAACCTCAACCTCAGCGATCTCGGCGAGGCGCCGACCTATACCGGCCAGCTGCGCCTGACGCCGCTGTCGCTGCGCCCCTGGCTGACGCGCCTCGAAGCGATGCCCGCCATGGCCAATGGCCAGGCGCTCACCGATGTGGCGCTGACCAGCCCGGTCAGCGGCGACCTCACGCGCTTCGAGCTCGCCGGCCTGACCCTGGTTCTGGACGACGCCACCTTCACCGGCCGCTTGGCGGGCCGCTTCGACGGCGGCCAGCTCGCCGCCGACCTGCAGGGGGATCGCCTGGACCTTGACGGCTACCTGCCGCCGTCGGGCGCCGGTAAAGATACCGCTTCGTCCAGGCAGTTGCCGGGCATCCGCCGGGCCCACGCCGAGGCGACGGACGCGCTGGTCTCCGCGTCGTGGCTCTCCGAACTCACCCTCGACGCTCATCTCGAGCTGGGCCAGCTGCGCCTGGCGGGACTCGACTTCCAGGACGTCGACCTGACCCTCGAAGGGCGAGATGGACGCCATCGCCTGGTCAACTTCGAATCCAGCTTCTACGAGGGGGCCCTGGCCGCCGAGGGCGGCCTTGACCTGCGCGAGAGCCCGGTTCGCTGGCAGCTGTCGCCCAGCGCCGAGCGGGTGCGCCTCGAGTCGCTGCTCGAGGCTCGCTCGGAGGAGCCGGCTCCCCTGAGCGGGCGTTTCAGCGGTGAGGGCGAGCTGACCAGCCGCGGCAATTCCCTGCTGGAGCTCAGGCGCCACCTGAGCGGCCGCCTCGATGCGCGCATCGACGAGGGCGCCTTCAAGGAACTCAATGTCGCCGAGGAGCTGTGCACCACGGCCGCCACCCTGCAGGGCAAGCGGCTCGACCGCGACTGGGCCGAGGAGACGCGCTTCGAACAGATCCGCGCCGGCCTGACCCTGGACGAGGGCGAGGTGCAGAGCGACAACCTGCTGGTCACGCTGCCCGGCATGCGGGTGGACGGCCAAGGCCGTATCGATCTGGTCAGCGAACAGTTCGACCTGCGCGCTGCGGTGCGCCTGGTGAGTGCCGATAACGCCCCCTGTGAGGTCAATCCGCGCCTGGCGCGCGTACCGCTGCCCGTGCGCTGCAACGGCGCCTTGAGCGGCGTGAGCTCGGAGTGGTGCCGCTTCGATCGCGAGGCCTTCCAAGGCACCCTCGCCGGACTGCTGCGCGACGAGGCCACTCAGCGCGCCGGCGAAAAGGTCGAGGAGCGCCTGGAAGGCGCCGTCGAGAAGCTCGACGAGCGCCTCGGCGAGCAGGCCGGCCGGGAACTTCGCAACGCCCTGGAAGGTCTCTTCAACTGAGCAATATGCATGACCAGTCCCTGCGCCGACTTCCCCAGTCGGCGCTTTTTTTCGTGTCGAGAGTTGTGTGACGGGAGCCCCTCATGACGGACATGCCGCCTGCGATCCTGCCACCCGAACGCTTCCAGCAGCGCCTGCTTGAGTGGTTCGACGAGCACGGCCGCCACGACCTGCCCTGGCAGCAGGATCGTAATCCCTACCGGGTGTGGGTCTCTGAGATCATGCTGCAGCAGACTCAGGTCACCACGGTGATCCCCTACTTCGAGCGCTTCATGGCGCGCTTTCCCGACGTGGTCGCCCTGGCGGCGGCAGAGCAGGACGAGGTGCTGCACCTGTGGACCGGGCTTGGCTACTACGCCCGTGGCCGCAACCTGCACAAGGCCGCGCGCGTCGTCGTCGAGGAGCACGGCGGAGAGTTTCCCGTGGAGAGCCTCGAGGCGATGGCGGCGCTGCCCGGCATCGGCCGCTCCACGGCCGGTGCGATCATCGCCCAGAGCACCGGGCGGCGGGCGGTGATCCTCGACGGCAATGTCAAGCGGGTGCTGACGCGCCTGCACGCGGTGGAGGGCTGGCCGGGGCGGCCGGCGGTGGAGCGCCGCCTCTGGGCCCTGGCCGAGCATTACACGCCCGAGGCGCGCGTCGTCGACTTCACCCAGGCGATGATGGATCTGGGGGCGACGCTATGCCGGCGCGGGCAGCCTTACTGCGCGCGCTGCCCCTTCGAGGCGGAGTGCGTCGCCCACGCCCGCGGTGAGGAGAAGCGCTTCCCCGAATCGAAGCCGAAGAAGGCCGTGCCGACACGCACCACCATCATGCTGCTGCTGCAGGATCGCGACGGACGCGTGCTGCTCGAGCAACGCCCCTCCAGCGGCCTGTGGGGTGGGCTCTGGAGCCTGCCGCAGTTCGACGATCGCGAGGCGTTGGCGGCGTGGCTGGCCGTTCATGCCCCGGGCAGCGAGCTCGAGCCGGCCTGGACGCCCTTCACCCATGTCTTCAGCCACTTTCGTCTCGAGATCACGCCGCAGCCGGCGCGCATCGCCCGGCTGGATTCGGTGGGCGAGGCGCGCCGCTGGTACGATCCCCGTGACCCTGCCAGCGTTGGCCTGGCGGCGCCGGTCAAGGCGCTGCTGGCCTCGCTCGAGCCCTTTGCATTGACCACCACCGCCGGGCCATGAGCCCGCACGAGGAGAAATCCCGATGAGCCACACCGTGTTCTGCCGCAAGTACCAGAAGGAGATGGAGGCCCTGCCGTTCCCGCCGCTGCCGGGCAAGAAGGGCCAGGAGATCCAAGCTAACGTCTCGAAGCAGGCCTGGGAGGAGTGGCAGGCGCTGCAGACCCGCCTGATCAACGAGAAGCATCTCAACATGCTCGACGCCGCCTCGCGGGAGTACCTGATGGAGCAGATGGAGCGCTTCTTCGACAACCAGGAAACCGACCAGGCCGAGGGCTATGTGCCCCGCGAGCAGTAGGCGCGACGGGGCCCGCCATCGTCTTCCAACTTTCTGAATCGAAAAGAGTTGACGGCGGCGGGCCAGTGCGGTTTAATACGCACCGTTGGCGAGGGGCCAGATAGCTCAGTTGGTAGAGCAGGGGATTGAAAATCCCCGTGTCGGCGGTTCGATTCCGTCTCTGGCCACCACAATGCTGGGGTATAGCCAAGCGGTAAGGCACCGGTTTTTGGTATCGGCATGCGCAGGTTCGAATCCTGCTACCCCAGCCACGTCAACCCTGTTTCCGATTCTGTGACTCGAGTCGGTTCCCGCGCCGGCATAGCTCAGTTGGTAGAGCAACTGACTTGTAATCAGTAGGTCCCGGGTTCGACTCCTGGTGCCGGCACCATTGAAGCATCGGGATGAAATGAGTCGCAGCACATAAGAAGGCCGCCCTATTGAGGCGGCTTTTTTTTGTCTGGACGAACGGCTCTCCTCGGCATGACCCTCGCATTCCCTCGCCGCTGGCGTCACGCGGCAAGAAGCCTCCCTCGGGTATTCGCACTATTTGCCTGCCGTTGACCACATCCTTTCCCGGCGATCATCGCGTCAGGGCAATGGTGGCACATCATGAGCCGGTACCGGGGTGCTGGACCGCGAGGCCGGCTTCGGTAGACTGAAACGCCGGTCGCTCGACCGCGACGTTCCCCACGTGAAGGAGAAGACCCCACATGCGCTTCGTGCCCCGTTTCACCGACGGCCGGCCGTTCGCCGAACCGCTCGGCAAGATCGTCTGCGTCGGCCGCAACTACGCCGAGCACGCCCGGGAGCTGGACAATCCCGTGCCCAGCGAGCCGCTGCTGTTCATCAAGCCGGCGACCGCCGCCGTGGCGCTGGAGCAGCCGATCGCGGCGCCTTTCGCGCGGGGCGAGGTACACTACGAGACCGAGCTGGCGCTGCTGATCGGCGAGCCGCTTTCCAACGCCACGCCGGAGCAGGCCGAGCGGGGCGTGGCCGGCATCGGGCTGGCGCTGGACCTGACCCTGCGCGACGTGCAGGCGCGCCTGAAGGAGAAGGGGCATCCCTGGGAGGCCGCCAAGGCTTTCGACGGCGCCTGCCCGCTCTCGGCCTTCCTGCCGCTTACCGAGGTGCCGGACTGGGCGACGCTCTCCTTTACCCTCGAGGTCGACGGCGAGGTCCGCCAGCAGGGCCGCGGCGCGGACATGCTCTTCCCGGTGCCGGCGCTGCTGGCGGAGATGAGCCGCCACTTCACCCTGCAGCACGGCGACGTGGTGCTCACCGGCACACCGGCCGGCGTCGGCCCGCTGCCCCGCGGCGCCACGCTCGCCTTCACGCTCTCAGGGGGACTTGCGGTCACGACCCGCGTGACGGAGTAGGTGAGCCCGGCGCCACCACCAACGACAACGCCTCGCGGGCTCGACCGTGTGGCGTTGTCGTTTCCAGGCGGTCAGCGCCGCGCCGAGTCTCGCTACTCCAGATAGGTGTAGCCCTCGAGCCCATCCGAGAGGTCGTCAAGGAAGGCCTGCTGCTGGGCCTGGTCGAGCCCGCTGCGGGAGAGCTGCTCGGCGAGGTGCTCGCGCAGGGTCGAGACGTCGAAGTTGACGTAGCCCAGCACGTCGGCCACCCGGTCGCCCTGCTGGACCTGGCTGATCGACCAGTCGCCGTCGGCGGTCAGGGCAGCGTCCGCGGAGTCGGTGTCGCCGAACAGGTTGTGCAGGTCGCCGAGGATCTCCTGGTAGGCGCCCACCAGGAAGAAGCCCAGCAGTTTCTCCTCGCCCTCACGCCACTCGGGCAGCGGCAGGGTGGTCTCGACGCCCTGGCCGTCGACGTAGCCGTCGATGCGGCCGTCGGAGTCGCAGGTGATGTCCTGGATCACGCCGCGCCGCTCGGGGCCGCGGTGCAGCCCCTCCAGCGGCAGCACCGGGAAGATCTGCTGGATGCCCCAGACGTCGGGCACCGACTGGAACAGCGAGAAGTTGACGAACAGCTTGTCGGCGAGCTTCTCGGCCAGCTCGTCGGTGATCTCGCGGTGGGCGCGGTTGCGGTTGTCGAGCAGGCCGCGCAGCCTCGCACAGGCGGCGAAGTAGACGCTCTCGCCCTCGGCGCGGGCGTCGATGTCGGTCATGCCGATCACGAAGCGCTCATGAAGCTCGCCCATGGCATGCACCAGGTCGTGCCAGGCCTCGACGAGGCCGCGCGGCTCGGCGCGCTCGTGCAGCAGGTCGTGGACCCGCCACAGCTCGTCGACCTGGGGGTCGTCCTTGACCCGGCGCTCGGGGGAGAGGTGGCTGACCCGCTCCTCGCCGATCACGTTGGAGATCAGCACCGCGTGATGGGCGGTGAGGGCGCGGCCAGACTCGCTGATGATGTGCGGCTGGGGCAGCTCCTGCTCCGCGCAGGCCTGGGCGAAGGCCGCCACCACGTTGCGGGCGTACTCGAGCATCGAGTAGTTGGCCGAGCAGAAGCTGCGCGAGCGGGTGCCCTCGTAATCGATCCCGAGGCCCCCGCCGACGTCCACGGTGTCCACCGGCGCGCCCAGCGCCACCAGGCTCTGGTAGAAGCGCGCGCACTCGCGCAGGCCGCGCTGGATGTCGCGGATGTTGGCGATCTGCGAGCCGAGGTGGAAGTGCACCAGCTGCAGGCTCTCCAGGGCCTCGGCCTCGCGCAGCTGCTCTACCACGGAGAGGATCTGGCTGGCGGTGAGGCCGAATTTGGACTTCTCGCCGCCGGTATTCTGCCAGCGGCCGCGGCCCACCGAGGAGAGCCGGGCGCGCAGGCCGATCCGCGGGGTGACGCCGAGGCGGCGCGCCTCCTCGAGGATCAGCGGCAGCTCCGAGAGTTTCTCCACCACTAGATAGACCCGGTGGCCTATCTTCTCGCCCATCAGCGCCAGGCGGATGTACTCGCGATCCTTGTAGCCGTTGCAGACGATCAGCGAGGAGCCGTCGGCCGAGAGCGCGAGCACCGCCAGCAGCTCCGGCTTGCTGCCGGCCTCGAGGCCCACGCGGCCGCGGCCACGCTCATGGGTGCCGAGGATCGACTCGACCACCCGGCGCTGCTGGTTGACCTTGATCGGATAGACGGCGGTGTAGCCGCCCGAGAAGGCCTCCTCCCGCATGGCGGTGTCGAAGGCGGCGCACAGCTGCTCGACCCGGTCATGCAGGATGTCGGTGAAGCGCACTAGCACCGGCAGGCGCAGGCCGGCCTCGCGCAGCTTGTTGACCAGCGGCTGCAAGGGCAGGGCCGGACCGTCGTCGTCGCTGCCCAGCGGACGCACCAGGGCCTGGCCGCTGTCGTTGACGTCGAAGTAGCCGCTGCCCCACTGATCGATGTTCCAGGTGCGGCGCGCGCGCTGGGCGGGACCGGCCTTGCTCTTGGACTGACTCATTCATCTCCCTCGGGTAGCGGCAGGGCGCCGTGCTCCAGGCGCGCCTTGAGCACGGTGCGAAACTGGTCGGGGTCGTGGGGCGTGAGATCGTGGGCCGGCGGATCGACGTAAACCACCAGCAGCCGGGACAGCCAGTAGCGCAGCGCGGTCAGGCGCAGCATCATCGGCCAGGCCTCGCGCTCGGCGGCGGTGAGCAGCCGGCGCGCCTGGTAGGCGCTAAGCAGGGCGTCGTGGCGCGCCTGGTCCAGGCGGCCGTCGGGCCCGGTGGCCCAGTCGTTGATGACGATGGCCAGGTCGAACAGCAGGTCGCCGGTGCAGCCGTTGTAGAAGTCGATCAGCCCGCCGAGGCGATCGCCGTCGAACAGGGTGTTGTCGCGGAACAGGTCACCGTGCAGCGCGCCCTGGGGCAGGTCCGGCGCGTCGCCGAAGAAGCCCTGGTAGGTCTCCACCTCGTCCTTCATCAGCGCCTGATCCTCAGGCGACAGATAGACCAGCACCTTGTGGTGCATGGGCAGCAGCCAGTGCAGGTCCCGCGGGTTGGGGCGATGGCCGGGGAAGTGCCGGGAGACCGCGTGCATGCGCCCCAGGGCGTCGCCCAGCTCGTGGCACTGGGCGAGGTTCGGCGCCTTGGGATGCTTGCCGGGCAGCCGGGGAAACAGCAGGGCCGGCTTGTCGGCCAGGGTGTGCAGGGCCACGCCGTTGCGATCGTGCAGCGGACCGGGGACCGGCAGGCGGTGCTCGTCCAGGTAGTCGAGCAGGTCGACGAAGAACGGCAGCTCCTCGTGCTCGCCCTGCTCGAACAGGGTCAGCACCAGCTCGCGTCGATCGGTGGTGACGAAGAAGGTGCTGTTCTCGGTGCCGGCGGGCACGCCCTCGACCGAGACCAGCGAGCCGGCGTCGAAGCGGCTGAGGAACTCGGCGACCTGAGGGTCGGTAAGCGGTGTAAATACGGCCATGTCTCTCTCGCCCGGGAAATGCCAAGCCGCCTATTGTAGCGACTTGGCCCTTCGATGCACGCGCCCCGGCCGCGGTGGTGGCACTGGCGAGGCCATGCTGGCGCGGCGAGGCGGCCGATGGATCAGAAGGTCTTCAGCACCCACTGGGGCACGGCGATGCGATCCCCCTCGCGGCGCTCGAAGTCGCCGTCGCCGTCGTGGTCGACGAGATAGTAGGAGGGGCCGGCGAAGGGGCGGATCTCGATGGCGTAGAGCTCGCCGTTGACCCGGTACTCGCGGATGGTGCGATCCTCCTCCTCGCGGATGGTGATGTCCGGCTCGAGGTCGCCGGACGACTGGGCCAGCGCGCCGGCGCTGGCGGAGAGGGCCAGGGCGATGACCAGGGCCAAGGCTAGCCCCAGGGCGGGCGCGTCGCTGCGCAGGATCTTCTTCATGATGGCCTCCAGTGCCGCAGGGACAGGGCAGCATGCGTGACGAATCCTCCACGGCCGCCCCGGTGATAACTTAAGTGATCATAACTTCAGTGTAAGACCTCGTCGCCGCTCGGCCTACCATCCGCGGCAAAACGCGGCGGCAATGCGTATCATGGACGACCAGCAACTCACCACGCCACGCCTCAATGGATGCCGATACATGGCCGACACGCCCATCGTTCTCGTCGACGGTTCTTCCTATCTCTACCGCGCCTTCCACGCCCTGCCGCCGCTGACCACCTCCGAGGGACAGCCCACCGGGGCGATCAAGGGGGTGCTCAACATGCTCAAGCGGCTGATCAAGGACTATCCCGACAGCCCCATGGCGGTGGTCTTCGACGCCCCCGGCAAGACCTTCCGCGACGAGCTGTTCGAGGAGTACAAGGCCCATCGCCCGCCGATGCCCGATGACTTGCGCTCCCAGGTGCAGCCGCTGCACGACTGCGTGCGTGCGCTCGGGCTGCCGCTGCTGTGCATCGAGGGCGTGGAGGCCGACGACGTCATCGGCACCCTGGCTCGCCGGGCCACCGAGGCCGGCCGCGATGCGGTGATCTCCACCGGCGACAAGGACATGGCCCAGCTGGTCAATGCCCATATCACGCTGGTCAACACCATGAAGGACGAGGCCCTGGACGTCGAAGGCGTGAAGGAGAAGTTCGGCCTGCCCCCGGAGCTGATCATCGACTTCCTGGCGCTGATGGGCGACAAGGTCGACAACATCCCCGGCGTGCCGGGCGTGGGCGAGAAGACCGCGCTGGGCCTGTTGCAGGGCATGCAGGGCGGGCTCGAGACCCTCTACGCCGACCCCGAGAAGATCAAGACGCTGGGCTTTCGCGGCGCCAAGACGCTGCCCAAGAAGCTCGAGGCGCATCGCGACCAGGCCTTCCTCTCCTACCAGCTGGCGACCATCAAGACCGACTGCGAGCTGCCGGTGGGCCTCGACGACCTGGACATCGCCCATCCCGACCGCGAGGCGCTGGTCGAGCTCTATCGCCGCCTGGAGTTCCAGGCCTGGCTCTCGGAGCTTCTGGAGGGCAGGCACGAGGGCGTCGACGATGTCGCCGGCGGCACGCCGGCGCCGGCCGAGGCCGACGGGAGTGGCAGTGCGGCGAGCGACAGCGCCCAGCGCGAGGATCACGTCATCCTCGAGCAGGCCGAGCTGGACGCCTGGCTCGAGCGCCTGAGGGCCAGCGACGCCTTCTGCTTTGACTTGGAGACCACCAGCCTGAATTACATGGAGGCCCAGGTGGTCGGCGTGGGGCTTGCGCTCGAACCGGGCGAGGCGGCTTACATCCCGCTGGCCCACGACTACCTCGATGCCCCGGCGCAGCTCGACCGCGACGCCGTGCTCGAGGCCCTGCGCCCGCTCTGGGAAGACGATCGGCGCACCAAGATCGGTCAGAACCTCAAGTACGACATCTCGGTGCTGGCAAATGTCGGCATCACGGTGGCCGGGCCGCTGGAGGACACCATGCTGGCCTCCTACGTGCTCGACTCCACCGCCACCCGCCACGACATGGACTCGCTGGCGTTGAAGTACCTGGGCGAGAAGACGGTCTCCTTCGAGGAGATCGCCGGCAAGGGCGCCAAGCAGCTCACATTCAACCAGATCGCCCTGGAGCAGGCCGCACCCTACGCCTGCGAGGACGTCGACATCACCCTGCGCCTGCACCGGCTGCTGCGGCCGCGCCTCGAGGCCGAGGGTCGCCTGGCCGAGGTCCTCGATACCCTCGAGCTGCCACTGGTACCGGTGCTCTCGCGCATGGAGCGCACCGGGGTGGCGCTCGACCCCGAGCGGCTGCACGCCCAGAGCCAGGAGCTCGAGACCCGCATCCGCGAGCTGGAGAGCCGCGCCCATGAGCTCGCCGGTCGCGAGTTCAACCTCGGCTCGCCCAAGCAGCTCGGTCAGATCCTCTTCGAGGAGCAGAAGATCCCGGTGATCAAGAAGACGCCCAAGGGGGCGCCCTCGACCGCCGAGGCGGTGCTCGAGGAGCTGGCGCTGGATTACCCGCTGCCCAAGGTGATCATCGAGCATCGCGGGCTCGCCAAGCTGAAGTCCACCTACACCGACAAGCTGCCGCGGCTGGTCAACAAGGCCACCGGGCGCCTGCACACCAGCTATCACCAGGCGGTCACGGCCACCGGGCGGCTCTCCTCCAGTGATCCCAACCTGCAGAACATCCCCATCCGCACCGAGGAGGGGCGGCGCATCCGCCAGGCCTTCGTGGCCCGCCCCGGCTATCGCATCGTCGCCGCCGACTACTCCCAGATCGAGCTGCGCATCATGGCGCACCTCTCGGGCGACAAGGGGCTGCTCGAGGCCTTCGCCGAGGGTCGCGACATTCACGCCGCCACCGCCGCCGAGGTGTTCGGCGTGGCGCTCGACAAGGTCACCGGCGATCAGCGCCGCAGCGCCAAGGCGATCAACTTCGGGCTGATCTACGGCATGAGCGCCTGGGGGCTCGGCCGCCAGCTCAACATCGAGCAGAGCCAGGCCAAGACCTACATCGATCGCTACTTCGACCGCTATCCCGGCGTGGCCCGCTACATGGAGCGCATCCGCGCCCAGGCCGCCGAGGACGGCTTCGTCGAGACGGTGTTCGGCCGGCGCCTCTACCTGCCGGAGATCCACTCCCAGAACCGTGCGCGCCGCCAGGGCGCCGAGCGCACTGCCATCAACGCGCCCATGCAGGGCACCGCGGCGGACATCATCAAGCGCGCCATGATCGACGTGGACGCCTGGCTCGCCGACGAGGCCTTCGATGCGGTGATGGTGATGCAGGTCCACGACGAGCTGGTCTTCGAGGTGGCCGAAGCGCAGGTCGACGCCTTCATTGCCGAGGTGAAGGCGCGCATGCAGGGCGCCGCCGAGCTCGACGTGGCGTTGACCGTCGAGGCCGAGAGCGGCATCAACTGGGACGAGGCGCACTGAGCTTGGGCTCACAACAACGCGCTATGCTGCGCCGATCAGCGGCGGTGAGATGGCGCGGCCATGGAGTGCTATGGTGCTCTTATCCGGGTCGGCACGGCCCGAGTCCATCAAGGAGACGAGGATGCGAAGGACGATGAGGACATGGCTGGCGGGCGCGGGGGTGATCCTGCTCTCGGGGTGCGCGAGCCAGGCGACGCCGCCAGTGGCCGAGCTGTTCGACTGCCAGGCCCTGAACCGGGCGGTGGCGAGCGCCGAAACCGGCTTCGCCGATATCAAGGGTCGCCTGGAGACCACTCGCCTGACGCGCACCTGGCAGACCGATACCCAGGCCTTTCACGACGCCTGCGTGATCACCTCGGCTCGCCGGCCCGATCACTACCTGTGCTTCGGCCCCCTGGCGAACGACGATCCGCGTAGCGCCCTGCTCAAGGGCGGCGAGGCGGTCGCCCAGTGCCTCGGCGAGGGCTGGCAGTCGCGGCGCACCTCGGCCGATCGCATCGCGTTCACCCGCGAGGGTCAGGCCCCGGTGGTGACCCTGGAGACCTTCCTCAACGACCGCGGTCGGCGCATGGGCACACTGGGCGTCTATCAAAACGCCCGTGACGCCGAGCCGCGTCCCGGCGGTAGCTGAGTGCGGCTTTTCCCCGACATAACAAAAGGCCCGCGGCAGCGCCGCGGGCCTTTTGTCTTTCCGTGCTCGTCATGCCGCTTTCATCGTGGCGTGACGGAGAGGCTTAGCGCCAGCCGGCCCGGTCGAAGATGCGCACCGCTTCCGGGTTGTTCTCGCCCAGCACGCTGACGTTCAGGTCGTCCTTCTTGAAGTCGCCCCAGGAGTCGATGACGCCGTCGATCTCCACGCTCTCGACGGCCGGGAACTCGTAGTTGCCGGAGGCGAACAGCGCCTGAGCCTCGTCGGAGGCCAGGAACTCGAGAAAGCGCACGGCGTTCTCCTCGTTGGGCGCGCCCTTCACCATGCCGGCGCCGCCCACGTTGATGTGCGCGCCGCGATCGTCCTGGTTGGGGAAGACGATCTGGACCTTCTCGGCGACCTCGCGATCGGCCTCGTTGTCGGAGTTGGCCAGGCGCACGTAGTAGTAGTGGTTGGCCACGGCGATGTTGCACTCGCCGCTGGCGACGCCGCGGATCTGGTCGGTGTCGCCGCCCTCGGGATCACGCGCGAAGTTCTCGACCACGCCCTCGGCCCACGCCTCGGCGTCTTCCTCGCCGTGATGGGCGATCATCGAGGCCAGCAGCGACTGGTTGTAGATGTTGTTCGAGGAGCGGATGCAGACCTCGCCCTTGAGCGCCGGATCGGCCAGGTCCTCGTAGCGGCTGATGTCCTCGGCATTCACCTCGGTGGGATCGATGAAGATCGCTCGCACGCGCTGGCTGAAGCCGAACCACTTGCCTTCGGGGTGACGCATGTGGGCCGGAAGGCGCTCGTTGAGCACATCGGAGTCGACGCTTTCGAAGACGTCCTCCTGCTCGCCGCGCCACAGGCGGCCGGCGTCCACGGTGATCAGCACGTCGGCGGGACCCGCTTCGCCTTCCAGCTTGAGGCGCTGGATCAGCTGGTCGGAGTCGCCTTCGAGGATGTTGACCTCGATGCCGGTCTCTTCGGTGAAGGCGGCGTAGAGCGCCGCGTCGGAGTCGTAGTGACGGGCCGAGTAGACGTTGAGCTCCTCGGCGGCGGAGGCCTGGGAAGCCATGGCGGAGCCGGCCACCAGGGCGGCGAGGGGCAGGGCGAAGCGACGATGCTGCAGCATGGAGGTACCTCGTGGGTGCTGATAAGAAATGATAATGCTTAACATTAATCTTTCGCTATTGAAGCCCCTCGCGGCATCGCCGTCAAGCCCGTTGCGCGACGGATCTGATCCAGATCAGCTGGCGGCGCGCCTCGAGGAGCACCGCTGAAATGCGAGCGATAGTACAACGCATTCGGTAGGCTTTCGCGTTACCATGTTGTTTAGACACTCTCAACCGGCAGTCGAGACCCCATGACCAGCCAACCGACCCTGACGCCAGATGCACCGGCGACCTCCGCGCCGGTGCTCGCCATGCACCAGATCCGCCACGCCTACGAGCAGCACCCGGCCGTCGAGGACGTCTCCCTCGACGTCAAGCCCGGGGAGATCGTCTGCCTGCTGGGGCCCTCGGGCTGTGGCAAGTCCACCCTGCTGCGGATCGCCGCGGGGCTCGAGCGGGTGCAGCAGGGGCGCGTGGCGCTGGGCGGCGAGCCGATGGGTGAGGGGCGCAGCCACGTGCCGCCGGAGAAGCGCAACGTCGGCCTGGCCTTCCAGGACTCGGCGCTGTTCCCGCACCTCTCGGTTCTCGACAACGTGGCCTTCGGCCTCGAGGCGTTGCCCGCCCAGCAGCGCCGGCGGCGGGCCTACGAGCTGCTCGAGCTGCTGGGCATGGAGCGCTATGCGCGAGTCTTCCCGCACATGCTGTCGGGGGGGCAGCAGCAGCGCATCGCCCTGGCGCGTGCCCTGGCGCCCGCGCCGCAGCTGATGCTGCTCGACGAGCCGTTCTCGAGCCTCGATGCCCGCCTGCGCGACCGCATCCGCGACGATACCCTGCACGTGCTCAAGAAGGTGGGCACCGGCGTGCTGCTGGTCACCCACGACCCCGAGGAGGCCATGTTCATGGCCGATCGCATCGTGCTGATGCGCGAGGGGCGGGTGGTGCAGGCCGGCACCCCGCTGGAGCTCTACTGCACTCCGGCCGATCCCTTCGTGGTCACCTTCTTCGGCGAGGTCAACGAGCTCGAGGGGCGGGTGCAGGATGGCCAGGTGGCGACCCCGGTGGGCGAGGTCTCCGCGGGCGGGCTGCCCGAGGGCAGCCTGGTGCGGGTGATGATTCGCCCCGAGGCGCTCAGGGTCGTGCCGCTCAACGAGCCGCCCGAGTATCACCACAGCCACATCATCATGGCCAAGCTGCTGGGTCGTACCAGCCTGCTGCACATCTGCGCCCATACCCCCGACGGGGAAGAGGCCCACCTGCACGCCCGGGCCCCGGGGGTCTTCCTGCCCCGCGAGGGCCAGCCGATCATGATCGGCCTGGACGACTCCCAGGTGTTCGTCTTCCCCCTCGAGGCCTCAGCTGCCGGGGCGGGAACGGCGCATGGCGACGCTGAGCAGGATCACCGGGATGATGCCTACTGCCACGATGGCCAGTGACGAGGTCGAGGCTTCGGCCAAGCGTTCGTCGGCGGCCAGGCTGTGGGCGCGGATGGCCAGGGTGTCGAAGTTGAAGGGGCGCAGGATCACCGTGGCCGGCAGCTCCTTCATCACGTCGACGAAGACCAGGATGCCGGCGGCGATCAGGCTGCCGCGCATGATCGGCGTATGCACCTTGCGCAGCGTCCCCCCCGCCGTCTGACCCAGGGTCCGCGAGGCCGCGTCCATGCTCGGCGTCACCTTGCCCAGGCTCGCCTCGATGGCGTTGAAGGAGACCGCCAGGAAGCGCACCAGGTAGGCGTAGATCAGGATGAACGCCGAGCCGCTGAGCAGCAGCCCCACCACGACCCCGAACTGCCCCTTGATGACGTCGTTGATCTGGTGATCCAGCCACACGAAGGGGATCAGGATGCCCACCGCCACCACCGAGCCCGGTACCGCATAGCCCATGGCGGCCACCCGCGTGGCCACCCGGGTGATGCGGCCGGGATTGAGCCGTGCCCCATAGCTGAGCAGCAGCGCCAGGCTCACGGCCACGATCGAGGCGAGCGTCGCCAGCAGCAGACTATTGCCGGCGAACTCCAGGAAGGCGGCGCCAAACAGCGCATCGCCGCCCTGAAACGATAGGTAGCCGAGCAGGCCGCTGGGAATCAGGAAACCGAGCAGCACCGGCGTCAGGCAGGCCAGGGTGGTGGCCCAGGCGCGCCAGCCGTGGAGCACGAACTCGGGCAGGTGCTGGTAGCGGCCGGTAGTGTGGAAGTAGCGCCGCTTGCCCCGGGACCAGCGCTCGAGCAGCACCAGGGCGATGACGAAGGCCAGCAGGCAGGCGGCCAGCTGGGCCGCGGCCACCTGCTCGCCCATGCCGAACCAGGTGCGATAGATGCCGGTGGTGAAGGTGTCGACGCCGAAGTACTGCACCGCCCCGAACTCGTTGAGGGTCTCCATCAGCGCCAGCGACACCCCGCCGACGATCGCCGGCCGCGCCAGCGGCAGGGCCACGCTCGAGAACAGCCGCCAGGGACCGCGTCCAAGGGTGCGACCCACGTCCAGCACGCACACCGACTGCTCCAGAAAGGCCGCCCGCGCCAGCATGTAGACGTAGGGATAGAGCACCAGGGTGATCAGCGTCGCCGCGCCCCACAGCGAGCGGATGTCCGGGAAGAAGTAGTCGCCGGCCGACCAGCCGAAGGTCTCGCGCAGCGAGGTCTGGAGTGGGCCGGCGTATTGCAGGAAGTCGGTATAGGCGTAGGCGATCACGTAGGTCGGCACCGCCAGCGGCAGCAGCAGCCCCCACTCGAAGAGCCGACGCCCCGGGAAGCGGCACATCACCACCAGCCAGGCGGTGCCGGTACCGATGACGAAGGTGCCGAGCCCCACGGTCACCACCAGGAAGAGCGTATTGCCCAGGTAGCGGGGCAGCACGGTGCTGCCCAGGTGCTGCCAGATGCCATCGGTAGGCATGAACAGGTGCGCCAGGACCACGATGACCGGCAGCGCCACGATCAGGGCGATGCCGATGGTCAGGGCATTCCAGGCGTTGAGGGGCAGCGACAGGCGGGAAGGCGTGCGGGCGCGGGAACTGGCCGGACTGGTCAACGGAGTCTCCTTCCGTGCCGGGATGGCTACAGGGATGCGAGATACTTGCGGCTGAGAATTGTATCAGCTGGCCGGGGCCACTGCAGCCGCGGTCGCCGTGAACTCGGTCGCCGTGAATACGGTCTCCGTGACGCCGATCAAGCAGACGGCGATCAAGCAAAACGCCCGCCGCTCGAGGAGCGGCGGGCGTCGAGGGTCGTGCCTTGAGGGCTTAGTAGCCGATCAGCAGCGACGGCAGGCCGGTCACCAGGACCGGGAAGAAGGCCATCAGCAGGCAGGCCAGCACGATCAGTGCCACGAAGGGGATGACCGCCCGATAAAGATCCAGGGTCTCGACGCCCTTGGGAGCGACCCCCTTGAGGTAGAAGAGCGCATAGCCGAAGGGCGGGGTGAGGAAGGAGGTTTGCAGCACCACGGCGACCATCACCACGAACCACAGTACGTCGATGCCCATGCTCTCGACGATCGGCAGCATGATCGGGAAGCTCAGCAGCACAATGCCGGTCCAGTCGAGGAACATGCCCAGGATGAAGACCAGGAAGAGCATCAGGATCAGCGCCCCGGTGGTGCCGCCGGGCATGGCCATCACCACTTCGTGGATCACCTCCATGCCGCCGCCGATGGAGAACACTCCGGTGAAGGCGGTGGCCCCCACCAGCACCAGCATCACCATGGTGGTGGTCTTGCTGGCCTCGATCAGGGTGCGGTAGCAGGTAGAGGCCTTGCGATCGCCGAAGATCAGGAACAGCAGGAAGGCGATGAAGACGCCGATCGCCGAGGCCTCGGTGGCGGTGGCGATGCCGGTGAACAGCGACCCCAGCACGCCGAGGATCAGCGCCATGGGCGGCAGCACGTACTTGCCCAGCATCTTCAGAAGCTCGCCGGTCGATACCTCGGCGCGCTCCTCGGCCGGCACCAGGGGACCGTACTCCGGCTTGAGGTGGCAGATCACCAGCACGTAGAGGGCGTACATCGCGCCGAGCAGCAGGCCGGGCACCAGGGCGCCGGCGAACAGGGCGCCCACCGAGACCGGCGAGTAGCTGGCCATCAGGATCAGCATGATGCTCGGCGGAATCAGGATGCCCAGGCAGCCGCTGGCCATGATCACGCCCGCGCTGAGCTGCTTGTTGTAGCCATAGTTCAGCATCGGTACCAGGGCGATCATGCCCATCACCGCGATGGAGGCGCCGACGATGCCGGTGGTGGCCGCCAGCAGCACGGACACCACGACGACCGTCAGCGCCAGGCCGCCGCGCAGGTTGGCCAGCAACAGGCGCATCGACTCGAACATCTTCTCGGTGACGCCGGAGTCGTTGAGGAAGCGTGCCATCAGGATGAACAGCGGGATAGCGACCAGGACGTAGTTGTCCATGGCGTTGCCATAGATGTTGTTGATCAGGATACCCAGCGTATTGGCGCCGGGTCCGAACCAGGCGCCGAGCACCGCGACGCCGCCGAGCACGAAGGCAAGCGGATGGCCCATGAACAGACCGATCAGCAGGCCGCCGAACATGAACAGGGTGAGCATCTCGGCGCTCATGCGGGGGTCTCCTTGCCGAGCGCCTGGACGGCGCGGATGACGATGGCGATGGCCTGCAGCAGCAGCAGCCCGGCAGCGATCACGATCACGGCCTTCACCGGATAGACCGGAATGGCCATCATGCCGTAGGTGGTCTCACTGCGGCTGAAGGAGCGTTCGAAGAACGCCCAGCCGAAGCTCAGCAGCATCCAGATGAAGGGCACGAAGAAGATCAGGTAGCCGAGGAGTTCGAGGGCCGCCTGCTTGCGGCGCGAAAGCAGCCGCTTGAGCACGTCGACCTCGACGTGGGCGTGATGGCGCAGCCCGTAGGCGGACATCAGCATGAAATGGGCGCCGAACAGCATCTTCGTCACGTCGAAGGCCCAGTCGCTGGGGCGTCCGATGAAGAAGCGCAGGGCGATGTCATAGATCACGATCAGCGTGATCACGGCGAGCAGCGGAGCGATCAGGCGTCCGAATCCCTCGTTGAGGGCGTCGATGGCCCTGGCAGTGGCGTTCATGATGAGAGCTCTCGGAATCGGGCGAATCGTGCGGAAGGAGGTTCAGCGGAACCGTCGGCTTCGAGGCCGGCCCCGACGGGGCCGGCCCGGAGCGCTTACTGGTTCATGCAGGCCTCGATCTCCTCGAGGGAGGGCAGGTCGTCGGTGACGCGGCTCATGTTGTAGGGCACCGAGACGTCACGCCAGTTGGCGTAGTGCTCCAGGTAGCTGATCATGGAGTGGTAGACCTTGGCGTGCATCGGGTCTTCGCAGGCCCCCTGGACGATCACTTCGTTGGTGATGCGCTGGATCTCGGCGAGATCCTCCTCGCCGAGCTGGTTGATCTCGGTGCCGTCCTCGATGAACTTCACCGTGCCCTCGGTGGATTCACGCTCGGACCAGGCCAGCGACCAGGCCATGGTCGCCTGGGCAGCGATCTTAAGCTTCTCCTGGGTCTCCTCGGAGAGCGCGTCCCAGGCGTCCTGGTTGATCATCACGCCGAACACGCTGGCGGACTGGTGCCAGCCCGGCACGGACCAATAGTCGGCGACTTCGGAGAAGCCGGCCTTGTAGTCCACGCCCGGGGTGGAGAACTCGGCGCCGTCGACCACGCCGCGCTCGATGGCCTGGTAGATCTCGCCGCCGGCCAGAGTGACCTGGGAGCCGCCGAGCTGCTCGAGCACCCGGCCCTGATCGCGGCCGGAGAGGCGCAGGCGCTTGCCCTCCAGGTCGGCGATGCTCTCGATGGGCGTGCCGCCGCGGAAGCCCGACTCGTTGTTGGTGATGCCGTAGGGCAGGTAGACCATGTTGTAGTCGCCGTAGACTTCCTGATAGAGCTCGAAGCCGCCCCACTGGTTGATCCAGTTCAGGTAATCCACGCCGTTGAACAGGCTGGTGGTGGTGGCCAGCGGCGAGAAGGCCGGGCTGTAGCCGGCCCAGTAGCCGGGCCAGTCGCCGGCGGCCTGGATAGCGCCGGTCTGGGTGGCGTCGAAGACCTCGGTGCCGGGCATCAGGGTGCCGCCGGCACGGAAGTTGATGGTCAGCTCGTCACCGGCCAGGGTGTTGACCAGCTCCGCCCAGTGGCGGTCGATCTGGATCAGGTCCAGGTTGTCCGGCCAGGTGGTGGTCATGGTCCAGGATTCCTGGGCCTGGGCGGTGGTGCTCAGGGCGGCGAGGGCAACGCCGGCCGCGATCCCGGTGAGGGTGAAGGTGCGCAGTGCTGTCATTTTATTATCCCTTTTCCTTGTTAGTACGGGTTAGTACCAGCATCGATGCCCATGGCTCCGCGTTGGCCATGCCAGTTCACGAGCCGACGGCATCGCGGCGTTCGCCACAAGCTAGCATGTCACCCCTGTAGGATTCGATCGTGCTGATGTGGGGATGACGGCCCTCGGTGACGGCGACGTCGCTAGCGATCGATGGCTGTCGTGCACGCGCGGTCAGGGAGGTTTGGTATGAGAATCAGGGGGTTGCTTTTTGTTGACGTTGACGTAAACGGACGGTTTGGTGGGTCGTGCTGCGTTGAACGCGGCCTTTACATAAGACCAAAGTGGTAGCGGGGCGTGCCGATAAAAGGCGTTTCAGGCAGGACAGCGGCGACGGGAGGCGGCGTCATGAGCGGCAGAGTGCAACACGGCAGGGACAGGGACGGTCGGGAGGCGAGGGCGGCGCGCGCCCTGCTGGTGCAGGCGCGACGCCTCGCCCGACACCGCTGGCGCGGCCTGGTGTGGCTGAGCGGCGAGGCCGAGGCCTGTCGGCGCGCGGCGCACAGCCTGTGGCAGGCAGGAGAGGAGCAGGGAGCGTGGCGGGCGCCCCTGTGGATCGCCGCCGAGCCCCCCGAGGGCCTTGCGGCGTCGGCCTGGCTGCCGGCGGCGAAGGCGCGCACGCGGCTCGGCGGCGAGCAGGACCTGGTGGTGATCGATGCCGTCGCGCCCGGGTGCGGCTTCGACCCCGAGGCCTTCGGGGCGCTGGCCGGCACGCTCACCGCCGGCGGCCTGCTGGTGCTGATGACGCCGCCCGACTGGGGGCAGCGCCCCGATGCCGACTACGCCCGCCTGGCCGAGCATCCCTGGCGGGCGGAGCAGCTCAGCGCCCGCTATCTGGCGCGCCTGGCCCGCCTGCTGGGCGACGATGCGCGGGTGATCCGCTGGACGGCGGGTGAGGCGCCGCGCCTACCGGACGTGCCCGAGGCCATGACCGGGGCGAAGGGAGAAGCGCCGAGAGAGTCCCCGTCGCTGCCGGCCGGCGGCGACGCCTGCCTGACCGAGGACCAGGCCGAGGCGGTTTCCCGGCTGACCCGGTTGCGTCGCCGCCGGCCGCTGGTGCTGACCGCCGATCGCGGCCGCGGCAAGACGGCGGCGCTGGGCATCGCCTGTGCGCGGCTGCTGGCGGAAGGAGCAGGGGCCGGGTCAGGAGCGGCCGAGGCCGAGATTCTGGTCACCGCGCCGCGCCCGGCGGCGGTGGCCGGGCTCTTCGAGCGACTGACCGCGCTCTGCCCCGAGGGGCAGCGGCACGGCCATGCCTTCGAGGCGCCCGGGGGGCGGGTGCGCTTCCTGGCCCCCGATGAGCTGGCCCGCCTGGCCGAGCAGGGCGAGGTCGGCGGGCCCGGTCGGCTGCTGCTGGTGGATGAGGCGGCGGCGATCCCCGCTCCCCTGCTGGGGCGCTGGCTCGAGGCCTTCCCGCGCATCGCCTTCGCCACCACCGTGCACGGCTACGAGGGCTCGGGCCGCGGCTTCGCGCTGCGCTTTCGCGAGCGACTCGAGCGTCAGGCGCCCGACTTTCGCGAGTGCCACCTGGCCGAACCGATCCGCTGGGCGCCGGGGGATCCCCTCGAGGCACTCACCTCACGCCTGCTGCTGCTGGACGGCGAGCCTGACACCGCCCCGTCCGCCGACGGGCCCCTCGTCTCGTGCCGCCTGGATCGCGACGCCCTGGCCGCCGAAGAGCCGCGGCTGCGGGCGCTGTTCGGCCTGCTGGTGCAGGCTCACTATCGCACTACACCCGCCGACCTGCGCCGGCTGCTGGACGGCCCGGGGGTGGCCATCACGACCCTCGAGGCGGGTTCGGCCCTGCAGGGCGTGGCGGTGTGTGGCGACGAGGGCGGCTTTGCGGCCGATCTCGCCGAGCGGGTGGCGCGGGGCGAGCGGCGCCCGCGTGGCCACCTGCTGGCCCAGTCGCTGGCCGCCCATGCCGGGGAGCGCGCGGCGCTGACCGCCCGCCTGCGGCGGGTGCTGCGCATCGCCGTGCCCGCCGGCCGGCGCCGCGAGAGGCTGGGGCTGCACCTGCTTTCCGCCGAGGTCGAGCGGGCCCGCGACGAGGGTATCGACCTGCTGGGGGCGAGCTTCGGCGCCGAGCCAGGCCTGCAGGCCTTCTGGCGTTCGGCGGGCTTTCGCGCGGTGCGCCTGGGGCTGACCCGCGAGACCGCCACCGGTGAGCATGCGCTGATGGTGGTGCGCCCCACCAGCGTGGCCGGCGAGGCGCTGGCCGAGCGCCTTCAGGCGCGCTTTCACCGCCAGCTACCGGGCCTGCTGGCCTTCGAACTGGCCGAGCTCGAGCCCGCTGTGGCACTGGCCCTGCTCGCCGAGGGCCCGGCGACAGCCCTCGACGCCGCCGATCGCCGCGATATTGAGGACGTGGCCTTCGGTCATCGCGAGCCGGCCCTGGCGCGCCCGGCGATCCAGGCGCTGGTGCGGCGCTGCGCAGGCGGCGGATCCGAGGGGGTCGACCAAGGGGACGACGATGAACGCGACGAGGAGCCGGCGCTGCTGGCGGCCTGGGCCTTCCAGGGGCGCGGCGCGAACTGGCTGGCGCCGCGCCTGGGCGTGGCGGGCAAGAAGGACGTCCAGGCCTGGCTGCGCGAGGCCGTGGCGCGCCTGCACTATCGCGACGGTGGACTTTCCCCCGATCAGGCCGGGCGGTAGAGTGCCCGAATTCACCGTCGGACAGATGCCCCATGAACGCACATCTCGAGCAGCTCTCCCCCCGGCCCCTGTGGCGCCATTTCCGCACCCTGTGCAACACGCCGCGGCCCTCCGGCCATGAGGCCGCCCTGGTGGCGACCCTCGAGCGCTGGGCCGAGGGCCTGGGCCTGGCCCACGACCGCGACGCCTTTGGCAACCTGCGCATCCTCAAGCCCGCCACGCCCGGGTACGAGCAGGCGCCTGGGGTGATCCTGCAGGGGCACCTGGACATGGTCGCCCAGGCCAATGCCGGCCATCCCCACGACTTCACCCGCGACCCCATCGAGACGCACGAGGTCGACGGCTGGCTGCACGCTCGACAGACCACCCTGGGCGCGGACAACGGTCTCGGCGTGGCCGCGGCGCTGGCGATCCTAGAAGATGACGCCCTGATCCACGGCCCACTGGAGGCGCTCTTCACCCTGGAGGAGGAGTCCTCCATGGGCGGTGCCCTGAATCTGGCCGAGGGTTGGCTCGAGGGCCGGGTGCTGCTCAACCTGGACTCCGAGGATCGCGGCCAGGTCTACATCGGCTGCGCCGGTGGCGCCGACGTCATCGTGGATGCCCAGCTGCCCACCGCGCCGCTGGAGGCCGGCGAGGTGGCGCTCTCGCTCTCGCTCACCGGCCTCTCGGGCGGCCACTCCGGCATCGATATCCACAAGGGGCGCGGTAACGCCAACCGCCTGCTGGTGCGGGTGCTGCGTGCCCTGGAGCCCCACGGGGCGAGGCTCATCGACTACCACGGCGGCACCCTGCGCAACGCCCTGCCGCGAGAGGCCTTCGCGACCCTGGCCCTGCCGGAAGACGCACGCTCCCACGCCGAGGCGCGGGTGGCGGCGCTCGAGGCCGAGCTGCGCGCCGAGCTGGCCGGCGTCGACGAGGGGCTCTCGCTGGCCCTGACGCCCTGCGAGCCCGCGTCGGCTCCGTCGTCAGAGTCCCTGACGGCGCATGCCAGCCACCTGCTGGTGCGTGCCCTGCACGTGGCGCCCTGCGGCGTCGAGCGGATGAGCGTCGAGGTGCCCGGGGTGGTGGAGACCTCCAACAACCTCGGGGTGGTCAGCCTCGAGGCCGGGCGCTTCCACCTGTGCGCCTTGGTGCGCTCGCTGCACGACAGCGCCACGGCGGACATCGCCGATCGCTTTCGCGCGCTGTTCGAGCTGATCGGTGCCCGCACTCGGGTCGAGAACGCCTATCCGGGCTGGACGCCTGACCCGGGAAGCCCGCTGCTGGCGCGCTTTCGGCGCCTGCATCAGGAGCGGCTGGGGAGCGACCCGGAGGTGAAGGTGATCCATGCTGGCCTGGAGTGCGGCATCCTCGGCGGCAAGTACCCACAGCTTGACATGATCTCCTTCGGACCGCTGATCCGCGGCGCCCACTCGCCGGACGAGCGGGTCGAGCTTTCCTCGGTGGAGGAGTTCTGGTCGCTGCTGCGCGTCCTGGTGGAGGATCTGGCCACGGTGAAAGAGGAGGATCGCGCCACCGTGAGCGCTGAGGGCGCTGGCCGATCCTTACCCTCTTCGAGCTTGTGATGAACGAATGGCTGCAAGCCACCGCCCCGGCCTGGCTGGCCTGGGGGTTGGCAGGAGGCCTGGCGGGGCTGCTGGCGGTGACCACCGCCCTGGCGCTCGGCTGGCGGCGCCGCCTGGCGGCCGCCGAGACGCGGCTCGCCGCCGGCGATCAGGCGCGCTCCGATCTCGAGGCCGGTGTGCGGCGCCTCGAGCAGGAGCTGGCCCAGAGCGACGCCCAGCTGGATGCCAGCCGCGAGCGCCTGGCGGCCCTCGAGGCCGAGCTATCGGGAACACGCGACCGACTCGCCGAGCAGCGCGAGCGGGCCACCCGACTGGAGACCGAGCGCGAGCAGATGGCGCTGCGTCATCGCGAGCAGCTGGCCCTGCTGGAGGAGGCGCGAGAGCGGCTCAAGGAGGAGTTTCGCCAGCTGGCCGGGCGCATCTTCGAGGAGCGTCAACAGGCCTTCTCGGCGCAGAGCCGCGACGGCCTCGAGGCGACGCTCAAGCCCTTCCGCGAGCAGGTCGACCAGTTTCGCCGCCAGGTCGAGGAGCTCCACGGCCAGCAGAGTCGCGACAGCGGCTCGCTCAAGGCCCAGCTCGAGCAGCTGGCCGGGCTCAACGCTCGCCTCGGCGAGGAGGCCGCGGGGCTTGCGCGGGCGCTCAAGGGTGACCAGAAGGCTCAGGGCCACTGGGGCGAGCTGATGCTCGAGACCGTGCTCGAACGCAGCGGCCTGCGCCGGGACATCGAATACCGCCGTGAGGTCTCGCTGCAGGGCGAACAGGGGCGCCAGCGCCCCGACGCGATCATCTACCTGCCCGACGACCGCCACCTGATCGTCGATGCCAAGGTGTCGCTGGTCGCCTGGACACGGGTGGTCAATGCCGAGCAGGAGGCCGAGCGCGAGGCGGCCATGAAGGCGCACCTGCAGTCGCTGCGTAGCCACGTGGCCGGCCTCTCCGGCAAGGACTACCCGGCCCTGCCGGGGCTCAATTCGCCGGACTTCGTGTTCCTATTCGTGCCGGTGGAGCCGGCCTTCGCCGCGGCCTTCGAGCGCGACCCCTCGCTCTTCCAGGAGGCCTTCGACCGCCAGGTGGTGGTGGTCACCCCGACCACCCTGCTGGCGAGCCTGCGCACCGTGGCCGGCCTGTGGAGCCTGGAGCGCCAGAACGAGAACGCGCGCCTGATCGGCGAGCGGGCCGAGAAGCTGCTGGCCAAGTTCGGCGGCTTCGTCGAGAGCCTCGAGGAGGTGGGGCGCCACCTGGAGCGGGCGAGCGACAGCCATCGCCGGGCCATGGGCCGGCTCTCCAGCGGCCAGGGCAGCCTGGTGGCTCAGGCCACTGAGCTGCAGCGCCTGGGCGTGCGCATGAAGAAGCCGCTGCCCGCGGAGCTGGTGCGCGCCGCCGACGGCGAGAGCGGCGAGGCGGATGAGAGAGCTAAGGAGAGAGCTGAGGAGGACGAGAGAGACCCGGGCGACCGGTCTTCCCCGGAGCGTGCCTGAGCCGGACGGCATCGACCACACCACGCAACGACGCCGCCCGGAGGCGGCGTCGTTCTCATTCGGGCTCGTTCTCATACGGGCTCACGGGAGGCGATCAGCCGAGATAGGCGCCCAGCATCCACACGGTCTTTTCCTGCTCGCGGATGTAGTCGCCAGCCTGGGCGGCGGTACCCTCGTCGTCGGCGTCGGAGGCCAGCGAGAGCAGCTCGCGCTGCAGCTCGATCAGCGTCTGGTACCCCTGGAGCACGCCGCGCACGCAGGCCTCGCCATCGTGGACGTTCTTATCCTCCTCGATCCGGGCGATCTTCACGTAGTCGCTGTAGGCGTGCACCGGGATGTGGCCCAGGGTCAGGATGCGCTCGGCGACCTCGTCGACCTTGGTCAGCAGGTCGGTGTAGAACTCCTCGAACTTCTCATGGAGCTGGAAGAACTGCCGGCCCTTCACGTTCCAGTGATAGCCGCGCACGTTCATGTAGAAGATCTGGTAGTTGGCCAGCAGCTCGTTGAGTTTCTCGGCGAGCTGGCTGGCGCTGGCCTCGTGCAGGCCGATGGTGTTGGTGTCGCTCATGCAATGCCTCCTTGATCGCTTGTTTACAGGGTACGGTGGCTCGCTGGTCGCGGCTAAGCCAATTCTCTCCATGGCCACCATAGCCGATGCCGATGACCTGCGGGCGCCGGGGGTGTGATTCAAGGTCTTGTGCCGCACGCGGCCAACAGACCCCTGCGCGTATCGTGGCCACCGTCATCCGGACTAGACTGAAATTACCCGTTTCTGGAGACGACACCATGCGCACATGGCTGCTGTGGCTGCTGTCGGGCGTGCTGGCCGGATGCCAGATGACGCCGACGACTCTGCCGGAGGCCGAGCCCGCCCCCTCCGCCGAGTGCCGATGGCCCGCGGGGCCCGGCGATGACCTGGACCGCGTGATCACGGCCCTGGAGGCGGAGGGCTTCGTGGTGCGCCACACCGACGCCTCGCTGGGGCTGGTCAGCGCCGACCGGGCCCGCACCACCATCTACCACGACAACGGCATCGAGCGCCTGCCGCGCATCGGCGGCTTCGTGCGCGGCGGCAGCGGCGGCCACATTGGTACGGGCGTGGTGCTCGGCTTCGGCGGCGGCGCCGGGCCGGGCATCGACGAGGCCACCCGCGCCGAGCGGGTCTCGGTGGTGGTCGATGGGCGAGCGCTGCGGGTGAGCCGCGACATTCGCCTGATCGACTGGCGAGGCGACCTGCGCGAATCGCGCAGCGCCAGCGACGCCGACTTCTGCCGCGATCTGCGTCGCGCCATCCGGGCCGTGCCGGCCGGGGAGGCGTCATGACGCGCACGCTGCTGATCCTGCTGCTGGCTACGTGGCTCGCCGGCTGTGCCGCGCCGCCTGCCAGCGCACCGCGCGAGCTGCGCCTGGCGGCAACTCCCGAGGCCACCCTGCGCGAGGCCATGCAGCTGCTGATGGCGCGCGGCTATGTGATTCGCCATGCCGATGACGACTTGGGGCGGCTGGACGCCGCCCTGGCTCGCATGCCGGGCTATGGCGTCTCGCTGCGCGTCTTCGCAGACGCCGAGGGCAGCACCCGTGTCGAGGCCATCGCCACCCGGGGCGGCCGGGCGCTGTCGCCGGGCCTGCTGGACCCTTTTCTCACCGACCTGCGGGCACGGCTGGGACTACTTCCCTGAGGGCGACGCCCCTCAGCCCTGATCGACAGTGCCCTGATCGCCAGAGTCCAGGTCCAGCCGGTCAAGCTCGGCCAGGATGCGCGCGCGCATGTCGGCCAGGGCGTCCGGTTCGTAGGGCTCGGCCCCGCCGTGGCCCCACACCGGCGCCGGCCAGGCGGCGTCCTCGCGGCGACGCACCACGGCGTGCACATGCAGCTGCGCGACCACGTTGCCGAGGCTGGCGATATTGAGCTTGTCGCCCCCGAGGGCCTCGAGCAGGGCCCGACCGACCCGCGTGGCCTCCTGCCACAGCTGCCGCTGGGCCCGCTCGTCGAGTTCGAAGACCTCGCTGACCTCGTGGCGGCGCGGCACCAGCACCAGCCAGGGGAAGCGGGCGTCATCCATCAGCCGCAGCTGGCACAGCGGCAGCTCGGTGATCGGGTAGGTATCCGCCACCAGGCGGGCATCGGGCTCGAAATCCTGCATCGTTCGTCTCCTTTCGCTAGGGCATCCCTTCAGGGCCCATGATGGCACAGCGGAGCGAGGGCGAGCAGATTCCCCCGGCCGGACGGGGCCGGTATGCTGGGCGCCCTTCGACTCGCTACGCACGGATGCCATCATGACGCTGCTCGAGGCCCTCGCCCTGCTGACCATCGGGACCCTGGCCGGTTTCATCAACGTGCTCGCCGCCGGGGGCTCGATGCTCACCCTGCCGCTGCTGATGTTCCTGGGGCTGCCGCCCCAGGCAGCCAACGGCACCAACCGGGTGTCCGTGGCCCTGCAGAGCGTCTCGGCGGTGGTCAGCTTCCTGCGCGCCGGGGCCTCGCACCTGGGGCTCTCCCTGCGGCTGTCGGTGCCGGCGGTTATCGGCTCGCTGATCGGCGCCTGGCTGGCCCTGCAGACCGATGATGCCCTGTTCGAGGCGATCCTGATCGCGGTGATGGCGGGCTCGGCGGTGCTGATGCTGCTGCCCCAGCCGCGGGTGGAGACTCGACCGCTCACCGTCGAGCGCCTCACGCCCGCCGTCTACCTGGCGATGTTCGCCATCGGCCTCTATGGGGGCTTCATCCAGATCGGGGTGGGGATCCTCTTCATCGTGGTGCTCTACCGCATGCTGAAGATCGACCTGGCCCAGGTGAACGTCTTCAAGGTGCTGATCGTGCTGGTCTATACTCTGCCGGCCCTGGCGATCTTCCTGGTCAACGATCAGGTACGCTGGGGCTATGGCTTGATGCTAGCGGCGGGCAGCATGCTGGGCGCCTGGCTGGCGGTGAAGGTCAACATGAGCCCGCGTGGGGCCCTGATCGTCAAGTGGCTGACCCTCACGGTCATCGCGGCGATCATCCTGCGACTGCTGCTGGGGTAGGCGATCTGCGGCGGCGGCAGTCGCGTGCTAGCTTGAAGAGGAATCATCCTTCACTGCACATCGGATAGGCCGAGGAGGCAAGCATGAAACGGACACTCGCACTGATACTCGTCGCGCTGTTCAGCGTGTCGCTGCTCGGTGGCTGCAACACCATCCGCGGCGCCGGGCAGGATATCGAGGAGGGCGGCGAGGCCATCCAGGAATCCAGTTACTGAGTCAGCGTACCGGGCCGCTACCTGCCGGAGCGGCGACCGGCCGTTCCGGGCCCTTCACCATGGACGGGCCCTTCATCATGGAAGAGGAGAAGACCATGCCCCTCAAGGCGCTAGCGCCGCTTCTCGTCGGCCTGCTGCTGGCCGGCTGTGCCGGCTCGTCGACCACACCTGCCCCGGCGCCCGCGCCGCCTCCGCCCGGCGTGGACGCCGGTGATGCCTGCGACGCCGAAGCGCTGCAGGGCCGCGTCGGGCAGCGCTTTACCGCCACCCTCGGGGAGCGGCTGCAGGTCGAGAGCGGCGCCACCACCCTGAGAGTGCTGCGTCCCGGTATGGCCGCCACCCTCGACTATCGCCAGAATCGCCTCACCGTGCGCCTGGACGAGCGCGACCTCATCGCCGCCATCGACTGCGGCTGAGCGCGTCCTTGCCGTTTTAAAGCTCGCCATGCTCCGCCTGGGTGCGGCGCTCCTCCTCCTCGGCCTGCTTGCGCAGCTTCTTGCGCAGGGCCGCCTTCTCGAAGCGCAGTTTCTGCAGGCGGGTGTCCAGTCGTAGCGGCGGCACCCGCGCCGGCTTGCCGTTGTCGTCCACGGCGACCATGGTCAGGTAGCAGCTGTTGGTGTGGCGGATCATCTTGTGGCGGATGTCCTCGGCCACCACCTTGATGCCGATCTCCATGGAGGAGCTGCCCACGTGGTTGACGCAGGCCAGGAAGGTGACCAGCTCGCCGACGTGGATCGGTTGCTTGAACAGCACCTGATCGACGGAGAGTGTCACCACGTAGTGGCCGGCGTAGCGGCTGGCACAGGCATAGGCCACCTCGTCGAGCTTCTTGAGGATGGCGCCGCCGTGCACCTTGCCGCTGAAGTTGGCCATGTCCGGCGTCATCAGCACGGTCATCGAGAGCTCGTGCTGGCCGGGGAGGGTCTGGTCATCCATCTAAGGGGTCTCGTCAGGTTGTGTCACGCGGTTTGTTCAAGCATAACGCCTCGCCCCCGGAAGGGGGGAGCGAGGCGTCGTCGGATCACGCTAGGCGCGACGTCGGTTCAGAACCAGGTCAGGCCGATGGCGATGATGATGCCTGTGATCAGCAGCTGGATCAGGCAGAAGCCCATGATGTCCTTGGCCTTGAGGCCGGCGATCCCGAGCACCGGCAGCGCCCAGAAGGGCTGCAGCAGGTTGGTCCAGGCGTCGCCCCAGGCCACGGCCATGGCCACGCGGGGGATATCCACGCCCAGGGCCTGGGCGGCCGGCAGCATCACCGGGGCCTGCACGGCCCACTGGCCGCCGCCGGAGGGCACGAAGATGTTGACGATGCCGGCACTGATGAAGGACCAGAAGGGCAGGGTCGCCTCGGTGGCGAAGGAGATCAGCGCCCCGGACAGGGATTCGGCGAGCCCGGACTGCACCATGATCGCCATGATGCCGGCGTAGAAGGGGAACTGGATGACGATGCCGGCGCCGCCCTTGATCGCCTCGTGCAGGCTGTTGAGCAGGCTCTGGGGCGTGCGGTGGAGCACGATGGCGAGGAACAGGAACAGCAGGTTCACCACGTTCAGGTTGAGGCCGCCGTCGCGCAGCATGAAGTGGTCGACCAGGAACAGCAGGCCGGGGATGCCGACCAGCCAGGCGAGCGTGGTGCTGTTCTCGAGGCGCTCCGCCGGGCGGGTGATGCGCGGCCGCTTCGTCTCGGTCTCGCCGAGCAGCTTGGGGTCGATGTAGACACTGTCCTTCTCGTCCGGGAGCATCATGCGGTTGACCAGCGGCACCGCCACGAACAGACAGAGCACGATGGCGATGTTGAACAGCGAGAAGATGGTCTCGCCGGTGCCGATCACGCCGATCTGTTCGACGGCGAAGTGCCCCTCGGTGGCGATCACCAGCGGCACGGAGCCGGCCAGCCCGCCGTGCCAGACGACGAAGCCGGAGTAGGCGCTGGCCACCAGCAGGCGATAGTCCACCTTGATCTGGCGGGCCAGCTCCTTGGCGAACAGGGCGCCGACCACCAGGCCGAAGCCCCAGTTGATCCAGCTGGCGGCCAGCGAGACCAGGGTCACCAGCAGGATGGCGGCGCCGGCGTTGTTGGCCATGCCGGCCAGTTTCTGCAGCAGGCGGCTGACGGGGGGCGAGCTTGCCAGCATGAAGCCGGTGACCAGCACCAGCAGCATCTGCATTGAGAAGGTCAGCAGGTTCCAGAAGCCGTCGCCCCAGAAGCGCAGCACCGCCAGCGGGGTCTGGCGCTCCACGGCGATGGCCGCGGCGGCGGCGATGACCGTCAGCAGCAGCACGAAGATGTAGGGGTCGGGCAGGTACCGTTCGACCAGCTTGACGGCCGGCCGTGATAGAGCCTTGAGCATGAGGGTTCCCTTGTTCTGTTGTCTTGTGTGGCGTACCTGACAGAAAGTAGCGCAATCTCAGCGGCTTGTGCTACCCGGGTCGGGGCGCGTCATCAACCCGGGCGGCCGTCACGTCATGGCGCCAGCGGGTGCGGCGATGATGCAGGTAGTAGGCCGCGAGCACCCCCGAGCGCACCAGGGCGAAGGCCAGGAAGGAGAGCCACAGGCCGTGGTTGCCCAGCCCCTGGGTGAGCCACCAGAGCGGCAGGTAGACGGTGAGGCCGGCATAGATGCTGTTGCGCATCTCGCGGATCGCCGTCGCGCCGATGAAGACGCCGTCCAGCAGGTAGCTCCAAACCGCGATCAGCGGCATGACGATCATCCAGGGCAGGTAGGCGCCGGCCGTCTCCCGCACCTCCGGCAGGCCGGTGAGCAGCGCGATCAGCCCCTTGCCGCCCAGGGCGAAGGCCAGCGCGGCGACGCCCGCGGTGACCAGCGAGAAGCGCGCGGCGCTGCCGACGACCTTGCCGAACTCGTCGAAGCGCCGGCGACCCACGGCGCGGCCGGCCAGCGCCTCGGCAGCATGGGCGAAGCCGTCCAGGGCGTAGCTGGTCAGCATGATGAACTGCAGCAGCACGGCGTTGGCGGCCAGCACGGTATCGCCCTGGGCGGCGCCGCGGGAGGTAAAGAAGGCCATGGCGAACAGCAGGCCCAGGGTGCGCACGAAGAGGTTGGCGTTGACCCGGAAGAGCTCGCCGTAGGCGGAAAGCCTCAGGACCTGACTGCGCAGGAAGTGCCCCGAGAGCCATCTGAGCTGGCGTGCTACCAGCCACAGGCCGAAGGCTAGTGCCGTATAGTCGGCGATCACCGTGGCCCAGGCCACGCCGTCGCTGGTCATGCCCAGCCCCACCACGAACAGCAGGTCCAGCGCGATGTTGACGCCGTTGGTCAGCACCAGGATGGCCAGCGTGACCCGCGAGTTCTGCTGGCCGAGGAACCAGCCGAGGATGGCGTAGTTGGCCAGCACCGCCGGCGCCGAGAGCAGGCGGATGCGGGCATACTCCGCGGCGAGCTCGGTGGCTACCTCGCTGCCGTCGAGCAGCCACAGCCCCAGCCTCACCAAGGGGCCGCCGGCCAGTATCAGCCCCAGGCCGATCACCAGGGCGAGCAGCAGCGACTGGCCGAGCAGGTTGCGCACCTCGCCATCGGCCTCGCGTCCCACCGCCTGGGAGGTGAGGCCGGTGGTGCCCATGCGCAGGAAGCCGAAGCCCCAGTAGAGGAAGCTGAACAGCGTGGCGCCGAGGGTCACCCCGGCGAGATAGCGCGAGTCGGGCAGGTGGCCGACCACGGCGGTATCGACCAGCCCGAGCAGCGGCACGGTGATATTGGAGAGGATGATCGGCCAGGCCAGCGCCCAAATACGCTGAGGAGCGGGCGTGGTGGCGGTGGTAGAAGCAGAGGTCACGATGGCTCCGGTCGAGACGCGAAGGCGGCAGGATGGGCGGAGTCGTGAGAAGGTGCAACCGCTTGATCGCGCTAAAACCCAGCTACGCTTGAACGAGGTAGCGAGGGCGTCGACGGCGCCCTGATTGGAACGCACGAGGGAGGGAGCGACATGAAGCGAATGAGCGGTGTTGGGACGGGGCTTGCCCTCGTGCTGGCCATGTCGGTGGCGGGGCAGTCGGCCATGGCCATCGGTAATGACGAGACGATCCAACCGAGTGGCGGTGCGATGATCGTCGATGCGGTCGTCGCCCGGCCGCTGCTGGCGGCCGCTACGCTTGGCGGCACGGCAATCTTTCTGGTGTCGCTGCCGTTTTCGGCCCTGGGTGGCAACGTCGATACGGCCGCCGATACCCTGATCAAGACCCCGGCCGAGGCGACCTTTCGGCGCTGCCTGGGGTGCAAGGTGAGCCGTCGCGCCGACGAGATGTAGACCCTACGGGCCAGGCAGTGTCAGCTGCCCCACAACGAGACGGCCCCCGCTCGATGAGCGGGGCACCGGATTTGTGCCTGGGAGGTTGATGACTGCCGGAGGGTGGGGAGCGGGATCAAGCCGCGGTGATGCGGTGGTACTTCTCCATCAGCTCGTCGCGGCTCTCCGCGCGCTCCGGGTCGAGCGGGATGCAGTCCACCGGGCAGACCTGCTGGCACTGCGGCTCGTCGTAGTGGCCGACGCACTCGGTGCACAGGTTCGGGTCGATGATGTAGATCTCTTCCCCCGGCGAGATGGCGCCGTTGGGGCATTCGGGTTCGCAGACGTCGCAGTTGATGCACTCGTCGGTGATCATCAGGGCCATGGGGTACCTCATGGAAGTCGCTGGCCGGCAAGCGAGCTCGGGGATAATCCCGAGCGTCAGAGTCAGGTATTGTAATGGCTGTTGAGCGTCTCGGCGACCCTGGGGTGCACGTGTTTGGAGACGTCGCCGCCGAGGCGGGCGATCTCGCGGACCAGCGTGGAGGAGATGTAGGAGTTCTCGACCTCCGGCGTCAGGAAGACCGTCTCGAGCTCCGGCATCTGGGCACGGTTCATGTTGGCCAGCTGCAGCTCGTACTCGAAGTCGGACACCGCGCGCAGGCCGCGCACCAGCACGCGTGCCTGCTGCTGCTTCATGAACTCGGTCATCAGCCCCGAGAAGCCCACCACCTCGACGTTGTCGAGCCCGGCGACGACTTCCCGGGTCAGGGCGATGCGGGTATCGAGATCTAGCGCCGGCCCCTTGCCGGGGCTGGTGGCGATGGCCACCACGACTCGGTCGAAGAGCATCGAGGCGCGCTCGATCAGGTCGAGATGGCCGTTGGTGATGGGATCGAAGGTCCCCGGGTAGACGGCGGTATTCATGAGTCGCCCTCGTCCTCCAGGCGTCCGAAGGGGTTGTCGACGGCCAGCGAGACCGGTTGGGCATAGCCGGGGATGTGAATCCGGTCCCTGCCGACCTCGAGTTCCGGGCCCTCCAGCACGCCCTCGCCGAAGCGATAGCGGGCCTGGAAGTGGCCTCGGTCGGCGGCCTGATGATAGGCCGCGGCCACCTCGCGGGTGGCCTCGCGGCGCACCCGCCAGTCGCTCATCGCGGCCTCGCCGTGGCGCTTGGTCAGCAGCCGCTCGGTGACCGCGGGGGAGAGCACCACGCCGGTGGCGTTGTTGCCGCCGAAGCCCTTGGCGTTGATGAAGGCGGCGTCCGCGGTGAAGGGCTGCGGGTCGCGGAAAAGTCGCAGGTGCTCGGCATGCACGTCGTCGGCCACGGCGTCCAGGGTGAAGATGCCGGGCAGCAGTCCGTGGGCGAAGCTGCCCAGTGCGCTGGTCAGCTGATCGCCGGCGGCGCTGCCCTGGGAGTGACCGACGAAGGCCTTCACCGCCACCACCGGCCAGTCGCTGATGCCGTGGGCGCGGGCCACCCGGTCGAAGACGTGGGACTCGGTGATGCGGTTCTTGGGCGTGCTGGTGCCGTGGGCATGCAGGAAGGTGCGCTCGCGCAGGGCCTTCTCGCCGAGCATGTCGCGCACCAGCGCAGCCGACTTGGCCAGCGAGATGTAGTTGCCGATGCCCGGCGCCGAGATCGAGCGCTTCCAGCCGTCGGCATTGACGAACACCGCCGGCACGCTGCCGAGGATCTCGGCGCCGGACTCCAGCGCGAGGGCGTCGTCCATCAGCATCACGAACTGGCTGGACTCGCCCATGGTGAAGCCGCAGTTGCGGGCGAAGGGGCGGCAGGCGCGCTGGTAGTCCGCATCGGTGAGCAGCTCGAGAGCATCCAGGGCCTTTAGGCCGTCGTCGTCGGCCAGCGCCCCCATGCTGCGAAAGCCCTCGATGACCTCGGGGGTGATCGGGGCGTCGGCGGTACCGACCATCACCACCCGCCGCCGGCCGGCACGGATGTCGTCCACGCCCAGGCGCAGGTTGTAGAGGAAGCTGGCGCAGGCGCCCAGCGCCGCTCCGGTGCCGCCCACGCTGCCGAGCACATAGGCGTTGATGAAGTCGGCGGGCATCTGGCCATAGCCCAGCGGCATCTGCTTGGAGGTGGCACGCTTGCCGGAGCTGAAGCTCTTGAGCAGGCCGCCCCAGCCCTCGTCGTCGAGCTGGCCGATGGAGTTGCCGGCGTAGACGGCGACCTCGTCGGGATCCAGGCGGTCGCGCAGGCTGTCCCACTCCAGGCCGCTGTCGCCCAGGCAGTCGCTGGCGGCGAAGATCGTCATGGCGAGGCCGCGGGGGTGGTGCACGCTGCGATAGAGGCGGCTGGGCTCGAAACCGGTCGGCAGCTGGCCGCCGGCGCGCACCTGGGCCTGGCGCGTCTCGGGCAGCATCACGTCCATGCTGCCGGCGGGCACGGTGACTTCCAGGTTCTGGCGGTCCAATTCGCGCACCTGCCAGGTGGCCGGCAGGACGTCGGGCAGCTGGCGGCGGCGGATGCGGAAGGTCAGCGGCGCGTCGAGGGCAAGGCTCGCCTTGCGGTTGGCCGGCAGGCCCTCCTCGTTGAAGCGGGCATCCTCGATGCGTCGAATCAGGGTATGGTCGAGCACCTGCTGACGGGTCTGCTCGACGATTCCGGCGGCATCCAGGGAGCGGCCTTCGGCGTCATGCCAGGCGCCATCGGCCTGGCCGTCGGCCAGGCGCATCATGGCCGCGAGGCCGAGCAGGGTACGGGCCTGAACGTCGTCGGGCAGGGCATCGAGCACGGTACGGCGAAATGCCTGGTGGCCCGAGGTTCGGCCGGCGGGATTCACGCCGCCCATGCCGACGATCACCGGTAAGTGTGGCAAGCCGGATTCCTCGTTGTGCGGTTGATGTCGTGGCTGCAATGTTAGGCCATCGATCATAGCACCCGGCCCGCGGTGGCGTCATGCCGGCGCCCGTGCGCCCGGGGCGATCGAGCATGGATCTGTCGCACGCGGCTGGTAGAATACTTCGCCCTTTTCGCCCCCGAGCCCGCTGCCATGACTGCCCGTTCGCGATCCATCGTCAGCCGCCAGACCGGCCCCCATGAGGACCTGCCCCGCCGCGTGGCCCGTGCCCTGGCGCATCCCCTGCGCAAGCCCCTGGCCGCCCATACCCGCGAGGCCTTCGTCGAGGCACAGGCGTGGCGCGAGCGGCGCGGCGAGGCGCCCCTGATCCTTGATGCGGGCTGCGGGGTGGGGCTCTCGACCCGCCGGCTGGCCGAGCGTTTTCCCGATTGCTCGGTGCTCGGCGTGGATCGCAGCGCCGATCGTCTCTCCCGGGACCACGGCCGGCTGCCGGACAACGCCCTGCTGGTGCGCGCCGACCTGGTGGACTTCTGGCGCCTGGCCCTGGAAGCCGACTGGCGCCTGCGGCGCCACTACCTGCTCTACCCGAACCCCTACCCCAAGGCCGCGCACCTCAAGATGCGCTGGCAGGGCCACCCGGTGCTGCCGGCGATCCTGGCGCTGGGCGGTCGGCTGCAACTGCGCTCCAACTGGCGGATCTATGTCGAGGAGTTCGCCCTGGCGGTGACCCAGGCCACCGGGGTGGCCGCTGCGGCCGAGCCCTTCGCGCCGGGCCCCGACTACCTGACCCCCTTCGAACAGAAGTACCATGCCAGCGGCCAGGCGCTGTGGCGGCTGGTGGTCGAACTGCCCCACGCCCCCGGGCTGGTGCCCGACGGCTGACGGCGTCAGCGCCCCCGGCGGTCTCGGAAGCGCTCGCCGAGGGTGTGGCGTAGCCAGCGGGCGATGGGTCCGCGGTCGGCGTCGCGCCGCGAGACCGTCTCCACCTCGATGACCGGCGCCATGCCGAGCCCTTCGCCCCTGAGCTCCACCAGGTCGTCGCGAAAGGGCGGGTAGAGGGCGATATGGCGCGGCACCAGCGCCCAGCCAAGCCCCCGGGTGGCGAGCTCGGCCATGGAGTAGAAGCTGTTGAGACGCCAAAACTGCGTCGCGAGTGGCGCCTGGCTGTCGCTTGCGCCGCGCGAGGCGATCAGCAGCTGGCGATGGGCGGCGAGGTCGCCGACGCTCGGCGAGGAGAGCGCGGCCAGCGGATGGTGGCGGGCGACCACCAGCGCCTGCTGCAGGTGGGCGATGCGGATGCCCTCCAGCACCGGGCCCTGGCCTTGCTGGCGCAGCAGGATGCCGAGATCGGCGGTGCGATCCTCCACCCAGCCGGCGATGTCGCCCTGGGCGCCGTAGAGCAGGGTCAGCTGCAGGGCGGGATAGTGGCGCGCCAGCGCCTCCAGGGTCTCGTCCACCGGCGGCATCTCCACCAGGGCCTCGTCGATGGCCAGCACCAGCCGGGCCTCCTCGCCCTGGGCGATGGCCCGGGCGCGAGCGTCCAGCCGCTGGCACTGGCGAATCACCGCCCGGGCCTCGTGGAGCAGGGCCTCGCCGGCCCGGGTCAGGCGCGGCAGCCGGGCGCTGCGGTCGAACAGCGGGCAGTCGAGGTCGGCCTCCAGGTGGGCGATGGCGGTGCTGACCGCCGACTGGGCGCGACCCAGGTGGCGTGCGGCCGAGGAGAAGGAGCCTCGCTCGGCGCAGGCGATGAGGATCTCCAGCTGATCGAGGCTCCAGCGCATGGGCGTGACCTATCTGTTTTTCTGATGGTTTCCAACTCGTATCCATCGCCATGATGGCGAGAATGGGGGCCATCGTCGAGGCTTCGCGCCTCGACCGTTCACGGGTGAGGAGGTGCATGATGCGTTCCTGGAAAGAGCGCGTGACCCACATGGTGCTGTTCGAGGCGATCGGCCTGGCCATCGTGATTCCACTGAGCAGCGTGCTCAGCGGCCACGACGCCGGGGCCATCGGCGTCATGGCAGTGGGGCTCGCCAGCGCCGCGATGCTCTGGAATCTGGTCTGGAATCGGCTGTTCGATATCTGGGTGCCGACCCGGCGGCGCAGCCTGGCCCAGCGCATCGCCCAGGCGCTGGGCTTCGAGCTGGGCCTGCTCATCGCCACCCTGCCGGTGGTGGCCTGGTGGCTTGAGATCGGCCTGGTCGAGGCCTTCTGGCTGGATCTCGGCTTCATGTTGTTCTTCCTGGTCTATGCCCTGTTCTTCAACACGGCGTTCGATCGCTTGATGCGCCGCCGTCTGGCGCGGCAGGAGGCCGTATGACCTATCTCTATCTGGCGCTCGCCATCATCGCCGAGGTGGTCGCCACCAGCGCGCTGAAGTCCTCGGTCGGCTTCACGCGCCTGTGGCCCAGCGTATTGGTGCTGGTTGGCTACGGGCTGGCCTTCTACCTGCTCGCCCTGGTGCTGAAATCCCTGCCGGTGGGCATTGCCTACGCCTTCTGGGCGGGGCTCGGCATCGTGCTGGTGACCCTGGTGGGCATCCTGGTCTACGGCGAGAAGCCTGACCTGCCGGCGCTGCTGGGCCTTGCGATGATCGTTGGCGGCGTGGTGGTAATTCAGGTGTTCTCTTCGGTTGCGTCCCATTAAGCTTGGGCCTTCGGTGATGCCTGGAGGTCCCATGTTCCGTCGACCGCTCTTCTGCGTGCTTTTGACGCTGCTGCCACTGCTCGTCGAGGCGAGCGGTTTCTCGCGCCTTGCCGAGCTCACCGACGAGGGCTTTCTGGTCGGCGCCGAGGCGCGGCTGCTCGGCGGCGGCGAGCGTCTGGGGAGCATCGATCCCGAGCGTCAGCTCTCGCCGGCCTCGGTCTCCAAGGTCTACGTGGCGGCGGCGGCGCTGGATCGCTGGGGTCCCCAGTACCGGTTCACCAGCCGCCTGGTGAGCACGGTCGAGCCCGACGCCGAGGGCGTGCTGGCGGGCGACCTGGTCTTCGATGGCGGCGGTGACCCCGCCCTGACCAGCGAGGACCTGTGGCGCCTGGTGCAGCGCCTGCATCAGGCCGGGGTGCGACGCGTCGACGGCCGACTAGTGATCAGCCAGTGGCGCTACGGGCCGGTCGAGTGCCTGACCACCGATCGCTGCCAGGCGCATTCCCGGGTGGCCAACGCCTACAGCGCGCTGCTCTCCTCGGCCGGGGTCAACTTCGGCAGCTGGTGCGTCTCCGTGGTGCCCGCCGCCTCGGCCGGCCAGCCGGCGCGCATCAACAGCTGCGACAGCCAGGCGCCGATTGTCGAGATCGACAACCGCGTCGAGACCAAGCCGGATGACAGCGGCACCAAGCTCAACGCCGAGCGGGTACTGCGCGACAGCGGCGACGTCATGGTGCTGCGCGGGCAGATCTCCACCAATGCCCGGCCGCGCCGGGTCTACCGGGCGAGCTCCGACCCGGCGCAACAGACCGCCCACACCCTGCAAGCGATGCTCGAGCAGGCCGGCATCACGCTTGGCGACGGCGTCTCGGTGTCGGCCAGCGAACCGCCGGCCGCAGCCCGGCGGCTGGCCGCCGTGGAGGGCGAGCCGCTGCAGGAGCTTCTGTTGCGCACCCTGAACTACTCCAACAACTTCATGGCCGATGTGCTGGCCCTGAACCTGGTCGAGGCGCCGCGGGCCAGCCTGGAACAGGGCGGGGCGGCGCTGGAAGCCTTCGCGGCCGAGACGTCCGGCCACGGTCCCGTGACGCTGCGCAGCGGCAGTGGCCTGACGCCCGAGAACCGCACCTCGGCCGCCGGGGTGAATGCCCTGCTGGAGCGCATGTACCATCGTCCGGCGCTGTTCCCCAGCTTCGTCGCCGCCCTGCAGTCGCCGGGCAACGGCGTAATGCGCTTCATGCGGCGTGGCTCGGCCACCTTCCAGCACCACGTCATGCTCAAGACCGGCACCCTCAACCAGCCGGTGGCGGTGCGTGCCGTGGGCGGCTACTTCCGCACCCGCTCAGGGCAGTGGGGCGTGTTCAGCGCGCTGGTCAACGGCACCGCCACCACGCCCTGGCTCAACTGGCGACAGGTGCTCGACCCGCTGGCCGCCGACCTGGAGGAGATGATCGATGCCCACTGAATCCACCGGAGCGCCCGAGATGAAGCCCGGATACACAGGATGGCGCCACCTGATTCACTCGACCCGCTACTCGCTGTTGGGGCTGCGCGCGGCCTTCCGCCACGAGGCGGCGTTTCGCCAGGAGGTCGTGGCCTGCCTGCTGCTGCTGCCGCTGGCGCTTTGGATCGGCGAGGGCCCGGTGGAGTGGATCCTGCTGGCGGGCAGCTGCCTGCTGGTGCTGATCGTCGAACTGCTCAACAGCGCCATCGAGTGCGCGGTGGATCGCATCGGCCCCGAGCGTCACGAGCTCGCCGGCCGGGCCAAGGACATCGGCTCGGCGGCGGTGATGCTGGCGCTCGCCCTCGCCGGGCTGGCCTGGGGCCTGCTGGCCTGGCAGAAATTCCTCGCCTGAGGCGCCCGGCCGGGTTATGGGGCGGGGCCGGCTTCGCTTATGCTGAAGGCATTCGAGAACCGGATGCGAGATGCACATGGCCCTGCCCGACGACTTCCTGCCGCTGGATGACATTCCCGAGCCGCTGAAGGCTCCCCTGGCGCACACCCGCGACCGGCTGGCGAGCTCGCTCGGCGAGGCCGAGAATCTGGCCGAGATGACCGGCAACGACTCCCCGCTGGAGGACTGGCTGTCGCTGTCGGACGAGCGTCGCCGGCAGCTCGCTCGGGTGCTCGCCATCTCGTCGTTCGTCGCCGAGACCCTGGTGCGCGATCCCGAGTGGCTGCTGCACCTGGACGCCAGCGGCGAGCTGGAGGAGCCCCCCTCGGCGGAGGCGCTGCGCCAGTGGCTCGACGAGCGGCTCGAGGCCGCCGAGGACGAGGCGGCCCTGCACGCCGCCATCCGCCGTTTTCGCCGCGCGCGCATGCTGGGCATCGTCTGGCGGGACCTGACGCGCCCGCCGGGCCTCGACATGTGGGGCACCGCGGCGGCCGTGTCGCGGCTCGCCGAGACCTGCCTGGAAGGCGCGCTCGGCTGGCTGGAGGCGCACTTCGCGCCGCGCTGGGGGCGGCCCGCCCCACGCCGCGACGGCAGCGAGCAGCGCCTGGTGGTGCTGGGCATGGGCAAGCTCGGCGCCGGCGAGCTCAACCTCTCCTCTGACATCGACCTGATCTTCGCCTTCCCCGAGAAGGGCGAGACCGAGGGCGGGCGCAAGTCTCTGGAGCACCAGGAGTACTTCACCAAGCTCGGCCAGAAGCTGATCGGCGCCCTGGACGCCGTGACCGCCGAGGGCTTCGCCTTCCGCGTCGACATGCGGCTGCGCCCGCTGGGCGACGGCGGGCCGCTGGTGGGCGGCTTCGCCTCGCTGGCCGGCTACTATCAGGATCAGGGCCGCGAGTGGGAGCGCTACGCCATGCTCAAGGCGCGCCCGGTGGCCGGCGACCTGGAGGCCGGCGCCGAGCTGCTGGCGAGCCTGCGCCCCTTCGTCTATCGCAAGTACCTCGACTTCGGCGCCATCGAGTCGCTGCGCGAGCTCAAGGCGATGATCAACCGCGAGGTGCGCCGCCGCAGCATGCAGGGCAACATCAAGCTCGGCCCCGGCGGCATCCGCGAGGTGGAGTTCGTGGTCCAGGCCTTCCAGCTGATCCGCGGCGGTCGCGACACCGAGCTGCAGGTCACATCGCTCAAGACCGCCCTAGAGCGCCTGCCCGAGCTCGGCCTGCTGCCCGGCGAGGTGGTCGACGAGCTGACCCCGGACTACGTCTTCCTGCGCGACCTGGAGCACGCGCTGCAGGCCCTGGAGGATCGCCAGACCCAGACACTGCCCGACGGCGACATCGACCGCGAGCGGGCGGCCCTGGCGCTGGACATGGAGGACTGGCCGGCGCTGATGGCGCGGCTCGACGAGGTGCGCGAACGGGTGCGCCGCCACTTCGACGCCGTCATCGCCGAGCCCGAGGAGGAGGTCGAGGAGGCCGACGCGCCCGAGGCCACCGGCGTCGCGAGCCTCGAGGAGTGGCGCGCGCTGTGGCGCGGCGAGCTGGAGGACGACGAGGCACGCTCGCTGCTCGAGGAGGCCGGGCTCGCCGAGCCGGACGTCGCCATGCGCCGGCTGCGCGCGCTGCGCCACGCCCGCGCGGTGAAGACCATGCAGCGCATCGGCTTCGAGCGGCTCGATGCCCTGATGCCACTGCTGCTCGACGCCGTGGCCGAGAGCGAGACCCCCGATATCGCCCTGGAGCGGGTACTGCCGCTGATCGAGGCGGTGCTGCGCCGCACCGCCTACCTGGCGTTGCTGCGCGAGAACCCGGAGGCCCTGGGGCACCTGATGAAGCTGTGCAGCGCCAGCCCCTGGATCGCCACCCAGCTCGCGCGCCATCCGATACTTCTCGACGAGCTGCTGACTCCGGAGACCCTCTACACTCCCGCCGACAAGGCGCGCCTGGCCGACGAGCTGCGCCAGGCCCTGGGACGGATCCCCGAGGACGACGAGGAGGCCCAGCTCGAGGCGCTGCGCGTCTTCAAGCACGCCCAGGTGCTGCACGTGGCGGCCTCCGACATCGCCGGCACCCGCCACCTGATGAAGGTCAGCGACTACCTCACCTATATCGCCGAGGTGGTGCTTGAGGCAGTGCTGGCCATGGCCTGGCAGCATCTGACCCGCAAGCACGGCTTCCCGGAACGTCGCAGGGGAAATCGCGGGGAAGGTCATGAGGGGAAGCGCTGCGGCAACGCGCCGGAGTTCCTGGTCGTCGGCTACGGCAAGCTCGGCGGCATCGAGCTCGGCTACGGCTCCGACCTGGACCTCGTGTTCCTCCACGACGGCGCCACCCAGGGCAGCACCGACGGGGCGCGGCCCATCGACAACGCCGTCTTCTTCACCCGGCTCGGCCAGCGCATCATCCACCTGCTCACCGCCGTGACCCCGGCGGGCAGCCTCTACGAGGTCGACATGCGCCTGCGGCCCTCGGGCAACTCGGGCCTTCTGGTCTCGACGCTGGACGCCTTCGCCGACTACCAGCGCGAGCAGGCCTGGACCTGGGAGCACCAGGCGCTGGTGCGGGCCCGGGTGGTGGCCGGCGACCGGGCGCTGGCCGAGCGCTTTGACACGCTGCGCGGCGAGATCCTCGGCCGCGAGCGCGACCTCGCGGCGCTGCGCGTGGAGGTGGTGAAGATGCGCCACAAGATGCGCGACCACCTGGGCACCCGGGGCCAGGGCGACGACTTCGACCTCAAGCACGACCCCGGCGGCATGGTGGATATCGAGTTCCTCTGCCAGTTCGCGGTGCTCTCCATGGGTCACGAGACCTCCGACCTGCTGGTCTACAGCGACAACATGCGCATCCTCGAGACCCTCGAGGCAACCGGGCGGCTGTCCGCCGACGAGTGTCGGCGACTGCGCGAGGCCTACCTGGCCTGTCGCACCGCCGCCCATCGCGCGGCCCTGACCGGCGAGCCGGCGCGCGGGCGCAACGCTGATTTCCAGGCGCATCGCGATGCCGTCATCGCGCTTTGGCAGCGCCTGCTCGAGGCGGCGTCCTGATCGGATCGCTCTCAAACCGACATCCTCAAGCCGACATCACCCTCAAGGAAGGCGACGACATGCACAAGGTACTGGTCCTGCACGGCCCCAACCTCAACCTGCTCGGCACCCGGCAGCCCGAGGTGTACGGCCACGAGACCCTCGATGACATCGACAACGGCCTCTACGAGCAGGCGGCGCTGGGGGGCTGGGAGATCGTCTGCCGGCAGAGCAACCACGAGGGCGAGCTGATCGACCTCATCCAGGCCGCGCGCCTGGACGGCACCGCGGCGATCATCATCAACCCGGCCGCCTACACCCATACCTCGGTGGCGATCCTCGATGCCCTGAACGCCTTCGACGGCCGGGTTATCGAGGTGCATCTCTCCAACGTTCACAGGCGCGAGGCCTTTCGCCACCACTCCTACGTCTCGCTGCGCGCCGACGGGGTGATCGCGGGACTCGGCAGCCAGGGCTACCGGGCCGCGCTGGACGCGGTGATGGCGGGGTAGGGCCGATGCGGCATACGACACATCCGTGGCGAGCGACGATCCGGCTAGTGAGGCGCGGAAAAGTGAGGAGCAGGCAGGAAAGGCGCTGGCGCATGAAGAGCTGGGGCGGCCTCGTCGCCCTGCTGGCGATGCTGACGCTTGCCGGCTGCGGCGAGACGCCGACCGGCCGCTCCCAGCTGGCCCTGGTGCCCGAGGCGCTAATGGCCGAGATGGGCGGCGACGCCTTCGCCGAGATGCGCCGGAGCCGCCCGGTCGCCCGCGACCCGGCCGCCAACCGGCTCGTGCAGTGCGTGGCGCGGGAGGTGATCGCGGCGGCCGAGGCGCGCTACCCCGAGGCGGGCATGTCCGAGGCCTGGGAGGTGGTGGTGTTCGACGACCCCAGCCCGAACGCCTTCGCCCTGCCGGGCGGGCGCATCGGGGTGCATGCCGGGCTGCTGCAGGTGGCCGAGACCCCCGACCAGCTGGCCGCGGTGATCGGTCACGAGGTCGCTCACGTGCTGGCCGACCACGGTAACGAGCGCTTCACCCAGCAGCTCGGCATCAAGGCGGTGCTGCTGGTGGTAGGGCTCGTCAGCGAGGGGGAGCTGGCCGGGGAGGGGCTTCGGCAGGCGCTGGGGATCGGTGCGCGCCTCGGCATCGCCCTGCCGTTCAGTCGCGCCCATGAGGAGGAGGCCGACCAGATGGGGCTCGCCATCATGGCCAAGGCCGGTTTCGACCCGCGCCACAGCGTGGCTCTGTGGCGCAACATGGCGAAGGCGGGCGGCGGTCAGCCGCCGGAATTCCTCTCCACGCACCCGGCGCACGGTTCTCGCATCGAGGCTCTCGAGAGCCACATGAGCGATGCCATGGCGGCCTTCCGCGCGGCCTCGGAGGCGCGCTGCACCGGCTAGTCGCCGCCGCCTGTCGCAACGCGCGCTATCACATTTATTCTCCTGCGATGCGACAACTTACTCGCGGGGGCGATTCGAACGCTCCTCGTCCCTGACCTCGTAGTCGCCCTCGAGCACCTGCTGCTCGTGGGGACGCCCGTCGCCGCGGCGGCCCTGGCGATGGCCGGTCTCACGATAGCCCGTTTCGCGATAGTGAACGCCGCCGCCCACGTCTTCGGCCTGATCGGCGCGCATCTGCTCCATGCGCTTCTTCATGCGGTGACGCAGGAAAGGCATCATCGCCCAGCCCACGAGCAGGAAGAACAGCCCCAGCACCATGGCGACGATCATCATGGCGCCGAACAGCAGCCAGGTGAACAGCAGCTTCAGACCGCCCAGGGGGCCGCCCGCACGGGTCTGACGGGCACGCTGTTGCCACTGCTGGGCGGCGCGCCAGGCGGCATTGTTTCGGGGGTCACGAGAATCGGGCATGCAGGGCTCCGCGGTCGGTGGGGCGTGTCGGCGGCACCGGCACGTCGGAAATGGCTGCCCCTTGGAGGCCGGGGCGGGGCAATCGTTCCAGTCTTACCCCGATGTCGGCCCCGTCGTGCGCCTCGGCGCACGGCGGGGGAAGCGATCGGCATTCGGTGTCGAATTATGCGCGCCACGCCTCGGCCACCAGCTCGTAGCTGCGCAGGCGATCCTCGGCGGCGTAGACGTCGGTGTGGAGCATCAGCTCGTCGGCGCTGGTCAGCGCCAGGAAGTGCTCCAGGCCCTCGCGGACCGTCTCGGGGCCGCCGATCACCGCGGCCTCCAGGAACTGCTCCACCTGGGCCTGCTCCCTGGGCGACCAGTCCAGCGTCTCCGTCGGCGGCAGGGCCCGGCCGGGTGCGCCGCGAATCAATCCCAGGAACTTGCGGCGTGCCGTAGAGGCGAGATAGTCGGCCTGCAGGTCGCTGTCGGCGGCGATGACCGGCAGGCCCACCATGGCGTGGGGGCGGTCCAGCATCGCCGAGGGTTGGAAGTTGTCGCGATAGACCCGGAGCGCCTCGAGCAGCCGGGCCGGGGCGAACTGGGCGGCGAAGGCGAAGGGCAATCCCTCGCGGGCCGCCAGCCGGGCGCTGAAGTCGCTGGAGCCGAGCAGCCAGATTGGCACCCGGGTGCCCTGGCCGGGCACGGCGCGCACGCGCTGGCCCGGCCGCGCCTCTTCGAGGAAGCCCTGCAGTTCGGACAGCCGCTTGGGGAAGTCGTCGACTCCCGCGTGGGGATCGCGACGCAGCGCGGCCATGGTGGGGCCGTCGGAGCCCGGCGCGCGGCCGAGCCCCAGGTCGATGCGTCCGGGATAGAGGGTCTCCAGGGTGCCGAACTGTTCGGCGACCACCAGCGGCGGGTGGTTGGGCAGCATGATACCGCCGCTGCCTACCCGGATGCGCTGGGTCGCGCCGGCGACATGGCCGATCAGCACCGCGGTGGCCGCGCTGGCGATGCCCTCGATGCCGTGGTGCTCGGCGAGCCAGTAGCGGGTGTAGCCGAGCGCCTCGGTGTGCTGGGCCAGCGCCACGCTCTCGCGGAAGGTGTCGGCGATGGCGCCGCCCTCGCGGATCGGGGCCAGGTCGAGCACGGAGAGCGGCGTATCGGCGAGTCGGGACATGGCGGGTAGCGCTCCGAAATTGATTAGCCTGCTGGGTTTCTACCGAGATCGGGGCGAGCGAGGGGGAATGCAAGGGGCGCGCCTCGCGTGTTGCGTGCCGCCGCGGGAGCATCGGCACGATCGTCGCCGATGATGGTGGTCAGCGGCCCTGGCAGGCCGTAAGCTCGGGGAACACAGGTGAAACCGGAGGTCGGCCATGCCCTCCATGCGCACCGGACGCGACTCGCGGCGTCGCGGCGCCACCCGCCGACACGCCCGGCGACGGTGGGACTGGTCTCGCGTCGACTGGACCGGCTTCGATCGCTGGCTCGACCGGCTGGTGGTCGTGGCGTTGAGCGTGGCGCTGCTGGTTGGAGGGATCGCCCTGCTCCTCACGCTTCTGATCTAGTCGCTTCTCTCTTTCCGACCGACAAAGGACAGTCAGCCCTATGCTGGGATTCCTCCAGGGTCTTTCCTACGGCCTGTTTCTGACCTGCCTGCCGTGGCTGCTGGTGGGCCTGATCAATCCGCGCCTGGCCGTGCCGATCGAGCCGCCGGGCCGGCTGCAGGTCATCCTGCGTTACTGCCTGGTGGTGCCCTTCATCAGCCTGCTGCTGTGGCTGACCTCGCTGTGGGGCGGCTTCGGCCCGACCCTGACCGGCTGGCTGGCGGGGCTGGTGGCGATTCCCGTGGCCCTGCCGCTGGAGCGTCGCCTGCGTCGCTTTCTGGAGCGGCGGCGGGTGCGACGCTTCCGTGAGCGGCTGGCCGCCGAGGCCGCCCGGCGGCGGGCCGAGGAGGAGCGCGATGCCCACGAGGCGGGACTTTTGGTTCTCGACCCCGCTCACCCGCCGGCCGAGGCCGACGATCTGGTGCTGGCGCTGTGTCGCGCCAAGCAGGCGCTGCTCGACGTGCATCGCCCCGATCTGGCCGTTCAGGCCGATCGCCTCTATAGCCGCTATCGCCACCTGCTGGGCGTGCTCGAGGGGCGCTTCGATCGCGGCGAGCTGGCCTTTGCCCGCGCCCGGGAACTGGTGTCCCAGGTCGGCCTCGGCGCGGTGGATACGTTGCACTCCATGGCCGCCCAGGCCAGCGGCGTGGTCAACGTGGACGGTGACTTCGTGCGCCGGCGCTTGAGCCGCGAGGGGCGCCGGCTCGGCACCCAGGAGCGCGAGGCCCTGCGGCGGCGCCTCGAGCTGCTCGAGGAGACCGAGCGGCGGCTGGGCGAGCTGGCCGCGCGCAACGAGGCGGCGCTGACCGTGCTCGACGATACAGCCGTCTCCCTGGCGCGCATCGAGACCGGCCGCCCCCAGGCCTCGGTCACCGCCGAGCGGGCGCTGGCGGAGCTGAGCCGCTTCGTCTCCCGCGCCGACCGCTACGGGCGCAGTGGCTCATGACGGCGGCCTGGCCGCATGTCGATATCCCAGCCTGAACTCACCCCGACCGATCCTTTCGAGAGGTGCCCATGACCGAGCAACCCCAAGATGGCGCCCGCCTGGCGCTGCCGCCGGTGGAGGAGATCGCCCGCGACCTGGAGGGCGGGGAAGCCTCCGCTCGCGCCGATGACGAGGCGAGCCTGGCGTCCCAGGCCGATGCCTTCGTCGAGGTGCTGCTGGATGACGGCGATGCCGAGGCCCAGGCGCGTCAGCGCCGCGCCGTCGATGAGCTGGGCCTCGAGCTTCAGCAGCAGGCTGCCCACCAGAGCGCCATGCTGCAGACTCCGCTACGCCAGCTGGCCCACCACGGCGACGAGGGCGGGCCGGTGGCCAAGGCGCTGGTCGACCTGCGTGGGCGCATGCAGTCGCTGGACCCCGCCCGGCACAACCTCGCCTCGGGCCCGCTGGACCGCGTGCGGGCGCTGATCCCGGGGGGCGGCAGCCGCCTGCAGCGCTATTTTCGCAAGTTCGAGACGGCGCAGCAGGCGCTGGACGCGATCATCGCCGACCTGGAAGGCGGGCGCGACATGCTGCGCCGCGACAACCTGACCCTCGACGACGACCAGCAGGCGCTGCGCGAGACCCTCGCCAAGCTCACGCGCCAGATCGACCTGGGGCGGCGCATCGACGATCGCCTGCAGGTCGCCATCGAGCGGCGCGACGGCGATGACCCGCAGCGGCGCTTCCTGGAGGAGGAGCTGCTCTTCCCGCTGCGCCAGCGCATCGTCGACCTGCAGCAGCAGCTGGCGGTCAGCCAGCAGGGCGTGCTGGCCCTCGAGGTGATCATCCGCAACAACCGCGAGCTGATGCGCGGCGTCGATCGCGCCATCAACGTCACCGTCTCGGCGCTGACCGTGGCGGTGACCGTGGCCCTGGCGCTGGCCAACCAGCGGCTGGTGCTCGACCGCATCGAGTCGCTCAACGCCACCACCTCGGAGATGATCGGCGGCACCGCCCGGGCGCTGCGCCAGCAGGGCGTGGACATCCAGCAGCGCGCCTCGTCGGCGATGCTCGACATGCAGGCCCTGGAGGAGGCCTTCGGCGAGGTGATCGGGGCCATCGACGACCTCTCCCGCTATCGCCGCGAGGCACTGCCGCGCCTGGACGACCAGATCGATCGGCTGGCAAACCTGGCAGGCCAGGGCGGCCAGGCCATCGATCGTCTGGCCCGCGGCCGCGACACCGATGACGACGAGGCCTCGCGGCACGCCTGACCCCGGCAACCGGCTTGGCATTCGGTCCTGCATCGCCCGCGCGCTGAACTATGCTGCTCGAAGCGGCCCAGTCGGGTACGCAGCGAGAGGGTCGGAGACATGGCGGATGCAAAGAACATCTTCGTGGTGGGGCTCAACGACTTCAATCGCCAGCGGCTCGAGACGCTGCGCGGCGCCGAGCACTGGCGCTTCCATGGCATCATCGCGCCCGAGGCGGTCTACGACACCGAGGAGTTCGACATCGCCGCCATGCTGGCCGAGGCGACGGCCCAGCTCGAGGCCTTCGAGGGCACCATCGATGCCATCGTCGGCTACATGGACTTCCCCGTCTCGACCATGCTGCCGATCCTCTGCGAGCGCTTCGGCACCCACACCACAACCCTCGCGAGCCTGCTCAAGTGCGAGCACAAGTACTGGAGCCGCCGGGCGCAGAAGGAGGTCATCCCCGACTTCATCCCGGGCTTCACCGCCTTCGATCCCTTCGACGACGAGGCGCTGGTCCGGATCGGCGAGGCGGGGCTCTACTTCCCCTTCTTCGTCAAGCCGATCAAGTCATCGGGCTCGCGGCTGGGCTTTCGCATCGATACCCCCGAGGACTTCTACCATGCCATCGAGAAGCTGCGCGAGGACATCGGCCTGATCGCCGATCCCTTCAATACGGTGCTGGAGCAGGCACGACTGCCCGACGAGATCGCCGCCGTGGACGGCCACTTCTGCATGGCCGAGGAGATCATCGGCGGCTGGCAGTGCACGGTGGAGGGGTACGTCTTCGCGGGTGAGGTGGTCAGCTACGGGATCGTCGACTCGCTGCGCTACCCCCAGGTGCTGAGCTTCTTCCACTACCGCTATCCCTCGGGGCTGCCCGAGCCCATCCAGGCCAAGATGCGCGAGCTGACCGAGACGGTGATGACGCATATCGGCTACGACAATGCTGCCTTCAACGTCGAGTACTTCTGGGACGAGGTGCAGGACCGCATCTGGCTGCTCGAGATCAACACGCGCATCTCTCAGTCCCACTGCGACCTGTTCGAGAAGGTCGACGGCATCAGCAACCAGCAGGTCACCCTCGACCTGGGGCTGGGACAGCGGCCCGACATGCCGCATCGCCAGGGCGACTATGCCATCGCCGCCAAGTTCTTCTATCGGGTGTTCTTCGTCGATGCGGTGGTGACCCGGGTGCCCTCCGAAGACGAGGTCGCCGCCCTCGAGGCCGACTTCCCCGGCGCGATGATCGATATCCAGGTGGCGGAGGGGCAGTGGCTCTCCTCGCTGCCCGAGCAGGACAGCTACAGCTTCGCCCTGGCCCTCGTCTGGATGGGCGCCGATTCGGCGGAGCAGTTGCTCGAGCGCTACGGCCAGCTGGCGGCGCGTCTGGCCTTCGAGTTCGATCAGATCCAGGGCTGAGCCCGGCCCAAGAGAGGGCCCCCACGGGACAAGGAGAGCAGGATCATGCGCATCGTCAACGACTTCCCGCGTCGTGTCATGGAGGAGGAGACCTGGATCCCGCTGCCCGACGGCGGCCGCCTGGCGGCGAGGATCTGGCGGCCGGTGGACGCCGAGATCCATCCCGTACCGGCGATACTGGAGTACCTGCCCTATCGCAAGCGTGACCTCACCGCCGAACGTGACGTGCAGAGCCACCCCTACTGGGCGGGGCACGGCTATGCCGGGGTGCGGGTCGACATCCGCGGCACCGGCGAGTCCGACGGCGTGCTCACCGATGAGTACCTGCCGAGCGAGCTGGACGACGGCCTGGTGATCCTCGAATGGCTGGCGGCCCAGCCCTGGTGCACCGGCGACGTCGGCATGATCGGCATCTCCTGGGGCGGCTTCAACGGCTTGCAGATCGCCGCTCTGCGCCCGCCCCAGCTCAAGGCGGTGATCACGATCTGCTTCACCGACGACCGCTACGCCGATGACATCCACCACATGGGCGGCTGCCTGCTGGGCGACAACCTCTCCTGGGCCTCGACCATGTTCGACGGCAACGCCTGCCCGCCGGACCCGGAGCTCGTGGGCGAGCGCTGGCGCGACATGTGGCTCGAGCGCCTGGACGGCAGCGGCATGTGGCTCGCCCAGTGGCTCGAGCACCAGCGGCGCGATGAGTACTGGAAGCACGGCTCGGTGTGCGAGGACTACACGGCGATCCAGTGCCCGGTCTATGCCGTCAGCGGCTGGGCCGATGGCTACTGCAACGCCGTCTTCCGCCTGCTGGCGGGACTCGACGTGCCGCGCAAGGGGCTGGTCGGTCCCTGGGCCCACAAGTATCCGCACCTCGGCATGCCGGGGCCGGCCATCGGCTTCCTGCAGGAGTCGCTGCGCTGGTGGGACCAGTGGCTGAAGGGCGAGAATACCGGGATCATGAACGAGCCGATGCTGCGCGTCTGGATGCAGGAGTCGATGCCGCCGTCGGCGCGCTACGACGAGCGCCCCGGACGCTGGGTCGCCGAGCCCGACTGGCCGTCGCCGAACATCACCCCCGAGGCCTACCGGCTCACTCCGGGCCACGATCTGATGGCCGAGGACGAATCGCGAGACGACCCGCCACAGGCTACCCTGGACGTCCGCTCGCCGCTCTCGGTGGGGCTCTATGCGGGCAAGTGGTGCTCCTACAATGCGCCTCCCGACCTGCCCCACGACCAGCGCGAGGAGGATGGTGGCTGCCTGGTCTTCCAGACGCCGCGCCTCGAGGCGGCGCTGGAGATCTGCGGCTCGCCGCTGGTCGAGCTCGAGCTCAGCGCCGACCAGCCGGTGGCCATGGTGGCGCTGCGCCTCTCCGATATCGGCGAGGACGACAAGGCCACTCGCGTCTCCTACGGCCTGCTCAACCTCACCCACCGCGACAGCAATGAGCATCCCGAGCCGCTGGAGCCGGGCCAGCGCTATCGGGTGTCCATCCCGCTCAAGCACATCGCCCAGCAGTTCCCGGCGGGCCACGCCATTCGCCTGTCGCTCTCCACCAGCTACTGGCCGCTGGCCTGGCCATCGCCCCAGCCGGTGCGGATCACCCTCTGGCCCGGCGCCAGTCGGTTGCTGCTGCCCCGGCGCGAGCCGCGCCCCGCGGAGGAAGCGGCGCTGCCCGCCTTCGCCGAGCCCGAGGGCGCGCCGGCGCTTCCCAAGACGCTGATCCAGCCCAGCCAGGAGAGCTGGCGGGTGATCCGCGACCTGGCCCAGGACCGCACCACCTTGGAGGTGGTCCACGACGAGGGGCGCTACCGGATCGACGACATCGACCTGGAGATCGCCGCCCGGGTCACCGAGCGCTACGCCTACGCCTTCGGCAGCTACGACAGCGTCAGTGGCTGGACCGAGTGGCAGCGCAGCTTTCGGCGCGGCGACTGGGAGGTCAGCACCCTGACCCGCACCTTGCTGACCAGTGACGCCGACAACTTCCGCATCCGTGCCACTCTCGACGCCTGGGAGGGCGAGACCCGCATCTTCGCCAAGACCTGGGACGAGACGATCCCCCGGGACCTCGTCTAGGGCAGGGGAGGCTGCTATCGTGGCGGCCTGATTCCTACCGGGACGCGCCGATGAGTCTTACCCCCGCCGCCGTGGCCGCGACGCCGCGCGCCTCGCGCAAGGAAATCCTCGGCTGGGCGATGTTCGACTTCGCCGGTCAGGCCTACACCCTGCTGATCATCACCGTGGTGTTCGGCGAGCTCTTCACCACGGTGATCGTCGGCGATCGCGGCGATGGCTTCCGGCTGGCCAACTTCCTGTGGAGCCTGGCGCTGGCCATGAGCTTCCTGCTGGTGGTGCTCACCGGCCCGCTGTGCGGGGCGGTGATGGACTATCAAGCGGCCAAGAAGCGCTTCCTGTTCGCCAGCTACCTGGCCACCGTGGCGGCCTCGGCGATGCTCTACTTCGTGGTGCCGGGGGCGGTGCTGCTGGGCGTGGTGCTGATCGTGATCGCCAACTATGCCTTCTCCATGGGCGAGTCGTTCATCGCCGCCTTCCTGCCCGACCTCGGCCCGCCGGAGGATCTGGGCAAGATCTCCGGCTTCGGCTGGGCGCTGGGCTACGTCGGGGGGCTGCTCGCCGCGGGCTTCTCGCTGTTCATGCTGGGCGAGGCCACGGTCGAGAACTTCGAGCGCGTCCGCTGGGTGGGGCCCTTCGCCGCGGGCTTCTTTCTGGTCGCCGCGGTGCCCACCTTCCTGTGGGTCAGGGAGCGCGGCACCCCCCAGCCGCCGGGCAAGTCCTATCGCGAGATCGCCGTGGCGCGGGTCGCGACCACGCTGCATGAGCTGAAGCGCTTCCGCGATCTCGGCATCTTCCTGGTCTCGCTGCTCTTCTCCATGGCCGGCGTCTACATCGTCATCGCCTTCGCCTTCATCTATGGCGCCCAGGTGATCGGCTGGGACGAGGCGATCCGCAATCTGATGTTCATCATCGTGCAGATCACCGCCGCGGTCGGGGCGCTCGGCTTCGGGTTCATCCAGGATCGCATCGGCACGCGCGTCACCTACCTCTTCACCCTGCTGCTCTGGGTGGCGGCGATACTCGCCATCTGGGCGACGCCCGAGCTCACCGCCTTCCTGAATGCCCGCCTCGGCCTCGCCTGGGAGGCGCAGCATCTCTTCCTGGTGGTGGGCTGCCTGGCGGGGCTCTCCCTGGGCTCCAGCCAGTCGGCCAGCCGCGCCCTGGTGGGGCTCTTCTCGCCGCAGCGCAAGGCCGCCGAGTTCTTCGGGTTCTGGGGGCTGGCCAACAAGCTCGCCGGGGTGATCGGCATCATCGGCCTGGGCCTGCTGCAGTCGCTGGTGGGGCTCAAGGCCTCGATCCTGCTCTGCGCGGCGCTGTTCATCGTCGCCATCCTGGTCTGCCTGTTCGTCGACCAGGCCCGCGGTCAGCAGGCGGCCCGCGACTGGGAGACCCGCAACGGCTGCTAGAATGATCGGTGAGCCTGCATGACACGGTAGCGGCCCGCCGCCGTGGCATGACGGCGCACGGGGCCATCGTCGGGAGGAACGCGCATGAGCGATGAGCGAGCCACACGCCGGGCTGGGCTTGGCATGATGCTGCTGTTCTGGGTGTTCTTCCTGGCGGGAGGCGCCTGGTGGTTCCAGGGCTATCTGGATGCCCAGCGCAACCCCAACGCTCATCTCGCCGAGGTCTCGGTGGGAGATGGCGAACCGGTGGTGCTGGAGCGCAACCGCGCCGGCCACTTCGTGGCCACCGGGCGCATCAACGGTGAGCCGGTGGAGTTCCTGCTCGACACCGGCGCCACCTATGTGGCGGTGCCGGAGGCGATTGCCGAGCGGCTGGGGCTCGAACGTACCGGCAGCGCCTGGTTCAACACCGCCAACGGTCGCGTGCGCGGCGACCTGGCGACCCTCGATGAGGTGAGCCTGGGTGGCGTCGTGGCCCGAGACGTACGCGGCTCGATCAGCGCGGGGCTTGGCAGCGAGGCGGCGCTGCTCGGCATGAGCTTCCTGAAACGCTTCGATATCGAGATTCGTGATTCGCGTATGACCCTGACCCCTGCACAGCGCCATTGAGATGGTGAGAGCGAAGCTTAAACGTGGTCGCTGCGCCGACGAGCCCCAGCAGATTCCCGTGAGCGGGTGGCTGGACATCGTATGGCGCGTCAAGCAGCAGGTCATGCAGGACCTCGTGGCTCTGATGGCGGCCGGCGTCGCCTTCAATGCCATGCTGGCGCTCTTCCCGACGATCGCCGCGATCATCTCGATCTGGGCACTCGTGATGGATCCCCAGGACTTGGCGGGACAGATCGTGCAACTCAGCCGCTATCTGCCGCCCGACGCCTCGAGCCTGATCAACGACCAGGCGCGCAGGATAGGCGACAGCACCAGCACCGGTCTCAGCCTGACGGCTCTGGGCAGCGTGGTGGTGGCCATGTTCATCGCCTCCAAGGGCGTGCTGTGGATGGTGATAGGGCTGAACGTGGTGTACGGCGAGGAAGACAGCCGGGGGGCGCTGCATCGCGGCGGGCTCGTGGCGGCATTGACGCTTGGGTTGATCCTCGTGCTGCTGATTACCATCGCCTTCATCGCCTTCTTTCCCCTGGCCATCGGCATGCTGGCGCTCGATACCCTGCTGGTCAGGATCATCGCCTGGCTGCGCTGGCCGGTGCTGCTGCTGATCATGATGCTGGTCATCGCCGTCTTCTACCGCTTCGGTCCCTGTCGACGGTCGCCGCGCTGGCGGTGGATCAGCGTCGGCTCCGTGGTCGCAACGCTGCTGTGGTTGATCGGCTCGGCCGGGCTGTCGTTCTATTTCGGCAGCGTGATCAAGCCGAGTGATATCTATGGCTCGCTGGGGGCGGTGGTGGTGCTGATGCTGTGGTTCTGGCTGTCGGCGTTCGTGGTGTTGCTGGGGGCAGAGTTCAACGCGGAAATGGAGCGACAGACCTACCGCGATACCACCGTTGGCGCCTTCCGCCCACCGGGGGAGCGAGACGCCTATGCCGCCGATACACTGGGCCGCAAGTGGCCATGGCGCCGCGTTGGCCGCACGTACGACGCCGCTGATCACCCTGGCGGCGATCGTGGAGACGCCTCCTGACACGCTCCGCCCGGCGCAGGCATCCCCCGCCGGCTCGCCGACGGGTGGCCCGAGGCGCCGGATCGCATCGTGCGTCTCGCCGTGATGGCGACCTGCGACCGGCTGCGGCTGATGTTCTTCGGCAACCTGCGCCAGGACTGGTCGGCCTTCGTGCTCGACCTGCAGCACGACGAGCGGGTGGTCCTTCTGGGCATGAGCTGCCTTGGTCGCTTCGACATCGAGCAGATGGTGCTGCGCTCCGCGAAGCGCCGAGGCGCCATGGCTGGCAGACGGCCGGCGAGACGCTATGCTGGGAGCCCATTTCCGAGGTTGGAGTCCGTGTCATGGCCGTGATCCTGCAGATCCACTTCCCCTTCCCTGGCCCCTTCGGCGAGGCGATGGTCGAGGCCCTGACGCCGCTGGCCCAGGGCATCAACGACGAGCCCGGCCTGCGCTGGAAGGTCTGGACCGAGTCGCCGGAGCGCCATCTGGCCGGCGGCGTCTACCTGTTCGACGATGCCGAGAGCGCCGAGGCCTACCTCGACAAGCACAGCGCGCGGCTGGCCAACATGGGCGTCGAGGGCATCCAGGCGCAGATCCTCGAGGTCAACGAGGGCCTGACCGCGATCAACCACGGCCCGCTCGGCGCCTGAGCGATCGATTCCGTCTAGATCAGGAGTCCCCCATGTCATGGACGAGCACCCTCGGCCTGCGATGGCCGATCCTCCAGGCCCCGATGGCGGGCGCCCAGGACAGCGCCCTGGCCATCGCGGTCTCCCGGGCCGGCGGGCTCGGGGCGCTGCCCGGCGCGATGCTCTCCCCCGAGGGCCTGGCGGCGGAACTCGAGGCCATCCGCGCGGCGAGCGCGGGACCGATCAACGTCAATTTCTTCTGCCATGCGGCGCCGACCCTCGATCGGGAGCGGCAGGCGCGCTGGCATCGGGCGCTGTCGCCCTGGTATGACGAGTTCGGCCTCGACCTCGAGGCGGTGCCTGAGAGCCCCGGACGGCGTCCCTTCGACCATGCGACCTGCGATGTCCTCGAACCCTTCCGACCGGAAGTGGTGAGCTTCCACTTCGGCCTGCCGGCGCTGGATCTGCTGGCGCGGGTCAAGGCCTGGGGCGCGACGGTGCTCTCCACGGCCACCACGGTGGAGGAGGCGCGCTGGCTCGATGCCCACGGCGTCGATGCGGTGATCGTCCAGGGGCTCGAGGCCGGCGGCCATCGTGGCCACTTCTTGAGCAATGACCTGTCACGCCAGATGGGCAACCTGGCGCTGCTGCCCCAGGTCAGGCAGGCGGTGAGCGTGCCGGTGATCGCGGCCGGCGGCATCGCCGATGCCCGCGGCGTGGCGGCGGCGCTGGCCCTGGGCGCCGATGCGATTCAGGTCGGCACCGCCTTCCTCTGTTGCCCCGAATCCCGCGCCTCGGCCATCCATCGCGAGGCGCTGATGAGCGAGGCGGCGCGCCACACGGCGCTGACCAACCTCTACAGCGGCCGTCCGGCCCGCGGGATCGTCACCCGGCTGATGCGTGATCTCGGGCCGATCAGCGAGGCGGCGCCGGCCTTCCCGCTGGCCGGCGCGGCCATCGCCCCGCTACGTGCCGCCGCCGAGGCGCGGGGGCTTGGTGACGCCTCGCCGCTGTGGGCCGGGCAGAACGCCAGCCGTTGCCGAGCGGTGCCGGCGGCCGAGGTGGTGCGTGAGTTAGCCCGGGGCGTGGCGCGCTGACGCCGCCCGATGGGCCCTGATACCATGGATGCATGAACAGTATCCCTGCCGGCGCGCCGGTCACCGCCTCCCTGGACGACCCGCGCTACTACCTGGCGAACTTCCGCTTCGTGCTGGACTGGGTGGTCGAGCGTCACGGCGACCTGCTGGACGCGGCCGAGCACGCGGTCGTCGCGCGCATCCTGGCCCTGCCCGAGGCCTCCCAGGCGCTGCTGGTGCGCATGGTGATGCGCAAGGGCGAGCACTTTCGCACCGCGCGACTCGACTATCCCGAGATCGGCGATGCCGACGCCGCCCTCGCCCCGCTGGTCGAGACGGGCCTCGTCGAGGACGACCCGGCACTCGATCTCGAGATGCTCTTCCAGCAGCTGCGCCTGCCCGAACTGCGTCGCGCCCTGGCCTCTGAGATCGCCGCCGCGGGGCTGCCCGCCGCCACGGGCAAGGGCGCGCTTTATGACGCGCTGGCGCCGCGGCTCGACGCGCCCCGCCGGCTCGCCGACTGGTGGCACGGGGCGCCGGATCGCCTCGTGCGGCTTACCGTCATGGCGACCTGCGAGCGGCTGCGGCTGATGTTCTTCGGCAACCTGCGCCAGGACTGGTCGGCCTTCGTGCTCGCCGAGCTCGGCCTGCAGCACCACGAGCGGGTGGCGATCACCGCCGATTCCCGCGCCTTCGGCCGCCGCGAGGAACTCGACGCCTACCTGGCGCTGCACCGGCTGCGCGAGCGCCTGGCGGCCGGCGAGCCGGTCGTCGACCTCATGGAGGCTCTGCCCGAGCCGATGGCGGACAACGCCTGGCTGGCCTCGCGGCATCGCCGGCTCTGCGTGGCGCTGGGGCGTCAGGCGGAGCGCGAAGGGCAGGGCGAAACGGCCCTCGCGCTCTACCGCCGGGCCGGCTGGCCGCAGACAGGGCTGGAGACAGGAGCGGAGAAAGAAACGTTGATCGGGCCGGCATCGGAGCCCAAGACAGGGCCTTCGGCGGGGCTCAAGGAAAAAGCGCATGACGGCAGCGCCGAGGCGCGCATCCGCCACCTGCGCCTCCAGGAGCGTCGCGGCGAGCACGCCGCGGCGCTGGTCCTGGCCGAGCCGCTCACCGCCTCCCCGGCCAGCGAGGAGGAGGCCCAGGCGCTCGAGCGCCTGGTGCCGCGGCTCTGCCGCCGTCTCGGTCTCGCCCCGCCCACACCACGGCCCGAACCTGATCACGAGCGCTGGTCGCTGACCCTGCCGCCCGGCCCGGTGGAGGCGGCGGTGCGCGATCATCTCCATGCGGAAGCCGCCCCGGTGCACTACGTGGAGAATGCCCTGCTCACCGGGCTCTTCGGCCTGCTCTGCTGGGAGGCGCTCTTCGCGCCGCTGCCCGGCGCCTTCTTCCACCCCTTCCATCGCGGGCCGGCGGATCTCTATCGCGAGGACTTCGTCAGCCGCCGTCGGGAGCGCTTCGACGCCTGCCTTGCCCGGCTCGACGACGGCACCCATCGCCAGGCGATACTCGCCACCTGGCGGGCGAAGCAGGGGCTGGCCTCGCCCTTCGTGCACTGGGGGGCGCTGGACGAGGCGCTGCTCGAGCAGGCGCTGGCCTGCCTCCCGCCGGCCCACCTGCGCGCCTGCTTCGAGCGCCTGCTCGGCGATCTCAAGGCCAACCGGGCCGGCCTGCCGGACCTGATCCAGTTTCGCCCCGAGGCCCCGGCGGGCGAGCCGCGCTATCGGCTGATCGAGGTAAAGGGCCCGGGCGACCGGCTGCAGGACAACCAGCGTCGCTGGCTCGCCTTCTTCCGGGCCCAGGGCATGCCCGCGGTGGTCTGCCATGTCGCCTGGCAGCAGACGCCTGAGGCGCTTGGGGATGGGTGAGGCCGCGCCCCGGCGGGTGGCGGTGCGCGCGCTGTGCGACTTCACCGCCCGGGAGGGCGATCTCGATCACCGCTTCACGCCGGCCCCCAGCGCCCGGGAGGGCATCGCCGGTCACGCCATGGTGGCGGCGCGGCGCGGCGAGGGCTATGAGGCCGAGCTGCCGCTCTGTGCCACTCTCGAGGGGCTGACGGTGAGCGGTCGGGCCGACGGCTATGATCCCGCGGCCAACCGTCTGGAGGAGATCAAGACCCATCGCGGTCGGCTCGATCGCATGGCCGACAATCAGCGCGCCCTGCATTGGGCCCAGGTCTCGGTCTATGGCGCGCTGCTCTGCGCCGAGCGCGGCCTCGCCTCGCTGACTCTGGCGCTGGTCTACCTGGACATCGCCAGCGGCCGCGAGACCGTGCTGACCCGAAAGGCGAGCGCCGCGGAACTCGAGGCCTTCTTCGCGACCCAGTGCCGGCGCTTTCTCGCCTGGGCCGAGCAGGAGGCAGAACACCGCGTTCGCCGCGACGCGGCACTGGGCACGCTCGCCTTTCCCCATCCGGACTTTCGCCCCGGCCAGCGCGACCTGGCAGAGAGCGCCTACAAGGCCGCGAGCACCGGGCGTTGCCTGCTCGCCCAGGCGCCCACCGGCATCGGCAAGACCCTGGGCACGCTCTTCCCGCTGCTCAAGGCGATGCCGCGCCGGGGGCTCGACCGCGTGGCCTTCCTGACCATGAAGACCCCCGGGCGCCGGCTGGCACTGGATGCCCTGGCCGCGCTGGGCGCCGAGGTCTCGGCTGACGCCGAACGCTCGGACGTCGAATGCTCTGATGCCCAACATCCGGATAACGAGCCCCGGCCGCTACGGGTGCTGGAGCTCACCGCCCGGGACAAGGCCTGCGAATACCCCGGCCGGGCCTGCCACGGCGAGGCCTGTCCCCTGGCGGCGGGCTTCTACGACCGGCTGCCGGCGGCGCGGCGCGCCGGGGTGGCGCGCGGCTGGCTGGATCGCGAGGCGCTGCGTGCGGTGGCTGGCGAACACGGCGTCTGCCCCTACTATCTCGGCCAGGAGCTGGCGCGCTGGTGCGACGTGATCGTCGGCGACGTCAATCACTGGTTCGATGCCAACGCCCTGCTGCATGGCCTCTCCCGGGCCAACGACTGGCGCACGGGGCTGCTGGTCGACGAGGCCCATAATCTGGTGGAGCGGGCCCGGGGCATGTACAGTGCCGAGCTCGACCAGCGCCGCCTGGCTCGGCTGCGCCGCGAGGCGCCCGGGGCCCTCAAGCGGCCGCTGGGTCGCCTGACCCGCCAGTGGCAGGCGCTGGTCAAGGAGGCGGGCCTCGCCGAGGCCGGCGAGCCCGGGCGGCCCGCCTACCGCGTGCTGGAGGGGCTGCCGGAGGGCATGGTCGCCGCCCTGCAGGGGATCGCCAGCGCCATCACCGAGCACCTCGGCGAGCACCCGGAGCAGGCCTCCCTGGAGCTTCAGGAGCTGCTCTTCGAGGCGCTGGCCTTCACCCGGCTGGCCGAGCGTTTCGGCGATCACTCGCTGTGCGATCTGACTCGCCACGGTCGCGGGCGGGCCGTGCTGGGGCTGCGCAACCTGGTGCCGGCGGACTTCCTGGCGCCTCGCTTCGCGGCCGCCCACGCGGCCGTGCTCTTCTCGGCGACCCTGAGCCCGGCCCACTACCATCGCGACCTGCTTGGCCTGCCCGAGGCCACCGTCTGGCGCGAGGTGGCCTCGCCCTTCGCCGCCGAGCAGCTCGAGGTGCGCATCCGCGCCGACATCTCCACCCGGCTGCGCGACCGGGAGGCCTCGCTCGCGCCCATCGTCGCCGAGCTGGCCGGCCAGTTCCGCCGGCGGCCGGGCCACTACCTGGCCTTCTTCAGCAGCTTCGCGTATCTCGAGGCGGCCCTGGCACGCTTTCGCGAGGCGCATCCCGAGATCCCCACGCGCGCCCAGCGCCGCGGCATGCGCGAGGAGGCGCGGGATGCCTTCCTGGCCGAGTTCTCGCCGGGCGGGCGGGGCATCGGCTTCGCAGTGCTGGGCGGCGCCTTCGCGGAGGGCATCGACCTGCCCGGCGACCGGCTGGTCGGCGCCTTCATCGCCACCCTGGGGCTGCCGCCGGCGGACCCCTTCAATGAGGCACTCAAGGCGCGCCTGGCCGCGCGCTTCGGGCGCGGCGACGACTACGCCTATCACATCCCCGGGCTGATCAAGGTGGTGCAGGCGGCGGGCAGGGTGATCCGGGGGCCCGATGACCGCGGCACGGTGGTGCTGATGGACGACCGCTTTGCCCGGCGCGAGGTCAAGGCCCGGCTGCCGGCCTGGTGGGGGGCTCCTCCAGCGAGGTGGTGACGTCCTCGTCGGCCTCGTAGAGGGCCTCGAGCTCCCGGGCCGCCTCCTGGACCGTCTGAATCTGCTTCTTCTCGTTGCCGAACACCTCCAGCTGGCGCCGCAGTGTCTGCTCGTCATGGGGCCGGAAGGTGTCGATGGTGTGCTGGGCCTGGTCGCGGGGAATGCCCAGGCCAACCAGCACGTCGCGGGTCAGCTCCAGGCTCGCCGGCAGCAGCTCGCGGACCAGGTCGTTCACGCCGGTCCGCATCAGCAGGTGGGCGTGGTAGCGGTTGCGGGCTCGGGCGAAGACACGCAGGTGGGGGAAGCGCTGGCGTACGCTTGCGACGATGCGCATCGAGGCCTCGATGTCTCCCACGGCCACCACCAGCACCCGGGCCTGGTCGGCGCCGGCGGCCTCGAGGAGGTCGATGCGGGAGGCATCGCCGAAATAGACCTTGTTGCCGTAGCGACGAACGAAGGCCACCTGGTCGGCGTTGATGTCGAGCACCGTGTAGGGGATCTTCAGCCCCTGCAGCGCGCGGCCCATGATCTGGCCGAAGCGTCCGAAGCCGGCGAGGATGATCTGCGGTGACTCGTCCGGCAGGGGGTCGAAGTCTGGGCGGGCCTTTCTGGCCTTGAAGAGTGGTCGCACCAGCCTGGCATGGGCCAGGAACATCACCGGTGTGGCGGCCATCGACAGCGACACCACCAGCACCAGCTGGTTGACCAGCGAGGAGGGCAACAGGGCGGCGGCGCCGGCCGCGGTGAGCAGCACGAAGCCGAACTCGCCGCCCTGGGAGAGCAGCACGCCGAGGTTGAGGGCCTCACGCCAGCCGGTGCCGAATGCCTTGGCCGCCACCACCACGCTCAGGGCCTTGGCCACCAGCAGGGCACCGGTGAGGCCGAGGATCATCCCGGGTTGCTCGGCCAGCAGGCCGATCTGGGCGGTCATGCCCACGGCCATGAAGAACAGGCCCAGCAGCAGGCCGCGAAAGGGTTCGATGTCCGCCTCGATGCCGTGGCGGTACTCCGAGTCGGCCAGCAGCACTCCGGCGATGAAGGCGCCCAGCGCCATGGAGAGGCCGGCGAGCTCCATCAGCAGGGCGGCGCCGATCACCACCAGCAGGGCGGTGCCGGCGAACACCTCGCGGCTGCGGGTGCCGGCGGCGAAGCGGAACAGCGGGCGCAGCAGCAGCCGGCCGCCGACGATCAGGCCGGCGAAGGCACCGATGGCCACCAGCACCTCCTGGAGCATCGGCATGAATCCCCCCGCCAGCAGGTCCTCGGCGGCCAGCATGGGGATGAGGGCCAGCACCGGGATCGCCGCCAGGTCCTGGAAGAGCAGCAGGGCGAAGGCGTTTCGGCCGTGGCGGCTCTGCAGCTCGTGGCGCTCGCCCAGCAGCTGCAGCACCAGGGGCGTGGAGCAGAGCCCCAGGCTGAAACCCGTCACCGCCGCGGCCACCGGCGACAGGCCGAGCGCCCAGCCGCAGGCCGTGAGCAGCAGGCTGGTCACGCCGACCTGCAGGCTGCCGAAGCCGAAGACCGCCTTGTGCATCAGCTTGAGGCGCGAGGGCTTGAGCTCCAGGCCGATCACGAACAGCAGGAAGATGATGCCGACCTGGGAGAACTGCAGGACGGCCTCGGCATCGGCCACCAGGGCGAGGGCCGAGGGGCCGATGGCCACCCCCGCGGCCAGGTAGCCCAGCACCTCACCGAGCCCCAGGCGCTTGAACACCGGCACGATCAGCACCGCCGCGGCGAGAAATATCAGGGCGTTGAGCAGCAGGTCGGTGGCCAAGGGTGACTCCTTGCGAAGGGCGGGGGCGACCCCCATGTTACTCGATGGGCCCGCCCTCGGGTCATGCCGGCGCCACCACCGACGGGTTCGGCGCTCGTCATCGCCGGGCCCCTCATCGATCGACAGGAGACAGTGCCATGCGACTCAACGCCGACTTCGACCGCCGGGCGGTAGTCACCCCCGAGGATTACCGCTGGGTGGACTCGCCCACCCCTGGGGTGGAGCGAATGATGCTCGACCGCGTCGGCGACGAGGTGGCCCGCGCCACCTCCCTGGTGCGCTACGCGCCGAACAGCACCTTCCCGACCCACGAGCACGGCGGCGGCGAGGAGATCCTGGTGCTGGAGGGGGAGTTCGCCGATGAGCACGGCCGCTATCCGGCGGGCCACTACCTGCGCAACCCCATCGGTACGGCCCACGCGCCCCGAGTGGGCGAACAGGGCGCGCTGATCTTCGTCAAGCTGCACCAGTTCTCGCCGAACGACACCGCGCAGAAGGCGATCGACACCCGGGCCGGCGACTGGCGGCCGGGGCTGGTCGAGGGCCTCTCGGTGCTGCCGCTGCATGATGTCGAGGGCGAGCACGTGGCGCTGGTGCGATGGGCGCCGAACACCCGCTTCCAGCCGCACGCCCATTGGGGTGGCGAGGAGATCCTGGTCCTCGAGGGCACCTTTCACGACGAGCACGGCGCCTATCCCGCCGGCAGCTGGCTGCGAAGCCCCCATCGCAGCCAGCACACTCCCTTCACCGGCGAGGACGGCGCGCTGATCTACGTCAAGGTGGGCCACCTGTTGCCCGAGTGAGGCGCCCGGCCGCTGCCTGAGGGAAGCGCCGGATACGGGCGAGTCAATGCCGGCGGGGCGATGGCGCTGGGTCGACCAAGGCGGGTCGACGATTGTGCGTTTCGCGCCCGCTGTGCTACCCCTAGAGGTGACCTTCCCGAGAGCGCCCTTCGCCGAAGGGCTACGGACAAGGAGACGTCATATGGGTATCGAAGTCGGTGGCCTGCTGGGCCTCATCTGGTTGATCATCGTGATCTGGGCCGTCGTCAAGGTGGCCAAGAGTGCGGCCGGAGGGCTCGCCAAGCTGCTCTGGATCCTGGTGCTGCTGTTCTTCCCGCTGATCGGGCTGATCGTCTGGCTGCTGTTCGGCCCCAAGGGGTAGCGCCGCCTATTGTCGAACAAGCTTCGAATCAGCTTCGAATCAGCCGTGTATCGATGCGGGCCGCCTTCTGGCGGCCCGCCTTCATTTGGGGTGGTCTGCACGACGGAACAGAGGCCGCGACGGCGTCGATGCCAGGCTCACGCCTCCGGCGGGATGTCGGGGGGCTCGCCCCGGTCGCACTTCACGCACTCAAGAGCCAGGCCGAGTCGCGAGCGTCGGCCCGCCTCGGTGAGCACCCAGGGCCGCTCGGCCCAGGGCGGCTGATGGCGCACGTGCTGATTATGGCCGCAGGCGAGCTCGGCCACCCAGTGGCCCTCCTCGTCGCGATGATAGCCAACGATCGGCTGTTGCATGCGGCCTCCTCAGGTCGGACGTGTTGGCGTCGGATCAGCGTTTGGCGCCGCATAGAGGCGCAGGTGGGCGTCGATCACCGCCTCGATCTCGGCCAGGATCGTCTCGTCGAAGGCCTCGATCTCCAGGCGGCGCAGCAGCGGCTCGCGGCCGATCAGGAAGAAGACGATCTGGCCGACCAGGGTGTGGGTCTCCAGTATCACCCGGCGATCGTCGATCGCCCGGTCGGTGAGCCGGGCGATCAAGCCGCCCAGCGTCGCCTGGACCAGGCCGAAGGCCTCGGCCTGGAGGATCTCGAAGGCCTCGCCGGGACGCACCTGCTCGCGCATCACCAGCAGCAGCCACTGGCGGCACTCCTCGTCCTCGGCGAAGGTGCGCACCATGCGCCGGGCGAGGGCGCGCAGCGCGGCCAGGGCGGCGTCGCGATCCGCGACGGGCGCCTGCGCGGCGGTCTCGTCGAGCGCCAACCGCGTCCTCAGCTGCTCGGCGATATAGCGCGCCGCCGCGAGATAGAGCCCGCGCTTGTTGGCGAAGTGGTAGGCGATGGAGCCGATGTTGGCCCCCGCCGCCTCGGCCAGCCCGCGGGTGGTGGTGGCCTCGAAACCCTGCTCGCCGAACAGCCGGATGCCGGCCTGGATCAGCCGCTCGCGGGTATTGAGGGAGGCAGGACGGGACACCATGGCGTCACGCCTCCCTGGCCGGTGCGCGGGTGTCGATGCCGAAGAAGAGGGTGTAGAGCACCGGCACCACGCCCAGGCTCATGACGGTGCCGATGCCCAGGCCGAAGGCCATGGCCGCGGCCATGCCGTAGAACAGCGGGTCTCGGCCCAGGATCAGCGGCAGGAAGCCGAGGATGGTGGTGAACGCCGACATCAGGATCGGCCGCAGGCGCCGGGCCGAGGCCTTGATCACGGCATCGCGTCCCGAGAGCTCGGGGTCGGCGCGCTCGATGTCGATGCGGTCGATCAGCACGATGGCGTTGTTGATGATGATGCCGGCCAGGCTGTAGATGCCGAGCAGCACCATGAAGCCGAAGTCGGCGCGGGTGGCGAGCAGCCCCAGCGCCACGCCGACGATCACCAGCGGGATGGTGGCGACGATCACCAGCGGGCGCTTGAAGGAGTTGAACTGCCCCACCAGCAGGATGAAGATCAGCCCGATGCACAGCGGCAGGTTGGCCTGCAGGGCGGCCTGGCCCTCCCGGGACTCCGCCACCACGCCGTCGAACTCGATCCAGTGTCCCGGGGCCAGCGTGGCCTCCAGTTCGCGCAGGGCCGGTTCCACCCGCGGCACCATGTCCTCGGCGGTGTAGTAGCGGTTGCGCCCCTCGACGGTGATGGTGCGCACCAGGTTCTCGCGGTCGATGCGGTAGTAGCCGCTCTCGAGGCGCACCTCGGCCACCTGGTTCAGGGGCACGCCCGCCCCGGGGGTACCCAGCGGATAGACGATCAGCGACTTGAGTCGCTCGACGCTGCCGCGCTGGGCGTCGGCGTAGCGCATCACCACCGGGATGATGTCGTCGCCCTCGCGATAGTGGCTCAGGTGGTAGCCGTCGATGGCGCCGGTGAGCGAGCGGGCGATGTCCTCGGAGGTGATGCCGGCGCTGCGCGCCCGGGCCTGGTCGACCTCGATGGCCAGCGACGGGATCCGCGCCTCCCAGCTCTGGCGCACGTCCCGGGCGCCGTCCAGGTCGCGCAGGATGCCCTCGACCCGCTTGGCGGTGGCGAACAGCACCTCCCGATCCGGGCCCTTGACCTGCACCTCGAGCAGGGTGCTGTCGGAGGGACCGAGGAACATCCGCGTGACCTGGGGCGAGAGGTCCGGGTGGCGGGTGGCGAGGAAGGTGCGGGTCGCCTGGATCACCGCCTCGACCCGCTCGCGGTCGGCGACGTTGAGCACCATGAAGCCCTTGTTGGGCGCCGGGTCCAGCGGCGTGAGCGAGAGCACGAAGCGCGGCCCGCCGAAGCCGGCGTAGGCGGCCACGCCGGTGACGTCCTCGGCGAGCGCCGGGGCGTCGAGCAGGGCATCGCTCAGCGCCTGGACGCGCTGGCCGGTGAGGTTCTCGGCGATGTCCGAGGGGAAGTCGATGGTCACCAGCACCTGGTTGCGGTCCGAGTCGGGGAAGAACTTCTTGGGCACCAGCTGCATCATGGCCACCCCGGCCACCAGAGTCAGGGCCATGACGGCCAGGAACAGCACCCGGTGGTGGAGCAGCCCGGCGAGCCCGCGGCCATAGCGCCGGGCGACCCAGCCGAAGGCGCGATCGGAGAGCCGGGGAGTGTCATGAGCTCCGTGCGCGTCCCGCCGCTTCGCCGATGGCGCCTTGAGGAAGCGATGGCACAGCACCGGGGTGACGGTCATCGACAGGAACCAGGAGGCGAGCAGGGTGATGGCGATGACGATCGAGATCGAGCGGGTGTACTCGCCGGAGGCGTGCTCGGCGAGCATCAGCGGCAGGAACACCAGAATGGTGGTCAGGCTCGAGGAGAGCAGCGGCAGGGCGAGCTCGGCGCCGGTCTCGCGCAGGGCTTCGTCGCGGTCGCTGCCGGCCTCCAGCCGGGTCTTGAAGTCCTCGGCGACGACGATGGCGTTGTCGACCAGCAGGCCCAGGGCGATCACCAGGGTGGCGAGGCTCGCCCGCTGCAGGGTCAGCTCGGCCAGGCCCATGATGGCCAGGGTGACCAGCATCACCGCGGGAATGATCGAGCCGACGATCAGCCCGGTGCGCAGCCCCAGAAAGAGGATCACCACCCCCAGCACGATGGCCAGCGTCTGCATGACGCTGGCGGTCACTCCGTAGACGGCGTTGGCCACCTGCTCGGGCTGGTAGGTCATGATGTCGAGCCGGTAGCCGGCCGGCAGAGTGGTGCGAATCTCGTCCAGGCGCGCCTTGATGGCGCGGCCGACGTCCAGCACGCTCTCGCCCTCGAGCATCGAGACGGCGAAGACGATGGCCGGCCGGCCGTTGAAGTAGGCGGGCTTGTCCGCCGGATCCTCGTAGCCGCGGCGGATCTCGCCCAGGTCGCGCAGGCGCAGGGTGCCGCCGTCCGGCAGGCGCAGTTCGGTGTCGCCCAGCGCCTCGAGGCTTGCGAACTCGCCGCTGACCTCCAGGGCCAGGCGCTGCTCGCCGGCCTCGACGATGCCGCCGGGCGGGAAGATGTTGCGGCGCTGGATCTGGCCGGCCAGCTCGGTCGGGGAGAGGCCGAGCTCGGCGAGGCGCGCCTCTGCGATGTCGATGAAGATGCGCTGCGCCTGCACGCCCAGCAGCTCGACCCGCTTGATGCCGGCGACGCCGTAGAGGCGGGTGCGGATATGCTCGGCGATCTCCTGCTGCTCGGCCTGGGGGAAGTCGGCGGCGGTGAGCGCCGCGGTGACCACCGCCACATCGCCGAAGTCGTCGTCGAGCACCGGGTCTTGGGTGCCGGCGGGCAGGGCCGGCGTCGCCGCCTCGACCTGCTGGCGCACCTCGTCCCAGATCTGCTCCAGGTCGAAATATCGGTCCTGGATCTCCACGTGGAGGATCGAGCGGCCGCGCATGGAGGTGGAGCGAATCCGCTCCACCTCGCCGATGGTGCGAATGCTCTCCTCCAGGGGCTTGGTGATGTTCTCCTCCACCTGGGCGGCCGGCAGGCCGGGGAAGGCGGTGGTCACCACCGCCTCGCGCACGGTGATCTCGGGGTCTTCCCTTGCCGGCAGGGTGGCGTAGCTGTAGAGGCCGAAGAGCATGGCCACCACGGTGGCCAGGAAGAAGACTGGACGACGCTTGAGGGCGAGTTCGCTCAGGTTCATGGCGGCCTCAGTGGTAGCGCTCGGGGCCGTGGCCGAGCAGGCTCACGGTCTGGCCGGGGCGCACGAACTCCACGCCGCGGGCCACGATGCGCTCCCCCGGCGAGAGCGCGCCGCGCACGCTGGCCCGGCCTTCGCCCATGCTCACCACCTCCACCGCGACCCGCTCGAGGGTCAGCTCCTCGGTGATGCGCAGCACGTGGGCGCGGCTCTGTCCGCTATCGCCCTCGCTCTCGGCGTCGCGCTTGTCACCGAATACCAGCGCGGTCATCGGTACCGGCAGCAGCGGTGCATCCACGCTTGCGGCCTCGCGCGCGTCGAGCGACAGCTCGACCCGGGCGGTCATGCCCGAGCGCAGGCCGGGCGGCGGGGTATCCACGCCGAGGATCACCGGATAGTCGTTGGAGGAGCGGGGCTGGGTGCCCAGGTGGCGCAGGGTGGCCGCGCTCTCGGCCTCGCCCAGGGCAGGCAGGATCACGCGATGGGTCGAGCCCGCCGCCAGGGTGCCGACCAGCGTCTCGGGAATGCTGGTTTCCACCTCGAAGCCCTCGCGGTCAGAGATCACCTCGAGCACCGGCTGGCTGGCCCCGACCCGCTGAGAGGGCTCGGCCTGGCGTCGGCTTACCGAGCCGTCGAAGGGGGCCGCGAGGGTGGTCAGCGAGAGGTCGCGTTCGGCGAGCTCGAGGGCGGCGCGGGCCGAGGCCCGGCGGGACTCGGCGGTGCCCAGGGCGGCCCGGGCGGCATCCAGGCGCGTCTGGCTGACGTAGCCCTTCTCGGCGAGGCTCGCGTGGCGGCGGAAGTCCTCGCGCTTCTCGCGCAGCACCGCCTCGGCCTCCTGCAGCTCGGCGCGGCGCTGGTCGGCCACCAGGCGATAGCGGGCGTCGTCGAGCTCGGCCAGCACGTCGCCGTCGGCGAAGCGCTCGCCCACGTCGACATTGAGCCGGCGGATCTCGCCGGGGATCTCGAAGCTCAGCGAGGTGCGCTCGGCGGCCTTGACCCGTCCCGAGAGGCGGGTGACGGCGGCACCGTTGCCTGCCTGGATGACGTGGCTGTCCACCACCGTGGGCGGCGGCGCGGCGGGCGCGCCTGCCTCCGGCGAGCAGCCGGCGGCGAGCCATGTGAGGCCGGCCAGCAGGAGCCAGAGGGCCGGCAGGCGACGGGGGAGCGGCATGGAGGGATCCTCGACGGCGAGCGATGGGCATCGGGCACGCCCGACGCCATGCCGCAGTGTATTAATCAGCTGATTAAATCGCAACGCCGCCGGTGGCATGCCGTATATGGCCGTGCATTGTGTCGACCGTCTTGTACCTAGTCGTCGCCTCAGCTTTCCGAGGAGGCCGCCCAGATGTTCACGCCGCCCTCCACCGCATGGCGATCGATCTCGGCGAGCTCCTCGTCGCTGAAGGCCGGACCGCTGAGGGCGCCCACGCTGTCGACCAGCTGCTCGGGCCGGCTGGCGCCGATCAGCGCCGAGGTCACCCGGCCGCCGCGCAGCGTCCAGGCAATGGCCATCTGGGCGAGGGTCTGGCCGCGCCGTCGGGCGATCTCGTTAAGCGCCCGCACCCGCGCCAGGTTCTCCGGCGACAGGTGGGCGTCCTTGAGCGCCTTGCCCCGGACCCTCCGGCTGTCCTCGGGGATGCCGTCCAGGTACTTGTCGGTCAGCAGGCCCTGGGCCAGCGGCGAGAAGACGATGGAGCCCATGCCCAGGTCGTCGAGGGTGTCGAGCAGGCCGTCGTCCTCGATCCAGCGATTGACCAGCGAGTAGCTGGGCTGGTGGATCAGGCAGGGGGTGCCCAGCGAGCGCAGGATCTCGACCGCCTCGCGGGTGCGCTGGGCGTTGTAGGAGGAGATGCCGGCATACAGCGCCTTGCCCTGGCGCACCGCCTGGTCCAGGGCGCCCATGGTTTCCTCGAGCGGCGTCTCGGGGTCGAAGCGGTGGGAGTAGAAGATATCGACGAAGTCGACCCCCAGGCGCTCGAGGCTTCGATCGAGGCTCGAGAGCAGGTACTTGCGGCTTCCCCACTCGCCATAGGGCCCCGGGTGCATGCGGTAGCCGGCCTTGGTGGAGATCACCAGCTCGTCGCGGTAGCCGGCGAAGTCAGTCGCCAGGACGCGCCCGAACAGCGTCTCGGCGCTGCCGGGAGGCGGGCCGTAGTTGTTGGCCAGGTCGAAGTGGGTGATGCCGTGATCGAAGGCGGTGCGGCAGATCGCCCGGGCGTTGTCGACGCTTCCGGTCTCGCCGAAGTTCTGCCACAGCCCCAGCGACAACGCCGACAGCTTCAGGCCGCTGCGTCCGCAGCGGTGGTAGGGCATGCGTTCGTAGCGGTTTTCCGCGGGGGCGTAGGGCATCGAGGGCTCCTCGTTATTTTGTGTTGTGCCCGTTGGTGGGCACGGGCGAGAACGTGGGCGTCATGCCGGGCAGGCGGCGAGGTGCGTGCGGTCGCGTCCGGCACGCTTGGCGGCATAGAGGGCGGTGTCGACGCGCCGGAAGAGGCCCGGGTAGGGCTCGCCCGGCTGGTGCTCGCCGATGCCGCCGCTGACGGTCACGCCGATCTCCTGACCGTCGCCCAGCGGGATTCGCCCGCGGCGCACGTGGGTCCGCACGCGCTCGACGATCTCCCGAGCCGCCCGTTGGCTGGCGCCCGGCATCACGATCACGAACTCCTCGCCGCCGGCGCGCGCCACGATGTCGCCGTCGCGCAGGCACTGGGCCATGCGCTCGGCGAGCCAGCACAGCACGCGGTCGCCGATATCGTGGCCGTGGGTGTCGTTGATGACCTTGAAGTGATCGATGTCCAGCACCGCCAGCGAGAAGGGCGGCGCGCCGTCGGCCCGCGCCTGCATCAGGCGCTCGATGTGGCGCTCCAGGGCGGAGCGGTTGGGCAGGCCGGTGAGGTGGTCGGTCATGGCCCGGTCGGTCATGCGGTCGCGCTCGCGGCGCACCCTCTCGAATTCGGCCTCGTGGGTGATGACGCGCTCCGCCGCGTTGGCGATCAGCCGCAGCAGCTCCTCCTCGATCTCGCTGAAGGGTCGCCCGCGCGGGGCGGTGCTGGAGAAGTTGAGGGTGCCCCAGACCCGGCCGTCGACGCGCAGCGGGATGCCGATATAGCTCTCCAGGCCGAACGTCCGGTAGCAGGGGTGGCCGCTGATGCGTGGATCCTCGCTCGCCTGGACGGTATGGAAGACGTCCGCCTCGTCGAGCATCAGTCGGCAGTAGGTGTCGCCCAGCGGAAAGGTGGTGCCCGGCATGATCTCGGGCCCGCGGGAGGCGGCCCACCAGATGGTGTAGCGCTCATCCTCGATGCGGCTGATCAGGCCGACCTCCAGGGAGAGGTAGGCGAGGGCGTCATCCAGCAGCCGTTCGACGATCTCCCGGGTGCCGATATCGGTGCGGTTGATGCCGGTGTGCACGTCGCGCAGCAGCTGGATCATCGCCCCGTACTCGGAGATGTCCTGGATGATGGCGTAGAACCCCGCGACCTCGGCGTTGATATAGTCGGGAACGTAGTGGACCTTGAAGTAGTAGGTGCGGCCGTCGGTCAGCGTCAGCCGGTCTTCGTACTTAACCTCCTCGCCGGCCAGGGCGCGACGAAAGCGCGGCGCCACCTTGGCGTAGGAGGCCTCGTCGAGCACCGACGACACCGGTCGGCCGTAGAGCGCCTCGCGGCTGAGGCCGATGAAGTCCAGGTAGGCCTGGTTGTTGAGACGAAAGCAGCCGTCCGGGTCGATGTAGGCGACCATCACCGGCAGCCGGTCGGCGAGTCGCCGGATTACGCCGTCGTCGTCCGAGGCCTCGGCGGTCAGCCGCAGGGCTACGCTGCCGTCGGTGAGCGCATAGACGCCGCAGGCGTCGGCCTCCACGGCCCGGCTCTGGCCGGGCTCGAGCGCCAGGGAGCTGAACTGCTCGATCAGCGTGGCGGCAAGGCGCACGCGTGAGTCATCCAACTCGTGAAGGGGGCGATCGATCAACGCCTCCCGGGGCTCGCCGAGCAGCGTGACGCTGTCGCCGATGGCATCCAGGATGCGTCCCTCGCGGTCGACCTGCAGGTGGACGGTGCGCGCAAGCGTCAGGACCTCCTCGCGCCATGATGGTGAAATCATGCAGTGAATTGCCTCTCGCTCATGTGACTCCGGCATTTCACGCTGCCGCAAGCCGGGGAGGATGTCCACGAAAAAGCGATGTTGGGGTATGGCCGGAAACGAAAAACGGCCAATGCCTAGGGGCATTGGCCGTGATGCGAAGCACCGTCAAGGGCCTGTCTCAAAGCTCCGTCCCGAAAGGCCTTTCCAAGCGCCTTCTCCGCGGGCTCCAGCGGGTATCAATCCCAGCTCAGGGCTCCGCCCACCTGGTACTCGGTGACGCGGGTCTCGAAGAAGTTCTTCTCCTTGCGCAGGTCGATGATCTCGCTCATCCACGGGAAGGGGTTCTTCGCGCCGGGGAACTGCTCCTTGAGGCCGATCTGGGCCAGGCGACGGTTGCAGATGAAATGGAGGTACTCCTCCATGATCGCCGCGTTCATGCCCAGCACGCCGCGGGGCATGGTGTCCCGGGCGTAGGCGATCTCGAGCTCGGTGCCCTCGAGGATCATCTGGGTGACCTCGTCCTGGAACTCGGCCGTCCACAGGTGCGGGTTCTCGATCTTGATCTGGTTGATCATGTCCACGCCGAAGTTCAGGTGCATGGACTCGTCGCGCAGGATGTACTGGAACTGCTCGGCGACGCCGGTCATCTTGTTGCGGCGACCCATGGAGAGGATCTGGCTGAAGCCGCAGTAGAAGAAGATGCCCTCGGTGACGCAGTAGAAGGCGATCAGGTTGCGCAGCAGCTCCTGGTCGGTCTCCGGGGTGCCGGTGTTGAAGTCCGGGCGGGAGAGCGACTGAGTGTGCTTGAGGCTCCAGGCCGACTTGGCGGCGACGGAGGGCACCTCGCGGTACATGTTGAAGACCTCGCCTTCGTCCATGCCCAGCGACTCCACGCAGTACTGGTAGGCGTGGGTGTGGATCGCCTCCTCGAAGGCCTGGCGCAGCAGGTACTGGCGGCACTCGGGGTTGGTGATCAGGCGGTAGAGGGCCAGCACCAGGTTGTTGGCGACCAGCGAATCCGCCGTGGAGAAGTAGCCCAGGCTGCGCTCGACGATGCGCCGTTCGTCCGCGGTGAGGCCTTCGGCGCTCTTCCACAGGGCGATGTCGGCGTTCATGTTCACTTCCTGGGGCATCCAGTGATTGGCACTGCCGTCCAGGTACTTCTGCCAGGCCCACTCGTACTTGAAGGGCACCAGCTGGTTGAGGTCGGCGCGCGCATTGATCATCTGCTTGTCGTCGACCTCGATGCGCGCCGCGCCCATCTCGAGCTCCTCGAGACCGGCGGCCACGTCGAGCTCCTCCAGCGAGCGCTTGGCGCGGGCCATGCGGTCCTCGTCGGCGACCTGGTAGGCGCCGGCGCTCTCCGCCACCGCGTCCGGTGCGGGCGCGGGCTTGGGCGCCGCTGCCGGGGCGGGCTGGGCCGCGGCCGGCTGCTCGGCCACCGCGCTGTCATCTTCGTGGAATTCGTCCCAGTTCAGCATGTCGTGTTCCTCGATGTGTCGTGGGGCCGGAAGGCCTCGGGGGCCTTCCGGGCTTGTAAGGGGGATCGGCGCTCGCGCCGCGGCGTTACTGGCAGGCCTCGCAGCCCAGCTCGTCAATCTCGCCCGCGGAGGGCGCCCGGGAACCGCTGCCGCTCTTGCCGGACAGGAAGTCCTCGACGCCCCTCGGCTCGGGTTTGGCCTCCGGGGTCGGCGCCGGTGCCGGCGCGGCGCCAGGTGCTGCGTTGCTCACCGCGTTGAGGGTGCCGCGCTCCACGGTGGACTTCTCCACCGAGGTGGCGCCCAGGGCGCGCAGGTAGTAGGTGGTCTTCAGGCCGCGGTACCAGGCCATCCGGTAGGTCACGTCGAGCTTCTTGCCCGAGACGCCCTGGATGTAGAGGTTCAGCGACTGCGCCTGGTCGATCCATTTCTGGCGACGCGAGGCGGCCTCGACCAGCCACTTGGGCTCAACCTCGAAGGCGGTGGCGTAGCGGGCCTTGAGATCGGCCGGCACGCGGTCGATGGGCTGCACGCTGCCGTCGTAGTACTTGAGGTCGTTGATCATCACCTCGTCCCACAGGCCGCGCGCCTTGAGGTCGTTGACCATGTAGGAGTTGACCACCGTGAACTCGCCGGACAGGTTCGATTTGACGAACAGGTTCTGGTAGGTCGGCTCGATCGACTGCGAGACGCCGCAGATGTTGGAGATGGTCGCGGTCGGGGCGATGGCCATGACGTTGGAGTTACGCATGCCCTGCTCGGACAGCTTCTCGCGGATGCGCGACCAGTCCTGGGTCATGGAGGTGTCGACCTCGATGTACTGCTCGCCACGCTCCTGCTTCAGCTTCTCGATGGAGTCGATGGGCAGCACGCCCTGGCTCCACAGCGAGCCCTCGTAGCTCTGGTACTGGCCGCGCTCGGCGGCGAGATCCGAGGAGGCCTCGATGGCGTGGTAGCTGACCAGCTCCATGGAACGGTCGGCGAATTCGACGGCGTCCTCGGAGGCGTAGGCGATGCCGTGGGCGTAGAGGGCATCCTGGAAGCCCATGATGCCAAGCCCCACCGGGCGGTGCTTGAGGTTCGAGTTCTTGGCCTGGGGCACCGCGTAGTAGTTGATGTCGATGACGTTATCGAGCATCCGCACCGCGGTGCGCACGGTCTTCCTGAGCTTCTCGCCGTCGAGCTCGCCGTCGGTCATGTGCTGGGCGAGGTTGACCGAGCCCAGGTTGCAGACCGCGATCTCGTCGACCGAGGTGTTCAGGGTGATCTCGGTGCACAGGTTGGAGCTGTGCACCACGCCGGCGTGCTGCTGCGGGCTACGCAGGTTGCACGGATCCTTGAAGGTGATCCAGGGGTGGCCGGTCTCGAACAGCATCGAGAGCATCTTGCGCCACAGGTCCTTGGCCTTGACCCGCTTGAAGAGCTTGAGCTGACCGTTGCGGGTCATCTCCTCGTACTCCTGGTAGCGCTGCTCGAAGGCCGCGCCGTAGAGGTCGTGGAGATCCGGGCAGGTGGCCGGCGAGAACAGCGTCCACTCTTCGTCGTCGAAGACGCGCTTCATGAACAGGTCCGGCACCCAGTTGGCGGTGTTCATGTCGTGGGTGCGGCGGCGGTCGTCGCCGGTGTTCTTGCGCAGCTCCAGGAACTCCTCGACGTCGAGGTGCCAGGACTCGAGGTAGGCGCAGACGGCGCCCTTGCGCTTGCCGCCCTGGTTGACCGCCACGGCGGTGTCGTTGACCACCTTGAGGAAGGGCACGACGCCCTGGGACTTGCCGTTGGTGCCCTTGATGTAGGAGCCCAGCGCGCGCACCGGCGTCCAGTCGTTGCCGAGACCGCCGGCCCACTTGGAGAGCATGGCGTTGTCGCGGATGGCGCTGTAGATGCCGTCCAGGTTGTCCGGCACGGTGGTCAGGTAGCAGCTGGAGAGCTGGCTGCGCTGGGTGCCGGCGTTGAACAGGGTCGGCGTGGAGGCCATGTAGTCGAAGCTGGAGAGCAGCTCGTAGAACTCGATGGCCCGCGCCTCGCGGTCGTCCTCGTTGAGCGCCAGGCCCATGGCGACGCGCATGAACATCACCTGGGGCAGCTCGTAGCGCACATCATCACGGTGGATGAAGTAGCGGTCATAGAGGGTCTGCAGGCCCAGGTAGGTGAAGGCGTTGTCGCGGGTGTGGTCCAGCGCCGCGGCCAGGCGCTCCAGGTCGAACTCGGCCAGCGCCTCGTCGAGCTGCTCGAATTCGATACCCTTCTCGATGTAGGCCTTGAAGGCCGGCGCATAGAGCTCGGCCATGTCGCTGTAGGTGGCCTCCTCGGCCACCCCCAGGAAGGAGAGCGCCTCGCGGCGGATGCTGTCCTGCAGCAGGCGGGCGGTGACGTAGGTGTAGCTCGGGTCCTTCTCGACCAGGGTGCGCGCGGTCATGGTCAGTGCCTGGGAGACGCCGTCGGCGCTCACGCCGTCGTAGAGGTTGCGCACCGAGTCGTCGACGATCTTCTGCGGCTCGGTGTTGGGCAGGTCCGAGCAGGCCTCATAGACCAGGGTCTCGATGCGACCGAGATCCAGCGGACGGACGCTGCCGTCGGGCAGGGTGATGTTGAGGCTCGGGTGGGGCTTCTGGATAGCGTCACCGGCCGCAGCGCGGGCCCTGGCGTGCTCCTCGCGGTAGAGCACGTAGGCGCGGGCGACCTTCTGCTCACCGCCGCGCATCAGCGCCAGCTCGACCTGGTCCTGGATGTCCTCGATGTGCAGGGTGCCGCCGTCGGGCATGCGACGCACGAAGGCGTGCTCGATCGCCTCGGTGGACTGGCGGACGAAGTCGCGGACCCGGGAGGAGGCGGCGGCGTTGTCGCCCTCCACTGCGATGAAGGCCTTGCTCATGGCCACGGCGATCTTGTCGGCATCGAAGGGCATGACGTCGCCGTTGCGCTTGATGACGCGCAGGGCCTTGGGTGCGGTGACGGAAACGGACGACTCGTCCGGTGTGACATTGGTATCCATGGCGCCGGGTCCCTGACTCGGTGAAACGTGTGGTGAAGGCCGCCGCATAGGCGACGGTTGACAGCTGTGGGTGTGATTGCTAGCGGCACATGATGTAGTGCTCGTGCCGGATCGAGGCACAAGATAGTGTGCTTTCTCGGCTTCATCAAGTGGATAACCTGTGGATGGGCTGTGACCTTCCGTGGGGTAGAATCGGACGTGGCGCCAGGCCCCGTGGTTGGGCCTGGCGATGCCCCTGTCGCCGTATGGCGACGGGAAGGCGAGAACCCGGTTTTCGGGTATCCTTTAGAGAATGGCGTCGGCTCCCGGCCCCGGGAGCCCGCCCCGCTCACCTGCTCGCCAGGATGGAACAGAAGGATGGACGACAGCTTGCAAGCCCAGGAACTGGATCACGTGCTGATCATCGAGGACGACGAGCGATTGGCCGGGCTGACCCGCGACTATCTGGAGGCCAACGGCTTTCGGGTCACGGTCGAGGCCGACGGCGCCCGTGGCGTCGAGCGGATCCTCTCCCTGCAGCCGGACCTGGTGATCCTCGACCTGATGCTGCCCGGCGAGGATGGCCTGTCGATCTGTCGCCGGGTGCGCAGCGACTATGCCGGCCCGATCATGATGCTGACCGCCCGCACCGACGACATGGATCAGGTGCTGGGGCTCGAGATGGGCGCCGATGACTACGTCCCCAAGCCGGTGCAGCCGCGGGTACTGCTGGCGCGGATGCGCGCCCTGTTGCGCCGCGCCGAGCCGGGGGCCGCCGGCGAGGAGACGCGCCTGACCTTCAGCGACCTGTTGATCGACAACGCGACCCGCGAGGCCTGGCTCGACGGCGAGCGCATCGACCTGACCAGCGCCGAGTTCGACCTCCTGTGGCTGCTGGCCAGCAACGCCGGCCGGGTGCTGACCCGGGAGGAGATCTTCGATCGCCTGCGCGGCATACGCTACGACGGTCAGGACCGCTCCATCGACGTGCGCGTCTCGCGCATCCGGCCCAAGATCGGCGACGATCCCAACCAGCCGCACCGCATCAAGACGGTGCGCAGCAAGGGCTACCTCTTCGTCAGGGACGGCTGAACCATGCGTCGGATGCTGGCCGACAGCACCTTCCTGCGCGTCTATGTGCTGCTGGCCCTGGCGCTGCTGCTGACCTTCGGGCTGGCCCTGCTGGGCCTCGCCCTTGTCGACCAGGTGCGCCGCGAGCACTATCGCGAGCAGCTGGTCGAGCCCCCCATGCGCGTGCTCACCCGCTGGATCGAGTCGCTGCCCGAGGCAGAGCGCGAGGCGTGGCTGCTGGCGCGTTCCGAGCAGCTCGACATGACCCTGCGGGTGGTGCCGGTCGAGGCGCGCTCCCTGAACTACTTCTCGCGCACGCGCCTGCTGGAGGGCCGCGTGCTGGTGGTGCCCCGCGAGGAGGACGGCTGGCGGCTCTGGCACCTGCTGGCCAATCAGCAACGGCTGCTCGAGGTGGACGTGGCGACCCTCAGCGAGCAGCAGCTGCGCGGGCTCACCGAGCTCTTCGCCGAGTGGCTCGTCCAGGTGCCCGCCGGCGAGCGCCAGGCGCAGCTCGAGCGCATGGCCGGCGCCGCCGTCCCCCTCGAACTGCTGACGACGGCTCCCGAGGGGCTGGATACCCGTCAGCTGGTGCGACTGGCGGATGGCGAGGTGGTCATCCGGCTGATTCCCGGGCGCCTCTCCATGGCGATGTATCGGCTGCTGCCCGGCAACGGCTCCCGGGCGAGCTGGCTTTCCATCGGCCCGGTGAAGGCCTTCGAGCCGCTGCCGCTGCCGCTGCAGCTGACGCTGTTGATGCTGCTGCTCAGCGTGCTGGCAGCGATCATCTACCTGATCGTGCGCGGCGTGGAGGCCCGCATGGCGCGCCTCGAGCTGGCCGCCACGCGCATCGCCGGTGGCCGCCTGGACACCCGGGTCAAGGTCGAGAGCGGCGACTTCCTGGGCCGGCTGGGCATGGCCTTCAACGGCATGGCGGCCCAGGTTCAGTCGCTGCTGCGCGCCCAGCAGGACATGATCCGCGCCGTCTCCCACGAGCTGCGCACCCCGGTGGCACGCATCCGCTTCGCGGTGCAGATGGTCGAGGACATGACCGACGATCCGGCGATCCGCCGCCAGCTCGAGGGCGTCGACGGCGATATCACCGAGCTCGACGAACTGATCGACGAGATCCTCACCTACGCCCGGCTGGGCAGCGAGACCGCCAACGGCGGTGAGCTGCAGACCTCGCTGGTCGACTGCCGCGCCATGGCACTGCGGGTCATCGAGGCCCTGCGACCGCTGCATGGCGATATCCGCATCGAGCTGGTCGAGGGGCCGGAGGTGGAGATCCAGGCCGAGCCCCGCTACCTGCAGCGTGCCCTGCAGAACCTGGTGGCCAACGCCTGCCGTCATGCCCGCGGTCGGGTGGTGATCCGCCTGCAGGGCGAGCCGCGGCTGGTGCGCGTGGACGTGGAGGATGACGGCCCCGGCATCCCCGCCGCGTCGCGCTCCGAGGTCTTCAAGCCCTTCGCTCGCCTCGACGACAGCCGCACTCGCCGCTCTGGCGGCTACGGTCTCGGGCTCTCCATCGTGCAGAAGGTCATGGCCTGGCACGGCGGCAGCGTGGTGCTGGATGCCGGCACCGAGCTGGGCGGCGCCCGCTTCACCCTGCTGCTGCCGCGGCGCCTGCCTATGCCGGCCTGATCCCCTCCAGCACCGCGAAGGAGGTCTCCCGGGCGGTGCGCAGGAAGTCCTCCATCCAGGGCGCGCCGCGGGTCTCCTCGCGGATCGCCGCGAACAGCGTGCTCCACACCCCCTTATCGCCCAGCGACACGGCCTTCACGTAGTCGCGCTCCAGGTACTCGGTCAGCGCCCAGTTGGGCAGCGCACAGACGCCCCGACCGCTGGCGACCAGCTGCATCATCATGATGGTCAACTCGGCGGTGCGGACCTCCTGGGGGCGCACTCCGGCGGGGTCGAGGAACTGAGTGAAGACGTCCAGCCGGGAGTGCTCCACCGGATAGGTGATCAGTGTCTCCTCGCCGAGATCCTCGGGCGTGACGAAGGGGCGGCTCGCCAGCGGGTGCTGGCGAGCCACTGCCAAGAGCCCCTCGTAGCGGAACAGCGGCTCGTAGTGCACCCCCGGCAGCGGCTGGGGGTCGGCGGTGATCACCAGGTCGAGCTGCTCGCGGGCCAATGCCGGTAGCGGGTCGAAGTGGTGGCCGCCGGGAATGTCGATCTCCACCTCCGGCCAGTGATCGCGGAAGTGATCGACGGTGGGCATCAGCCACTGGAAGCAGCTGTGGCACTCGATGGCCATGTGCAGCCGGCCCTGCTCGTTGCCGGCCAGCCGCGCCAGGTCGCGCTCGGCCATGCGCACCTGGGGCAGCACCTGCTCGGCCAGGGTCAGCAGGCGCAGTCCGGCGCGGGTGAACTCCACCGGCCGGGTCTTGCGCAGGAACAGCGGGCTGCCCAGGCGCTCCTCCAGGTCCTTGATCTGGTGGGAGAGGGCCGACTGGGTCAGGTGCACGCGTTCGGCCGCCTCCACCAGTGAGCCGGCATCGCGCAGGGCAACCAGGGTGCGCAGGTGGCGAAGTTCGAGCATGAGGGTGAGCCTGATTCATCTTTAAGATGTGAAAGTTTAGTTTGATTCACCTCCCATGGCCAGCGAGACTCCTCAGCATCATTCATGAACAAAGGATGTCATCATGACGATGGCTCATGTTACCGGCTATCCGCGCATCGGCGCGGATCGCGAACTGAAGCGCGCCACCGAGGCCTACTGGCAGGGCAGCCTCGACCGGCAGGCCCTGGAGGCCACCGGACGCGAGCTGCGCCTGGCGAACTGGGCGGCCCAGCGCGAGGCTGGCCTCGACCTGGTGACCGTGGGCGACTTCGCCTTCTATGATCAGGTGCTCGACGTCTCGGTGATGGTCGGGGCGGTGCCGCCGCGTTTCGCCGCCGAGGACGAGGTGGCGCGCGGCGAGGTGGATCTCGACACCGCCTTTCGCATGGCCCGGGGGCGCGCCCCCAGCGGCGCGCCGGCCGCGGCCTGCGAGATGACCAAGTACTTCGATACCAACTACCACTACCTGGTGCCGGAGCTGCATCCCGGGCAGCGCTTCCGGCTCTCCAGCAAGCGGCTGTTCGATCAGGTGGAGGAGGCCAAGGCCGCCGGTCATGCGGTCAAGGTGGCGTTGACCGGCCCGCTGACCTGGCTGTGGCTGGGCAAGGGGCGCGGCGACGTGCCCGAGGACTTCGATCGCCTGGCGCTGCTCGACGGCCTGCTCGACGTCTACGCCGAGGTGCTCCAGCGGCTGGCCGGGCAGGGCGTCGAGTGGGTGCAGCTCGACGAGTCGGCGCTGGTGCAGGATTTGCCGCTCGCCTGGCGGCAGGCCTATGAGCGCGCCTATCACCGTCTGCAGGCCGCCCCGGTCAAGCTGCTGCTGGCCAGCCCCTTCGGCGGCCTGGGGGACAACCTCTCCCTGACGGTAAGCCTGCCGGTGGCCGGCCTGCACATCGATGGGGTGCGCGCCCCGGACGAGCTGGAAGCGGTGCTCGACCGCCTGCTGCCCCACAAGGTGCTCTCGGTGGGGGCGATCGACGGACGCAACGTCTGGCGAGCCGACTTGGCCCTGTGGCGCGAGCGCCTGGCCGTGGCGCGCATGCGCTTGGGCGAGCGGCTGTGGATCGCGACGAGCTGCTCGCTGCTGCACGTGCCGGTGGACCTAGAGGCGGAAACCGATCTTTCGCTCGAACTGAAAAGCTGGCTGGCCTTCGCCCGGCAGAAGCTGGATGAGGTCGCCACCCTGGCCCGTCTGCTCGACGGCCGCGCCGACGCCATCGACCGCGAGCGCGTGGAGGTCGCCAGCCGTGCCCTGCAGGCGCGTCGCGAGGCCGAGCGGCTGCATCGCCCCGCGGTGGCCGCGCGGCTGGCCGGCGTCAGCGATGACGATGCGCGCCGTCGGCGGCCCTACGCCGAGCGCGCCGTGGCCCAGCAGCGCCATCTCGCCCTGCCGCTGTTCCCCACGACCACCATCGGCTCCTTCCCCCAGACCGGGGAGATCCGCGCCGCGCGGCGCGCCTTCAGGGCCGGTGACCTCTCTCGCGAGGCCTATGAGGCGCAGATGCGCGAGGAGATCGCCGGGGCCGTGGCGCGCCAGGAGACACTCGGCATCGACATGCCGGTGCACGGCGAGCCGGAGCGCAACGACATGGTCGAGTACTTCGGCGAGCAGCTCGACGGCTTCGCCTTCACCCGCTTCGGCTGGGTGCAGAGCTACGGGACGCGCTGCGTCAAGCCGCCGATCCTCTACGGCGATGTGGTGCGCCCGGCGGCCATGACGGTGCGCTGGAGCGAGTATGCACAGTCGCTTACCGAACGGCCGATGAAGGGCATGCTCACCGGGCCCGTCACCGTGCTGCAGTGGTCCTTCGTGCGCGACGACCAGCCCCGCGAGACGACCTGCCGGCAGATCGCCCTGGCGCTGCGCGACGAGGTGCTCGACCTCGAGGCGGCGGGCATTCGCGCCATCCAGATCGACGAGCCCGCGCTGCGCGAGGGGCTGCCGCTGCGCTGTGCCGAGTGGCAGGGCTACCTCGACTGGGCCGTCGAGTGCTTCCGGCTGGCCTCGGCGGGGGTGCGTGACGAGACGCAGATCCACACCCATATGTGCTACGCGGAGTTCAACGACATCATCGCCGCCATCGCGGCCCTGGATGCCGACGTCATCACCATCGAGACCTCGCGCTCGGACATGGAGCTGCTCGACGCCTTCCAGGACTTCGCCTATCCCAACGCCATCGGGCCCGGCGTCTATGACATCCACTCGCCGAATATTCCCGAGGTGGACTGGATGGTGGCGCTGATGGACAAGGCTGCCGAGCGCATCCCGGTCGAGCGGCTCTGGGTGAACCCGGACTGCGGCCTCAAGACCCGGGGCTGGGCCGAGGTGGAGCCGGCGCTCGCCAACATGGTGGAGGCGGCACGGGTGCTGCGTCAGCGCCACGGCTGAGGTAGGGGGCAGGTCAGGAGAGACGGTATCTCCTCTACGACCTGTCTCCGGTTCCTCGAGTCATGTCCAAAGGGGGCTGACGGCCGGGCGGCGCCAAGCCGTCCGGCGGCTGGTATCCTGAGGTAACGACAGCGCACGCCACGTAAGCGCGCGTCAAGGAATCGTCTGCCAAGGAGCCCTGCCATGTCCCGCCATGTCCCCCTTCGTCTCTCCCTGCCGCTGCTGCTGGCCCTGGGGCTGTCCGGCTGCGTCACCTACGTGAGCGCGCCGGCGCCCGAGCCGGCCCCGTCCTCCCTGGAGAAAGCCGACCCGGCGCAGGACGAGGCCTCGGCCAGGGCGCCGCTGCTGCCCTCGATGCTGTTTCCCGGCGAGGCCGACGAGCTGGCCGGCTGGCGCTGCACGCCGGCTCAGGACCTGGTCACCGCCGCCACCAAGGAGGAGCTGCGGCTGTGGTCGGCCCAGGGGGGCACGCGTCTCGCCCCCGCCGTAGTGGCCAGCGGCGCCCGCTACCAGCAGGGCGACCTCAGCTTCTGGAACAAGGGGCGGGAGGCGCTGGTCGAGAGCCAGCGCGGCCGGCTCGATTGCCGGGTTGACGTCACCCGGGATGCCCTGACCCGCGAGGAACACCCCGGGGTGATGTTCCGCGGCCAGGGCAACGAGCCGGGCTGGCATGTGGCGCTCGCCAACGACGTTCCCGAGCTGACCATGACGCTGGACTATGGCCGCCGGGAGGTAACCCTGCCCTACCGGGTGACCACCCTGGACAACGACGCTGGGCGGGTGATCCTGGCCAGCGGCCAGGCGGCGCGACCCTTTACCCTGCGCATCGAGGCGAAGGCTTGCTTCGATGACATGAGCGGCCAGCCCTGGCCGGCCCGGGTGACGCTTTCCCTCAACGACCAGGTCTACCGGGGTTGCGGTCAGGGCATCGCGCCCTGAGGCGGTGAGGGCGCTTCTTTCGTTTTTATCGAAAGAAGACGGCGGATCTTTGCGCTTTTCGTTGCATTTAGTGCACGTAGAATGGCACGCATTGTCCGCTAACGGTTCAAGGAGATTGCCATGACCACTCGCGCCCTCATTCTCACCTCATCGATCCTCGGCGAGAACGGCCAGTCCATCGCCCTGGCCGAGCACTTCCGGTCCCTGGCCGCCGGCCGCGACGATCTTGAGATCACCGCTCGCGACCTGGTGGCCGATGAGCTGCCGCACCTGACCCAGCCGGAGCTCGCCAGCTGGCAGGTGCCGGCCGGCGAGCGCAGCGCCGAGCAGCGCGAGCTGGCGTCTCGCTCCGACGACCTGATTCGCGAGCTCCTTGAGCACGACGTTGTGGTGCTGGCGGTGCCGATGTACAACCTCGGCGTGCCGTCCCAGCTCAAGGCGTGGTTCGACCGCGTACTGCGGGCCGGCGAGACCTTCCGCTACACCGAGAATGGGCCAGTGGGGCTCATCGAGGGCAAGCGAGCGGTGATCCTGGCGGCCAGGGGCGGTGAATATGCCGGCACCGCGATGGACAGCCAGACCCCGCACCTCAAGGGCATGCTGGGCCTGATCGGCATCGCCGAGGTTGAGGTGGTCTTCGCCGAGGGGCTCGCCATGGGGGAATCCCACCGCGAGGCGGCGCTCAAGGAGGCGAAGCAGGCCATCGAGGGGCTGGTGCAGGCGCTCTGAACGCCGCGACGCGGCGCTGATCGAAAACCCGCAAACGGGGTGGCGTCGGCCACCCCGTTTGCGTGCCGGGGCTCAGCATCTCAGTCCCTCAGTATCTCAGCACGAACCGGGCGCGCCGATGAGCCACTGGCGAGCGACGAAGTCGCTGGTGCAGAGCCGTGGCTCCGGGCTCAAGATGCGCCCGCCGAGCCGGGACAGCGCCGCGCGGCTGTTTTTTCCCGGAGAGGTGAGCTGTTCGGAGACCGGCACCGGCCGCCAGTCGTCGCCCTCGCGGGTCGCCAGGGTAAAGGCGAAGGGGTGAAAGCCCGGGAAGCCGAGGCGCAGGTCGGTGGCCACCAGGGTATCGCGGCCGTCACGCTCGCGCATCTCATAGCGCAGGAAGGGCCCGGCGAACCAGTCGAGCCGTTGGCCGCGTCGGCTGTCGAGCGCCGCCGCCTCCAGCTCGGCGCCGCGGGCATAGGTCTCGAGCGACGGGGCGCTGTCGCCATCGAACACCCCCACCAGGGCCTCGTGGTAGCGCCCGCCGTCGGCCACGGTGACTCGCCACAGCAGGATGTTGAAGGGCGTCGGCTGGATCAGCCGCGGGGCCTGCTCGAGGCCGCGCTCGGCCAGCACCGGCTCGATGCGCGCCTCGACCAGCTGTCGGGCGCCGACGGCAAGCACCAGGTAGGCGCAGGCGATCGTCAGCCCCCAGGTCGCGGGGCGGGCCGCGCGGCCGCTTATCAGCGCCATGCCGACGCCCACCAGCAGCGGCAGGGTGTAGAGCGGGTCGATGATGAAGACGTGCGGCCAGGCCACGGGCGGCGTGTCAAGCGGCCACCAGAGCTGGGTGCCGTAGGTCGTCAGGGCGTCGAGCAGCGGGTGGGTCAGCAGGATGAGCCCGAAGAACAGCCCCCAGCGGGGAAGCGAGATGTCCCGCGCCTTCGCGACGCGGGTCGACAGCAGCGCGAGCAGGGCGGCGAGCCCCGCCAGCACGAACAGCGAGTGGGAAAAGCCGCGGTGCTGGGTGACGTTGGCCACGGCGTCGCCGTAGTCGATGATCACGTCCAGGTCGGGCAGGGTGCCCAGTGCCGCGCCGATCAGCACCGCCTTGCGGCCCAGCCGCCGGCCGAGCACGGCACCGCCGATCGCCGCGCCCAGCGCGGCCTGAGTCATCGAATCCATGTGAAAAGCTCCTTCGTCGGCGGCAGGCCCTTGCTCTGACGGCAAGGCGGGGCGCCGGTTCCCCAGGGCCCAGCCGGGCCGCGCTGCCTCGGATCGTCGTCAGCGACGGTGGCGCCCCATCACGCGAGCAGGTAAGAAACCGCGTACCCTAATCCCTCGTTAACCATCCTGAACGGAGAAACACCATGATCGGATACGTCACCCTGGGTGTCAGCGATATGGACAAGGCCAAGACCTTCTATAGCGAGCTGCTGCACGACCTGGGCGCCAAGGTGCTGCTGGATATGGGCCGCATCGCGTTTATCGGCGAGAGCATGAGCACTCCCATGCTTGCGGTGTGCATTCCTTTCAATGAAGCGCCTAACCATCCCGGAAACGGCAACATGGTCGCCATTTCCGTCGGCAGTAAAGAGGCGGTGGACGCGTACTATCAGAAAGCCATTGCACTGGGAGCCGTGTGCGACGGTCAGCCGGGCCAGCGGATCGAGGACCAGTTCTACGGTGCCTACGTGAAAGATCCCGACGGCAACAAGCTGGCGTTTTACGTGTTCGGTTGATCCCGCTGCGCTGAACTATCAGCGCGAGTGCTAGTGATGGGTGGCCGGCGCTGGAAACCGGTCACCCACCGCTGCGTTGAGCGCTTGTGCTGGCAAGGGTGAAGCCTCCGCTCGGCCGTTGGCGCCATGTGTCGCGAGCCTGTCATCCTACCGGCCGGCCCACGGGGGGCGTGCGTCGAGGACGCTCGCCTGAACGGGGCAGTCGTCGCGATGGGCGCCGGGCAGGTAGCCGCTGCTCATTAGCAGTTCTCCGACGATCTCGGGGCCGGTGAAGCGGAAGGTGCGCTTGAACAGGCGCACCCAGCCGCCATGTTCGAGGGGATGATGGTGATCCAGCCAGGCCTTGAAGCTGCCGTGCTCGGCGCGCAGGGCCTGGATCACGCCGGCGTTGTGGATCGCCGCATCGACCTTCAGGCGGTTGCGGATGATGCCAGCATCCGCCAGCAGTCGCGCCCGCTCGGCCTCGCCATAGGCCGCGACCCGGTCGACGTCGAAGCCCTCGAAGGCGGCCTGGAAGGCCGCGCGCTTCTTCAACACGGTCAGCCAGGAGAGCCCCGCCTGATTGATCTCCAGCACCAGGCGCTCGAAGAGGGCGCAATCGTCCTCCACCGGGAAACCGTATTCATGGTCGTGATAGGGCCCGTGGAACGGATGCCCGGGGGCCAGGTCGCAGTAGTGGCTCATGCTGTCGCTCCGGGGTGGCAGAGGAGCCGGGTGATACCCGACAATCGACGACACCTTAACCCTAGGAGTGCCTGCCATGACACCACTGCAACGTTTGGCCCTCGCCGGCGTCCTGCTGACCGCCGCCGCCAGCCCCGCCTGGGCCGAGGCGCCGGTGGTGGAGATGCACAAGGATCCCAACTGTGGCTGCTGCACGGCCTGGGCCGAGCACATGGAGAAGGCGGGGTTCGAGGTGCGACAGCACGAGACCCACGACATGCGCGCGGTGAAGATCGAGCACGGCCTGACGCCGGGGCTCGCCTCCTGCCACACGGCGGTGATCGACGGCTACGTGATCGAGGGACACGTGCCGGCGTCGGACGTTCGCCGACTGCTCGACGAGCGTCCCGACCTGGCAGGCCTGGCGGTGCCGGGCATGCCCCATGGCTCTCCCGGCATGGAGACCGGGCGTCACGACGACTACGCCGTGCTGGGCTGGCGCCACGACGACCGCACGCCGTCGGTCTTCGCCGAGTACACCCACGACTGAAGCGACAGGAGTTCCCCATGCAGTATCTGCACACCATGGTTCGCGTCAGCGACCTCTACGCCTCGCTGCACTTCTACTGCGACCTGCTGGGTCTCAAGGAAGTGCGCCGCAAGGAGAACGAGAAGGGCCGCTTCACGCTGGTCTTCTTGACCGCGTCCCAGGACGAGGCGCGCTCGGCCGAGCTCCAGGCGCCTGAGATCGAGCTGACCTGGAACTGGGACCCGGAAGAGTACGGCGGTGGGCGCAACTTCGGCCACCTGGCCTACCGGGTGGACGACATCTATGCCCTCTGCGAGCACCTCCAGGCGAACGGCGTGACCATCAACCGCCCGCCGCGGGACGGCCACATGGCCTTCGTCAAAAGCCCCGACGGCATCTCGGTGGAGCTGCTGCAGGCCGGCGACGCCCAGCCGCCCAGGGAGCCGTGGGCGTCCATGGAGAACACCGGCACCTGGTAGGTGTCGTGGCGGCCGGGCGCGATCAGTCCGGCCGCCAGGCCATGCGCCCGCTGCCCAGTAAGACCAGCGCCAGGGCGCCGAACAGGAAGAAGCCCTGCAGCTCCAGGGCCCAGCCGCCGGAGTCCTTGAAGACGGTCAAGTCGCCCATGTGTGCCAGGAAGATGGCCACCAGCATGTTGGCGACCATCAGCAGGGCCCCCACGCGACTGCGCCAGCCGATCAGCACCATCAGCGGCGCCACCACCTCGCCGATCAGCACCCCATAGGCGAGCACGGTCGGCAGGCCCTGGGCGGCCAGGGTGTTGCCGATCCAGGTCAGGTTGCCCGGATTGAGCAGCTTGGCAAGGCCGTGGGGCAGCATCAGTCCGGCCACGGTGAGGCGCAGGATCAGCTTGCCGAGGGCATCGTTGTGAAGCGCGTGAAGCATTCAGGGACCTCCTGGTCCGGCGAAGAATTGTCTCGATGCCCCGGCTGGGGCAAGCTTGGCGCCGGACCACCGCCCTGCGCCTCAAGGAAGATACCATGATGATCAAAATGTTACGCAACATTGCCCTGCTCACCGCCGGTGCCCTGCTGCTCGCCGCGTGTCGCGGTGGACAGGCCCCGGGGATCGTCGAGGAGCCCTCGGCCCGCCTCGAGGGGCCGGTGGTCGAGCAGCGTTGGAACCTTCTGCTGGTGGGCACCAGCGAGCGCCTCGACATGCCCACGCGCCCCTACTTCGTGATCGACGACGAGGGGCGGGTGAGTGGTAGCGACGGCTGCAACCGGCTGACCGGCCGGGCGGCGCTGGGCGACAATCAGCGGATCGCCTTCACCGAGCTTGCCACCACGCGGCGCGCCTGCCCCCGGGCAGAGGACGCCGCCCGGGTGACCGCGCTTCTGGAGAACGCCTATCGCTACCTGATCGATCACGATCGACTGGTGTTCTTCGGCCCCGATCAGCGGGTGCTGGGGGGCTTCCTGCGCGTTGAGTAAGCGCGTTGAGTAAGCGCGTCGAGTGAGTGTTTTGTGCGGCCGCGGGGGGTGTCTCCTGCCACGGACCGGGCGCTTCTTTATATTAGCCGAATGTCAGATTGTGGCTCGGGTCGGGCCTCCCTAGAGTGGGCGAGCTTTTTTTCGCCATTCTCTGTCTCCACCCGCAAGTGAGCCCATGACCGACACCCACGACGAGTATCGCCAACGCCGCAAGCCACGCTCGGCCTTCGCCTCCCGGGCCGACTACCTGGAGCATGAGCTGCAGAGCATGGCGCCGCGGCGCTGGCGCCCCAACCTGCCGGGGCGCGACTACCGCTTCGAAATCGAGGACTGGGTGCCGGCCATGGCGGCCACCATCGGCAAGATCGTGATGGTCGCCGCCATCGTCGCCGCCTTCGCCGGCCAGCTTGGCCTCTCCGACGAGTTCGTCATCGAGAACGTCCGCTACGAGATGCTGATCGCCGCGGTGCTGTTCGTGGTGCTGGTCTCGGGCTTCCTCAATCCGACCAGCAATCTGGCCGGCACCCACGGGCCCTTGATCCCGCTGGTGCCGCTGATCGTGGCCTCGGGCGGACACCCCATGGCGCTGGGCCTGATGATCGGCGGTCTGGGCTTTTTGCTGGGCATTAGCAAGGGCGGCAGCCTGCTGGCCCGGCTGACCGGCAACGGGGTCTGCGGCGGCCTGCTGCTCTACTTGGGCTTCATTGGCATCAGCGGCCAGATCGAAAGCCTGTTCGCCTGGGCCGAAGGCTTCGACATGGCCTACCTGGCGTTCGTGGTGATCATCGCCACGATCCTCATGTACGCCTATCTGGAGCACGTCCAGATGCGCTGGCTGGCGATTCCGCTGGGGGCCTTGCTGGCCGGCGTGCTGTCGTTCGCGATGGGCGCGCCCTTCGAGTTCACCACCGAGCCGGGGATGCCCAACCTGAACCCGCTTTACTGGTGGGGAGAAGACACCGGCTGGCAGCTGGGCCTGCCGTCCTTCCATCACTTCGTCGCCGTGGCGCCCTTCGCGGTGCTGGCGGTGGCCATGTGGTCGCCGGACTTCGTCGGTCATCGGGTCTTCCAGCAGCTCAACTACCCGCCGAAGACCGACCGGGTGGTGATGAACATGGACGACACCATGGTCACCGCCTCGGCCCGCCAGGTGGCCGGCAGCCTCCTGGGCGGCGGCAACATCAGCTCCTCCTGGGGCACCTACATCGTGCCGGCGGCGATCGCCCGTCGCCCGATCCCCGCTGGGGCGGTGCTGACCGGCCTGCTGTGCGTGGTGGCCGCCCTCTGGGGCTATCCGATGGACCTGGCGGTGTGGCAGCCGGTGCTCAGCGTAGCGCTGATGGTCGGGGTCTACGTGCCGCTGCTGGAGGCGGGCATGCAGATGACCCGCAAGGGCAAGACCACCCAGTCCGCGGCGGTGGTGATCTTCTCCTCGGCGCTGGTCAATCCGGTGTTCGGCTGGTCGCTGACGGTGCTGCTGGACAACCTAGGGCTGATCGGCTGCAAGGAGCGCGGCCGCGAGCTGGGCCACATGGGGCGCTGGATCATCCCTGGCGTGGTGTTCGCGGTCCTCTGCACGGTGATGGCGGGCATCGGGATGTTCCCGGGCGTGCCGGCGCTGTGGGAGAGCTTCCGCGGACTGTGATCCCAGGCGTTGCACAACGAAAGGGGCCGGGCGCTTAGCGCCCGGCCCCTTTGTCGTCAGCGATCGACCCGCTGGATCATGACCCGCTAGATCACGACCCGCTGGATCAGAGCGCCTCGATCTTCTCGCGCTGCTCGACCAGCAGCCGGCGCGCGGCCTCGAAGTCGGCGAGCTTGGCGCGCTCCTTCTCGACCACTGCGGCCGGCGCCTTGGCGACGAAGCTCTCGTTGCCGAGCTTCTTCTCGATGCCGCCGATCAGCTTCTCCTGCTTGTCGATCTCCTTGGCCAGGCGTGCCAGTTCGGCGTCCTTGTCGATCAGGTCGGCCATGGGTACCAGCACCTCCATCTCGCCGACCAGCTGGGTCGCCGAGAGCGGCGCCTTGGCGGGGTCGTCGAGCCATTCGACGCGCTCTAGCTTGGCCAGCTTGGAGAGGAACAGGCGGTTGGCCGCCAGGCGCTCGGCGTCTTCCGGCCCGCCCTTGGTGAGCAGCGCCTCCAGCGGCTTGCCCGGGGCGATGTTCATCTCGGCGCGGATGTTGCGCACGGCCACGATCACGCCCTTGAGCCACTCGATGTCGCGGGTCGCGCGTTCGTCGACCAGGGTCTCGTCGGCCAGCGGCCAGGGCTGGTTCATGATCGAGCCGCTCTCTTCTGAGCCGCCCTCGGCCGAGAGGGTGCCGGCCAGCGGCGCGACGCGCTGCCAGATCTCCTCGGAGATGAAGGGCATCATCGGGTGGGCCAGGCGCAGGATCGCCTCGAGCACCCGCACCAGGGTCTGGCGGGTGCCGCGTTTGGCCGCGGCGCTGGCGCCCTCGTCCCACAGCACCGGCTTGGAGAGCTCCAGGTACCAGTCGCAGTACTCGTTCCAGACGAAGTCGTAGAGCGCCTGGGAGGCGTGGTCGAAGCGGAACTCCTCCATCGCCCTGGTCACCTGGGCCTGGGTCTGCTGCAGGCGCGAGACGATCCAGCGGTCGGCCAGCGACAGCTCCACCGGTTCGCTACCCATGCCGGTGTCCTCGCCCTCGGCGTTCATCAGCACGTAGCGCGAGGCGTTCCAGAGCTTGTTGCAGAAGTTGCGGTAGCCGTCCAGACGGCCCATGTCGAACTTGATGTCGCGGCCGGTGGTGGCCTGGGAGAGGAAGGTGAAGCGCAGGGCGTCGGTGCCGTGGGGCTCGATGCCCTCCGGGAACTCGGCGCGGGTGGCCTTGGCGATCGCCTTGGCCTTCTGCGGCTGCATCATGTTGCCGGTGCGCTTGTCCACTAGGGTGTCGAGGGAGATGCCGTCGATCAGGTCGATGGGATCGAGCACGTTGCCCTTGGACTTGGACATCTTCTGGCCCTGGCCGTCGCGCACCAGGCCGTGCACGTAGACCTGCCGGAAGGGCACCTCGCCGGTGAACTTGAGCGTCATCATGATCATCCGGGCGACCCAGAAGAAGATGATGTCGAAGCCGGTGACCAGCACGCTCGTCGGGTGGAAGGTGGCCAGTTCCGGGGTCTGCTCGGGCCAGCCCAGGGTGCCGAAGGTCCAGAGCCCGGAGCTGAACCAGGTGTCGAGCACGTCCTCGTCCTGGGTGAGTTCGAGGTCGGCGGGCAGGCCGTGCTTCTCGCGGGCCTCGGCCTCGCTCCTGGCCACGTAGACGTTGCCCTCGCTGTCGTACCAGGCGGGGATGCGGTGGCCCCACCACAGCTGGCGCGAGATGCACCAGTCCTGGAGGTCGCGCATCCAGGCGAAGTACATGTTCTCGTAGTTCTTCGGCACGAACTCGATGTCGCCGTTCTCGACGGCCTCGATGGCCGGCTTGGCCAGCTCCTCCACGGCGACGAACCACTGGTCGGTGAGCAGCGGCTCGATGACGTCGCCGGAGCGATCGCCGTAGGGCAGGGTGTTGCTGACCGTCTCCACCTGCTCGAGCAAGCCGGCGGCGTCCATGTCGGCGACGATGCGCTCACGGGCCTCGAAGCGACCCAGGCCCGCGTAGGCGGTGGGCAGGCTCGGATCGACGTCGGCAAGCGGCCGGCCCTGGAGGTCGAAGACCTCGGCGCGCTCGAGGACGGCGGCGTTCTGGGTGAAGACGTTGATCAGCGGAAGCCCGCAGCGCTTGCCGACCTCGTAGTCGTTGAAGTCGTGGGCCGGGGTGATCTTCACGCAGCCCGAGCCTTTCTCCATGTCGGCGTGCTCGTCGGCCACCACCGGGATGCGACGGCCGACCAGCGGCAGTTCGACGAACTTGCCGACCAGCGAGGCGTAGCGCGGATCCTCGGGGTTGACCGCCACGGCGCTGTCGCCGAGCAGGGTCTCGGGGCGGGTGGTGGCGACCACCAGGTAGCCGAGGCCCGCGTCGGTGGTGACGCCGTCGGCCAGCGGGTAGCGGAAGTGCCAGAAGCTGCCCTGCTGGTCGCGGTTCTCCACCTCCAGGTCGGAGATGGCGGTGTGCAGGGTCGGGTCCCAGTTGACCAGCCGCTTGCCGCGGTAGATCAGGTCGTCTTCATGGAGGCGGACGAAGACCTCCTGCACGGCCTTGTAGAAGCCGTCGTCCATGGTGAAGCGTTCGCGGCTCCAGTCGACGCTGGCCCCCATGCGGCGCAGCTGACGGGTGATCTCGCCGCCGGACTCCTGCTTCCACTCCCAGATCTTGTCGGTGAAGGCCTCGCGCCCGAGATCGTGGCGGCTCTTGCCCTCTTCCGCGGCGACCTTGCGCTCGACCAGCATCTGGGTGGCGATGCCGGCGTGGTCGGTGCCGATCTGCCACAGGGTGTTGCGCCCCTGCATCCGCCGCCAGCGGGTCAGGGTGTCCATGATGGTGTCCTGGAAGGCGTGGCCCATGTGCAGGCTGCCGGTGACGTTGGGCGGCGGGATCATGATGGAGAAGGGCTCGCCCGCGCCTGCGGGGGCGAAGCGGTTGTCGGCTTCCCAGCGCTCGTACCAGCGGGTTTCGATCTGCTCGGGTTGGTAGGTCTTGTCCATGGGGGCTTCCGGGTGTTCAGGGTGGCGTCGAGGCACGGCAAGCCGCGTCTTGGCGGCGCCGCAGGGCGCGAAAAATGGGCTCGATTATAGCCTGCCGAGCGGGCCGGCGTCATGGGCGAGGCGGCTCAGCCCTGGCCGCGCAGGTGGTGCGGGGTGACCGGGTAGCCGCGCTTCTTGTAGGTCTGCCAGCACTCGCGCTTGGCGGTGAGCACGTCCTGGTGCTGGTTGATGATCTCGGCGACGCGTTCGAAACGCGAGAACCACTCGGGGATGCCCGGGTGCAGGTTGAGCAGCGCCTGGGCGCCGGGCTCCGGCGGGCCCTCCCAGCCGATGGTCACCGGCACCGTCGCCTCCTGGTCGCTGCCCAGCATGGCGTGGGGAAGGTAGGCGTCGGGACGGAAGGTCCAGAGCCGGTCGTCGAGTTCGCGGGCCATGGCCTCGTCCTCGGCGTGCAGGTGCAGTCGGTAGCCCTTGCGGTAGATCGTTTCGGCCAGCCGGCAGGCGAAGCCGAAGCGGGCCTCCAGGGTGGTGTCGGGCAGGATGTAGAAGTCGATGCGGGTCATGGGATCTCGAAGGGGACTGGTGCTCGCTTGCCCGTGCCGGGAAAGTGTCCTCAGCTTCAGGGTGCCGGACTCGCCGGCGGCAGGACCCCGCGAGGGCGCTGTGAACCCATCCCTGGGCGCTACCTTTGCCCTCCATGGCAAAGGACCCTCGCTATGTCCTGCCCCCGGCGGTCAGCGCACGGTTGTCGGGGCTCAGGCGAGTCGGGTCAGCCAGCCGCGGGTGTCTTCGCTGCGGCCGTACTGCAGGTCGAGCAGGCGGGTGCGCAGGCGCTTGGCCACCTCGTTGTCGCCCTCGGCGGCCAGGCGGATGCTGCCGTCCTCGGTGACCAGCTCGCCCACCGGGGTGATCACCGCGGCGGTGCCGCAGGCGAAGACCTCGGTGATCTCGCCGGAGGCCGCGCCCTCGCGCCACTCGTCGATGCTGATCGGCCGCTCCTCCGGGGTCAGCCCCTCGTCGCCGGCCAGGGTCAGCACCGAATCGCGGGTCACGCCCTCGAGGATGGTGTCGGTGAGGCGCGGGGTGACGATGCGGCCGTCCTTGAAGACGAAGAACAGGTTCATGCCGCCCAGCTCCTCGATCCACTTGTTCTCGGCGGCATCGAGGAAGGCCACCTGGCTGCAGTCGTGCGCCGCGGCTTCCTTCTGGGCGGCCAGCGAGGCGGCGTAGTTGCCGCCGCACTTGGCGAAGCCGGTGCCGCCCGCGGCGGCGCGCTTGTAGTGCGAGGAGAGCCAGATCGAGACCGGCTTCACGCCGCCCTGGAAGTAGGCCGCCGCCGGCGAGGCGATGACGTAGTAGTCGACCTCGTGGGAGGGGCGCACGCCGAGGAAGGTTTCGCTGGCGATCATGAAGGGGCGAAGGTAGAGGCTCGACTCGTCGGTCTCGTCGGTCGGGGTAGGCACCCAGGCCTGGTCCTTGGCCAGCAGCGCCTTGAGCGAGTCGATGAAGTCCTCGTCGGAGAGTTCCGGCAGCGCCAGGCGACGCGCGCTACGCCGGAAGCGCTCGGCGTTCTTCTCGGGACGGAAGGTCCAGACAGAGCCGTCGGCGTGGCGGTAGGCCTTGACCCCCTCGAAGATCTCCTGGCCGTAATGGAGCACGGCGGCGGCGGGATCCAGGGTCAGCGGACCGTAGGGGCGCACCTCGTGGCCATGCCAGCCGTCGTCGAGGGTCCAGCGCACATGGGCCATGTGATCGGTGAAGTAGCGACCGAAGCCGGGGTTGGCGAGGATCTGTTCACGGATCTGCGGCGCGGTGGGCTGGGTCGTGGACAGCACGGAAAAGCGTTCGGTGGACACGGCGAGGGGTCTCCGCTTCTGGCGGGGCGCCGTCGGGCGCCCTCGGCACGAAAAAGGGAACCGGGCCGGCAAGGGCCCGGTGCATGAAAGTCGTCACCTCACATGAAAAGGTCCGCGTAGGGAAAAGGCAACCCCGTTGGCGGCGATCAGTCGTCCGCGACCTCGACCTCGACCTCGCCGTCGGCCTCGCGGTCCAGCAGGTACTGGGTCAGCAGACCGACGGGACGACCGCTGGCCCCCTTCTGCTTGCCGGAGGTCCAGGCCGTGCCGGCGATGTCCAGGTGCGCCCAGGGGAACTTGTCGGCGAAGCGCGAGAGGAAGCAGGCGGCGGTGATGGTGCCGGCCGGGCGGCCGCCGATGTTCGCCAAGTCGGCGAAGTTGGAGGAGAGCTGCTCCTGGTACTCGTCCCACAGCGGCAGGTGCCAGGCGCGGTCCCAGGCGGTCTCGCCAGCGTCCAGGATGTCCAGCGCCAGATCGTCATCGTTGGACAGCAGGCCGGTGGCGTGGTGGCCCAGGGCGATGATCGCCGCGCCGGTCAGGGTGGCGATGTCGACGACGCTGGCCGGCTCGAAGCGCTCGGCGTAGGTCAGGGCGTCGCACAGCACCAGGCGGCCCTCGGCATCGGTGTTGAGCACCTCGACGGAGAGGCCCTTGAGCGTCTGGATGATGTCGCCGGGCTTGGTGGCGCGGCCGTCGGGCATGTTCTCGGCGGCGGCGACGATGGCCACCAGGTTGATCCTGGGCTTGATGGCGAGCACCGAGGTGACGGTGCCGAACACGCTGGCGGCGCCGCACATGTCGAACTTCATCTCGTCCATGCCTTCGCCGGGCTTGAGCGAAATGCCGCCGGTGTCGAAGGTGATGCCCTTGCCGACCAGCAAGTGGGGAGCCTCGTCGGCCTCCTCGGCGCCCTGGTAGCGCATGACGATCAGCCGCGAGGGCTCGGCGCTGCCGCGACCCACGGAAAGCAGGCTGTGGGCGCCGAGTTCTTCCAGCGCCGCCTCGTCGAGGATCTCGGCGGTCAGCTCGCCGCCGGATTCGGCGGCCAGCCGCTCGGCGCGCTCGGCCAGGTAGCTCGGCGTGCAGACGTTGCCCGGCAGGTTGCCCAGGGTGCGGGTGGTGGCCACGCCCTGGCCGATGGCATCACCCACGTGCGCACCCCGGCGGGCCGCGTCGGCGTCACCCTGCTCGCTGATCAGCAGGGTGACCTTCTCCAGGCGCGGGGCGGGCGCCTTCTCGGACTTGAAGTCGTCGAAGCGGTAGACGGCGCGATGGGTGGCCTCGGCGACCATGCGGGCCTTCCAGTCGCAGCCGCGGTCGGCGACCGGCACGTCGGTGAAGGCCACGGCGACGTCCTCGGCGGGCAGCGGCGCGATCGCGGTAAAGGCGGCGTCCACGGCCTTGCGGAAGGCGCCTTCCTGGCACTTGCCGCGCTCGCCCAGTCCCACCAGCATCAGTCGGTCCGTGTTGAGGCCCGGGGCGAAGGGCACCATCAGGACATTGCCGAGCGTGGCCTCGAAATCGCCGCGCTCGATCAGTTGGCCGATCAGCCGCTCGCTGGCGTTGTCGAGCTTGGCGGCGGCGGGCAACAGCTCACCGTCCTTGAATACCGGGACCACGAGACAGGCCGTCTCGACCTTGGCGGGATTGGCCGTCTGAACGGGGAATTCCATGGAGTCTCCACAAGACAATCGAGGGGGGATTCTGGATAATGCCGGCACGTTGCCGAGTCATTCCAGTGTACCCAAGGCAAGGCGTCATTGCATGGAAGATGGCCGGGCACCAGGGGGTGTCCAGCCAGGAGACAACGTTGATCATATTCCGTTACCTGACCCGCGAAATCCTGCTGACCATGTCCGCCGTGGCCGGCGTTTTATTGCTGGTGATCATGGGCAGCCGCTTCATCCGCTACTTCTCTAACGCGGCGGAAGGGGAGATCCCGGTGAGCATCCTCGGCACGTTGATGCTCTTTCACCTGCCGGGCTTTCTCGAGCTGATTCTGCCGCTGGCCTTCTTCCTGGGCATCCTGCTGGCCTACGGGCAGCTCTATCTCAACAGCGAGATCACCGTGCTGGTGGCCTGCGGCACGAGTCCCCATCGCCTGCTGCAGGTCAGCCTGGTGCCGGCGACTCTGGTGGCGATTCTGGTCGGCATCTGCAGCCTGTGGCTGACCCCGGCGGGTGCTCTGCACAACGAGGTAATGCTCGAGGAGCAGCGCAGCCAGCTCGACTTCACGGCCTTGGCGCCGGGACGCTTCCAGGACTTCGGCGGCGGTCGCACGGCCTACACCGAGGGCTTCAACGACGACGGCACGCGTATGCAGGAGGTCTTCATCAGCGAGCGCCAGTCGCGCAGCGACACGACCCCCGAAAGCGTGGTGACCCGGGCGCGAAGTGGCTATCAGACCGTCGATGAGGAGACCGGCAGCCGTTTCCTGGTACTGGAAGAGGGCGAGCGCTACAGCGTCGACCCCGGCCGCGCCGAGGCCGAGCGCCTCGAGTTCGGCACCTACGCCGTGCGTCTCTCCGGGGCCGCCCAGAGCCCCGAACTCGATTCCCCCGAGTACGCCACCACCGCCGCACTGTTCGGCGCCGAGGCACTGCCGGCCATGGCCCAGTTGCAGTGGCGCCTCGGCCTGCCGCTGATGGTCTTTATCCTGACCCTGCTGGCCATGCCGCTGTCGCGGGTCAATCCGCGCCAGGGGCGCTTCTCCAAGCTGCTGCCGGCGATCTTCCTCTACGTGGCCTACCTCAGCCTGCTGCTGGCGGCGTTGGACGCCATCGGCCGCGGCAGCTGGCCGGTGGCGATCGGGATGTGGCCGATCCACGGCGGCTTTCTGGCCATTGGCCTGGCCATGATGGCCAGGGCCCAGCGCAAGGGAATGAGCGGATGATTACCGACCGTCTCGATCGCTACATCGCCCGCAACGTGCTGGGCGCCATCCTCGTCGTGCAGGTCGTTCTGCTGGGGTTGGACCTGGTGATCACCTACATCAACGACCTCGGCGACGTCGAGGGCGACTACGGCGCCCTCCAGGTGCTGTTCTACCTGCTGATGCGCCTGCCCTGGCGCTTCTATCAGTATGCGCCGGTGGGGGTGCTGATCGGTGCGCTGATTGGCCTGGGCAGCATGGCCTCGAGCAATGAGCTGACCGTGATGCGCGCCGCCGGTCGCTCCCTGGTGCGCATCCTCTGGGGGGTGATGAAGCCGATCATCCTGGTCATTCTGGTGGTGCTGACCATCGCCGAGTTCGTCAGCCCGCGCACAGAGCAGTTCGCCAGCGCCTGGCGCCTCGAGCAGATGCAGGGCGAGGGGGCGCTGCTCACCCAGCGGGGCGGCTGGCAGCGCGAGGGGGACGACGTCTATCGCTTCGGCGCCATCCGCGCCGACGACACCGTGCTCGACCTGACCCGCTATCGCTTCGAGGGCCGCACGCTCACCGAGGCGCTGAGCGCCCGCCAGGCGGTCTGGCAGGATGATCACTGGCAGCTCAGGCAGGTCGCCGTGACCCGTTTCGACGAGGGGCGCACCGAGGCTCGGCACCACGATACCCTGCCCTGGGAGACGAGCATGACCCCCGCGCAGCTCGACCGGCTGCTGCGCGACGTCGAGACTCAGGCCCCCAGCGAGCTGTGGAACTACGCTCGCTATCTGCGCGAGCAGGGACAGCAGGCGACCCAGCCACTGCTCTATTTCTGGCAGAAGATGCTGATGCCGCTGACCATGGCCTCGCTGGTGCTGGTGGCGGCCTCCTTCGTGTTCGGTCCCCTGCGCACCGTGGCCGCCGGCACCCGGGTCTTCTACGGGGTGATCGTCGGCCTCTCCTTCAAGTACCTTCAGGACCTGCTGGGGCCGGCGTCGACGGTGTTCGGCTTCTCGCCGGCCTGGGCGGTGCTAGCGCCGACCCTGCTGTGTGCCGGGGTGGGCCTGTACCTATTGCGCCGTACCGGCTGAACGAGGTTTTCATGCAGCGACGTTTCGATCGACTCGATGAAGTCTGGCCGGCCGGCCTCGGCCGGCGGCTGGGCGCCATGCTCTACGACGGCCTGCTGGTGATGGCGATCTGGATCGTCATCACCGCGCTGCACCTGGCGGTGGTGCGGCTGGTGCTGGCGGTGCCGGCCGAGCAGGTCGGCCTGGGCGCCGCCCAGGTGCTCTCCCTGCGCCTGCTGATGGCACTCGGGGCCTTCGTGTTCTTCGCCTTCTTCTGGACGCGGGGCGGCATGACCCTGGGCATGCAGGCCTGGCGGCTCAGGGTGCAGACCCTCGATGGCTGCTCGATCACCGCCTTCCAGGCGCTGCAGCGCTTCCTGGTGGCGACCGTCTCGCTGGCGGCCTTCGGCCTCGGATACCTGTGGATCCTCTTCGACGACGAGAAGCGCAGCTGGCCGGACATCGTCTCCGGCACCCGCGTGGTGGTGCTGCCCAAGACCCGCTGAGCGCCTCGGCAGCGTCGGGCCAGAAAACCTGATATCGATCAGATTTTCACCGCACGGCGCTTGCGGTTACCCATGCGAATCATTTACATTCACTTCATGATCAGCGTGAGGTGATGACATGTACGTGTGTCTCTGCAAGAACGTGACCGACCATCGAATTCGCGGCGCCGTCGAGGAGGGCGCACGCAGCTGGCGCGAGGTCCAGCAGCAGACGGGGTGCGCGACCCAGTGCGGCAAGTGTGCCAGCACGGGCAAGGACATCACCCGCGAGGCCATCAAGGCTGAGATGAATAACGCCGCCGAATGGCTCGCTTACGCCGTGTGAAAGAAATCGCTATCGTTCGCCTTTGTTTTTACAAGCCCATGATTTGATTGAGTTATCTCTGGCGGTGTTTACACTGTGACGCCACGGGCTAGCCAGGCCGTCGCGCCCATGCCAAGCTGGAATCGTGTACTGACAACCGTGATCGAGGTAATGAGATGAAAGGCGACAGCAAGGTCATCGAGCACCTGAATACCGCGCTCGGCAATGAGCTGGTGGCGATCAACCAGTACTTCCTGCATGCCAAGATGTACAAGGACTGGGGCCTGAAGGCGCTGGCCAAGTGGGAGTACGACGAGTCCATCGAGGAGATGAACCACGCCGACAAGCTGATCGAGCGGATCCTGTTCCTCGAGGGCGTTCCCAACCTGCAGGACCTGGGCAAGCTGCACATCGGCGAGAACGTGCGTGAGATGCTCGAGAGCGACCTCAAGATCGAGCACGAGGGCCGCCAGGACTATATCGAGGCGATCACCTACTGCGAGCAGGTCAAGGACTACGTCAGCCGCGACCTCTTCCGCGACATCCTCGCCGATGAGGAAGATCACATCGATCATATCGAGACCGAGCTGGGTCTGATCGACAAGGTCGGTATCGAGAACTACCTGATGAAGCAGATGCAGGAAGCCGGCGACGAGTAACGCTCTCGCTACGACGGCTCGAGCCGATCACAAAGCGCCCCGTGGCCTGTTGCCACGGGGCGCTTTCGCGTCTGAGGGCCTGGCTTACGGGAAGGCCTTTTCCAGGGCGAAGCGCGGCACCGGCTCGCCCTGCACCTCGACGGTCTCCAGGAACATGTCCAGCGGGCGCGTCCAGAGCCCGTAGTCGCCGTAGAGCGCGCGATAGACCACCAGCGGCTCCTCGGTCTCGCTGTGCCGGGCGACCCCGAGCACCTCGTAGAGCGGACCCTTATAGTGGCGGTAGATGCCGCGGGGGGCTTTCTTGTCCATGGCAGCGGTTCCTCTGCTGGTGTGATGACCGGGAAGGTGAATCAGTAAGGACGATTCAGGAGGTGGCGGCGGCCTGTTTCGCCAGCCGGCCAAGCACTCGGGAGGCGGCGGTGAAGCCGAAACTGCCGGTGACGAAGGTGGCCGCGCCGAAGCCCGAGGCGCAGTCGAGCCGAGTCGCCTCCCCCTCGCCGGGCTTCTGGAAGCAGACCTCGCCGTCGCTGCCCGGGTAGACCAGCTGCTCGTCGGAGTAGACGCACTCCACCGAGAAGCGCCGCTTGGGATTGCGCGAGAAGCCGAAGTCGCGGCGCAGACGGGCACGCACCTTGGCCAGCAGCGGGTCGTGCTCGGTGCGGGTCAGGTCGGCCACCCGGATGCGGGTGGGATCGGTCTGGCCGCCGGCGGCGCCGGTCACCACGATCGGCAGCTTGCGGCGCTTGCACCAGGCGATCAGCGCCGCCTTGGCGACCACGCTGTCGATGGCATCGACCAGCTGATCGGCATCCTCGGGGATGCGCTGTGCCAGGTTGGTGGGCGTCACGAAGGCGCTGTCGGCCACCACCTCGATGCCCGGCTGGATGGCTCGGCAGCGCTCGGCCAGCACCTCCACCTTGGGGCGACCGATGGTGCCGTTCAGAGCGTGCAGCTGGCGATTGACGTTGGAGACGCAGACGTCGTCCAGGTCGATCAGCGTCAGCTTGCCGATCCCCGAGCGCGCCAGCGCCTCCACCGTCCAGCTGCCCACGCCGCCCACGCCCACCACCACCACGTGGGCGGTGCGGAAGCGCTCGGCGGCTCGACGGCCATAGAGCCGGCGGATGCCGCCGAAGCGGGCCTCGAAGTCGTCGGGAACGGAAGAGGGCGAAGCGAGCGGGGCGGAATCGGTCATGGCATCACGCTTGAGAGGGGGAGCGGGTTGCTGTCGGCAGGTGGCCGGTCCACCCGAACCGTTCGAAGAGGGCCGTCATGGTGGCGTCCAGCGGGCAGTGGAGGTCCAGGCGCTCACCGCTGACCGGATGATCGAGGGCCAGGCCCACGGCGGCCAGCAGCAGGCGGGGACAGGCCAGCTGCTCGGCGAAGAAGCGGTTGTGGTTGCCCTTGCCGTGCTTGGCATCGCCGATGATCGGGTAGCCGCGCCGCGAGAGGTGCCGGCGAATCTGGTGGCGACGGCCGGTGAGGGGGCGCGCCTCCATCAGCGAATAGCGGCTCTGGGGGTAGCGGTCCACGCGCACCGGCAGCTCCACGCTGTCGAGCCGGCGGACCTCGGTCACCGCTTCCATGGCGGGCATCTCCGCCTTGGGCCGGCGGCCATCCTCCTCGCGCAGCGGGTAGTCCAGGCGCTCCTGCGCCGGGCCGACGCCGCGCACCACCGCCAGGTAGCGCTTGCTGACTCGTCGCTCGGTGAAGGCCGCCTGCAGCGACGCCGCGATCTCGGGATTCAGGGCGAAGACGATCACCCCGGAGGTGGGGCGATCCAGGCGGTGCACCGGGTAGACTCGCCGGCCCAGCTGGTTGCGCAGGCGCTGCAGCAGGAACTCGCGCTCGCCGCGGGCCAGCGCGCTGCGGTGCACCAGCAGGCCGGCCGGCTTGTGCACGGCGACCAGGTGGTCATCCTGATAGAGAAGGCTGAGCGGTGGCGTCATCGGAGCATCGGGGCCGGGACAAGGGGGCGCCATTGTCGCCCCCCGGCGCCGCGCTGTCATCCCGGCTGTGCCCGCTCACGCCACGCTCATGCTGTCACGCCCCTGGCGGGCTCGAGCCTAGAGCTTGGCCAGCACGGTCTCGGCGCTGCTCGCCTCGACGCCCTTCTCGTCGATGCCGAGGTACTCCACCACGCCGTCGTTGGCGATCAGGGCGAAGCGCTTGCAGCGCAGGCCCATGCCGCCGCCGGAGGCGTCAAGCTCCATGCCCAGGGCGCGGGTGAACTCGGCGTTGCCGTCGGCCAGCATGGTCATGGCCTGGGCGTTCTGATCCTTCTGCCAGGCATCCAGCACGAAGGCATCGTTCACCGCCATGCAGGCGATGGCATCCACGCCCTTGTCAAAAAGCTTGTCGGCATTGACCACGAAGCCCGGCATGTGGGTGTTGGAGCAGCCCGGTGTGAAGGCGCCGGGCACGGCGAAGAGCACCACCCGCCGGCCGGCGAAGAAGTCGCCGGTAGAGAGGTCCTCGGGGCCCTTGGCGCCGTTGGTCTTGAGGGTGATGTCGGGAATCTTGTCGCCCTTGGCTATCGTCATGGGGTGTTTCCTTGTCTTGAAAGTCGGTCGTTAGGATCGGTCGTCAAGCGTCGTCGCGAAACGCGCGGCATGGCATGTCGGCGCGTCGCGGCACGCCGCGAGTCTGCCCCGACAGTGTGGGGGGCTTGCCGGCGGTTCGCCAAGGGGCAAGCCGCCCCTTTCGCCAAGAGCCTCGAGCCACCGGCGCCTTTCGCCTGGATAAGCTCGACGGTCGGCGGGGGACACCACCATGGTCGGCTCGTCTTGCGCGACACGATTCGGCATGCTGAACGCGACTGTTGCCCGGAGCCCGACCATGTCGCATTCGCCCGCCTATCGCCTAGCCGCCACGGTGCTGCACGGCTTCGACGAATATCGCTCGCGCTTCAAGCAGATCACCGACGACGCCAGTCGGCGTTTTCGCGATGCCGCCTGGCGCGAGGCCCAGCGGGCCTCGGCGGAGCGCATCGACCTCTACGACGAGAAGGTCCAGGACACCCTGGTGCGTCTCAGGCGCACCCTCGACGACGAGCAGCTGACCCACTGCGTGTGCTGGCAGGAGGCCCGCGGGCACTATGCCGAGCTGATCGATCAGCGGCTCGACTACGAACTCGCCGAGACCTTCTTCAACTCGATGTTCTGTTCGCTGTTTCACCATCGCCACATCCGCAACGACTGGATGTTCGTCTACAGCTCCCGGGAGCGGGCGGCGCACCATTCCGGCCTCGAACTGTGTCGCCTGCGGCGGGTGCGCGGAGACTGGGCGGAGGGCCTCGCCTGGGCGCTCGGCGAGGCGCGCTTCGAGACGCCCTTCGTCGACCTGGCGCGCGACGTCGAGCTCGGCAGCGAGGTGCTGAGACGGCTGCTGCCCGCGGCCATCCAGGAAGATCCCGAGGCCGAGATCGAGCTGATCAAGAGCGTCTTCTATCGCAACAAGGGCGCCTACCTGGTCGGGCGGGTGCTGGGCGGCGGCGAGCAGGTGCCGCTGGTGCTGCCGGTGCTGCACCGCGAGGGCGAGGGGCTGCACCTGGATACGCTGCTGATCGAGCCCGAGGAGGTCTCGATCATCTTCTCCTTCACCCGCGCCTACTTCCAGGTCAAGGTGGTGGTACCCAGCGAGTTCGTGCACTACCTCCAGGAGCTGATGCCCGACAAGCCCCAGGGCGAGCTGTATGCCGCCATCGGCTTCTTCAAGCACGGCAAGACCGAGTTCTTCCGCGCCCTGAACCGCCAGGTAGCCCGGCGGGAGGATCAGTTCATCATTGCCCCGGGGGTGCGTGGCATGGTCATGGCCGTGTTCGTGCTGCCCTCCTTTCGCACCGTGTTCAAGATCATCAAGGACCGCTTCGACCCGAGCAAGGAGATGACCGCCGAGAACGTCCGCGACAAGTATCGCCTGGTCAAGCGCCACGACAGGGTAGGGCGCATGGCCGATACCCAGGAATTCTCCAACTTCATCGCCCGCCAGGACCATTTCGATCCCGAGTGCCTGGCGCATCTGCTCGAGGTGGCGCCATCCACCGTCTATCTGCGCGGCGACAAGGTGATCATCAAGCACTGTTATACCGAGCGCATGATGACCCCGCTCAATCTCTACCTGGAGACCTGCGACGAGGCGGAGACCCGGACGGTGCTCAAGGATTACGGCAACGCCATCAAGCAGATGGCCGCCGCCAATATCTTCCCCGGTGACATGCTGCTGAAGAACTTCGGGGTGACTCGCCACGGGCGGGTGATCTTCTACGACTACGACGAGATCACCTATCTCACCGAGTGCCACTTCCGGCACATCCCCGAGCCCATGTATCCGGAGCAGGAGCTCGCCGACGAGCCCTGGTACTCGGTGGGACCCAATGATGTGTTCCCCGAGGAATTCGGCCCCTTCCTGTTCGCCGACGTGCGGCTTCGCAGGCTCTTCTTCCAGCTGCATCCGGAACTCTTCGATGCCGACTACTGGAAGGGACTGCAGCAAGCCATACTCGACGGCCGCGTGATCGACGTCTATCCGTATCGCAACAAGCGCCGCTTCGCCGGCGACGATGACAACGGCCTGGTCCATTAGCCGGGTCACCTAGTCAGCTCCAGGCCGAGCCGAGCCACGCTATGCTGAAAGCCACCGAGCCTGCTTTGACACTCAATCAACGCCAAGGAGAGCGCCCATGCTGGACCTCATTTCCCACCCTGCGGAGCATGTCGTGGCGATGAAGGCGAGTGGCGTCGTCACGGCCCAGGAGTTGCAGCCCGCCATCGATGCCATCGAAGCTGCCAAGCAGGCCCATTCCCGGGTCAGCATGGTGGTCGAGATCGACGGGCTTCGCTGGATGACCCTGACCGCCCTGCTGAAGGATGTCGGCTACGGCCTGACCCAGCTTGGCGATCTCGAGCATTACCACCGGGCCGCCGTCGTCACCGACCAGCAGTGGATCAAGCACCTCGCCCATCTGGAGGAGCGGCTGTTCAAGGCTGTGGAGATCCGCACCTTTTCCAGGCGCGAGCACGCCGAGGCCATGGCCTGGGCCGCTGAGCTGCCCAAGGGGGACCACGAGGACCCCGAGGAAGATGGCTACCATGGCGCCTGACCGTGCCGTCTTGCCGACAAGGATGCCAGCCTTGCCAACGGGTGGGGCTGGAGGTGTCGTTGCCGGGATCTCGAGCGCCTGTGATCCGGTTGATGGAGCCGCCGGCAGGGCGGTGACCTTCTGGTCGCACCGGGGCTCGGAGTGGTAGTTTCGGGCGGTGGCAAGTCTTGAATATTGAGGGTCGCTGGCGATGGAGAGTGAGTCGCTGGCGCCCAAGCGGCGAGAGGTGGTGAATGGTCGAGCAGCGAGCGCCGCATCTGGTGGTGTTCACCGGGGCGGGGATCAGTGCCGAGAGCGGTATCCAGACCTTCCGCGCCAGCGACGGCCTGTGGGCCGACCATCCGGTCGAGGAGGTCGCCACCCCCGAAGGCTGGCGGCGCGATCCAGAGCGGGTGCTGCGCTTCTACGACCAACGCCGCGACCAGGTGCGCCGGGCCCGTCCCAATGCCGCCCACAAGGCGCTGGCGAGCCTCGAGAAGCAGGGCTTCGCGGTCAGCATCATCACCCAGAACATCGACGACCTGCACGAGCGCGCCGGCTCGCGCCGGGTGCTGCACCTGCACGGCGAGATCCTCAAGGCGCGTTCCACGGTGGATGCGCGCATGCACTACCCGCTGCCCCGCGGCGGTATCCGCCTCGGCGATCTCTGCGACAAGGGAAGCCAGCTGCGCCCCGACGTGGTGTGGTTCGGCGAGGGCGTGCCGCATTTCGCTGATGCCTGCGAGACCGTGGCCCGGGCCGACCTGCTGCTGGTGGTGGGCACCTCGCTTGCGGTGATGCCGGCCGCGGCACTGCTCGAGCATACTCCCCTGGATGCGCCCTGCGTGCTGGTCGACCCCGAGGCCAGTGCCCTGGCGCCGCCCGGCACGGCGGGGCTCGAGCAGCCCGCCGGCAAGGGCGTGCCCGCCCTGGTGCGCCACTGGAAGCGCGAGCGGCGCCTGTGGCTGCCGGAGGCGCTGCTGGGCGAGGCATGATGCGGGCGGCATGCTAGAATGCCGCCCCCTTCGCCGCCGGGATCACGCCAGCATGCAGGACGACACCTTCAATGACGCCGTCATCGAGCGCGACCCCGCTACCGGTCATCCGCGGCCGCCGCGGCGCGAGTTCAAGGCCCGCGGCAGCTTCGTGACGCGCTGCGAGGGCTGCCACCTGCCGGCGCTTAACTGCCTGTGTCCCTATCGGGTCAGCGCCGAGAGCGAGGCGAAGGTGTGGCTGTTGACCCATCCGCTGGAACACCACAAGCCGACCAACACCGGCCGGCTGATCGCTGACGTGCTGAGCGATACCGAAGTCTTCACCTGGTATCGCACGGCGCCGGACGCGCGGCTGCTGGCGCTGCTCGATGACGAGCGCTTCGATCCCTTCGTGATCTTCCCCGACGACCAGCCCGACTATACCGACCGCGTGGTGGGCATGGAGCGCGTTGCGGCCGGCAAGCAGTCGGGCCGGGTGCCGGTCTTCATCATCCTCGACGGCACCTGGCGCCAGGCGCGGCGCATCTTCCGCAAGAGCCCCTATCTCGAGCGGCTGCCGGTGCTGCCGCTGGCCACCGAGCGGCTGACTCGCTATCGGCTGCGCAAGCCGGCCTCGGCGGCCCACCTGTGCACCGCCGAGGTGGCCATCGAGCTGCTGCGCCAGTCAGGCGATCGTGAGGCGGCCGAGGTGCTCGACGACACCTTCGACGCCTTCAACGACAGCTACGCCGCCAGCCGGCGCCACCACAAGCTCGAGGCACCCACGCCAGCGATGCGGCGACTGCTGGAGCGAGCCGCTCGCTAGGAGCCTGCGACGGGGCGTTCTGCTGCTTCTCATGTCATGCACGGGCTCGCCGTGTCTCATCAGGCGATCCGCCATCGCCTGAGTCGCGATGACGGGCGCCTTCCCGTCCGGCGTCTGGCGGCGGAATCAGCCGCCGAACAGCTTGCCGGCGATGCGAAAGCCGGCGATCCAGGTGCCGGCGGCGGAGCCGAGGGTGGCGGTGAGGAATACCAGCAGGGTGCGTGACACCCGGTTGCGCCACCAGCCCTTGAGCTCGGTGACGTCGTGTCGCAGGGTCGAGAAGTCGCGCACCTTGGGCTTGCGCAGCCACAGCTCGACGCCGGCAGCCACGAAGCCGGCGCCGACGGTGGGGTTGAGCGAGGTCAGCGGGGCGGCGACGAAGGTGGCGGCGACCGTGAGCGGATGCGCCAGGGCGACCAGGGTGGCGGCGCCGGAGAGCACGCCGTTGATCAGGAACCACTCCACCACCAGCTGCCAGCCGAGCTCGGTGTTGCGCGAGAAGCCGATGGCGAAGCCGGTCAGCACCAGCGCGGTGATTGCCCAGGGCAGCGCCTTCCAGACCTTCGACGGCGGCGGCGTGGCCTCCAGGGCCTCGCGCTCCGGATACGGCGCCTCGGGCAGCGGCTGTTCCAGGTGTTCGGCCATGCCCTTCATGTGGCCGGCACCGACCACCACCAGCACGCTTCGGTAGCGGCCGGGCGCGGCGTCCTCCGCCAGGCGCAGCACCATGTAGCGGTCGCGCTCGCTGATCAGCGGCTCGTAGAGCGAGGCCGATTCGGCGGCGAACTCGCTGAAGGTGGACTCCAGGACGTCGCCCTCCTTGAGCCGCTCGATCTCCTCGGCGGAGACCTGCTGGCGCGAGAGCACGCTGCCGAGCAGCCCCGAGAACAGCGAGAAGCGCTGCCACCAGGGCACGTTGTGATAGATGCGCTTGAGGGTGATGCCCACGTCGCGGTCGATCAGCAGCAGCGGCAGGTCGGCGTCGCGGCTCTCCTCCAGGGCGGCGCGCATCTCGGCGCCCGGCTCGATCCCCGACTGCTCGGCAACGCGCTGCTGGAAGGCGCCCAGTGCCAGGCTGGCGGCGACCATGCCGGCCTTGCCCTGGCGAAAGATCTGGAACAGGTCCTGCTCGCCCAGGGCGTCGGGGTTGGTCAGGCTGTGGTGGCGCGAGTCGCACAGCTCGATGGCCACGGCATCGAACTCGCCGGAGCGGATCAGCGCGCGCACGTCCGCGGCGCTCTCGGCGGAGACGTGGGCAGTGCCCAGCAGGGTGTAGCGGGTCTCGCCCACCACGAGGTCCTGGCGCGGGCCGCTGGTGGTCGCGTCCTGCGGGGGAGTGATCACGGAGTCCTGGGAGTCGGTCATGGACGCTCGGGCTGTGGGGATGGAGGCTCGATTATCCACGAAGCGCCGAGGCAGGCCAAACCCGCCGCGACGCTTGCACGCTGTCTACTCCATTGCCGGTAGAGACATTGACGAGGCCGACTCGTCGACAGCTCCCGGGGTGCCGGACCATCGAGGGGCGCTGTGAACCCCTCCCTGGGCGCTACCTTTGCCATCCATGGCAAAGGACCCCCTCTTCGACCTGCCCCCGGCGCCCCTCGACCGTTCCAACGTCATAGTTCTGGTGCAGGATGTGGCCTACTTGCGCCAGAAGGCCGGGGTAAACAGCACCAGCACGGTGAAGATCTCCAGGCGGCCCAGCAGCATTGCCACCACCAGGATCCACTTGGCCAGGCTTGGCAGGTCGCCGTAGTGCGCGCTGGCCTCGCCCAGCGCCGGGCCGAGGTTGTTGAGCGCCGAGCCCACGGTGGACCAGGCGGTGACCTGGTCCACCCCGGTGGCCATCACCCCCACCAGCATCAGGAAGAACAGCATCACGTAGGCGGAGAAGAAGCCCCACACCGCCTGGGCGATGCCGTCGGGCACGCTGACCTTGCCGATCTTCACCGTGATCACCGCATTGGGGTGGATCAGGCGCATCACCTCGCGCATGCCCTGCTTGAGGATCAGGATGATACGGATCACCTTCATGCCGCCGCCAGTGGAGCCGGAGCAGCCGCCGACGAAGGCCGCGACGAACAGCAGGAAGGGCAGGGCGCCCGGCCAGGTGGAGAAGTCCGCCACCGCGAAGCCGGCCGTGGTGGCCACCGAGACCACCTCGAACACCGCGTGGCGCAGCCCCTGGGCGGTGGAGTAGATGTCGGTCAGCCACAGTGACACCGCGGTGATGATCGTCAGGCCGCTCAGGAAGAGCATCAAAAAGCGCGCCTCGGGATCCTGAAAGTAGTGGGTCAGGCTGCGCTGGCGCCAGGCCAGAAAGTGCAGGCTGTAGCTGAAGGCCGAGATCAGCAGGAAACCGGTGCAGATCATCTCGATGGCGGCGCTGTCGAAGTAGCCGATGCTGGCGTCGTAGGTCGAGAAGCCGCCGATCGCCACGGTGGAGAAGCTGTGTCCCAGGGCGTCGAACCAGTCCATGCCGGCGGCCATGTAGGCGAGCATGCAGGCGACGGTCAGGGAGGCGTAGATGTACCACAGCGCCTTGGCGGTCTCGGTGATGCGCGGCGTGAGCTTGGAGTCCTTGAGCGGCCCCGGGATCTCGGAGCGATAGAGCGCCATGCCGCCGACCCCCAGGGTCGGCAGGATGGCCACGGCCAGCACCACGATCCCCATGCCGCCCAGCCACTGCAACTGCTGTCGATAGTAGAGCACCGCCTTGGGCAGGAACTCGATGCCGGTGATCACCGTGGCGCCGGTGGTGGTCAGCCCCGAGAAGGACTCGAACACCGCATCGGTGGGCGACAGGGCCGTGTCGCCGGTAAGCATCAGTGGCAGCGAGCCGAACAGTCCCAGCACGCTCCAGAACAGCGCCGCGATCAAGAAGCCGTCGCGGGTGCGCAGCTCCTTGAGGGCATGGCGATTGGGCAGGTACATCACCGCCCCGGTGGCTACGGTGATGCCAATGGCCACCGCGAAGGCCTGCCACATGCCGTCCTGGTACAGCAGCGAGATCAGGATGGGCGGCACCATGGTCAGGCTGAACATCATCAGCAGCAGGCCCAGGATGCGCAGGATCATGCGCAGGCTCATCGGGCGGCTCTCCTCGGGTCGCCGGGGGGGTCGAGACGGGCCATCAGAAGAACGTCAGCCCGACCTGGAAGAGCCGCTCGACGTCGCGCAGCCGACGCTTGTCGATCACGAACAGGATGACGTGGTCGCCGGACTGGACCACCACGTCGTCGTGGGCGATCAGCACCTCCTTGCCGCGCACCACCGCACCGATGGTGGTGCCCTGGGGCAGGTCGATCTCGCCGATGGCGCGGCCCACCACCTTCGATGACTGGGTGTCGCCGTGGGCGATCGCCTCGATGGCCTCGGCGGCGCCGCGGCGCAGCGAGTGGACGTTGACGATGTCGCCGCGGCGCACGTGGGTCAGCAGGCTGCCGATGGTGGCCTGCTGGGGGGAGATGGCGATGTCGATCTCGCCGCCCTGCACCAGGTCCACGTAGGCGGCGTTGTTGATCAGCGTCAGCACCTTCTTGGCGCCCATGCGCTTGGCCAGCATCGACGACATGATGTTGACCTCGTCGTCGTTGGTCAGGGCGCAGAAGATGTCGCAGTCCTCGATGTTCTCTTCCTCGAGCAGCCGCTTGGCGGTGGCGCTGCCGTGCAGCACCACGGTGCGGTCGAGGCGTTCGGAGAGCTGGGTGCAGCGATTGAGGTCGTGCTCGATGATCTTGACCTGGTGGCTGTGCTCCAGGTGTTCGGCGAGGCGTTCGCCGATGTTGCCGCCGCCAGCGATCATCACTCGGCGGAAGTCGCGGTCGAGGCGGCGCAGTTCGCTCATCACCGCGCGGATGTCGCGGCGGGCGGCGATGAAGAAGACCTCGTCGTCGGCCTCGATCACGGTGTCGCCGCGGGGGATGATCGGCCGGTTGCGGCGGTAGATGGCCGCCACTCGAGTATCGACGCTGGGCATGTGGCGGCGCAGGAAGCCCAGCTCCTGGCCGACCAGCGGGCCGCCGTAGAAGGCCTTGACCGCGACGAGCTGCACCAGGCCGCTGGCGAACTCCAGCACCTGCAGGGCGCCGGGGTGCTCGATCAGCCGGCGGATATGGTCGGTGACCACCTGCTCGGGACTGATCAGCACGTCGATCGGTACCGCATCGTGGGCGAACAGCCCCTTGCGGGTGAGGTAGGCGGTGGCGCGCACCCGGGCGATCTTGGTGGGGGTGCGAAACAGCGTGTGCGCCACCTGGCAGGCGATCATGTTGACCTCGTCGGAGTTGGTCACCGCGATCAGCATGTCGGCGTCCTCGCCGCCGGCCTGGCGCAGCACCATCGGGTAGGAACCGGCGCCGGACACCGTGCGGATGTCGAGCCGGGTATGCAGCTCGCGCAGGCGTTCACCGTCGGTGTCCACCACCGTGATGTCGTTCTCTTCCCGGGCCAGGTGTTCGGCCAGGGTGCCGCCGACCTGGCCGGCGCCCAGAATGATGATCTTCATCGATGTGCTATCCGCTCTGGTCAGACCCGGGGGATCGAAAGCGGCGCACCGTGTGCGCCGCAGCATACCGAGGCAAGCCTAAATCAGCCGTCGGCAGAAGAACAGGCCGCACCGACTTCAGTCCAGGGTGAAGCCGACCTTGATGGTGACCTGCCAGTGGGCGACTCGAGCGTGCTCGATGTGGCCGCGGGTCTCCGTGACCTCGAACCAGCGCATGCCGTGCAGGCTCTCTGCTGCCTTGGTCAGGGCGTTCTGGACGGCGCTCTCGATGTCCTTCTCCGAGGACCCCGTCAGCTCGATATGCTTATAGGTATGGTGGCTCATGCAACCTCCTGTCTGGTGAGTCGGGCGCCCCGCGATCAGGCGGGACGCTTCCCCAGTCTGGCATAGAAGAACCCGTCATGACTGTCGGGCTCGGGCAGCAGCTGGCGGCCGGCGCCCGCGGCGCGGCCCCAGCCCAGGTCGGCCGGCATGGTGACCTCGGCATCGGGGGTGCGCGCCAAAAAGGCGTCGATCTGCTCGGCGTTCTCCGCGGGCAGTACCGAGCAGGTGGCATAGAGCAGGGTGCCGCCCGGGGCCAGCAGCGGCCAGAGGTTGTCGAGAAGGCGGGCCTGCAGCTCGGCCAGCTTGGTGATGTCCGAGGGGCGACGCAGCCGCTTGATGTCCGGGTGGCGGCGGATCACGCCGCTGCCGGAGCAGGGCGCGTCGAGCAGGATGGCGTCGAAGGGCGTGCCGTCCCACCAGTCGCGCAGGGTGGCGTCGCCGGCGGCCAGGGTCGCTTCGAGCCCCAGCCGGGAAAGGGTGTCCTCGACCCTGGCCAGGCGCACGTCGTCGCTGTCGACGGCCTGCAGGTCGAGATCGAAGAGCTCCAGCAGGTGGGCGGTCTTGCCGCCCGGGGCGCAGCAGGCGTCAAGCACGCGGGCGCCGGGGCGCGGGGCGAGCGACGGGCCGAGCAGCACGGCGGCCAGTTGAGCCGCCTCGTCCTGAATGCTGACGTGGCCCTCGGCGAAGCCGGGGAGCGTCTCGACATCGCACGGCGTCTCCAGCGTCAGACCGTCCGGGGCGTGCAGGCAGAGGCGCGCCTGGAGGCCGGCACTGTCGAGACGGTCCAGGTACATCTCACGGTCGCCGTGGCGGCGGTTGACGCGCAGCGTCATGGGGCCGGCCAGGTTGTTGGCCTCGCAGATGGCCTGCCAGTCGTCCGGCCAGGCCTGGCGCAGGATCTTGAGCCACCACTTGGGGTGCAGCAGGGCCACCGCCGGGTCGCGGTCCACCTCGGCCTGGAGCTCGGCGCTCTCGCGCTGCAGGCGGCGCAGGCAGCCGTTGAGCACCCGGGTGGCCCACTCCTTGCCGAGCAGGCGCGCGGCGCCGGCGGTCTCGCCCACGGCGGCATGGGCCGGAATGCGCAGGTAGAGCTGCTGGTAGATGCCGAGCAGCAGCAGCGCCTGGACATCGGCGTCGCGGGCCTTGAACGGCTTGGCCAGCAGCGTGTTGGCCAGCGCCTCGAGCCGCGGCAGGGCGCGGCAGGCGCCGTAGCACAGCGCCTTGAACAGGGCGCGGTCCCGGGCGACCACCTGATGGTCGTCGAGGCCAGCGAGTGAGCCCTTGCCGGCGATCACCGGGGCGAGGGCGCGGGCGGCGGCGGCGCGGACGGCCAGGCCGTTATCGCCCGTCTTGGCGCCGCGGGCTTGGGTCTTCTGGCTCATGCCGGGCTCTCCTCGTCGTGGTGTCCCAGGCGGGTGCCGGGGGTAAATCGCTCGGCGCGGGCCTTGAGCAGCTCGCGCACCGCCATGGCCTTGCCGCCGGGGAGCTGGGCGCGGCTCACCGCCAGCACCTGGTCGCCGGCCTCGCCGCAGGCGATGCGCAGGGTCTCGGCCGACGGCGAGAGCAGGGTGCCGGGGCGACTCGCTGCCCCGTCCGGCGCCGCGGGTTCGCCGTGGGCCATCAGCAGGCGCAGGCGCTCCTCGCCCAGCGCGCACCAGGCCACCGGCCAGGGATTGAAGGCGCGGATCCGCGCGGCCAGCTCCTCGGCCGGGCGGTGAAAGTCGAGCTCCGCCTCGGGCTTGGAGAGCTTGGCGGCGTAGGTGACGCCCCCCGCGGGCTGGGGCGTGGCGGCGAGTCCCTCGCCGGCCAGCGCCTCCAGGGTCTCGATCAGAGCCTCGCCGCCCAGGCTCGCCAGGGTGTCGTGGAGCTCGCCGCCGGTGGTGGTGGCGGTGATCGGCGTGCGCTTGATCAGCAGCATGTCGCCGGTATCCAGGCCCGCGTCCATCTGCATGATGGTCACGCCGCTCTCGTCATCGCCGGCTTCGATGGCCCGCTGGATAGGCGCGGCCCCGCGCCAGCGCGGCAGCAGAGAGGCGTGCACGTTGAGACAGCCGCGCGGGGGGATATCGAGTACGGCCTGGGGCAGGATGAGGCCGTAGGCCACCACCACCATGATATCGGCCTCGAGGGCCGCCAGTTCCGCCTGAACCTCGGGAGGCTTCAGGCTCGCGGGCTGATGGACCGGCAGATCATGGCGCAGCGCCAGCGCCTTGACGGGGCTCGGGGTCAGCTTGCGGCCGCGGCCCGCCGGGCGGTCCGGCTGGGTATAGACGGCGATGACGTCATGGCGGCTCGCCAGCAGCGCCGACAGGCTCTCGGCGGCGAAGTCGGGAGTGCCGGCGAAGATGACGCGCAGGGGTCGGGACATGTTGAGGGCCTTGCCAGTGGGCGATGGTGCTCATGATAACGGAGGCGGCCGGAAACGACGAAGGCCGACGTGAAAACGTCGGCCTTCGAGGGCTGTAGAAGCGAGCAGGGCGGCGCCGCTGGGCGCAACCGAGCGTCAGGCCGGCTGCATCTGCCTATGGCGCTTCTGCATCTTCTTCATCACCCGGTCACGCTTGAGCGGCGAGAGGTAGTCGACGAACAGTACGCCTTCCAGGTGATCGAACTCGTGCTGGATGCAGTGGGCGAGCAGCCCCTCGGCCTCGAGTTCATAGAGCTTGCCGTCACGGTCCAGGGCCTTCAGGTGCACCTTAAGGGCGCGCGGGACCTCGGCGTAGTACTCGGGTATCGACAGACACCCCTCCTGCATCGGGTCGCGCTCGTCGCCGATGGGCGTGTATTCGGGGTTGATGAGCACCAGCGGGCTCGAGCGGTCGTCGCTGACGTCCATGACGATGACCCGGCGATGGACGTCCACCTGGGTCGCGGCGAGACCGATGCCACTGGCGTCGTACATGGTCTCGAGCATGTCATCGACAAGCCGGCGCACCTCGTCGTCGACCGTCTCGACCGGCGTGGCTACGGTGCGCAGCCGCTCGTCGGGAAATTCGAGGATGGGTAATTTGGCCATGGCGTTGGAATCACCGTTATGCTGTCATTTACAGGATGACGCTATTCTAGGTGCGCGCGATCAACGGCGAAACCGTTGAACGTGCATCGCATCGAAAGCCTCTGACTATATCATGTCGCCAACGTTCCATGGATGACCGGCGCGGGGCAGCCACCCGGGGAGAGCAGGGATGAAACACACAGGACGTGCGAAGCGCTGGTCTCGGCGAATCAAGGTGGGGCTTGGTGCCGCCTTGATGGGCGGGATGCTCGGCCTTCCCCTGGTCCATGCCCAGGGGCTCTCCTGGGACAACGGCCTGAGGGGCGATGCCCCGGATCGCTACACCGTGGTGCAGGGCGATACCCTGTGGAACATCTCCGGTCGCTTCCTGCGCCACCCGTGGCAGTGGCCGTCGGTCTGGCAGGTCAATCCGCAGATCGAAAATCCCCATCTGATCTACCCCGGCGATGTCGTCTACCTCTACGACTGCAATGGTCGGGCCTGTCTTGGCCTGGAGCGCGGTCAGGGCGTGGTGCGGCTGTCGCCGAAGGTGCGCACCGCGCCGCATCGTGAGGCCATCGAGCCGATTCCGCTGGACGCCGTGCGCCACTTCCTGCGCGATCATCGCGTGATCGAGGATCCCGAATCGCTGGACGAGCTGGCCTACGTGGTCGCCGGTGACGACGGCCGGCTGGTCAGCGGCCGCGGCGATCGCCTCTACGCCCGCGGGCGTGTCGAAGGTGGTGGCCGCGTCGGCCTCTATCGAGTCGGCGAACGCTACGTCGACAGCGCTACCGGCGAGTCGCTTGGCCTCGAACTCGAGAGCGTCGGCGAGGCGCGTCGGCTGCGCCAGGAGGACGACATCGTGGTGATGGAGGTGACCGCTTCCCGCCAGGAGATCCGCGATGACGATATCGCACTGCCCCTCGAGGATCGCCGCCTGGTGACCGAGTTCCTGCCCCGGGCGCCCGACCGCGAGATTGACGGCCACCTCCTGGCGGTGCCGGGCGGCGTGCGCTTCATCGGGCCGCTGCAGGTGGTGGCGCTCGATCGCGGCCGCCGCGACGGCCTGGAAACGGGGCACGTGCTGAGGGTCGAACAGCGCGGCGAGCTGGTCGACGATCCGCGCACCGGCGAGCCGCTGCGCCTGCCCGGCGAGGAGGCCGGCCTGGTGATGGTCTTCCGACCCTATGAAAAGATGAGCTACGGCTTGGTGATGGAGGCCAGCCGCCCCCTCTCGGTGGGCGATCGCATCCACAGCCCCCAGCGCCAACCGGACACGGCGCTGCGCTAGTGGCCAACCCTAGAACAGCCTCTGACATCGTGAAGGCAGATACGATGCAGTCTCGCGAGTGGCGTGCCCTGGCCCGGTTGCCCGGCGTCGGATCTCGACGGCTCGGCGAGCTTCTGGCGGCGCGCCCCGACTGGCCGGCGGGCGTTCTCGCCGCGCTGCCCCGGGAGGCCGCCACGGCCCTGCGGCTGTGGCTCGATCATCCCGCGCGCAGCCCCCTCACCGCCGAGCTCGACGCCGAGGAGGCCTGGCTCGCCGCCGGGCCCGCCCGTCACCTGCTCCATCCGGGGCATCCCCGCTGGCCGCGACTGCTCGATCAGATCGCCGATCCGCCGCCGGTACTCTGGGCGATGGGCGATCTCGCCGCGCTCGCGCCGCCGCGCCTCGCCATGGTCGGTTCCCGCCGCTCCACCCGCGAGGGGCTCACCAACGCTGCCGGCTTCGCCAGGGAATTCGCCGGGCGCGGCTGGTGCGTGGTCAGCGGTATGGCGCTGGGCATCGATGCCGCCGCCCAAGAGGCCGCTCTGGAGGCCGGCGGCACCAGCGTCGCGGTGCTGGGCTGCGGCGTCGACGTGGTCTATCCGCCGCGCCACCACCGCTTGCATCGGCGGCTGCAGGAGACGGGCGGGCTGCTGCTCTCCGAGCATCCCCCCGGTACCCGGGCACGAGCCGGCTTCTTTCCGCGGCGCAATCGCATCGTCACCGGCCTGTCGCTTGGGGTGCTGGTGGTCGAGGCCGCCGAGAAGAGCGGCTCGCTGGTCAGCGCCCGCCTGGCCCTCGAGCAGAACCGCGAGGTCTTCGCCCTGCCCGGTTCCATCCACAACCCCATGGCGCGCGGCTGCCTGCAGCTGATTCGCGATGGCGCCGTGCTGGTGCGCCAGGTCGACGACATCCTCGCCGAGCTGAGCCAGTGGTCCGCGGCGACTGACGTCGCACCCGCCGCGACTCCCGATCCGATCGAGGCCCGGGAAGACTCGCTGCTGCGCTGGCTGAGCGACACGCCCACCCCGGTGGATGTTCTGGTGTCGCTGACCGGACGCGGCGTCTCCGACTGCCAGCGCGGCCTGCTGGAACTCGAGCTCGAGGGTGCCGCGACCCAGGCCGCCGGCGGCTGGGTGCGCCTGCCGACCCGCCCGGGAGCGTGATAGCATACGCCTCCCCGGATGCCGCCTCGCGGCATCGAAAGCCGAGGCGAGGAGACCCATGAACGAGGCCAGCGCGCTTGCCGATGCCGTCGCCGCCCTGCGGGCCGGCGGCGTGATCGCCTACCCCACCGAGGCCGTCTGGGGCCTCGGCTGCGACCCCGACAACGAGGCGGCGCTTTCGCGCCTGCTGCGCCTCAAGGCGCGCGACCCGGCCAAGGGCGTGATCCTGGTGGCCGCGAGCATCGCCCAGTTCGCGCCCTGGCTCGAGGGACTCACGGCGGCACAGCGCGCGCCGCTGGAAGCGAGCTGGCCGGGCCCCACGACCTGGCTGGTGCCCGACAACGGCCGCGCCCATGCCCTGGTGCGCGGCGACCACGATCGCGTGGCGCTGCGCGTCAGCGACCATCCGCGGGTCATCGCCCTGTGCGAGGCCGTCGGCGACCCGGTGGTCTCGACCTCGGCCAACCGCGCCGGCGAGCCGCCGGCGATGAGCGCCGACGAAATCCGCCGCGTCTTCGGCGGCGAGCTCGACGCCGTCCTCGAGGGCGCACTCGGCGGGCTCGAGCGTCCCAGCACCATCCGCGACCTGGCGACCGGCCGGGTCCTGCGTTCCTGAATCACCCCGATTTTCCCCTGGAGGCACCGGTGGCCCACGCCCATCTCGATGACGTCAAGACCTACCTGCTCGACCTGCAGGACCGCCTCTGCACGGCCCTGGCCGCCGAGGACGGCGGCGACTTTCACGAGGATAGCTGGCAGCGCGAGGAGGGCGGCGGCGGTCGCTCCCGGGTGATCGAGCAGGGCCGGCTCTTCGAGAAGGGCGGCGTCAACTTTTCCCACGTGTTCGGCGCACGCCTGCCACCCTCGGCCACCGCGGCGCGTCCCGAGCTCGCCGGGCGCAGCTTCCACGCGGTGGGGGTCTCCTGGGTGCTGCACCCGGAGAACCCTCATGTGCCGACCAGCCACGGTAACGTGCGCTTCTTGATCGCCGAGAAGGTAGGCGAGGCGCCGGTGTGGTGGTTCGGCGGCGGCTACGACCTGACCCCCTACTATCCGGTGTTCGAGGACGTGGTGCACTGGCACCGGGTGGCTCGCGATGCCTGTGCGCCCTTCGGCGAGGCGGTCTATCCGCGCTACAAGGCATGGTGCGACGACTACTTCACCCTCAGGCATCGCGACGAGACGCGCGGGGTCGGCGGGCTCTTCTTCGACGACCTCAACGAGGAGGGCTTCGAGGCGAGCTTCGCCTTCCAGCGCGCGGTGGGCGACAGCTTCCTGGAGGCCTACCTGCCCATCGTGCGTCGTCGTCGCGACACGCCCTTCGGCGAGCGCGAGCGGGACTTTCAACTCTACCGGCGGGGCCGCTACGTGGAGTTCAACCTGGTGTGGGACCGCGGCACGCTGTTCGGCCTGCAGAGCGGCGGTCGCACCGAGTCGATCCTGATGTCGATGCCGCCCCTGGCGCGCTGGATCTACGACTGGAAGCCCGAGCCGGGCAGCCCCGAGGCGGCACTCGACGATTACCTCAAGCCCCGGGATTGGCTGGGCGAGGCGGCCAGGGAGGACGAAGCATGATCGATCGCTACTGCGTGTTCGGCCACCCGATCGGCCACTCGAAGTCGCCGACCATCCATGCGGCCTTCGCCGAACAGACCGGTGAGCACCTTGAGTACACCGCCATCGAGGCGCCGCTGGATGACTTCGCCGGCGCCTGGCGTGCCTTCGTGGCCGAGGGCGGGCGCGGGGCCAACGTCACCGTGCCCTTCAAGGAGGCGGCGTTCGCCCTCTGCGACACCCTGAGCGAGCGCGCCCGCCGCGCCGGCGCGGTGAATACCCTGATCCTGGGTGGCAACGGCCTGAGCGATGATTTCAAGGTCTATGGCGACACCACCGACGGCGTCGGCCTGGTGCGCGATCTCAAGCGTCACGAGGTGAGGCTTGCCGGAGCGCGGATCCTGGTGCTGGGCGCCGGCGGCGCGGTGCGCGGCGTGCTGGAGCCGCTGCTGGCGGAGGCGCCGTCGAGCGTGCGGATCGCCAACCGCACCGCGGCCAAGGCCGAGGCCCTGGCCGACGACTTCGGCGACCTGGGCACGATCGCCGGCGGCGGCTTCGAGACGGTGGGGGGGGGCTTCGATCTGGTGATCAACGGCACCAGCGCGAGCCTCGCCGGCGACCTGCCGCCGCTGCCCGACGCGCTCTTCGCCCCCGGGGCGACGGCCCACGACATGATGTACGGCGCTGCGCCCACGGTCTTCCTGCGCTGGGCCGCCGAGCGCGGCGCGCGGCCCGTCGACGGCCTGGGCATGCTGGTGGAGCAGGCCGCCGAGTCGTTCTTCCAGTGGCGCGGCAAGCGCCCCGACACCGCCCCGGTTCGCGAGGCGCTGCGCCGCGCGCTGTGAGCGCCGGGCGGCGCCCTCAGCGCCGCTTCACGTACAGCCCCACCATGCACATCGCCAGGCCGGCCACCGAGAGCAGCATGCCGCCGTTGACCAGCCAGGGGTGGCGGTCGACCCAGGGCACGAAGGGCTGGGCGGTCTCGCGGCAGACGCCGGCGCGATAGTCCCAGTGCCCCTCCTGGAGCAGCAGGCAGTCCCGCACGTCTCCCAATTCGACGAAGTAGACGCCCATCAGCACCAGGATGGGTAGTATCAGCAGCAGCAGTCCGATCTTCAGCATGAGTGTCGCGCGTTCCTTCAGGGTCGTGGGCAGTTAGGGGTGCGGCCGGTCCGACGGGCCTGCTCGTAGCGCGCCATGGCCTTGCCCAGCCCCGCTTCCAGGCCGGCGATTCGCTGCCCGTGGCTCGGGTGGGTGGAGAGCCAGGCCGGCGGGCTGGCACCGCCGGCCTGGCTCATGTTGTTCCACAGCGCGACGCTTTCCCGCGGGTCGAAGCCGGCCTCGGCCATCAGGGTCAGGCCCAGGGTATCGGCTTCGCTCTCGTGGCTGCGCGAGAAGGGCAGCAGGATGCCGTACTGGGCGCCCATGCCGAGAGCCGCCATCATGGTCTCGCCCCCGGCGCCCTGCATGCCGGCGGCCGATGAGATCGCCGACAGGCCGAGCTGGGTGGCGGTCTCGGTGGAGGCGCGCTCGTTGGCATGGCGGGCCAGCACGTGGGCGATCTCGTGGCCGATCACCGCGGCGAGCTGGTCCTGGTTGCGCGCCACGTCGAGCAGGCCGGTGTTGATGCCCACGTAGCCGCCGGGCAGCGCGAAGGCGTTGGCCTGCTCGGAGGCGAAGACCTTGACCTGCCAGTTCTGATTACGCTCCCGCTCCGGCAGGGCGCGGACCACGGCCTCGGTCACGCACTGCACGTAGCGCAGCGGTGCACCGCCGACCGTCGGCAGTTCCTGCTGGTACTGGGCGAAGGCCTGGGCCCCCATCTGGTCGAGCTGCTCGTCGGACATGAGGGTCAGCTGCGAGCGTCCGGTGGGCGAGGTGGTACAGGCGGCGAGGCTGACGCTCAGGGCGCCAACGGCAAGCATATGGGTCCAGCGCATGGTGGGCTCCTGTGGTGTCCAGGTCACTATGACGCTGGACGGGGCGTCGAGGTTCGCCACAAGATACCCCGACCACCGGTCAGGTCAACCGGGAACGCTATACGCCGTGTCTTGCATAGAGGGAGGAACCGCCATGGACGCCGAGCTCTCGCGTCGCCTGCTCACGCTGCTCGACCACCTCGAGCCCTGGCTGCCACCGCCACCGCAGGAGGTCGACTGGGCGCGGGATGTCGCCGCCCTCTGGCAGCGCCATGCCCTCGGCGGCCGGCTGCTGCCGGTGCCGCCGCGGGATGCCCTGGGGCTCGACGATCTACTCGGCATAGAGCGCCAGAAGCTCGCGCTGGTCGACAATACCCGCGCCTTCCTGCAGGGGCTGCCGGCCAACCACGCCCTGCTGTGGGGCTCGCGGGGCAGCGGCAAGTCGTCGCTGATCCGTGCCCTGCTCAACGGTCTGGCGCCCGAGGGGTTGCGCCTGGTGCAGGTCGATCGTCACGACCTCGCGGCGCTGCCGACGCTGGTGGAGCAGCTGCGCGGCGAGCCCCAGCGCTTCGTGGTCTACTGCGATGATCTGTCCTTCGAGGGCCACGACGATGCCTACAAGGCGCTCAAGAGCGTGCTCGATGGCGCCCTAACCGGGCCGCCGCCCAACGTGCTGCTCTACGCCACCTCCAACCGTCGCCACCTGCTGCCGGAGTCGATGGGTGACAACGACGCCTCGCGCCTGGTGGGCGACGAGCTGCACCACGGCGACGCCGTCGAGGAGAAGATCTCGCTCTCCGACCGCTTCGGGCTGTGGCTCGGCTTCCACCCCTTCAATCAGGACGTCTACCTGGAGGCCTGCTGTCACTGGGTCACCCAGCTGGGCAGTCGCGAGGACTGGAACGCCGAGGCCCGGGCCGAGGCGATCCGCTTCGCCACCCTGCGCGGCGGGCGCAGCGGCCGGGGCGCCTGGCAGTTCGCCACCCAGTGGGTGGGCAGGCGGCGCCTGCATGAAGGCGGTGCGCCTCGCGACGCGTGACGCCGGGCCGTACTGGCTCATGCCACCGCGACCCCATGCGACGATCACCAAAAACCGCAACCACCGCAACCACCGCAACCACCGCAACCACCACAATCACCAAGGGCCGCCATGACCTCAGGCCATAACGACACCGCCCGGCCCGTCATCGATGACGGGCCGGGCGGCGGTGTGCCGATGAAGAGGCCGGTAGGTAGGCCAAGGGCTCAGCGGCGGCTCTTGCGTGCCTCCTTGGTGCGGCCGAGCTCGCGCTTCTTGGCCTTCTCCCGGTCGCTGGCCCCCGCCATGCTGTCGTAGGGGTTGTCGCCGGAGCGGAACTCGAAGCGCATCGGCGTGCCGCGCACCTTGAGCACCTTGCGGAAGGTGTTGGTCAGATAGCGCTTGTAGGCCTCGGGCAGCGAACTCGTCTGGTTGCCATGGACCACGATGATCGGCGGGTTGCTGCCGCCCTGGTGAGCCATGCGCAGCTTGATGCGCCGACCGTGAACCATGGGCGGCTGGTGCTGCTCCACTGCATCCCGAAGGATCGAGGTCAGGCGGTTGGTCGACCAGTGGCTGTTGGCCGAGTCGAAGGCGCGCTCGATGGAGGGGTAGAGATCGCCCACCCCGGTGCCGTGCAGCGCCGAGATGAAGTGCAGCTCGGCGTAGTCGGCGAAGCCCAGGCGGCGCTTGATCTCGGCGCGCATCTTGTCCCGGGCCTCGCTCTCCAGGCCGTCCCACTTGTTGACCGCGAGTACCAGGGCGCGGCCGCTGGTCAGCACGTAGTCGAGCAGGTGCAGGTCCTGCTCCACCAGCCCCGTGCGGGCATCGAGCACCATGATGGCGACATGGCACTCCTTGATCGCCTCCAGGGTCTTGATGATCGAGAACTTCTCGGCCGCCTCGCGAACGTTCTTTCGGCGTCGCACCCCAGCGGTGTCCACCAGCACGTAGGGCTTGCCGCGGCGCTCGAAGGGGATCTCGATGGCGTCGCGGGTGGTGCCGGCCTCGTCGAAGACCACTACCCGCTCCTCGCCGAGCAGGCGATTGACCAGAGTCGACTTGCCGACGTTGGGGCGGCCGATGACGCCGATGCGGATGCCCTTGGTGCCGGTGTCCGCGGGGATGCTCTCGTCGCGGGCCGGGAAGGGCGAGAGCACCTCCTCGATCAGCGTGGTGACGTTGCGCCCGTGAGCGGCGGCGATGGCGTGGGGGTCGCCGAGCCCGAGCTGCCAGAAGTCGGCCATGGCGCTGTGCTCTTCCAGGCCGTCGACCTTGTTGACCACCAGCCAGGTCTTCTTCTGGTTGACCCGCAGGTGGTTGGCGATGGCCTCGTCGGCAACGTTCAGGCCGGCGCGGGCGTCGACCAGGAACAGCACGATGTCGGCCTCGTCGATGGCGGCCAGCGACTGCTCGGCCATGGCCGCGTCGATGCCTTCCTCGTCACCGCTGATGCCGCCGGTGTCGATCACCGTGTAGGCCTTGTCGCCGAGCATGCCGTTGCCGTACTTGCGGTCGCGGGTCAGGCCCGGGAAGTCGGCCACCAGGGCATCCCGCGAGCGGGTCAGGCGGTTGAAGAGGGTCGATTTGCCGACGTTGGGTCGGCCGACCAGGGCGATCACCGGGGTCATGGGCGAAGCTCCAGGGCTTCCAGTGTGCCGTCGTCGGCCAGCGCGTAGACGCGGCGACGATCGGTGAGCGGGCGCACGCTGAGGCCCGAGCCGTCGACGCGGGTGCGGCCGACGAGCTTGCCCTCGCGGGCGTCGAGCAGATGCAGGTAGCCGTCGGCGTCGCCCACCACCAAGTGATCGGTGGCGAAGGCCGGCGCGGTGAGCGAGCGGCCCTCGAGTGCCTCGTTGCGCCAGATTTCGTTGCCGGTGCCGGCATCCACGGCGATCACGTGGCTGGCCTCGTCGACCACGAACAGGAAGTCGCCCACGAGTATCGGGGTCAGGTAGCTGGAGAGCTCCCGTGACCAGAGCACCTCGCCGGAGGGCGCCTCCAGCGCGGCCAGGCGGCCGTTGTAGCTGGTGACGAACAGGCGGCCATCCTGAGTCAGTACCGGTTGTCCGGCCAGGTCGACCAGGCGATCGATCTCGCTGCGCCCCTGGGGGACGGCGATGCGCCGATCCCACAGCGGCTGACCGCTGCGGTTATCCAGGGTCACCAGGCGACCGTTGGCGAAGCCGGCGAAGGTCACCGGGTCGATCACCGTGGGCGTGCCGGTGCCGCGCAGGCTCAGCGCGGGGCGTGGGCCGCTGTAGACCCAGCGCTCGTCGCCGCTGACGCGATCCAGCGCGGTGACGCGCCCGTCGACGGCCTGCACCACCACGAGCTGCTGGTTAGCCTGGGGCGCGGCGAGCACCTCGCTGGTGACCCGGGCGCGCCACTGGACGCGACCGTCGGCCTGGTCGAGGGAGAGCACCTCGCCGTTGCGGGTGGCCAGGAAGAGGCTGTCGGCGACGGCGGTCAGGCCGCTGGAAACCGGCGTGTCGAGCTCGACGTCCCAGCGGATCTCGCCGCTGTCGGCGTCCAGGGCCTCGATCAGTCCGCGGCCGTCGGCGGCGAACAGGGTGTCGCCGTCCTGGGCGGGCGCCACGGGGTAGCCGGCATCGCCCAGGCCCTGGCCGACGCGCTCGCTCCACAGGGGCTCGAGCTCGGTGGTGGCGTTGATATCGGTGAGCTCGCGCGGGGCGTACTGGGGCTCGGGGCCACTAGCGCAGCCGGCCAGCATGGCCAGGGCCGCGCCGGCGGCGATCAGCAGAGTCGGTCTCATAGGATGGCCTCCTTGGTGCCGAGGTCATCCAGCTTGAGCTGGACGCCGTAGAGAGGTTGATTGTGCTGTTCGGCGAGGGAGAGCGCCTCTTGCCAGGCCTGACGCGCCTGATCGACGCGTCCCAGGGCATGCTGGGCGTCGCCGACCACCTCGGCGCGCTGCGCCGCGAGGGCTTCGGACACACCCTCCAGGGTAGTCAGGGCGGTCTCGGCCTCGCCCTCGACGAGCTGCAGGCGGGCCAGGCGCAGGCGCGCCAGTCCCTCGAGGTAGCCGCGTTCGCTCTCCTCGATCACCGTTTCGAGGGCGGCGCGGGCGCGCGGCCGGTCGTCCGCCTCGACGGCCAGGCGGGCGTCGAGCAGACGGGCCAGGTCGGCATAGAGGGTCGTGCCATGCTCGTCGGTGATCTCGGTCACCAGCTCCTCGGCGCGACGGCGGGCGTCGTCGCCCAGCGCGTCGCGGCCGGTGAGATCGACCAGCTGCTGGTAGCGCAGCGAGGCGGCCTCACCCTGGCTGGCCTGGTAGTCCTGCCAGGCGTTCCAGCCGAACACGCCGGCCGCCGCGATGGCGACGCCGGCGATCAGCGAGGTGCCGTTCTCCTTCCACCAGCGCTTGATCGCCTCAAGCTGTTCTTCCTCGGTTCTCAGCTCCGCCACGGGCGGTCTCCTTTGATGCGGGTGTCTGTCAGGCGAGGGTGTCGCTGTCCAGCAGGGATGTCAGGGTGTCGGCGAGCTCGGCCCGGGGCAGGCGCTGCTGTTCGCGCTCTTCGCGCAGGAACTTTAGGGTCACGCTGCCCTCGGCCAGCTCGTCCTCGCCGAGTAGCAGGGCCAGGCGGGCGCCGCTCTTGTCGGCCTTCTTCATGCGGCTCTTGAAGCTGCCGCCGCCGCAGTGCAGCTGGGCGCGCAGCTCGGGCAGCGCCTCGCGCAGGCGCTCGCCGAGCAGCAGGGCCGGTCCGGTGGCCGCCTCATCCATGGGCAGCAGATAGACGTCCAGCGCGCCGCGGGCCTCCTCGGGCACGAGCTCCAGGGTCTCGAGCAGCAGGATCAGCCGCTCGATACCCATGGCGAAGCCCACCGCCGGGGTCGGCTTGCCGCCGAGCTGCTCGACCAGGCCGTCGTAGCGGCCGCCGGCGCAGACCGTGCCCTGGCTGCCGAGCGCGGTGGTGGTCCACTCGAAGACGGTGCGGCCGTAGTAGTCCAGGCCGCGCACCAGCCGCGGGTTGATCACGTAGTCGATGCCGGCGGCGTCGAGTATGGCGCAGAGCCGCTCGAAATGCTCCCGGGATTCGTCGTCCAGGTGATCCATCAGCTTGGGGGCGCCCTCGATGACATCAACCATCGCCGGATTCTTGGAATCGAGGATGCGCATCGGGTTGCTGGTGAGGCGGCGCCGGGAGTCCTCGTCGAGGGTCTCGGCGTGCTGTTCGAAGTAGGCCACCAGCAGGTCGCGATAGGCGGCGCGGGCCTCGGATGAGCCCAGCGAGTTGAGCTCCAGGGTCACGTGCCTGTCGAGGCCGAGCTGCTGCCACAGCCGCGCCGAGAGCAGGATGACCTCGGCGTCGATGTCCGGGCCCTCGAGGCCGAAGGTCTCCACGCCGATCTGATGGAACTGGCGATAGCGGCCCTTCTGGGGGCGCTCGTGGCGGAACATCGGCCCCTGGTACCACAGCCGCTGGGTCTGGTTGTGCAGCAGGCCGTGCTCCATGGCGGCGCGCACGCAGCTCGCCGTGCCCTCGGGACGCAGCGTCAGGCTGTCGCCGTTGCGGTCGTCGAAGGTGTACATCTCCTTCTCGACGATGTCGGTGACCTCGCCGATGGAGCGCTTGAACAGCGCGGTCTGCTCGACGACCGGGGTGCGGATCTCGTCGTAGCCGTAGCGGCCCATCAGCGCGCGCACCTGGCCCTCGAAGTACTGCCAGAGCGGGGACTGCTCGGGCAGCAGGTCGTTCATGCCACGAATGGCCTGAATCTTCTTCTGATTCGTGTCGGACTTGCTCACTGCTTGCTCCTTGTAGGGGCGCCGGCTCAGGCGTCCCGGGCGATCACATCCTGCTCGGCCTGCTGCTTCTCGCGGACCTTGTCGCGTATCAGCCGCTCCAGGTCATCGACCAGGTGGTCGTTGCGCAGCTTGCTGGCCGGCTTGCCGTCGAGGTAGACGAGGTTGGCCGGGGAGCCGCCGGTCAGGCCGACGTCGGTTTCCTTGGCTTCCCCGGGGCCGTTGACCACGCAGCCGATCACCGAGACATCCAGCGGCGTCATGACGTCCTCGAGGCGCTCCTCGAGGGCGTTCATGGTGCCGATGACGTCGAAGTTCTGGCGCGAGCAGCTAGGGCAGGCGATGAAGTTGATGCCCTTGGCCCGCAGCTTGAGGCTCTTGAGCATGTCGAAGCCGACCTTGATCTCCTCGACCGGATCGGCGGCCAGCGACACGCGGATGGTGTCGCCGATGCCGTCCATCAGCAGCATGCCCAGGCCAATGGAGGACTTGACGGTGCCCGAGCGCAGCCCGCCGGCCTCGGTGATGCCCAGGTGCAGCGGCTGCTCGATGCGCGTGGCGAGCTCGCGGTAGGCGGCCACGGCCATGAAGACATCGGAGGCCTTGACGCTGACCTTGAAGTCCGGGAAATCCAGGCGATCGAGGTGGTCGATGTGGCGCATCGCCGATTCGACCAGCGCCGCGGGGGTCGGCTCGCCGTACTTCTTCTGCAGGTCCTTCTCCAGCGAGCCGGCGTTGACGCCGATGCGGATCGGAATGCCGTTGTCCCGGGCGGCGTTGACGACGGCGCGCACCCGCTCCTCGCGGCCGATGTTGCCGGGGTTGATGCGCAGGCAGTCGACGCCGAGCTCGGCCACGCGCAGGGCGATCTTGTAGTCGAAGTGGATGTCGGCGACCAGCGGCACCTCGACCTCGCGCTTGATGCGCCCGAAGGCCTCGGCGGCGTCCATGTCGGGCACGCTGACGCGGACGATGTCGGCGCCGGCGGCCTCCAGCTGGCGGATCTGGGCCACGGTGGCGGCCACGTCCAGGGTATCGGTATTGGTCATGCTCTGGACGGAGATGGGAGCGTCGCCCCCGACCGGCACCTTGCCGACGTGGATCTGGCGCGACTTGCGACGAACGATGGGGGATTGTGCGTGCATGATGACGGAATCATTCTCCCAGTGTGAAGCGGGCGACGTTGTTGGCGCCGGCGCGGGCCGTGAGGTCGACGGGCTCGCCGCCCCAGCTCAGCTCGACGCCGGTGGCGTTGCCCACGGTCAGGCGAAACGGCGGCGTGCCTTCGACCCGGGCCGAGGTGCCGGGCTGCTGGAGGCCGACGAAGATGCGCTGGTTGTCGGCATCGAAGATCTCGGTCCAGGACTGCTCGTTGAAGGTCAGCTCCAGCACGCCGGCATCGACGGTCTCGGTCGCCTCGTCGGCATCGCTGGTGGCGACGTCGGCGCTCTCGGCCGCCGGGGCATCGCCCTCGCCGGTGGTCTCGGCGCTCTCGGCGGCGGTCGCCACGCTATCCTGCGCGGAAGACGTCTCGCCGCCGGCGACGGCCGATGCGTCGCTTTCCGCGGCGGTCGTCCGAGCCTCGTCGTCGGCCGCGGCGGACGAGGGTTCCTCGGAGGCGCTCTCGTCGGTCAGGCCGAGGTCGCTCCCCTCGTCGGGCAGCGGCGGCAGCTCATCGGCGTCGGCGCCCGGATCTTCGGTGATGGTGGTGCTGCCGTCGAGGCTGTCCACCGCCACCGGCCCGCTGTCGCCGGGGGTGGGCGGCTGGCTGCCGCCGCGGCTCTGCCACCACATCAGCGTCAGGCCGATCATGCCGGCGATCACCAGCAGGGTGACCAGGCGAAACAGCCAGGCGCCGAGCCGCGAGGGCGGCCGGTTGAGTTGCACGGGCGTGACCCGCTGCTCGGCGTCGTTGCCGCCGAAGTGAGTCTTGTAGGCCTCGAGGACCTCACGGTCGTCGATACCCAGCAGCTGGGCGTAGCTGCGCAGGTAGCCGCGGCGATAGGCCGGAACGGGCACTTCCTCGTAGCTGTCGCCCTCCAGCCCCTGGATCACCGCCGGGCGCAGGTTGAGGGCGTCGGCCACCTCGTCGCGAGCGAGCCCCTGGGACTCGCGCTCGCGACGCAGCAGTTCACCGGGCGAGGCCAGGCGGGGCGGGGTCTCGGCGGCATCGTCGTTATGAGTGTCGCTCATGTCTGAGCATCCTTCGTCAGAAAACGGTGGTCAGGGCCCGGCACGGGTGCCCTCCAGCTGATCGGCATAGAAGTCGGCGGTCGCCGCGTCCCCGCGGCGGCGGGCCACATCGCGGGCCAGGCGCAGGGCCTCGACCCGGGGGCCGGCCAGGCGCATGTAGCGCTCCAGCTGTCGTTCGGCGCGCTCGAGGTTACCCGCGTCGGCCTCGAGTTCGGCCAGCAGCAGATAGCTGCGCGCGTCGCGCGGATCGATGGCCTGGGCGCGGGCGAGGCTCCGGCGAGCGGCGGTGACGTCGCCCATCTCGAGGTGGCACTGGCCGAGGTTGGCGAACAGCTGGCCGCGATTCGCATACTGGGTGTCCTCGGAGGCGCGCTCGAGCTGCTCGCAGGCCTTTGCAACATGGCCCCGATCATACAGGAAGGCGGCGTAGTTGTTACGCGTGCGGGTCAACGTCGGGTCGGCCTCGAGAGCGCGACGGAATGTCTCGTCGGCCAGCGCGTCCTCGCCCTGGCGCTGGTGGACCATGGCCATGGCCTGCAGCGCCTCGGCGTCGTCGGGATCGTTCTGCAGGGCGCGGTCCAGGGCGTTCATGGCGCGGGGCAGGTTGTCGCGCTCCAGGTAGGCTACACCGAGGCGGGTATAGGCCTCGGCAGCGTCGCCGCCATGGTCAGCGGACAGGTTGGTCTGGGTGGCGCAGCCGGACAGCCATAGCGTGCCGAGCAGCATGAGGGCGGCGGGACACTGCCGAAGGCCGGTCATGCTCGGGCAAGGGGTCATGGCATCCTCTCCAGATGGGCGCGCAACCGAGGGCCGCGGGAGGCGTTCGACACGCGGCCGACGGTGAAAAAAAGCCCGTCCATCAAAGCGCCGAGACCGATTGAAGTCAAGGCGCCCTCCGCTCAGTCGGCGTCGATCTGGATCGACTGGATATAGCGCGCATGGCGCTTGGTGCGATCCTTGACGCGGCCCACCAGCTGGCCGCAGGCGGCATCGATGTCGTCGCCCCGGGTGGAGCGGATCATCGCCGTGTAGCCCAGATCATAGAGCCACTGCTGGAAGCGCATCACCTGGTTGCGCGACGGCGTCTCGTAGCCCGAGTGCGGGAAGGGATTGAACGGGATCAGGTTGATCTTGCACGGCAGCTCTTCGAGCACGGCGGCGAGCTGCTCGGCGTGCACCTGCTGGTCGTTGACGTCCTTGATCACCGTGTATTCGATGGTCACCTGGCGCGTGTCGTGGCACTTGGCCAGGTAGCGGTGGCAGGCGTCGATCAGGGTGCGGATGTTGTACTTGCGGTTGAGCGGCACCAGCTCGTTGCGCAGCTCGTCGTTGGCGGCGTGCAGCGAGACGGCCAGGCTCACGTCGAGCTCGTCGCCGAGCTTGTCGAGCATCGGCACCACCCCGGAGGTGGAGAGCGTGACGCGGCGCTTGGAGAGGCCGTAACCGTCGTCGTCGAGCATCAGCTTCATGGCCGGCACGACGTTGTCGTAATTCATCAGCGGCTCGCCCATGCCCATCATCACCACGTTGGTGACCGGGCGGTTGGCGGTGTCGCGGCGCGGCCCCACGCTGCGCTGAGCCACCCACACCTGGCCGATGATCTCGGCGGCGGTGAGGTTGCGCTGGAAGCCCTGCTTGCCGGTGGAGCAGAAACTGCAGTCCAGCGAGCAGCCGACCTGGGAAGAGACGCACAGGGTGCGGCGCTTGCCGTTGTCGGCGGGGATCAGCACCGTCTCCACGTAGCTGCCGTCTTCCACTTCGAGCACCCACTTGCGGGTGCCGTCGCTCGACGAGCCTTCGTAGACCACGCTCGGGCCGCGAATCTCGGCGACCTCGGTCAGGCGGGTACGCAGCGCCTTGGAGAGGTTGGTCATGGCCGCGAAGTCATCGCAGCCCTCGATGTGGATCCACTTCAACATCTGGGCGGCACGAAACTTCTTCTCGCCGATGGAGAGGAAGAAGGCTTCCATCTCCTCGCGCGTCATGCCGAGCAGATTGGTGAGTCGGGGAGCAGTGGTGGCGGTCATGATGGTCAGCGCTTCGGTGGGGCAGGGCGGGGGTGTGAGCACCCCCGCGGGAGAGGCGGGATCAGCGTGCGCAGATCTCGTCGGCCTCGAAGAAGTAGGCGATCTCGCGCTCGGCGGATTCCGGGGAGTCGGAGCCGTGCACGGCGTTGGCGTCGATGGTCTCGGCGAAGTCGGCGCGGATGGTGCCGGCGGCCGCTTCCTTCGGGTTGGTAGCACCCATCAGGTCACGGTTCTTGGCGACGGCGTCTTCGCCCTCGAGCACCTGCACGATCACCGGGCCGGAGGTCATGAAGCCGACCAGGTCGCCGAAGAAGGGACGCTCCTTGTGCTCGGCGTAGAAACCGCCGGCCTTCTCTTCGGAGAGCTGCATCATCTTGGCGGCCACGATCTTCAGGCCGGCCTTCTCGAAACGGCTCTCGATCTCGCCGATCACGTTCTTGGCAACGGCGTCGGGCTTGATGATGGACAGGGTGCGCTGGTTAGCCATGGGGCATGTCTCCGGTTGGACTCGGGCTAGCCGCGGATGGGGCTAGCGTAGGATTGGCATTGTCGTCGTCTTGTGACGATGACGTCTTGCAAATATGGATAGCGCCGCGCCGTCCGCGGCTCCGCTGTCGGGAGCATGGGACGGCGCGGCGAATCGGATAGAGCGGCCGGCGATCCGGCGGTTCGGCGCGGTTCGCCGACGGGTCGAGGATTATAACGCTCCGAGCCGACGTTGAACAATCGTTCAGGCGCCGGCGCCGTTCCGGTGCCGAAGTTGCTCAGGCGATGACACTGTTCGTACGCCGAAGTTGTTCAGGCGCCGAAGTTGTTCAGGCGCCGAAGTTGTTCAGACGCTAAAGCTCTCGCCGCAGCCGCACTCGTCCTTGACGTTGGGGTTGTTGAAGCGGAAGAAGCGGTTGAGCCCCTCGGTGACGTAGTCGACCTCGCTGCCGTCGAGCATCTCCAGCGCCTCGGGGGCGACGAACACGGTCACGCCGTGCTCCTCGAAGGTCACGTCATCGTTGGCGGCCTCGTCGGCGAAGTCGAGTACGTAGCTGTAACCGGAACAGCCGCTGGGCTTGACCGAGACCCGCAGGCCCAGGCCGTGGCCGCGTTCGTCGAGCACCCGGTGGATCTGCTCGGCGGCGGACGTGGTGATCGAAAGATGCGCCATGGTCTCTCTCCTGGTCGGGATAGGGTCAGACCGCCCGGCGACGCAGCCCCGTGAGGGCGTGTCGCAGGGCGTCCAGAGTGCGGTCGATGTCGGCCTCGGTGGTGAAACGGCCGAAGCTGAAGCGCAGCGAGGCCAGCGCCAGCGGGCGCGGCACGCCGATGCCCTTCAGTACGTAGGATGGCTCGACGCTGGCCGAGTTGCAGGCCGAGCCCGTCGAGAGCGCGATATCGCGCAGCGTCATCAGCAGCGATTCGCCGTCGACGCCCTCGAAGGCCAGGTTGAGAATGTTGGGCACCGAGGCCTCGACCGCGGTGTTGCGGTGGATGCCATCGAGGTCGCCGAGGCCGTACAGCAGGCGATCGCGCAGCGCGGTGATGCGGGCCTGGTCGGCTTCGCCCTCGGCGGCGGCGAGGGCGAAGGCCTCGCCCATGCCGGCGATCTGGTGAGTCGGCAGGGTGCCCGAGCGCATGCCGCGCTCGTGGCCGCCGCCGTGGATCATCGCCTCGAGGCGCAGATCGGGGCTGCGCCGCACGAAAAGCGCGCCGATGCCCTTGGGGCCGTAGGCCTTGTGGCCGGAGAGCGACATCAGGTCGATGCCCTGACGCGCCACGTCCAGCGGGATGCGCCCCACCGCCTGGGCGGCATCGACGTGGAACATCGCGCCGCCGGCGTGGGCCACCTCAGAGAGCGTCGCCAGGTCGTGGATGACGCCGAGTTCGTTGTTCACCGCCATCAGCGAGACCAGCACGGTGTCCTCGCGCATGGCCTCGCCGAGCTGCGCCGGCGTGATGCGACCGTCGCAGCCGGGGGCGAGCCAGGTCACCTCGAAGCCCTCGTCCTCCAGCGCCTTGGCGGTGTCGATCACCGCCTTGTGCTCGATGGTCGAGGTGATCAGGTGGCGTCCACGGGCGCGGTTGGCGCGCATGAAGCCGGTCAGCGCCAGGTTGTCGGCCTCGGTAGCGCCGCTGGTCCAGACGATCTCGCGAGGATCGGCGCCGATCAGGTCGGCGACCTGGCGACGCGCGCTCTCCACCGTCTGCTCCGCCTGCCAGCCCAGCATGTGGCTGCGCGAGGCGGGGTTGGCGAAGATGCCGTCCAGGGTAAGGTAGCGGCTCATGACCTCCGCGACCCGCGGGTCGACCGGGGTGGTGGCGGCATAATCGAGGTAGACGTGTGCGCTCATGGGCTCGCAGTCGATTCCGGGGTTGGGTGGCAGGGGCGGCGGCTCAGAGGGTCGAGGCCAGGATGCCGTCGTTGCGGCGGCCGTCGTCACGGCGGCCTAGCTGGCGGCTGGCGATCTCGAGGATCTCCTCGCGCCCGGCCAGCTGTCCCAGAGTGACCTTTTCGAGAAAGTCGTGGATATGCTCGGACAGCTCGCACCACAGATGGTGGGTCAGGCAGGTGTCGCCCTGCTGGCAGTCCGAGAGGCCACCGCAGCGGGTGGAGTCCACCGACTCGTTGACGGCCTGAATGACGCGGGCCACGGTGATTTCGTCCGGCGCCATGGCCAGCAGGTAGCCGCCGCCCGGCCCGCGCACGCTGCCGACCAGCCCGGCGCGACGCAGCCGCGCGAACAGCTGCTCCAGGTAGGAGAGCGAGATCTCCTGGCGCTTGGAGATGTCGGCGAGGCTGATGGGGCCGGACTCGGCGTTCATGGCCAGGTCGAGCATGGCGGTGACGGCGTAGCGTCCCTTGGTGGTCAGGCGCATGAGGAACTCACCTCGGCACCGACGCGCGGGTCGGCAGTAATGTACATGATCGGCCATTATGATAAAGGCCGAGTATCATGGTCAACCATTGCGCCGGCGAGGGGGCGTTTGTCGTTCCTGCTGCGGGCTTGTCGAGGTGTCGGCGGGGTCGTCGTCCGGCCCCTGAACCGGCGGGCAGCCGCCGTCGACGTCGTCGAGGATGTCGGCGAAGTCCTCGTCGCGAAGCTCCGGCAGGCGACCGTCACGGTAGCTGGCATCGACCTTGCGCAGGGTGGTGCACATGCGCTCGATGCGCTCGTCCACGGCGTGCATGTGATCGAGCATCGCCTGGATCGAGCGGGCCACCGGGTCGGGCATGTCCTGGCTGACTCCGTAGGCGTCGAAGCCGAACTTGCGCCGCATCGCCTCGCGGCGCTCGGGATCCACTTCGACTGCCTCGGGGTCGTCGGGCTCGCTGCGCTGGACCACCTTGCCCGGGATGCCGACCACCGTGGCGCCGGCCGGCACCTCCTTGGTGACCACTGCGTTGGAGCCGATCTTGGCCCCCGTGCCCACGGTGAAGGGGCCGAGGATCTTGGCCCCGGCGCCGACGATCACGCCGTCGCCCAGGGTGGGGTGGCGCTTGCCCTTGTTCCAGCTGGTGCCGCCCAGGGTCACGCCCTGGTAGAGGGTGACGTCGTCGCCGACCTCGGCGGTCTCGCCGATCACCACGCCCATGCCGTGGTCGATGAAGAAACGCCGACCGATCGTCGCCCCGGGGTGAATCTCGATGCCGGTCAGCATTCGAAACAGCTGAGACAGGGTGCGCGCCAGCCACTTGAGGTTCTTCCGCCACAGCCAGTGACTCAGCCGGTGTGCCAGCAAGGCATGCAATCCCGGGTAGTTGGTCAGCACTTCCAGGAAGTTACGGGCCGCCGGGTCGCGGGCGAATACGCTGTTGATGTCCTCGCGCAGACGTTGAAGCATGCGGCGGTCCTTGGGTGGCGTAGCGAACGAAGATTGGCCTTCATAGTGGGGGCGCGCCGCGCCGGCTTCAAGGCGCGCGGGTCACTGCCCCGGTGAAACGTCGCCCGAGGCGTCATCGCCCGTTGAAGCGTCGCTCGGGGAGCGCTCGGCCTGCTGTTCGGTGGCGGTGAGGATGCCGCGCAGGATGTTGAGCTCCATGCGCTCGGGGCGGGCCCGCAGGGTGAAGCGGCGCAGCCGGGCCATCAGCTGGCGCGGCATGGCCGGGTCGTGGAAGCCGATGCCGATCAGGGTGCGCTCGAGGTGCGCAAAGTAGCGCTCGAGCTCCTCGTGGCTGGCCAGCGGCGCAGTCACCGCTTCGGCCGGCTCGCTCGCCTCCTGCTGGCCGAGCCAGGCCTGGCGGCACTCGTAGGCCAGTACCTGCACCGCGGCGGCCAGGTTCAGCGAGCTGAAGTCGGGGTTGGTGGGGATATGCACATGGGCATGGCAGCGCTGCAGCTCGGCGTTGGTCAGGCCGCTGTCCTCGCGGCCGAAGACCAGCGCCACGCGGGCCGCCGGGTCGGCGAGCTCCGCGGGCAGCCGCTCGCCCAGGGCCCGGGGCGTGGTCATCGGCCAGGGCAGGGTGCGCGAGCGGGCACTGGCGCCGACCACCAGGGTGCAATCGGAGACCGCCTGCTCGAGGCTCTCGACCGTGCGCGCCGCGTGGACGATATGGTCGGCGCCCGAGGCGCGCGAGACGGTGTCGGCGGTGAGCGGCTCGCAGCGCGGCGCCACCAGGGCCAGGTCGCCAAGCCCCATGTTGTGCATGGCGCGGGCGGTGCCGCCGATGTTGCCGGGGTGGCTGGTGCCGATCAGGACGATGCGGATGCGCTCGAGCATGGTGGGGGCCTGTGGATCCTGGGAAAAACGGGGAACGGCGATTCTAGCATGGCGGCCGGTCGCCACGAATGGCGCATCCGATGCGCTTCTGCTAGGATTCGCGCCGTTCCGTTCTTTAACACCACCGACTCCCCAAGGCCCGATCATGCATCCGATGGTCCAATTCGCCCTGCGTGCCGCACGCAGTGCCGGCGAACAATTCCTGCGCATCCGCGAGCGAATCGAGAACTCCCACCAGGAGCCCAGCCTCGACCGCCTGCTCGAGGACGCCGCCCGCAATGCCGAGACGCTGATCGTTCGTCAGCTCGCCCGCGGCTATCCGCAACACGGCGTCCAGGGACGCTTCACTCCCCATCGCGCCGGCGAGGGCGAAGGCGCCGACACCCTCTGGAAGATCGAACCCTTCCACGGCTACTCCGATCTCAGCGTTGCCGCTCCCGGCTTCGCCATGTCGGTGGTGTGTCTCGTCAAGGGCCGCCCGGAGCACGCGGTGGTGATCTGTCCCTTCAGCGACGACGAGTACCTGGCCAGCCGCGGTCGCGGTGCCCAGCTCAACGGCAAGCGCCTGCGCGTGACCAAGCCCACCGCCGTGACCGGCACTCGCGTCGCCATGAGCCTGCCCGAGACCTGGCTGCGTCCGCGCTATCTGCCCTCCTACCTGACCCTGGTCCAGCAGCTCGGCCCGCAGGTCGAGCAGCAGCGCGCCTCTGGCAGCGGCCTGCTCGACATGGCCGACCTGGCCGCCGGTCGGGCGGATTCCGCCTTCGTGCTGGGCCTCGAGGAGCAGGACCTGCACGTCGGCTCGCTGCTGCTCAAGGAGAGTGGCGCGCTGATGGGTACGCCCGACGGCCAGCCCAGCGTCGAGGTCGAGGGGCGCCTGATGGCCGCCGGCCCGCGCCTCTACAAGGCCCTGGTGCAGCAGCTCAAGCCGCACTTCTGAGCGACGACCTTGGCGAATGACGAGACGCCCCCACGGCCCTGCCGTGGGGGCGTCTTGCATTGTGAGAAGGGCCGCCATCGTGAGAAGGGCCGCCATCGTGACAAGAGCAACCGCCCCCGTTGCTGGCGACTCGCTGTCGGCGTGTCAGGCGCAGGAGCGGTCCAGTTCCTGTATCAGCCACCCGGTGAGCCTCTCGATGTCCCGCCGTGGCGGGCCCGGCGGCAGCCACAGGCCGAGCCGGGCCGGCGTCTCGATGAAGCCCCAGGGCGCGATCAGCCGCCCGGTGCGCAGGTCCTCCTCCACCAGGTAGGACGGCGCGATGGCCACACCCAGGCCCACCAGGGCCGCCTCGAGCATGTAGTGAAGGTGCTCGAACGACTGGTCATGGCGCATCGTGGCGGGATCCAGACCCTTGGCCGCAAACCACTGCGACCAGGCCTGTGGGCGCGACTGGGTATGCAGCATCGGCAGCGTCGTCATCTCACAGGCCGCGGGATCGGGCAGGTCTAGACGTTGCGGTGCCAGCACCGGCCCCATGCGCTCCGGCGCCAGCTCGACCACCCGCACGTCGTCGGGCCAGGGCGGCTCGGCGAAGCGCAGCACGGCGTCCACGTCGGTGCCGAGCCGGCCGGCCACCTCCTCGTCGGCGGTGAGGTGCAGGTTCAGTTCCGGGCACTGCGCCTTCAGGCGGTCCAGCCGGGGGATGAACCAGCGAGCGAGGAAGCTGCCGGGGCAGCCGAGCACCAGCGGTGCCTGTGAGGCGCGCCGGCGCAGCTGGGTGCAGGCCTGACCGAGCCGCTCGAAGGCCTGTGAGGTCGAGGCACGCAGCAGCTCGCCTTCCTGGGTCAGCATCAGGCCGCGGCCGTGGCGCCGGAACAGCGTCACCCCGAGCTGCGCCTCGAGCTGCTTGAGCTGTCGGCTGACTGCGCCGTGGGTCACATGGAGGGCCTCGGCGGCGCGGGTGACGCTCAGCGTGCGGGCCGTCTCGTCGAAGGCGCGCAGGGCGTTCAGCGAGGGCAGTCGATCACTCAAGGCGGGCTCCTGACATGTCAGCTTTTCTCACAGATTAGCGCGCAATGATCGCTTATCACAGGGCCGCGGCTCGCTTTATCGTGATGGCCAACCTCACCAGTCAGGAGTCGTCACCATGGGTCTGCCGCACCCGACCGCCGAACTCTCCCCCGATGCTAACGGTTTCTTCGGTCGCTTCGGTGGCCGCTTCGTCGCCGAAACCCTGATGCCGCTGATCCTCGAGCTTCAGGCGGCCTACGCGTCGGCGAAGCAGGATCCCGATTTCCACGCCGAGCTGGAGGCACTGCACCGCGACTATATCGGGCGAGCGAGCCCGCTCTATTTCGCCGAGCGGCTGACCGAGCAGCTGGGTGGCGCTCGCATCTACCTCAAGCGCGAAGACCTGATGCATACCGGCGCGCACAAGATCAACAACTGCATCGGTCAGGTGCTGCTCGCCCGGCGCATGGGCAAGAAGCGCATCATCGCCGAGACCGGGGCCGGCATGCACGGCGTGGCCACCGCCACCGTGGCTGCCCGCTTCGGCCTGGAATGCATCATCTACATGGGCAGCACCGACATCGACCGCCAGCTGGTCAACGTGCAGCGCATGAAGCTGCTGGGCGCCAAGGTGATCCCGGTGACCAGCGGCACCGGCACCCTGAAGGACGCGATGAACGATGCCCTGCGCGACTGGGTGACCAACGTGGCGGACACCTTTTACATCATCGGCACCGTGGCCGGTCCCCATCCCTATCCGGCCATGGTGCGCGACTTCCAGTCGGTGATCGGCCGCGAGGTGCGCGAGCAGATGCCCGAGAAGGAAGGCCGGCTGCCGGACTCCCTTGTGGCCTGCATCGGCGGCGGCTCCAACGCCATGGGGCTGTTCCATCCGTTCCTCGAGGACGAGGGCGTGCGCCTGATCGGCGTGGAGGCCGCCGGTGAGGGGCTGGACACCGGCAAGCACGCCGCCAGCCTGCAGGGCGGCAGCCCCGGCGTGCTGCACGGCAATCGGACCTTCCTGCTGCAGTCCGCCGCGGGTCAGATCACCGACGCGCACTCCATCTCGGCGGGGCTCGACTACCCGGGCATCGGCCCCGAGCACGCCTGGTTGCACGAGACCGGTCGCGCCGAGTACGTCGCGGTGACCGATGATGAGGCGCTGGACGCCTTCAAGGCGCTGTGCCGTCTGGAGGGCATCATCCCGGCCCTGGAGACCGCCCACGCCATCGCCCATGCGATCAAGCTGGCGCCGACGCTGCCGGAGGACCACCTGATGGTGCTGAACCTGAGCGGACGGGGCGACAAGGACATGGCCACCGTCACCGAACACCTGGCCGATGAGCTGGCCGACGACGCCCCGGCAGAATGAGGAGAGAGGCGATGACCCAACGCCACGACCGTATTGCACGCCGCTTCAATGAACTCAAGGCCGCCGATCGCGCCGGCCTCGTCACCTTCATCAGCGCCGGCGATCCCGACTACGCCACCAGCCTCGAGACCCTGCTGGCCCTGCCCGAGGCGGGCGCCGACGTGATCGAGCTGGGCATGCCGTTCACCGACCCCATGGCGGACGGTCCGTCCATCCAGGCCTCCACGCTGCGTGCCCTCAAGGGGGGGCAGGACATGCGCAAGACGCTTGCCATGGTGCGGGCGCTGCGCGAGCGCGATGACGCGACGCCGGTGGTGCTGATGGGCTACTACAACCCCATCTACTGCATGGGCGTCGAGGCCTTCCTGACCGAGGCCTTTGATGCCGGCGTGGACGGGCTGATCGTGGTCGACCTGCCGCCTGAGCACGATGCGGAGCTGTGCTTGCCGACCCGGGCCCACGGCCTCGACTTCATTCGCCTGGCGACGCCGACCACCGACGCGCAGCGCCTGCCGCTGGTGCTTGAGAACACCTCGGGCTTCCTTTACTACGTCTCAAGCACCGGCGTGACCGGCGCCGCCGCGCCGTCCGCCGAGCGCGTGGCGCAGGAAGTCGAGGCCATCCGCGCGCGCACCGCGCTGCCGATCGGCGTCGGCTTCGGCATCCGCACCCCGGAGCAGGCCGAGCGCATCGCCCGCTTCGCCGATGCGGTGGTGGTGGGCTCGGCGCTGACCGACAGCGTCGCCCAGGCCGAGAGCCCCGCCGAGGCCTCGCGCAGCGTGCTCGAGCTGACCCGCTCGCTTTCCGCGGCGGTGCGCCGGGCCCGGGAGACGGCACCCGCCGAGGCGTGATTCGAGGCGCTTGCCTCACCTTGCACCGAAAAAAAGCCACCCCGAGGGGTGGCTTTTTGGTGGGCGCGAGAAGGGCCGCCGTCAGGGCAGCTCTTCGGCCTCCGGGTCCTCCTTCTTCGCCGGGATCAGATCCTCGCGCGAGAGCTTCAGCGGCAGCAGCAGGGCCGCGGAGACGTAGATGGAGGAGAAGGTACCGACCACCACGCCGAGGATCAGCGCCACCGCGAAGTAGTGGATCATGTCGCCGCCGAGGATCACCAGCGCCAGCAGCACCAGCAGGGTAGTGCCCGAGGTCGCCAGGGTGCGCGACAGGGTCTGGTTGATGGACTCGTTGAAGATGGTCGGCATGTCATCGATCTGCGACTTACGGATGTTCTCGCGGATGCGGTCATAGACCACGATGGTGTCGTTGAGCGAGTAGCCGATCACCGCCAGCACCGCCGCCAGTACCGTGAGGTCGAACTCGAAGCCGAACAGCGCGAAGGCGCCGATCACGATGATCACGTCGTGGAGCAGTGCCAGCAGGGCGCCGAGGGCGAACTTGTACTGGAAGCGCGCCGCGACGTAGAGCATCACGATGCCCAGCGCCACCAGCATGCCCATGCCGCTCTGGTCGCGCAGCTGATCGCCCACCTGGGCGCCGACGAACTCGGCGCGTACCAGCGAGACGTCATGGCCCGAGTCCTGCAGCAGGGTCACGATCTGGTCGCCGACGCCGGCCTCGAAGGCCTGCTGCAGGCGGATCAGCACCTCGGTGGAGGCGCCGAAGGTCTGCACCGCGACGTCCTGGAAACCTGCGCCCTCGAGCGCCTGGCGCACGGTTTCCAGCGCCGGCGCGCTTGAGAAGCGCACCTCGACCAGGGTGCCGCCGGTGAAGTCGAGGCCCAGGTTGAGGCCTAGCGTCAGCATCGCGACTACCGCGGCCAGCAGCATCGCCACCGAGACCCCGAAGGCGATCCGACGCTTGCCCATGAAGTCGAACTGTCGTTGTGTCAGGGATTTCATAGGCACCTCTTAAATCCAGAGCTTCTTGATGGGCTTGCCGCCGTAGCACAGGTTGACCATCGCGCGGGTCACCATCAGGGCGGTGAACAGCGAGGTCAGGATGCCCAGCGAGAGCGTCACGGCGAAGCCCTTGACCGGCCCGGTGCCGATCGAGAACAGGATCAGCGCCACCAGCAGGGTGGTGATGTTGGCATCGACGATCGAGGTGAAGGCGCGCTGGTAGCCGGCGTGGATCGCCTGCTGCACCGAGAGCCCCGTGCGCAGTTCCTCACGGATGCGCTCGAAGATCAGCACGTTGGCGTCCACCGCCATGCCCAGGGTCAGCACGATGCCGGCGATGCCGGGCAGCGTCAGGGTAGCCCCGAGCAGCGACATGGCGGCCACCAGCAGGGTCAGGTTGAGCGCCAGGGCGACGTTGGCGAAGACCCCGAAGACCTTGTAGCGCGCCAGCATGAAGAGCACCACCAAGAGCAGGCCGATCTGCACCGAGAGCACGCCGCGCTCGATGTTCTCGGCGCCGAGGCTCGGCCCGATGGTGCGTTCCTGGGCGAAGTAGATCGGCGCGGCCAGCGAGCCGGAACGCAGCAGCAGGGCCAGCTCGGCCGCCTCGGTGGGCGAGTCGAGCCCGGTGATGCGGAAGCTGTTGCCCAGCGCGCTCTGGATGGTGGCCAGGCTGATGATGCCGCGCTCGGTGTAGGGCGTGCGCTCCACGACCTCCTCGCCGTCGACCATGCGGGTGGTCTCGCGGGTCTTGTGCTCGATGAACAGCACCGCCATGTTGCGGCCGATGTTGGTGCGGGTGGCGCGGTTCATCAGCGTGCCGCCGGTGCCGTCGAGGTCGATATTGACCTGAGGGCGACCGTTCTCGTCGAAGCTGTGGTTGGCGTTGGAAACGCTGTCGCCGGTGATGATCACGTCGCGCATCAGGTCGGCGCGGCGGCCCTCACTGTTGCGGAACGGGAAGGACTCGGTCTCGTTGTCCGGGGTGTCCGGGCGCGCCTCGAGGCGGAACTCGAGGTTGGCGGTGGCGCCGACGATGCGCTTGGCGGCCACGGTGTCCTGCACGCCGGGCAGTTCCACCACGATGCGGTCCGGCCCCTGGCGCTGCACCAGCGGTTCGGCCACGCCCAGCTCATTCACCCGGTTGCGCAGGGTGGTGAGGTTCTGGTTGATGGCGTAGTCCTGGAGCTCGTCCACGGCCTGGTCGTTCATGGTCATCACCAGGCGCGCGCCGCGATCGTCTCCCTCGCTCGAGTAGCTGAACTCGGGGAACTCCCGGCCGATCAGGCCGCGCGCCTCGTCACGATCCTCCGCGTTGGCGAAGGCCATGGAGACGGTGCGCCCCTCGATCTGGGTGTCGCGGTAGCGGATCCGCTCTTCGCGCAGCTGCTCGCGCATGGCGCTGGCGTTGACCTCCAGGCGCTGCTCCAGGGCGGCGTCCATGTCGACCTCGAGCAGGAAGTGCACGCCGCCGCGCAGGTCGAGGCCCAGGGTCATGGGCGAGGCGGAGAGCGACTGCAGCCATTCGGGGGTCGATTCGGCCAGGTTCAGCGCCACCACGTAGTCGTTGCCGAGCATCTCGGCGATGCGGTCGCGGGCCCTGATCTGGTCGTCGGCGTTGTCGAGGCGGATCAGCACGCGATTGGCGTCGCGCTCGGCCTCGGTGATCTCGATGCCGGCCTCGTCGAGGTCGTCGCGGATGCGCTCGAGCTGGCGCTCATCGATGGTGGCGTCGCCCCGCTCGCTGCTGATCTGGACTGCCGGATCCTCGGGGAAGAGGTTGGGAAGGGAGTAGACCAGGCCGGCGAGGAGGACGATGAGTATCAGCAGATACTTCCACAGGGGGTAACGGTTGAGCATGGGGCCCTGTCCTCAGGTTGCGGACGTTGGAGGCTGACGAGGCGGGCCGGGCGGGCAATGAAGGAGGGAGCCGGTCGCGCGGCTCCTGCCGCACCGGCCGCAGGGCGGCCCCCGTCACGGCCGGGGGTGGTCGGCGACGGGGGCGAAGGGCGCCCGGGTCAGATGGACTTGATGGTGCCCTTGGGCAGGACGTTGGCCACGGCATTCTTCTGCACGTTGACCTCGGTGCCGTCGGCGATTTCCATGCTCAGGAACTCGCTTTCGTCGCTCACCTTGGTGATGCGGCCCAGCATGCCGCCGCCGATGACGATCTCGTCACCCTTGGAGAGGTTGCCGATCAGCTGCTTGTGCTGCTTGGCACGCTTGGCCTGGGGACGCCACAGCAGGAAGTAGAAGATGGCCACGAAGCCGACCAGCATGACGATCTGGGCGATGCCCCCACCGGGGGCGGCCGCGTCCTGGGCCATGGCCGGGGAAATGAAGAAGTCCAGCATGTATGACGATCTCCTGAGTGATGAATAGAGGCATGAATGACCGGCCGGCGGGCCGGTCATGGGTCAATTCGGTGCGGGAGGAACCGGCAGGCCGCGCTGCGTATAGAAGCCTTCCACGAAGTTCGCCAATGTACCCGCTTCGATGGCACCGCGCAAACCGGCCATCAGGCGCTGATAGTGGCGCAGGTTGTGGATGGTATTGAGCATCGAACCGAGCATTTCACCGCAGCGATCGAGGTGGTGCAGGTAGCTGCGCGAGAAGTTCTGGCAGGTGTAGCAGTCGCAGCCTTCTTCCAGCGGCCCGGTGTCATAGCGATGCTTGGCGTTGCGGATCTTGACCGTGCCCTCGGCGGTGAAGAGATGGCCGTTACGCGCGTTGCGGGTGGGCATCACGCAGTCGAACATGTCGACGCCACGGCGTACGCCCTCCACCAGGTCCTCGGGCTTGCCCACGCCCATCAGGTAGCGCGGGGTGTCCTCCGGCATCCAGGTCGGCAGGTAGTCGAGCACCTTGATCATCTCCTCCTTGGGCTCGCCGACGGAGAGGCCGCCGATGGCCAGGCCATCGAAGCCGATCTCTAAAAGGCCCTTGAGCGAGGCCTCGCGAAGCTCCGGGTACATGCCGCCCTGGATGATGCCGAACAGCGCCGAGGGCGAGTCGCCATGGGCCTCGCGAGAGCGCTTCGCCCAGCGCAGCGAGCGCTGCATGGAGAGCTCGGCTTCCTTCTCGGTGGCGGGGTAGGGCGTGCACTCGTCGAAGATCATCACCACGTCGGAGCCCAGCGAGCGCTGCACGGCCATGGACTCCTCGGGGCCCATGAACACCTTGGCGCCGTCCACCGGCGAGCGGAAGTGCACGCCCTGCTCGGTGATCTTGCGCATGGCGCCCAGCGAGAACACCTGGAAGCCGCCAGAGTCGGTGAGGATGGGCTTGTCCCACTGGGCGAAGTCGTGCAGGTCGCCGTGGGCCTCGATCACCTCGGTGCCGGGGCGCAGCCAGAGGTGGAAGGTGTTGCCGAGGATGATCTCGGCGCCGATCTCCTTGACCGACTCGGGCGTCATGCCCTTGACGGTGCCGTAGGTGCCCACCGGCATGAAGGCCGGGGTTTCCACCGTGCCCCGCGGGAAGGTCAGGCGGCCGCGCCGGGCCCGACCGTCGCTGGCCAGGCGCTCGAATGTCATGAAGCTTTCTTTACGCATGGGGAGTCTCGCTTGCCTCGAAGGGCCCCGTGCCGGCGGCACGCGGGACCCGGGTGTCAGGGCGGTCCAAAAAAGGGCGATCGGGCGAGGGCGTGTGGCTCAGCGCGCGCGCTCGAGGAACATGGCATCGCCGTAGCTGAAGAAGGCGTAGCCTTCTGCCACCGCCTCCCGGTAGGCCGCCATCGTCGTGTCATAGCCGGCGAAGGACGACACCAGCATCAGCAGGGTCGATTCCGGCAGGTGGAAGTTGGTCACCAGGGCGTCGACCACCCGCCATTCATAGCCGGGATAGATGAAGATGTCGGTCTCGCCGCTGTAGGGGGCGATCTCGCCGTCGGCGCTCTTCAGGCAGGCCGATTCCAGGCAGCGCACGCTGGTGGTGCCCACGGCGATCACCCGGCGGCCCGCGGCGCGGGCGCGGCGCACCTGCTCGCAGGCCGTCTCGCTCACCTCGATCCACTCGCTGTGCATATGGTGCTCGCGGATATCGTCGGCGCGCACTGGCTGGAAGGTGCCGGCGCCCACGTGCAGGGTGACGTAGGCGCTCTCCACGCCCTTCTCGGCCAGGGCCGCCAGCAGCGGTTCGTCGAAGTGCAGCCCGGCGGTGGGCGCGGCCACCGCGCCGTCGCGACGCGCGTAGACGGTCTGGTAACGCTCGCGGTCGGCCAGTTCGTCCTCGCGGGTGATGTAGGGTGGCAGCGGCATGTGGCCGTGGGCCTCGAGCAGCGCGATCAGCGGCGTCTCGCCTAAAAAGCGCAGCTCGAATAGGGCGTCCTGGCGGCCCTCCACCACGGCGCGGATATCGCCCTCAAAGATGATTTCGGTGCCGGGCTTCGGCGACTTGCTCGAACGCAGGTGCGCCAGGCCGCGGTGGGCATCCAGCGGGCGCTCGAGCAGCATCTCCACCTTGCCGCCGCTGGCCTTGTGGCCGTGCAGGCGCGCGGGTATCACCCGGGTGTCGTTGAACACCAGCAGGTCGCCGGGCTCGAGCAGCTCGACCAGGTCGGGGAAGCGGCGGTGGGCGAGGGATCCGCTCTCGTCATCGACGCACAGCAGGCGGCAGTCGCTGCGCTGTTCGGAGGGATAGCGCGCGATCAGCGCCTCGGGAAGCTCGTAGTGAAAGTCGGCACGCTGCATGAGACGTTTCGGTCCGGATGAGGGGCGTGATGGGCGGCTCGCGGGGAGCCGCGCAAAGCCCGCTAGGATACCGTCTCGACGCGATGAAGTCAGCCGGCCGATTGACCTGCCCCGGCGCCCACGTATAATGCCCCTCGCGTTGCCGGCGTGGCGGAATTGGTAGACGCAGCGGATTCAAAATCCGCCGGGGGCAACCTCTTGTCGGTTCGAGTCCGACCGCCGGTACCAGTAAATACAGCTACTTACCCTTCCTTCCTTGTAGCTTTGCGTGGCATAGACTAGCTTCCAATAACATACCCTATGTTGGTAAGGATGTTGGTAAGCCGCCATGCCCAAGAAAGCCCGTCCTCTATCCGCCCTTGAGGTGAAGCGCCTCACCACCCCAGGCTTTCATGCCGTTGGCGACGTGGCCGGCTTGCTGCTGCGTGTTGATAAGAGCGGCGCCCGGTCGTGGATACTGCGCTACACCACCGGCGAGACTCGCCTGGCTACAAGCGGCAAGCCCTACAAGGTGCGCCGGGATCATGGCCTAGGCGGCTATCCCGATACATCGCTGGCGCTAGCCCGCGAAAAGGCCCGCAAGGTTCGTGAGAAGCTGGCCGAAGGCATCGACCCCCTGGCAGAGCGTAAGGCCGCCAAGCAAGCGCGGCTGGCGGCTGAGCTGGCGCGCCTGACCTTCAAGGAGGCCGCCGAGGCCGTCATTAAGGTGAAGCAAGCCGAGGCCAGCAACCCGAAGCACGGCGCCCAATGGCGCCAGAGCCTGGAGGCCTACGCCTTACCAACATTGGGTGCCATGAGCGTGGCCGATATTGAGCTGGTCCACGTCAAGCAAGCCCTTGAGCCTATTTGGCAGAGCAAGCCCACCACCGCCGCCCGCGTGCGCCAGCGTATCGAGTCCGTGTTGTCTTGGGCGACTGCCCACGGACATCGTGCCGGCCCCAACCCGGCGGCATGGAAAGGCAATCTTGATGCGGCGCTGCCGGCGCCAGCCAAGATCAAGAAGAAGGCCCACCATCGCGCCATGCCCATTGATGAGATGCCGGCGTTCTGGGTGCGGCTGAGCGAGCGTGACGATATGCCGGCCAAGGCGTTGGCGTTCACCATCCTGACGGGCAGCCGGTCCGGCGAGGTGCTGGGCGCCCGCTGGGAGGAGATCGACATGGCCGGGGCGGTTTGGACGGTACCACCGGAAAGGATGAAGGGCCGCCGCGAGCATCGTGTACCGCTGTCGCCTGCTGCCGTCGAACTGCTGCGATCACTGCCCCGGTCCGAGGAGGGGCTGGTATTCACCCGCGACGGCGGGCGCAAACTGTCCGACCGGGCGATGACCGACCTACTGGACGTCATGGGCGAGAAGGAGCGGGCGACCGTCCACGGCATGAGGTCCACGCTTCGCGACTGGCTGAGCGAGCGCACGTCTACCCCGCACGATGTTTCCGAGATGATCCTGGCCCACGCTATCGGCAACCAAGCCGAGGCCGCATATCGCCGGGGCGACCTGCTGCCCAAGCGTGCCCGCGTGATGAAGCAATGGGCAGCCTTCCTGGCCACCACCCCCAGCGCCAGCGGCAAAAAGGTAACGACGATCCGCAAGGCCACCACCGAATGACCGATTTGGCCGGCTAGGCCCGTACACCCGAAAACGCGGCGACTCCACCGCGCCCGCCGGCCAATCTTCCATGGAGTGAGCGCGAGGAGAAGCGCAATGGCAATTTCGCCATGGCACTTACTGAGTGTTATCCGATGTGATGATGCAGCTGCATTGCTCGCCGACTTTGATCCTGCAGTTCGCACTGTTGACAGTTACACAGGCCGCTTATATGACGAGTGGCGGCGGGTCTTGGTAGAGGAAGCGCAAGCAGGTCACCTTCGTCCAGTTAAAGTGCTCGTTGGGGATGAGCTAGAGCCGTGCTCAGAGGTTTTAGATCCCCAACCAATGTTCTTTTCATGGCGGGAGGTTTCGCCTGATGAGGATGATTGGCGCCAACAGTCCTTTGAAGGCATAAGCTTAAGCTTCGAGCGTGCGGAGCTATATCGTTGGCTCAAAAAATCAATGCCTGAAGCCGAGATACCTGAGGCGTTGCGCGACGTGTCGTGGACTGAACCTCAGGTTCTCGACCAAGCTCAACGGCGATTTAGTGAAGCGGAGGAGCATGATACTGATGATTTCAGTAGAAGTATTGAGTCTCAGCAGTCATTTTCTGCACATGAGTCAGAAGGGCTGCGCTACGTGAAGGAAGCGATAGAACAGTTCTGGGATACCTATGATCCTGATGACCTAAGCACAGTGCCCAGCAAAAGAGAGGTGGTTGAACATCTGCAAAAGCAAGGTGCAACCAAGAACCTGGCTATGGCTGCTGACCTCGTGTGTAGACCTCGGAAATTACAGAAATCGGGCTTGAAGCAAAACCGTATGCCCATACGATGAAATACTTGTAAATCAATTGTTTGCATTCGTGTGAGTATGCGATAAGTGCCGCCTATCTACCCATGCGGAAGGCTTGATCACCCATACGAATGCCACGCCATGCTGCCCGTGAATTCACAGAGCGAGGCAGTGCCACATGGCAATTCCCACCCGAGCCGCCACCACCGGCGACTACGACACCACTGCACCGGAGCCGCGTGGCGCCAGCAATGCTTGGCGTCTCTGGTTCTCCGTCAAGCAACTAGCCCGCCGCTACGGCACCCATGAGGCCACCATTTGGCGCTGGTCACGTGAGGGCCGCTTTCCCGCGCCAGTGAAGCTGGCCGGCAACCTCACTCGCTGGTCACTTCACGACGTTGAGAGCTGGGAGCAAGCCCAGCGGGAGCGGACGTGATGTTCGAGCTCTCAAGCCTACTGGCTGGCGCTTGGCGCTGGATTACTCGACAAGGTGGACGAAGCGTTCGCCGCAAACCCGGGGAGGGCGAGCAATGACTCCCTCAAATCAAAAGTCTCGCCCCACTGAGAAGAGCTGGCCCCGTATTGAAGTGCCGCCGAAAGCGCCCCCTATGCATAGGAGCATCGAGGCCGCACTGGCTGAGGCGTTGGCCCGGCATGGCGTGACGCTGGCGCCCAGGGCGTCAGGGCGGTTCGAGCGGTTTGACGCGCCCGACAAGCCCAAGGGCAACGGCAATGGTTGGTATCGCATCCATTCGCCCCAGGCGGCGAGCTTTGGCATTTGGCATCTGGACGTTTCCGAGGTGGTGACGCTTAACGGCGCCAGTAACCCTGAAGCCGTGGCTCAGGCCAGGCTGGAGGCTATACGAGATCGCGACCGCCGCGATCGAGAACGCCAGCAGTGTGAAGCCCAGGCCGCCGAGAAGGCCCGGCGCTGGTGGTCCGAGGCCGCTCCCGGCGATCCGGCCCACCCCTGGCTGGCTCGCAAGAGGCTACCGGCCCACGACTTGCGCCAGCGCGGCAAGATGCTGCTGATGCCCATGTATGTCGAGGGCGAGCTGGTCAATCTGGAGCGTATCTTTCCCAACGGTAGCAAGCGCACCCTGGCGGGAGGCCGTGTAAGGGGCGTGGCGAGCCTGATCGGCCGCCTGACCAGCACTTGTCGCGTGCTGGTGGCCGAAGGCTGGTCAACGGCCGCTGCGCTCCACGAGGTCATGGGCTGCCCGGTCGTAGTCGCTCGAAACGCCGACAACCTGGCCTCGGTCGCCCGTCGCCTGCGCCAGCGGCTCCCCGAGGTGGACATCACCATCTGCGGTGATGATGACCGCCATCTGCCGGCCCAGGGGCTCACCAACAAGGGGGAAGTCGCTGCTCGCCATGCTGCCCTGGCTATCGGCGCCACGCTGCTGATGCCGAGCTTCTGCGAGGGCTGCGAGGGCTGTACCGACTTTGCCGACGTGCGCCTGTGCCGTCTGGGAGCTGGCCGATGAATGACTGCTCCGATACAGACACCCTGAGCATCTTCGGCGAGGCTGGCGCAGTCTTTGACAATCCTGCCTCTACCGACGGCCAGGGAACCGGGGGAACTCAGGGAACCTCCCAGGCCAAGTCTATGCAGAACAGTATCTTGGGTGGTGAGCTGCCGGTGCTCCCGGAGCAGACCCACGAGGGAACCCAGGGAGCCGGCAGCGCCTCGCTGGGTCAGGAGGTTGACCCGCGCCAGGGGGAGCCGCTCCCAGCTAAGGTGCAGCGCCCAGGCTTCGCCAACCACTACGCCGACTTCGTACTAAAGGATGGCAAGAGGCGCCCTGCAGGACTGTGGTGGCACGGCACCAAGCAGCGGGGTGGCGAACTGGTCAACGAGGATGTGCGCATTGCCGACCCCATAGAGGTGATAGCGATCAGCCGTGACGAGCATGGCGGCAATTTTGGCCGGAAGCTGCGCTTCGTCAACGCCGAGGGGCAGACCTGCGAGCGTGTCCTGCCGATGCGCCTGCTGAGTGAAGGTGGGGCAGATCTTCGCCGCGAGCTGCTGGACATGGGGCATACCCACAGCCTGAAGCACCGCGCCAAGCTGGCCGACTTCATCATGGAGAGTACCCCGCAGGCACGTATCGTCGCCGCCACCACCACCGGCTGGCACGACAATGCCCGCGCCTTCGTGCTGCCCCATCGAACGCTGGGCAATCAGGATTTCAGCTTCAGCGCCGAGGCAATGCGCGCCACCTACTTCGAGGCGCGAGGTAGTCTGGACGGCTGGCGGCAGGAGGTCGCCGGTCGCGCCCAGGGCAACCCCATCTTGATCTTCTGCTTGTGCGTGGCGCTGGCGGGGCCGCTGATCTGGCCGGCGAAGCAGCAGGCAGCTGGCGGACTCGGCTTTAACCTGCGCGGCGCCTCCAGCAAGGGTAAGACCACCGGGCTGCAGGCGGCGGCAAGTGTCTGGGGAAGCCCGCAGTTCCTTCGCCCCTGGAGCGCCACCGGCAATGGCATCGAGGCGTTGGCCGCCAGCCAGAACGACACCTGCATGGTGCTCGACGAGCTGAGCCAAGCGAGCCCGTTCGAGGCCGGCAGCATGGTCTACATGGTGGCCAATGGCGTCGGCAAGCAGCGGGCTGCCCGCACGGGCGGAATCCGCGAGTCTCAGCGTTGGAGGTCGATGTTGCTGTCCAGTGGCGAGCGCACCCTGGCTTCCCACTTGAGCGAGGCAGGTAAGACGACTAAGGCGGGGCAGGATGCCCGGCTCCTCGACATACCCGCCACTGGACGCCTCCATGGTGCATTCGATGATCCTCACGGCATGGCTCCCAGCGACTTCGCCAACGCGATCAAGACCGCCACGGCAGAGCACTACGGGCACGCCGGCATGGCGTTTATCGACCACCTGCTGAGGTGTGGGCACGATCTTCCCGGCCTTTATCGCGACCTGATGCTAGATCCGGCCTTCAGCGCTGAGACCGATGGCGTGGCCAGTCGCGCCGCTGGCGCCTTCGGTCTGCTGGCCATGGCCGGCGAGTTGGCCACCGAGGCGGGTATCACTGGTTGGCACGAGGGTGAGGCGCTAGAGGCGGTGATTACCTGCTTCGCGCTGTGGAAGTCCGAGCGCGGCAGTCTGCCGCCGGAAGATGCCGCGATCCTCGACGGCGTCAACGAGTTCATCCAGCGCCACGGCGACGCCCGCTTCGCTCCCCTGCGCTCCAGTGACAGCGACCCCAAGCGGACCAATGACCGCGCCGGGTTCTGGTGCGATACACAGGATGGTCGCGTCTTCTACTTCAACAGCGCCGCTTTGCGCGAAGCAGCCAAAGGGTACGACATCCGCACGATTACCGCTGCGCTCGATATTGCCGGCTGGCTCTACGAGAAGGAAACCGGCAAGCGTTCAGTCAACAAGAAGGTGCAGGGCAGCACGCAACGGCTGATTGCTGTGCTACCCCAGGAGGTCGAGCAATGAGCCTTCGTGATCTACTGCGGCGCCGGCAGGGATTGGCGGCTCCCCCGGTTCCCTGTCCCCCGGCAGACCAAGGAACCGAAAAATCGCCTGAAAATCAGCAGGGTTCCCTCTGTTCCCTGGGCTCCCTGGCAAATGCCAGGGAAAGGATTCGGCAGGAGGTGGAGCTGGACGATGTTTACCGCGCCTTCGGTGGGATACATCGGGACACCGCCTGTCACGAAGGTATCCCGCCGCAAACCCTCATGGTTGAACAGTTGGGGCCCGTGGGACACCACAAAAAGCAGGTAGGGCAAGGCGAGGCAGGCTCGGCACATGAGGTCGAGACGCTGCTGGCCGCTCTGGCTGATGCTGGCCGCGACCTTGGGCCGGCACTGGCGCATCGCCTACGCGAAACGCTGTTGCCTCTGAGTCGGCAGGTACGGGCTGAACTGATCGCGGTTATAGATGATGCCTTCGAGGTGGCTCCCGACGTGGAGGCCGCCTGCAGGCATGCCCATCGCCTGCTTGATGACCCTGCTGCCGTGGAGGCTGCCAAGGCGGTTTGGCCAGCCTACCCTGATCCACCCTGACAACGAAGCCTTGGCGCCAGCAGAAAGCCACGTTGAGTCGACATGGCTGGCATTACCCAGCGCCGTGAACTGCTGCCGGGTGATCCAGCTACGCGATACGCCATCTGTCCCAACGGCCCGGAGATGAAGCCATGCCACTGGCGCGGTGCCCGTCTGATGATTTTGCCTCTCCTGCAAGAAGGCCGTCCGGTTTTATCTGAGTAGCCCACAAGTGACGGCCGGCGCGGTTTTTCTACTTCACCACGCGAGGAGTCCAGCATGACCACCGATAACCAAGCCGAACTTCGTAAGCGATACCGGGCATGGACCAGAGCCATAGCCAGGGGTGAGCGCCGTCCCTTCCCGCAGGAATGCCGCGGCCTGCGCTGTGGTGCCAGAACGAGGGCTGGGACACCTTGTAAGCGCCGTGATCTTTTCAGCTCCGGTCGCTGCCGGCTTCATGGTGGGCTATCGACGGGCCCGAAGTCTGGGCCTAGAGCGAAACGCCCTGAGCCACCTACACCAGAAACTCCCTTTGATCCGATGGATGATCCAGAATTTCGGGACTTCATTGAGCGTTTGTGTCGCTGCTGACGAGGCGTGACCTACCGAACTAAACCCCATGAGTAGTCAGCAATAGTAAGTTTTTTGGAAAGCGGCAGGCAGAACCTCCCCTCGATGGGAGCCCCTGTATGCACCTCGTTGAGCCCTCCATGGCAAAGGTTCTTCCTGCATGCTTAGGGTGCCGCGAGCTACGTGACGACCGTGGTCGAGGACTTCCGGCGACACCCTGCCTCCAGCATGGACGCGCCGCTCGCGCCCTGCTGTAAGTGATCTACGACAGTCGATGTTATCTCTAGGCCTTGGCGCCACGGCGTACCTGCTCCCTTGCCCCTCATTCCGCCTCGCTGTGTATGATGGTGGCCATCAGTTTTCACCAGATTCAGCATAGGCGGAGAAGCACCTTGAACACGGACAGTCACTCTCAGACGGCGGCCTTCATCTGGTCGGTCGCGGATCTGCTGCGCGGCGATTTCAAGCAGTCCCAGTATGGGCGGGTGATCCTGCCGTTCACCCTGCTGCGGCGCCTGGAGTGCGTGCTGGCGCCGACCAAGGCAGCGGTGCTGGCCGGGGCCCAGGAGCACCAGAACAAGCCCGAGGCGGTGCGAGAGAAGCTCCTGCTGCGCACGGCCGAACAGCAGTTCTTCAATGCCTCGCCGCTGACGCTGGGCACCCTGTCGGACACCCAGACCGCCGACGACCTGATGAGCTACGTGCAGGCGTTCAGCCAGGACGCCCGCGAGATCTTCGATCACTTCCACTTCGAGGACTTCGTCCAGCAGCTGGCCGCCAACGACCTGCTCTACCAGGTGGTGCAGCGGGTCGCCAGCATCGACCTGAGCCCGGCCACGATCAGCAATTACGGCATGGGGGTGATCTTCGAGGAACTGATCCGCAAGTTCGCCGAGAGCTCTAACGAGACCGCCGGGGAGCACTTCACGCCCCGTGACATTGTGCACCTGACCACCTCGCTGGTGCTGACCGGCCAGGACGAGACCCTGCGCCCGCACCGCATCGCCACCGTCTATGACCCCACGGCGGGCACCGGCGGCTTCCTCTCCGAGAGCGACGAGTACATCCAGCAGGTCAGCGACCAGGTCACGGTATCGCTGCACGGCCAGGAGCTGAACCCGGAGTCCTACGCCATCTGCAAGGCCGACATGCTGATCAAGGGCCAGGACGTGGCCCAGATCAAGCTCGGCAACACCCTTTCCGACGACCAGCTGCCCGCCGAGCGCTTCGACTTCATGCTCGCCAACCCGCCGTTCGGGGTCGAGTGGAAGAAGGTCCAGAAGCAGGTCACCGACGAGCACAAGCAGAAGGGCTACGACGGCCGTTTCGGCCCCGGCCTGCCGCGCGTCTCCGATGGGTCGCTGCTGTTCCTGATGCACCTGGTCAGCAAGATGCGCAGCCCGAAGGACGGCGGCTCGCGGATCGGCATCATCCTCAACGGCTCGCCGCTGTTCACCGGCGGGGCCGGCAGCGGCGAGTCCGAGATCCGCCGCTACCTGCTGCAGCACGATCTGGTCGAGGCGATCGTCGCCCTGCCCACGGACATGTTCTACAACACCGGCATCGCCACCTACGTGTGGGTGCTCTCCAACCACAAGCCGGCCGAGCGGCGGGGCAAGGTGCAGCTGATCAACGCCACCGCGCGCTACACCAAGATGCGCAAGTCTTTGGGCAGCAAGCGCCAGTACGTGACCGACCGCGACATCGACGAAATCGTGCGGTGCTACGGCGCCTTCCAGGAGACCGAGGAAAGCAAGATCTTCCCGGTGGAGGCCTTCGGCTACCGGCGCATCACCGTCGAGCGCCCGCTGCGCCTCAACTTCCAGGCGAGCCCCGAGCGCCTAGCCAAGCTTGACGACGAGAAGTCCCTTCAGAAGCTGCCGGAAGCCGACAGGGAAGCGATCCGGGCCGCCTGCGCCACCCTGGATGCCGAGCGCCGTTACACCAACCGGGACGCCTTCACGAAGGACCTGAAGGCCGCGCTCAAGCCCACCGGCCTCAAGGTCGGCGCCCCGGTCCTCAAGGCCCTCCTCAGCGCGCTTTCCGATCGTGATCCCGAGGCCGACATCTGCACCGACAAGAAGGGCAACCCGGAGCCCGACAGCGGCCTGCGCGACAATGAGAACGTGCCGCTGGACGAGTCGGTATTCGACTACTTTGAGCGCGAGGTGAAGCCTCACGTGCCCGACGCCTGGATCGACGAGGACAAGCGCGACGAGCTGGACGGCCGTATCGGCATTGTCGGCTTCGAGATCCCCTTCAACCGGCATTTCTACACCTTCGAGCCGCCGCGCTCGCTGGAGGCCATCGACGCCGACCTCAAGGCCTGCACCGACCGGATCAAGGCGATGATCGAGGAGCTGTCGGCATGAGTTTCCCCGCGTATCCCGAATACAAGGACTCCGGCGTCGAGTGGCTTGGAGAGGTGCCTACGCATTGGGATCTCGCCCGTTCAGATGCTTACATTAGCTCTGAATCCGAGTCGATTTCGGCAGACCGTCTCGATGGGAAAGAAGTATTCCACTACTCGATACCAGTCGTTCAAGAAACTGGCGACGGTCAATTTGAAGATGGGGATGAAATAGAGAGCTCGAAGCTTGTCGTATCTAGGAAGCAAGTGCTCTTTTCCAAGCTAAATCCTCGGAAGGGCACCGTATGTTTAGCATGCCCCCGCAGCACCCTGACTGTCTGTTCAGGTGAGTTTGTTCCTCTTTTTTCGAGAAAGATTAGCCACGAATACTTGCTCTATTTAGTGAGAACGACCAACTTCAGGTTCCGTATTGAATCGATGGTTGAATCCGCCACAAGGAGTCATCAGCGTGCGTCACCCTCTGACATAGCTAAGTTTCGCTGGGCGTTTCCGCCAAAGGAAGAGCAGGCCACCATCGCCGCCTTCCTCGACCACGAGACCGACCGCATCGACGCCCTGGTGGAAGAGCAGCAACGCCTGATCGCGCTGCTCAAGGAGAAACGCCAGGCGGTAATCTCCCATGCCGTGACCAAGGGCCTCGATCCCGACGTGCCGATGAAGGACTCCGGCGTCGAGTGGCTGGGCGAGGTGCCGGCGCATTGGGAGGTGCTTCGCTTAAAGCGGATTTCGCCAGAGATAACGGTTGGAATTGTCGTAGAGCCATCTAAGTACTATGTCGATGATGGTGTGCCTGCTCTTCGGTCTTTGAATGTTCGCCCTGGAGAAATCTCAGACGAGCAGATGGTTTACATCTCTCCAGAGTCAAATGAGGTGTTGGCGAAGTCAAAGCTGTATGAAGGTGATCTAGTTGCCGTCCGTTCGGGGCAGCCGGGGACAACTGCTGTCGTGCCTAAAGGGCTGGATGGCTGTAATTGCATCGATTTGATTGTGATCAGGAAGCCTACAGCTGGATGTGAAAAGTTCCTGTGCTGGTTCTTAGCTTCAGATTGTGCCGTGAGACAGTTTTCAGAAGGATCTGGAGGCGCAATTCAGCAGCACTTTAACATTTCTACTGCTGCAAACATTATTGTTAGCACGCCAAGTGAAGCTGAGCAGAAGAGAATAGCTGAATACCTCGATAGAGAAACATCAAAGATCGACGAGCTGATTGCCACTGCTGAATCAACTTCTGAGCTACTTTCTGAACGCCGCTCCGCCCTGATCTCTGCCGCGGTTACCGGCAAGATCGATGTGAGGGGCTGGACGCCTCCGGCCAATTCGGCACCAACCCAGCAGGAAGCCCGCATGGAGGCAGTATGACCCAAGGACGCAGCATCCGGCTCTTCCTGGTTGACGGCACGCCCAATGGTCCAATTGCACACGGCAAAAACCATCCCGAGATTTAGTTGATTTGAATTTCTGTTTAAGAGGGCGGTTTATGCTGCTAGAAAGATTTAGGCTTTTGCTTGCATTAGCTTTTTTGGTTGTTCCGGCTTCAGTTGGCGGTCTCAAGTTCCAAGTGCAACGCTATTGAAGGGTGCTCGGACCGGCGACGGATTTCTTGAGCACCTCGGCGTA
>NZ_JAVXUR010000007.1:0-91087 GCF_032333995.1 Halomonas saccharevitans
AGTGAAACCGATCAGCGCCGATGGTAGTGTGGGGACTCCCCATGCGAGAGTAGGTCATCGTCAGGCACCTATTCCGAAAAAACCCCGAGCTCATAAGAGCTCGGGGTTTTTTCATGTTCAGTCCGCGACAGCGTTGCCTGTCGCCATGAGCGCAGCCATCATCCCGGAGATACCCGTGACGCTGACCACTCCCGCCCTGCTGTTTCCTGCCATCTCGCTGTTGTTGCTGGCCTATACCAATCGTTTCCTCACCCTGGCCCAGCTGATCCGCAAGCTGGCCGATGAGGAGCGAACCCAGCACCACGAGGGCAATGCCAAGCAGATCGTGCTGCTGCGCCGGCGTATTTCCCTGACTAAACGGATGCAGCTGGCCGGCGTGCTGAGCTTCCTGTTCTGCACCCTCTCGATGTTTGCGCTCTTTCTCTCTCTCGACCTGCCGGGGGTGGTGCTGTTCGGGGCTAGCCTGGTGCTGCTCTCCGTCTCGTTGATCTACTCCTGCTGGGAGATCCAGATATCCACCAATGCCCTTAATGTCCAGCTCCAGGACATCGAGGCGCTGGTGGCCTCCGGTTCCCGGCGATCACTGTCGAGCAAGGAACACCATGACCACGCCGAGTGAACTGCTGCTCTACTGCCGTCCGGGTTTCGAGCCGGACCTGGCCGCCGAGATCACTGACAAAGCTTCTGCTCTGGGCCGTCCCGGGACGACCGAGTATCGTCCCGATGGGGGCTTCGTACGTTTCCTGACCGAGGGTGACGAGCCGGCCAACGGGCTGCATCGGGACCTGCCGCTTTCTGGCCTGGTGTTCGCGCGCCAGAGCCTGGTGGCCCTGCCACCGCTGTCGCTCTCCCGGGAGGACCGGCTTTCGCCGATCCTCGAGCAGGTGAAGGCTAGCGGATGGAGCTTCGAGGCGCTGTGGCAGGAGACTCCGGATACCAACGAGGCCAAGGCCCTGGCCGGCCTGATCAAGGCGCTGAAGCGTCCGCTGGAATCGATGCTGAAAAAGCGTGGCGCGCTGCGGCGCAAGGCGGGTGGTCGTCGACTGCACCTGCTGTGGAGTGACGGGGATCGCGTTCAGCTGGGCATGAGCTTTCCTGGCAACCGCAGCGAACTGCTGGGTGGCATTCGGCGATTGCGCTTTCCCCATGCAGCCCCCAGCCGCTCTACGCTCAAGCTGGAAGAGGCCTGGCACGAGTTCGTGCCGAGAGACGAATGGGAAGAGCGGCTGGGCGAGGGCATGCAGGCGGCCGACCTGGGCGCGGCTCCGGGGGGCTGGACCTGGCAGCTGGTGCAGCGTGGCATGCATGTCTATGCCATCGATAATGGCCCCATGGACAAGGGACTGATGGCCACCGGCATGGTAGAGCACTTGCGCGAGGACGGCTTCGTCTGGGCGCCTCCCGGGCAGCTTGACTGGCTGGTCTGCGATATCGTCGATCAGCCGTCGCGGGTCATGTCGATGGTGCAGCGCTGGCTGGTGCGCCGCTGGTGCCGGGAGGCGGTGTTCAACCTCAAGCTGCCGATGAAGCGGCGCTGGCAGGAGGTCAACGACTGCTTGTCACGGCTCGAGTCGGCCCTTGCCGAGGCCGGAGTGCGGGCGCAGGTGGCGTGCCGCCACCTCTACCACGACCGTGAAGAGGTGACGGTGCACGTGCGGCTCCGGGATTGAAGGCACTCATCGCGTCTCGGGTGCTGGCGGCGGCCATCAGACGCTGGTCGCCGCATAGATCCTGATGCGCTCATCCTCGGTCAGCAGCGGCAGCAGGCCCTGCATGACTCGGGCACGGGTCTCGCTCTGGTGCCACTCCTTCCAGGCGCGCAGGTCGCGCCACTTGGTGATCATCAAGCGCCGATCGCTGTGGCCGAACTCCACGAGGCTCTCGCCCCCGATGAAGCCCGGTGCACCAAGAGAGTGGCGAATCGCATCCCGGGCGGCCGCCTCGTATTCTTCTTCCAGGCCGGGCATGATACGACGTTCGATAATGATCTTGATCATCCGGTAACTCTCCTACTTTCCTGTCCTGCAACGAGGTCATCGATGGTTGATTCAGCGGATTCCTTGCCGCCCACTGACGCACGGCTCGATACTACCGGGCTCTACTGCCCCGAACCGATCATGCTGATGCACAACCGGGTGCGCGACATGAGCCCCGGAGAGGTGCTCGAGGTGGTGGCCAGCGATCCGGCCACGACGCGGGATATTCCCAAGTTCTGCAGTTTTCTCGGTCACGAGCTTATCTATCAGCACGAGGACGACGGCCATTATCGTTATGTGATCCGGCTCGGCTGAGACGCGCCCGGCTCGTCACTCGGCCGAGGGGGCCGAGTCGCTGCCGGGCATGACCATCAGGGCCAGTGCCTCGAGGGTGGTGGGATCTTCCTCGCGGATACGGCTGGCGATCTGACGCTGGAAGAAGTAGACCACCCTGTGCTGGCTATGGCCGGGATAGAGGCAGGGGTCGCCGGGCAGGATCGGCGTCGTCTTGACGAGGCGTTCATCGGCGAGCAGGGCCTCCACCGCGCCGTCGCTGTAGAGTCGCCAGCCGAAGACCTGCTTGAGCTGCCAGGGCGCATCGCCCTCGTCCATGCACAGGGCATGGGTCCCCTGCGTCTCCGGGAGCTGCTGGATCAGCGTGGTCTCGTCGGTCTCCTCGTAGTCGAAGTAGGCCGCGGCATGCTCGAGCTCCAGCACCTTGTGCTCCGGCGCCTGCTCGAAGAGCTCTTCGGTCTCGGGGTCGCGATAGCCGACGAAATGGCCGTGTTCGGCGTCATCGAGGCGGTGACAGGGCGTCAGGGCCTCCATCCAGGGCACCAGGCCCACCACCTCACCATCTTCCTGTAATCCCCACGCCAGCAGGGGCATGCCGTAGAGGGTGTCGCCATCCGAGGAGAGGCGATAGACCATCTCCAGATTATCCAGCTCGGGTGACAGGCGAATCAGCCGGCGGCGTGCCAGCTGGCGTTGGCGCATGGCCTCGAGGTCGATGACTCGAGCGCTGCGATGTGACTGCGGGATTCCCATGATGTCCCTCCAAGTGCTGCATGGTCGCGGCATCGGCCTGGTCAGCAGCGCACTGCGTCACTGTAGCTTCATCAATAGCACAGAGTGATTGCCGAGGTTAAGTCCCGGGGATGGATTGGCAGCGACGGGCGAGGCGAGACAGCAGCGCCTGATGGTGATCGCGGGCCTCCATGAAGGCCGGCAGGGGAGCCTCGGGATGGCTCAGCGACAGCCAGGCGCGGCGATATTCGGCCACTGCCGGCGGCGGCGCCACCTGGGCGTCGAGCAGGGCGTCGATGGCCTCGAGCCAATGGCGGGCCGAGCGCTCCAGGGCCGCCAGCCACTCGGTCAGGCGTGCGGCCTCCGGGGAGCGGGTCAGCCCCTCGAGCCCAGCGGGGCAGGCCTGCCCATCGGGGCGGGCCAGCGCCTGCTCGATCAGCGTCGAGGCCTCACCCAGTCGCTGTTCGGCCAGCAGCAGGGTGCGCAGCAGCTCGGCGGAGAACGGGCGCTCCTGCAGCGTCTTGAAATGGCTCTCTAGGGTGGCAGAGTCGGCGGCCCAGTCGGGATCGAACTGACGCAGGGTCGCCTCACGCAGGTAGGCCAGGGCCGCGCTGCGCGGCCGAGTCTCGTCGAGGGCCTCGGGCGCGAGGGGCGAACTGGCCCGGGAGAAATTCTTGACCCACTCCTCGGAGGCGAACAGGGCATTCCAGCTCACCCGCGGCAGCTGTTCGGTCTTGATGTCGGTGAGGCGCGAGAGCCGTTCGCGGCTGGCGTCGGAGAGCGTTGCCGGCACCTCGGTGTTCCAGCACTCGCTGAGTCGCCGCCACAGCTCGAGCTCGTAGAGCCAGCGCTGGCTGGGCGGTGCCACTCGTCCCAACTGATTGTTGCGTCCCGCCACCAGGGAGGGGAGATGGCAGTCGCGCAGGGCATAGATGTCGAGCATCCCTTCGCGGGTCTCGGCGACCTCGAAGAGCCGCTGGTCGCGTTCGGGAAAGGCGCCGATATTGTCCGGGGAGGCTCGGGTCGGCGCCTCGAGGTCCAGGGTGTCGGCCAGATGCTGCTGGTAGTCACCCAGCAGCGCCTCGCTGTTGCCTTCGCCGCAGCCGGCAAGCAGCGTCAACGCCACGGCCAGCAGCAGGCAACGTCCCGGGCGGCGACGCCTGCGCTCAATCGCCGGAAGTCTCGATCGTGTCATGGGTCCTCGCCTTGCTGATGCGCCTGAGTCGTTCGCCCAAGAGTATCGCGGCAGTGGTCAGGCCGGCGACCAGGCCGATCCAGTAACCGTGTACGCCCAGCGGCTTGATCCAGTCGGCGAGACCGACCTGGCCGAGCCAGTGGCCGCCCCCCAGCCCCACCAGCCAGTAGGCCAGCAGGGTGATCAGCATGATGATCCGGGTGTCCTTGTAGCCGCGCAGGGCCCCGGCCAGATTGACCTGCAGCGAGTCCGAGACCTGGTAGATCATCGCCAGGCCGACCAGCGACAGGGTCAGGCGCGCCACCTCGCTGTTGTGAGTGTAGAGCGCGATTACCGGCTCGGCCGTGAGCCACAGCAGCAGGCTATTGAGCCCCGCCACGCCCAGTGCCACCAATATTCCGTTCCAAGCCACCAGCCGCGCCTGCTCGGGGCGGCCCTGGCCGAGGGTATTGCCCACCCGTACGGTCAGCGCCATGCCGAGCGACAGCGGCAGCATGAAGAGTATCGAGGTGTAGTTGAGCGCGATCTGGTGGGCCGCCACGGTGATCTCGCCGAGGCTGGCCACGAACAGCGCAATCAGCGTGAACAGCGTCACCTCGACGAAGATCGCCACCCCGATCGGTACCCCCACGCGCAGCAGCTCGCCGATCAGCGGCCAGCGCGGCCTGGAGGGCGCCTGCCAGAGGTCGACGTCGCCGTAGGCCCTGGAGCGTCGGGTATAGGCGACCATGGCCAGGCACATCACCCACATGGAGATCGCCGTGGCGATGCCGCAGCCCAGCGCGCCGAGGGCGGGCAGACCCTGCAGCCAGGCGGGCAGCCCGGCGCCGAACAGGCCCGTGAGGCCGTCGCCGCCGTAGATCAGCACGAAGTTGCAGGGGATGTTGACGGCGAGCCCCACCAGGCTGATCCACAGCGAAGGGCGGGTGTGGTTCATGCCGTCCGAGAAGGCGCGCAGCGCCTGGAACAGCGCCACCCCCGGCATGCCGAAGGCCAGGGCCGCCAGGTAGGCCGTGGCGCGGCTGGCGACCTCCTCGGGCACCGCCATCAGCCGGAAGATCGGCATCACCACGCTCCACAGCAGCAACGCGGCGACGATGCCCAGCACAAGGGCTACCCATAGCGCCTGGTGGACGCTGGGCCGGATGCCCGCGGTGCGCCCGCCGCCGAGCAGCTGGGCGACGATGGGCGTCAGCCCCATCAGGGTGCCGGTCATGAACAGCATCAGCGGCATCCACAGGCTGGCACCGACCGAGACCGCCGCCAGGTCCGTGGCGCTGAGCCGCCCGGTCATCATTACATCGACGACGCTCATGCCGGCCTGGGCCAGCTGGGCGCCGCAGATCGGCAGGGCCAGGCGCATCAGGGCGGGGGTCTCCCTGCGGCTGGCGGCCAGCAGGCGTGAGGAAAACGGCACCAAGGCGAGGCTCCATGCAGCAGTGGGGAGTGCGCCGTCGATCCGCGACGCGCGCCGTAAAGGCGCTCAGTCTATCAGGCGGCAGCGATTTTCGCTCCGCGCCTCCGGCGCCTATAATGGCCCCCTTTGCCACTGCCCGGGAGCCCGCGTGAGCCACCGACTCGAGGATGTCATCGCCCTGTTCGACGGCCTCTTCCAGCCGACCTTCGGGACTCGGCTGGTGCGAGGCGGCGACGAGCCGCTCTACCTGCCGGCGGATGCGCAGAGCCCCTGGCATCGGGTGATCTTCGCCCGCGGCTTCTTCGCCAGCGCCCTGCACGAGATCAGCCACTGGTGCATCGCCGGGGCGCGGCGCCGCGAGCTCGAGGACTACGGCTACTGGTACCTGCCCTACGGTCGCGATGCCGACCAGCAGCGCCAGTTCGAATCGGTCGAGGTGGCGCCCCAGGCGCTGGAGCGGCTCTTCGCCGAGGCCTGTGGGCTGCCCTTCAACGTCAGCGTCGACAACCTGGGCGAGGTCCAGGTCGATCGCGAGGGCTTCCGGGCGCGGGTCGAGGCGCGTGCCGAGCGCTACCTGCACGAGGGACTGCCCGGGCGAGCGGCGGCCTTCCGGCGTACGCTGGCGGCCTACTACCGCGAGGGCGCGAGCCTGGCGGCCGCCGTAGCCGCCGGGCGTGCCCTGCTCGAGCCGGAGACGCCGGCGGGGCCGGCGGGGCCGCGGCGGCTCGAGACGGTCGAGTAGGCAGTCGTCGCTGCCTGGCGAAGCCGGCGCAACGCGTCAGTCGTCGATGTCGTCGCCATCCATCAGCCGGCCATCGAAGGGGATCGCCTCGCGGGCCTCGGCGTCCGGGGAGAGGCGCTGGTGCAGGTGCAGCATCACCTCCACCTCGTGCTCCGGGCGCAGCGGCTCGAGGCCCAGCTCGCCGAACAGATCGCCGCGGGCGCGCGGCCAGTCGCCGGGTTCCAGGTCGCCATAGAGGCTCTCGGCAGGGGCCAGCTCCACGAAGGGATCGAGGCCATAGGTGTCGAACAGGCGCGAGATGGCCGCCTCGTCGTCGCCGACGCCCGCGGTGTATAGGGTCTGGTTGAAGTGGTCGTTCTCCAGCTCGCGGATCACGTCCAGCGGACTCACGCCGATGCTGGTGAGTTCCTCCATGCTGTAGCCGCCCAGCGAGTGCATCTCGCTGTCGAGCCAGTCGTCGTCGGGCTGGATCAGCGTGTGCTTGATGCGCCCGTCGGTGAGCGTCCAGGCGATCGCCAGCGGCAGGCCGTCGTCGTCGCCGGTCTCCACGGCGATGAAACCGGGCGTCTCGTTATTGCCGGAACCGGCCATGTCAGCATTCCTCTCGTTCGGTGTCGGGGGGCGTCGCGCCCTTCGGCAGGCGGAAGAAGGCGCGGGCGGTGGCCGTGGTGGCCCGTGCCAGCTCGGCCTCGTCCAGGCCCCGCCAGTAAGCGATCTCGCGCACGATCCAGGGCAGCAGGGCCGGCTCGTGGCGCCTGCCCTTGAGTTTGGCAGGTAAATTACGCGGCAGCAGGTAGGGGCAGTCGGTCTCCACCATCAGCCGATTCAGGGGAATCTCGCCGACCAGCTCGCGCAGGTGATGACCGCGGCGCTCGTCGCACAGCCAGCCGGTCAGGCCGATGTGCAGGTCGAGGTCCCGGTAACCGTAGAGCGTCTCGCGATCGGCGGTGAAGCAGTGGATCACGGCGTCATTGATGTCGTCACGCCAGGCTTGGAGCATCTCACGCATGCGCCGTCCGGCATCGCGCTCGTGGAGGAACAGCGGCTTGCCACTCTGGGCCGCCAGGCCGAGCTGGGCCTCGAAGGCGCGCTCCTGCTCGGCGGGGGTCGAGAAGTTGCGATTGAAATCCAGGCCGCATTCGCCCACCGCGACCACTTCCGGGGCCTGGTGGAGCTCGCTCATGGCGGCGGCGAGACTCGGCGACCACTGGCTGGCATCGTGGGGATGCACGCCGGCCGTGGCGTAGACCCCCGGGTAGCGGCGCGCCAGCGCCACGGCCTGCTCGGCGTGCTCTCGATCGGTACCGGTAAGAATCAGCGTGGTCACGTTGGCGGCCCGGGCACGCTGGACCGTCGCCTCGAGGTCGCGGGCGAAGCTCTCGTGGGTCAGGTTGGCGCCGATGTCGACCAGCGGGGCCGGTGAACACAGCCTCAGCGCCTCGGGCAGCACGTCGTCGAAGGGGGGCGTCGCGTCGGCCACGGCGGAACACTCCTGTGAAAGCGGGCGCGCATTGTACCCGGGAGAGCGGGGGTGGGGCCACGTCGGCCCGACCATGCGTTACACTGGCGCCCTTGATGAACGACGAGGTGAACGCGTGACCCTGCTACGACTGGAACAGCTGCAACTGGCTTACGGTACCCACGTACTGCTCGACGGCGCCGACCTGGTGCTGGAGAAGGGCGAGCGCCTGGCCCTGGTGGGGCGCAACGGCACCGGCAAGTCGACCCTGCTGAAGATCGTGTCGGGGGAGATCCAGGCCGACAGCGGCCACATCTGGCGCGCGCCGGGGCTGAAGATCGGCGTGCTCGCCCAGGAGTTGCCGGATGCCTGTGGGCAGACGATCTTCGACGTGGTGGCTCAGGGCCTCCCCGAGGCCGGCGAGCTGCTCTCCGAGTACCATCACCTGATTCACGACGACGATCCGGACATGGATCGCATGGCCAAGCTGCAGACTCGCATCGAGGCCATCGACGGCTGGTCCTTCCATCAGCGCATCGACGTGGTGCTGACCCGGCTGGGACTTCCCGAAGATGCCGCCATGGCCGATCTCTCCGGCGGCTGGCGACGCCGCGTGGCCCTGGCCCGGGCGTTGGTCGCCGAGCCCGACCTGCTGCTGCTCGACGAGCCCACCAACCACCTGGACCTGGACACCATCGCCTGGCTGGAGGAGCAGCTCGCCGACTTCAATGGCGCGGTGCTGTTCATCACCCACGACCGGGCCTTCCTCTCGAAGCTCGCCACGGCGATCCTCGAGCTCGATCGCGGGCGCCTGGGCCGCTACCCGGGTGACTACGCCGCCTACCAGGAACAGAAGCAGCACGAGCTGGAGATCGAGGCCCGGGAGAACGCCGAGTTCGACAAGAAGCTCGCCCGCGAGGAGGCGTGGATCCGCCAGGGCATCAAGGCGCGGCGGACCCGCAACGAGGGCCGGGTGCGGGCGCTGCAGCAGCTGCGTCATGAGCGCAGCGAGCGTCGCGAGCGCCAGGGCAAGGCCGCGCTCTCCGTGGACAGCGGCGCGCGCAGCGGCAAGCGGGTGGTGGAGCTCTCCCACGTCACCCACCGCTTCGGTGACGAGGTGGTGATCGACGACCTCAGCCTGGAGATCCAGCGCTGCGATCGCCTCGGCTTCATCGGTCGCAACGGCGCCGGCAAGACCACCCTGCTCAAGATCCTGCTCGGCGAGCTCGAGCCCAGCGAGGGTCAGGTGCTGCTCGGCACCAAGCTGCAGGTGGCCTATTTCGACCAGCTGCGCGCCGGCCTGGAGCCGGAGAAGACCGTCTACGACAACGTCGCCCAGGGCAGCGATCGCATCAGCGTGGGCGGGCGCGACCGCCACGTGATGAGCTACCTGCAGGACTTCCTGTTCACCCCGGATCGCGTGCGCCAGCCGGTCAAGGCGCTCTCCGGCGGCGAGTCCAACCGCCTGCTGCTGGCCAAGCTGTTCACCCAGCCGGCCAACGTGCTGGTGCTCGACGAGCCGACCAACGACCTGGACGTCGAGACCCTGGAGCTGCTCGAGGAGCTGCTGCTCGACTTCGATGGCACCCTGCTGCTGGTCTCCCACGACCGGGCCTTCATGGACAACGTGGTGACCAGCGTGCTGGCCTTCGAGGGTGAGGGCCGGGTGCAGGAGTACGTGGGCGGCTACACCGACTGGGTGCGTCAGGGCGGCAAGCTGCCGCCGGCGCCCTGGGAGGGGGCGGCCCGCCAGGGCGTCGAGCCGACGGCCGAGGCGGCCAGCAAGGAGAGTGAAGCCAGGGCGCAGAGCGAGGCGGCCCCGTCGCCGACGGCCCCCAAGCGCGTCAAGCTCTCCTACAAGCTGCAGCGCGAACTCGATGGCCTGCCCGCCGAGATCGAGCGACTCGAGACGGACGTCGCGGCCTTCGAGGAGCAGGTGGGAGCGCCGTCCTTCTATCAGCAGGAGGCCGAGACCGTCGCCGCGACCCTGCAGTCGCTTCACGACACCCAGGCCGCGCTGGACGCGGCGATGGAGCGCTGGATGGAGCTGGAGGCGATGGCCGCCGGCGAGTGACGGTTGCGGGCGCGCCGGCGGGCAGCGCCGGTGTTCCCCGCGGCCCGGTGAATCGGGCCTAGATGCGAGAAAGGCGCCCGAGGGGCGCCTTTCCGAAGGGGGATCGCGGGGTCGTCTCGGCGGGTTACTCCTCGCTCTTGGCACCGACCCGCACGGCGAGCACGTCGCACTGGGCGCCATGCAGGACGCCGGTGGAGGTGGAGCCCAGCAGCAGGGCGAAGCCGTGCCGGCCGTGGGAGCCGACCACGATCAGATCGACGTCCTGCTCCTCGGCGAAGCGGTGGATCTCGGTGTCCGGCATGCCGACCACCACGTGCTGATTCTCGCGGTCGACGTGGCCGTCGGCGATCTCGGCGAGACGCTGCTTGGCATGCTCGTCGAGCTGGTCCTGGATGCTGGTGAGATCCATGGGGATGTCGCCGCCGTAGGCGAAGCCCAGCGGCTCCAGGGTGTGCATGATGGACAGCTTGGCCTCGTTGCGATCGGCGATCTGCATCGCGCGCTCGAGGACCTTGTGGGAGTCCTTGGTCAGGTCGACGGCGACCAGGACATGACGATATTCATTGCTCATGGTGTGACTCTCCGTACCGCGTCCAGCGTGTCTGATGGTGCTTCAACTCTAGGACGCCTTGTAAGACAAGACAACGACTTGCGTCAATATTCAGCGAGGAGACCGCCATGGTCTGGTTACTCATCATCGCCATCGTCGGACTGGTCTTTGCTCCGGTGATGTGGCTCAAGCCCTCGCCCGCTCAGCGGCGCATGGGCAGGCTGCGCACGGCGGCTCGCCAGGCGGACGTGACGGTCAGGTTCGAGTCGCCGCCCCTTCACGGGGTGCGCGGGACCATGGCGGCCTACCGCTGGGCCTATTCCCAGCGGCACCCAGGGCCGGATTTCGTGCTGGTGCGCGACGAGGCGGCCAGCGCCTCGCTGAAGCCCCTCCGGGAGGGCTGGCGCTGGCGCGTCGAGCCGCTGCGCCCGCTGCCGGTCGAGGCCCTGGCACGACTCGAGGACGCCCTGGCGGGGCTGCCCGGGGACGCGCTGGTGCTGGAGTCCGGCAGCCTTGCCCTGACCCTGTGGTGGGAGGAGACAGTGGCGATCGAGGCCCTGTCGCCGCTGCTGGCAAGGCTCACGGCGCTGCGCGATGCCCTCTCTGGGCGCCCCGATCGGCCGGGCGGCAACCGGCCAAGCGGCCAGGCGGATACGCCCTCGATGCCGCGCTGAGGCCGCTCACTCCTGGGCTTCGCGGGCCTGGATCGCCAGGCCGTTATCCTCGATGCGTGACAGCAGGCTCGTCAGGTGCGCCACGTCCTCGGCATCGAGGCCGGCCAGCATCTCGGCGCGGGCCTGATCGACCACCGCATCGATCTGCTGGAGCAGCGGCGTGGCCTCGTCGGTCAGGAAGATGCGTTTGGTGCGCCGATCCTGGTCGCAGCCGCGCCTCTCGATCAGCCCCTGCTCGGAGAGCTGGTCGAGGGTGCGCACCAGCGACGGCGCCTCGACGCCGATGGCTCGGGCCAGGTCGCACTGGGGCTGGCCGTCGCCGAGGCGCCACAGGTGATAGAGGGTGATCCAGCGCGTCTGGGTCAAGCCCAGGGGGGCCAGACGGCGGTCGAGGACGGCGCGCCACAGGCGCGGCACGCGAGACAGCTGGAAGCCGATGTTCTGGGGCATGGGTCTGTGCATCCGCGGGAAGTCTGACGGGATTGTCGGAACCACTGGCGTGAAATGCAAGCAGGCTTACCATTTCACCGGCGACACCCCGCATCGCGTGCCCCTCTACTGTGCGCCCTGCGTATATCGCCCTTTGCCGACCCTCCCTTCATCAACGCTCCCTGTGGTGATCATTCTCCCGTCAACGGTCGCCGTCGCGGGCCGACGCGGGCTGCGGCAGCAGCCCGCGGATGTCCAGGCCGGGCATGCCGGAGGGTGCCTGGATCGTGCCGTCGGCCAGGGTGGCCGCTTCCCTGTCGTCGCTGACGGTGAAGCGCAGCACCCCGATGCGCTGATCGCTGTCGGTCATCACGTCGATGCGCCAGTCACCGCTCGGATCCTCGGGGAAGTTCTGCTTGTGGCTCCAGGCCCGGTAGCCCGCCGCTCGCCCGCCCCGGATCGCCAGCGGTATGCGGTCGACCTCCACGCCGTCGTGCCGCCAGACGTGCACGATCTCCTCGTTCAGGCCGCGGGGCGCATGGATCGCCGTGTAGGCATAGAGCCCCTGGCCGGTCAGGGCCGCCGGGGTCAGCGGCGTGCTGCCCAGCGGATGGCGTGCCTGGCGCACGAAGGCCGGAGAGAGCGCGCTGCCCGAGATCCACAGGCTGGCGGGTGGCACCCAGGCCCGACCGGCCCAGGCGGCGCCCGCCAGCAGCGGCAGCAGGGCCAGCATCGCCAGCACGCGGGGCGTGCTCAGCGGGCGCAGCAGCTGCATAAGGCTCGGCAGGCTGAATAGCAGCATGGCAACGGTGGCCAGCACCAGGCTCTGGCCGGTGGTCAGCTGCAGCAGGGTCGGCAGGGTGACCAGCACCACCACGAACACGCACTGGGCGTGGAAGGCGAAGTAGAGCCAGCGATGACGCTCGGCCATTCGGTAGTAGAGCGGGTCTAGGATCGACAGCAGCGCCATGGCCAGGAGCAGCAGGGTGAAAAGCGCCTGGCCGCTGTGCCATACCGTGGTGGCCAGCAGGAACGGCAGGACGAAGAACAGGGTCTCCTGGTGGATCAGCTGGGCGATGAAGGCGGTTACCCCGCGGGGCAGCGCCGGGTAGCCGCGGCGCTCCAGCAGGCGGCCGATCAGGCTCTCGGAGAGCAGCAGGATCCAGGCCATCAGCATGCCCAGCGCCAGCATGGCTCCCAGCCACTGCTGGCGCTCCACCAGGAAGAAGCTGGCCAGGCCCGCCGCCAGGGCCATCGGTGGCCACAGCCAGCGCCAGGGCCTCAGGCATTCCATCAGGCGCTCTAGGTGCGCCTGCCAGACCGCCAGCCGCGACGGTGGCCCGTCGGCAGGTGGCTCGGCGGAGGGCGGCTCTGTCGATAGAGAGGGGAGATCGGTGTGGGGCGCTCGCGTCATGGCCGCATCTTACCAGTATGGCCTCTTGCCGGGTGAGCCGCTCTCTACCTGCCATGCTGGAGGAACGGGCTTGACGTGGACGCGGGACTGTCCCAAGCTGTCGAAAATCAAACGGCCGTATGAATTCCTGTAGGGAGATTCGTGGATGATCTATCAAGGCAATGCCATCACGGTGGCGCGTGGTCCCGAGGATGGCGGCGATGACATCGCCAGGCTCACTCTCGATCTGAAGGGCGAGTCCATCAACAAGCTCTCCAGCGCGGTGATCGAGGAGCTCGGCCACGCCGTCGAGGCGATCCGCGCCGAGCAGGGCCTCACGGGGCTGGTGATCGGCAGCGCCAAGGAGGTCTTCATCGTCGGTGCCGACATCACCGAGTTTCACGGCATGTTCGAACAGGGCGACGAATCGCTCAAGGCCATGCTCGAGCGCGTGCACGGCATCTTCAATGCCATCGAGGACCTGCCGTTTCCCACCGTCACCGCGATCAACGGCCTGGCGCTGGGCGGCGGCTGCGAGCTGACCCTGACCACCGATTTTCGCGTCATGGTCGAGTCGGCGAAGATTGGCCTGCCCGAGACTCAGCTCGGCATCCTGCCGGGCTGGGGTGGCTGCGTGCGCCTGCCGCGGCTGATCGGCGCCGACAACGCCGTGGAGTGGATCGCCGGTGGCAAGGAGAACCGCGCCGAGGCGGCCCTCTCGATGGGTGCCGTGGATGCGGTGGTGCCCCAGGCGGAGCTCGAGGCGGCGGCGCTGGACATCCTGGCCCGCGCCCACGACGGCGAACTCGACTATCGCGGGCGCCGGGCGCAGAAGCAGGCCCCGCTGAACCTCGGCCCCATCGAGCAGATGATGGCCTTCGAGACCGCCAAGGGCTACGTGGCCGGCAAGGCGGGCCCGCACTACCCGGCGCCGGTAGAGGCCATCAAGGTCATCCAGAAGGGCGCCGGCGAGACCCGTGAGCGGGCCCAGGCCATCGAGGGCAAGGCCTTCGCCAAGCTGGCGCTCTCCGACGTGGCCTTCAACCTGGTCGGGCTCTTCCTGAACGACCAGGTGGTCAAGAAGAAGGGCAGTCGCTATGAGCGCGAGGCCCGCCCGATCGCCCAGGCCGCGGTGCTGGGGGCCGGCATCATGGGCGGCGGCATCGCCTACCAGAGCGCCTCGAAGGGCACGCCGATCCTGATGAAGGACATCAAGGACGAGGCCATCGAACTCGGCCTCAAGGAGGCGCGCAAGCTGTTCGCCAAGCAGGTCGAACGCAAGAAGCTGACCAGCGCCCAGATGGCCGAGAAGCTGACCAACATCCGCCCGACGCTCTCCTACGGCGACTTCGATCACGTCGACCTGGTGGTCGAGGCGGTGGTCGAGAACCCCAAGGTCAAGGACGCCGTGCTGACCGAGGTGGAAGGGCAGGTCGGCGAGCACACCGTGCTCACCTCCAACACCTCGACCATCTCGATCACGCGCCTGGCCGAGAACCTCAAGCGCCCCGAGAACTTCTGCGGCATGCACTTCTTCAACCCGGTGCACCGCATGCCGCTGGTCGAGGTCATCCGCGGGGAGAAGACCTCGGATGCCGCCGTGGCGGCGACCGTGGCCTACGCCCGCGCCATGGGCAAGACCCCCATCGTGGTCAACGACTGCCCGGGCTTTCTGGTCAACCGGGTGCTCTTCCCTTACTTCGGCGGCTTCAGCCAGCTGGTGGCGCAGGGCGCCGACTTCCGGCACATCGACAAGGTGATGGAGCGTTTCGGCTGGCCGATGGGCCCCGCCTATCTGCTCGACGTGGTGGGCATGGATACCGCGGTGCACGCCGGTGAGGTGATGGCCGAGGGCTTCCCGGAGCGCATGGCCGGCATGGGCGGCGACGGCGACCGGAGCGCCATCCAGGTCATGGTCGACAACGATCGCCTGGGTCAGAAGAACGACCGGGGCTTCTACGCCTACGAGGAAGACCGGAAGGGCAAGCCGAAGAAGGTCGTCGACGACGCGGCCATCGAACTGGCCAAGGGCGTGGCGACGTCACACCGCGAGTTCTCCGACGAGGAAATCATCGCCCGGATGATGATGCCGCTGTGCCTGGAGGCCGTGCGCTGCCTCGAGGATGACATCGTGGCAAGCCCGGCCGAGGCCGACATGGCGCTGATCTACGGCATCGGCTTTCCGCCGTTTCGCGGCGGCGCGCTGCGCTACATCGACGCCATGGGCCTCGATGCCTTCGTCGAGCAGGCCGACCGCCTGGCAGAAGAGCTGGGGCCGCTCTATGCGCCCACCGAACGGCTGCGCGAGATGGCCAGCGCCGGCGAGCGTTTCTATCCCGCCCCGTCCCCGGCCTGAGGCCACGACCCACGATCGGCAAGTGTCGGACAGAATTCCAAGGAGTAATCGATGAGCGTGAATCCGAGAGACGTGGTGGTGGTCGACTGTGCCCGTTCCGCCATGGCCAAGGCCAAGCAGGGGGCCTTTCGCCACGTGCGGGCCGAGAACCTTTCCGCCGCGGTGATGCAGGCGCTGTTCGACCGCAACCCGGGGCTCGACCCGGCCGAGGTCGACGACGTGATCTGGGGCTGCGTCAACCAGACCCTGGAGCAGGGCATGAACATCGCCCGCAACGCGGCGATCCTCACCGGCATCCCGCGAAGCGTGCCGGCCCAGACGGTCAACCGCCTGTGCGGCTCCTCCATGAGCGCGCTGCACATCGCCACCGCCAACATCCGTGCCGGCATGGGCGATGTCTACCTCATCGGCGGCGTCGAGCACATGGAGCACGTCGGCATGACCCATGGCGTCGACGTCAATCCGGCGGCCAGTAAGCACGTGGCCAAGGCGGCCATGATGATGGGCCTGACCGCCGAGCTGCTGGGCAAGATGCACGGTATCTCCCGCGAGGATCAGGATGCCTTCGGCGTGCGCTCCCATCAGCGGGCCCAGGCGGCCATGGAGAACGGCGGCTTCGATCGTGAGATCGTCGGCATCGAAGGCCACGACGCGCGCGGCTTCCGCGTCCGCGTGGATCGCGACGAGGTGATCCGCGGCGATGCCAGCCTGGCGAAGATGGCTGAGCTCAAGCCGGCCTTCGACCCGCGCGCTGGCACGGTCACCGCCGGCACCTCCTCGGCGCTCTCCGTGGGCGCCGCCGGCATGATGGTGATGAGCGGCGAGCGGGCTCAGGCCCTGGGGCTTACGCCCATCGCCCGCATCCTCTCTACCGGTGTCGCCGGCTGCGATGCCTCGATCATGGGCTACGGGCCGGTGCCGGCCTCGAAGAAGGCGCTGAAGGCCGCCGGCCTGACCATCGACGACATCCAGACCGTGGAGCTCAACGAGGCCTTCGCCGCCCAGGCACTGCCGGTGCTCAAGGACCTGGGACTGCGCGATGCCATGGACGAGAAGGTCAATCTCCACGGTGGCGCCATCGCGCTGGGCCACCCGCTGGGCTGCTCGGGTGCACGCATCAGCACCACCCTGCTCAACGTGATGCAGGAGCGTGACACCACCCTGGGCCTGGCCACCATGTGCATCGGCATGGGGCAGGGTGTGGCCACGGTGTTCGAGCGGCTGAAATAGCCGCAACCACCGGGTTCGCGGCCAGGCCACGACGTCGAACGCACAACGGCACCCTCAGGGGTGCCGTTGTGCGTTGTGAAGGTAAGTCGCGACGGTGCGTTATGGCCCTTCGCGGCTAACTGCCTTATTGAGGTAATACTCAATAAACCGGGTTTCTGCTTCGGGAAGCTGCCGGGACACTCTTGAGGTTTAGCATGACGCGTCCAAGGGGAGGGGAATGTTCCTGGTGCGTCGAGGGCGAAACATCATGCTGTATCTCGAACGGCGTTACAGGATGCCGGCGTCGAGCCCCGCGGCCAGCGCCATGGCCAGCTCCTCTACCTGATCGGCGAAGCCCTCCTGCCACTCGCCGCGCAGGATCAGCGGCGCCTGCACCCACTTCCAGCGCAGCCCGGTGACGATGCTCTCCACGGCGCGCCGAGTGCCGGTGCCGTCGTGGCCGGCGCGCACATAGAGTGCGCAGGGCAGCCCCTGCTGCTCTTCCAGCACCGGGTAGTAGCTGCGATCGAAGAAGTCCTTGAGCGCGCCGCTCATGGTGCCGAGGTTCTCGGTGGTGCCGAGCAGGATGGCATCGCAGGCCCGCACGTCCTCGGGGCCTGTTTCCAGCGGCGGCATGACCACCACCTCCACGTCCTCGATGTCCGGGTGGCGGGCGCCGCGCTCGGCGGCCTCGCGCAGTCGGCGGGTATTGGGTGAGGGCGCATGGGCCACGATCAGCAGGCGAGGCATGGCGATCTCCCGAGGGATGAGTGTCGCCTGCCATCATGCCATGGGGCGGGCTCGCCGACAGTGGGGCCAAGGCCGCGTCGCCCTCGTCATCCTCCTTTTCTGCTCAGGCTCCGTCAGCGCTCGCGGCGGGCGGACCAGTGGCGCTGCATCTCGAGGAAGGTGATCGAGGCCGACCAGGTGATCAGCATCAGGCCGATCAGCGCCTCGGTGCCGGTGGTGAACCGGATCGGTCCCGTCGGCACCAGGTCACCGTAGCCCAGGGTGGTGTAGGTGATCGCCGAGAAGTAGACGTAGTCAAAGAAATCGAGGCTTGCCATGCCGACCAGCTCGCCGGTCAGGGGGTGCGCGCCGAGCAGCGCGAGGGCGAAGGCGAAGAGCCATATCTGGGCAACATGGGTGCCGAACAGCACGAAGCTCAGCATCAAGAAGCGCACGCGCAGGGAGTGGCGCGACCGCTCCAGGCGCTGCCAGAGGCGCAGCGACACCTCGTAGTGCATCAGGATGCAGATCAGCACGGTAACCAGGGTGATCGCCACCGCCCAGAGATGGCCGTTGTAGAGCGAGGCAGCGAGCACGGTGGGCATTCCTCGGGTCGAATAAACGGCAAGCCTAGCGCGATCCCGCCCCCGCCGTCACGGGCCTGGCGAGGCCCCTGAAATGACGCTGCCCCGGGACGCTGCTAGGCTGAAGCCATTTATCATCGGGTGACCTGCCCGCGCTCCCCCGGCGCGGCGCCAACCAGGCACCCCGCAAGGACGACACGATGACCCGATCCCCCGCCGCTGAGGCGGCGTCCGCCCAGGATCACCTCTCGCCACTCAAGCTGATCCGCGTCGGCATCGATACCTACCGGGAGAACGTGGCCTACATGCACCGGGAGTGCGACCGCTATCGGGCCGAAGGCTTCCAGGCGCTGGCCAAGGTGGAGGTGCGGGCCAACGGCCAGCGCATCCTCGCCTCGCTCAACGTGGTAGATGATGCCTCGATCGTCTCCTGCGGGGAGCTGGGGTTATCCGAGGACGCCTTCGCCACGCTAGGAGTGGCCGAGGGCCATCCGGTGAGCATCCTGCAGGCCGAGCCGCCGCCCTCGATTCCTGCCCTGCATCGCAAGATCGCCGGCGAGCGCCTGTCCCGCGATGACTTTGGACAGATCGTTCGGGACATCGCCGAGCGGCGCTATTCGAAGATCGAGCTGACCGCCTTCGTGGTGGCCTGTGATCGCAACGAGCTCGACCGCGAGGAGGTGTTCTTCCTGAGCGATGCCATGAGCCGGGTGGGGCGCCGGCTCGACTGGCACGAGCATCCGGTGGTCGACAAGCACTGCATCGGCGGCATCCCCGGCAACCGCACCTCGATGCTGGTGGTGCCGATCGTCGCCGCCCACGGCCTGCTCTGCCCCAAGACCTCCTCCCGCGCCATCACTTCGCCCTCGGGCACCGCCGACACCATGGAGGTGCTGGCCAACGTCGACCTGCCCTTCGAGGAACTGGGTCAGCTAGTGCGTACTCACCGGGGGTGCCTCGCCTGGGGCGGCACCAGTCAGCTTTCGCCGGCCGACGACGTGCTGATCTCGGTGGAGCGCCCGCTCTCCATCGACTCGCCGGGGCAGATGGTCGCCTCGATCCTCTCCAAGAAGGTCGCCGCCGGCTCCACCCACCTGCTGCTCGACATCCCCATCGGCCCCCACGCCAAGGTGCGCTCGATGCCCGAGGCGCGCCGGCTACGCCGGCTCTTCGAGTTCGTGGCCGGGCGCATGGGCCTGACACTCGACGTGGTGATCACCGACGGCAGCCAGCCGGTAGGGCGGGGCATCGGCCCTGTGCTGGAGGCCCGGGACGTGATGCGAGTGCTCACCAACCACCCCGAGGCGCCCATGGACCTGCGCCTGAAGGCCCTGCGCCTGGCTGGGCGAATGCTGGAGTTCGATCCGGACGTGCGCGGCGGTGATGGCTTCGGCCTGGCGCGGGAGATCCTCGACTCCGGCCGGGCCTTCGAGAAGATGCAGGCGATCATCGCGGCCCAGGGCGCCAAGCCCTTCGATCCCGATCATCCTCCGCTGGCGCCGCACTGCGTGGAAGTGACCGCTCGCTCCGGCGGCGTGGTCACCGCCATCGACAACCTGCAGCTGGCGCGCATCGCCCGGCTCGCCGGAGCGCCGCGGGCGATCGGTGCCGGAGTCGACGTGCTGGCGCGCATCGGCGATGCGGTCCAGGCCGGCCAGCCGCTGTATCGCGTCTACGCCGCCTACCCCAACGAGCTGACCTTCTCCCGCCAGGCCAGCGAGCGCGACAGCGGCTTCGCCATCGGCCGGCCCGACCAGATCAACCGACTCAACGTGGAGGGCTGATGACCCCCGTGCTGCTCTACTGCGACGACGAGGCCGCCGCCGCCCGCCGCCTGGCCGAGGCCGCGGAGTTGTCCACCGCCGCCATCGAGCGCCACCGCTTCCCTGACGAGGAGCTGCGCCTGACGCTGCCCCTGCACGATGCCTCGGCCTTCCCCGAGACCCTGGTGGTCTATCGCAGCCTCGACCGGCCCAACGACAAGCTCGTCGAACTGCTGCTGATCGCCCGCCACGCCCGGGCCAGGGGCGTGCGCCGACTGGTGCTGGTGGCGCCCTATCTCGCCTACATGCGCCAGGACATCGCCTTTCACCCCGGAGAGGTGGTCAGCCAGCCACTGATTGGACACTTCCTCGCCGAGCTTTTCGACGCGGTGATCACCGTCGATCCCCACCTGCACCGCATCGAGCGCCTCGATCAGGCGATTCCCCTCGAACACGCCATCGCGCTCTCCGGCGCCCCGCGACTCGCCGAGCTGATCGCCGAGAAACGCGAGAACCCCCTGCTGCTGGGGCCCGATGAGGAGGCGCTGCAGTGGGTGCGCCAGGCCGCCGGGATCACCGGGTTCGAGGTCGGCGTCTGCCACAAGACCCGCAACGGAGACCGCAACGTGGCAATCACGCTGCCCGAGATCGACGTGGCCGACCGTCACGTGGTGCTGATGGACGACGTGGCGAGCTCCGGCCACACCCTGGCCCGCGCCGCCGAGGCGCTGCTCGCCGTCGGAGCCGCCTCGGTGGACGTGGCCGTCACCCATGCGCTGTTCGCCGACGATGCCCTGGCGGTGATCGAGGCCGCCGGGGTGGGGGAGGTTTGGAGTACCGACGCTATCGCGCACCCGAGCAACGCCATCGCCCTGGCGCCGCTGCTGGCGGCGGCCCTCGAGCGGGTGCTCGCGGCCGCGCAATAGCCCGTGGACCCTGTGCTGGAGAGCCGACAGGCGCGCTCGACGGGGAAGCATCTGGCGAGAGGAGTAGTCAAAGCGTGGAATAGCGAGAGCTTTTGCCTCATGTTATCGCTCTAAGCGCCTTGTGCGCATTTTATCGTCATGTTCTTGTTTAAAGATATCGATAATGGTGCGATACAAAAGGCGACGCGCGATGGAGATGACGAACGGAGCGGTGCTGCTGGCCGGCGTGGCTTTGACCATGGGGCTCGCGGCTGTAGCCGTGCTCTGGCGTTGGCGCCGCGACCGCCGCCCTGAGGCGCCGGTCGAGAGGGATTTTGCGGAGCCCGTCCCCGAGGCGCCGCCGGAGAGCCCGTCCCCGGTCGATCCTCCCGCGTCGTCCATACCGGCCGCGAGCCAATCGGCGGCACCGGAGCCCGAGCAGGTGGCGCAGCGTTTTCGTGTCGCCACGGATGGCGAGGTCCGGCAATGCCTGTTCGTGGTCCTCGACTGGCCCGGGCTCGATACCAATCGCCGCATCCGCCGCAAGCTGGAAGAGGCCGGGGCGGTCTTTGACGTCCGACAGCGGGTCTACAACATTCATCCGCCGCGCACCGGCTATCGCATGATGATTGCCAACAGCACGCCACCCGGCGCGCTGCCGCCCTTGCACGAAGAGGGCGAGCACCCGGTGGTCGACGGCCTCTCCATCCTGGTGCATTTCCGCAACCGGCGCCGCGTCGCCCACAGTCCCGACGCGCTGATCGACTTCACCCGCGCCATCGCGGCGATCGGCGGCAAGATTCTCGACGCCGAGCGCCGCGAGGTCAGCGACGAAGAGTTCGAGCAGCTGCGCGGTGCCAGGCCCTAGTCATCGACACCGCGGCCGCGCCGGGATCTTCTCGAGGTCCCGGCGCGGCTCGCCAGACTAGCTCGGCTCATCACCCTCCTTGTTTGCCTCGGGCTTGGCGGCCCCCTGGTGCCCCAGCGGCCCCGCCTGATCCAGGCGCGGATGGTGGTCGAGAAACTCCCGGTGTGGATCCGGGAGGGCGTCCAGGGCCTGGACGGTATGGGTGATGGCGTGGATCGCCGCCAGCACGTCCTTGGTGTAGCCGGTCTCGGAGATGGTGTGCATGTTGCGAATCGGAAAGCCGATCGAGGTGGCCACGCAGTCCACCGCGGCGAGCACGCCGGCCATGCCATCGGTGCCGGTGTCGGGACCCACGATGTCACGCTGCATGGGGATACCCCGCTCCCGGGCGGTGGTCTCGACGATCCGGTTGAGCTGTTCGCTGGCGATGGCGCCCACCGACATGGTGAAGCCCTTGCCCATTTCCAACGGCTGCATGCGTCGATCGCCGATGCCCGGGGCGGCCACGTAGTCGTGGTTCACGTCCACGGCGATGATGGCGTCGGGGCGTAGCTCACCGGCCAGCACTCGGCTGCCGAAGCGGCCTATCTCCTCGTAGCTGGCGATGGCGAACAGCACGCGCACCTTTTCGGTGCCGCCCGCCTCGGCGATCAGCCGCGCCACCTCGGCGGTGGCGAAGCAGCCCAAGCCGTTGTCCAGGTAGGCGCCGTAGAAGGTGTCCGGGCTGAAGCCTTCGCGGATGGGCCGGTTCAGCAGGACGGAATCGCCGGGACGCACGCCCAGGTTCTCCACCTGCTGCTTCTTGTTCTCGCCGTGGATCTGCAGGTCGAGGTAGATCTGCTCCTTCTTGATGCCCTTCTCGCCGGAGCGCTGTGCCGGGTCGGAGAAGTGAATGGCGCCAAGCGCCTCCACGGTGCCGCCCTCGATGCGCCGATAGTGACCGGGCGCCTTGGGGTCTTCGCTGAACAGCGTGACTTCGTGGCCGATCAGCACGCCCGGCAGGAAGGAGTCGGTGTTGATCCAGATCTTGCCGTCATCGCCGATCGAGCGCACCTGCATGCGGATCTTGTCGGCATGGCCGATGATCATCACCTTGAACAGATCGTCGCGTCCCGGGTGAGTGTCGAGCACCACGCCCGCGTGACCCTTGAACTGCTGCAGCTGCCAGTGGGCAGGTGTGGTGGCCTCGAAGTGAGGCTTCAGCACGCCGTAGGTCATCGCGCCTTCCAGCCCCACGGGGCTCGGGGCGGCGAGGATGCGCCGCATCAGATCGAACTGTGCCTCGGGCATGGCCTGGGTCCAGGGGGCTTGGGGGTCGCTCATGGGGCTTCTCTCTCGGTGGCTCGGGTAAAGGGATCGGGTCATGGTTCTTGTCACAGGTTGGGTCATGGCACCGGGTCGTGATCCACAGGATGCGGCCTCGTTCCACGGGCGCGCAACTCAGCGTCGCAGCCAGTAGCGCCAGCCGAGGGGGCCAGGAGGCTCGTTGATCATCGGGGAGTGAGCCGGATCGCCGAGCAGCGAAGGCGTCGCCTGACCCACGGGCGCCTCGGCCGCCAGCAGCCGACGGATGCGCTCGCGGGTCGAGGGGTGGGTGCGCAGCCACTCGGGGCCCGCCGGCGGTTGGCGGCCGAAGAGCGTCAACAGCCAGCGGCCGTGATGACGCTCCAGCACGGCCAGAGCCGAGGCCAGGGCCTGGGGATCGCCGGTCAGGCTCGCGGCCTCCTGGTCGGCGGCGTACTCGCGGTGTCGCGAGAGGGCCAGCTGCAGCAGGGTGCTGAGGGTGGGCGAGAAGGCCACGATCAGCAGTACTCCCCAGGGCAGGCGCAGCTCGCCGGCGAGGATCATCGGCAGCATCAGCAGCAGGCCGACCTGCAGCACGGTGGTCAGAAAGAGCGTCAGGCGCGTCATGGCCGCGGCCATCGACATCACGCGGGTATCGCCATGGCGCAGGTGGCTGACCTCATGGGCCAGCACCCCGGCCAGCTCGCGCATGGTCAGGGTGCGCAGCAGACCGGCGGTGACGGCGATGCCGCCATCGTGGCGAGAGCCCACCGCGAAGGCGTTGAGATCGGGGGATGGCGCGTAGAAGAGCTGGGGGGCGGCGGCGAGTCCGGCCCGCTGGTAGAGGGCGTCGAGCAGTCGATAGAGGGTCGGCGCCTGATGGCGCTCGACCAGGCCGGCGCCGGCCTCGGCGAGGATGACGCGAGCCGGCACCCAGCTGCCGGCCAGCGCCCCGCCCACCGCCACGCCGAGGCTCATCAGCAGGCCGAGACCACCGGCCAGCAGATAGCCGGGTACCGCCAGCACCAGCCCCAATCCGCCGATGATCAGCAGGGTCTGCAGGCCGTTCTTCAGGCGGCTTCGCCCGCGTCGCGGTGTCTCGGTCGTCATGAGCCTCGATGACCTTAGGTGGTGGGCGATACGCTCAGTATCCCTCGTCGAGTCGAGGCTGTCATGGCGGGTGATGGCAGGCCGGCCTCTACGCAGGCAGGCCAGGCTCCTCGCGGGGCCTAGCCTGTGTCGGGGGAGGGGCAGAGTGTCTCGTCTGAAGCCGTATCGAACGGGCGGTCGTGACCGGCTTGGCCCTCCTTGGCGTCTGCGCATGGTCGTGGGCCTAGCGATACCGCCGTCTACCTTAGTGCCACCAAGGCTCCTGTTGTGGGGAGCTCAGCGGTGTTTCCTGGCGCTGGATACGCTTGTGGTACCCATCTCCTGTTGGCCGGCTGCCTGGCTCGTGTCGGCGATTCCCTGATGCAGGCGCGCACTGCGCTCTTCTAGATACGTCGAATCACCCGCCAGGGAAGCACTCACGGAGCCCAGGCTGATCACCAGGATGGCCGTCAGTGTCGTGAGTTTCATGGGACGCCTCATCGTGTCGTGTCATGGCGCTGACGCTGACGCTGACGCTGTCGGGTCGGTCGGGCGCCAACTATCGGGCCGATCCGTGAGTGTCCATCATCGCAGGGCTCGCCGGTCGAAGGCGGACGTGTCATGGCGGACACCTGGGGTGCCGGTCGTCAAGGCGGGCTGAGCTGGAGAGGGTCGCGTGAAGAAGGAGGGTCTGATTGACATGACAGCCGAGGTTCTTGGCGCTGGCCCTATCAGTATAGGGCCCGGCGTTTGCGTCGCGGCACGACGGCGCCCAAAAGCGCCGCCTGATCGGTGAGAATCAGCCGTTCGTCTGCCCATGGCAGCGAGCCCATCGGCTCCCGTCATGATAACGCTAGGGCGCCGGACTCGAGATGCGCGGCGATCCTCGACGGCCGCTCAGCGCCTCGGCCGAGGCGTCGAGGCGGCGCTCTCGTTCAAGCCGTTCGTTCAGCTCCCCAGTCGGTGCAGGGTATCGACCAATCGCTGGCAGAGGGTATCGAGTTTCTGCTGCTGTGCGTCGTCGCTGAGTTGGCCCTGATCGTCGAAGGCCTGCGCGGCGCGGGCCACGGCGAGCTGGTCGGGCAGCACGGTCACGCCGATGTTGGTCAGCAGCTGGCGGGTCAGCGCCAGGCTGCGCAGGCCGCCGAGGCCCCCCGGCGAGGCGGACACCACGCCGGCCAGCTTGCCCGCGAAGAGGTCCAGGCCGCTCTCACCCTCGTGGGGGCGCGTCAGCCAGTCGATGGTGTTCTTGAGCAGCGGGGTGATGAAGCCGTTGTACTCCGGCGAGGCGATCAGCAGGCCATCATGCTCGGCCAGGCCGCGACGCAGCACCAGGGCGTTCTCGGGCAGGCCCTGCTCGGCTTCCAGGTCGCCGTCGTAGAGCGGCATCGGATGGTCACGCAGGTCGATGAACGTGGGGCGGCCACCCGCCCGCTCGATGCTCTCGGCGGCCTGGCGGGCCAAGAGCTTGTTGTAGGAGCCTGCGCGGGTGCTGCCGGCGAAGACCAGCAGGCGCGGATGGGGCTGGCGATCGGTCATGGACGTCTCCTCTTTCATGGGGTCCTGGTAACGGGGCCCGGTCACGGGACCTGGCCATGGTGTCCTGGCGGGGTGTCCTGATCGGCGACAGCGGCCAGGATGGCCTCCCGGGGATGCTCCATTCTGTGGTCGTCGACCACCCGGAGGTCAAGCCTGGGGCGGCCGCCTCCACCTCGGCCAGGCCGCAGCTGCCGGGTTTAGGAGGTGTCTCGCCGGCCAGCACCGAGAGATCACACCTAGAGAGCGATTCCAGGTTGTAACCGCCCTCCAGCACGAAGACCAGGCGGCCGTCGCAGTGTCGGCGGGCGAGTGATTGGAGCAATCCGGTCATGGTACCGAAGCCCTTGTAGGAGACGTTCAGCGCCAGGTCCTGCCAGTGGGGGCCGAAGCCCGCCGAGACCAGGATCAGGACGCGGCGGAATCAGTCCTCGGCGGGGATCAGGATGTCGCGGAAGGCCTGGAGATAGGCCCCGTCGCCGCGCCCGGCGCCGACCTCGTCGAGTAGCCCCGAGCCGGGGTAGAAGGGGCTGGCGCAGTGGATGTCGATGAACAGGACGTCGGTGGCGACCCAGAAGATCTCCTGGGTGCCGTTGCCGTGATGGGCGTCCCAGTCGATGATCATCACTAGCCGGCAGTCCAGGGCCTCGCGGGCATGGGGGCGGCCTGCACTCAACGCAGGGCGCCGGGCTGATCGACGCCGGGCCGACCGGCACGGGGCTGGCGCGCTTGTGGTCGGGCAACGTAGGCTGGGGCGCATCGTCACCCGGCAGGAGACCACCAATGGAACACTTCATGCAGGCCGCGCTCGAGGAGGCCCGTCAGGGGCTCGGCGAGGGCGGCATCCCCATCGGCTCGGTGCTGGTGCACCGCGGTGTCATCCTCGGCCGTGGCCGGAACCGTCGCGTGCAGCTGGGCAGCGCGGTGCTGCATGGCGAGATGGACGCCCTGGACAATGCCGGCCGCCATCCGGCCGAGGTCTACCGCGAGAGCACCCTCTACACCACGCTCTCGCCCTGCGCGATGTGCAGCGGCGCCATCCTGCTTTACGGCATTCCCCGGGTGGTGATCGGCGAGAACCGCACCTTCCAGGGCGAGGAGGCGCTGCTGAAGGAGCGCGGCGTCGAGGTGGAGGTGTGGCAGGAGCCTGAGTGCATCGCGCTCATGGAGTCCTTCATCGCGGCCTCGCCCGAGCTGTGGCATGAGGACATCGGCGAGTAGCGCCTACCTGCACATGGCGCAGCGCCGGCCGTTCGGCATCGCGTCGCCAGGGCGAGTCGGCAACCGCCGCAAGGTCGAGCAGACTCCACGCCCGGCCGGACTGCGAACTGCCGGCCGGGCGTGGAGACCGACATCGGGCAGACCCGGCGGCAGTGTGATTCACCCCATCAGGTCGCGCAGCCGCTCCACGGCCAGGAACAGCTGTCGCCGCGGCTGCGCCCCCTCGAGCACCCCGGCATGTTCGCCATCCAGCGAGAAGCGCAGGCCCGGCACGCCGCCGATGCCGAGCACCCGGGCGAGTCGCTGATCGGCCAGCACCTGCTCGCGGTAGTCGCCCGCGGCGAGCGCCCCGCGCAGGGCCGCGCCGTCGAGCGCTAGGCCGTCGGCCACCCGGGCGAGGGCCTCGGGGTCGGCCAGGTCCAGGCTCTCCTCGAAGAAGCCGCGAAACAGCGCCGTGCGCATCGCCGCGCCGGCATCGGGGCGCTCATGGGCCTGATCTTCGGCCCAGGCGCTGGACTCGTGGGCCAATCGCGAGCGCGGCTGAAGTCGGGGCAGGCGCAGGGTCATGCCGCGCTCCGCCGCCATGGGAGTGACGGCCCGCGCCCAGACGTCGTGCAGGTAGTCGCCGTCGGGATCGAGGGTCGGCTCGGGTGCGGGGCGCAGCTCGAAGGCGCGCCAGCGGACCGCCAGTTCGTCGCCGAAGCGCTCGGCCAAGGCCTCGAGTTCAGGCGCCTCGAGGTAGCAGAACGGACAGACGTAGTCGCTGAAGACATCGAGGGTGATGCGCGGCCGAGTCATCGGGGCCTCCTGGGGGGATGGGGCAAGGCCCGACAGGGTAACAGCGAGCGGGCGGCCGAGTGTGGATTCCGGGGGGCGGCGCTTGAGACCGCGACAAGCTGTCGACTGGAGCGGTACGCGCGCCGGGTGTAGTCTTGCCGCCTTCATTTCCATGCACAGGACATCTTTGATGAGCGATCTGCCCAACTGCCCCGAGTGCGGCTCCGAGTTCACCTACGACGACGGCATTCAGTACGTCTGCCCGGAGTGCGGCCACGAATGGTCCAAGGATGCATCGGCGGCGAGCGAGGACGAGGCGCTGATCCGTGATGCCAACGGCAACCCGCTGGCCGATGGAGACACCGTGACCGTGATCAAGGACCTCAAGATCAAGGGCTCCTCCTCGGTGGTGAAGGTCGGCACCAAGGTCAAGAACATCCGCCTGATCGACGGGGATCACGACATCGACTGCAAGATCGACGGCATCGGACCGATGAAGCTCAAGTCGGAGTTCGTCAAAAAGGCCTGAGGTCAGTCTCCGGCGGGTGCCGGGAGGCAGCTCGGCAGGCTCTCGCGCAGCGAGTGGGGCAGGATGCCGAGGTCGGCAAAGTCGCCGACCTCGGCGTCGGCGACGTTATCGACCTGCATCAGGATGACCTGATCGCGGGTCAGCGGCGGCCCGGGCAGCCGGCTGGCCAGTGCGGCGACGAAGCGCCAGGCCAGGAAGGGCAGCGGCACCAGGGGGCCCGAGCGATTGAGGTGGGCGAGCAGCAGCTCGAGGATCTCGCGGTAGCGCAGCACCTCCGGGCCGCCGAACTCGAAGAGGCGACGCGGGGTCGCGGGGCGGCCGGTCAGCTGGGCGATGGCTCGGGCGACATCGTTCACATGCACCGGCTGCAGCCGGGTCGCGCCGCGGCCGAACAGCGGAATCAGTGGCAGCCGGGTGAGGCCCGCCAGGCCCGAGAGGAAGGCGTCGTCGAGGCCGAACAGCACGCTGGGACGCACTATGATCGCCTTGGGCAGGGCATCGAGTACCGCCTCCTCGCCGCGGGCGCGGGCCCGCACATAGGCCGAAGGCGAATCGGGGGTGGCGCCGATGCCGGAGACCTGCACCAGCCGCGCGATGCCCGCCGCCCGTGCCAGGCGGGCCAGTCGACCGGCCCCGTCGACATGGATCGCCTCGAAGCTCGCCTCTCGGGTCTCCAAATAGAGGCTGACGGCATTGACCACGGCGCCGGCGCCCGCCAGTGCCTCGCTTACGCTCGCCTCGTCACGCAGGTCGGCGGTGGCGAGCTCGATGACGTCGCCCTCCTCGGCCCAGGCGGGCAGCGCCGGGCGGCGGGCGGCGATGCGCACCGCACGGCCGGTTTCCACCAGCTCTCGAACGACGGCGTCACCGAGAAAGCCGGTGCCGCCGAAGACCACGACGGGGGCTTCGCGCATCATCGCCTCACCTGTCGCCGTGCAGCGTCTGCTGCGGGGCGGCGTCGCTCAGCCCCGGCGCGGATCATCGTCCTGCCGGTTCGTTTCCGAGCGGGTGATCGCCCGCTTGACCAGGCGAAACACCAGCCAGTGCAGGGCGGCGAGCGCGGCCAGCGCCGCGCCGATCAGCAGCATGAAGGTCGTGGTCATCGTGTCGGCCTCGCGGGTAACGACGAATGTGGTTAGCGACATGCTACCGAGGCGTCGCGTCGGTGGAAAGATCGGCAGCGGGCTAAATGAGAATGATTGGCATTATTGGTCGAATGGCGGCGAACGTGCCGCGATCCTGTCGGTTCTGACGCATCCCGGGCAGCGGGGCTTCACATCAAATTCATACAGGACTAAACTGGTCCCCAATCGAACACGAGGGGGTCGAACCCCGGGGAGTCAGGCCTTGCTGAAGCTTTCCAGACTGACCGACTACGCGGCGGTGGTGATGGCGCAGATCGCCAGGCACCCCGAGCAGCCCCACGCCGCGGCCGAGCTCGCCGAGGCGGTTCAGCTGCCGCACCCCACGGTCAGCAAGACGCTGAAAATGCTGGTGCGTGCCGGGCTGCTGGAGTCGCGACGCGGCGCCCAGGGTGGTTACTCGCTGGCGCGTCCGGCCTCCCGTATCACCGCCAGCGACATCATCTCGGCCATCGAGGGGCCCGTGGCCATGACCGAGTGCAGTCAGGTCGGCGGCGACTGTGACCTGGCCGCCACCTGCGGGGTCGCCGACAACTGGCAGCGCGTCTCGCTGGCCATTCGCACCCTGCTCGACAGCGTCACCCTGGCCCACCTGGCCGATACCAATCCGATCAAGCTGCCGGTGCAGCTGCCCATTCAAAGCGTGAGTCTGGCCGCTGAGGCCTGACGCACTCGAGTATTTCACTACCCGAGGCGAGCCAGTGCTCGCCGACCCAACCGCCCGGGAGGGGAGACATCATGGCAAGTCAGGAAATGGAACAGCTTGTCCGTCGCGAATACAAGGAAGGTTTCGTGACCGACATCGAGAGCGACACGGTACCGCCCGGCCTGGACGAGAGCACCATCGCCTTCATCTCGAACAAGAAGGGCGAGCCGGAATGGATGCTGGAATGGCGGCTCAAGGCCTACCACCAGTGGCTCAAGATGACGCCGCCCTCCTGGGCCCACCTCGACTACCCGCCCATCGACTATCAGGCGATCTCCTACTACAGCGCGCCCAAGCGCGAGGAGGACAAGCCCCAGAGCCTCGACGAGGTCGATCCCAAGCTGCTCGAGACCTACGAGAAGCTCGGCATCCCGCTGCACGAACGGGCGGCCCTGGCGGGCGTGGCGGTGGACGCGGTCTTCGATTCCGTCTCGGTGACCACCACCTTCAAGGAGAAGCTGCACGAGGCGGGGGTGATCTTCTGCTCGATCTCCGAGGCGATGCGCGACTACCCGGAGCTGGTCCGGCAGTACCTGGGCAGCGTGGTGCCCCAGGGCGACAACTACTTCGCGGCGCTCAACTCTGCGGTGTTCACCGACGGCTCCTTCGTGTTCGTGCCCGAGGGCGTGACCTGCCCGATGGAGCTCTCCACCTACTTCCGTATCAACGCCGCCAATACCGGGCAGTTCGAGCGCACGCTGATCATCTGCGAGAGCCGCGCCCAGGTGTCGTACCTGGAAGGCTGTACCGCGCCCCAGCGTGACGAGAACCAGCTGCACGCCGCGGTGGTCGAGCTGGTGGCCCTGGAAGACGCCTACATCAAGTATTCCACGGTGCAGAACTGGTACCCCGGCGACGAGGACGGCAAGGGCGGCATCTACAACTTCGTCACCAAGCGCGGCGACTGCCGCGGCGACCGCTCGCGGATCAGCTGGACCCAGGTCGAGACCGGTTCCGCCATCACCTGGAAGTACCCGTCCTGCGTGCTGCGCGGCAAGGACAGCATCGGCGAGTTCTACTCCGTGGCGGTGACCAACGGCCGCCAGCAGGCCGACACCGGCACCAAGATGATCCACATCGGCGAGGGCACTCGCTCGAGCATCATCTCCAAGGGCATCTCGGCCGGGCGCAGCAACCAGTCCTACCGCGGCCTGGTGAAGGTGGGCCCGCGAGCCAAGGGCGCGCGCAACTTCACCCAGTGCGACTCCCTGCTGATCGGCGATCAGTGCGGTGCCCACACCTTCCCCTACCAGGAGATCGGCAACAGCACCGCGACGGTGGAACACGAGGCCACCACCTCCAAGATCGGCGAGGACCAGCTTTTCTACTGCCAGAGCCGCGGCATCTCCGAGGAGGACGCAGTCAGCATGATCGTCAACGGCTTCTGCAAGGACGTCTTCCAGGAGCTGCCGATGGAGTTCGCCGTGGAGGCCGAGGCACTCTTGAACGTCACCCTGGAAGGCGCCGTGGGCTGAGGAAACGGCTGCGCGACGTCTGCACGGCGTTGGAAGCAGGATCGAGAATGCTCATTTACGGTCGTAAACTCCGCTTCTCTCACCTGCTTCCGCCTTGTTCAGGCGCCGCTCGCGCGTTTCTCCGGATTCGCGAAAAGGTCAACACATTCAAGGAGTCGCGCCGGCGGCTCACCACGAATCAAAGGTAGTCAACATGCTCGAAGTCAAGGATCTGCACGTCACAGTAGAGGGTTCCGAGATCCTCAAGGGCCTGAACCTGACCATCAACGCCGGTGAAGTCCACGCCATCATGGGCCCCAACGGGGCCGGCAAGTCGACCCTTTCGGCGGTGATCGCCGGCAAGGACGGCTACGAGGTGACGCAGGGTTCGATCACCTTCGAGGGCCAGGACGTGCTGGAGATGGAGATCGAGGAGCGCGCCCGTGCCGGCCTGCTGCTGGGCTTCCAGTACCCGGTGGAGATCCCGGGAGTGAAGAACATCTACCTGCTCAAGGCGGCGCTGAATGCCAAGCGCGAGGCGCAGGGGCTGGGCGAGATCCCCGCGCCGGAGTTCATGAAGCTGATCAAGGAGAAGGTGGCCTCCATGAAGATGGACACCAGCTTCCTGCAGCGGGCCGTCAACGAGGGCTTCTCCGGCGGTGAGAAAAAGCGCAACGAAATTCTGCAGATGCTGGTGCTCGAGCCGCGCCTTGCCATGCTCGATGAGATCGATTCCGGCCTCGACATCGATGCCATGAAGGTGGTGGCCGATGGCGTCAACTCCCTGCGTGCCGAGGATCGGGCCATCCTGCTGGTGACCCACTACCAGCGCCTGCTCGACTACATCGTGCCGGATCGGGTTCATGTGCTGGTCGACGGCCGCATCGTCAAGAGCGGCGACGCTGCGCTCGCCCTCGAGCTCGAGAGCCGTGGTTATGACTGGGTACAGGAGGAGTCCGCCGCATGAGTGAAGACGTGAAGACCTTCCTCGACCGCCTGGCCGAGCGCAACGCCGCCCGCGAGCCGGAACCCACCTGGATCGCCGCGCGGCGCCAGGCGGGTGCGGCGCGCTTCGAGGCCATGGGCTTTCCCCATCGCCGGGTCGAGGCGTGGAAGTATACCGACGTGCGCGCCATCGCCCGGGGCGACTTCTCCCTGGCCCGCGACGCCGAGTTCTCGCCCGCCAGCGCGGCGGCGCTGACGCTGCCGATCGAGGCGCACCGCCTGACCTTCGTCGACGGCGTCTTCGCCCCGGCGCTGTCGCGGCTCGACGAGCTGCCCGGGGGCGTTGCGCTGATGCCGCTCTCGGCGGCCCTCGAGGAGAATCACGAAGCCGTGGGCGGCCCGCTGGGCCGACTGACCGGCGTCGAGTTCTCGTCCTTCGCCGCGCTCAACACCGCCTTCATGGAGGAGGGCGCCGTGCTGCGCCTAGCGCCGGGCACCGTGGTCGAGAAGCCCATCGTGCTGCAGTTCCTCTCGCGGGCCGGCGAGCAGGCGGTGATGAGCCATCCGCGTATCCTGATCCAGATGGCCGGTCGCAGCGAGGCTACGGTGATCGAGCATCACGTGGGCGAGGAGGGGGCCGCCAACTTCACCAACCTGGTCGAGGAGATCATCCTCGAGCGCGGCGCGATCCTCAACCACTACAAGCTGCAGGAGGCCTCGCTCCAGGACCTGCACGTGGCCAGCCTTCACATGGAACAGGCCCGCGACAGCCGCTATACCTCCTTCAACCTGAACCTGGGTGGCGGCCTGGTGCGCAACGACCTGGTGGCCGAGCTCAACGGCGAGGGAGCCGAGGCCAACCTCTACGGCCTGTTTTACGGGCAGGGGCGCCAGCACGTGGACAACCACACCCTGGTCAACCACAACGCGCCGCGCACTTACTCCAAGGAGAACTACAAGGGCATCCTCGACGACCGCGCCCATGGCGTGTTCAACGGCAAGGTGATGGTCAAGCGCGACAGCCAGCAGATCGAGGGCTACCAGAGCAATGCCAACTTGCTGCTCTCCGACCGCGCCGAGATCGATACCAAGCCCGAGCTCGAGATCTACGCCGACGATGTCAAGTGCTCCCACGGCAGCACCACCGGCCAGCTCGACGAGGAGGCGGTGTTCGCCCTGCGTACCCGCGGCATCGACGAGCAGACGGCCCGTGGCCTGCTGACCCTGGCCTTCGCCGGTGAGGTGATGGATCAGGTGGCTCTCGACGCCGTGGCTGAACGGGTCGAGCTGGCGGTCGCCGGCAAGCTGCCCGAGCGCTTCAACCTGGCCGGCCTGGTGGAAGCCGCCGTGGCCCTGAACGAGGAGTAAGCCATGGCCGATTTCAGCGACCTGACCCTTGACGTGGCGAAGCTGCGACGCGACTTCCCGATCCTCGATCGGGAAGTCCACGGCAAGCCGCTTATCTACCTGGACAATGCCGCCACCAGTCAGACCCCGCGCCAGGTGATCGAGGTGTACGACGACTACTACGGTCGTTACAACGCCAACATCCATCGCGGGCTGCATACCCTGTCCGACGAGGCCACCGCGGCCTTCGAGGGCACGCGGGAGACGGTGCGCGCCTTCCTGAACGCCGCAGACCACCGCGAGATCGTCTTCACCCGCGGTACCACCGAGGCGATCAACCTGGTGGCCAACGCCTGGGGTCGGGCCAACCTGAAGGCCGGCGACGAGGTGCTGATCTCGCGCCTCGAGCACCACTCCAACATCGTACCGTGGCAGCTGCTGGCCGGCGAGCTCGGCTTCACCATCAAGGTGATTCCGGTCGACGAGCGCGGCGTGCTGGACCTCGCGGCCTACCGCGACCTGTTCACCGAGCGCACCCGCCTGGTCGCCGTGAACCACGTTTCCAACGCCTTCGGTACCGTCAATCCGGTGGCCGAGATGGCCCGCGTGGCCCATGAGCACGGCGCCCGCATCCTGATCGATGGCGCCCAGGCCGCGCCCCATCAGGCCATCGACGTCCAGGCCATCGACGCCGACTTCTACGCCTTCTCCGGCCACAAGGTCTACGGGCCCACCGGCGTCGGCGTGCTCTACGGCCGTGCCGAGCTGCTCGAGGCGATGCCGCCCTGGCAGGGCGGCGGCGAGATGATCAAGACGGTCTCACTCGAGGTGCCGACCACCTTCGCCGACATCCCGCACAAGTTCGAGGCCGGCACGCCGGCCATCGCCGAGGTGATCGCCCTCGGGCGGGCCCTCAGGTGGGTCAGCGACATCGGCCTCGATCTGATCGGTGCCTGGGAGGCGCGCCTGCTCGAGCACGCCACCGAGGGCGTGGCCGGCATCGAGGGGCTGCGCATCCTGGGCACCGCGCCGGACAAGGCCGGCGTGCTCTCCTTCGTGGTCGACGGGGCCCACTCCCAGGACATCGGGCTGCTGATCGATCAGCTCGGCGTGGCGATCCGCACCGGCCACCACTGTGCCCAGCCGCTGCTGTCGCAGTTCGGTTTGGACGCGACCTGCCGGGCATCCTTCGCCGCCTACAACACGCCCGAGGAGATCGACGTCTTCGTCGAGGGGCTCGAGCGCGTCGTCGGCATGCTGCGCTGAGGCTTATCAAGGAGCGACATGAGCGATATCGAGCAGATAGCCACCCTGCACAAGGGTCAGGAGCTGCCCCTGCAGCGTGACGTGGCGGCCATCTCCATTCCCTTCGGCAAGACCGTGACCCTGACCGAGGACAGCGTCGTCAGCGTGATGCAGGCCAAGGGCAGCACGGTCAGCGTGGGCTATGAGGGGCGCCTTTTCCTGGTCGAGGGCGCCAACCTGGACGCCCTGGGCCTGGAAGCGCTGCCGCGTCCGACGCTTCCCGAGGGCGCCTCGGAGGAGGAGATCGAGCAGTTCGTGTGGGACCAGCTGCGCACCTGCTTCGATCCCGAGATTCCGGTCAATATCGTCGACCTGGGCCTGGTCTACGGCTGTCGCATCGAGCGGCTGATCAGCGGCGAGCGCATCGTCACCATCCGCATGACGCTGACCGCCCCGGGCTGCGGCATGGGCGATGTGATCGCCGCCGACGCGCGTAACAAGATCCTCGGCGCCCCTCAGATCAGCAAGGTGCACACCGAGATCGTCTTCGATCCCCCCTGGAGTCGTGAGATGATGAGCGACGAAGCGAAGCTGGAACTGGGCATGTTCTAGCAGTTGCGCCGGGGAGATCCATGCGCCTGCCACTCGGGAAGGTCTTCAAGGGAGTATTGATGACGCTGGGAGCGCTCGCGCTCCTGGCGGCTCTGCTGTTCGTGCTGGCCAACGTCTACGTGCTGGGGCGCACCGTGGGTCGCATCGAATCGGTCTCCTCGCAGTGCGTCAGTGAACCGGTGGGCATCGTCTTCGGCACGTCCCACTGGACGCGCAGCGGGAGTCGCAATCCTCACTTCGAGGGGCGCATGGAGGCCGCCGCCAGGCTGATCCACCAGGGGCGGGTCGACCATCTGCTGATCTCGGGCGATAACAGTACCCGCTACTATAACGAGCCGGTGACCATGTGGCGCGACCTGCGCGGCCGCGACGTGCGCGACGTGGACATGACCCTGGACTATGCCGGCTTCAGCACCTTCGACACCCTGGCGCGGGCAAGGGACGTGTTCGGCGTGAAGCGCGCGCTGCTGATCACCCAGGACTGGCATCTTCCACGGGCGCTGTTCATCGGTGAGGCGCTGGGCCTTGAGGTGCGCGGCTGTGCGGCGCCGGAGCGCGCGGTGTCCGGGCTCTGGCGGCTCAAACTGCGCGAGTGGGTGGCGCGTGTGGCCACCCTGGGGGATCTCTACGTATGGGAGCGGGAGCCGCACTTCCTGGGGCCGCTCGAGCCGCTGGACATCACACCGGCCGAGCGAGAACGACTGTTGCTGCCGCCGGGGATGTTCAGCGCTTCTGGCGCTGCTTCTGCAGGCGATACAGTTCCCGAATCAGCGCCCGACAGCCCTTCCAGCACTCCTCGATGACCGGCTCCAGCGGCTCGGGCAGGGGATGGGTGAAGAGCGTGGAGAGGGCCTGCATCAGCACCCGCTCCTGTTCGAGCAGCTCACCGATCACCACCAGGCTCTCGTTGCCGACGAAGCTCTTCAGGCGGCTCCACAGCCACATGTAGTCGTCGCGCTCGACATCGGCATCGCGGGGCAGCAGGTTGAGGTGCTTGCGCGACAGCTCCTGCAGTTTCTGCATCGATCGGCTGCGCGCCTCATAGTGAGGCTTCAGGCTATCGCGCAGCGCCGGATGCAGGCGCTCGAGATTGTCCTGGAAATAATCGATGCTGTCGGCCATTGCCTCCAGGGCACTGTCCATCGCCACCTGGCGATTGTCGAGAAACATGAGCGGTCACCTCCTCCGGTGACGCAGATTGTGGGGCTGTCGCCGTGCATTTGCCACCCCCACGGACCAATAAATCCCGGGTTCACCGTTAGTCTTTGGACGCAGGCCGATTCTCTCACCCCTTGGGGCGGGGCGGCACCTTGTGGCGCGGGGCGGCGTTGCGCTCCAGGTGCTCGATGATCAGCGAGGCGATGTCCTTGCCGGTGGCCGTCTCGATGCCCTGCAGGCCCGGCGAGGAGTTGACCTCCATGATCACCGGGCCGTGGTTGGAGCGCAGCAGGTCGACGCCGGCCACCCTGAGCCCCATCGCCTTGGCCGCGCGGATGGCCGTGGAGCGCTCCTCCGGGGTAATGCGGATCGAGCTGGCGCTGCCGCCGCGGTGCAGGTTCGAGCGGAACTCGCCCTCTGCGGCCTGACGCTTCATCGAAGCCACCACCTTGTCGCCAATCACCAAGCAGCGGATATCGGCGCCCTTCGCCTCTTTGATGTACTCCTGCACCATGATGTTGGCCTTCATGCCCATGAAGGCCTGGATCACGCTTTCGGCGGCCTGGTTGGTCTCGGCCAGCACCACGCCGATGCCCTGGGTGCCCTCCAGCAGCTTGATGACCAGCGGAGCGCCCCTGACCATGGTGATCAGGTCGGGGATGTCGTCCGGGGAGTGGGCGAAGCCGGTGATCGGCAGTCCCAGCCCCTTGCGTGACAGCAGCTGCAGCGAGCGCAGCTTGTCCCGGGAGCGCGTGATGGAGACGTTGTCGTTGAGCACGTAGGTGCCCATCATCTCGAACTGGCGCAGCACCGCGCAGCCGTAGAAGGTGACCGAGGAGCCGATGCGCGGAATCACCGCGTCGAAAGGCTCGAGCTCCTCCCCCTTGTAGTGGATCGAGGGGTGATGCGAGGCGATGCTCATGTAGCAGCGCAGGGTGTCGACCACGCGCGCGCTGTGGCCGCGCTGCTCGGCGGCCTCGATCAGGCGCCGCGTTGAGTAGAGGTTACGATTGCGGGACAGCAGCGCGATATGCATTCAGCAGGACTCCGGATCGGGGCAGAGGCGGTGTAGGGCGTGGGCGATGTAGGACGGCGTGGGTCAAGGCTCGCCGTGCAGGAAGGCGACGCCGGGTGCCACCAGCAGGCGACGCAGCGCGCGTCGCCCGAGCAGCATGGGGTGGCGCATGTCGCGGCGGTCGGTCAGGCTGAGCTCCACCGGGAAGGAGAGGGTGCCCAGCTGCATGGTCGTGCGGATCACGTAGCGCCATTCGGCCTGGCCGTTGGAGCTGGTCACCCGGCGCCGGTCGTGCAGGTGCATGCGATGCACGTGGGCCGGCGTGCCGGGGCCGCCGCTGCGCGTGGTGAAGCCGACCCAGAGGAGCCCATCCTCTTCATAGGACTCGATGTCCTCGGCGTGCAGCGCCGAGGTCCGAGCACCGGTGTCGGCCTTGGCGCACAGCGTCAGATGCAGCTCCGGCAGGGTCACCATCTCGCGGCGACCGATCACCGCCTTGGGCGTATAGGGCAGTTCTTTCATCATCTCGCTCCCAGGTCTCTGCGCTCAGCGTGACAGGTCTGCCAGGCGCCGGCCAATGGCGGAATCCGCCTCGGCGTCGCGCAGCGTCATCAGCAGCGGCAGGCGCAGCCGCGGGATCAGGGCCAGGTCACGGGCCACCGCCATGAAGTCGGTGCCGGGCGCTTCGGCCAGTCGCCTGAGGAAGCGGGGCAGGCGCTCGGCGTCTTCCAGGTGGTGCCAGCCCCGCCCGGCCATGGCCGCCAGCAGGTCGGGGCCGCAGGCATCCGGATCGTCGAGCAGGGCATCGAACCAGGCGCCCGCCTGCTCCGTCGAGGCGCCGCCCATGGCGCGCACGCAGGCGCAGAACGTCTCGATATCGCCGCTGGCGCCAGCGGCCTCGCCCCGCCGCCGCAACGCGCTTGCCAGGGCATCGTCGATGGCCACGTGTTCCAGGCAATAGCACAGCGAGGTCAACACCTCGCAGGGCAGGGCGTCGAGGCGGGCGGCGACAGCCTGGCTCGTGGCGGCATCCAGGCGCAACGCGGCGTCGGCCAGCCCCTGCAGCCCCAGGGCGCGCCAGTCGATCGCCTGCTGCCCGGTCAGGTAGGCCTCGGCGGGTTCCAGGTGCTCGCTGGCCGGCTGGCCGGCATCCCGACTGGCGCGCGCATGCAGCACGGCTCGGAAGGGCAGCGAGGGCGTGAAGGCCAGCGGATTGTCCTTCATCAGGTTATCGATTCGTTCGCCCTCGGCCCGTCCCAGGCCCTGAACGCTGCGACCCAGAGTCTCCAGTAGGCGCTGCACGAAGGCATCGCGCGGGGCCGGATTGAGGTGGCCCTGCTCGTCCAGCGGCAGGGCCAGGAACCAGATCAGCGGGTCGTCCATCTCACCGACCCGGAAGACCATGGCCAGGCGCGCGGTGCCCTGCCATGGCGCCGGCCAGGCCAGCTCCCCGGCCTCGAAGGCGGCCAGGGTGTCGAGCGGGCAGGGCTCGACGCGCCGCCCCAGGTGATAGAGTCGCACCTCGGCGCCGCTGCGCTGAAAGAAGTCGTGAAGGCTGTTGATCGGTTGCATGCTGTCTCCGGGTCACGAACCGTGCACTCTACCGCGGCGCCGGGGTGCTGTCAGCCGTCCCGGGGCGTCGTATTGGTGCCGCCGTGCTGGTCATTTCCTGATCAGTCGGCGTCAGGGCCCATGAGGCCTGGCCAAGGGGCACCTTTCCAGCGTTTATCCACAGGCCCATTCAGGGTATCTGTGCATTGTGCACAAGATCGACGTGCGTCGCCTTCCGAGCGGTGGACAACCCGCCGGGGTGGCCAGTGACGGGGCCAAGCGGGGATAATAGCGACAAATGTACCGGAGAGATTGATCATGACCGTTCACGATGAACTCGGCGACGCCCTGCGCGAGCTCGAGGCCACCATGAAGGCCGCCAGCCTGTGGCGCATGGAGCGTCCTGACGCGAACGCCTTCGAGAGCGTGCAGCCATTCTGCATCGATACCATGACGCTGCCCCAGTGGCTGCGTTTCGTCTTCATCGCGCGCCTGGAGGTGCTGGTCGAGACACGCTCGCCGATGCCGGCCCAGTGTGACGTGGCGCCGGCGGTGGAGGCCTGGCTGACCCAGGAGGACACGCGCGCCAGTGACCGGCTGCTGATGTGCCGCGTGGTCGAGGAGATCGATCGCCTGGTCACCGAGAACTGAGGCCGCCCGATGCCCTTCTATTTTGCCTATGGCAGTAACATGAATGCCGCCCGGGTCGCCGCCCGGATCGGTCGTACCCGCCGGGCGCTTGCCGGCGTGCTGCACGATCATGGCCTGCGCTTCGACAAGGCCTCGAGGGTGGCGGGCATCGCCCATGCCAACGTGGCCCCGTCGGGTGGTGAGCGGGTAGAGGGCGCGCTGTTCGAGCTCGCGCACCCCGAGCAGATCCGCGACATGGACCCCTTCGAGGGTTATCCCCACGAGTACGGCCGTCATCGCCTGCCGATCGCGACCCGCGAGGGCACGATCGAGGCCTGGGTCTACATGGCCGCGCCGGGCACCACCGCCGAGGCCCTGCGTCCGGCTCGGGAGTACCTCGAGCACCTGCTGGCCGGTGAGCCCTTCCTGACGCCCGACTATCATGCCCGCCTCGCCGCGGTGGAGGCGGTGGCAGGCCTCGATGCACCGACCCTGGCCGCCCTCGGGCTCTCGCGGGATACCCCGCGCTAGCCGTTCGCTTCGCCCCGTTTCATCCGGCCCAGACGCAACAAGGCCCGCCAGATGGCGGGCCTTGTCGTGTCGGTCGAGGCGATCAGATCAGAAGCGGTAGCTGATGCCGGCCATCACCACCACCGGGTCGATCTCGACTTCGCCGATGTCGTTGCCATTGAGGCTGGCGTCGGTGTCGATATCCAGGTACCAGGCGGCGGCGTTGAGCGCCCAGTTGTCGTCGATCAGCAGGTCGACGCCCACCTGGCCGGCCGCGCCCCAGGAGTCATCCAGTTCCAGATCTGCTCCTTCGATTTCCTCATCGGAGAACATGGTGTAGTTGACGCCGATGCCGGCATAGGGCTGCACGCGGGCGTCGGTACCGCCCAGCGGGTAGTACTGCACGGTCAGGGTCGGCGGCAGGTGATCGGTGGCGGCAACGTTTGCACCGTTGAGTTCGATGTCATGATCGAAGGGCTCGGCGGCCAGCAGCTCGATGCCCAGCTTGTCGGTGAAGCGGTAGCCCAGGGTAAAGGCGAAGGCGCTGTCATCTTGAACGTCTACTTCGATAGCGCCATCGGCGATAGTGCCGTTATCGCTCTTGGGCTCGACCTTGGCGACGCCCACGCGGGTGAAGAAGTCGCCGGCGCCGTAGGCGAAGGCCTGGGTGCTGGTGGTAAAGGCGGCGGCGGCAATGCCGGCCACGAGCAGCGAGGAAAGGGCGTTCTTGCGCATGGGTCATCTCCTGATGGATGAGGGGGCGGCGGCCTTGCCGCATCGGATCATGCTAATAGTCTATCGGCATCTTTTTTGGAGAATATTGATCCAGCGCAAGAGTAGTGCGTTATGAGGCTGCAGGTAAAGACATGCTTACTCTGAGACTCAGGCCCCTCGCGGCGGTGTGACGTCTTGGCCTTCATGCATGGGGGCGGATCAGAAGCGGAAGGTGGCGCCGTCGCCGAGGATCATGGGGTCGATATCGGCCTCGCCCGGAGCCGCGCCGCTGGCGCCGACCTCGGCATCGGTAATCGCATATCGGGCGAAGGCCCCGATCAAGAGATAGCTCGTCACCGCCATGTCAAGACCGTCCTGGCCGGCCGGGCCGTAGGGCTCATCGACGTCCAACCCCTCGAGCTCTTCCTCGGAGATGTGGGTGTAGTCGAGACCGCTCCCCACGTAGGGCTGTATTAGCGAGCCGCTGTCGCCCATCGGGTAGACGTGGATCATTAGATTGAGGGGCAGGCGATCCACGCTGCCCGCGGCCTTGCCGAAAGCCGCGATGCCGTTGAGTTCAATGCCCGGCCTGTTGCTGAACAGGTAGCTCGCACCGGAGGACATGCTGCGCGGGTCGAAGGCCTTTAGCTCCCCGAGAATGTCGAGAGAGCCGCTGTCGTCGGTAACCTCGGCCTTGGCGATACCTCCGCGCATGACAGTGTCGTCGACCTGGTAGGCCTCGGCGATCGGGGCGGTGGCGAGGGCGGTTGTGGCGAGGGAGGCCATAGCGATCAGATGTCTGGAATTCATGGGAGGGTTCCTCGTGTCATCGACCGTTCGGGCGAGTGGTGGGGAAGAAGGCACTTATTAGCGTAGCGAAGGAATCTTGTTAATGTCTTGTCGCATTTTGCTACCGGTGAGATAGGCGTCTTGGGGATTTTTCTGCGAGACTTGCAGTTACCATAGCCGATAAATAAAGCCCTTGTATAACTTTTTCACTTTTCCTTCACGGCGCCTCGAAAGCACGCCGAAATTCGGCTTCACTCAAGGGGGATGATGACACCGGAGTCGCTCATGGCTGGCCGACCTCTCGTTAGTGCCGATTTTGCCGGACGCCTCGACCATCCGCTGCTGTCGCTGCTGCTGGCGGCGCTGCTGGCACTCTGGCTGCTGCTTCGCCCCGAGCCCATCCAGGCTCTGCCGATGGCGTGGCGCCTGCCACTGATCCTGGTCGGCGCCTGGGCGCTGGGGACGGCTTTTGTGCGGCCGATGGCCCTCGAGGTGGGGGAAGGCGGACTTTCGCGCCTGGCGGGCGCAGGGCTCAGCCGATGGACCCTGTGGGGATTCGCGAGTGTGATCGTTTGCCTTGAGGCATGGCGCTGAACCCGAGACGAAAAAAGCCGCCCGAAGGCGGCTCTCTTCATGTGCTCCCATCGCTGGCGTATCGATGGGTAAGGCTCCCGCGGGAGCCCTTTTACTACGTGGATTGCGTTATTCGCGCTCTTTTAGCGAGTAATGTGCTGATACTCACCGGCATCGGCCGTCGCGCTGCTCACCGCCATAATGGCAACGAAGGCAGCGATGAAGCCGGGAATGATCTCGTACACACCGGGTCCGCCCAGGAATGATGCGTTCCAGCCCAGTGAAATCCAGATCATGACGGTGACGGCACCGACCACCATGCCCGCGATGGCGCCGGCACCGTTGGTGCGCGACCACATCAGTGACAGGATGATCAGCGGGCCGAACGCCGCACCGAAGCCTGCCCAGGCATTACTGACCAGGCCCAGAACCTGGGAGTCCGGATCGGAGGCAATGACGGCTGCCACCAGGCCCACCAGGACGACACTGATCCGGCCTATGGTGACGGTCTCCTTGTCCGTGGCCTCCTTGCGCAGGAACAGGCGGTAGAAGTCCTCGGTCAGTGAGGAAGACGACACCAGCAGCTGGCTGGAAATGGTGCTCATGATCGCCGCCAGCAGGGCCGCGTAGAGGAAGCCGGTGATCAGCGGGTGGAACAGCAGGTCCGCCAGGATGATGAAGATCGTTTCCGGATCTTCCACATTCATGCCGTTGCGGACGGCATAGGCCCGCCCGAACACACCCAGCGAGATTGCGCCGATCAGAGAGATGAGCATCCAGCTCATGCCGATGTTACGGGCAACAGGGACGTCCTTCAGGGTCCGGATGGCCATGAAGCGCACGATGATGTGCGGCTGCCCGAAATACCCAAGCCCCCAGGTCACTGCCGACAGCCAGCCGACGATGGTCAGCCCCTCCGTCCAGGAGAGCAACGTGGGGTCGACTTCATTCAGCGTCTGGGACGCCTGGTTGAAACCGCCGCCACCTTCGCCAAAGAGCACCACCGCCGGCATGATCACCAGGGCCAGCATCATGATGCAGCCTTGCACGAAGTCCGTCATGCTCACGGCCAAAAAGCCGCCGACGACTGTATAGGCCAGCACCACGCCCAGTGTGATGACGACGCCCGCAGCGTAGTCGCTCATGCCGCCGATGTTGATAACGCCGGAAAACGCGCTTTCGAACAGCTTGCCGCCCGCGACCAGGCCCGACGCCGTGTAGACCGCGAAGAAGACCACGATAACGATGGCGGATACCGTTCGCAGCGACATGGCCCGAGTCGGGAACCGGTTGGCCAGGAATTCCGGAATGGTGATCGCGTTACCATAGTGAACCGTCTGTTCGCGAAGGCGCGGTGCCACCAGCGTCCAGTTGAAGAACGCCCCCACGAGCAGGCCGATGCCAATCCAGGCCGACCCCAGCCCTGACACGAACATGGCGCCTGGCAAGCCCAGCAGCAGCCAGCCGCTCATGTCCGACGCACCCGCCGACAGGGCGGCGACCTGGGGGCTGAGGGCCCGGCCGCCCAGCATGTAATCCTCAGACGTGGAAGTGGATTTGCGCATCGCATAAAAGCCGATGGCGATCATGAGCGCAAAGTAGGCAAATAGACTGATCCACACGCCAATAGCCATATGAACTTCTCCAAATTATTGGGTCGGATGTAGCACCGACAAGTTGTTAGTGCGCCTTCAGGCCGTCGCGTCGATGGCGAGCATCGCGATCGGGCAGGGCACGGAGATGAAGCCAGTAGCGGCATTGCTTTTAATCATCAGAGGGTCCTTCCGTCTTGTTGTGATGACGAGCGGGGATCACTCGTCGCCTAGCGCCAGCAGCGACGCGTTGCCACCCAGGGCGGCAGTGTTTTCCGTCACGGTCTTCTCGGTGGCGAAACGCAGCAGGTAGTGCGGACCGCCGGCCTTGGGACCGGTGCCCGAGAGCCCTTGTCCGCCGAAAGGCTGTACGCCCACGACCGCACCGATGATATTGCGGTTGATGTAGACGTTGCCGGCACGGATCTTCTGTGCGATCTCGTCGGCGAAGGTCTGGTTTCGGCTGTGAACGCCGAAGGTCAGACCATAGCCCCGGCCGTTGATGGAGTCGATCACCCGATCGATCTCGCTGGCGCGGTAGCGCACGATGTGCAGGACGGGACCGAACTGCTCGCGCTCCAGGGCCTCGATGCCATCGATCTCGAACGCCACCGGTGCGACGAAGGTGCCGTTGGCGGTGTGGGTCGGATCGAGTCGCGTCTCGGCGACCAGTCGACCCTCGCCCTTGAGCCGGTCGATATGCGCCATCAGGCCCCGGCGGGCGTCCTCGTCGATCACCGGGCCCACGTCGGTGCCCAGGTGGCGCGGGTCGCCCACGTGCAGCTCGTCCATGGCGCCCTTGAGGATCTCGATGACCCGGTCGGCCACGTCGTCCTGCACGTAGAGCACGCGCAGGGCAGAGCAGCGCTGGCCGGCGCTCTGGAAGGCCGACTGGATGACGTCGGCCACCACCTGCTCGGGCAGGGCGGTGGAATCGACGATCATGGCGTTCATGCCGCCGGTCTCGGCGATCAGCGTCGGCAGGGGCGCGTTCTCGCGAGCCGCCAGGGCACGGTTGATGATCTGGGCGGTATCGGTGCCGCCGGTGAAGACCACCCCAGTGATGCGCGGATCGCCGCTCAGCACGCTGCCCACGGTGGGGCCGTCGCCGGGCAGCAGCTGCACCACGTCGCGCGGCATGCCGGCGTCATGGAGCAGCTCGATGATGCGGTTGGCGGCCAGCGAGGTCTGCTCGGCGGGCTTGGCCAGCACCGGGTTGCCGGCGACGGCGGCGGCCACGACCTGACCGCAGAAGATCGCGATCGGGAAGTTCCAGGGGCTGATCGCCGCGAACACGCCCTTGCCGCCCATCATCAGCTCGTTGGACTCACCGGTGGGCCCCGGCAGGCGGGTCGTGTTGCCGAAGAGCTCCTCGGCGCGCACCGCATAGTAGCGGCAGAAGTCCACCGCCTCGCGGATCTCGTCGACCCCGTCGGTCAAGAGCTTGCCGCCCTCGCGGGAGCACATCGTCATCAGCTCGGCGAGGTTCTCTTCCATCAGGTCGCCCAGGCGGCTGACGATGGCGGCGCGCTCGGCGACCGGCGTGGCGTCCCAGCGCGGGAAGGCCGCCCAGGCGGCGTCGACGGCCCTGGCAGCCTGGTCCCTGGAGGTCCACTGCACGCTGCCGACCCTGACGCGGAGGTCGAAGGGGCAGAGCACGTCGTGGCGAGCGCCGGCGTCCTCGGCGACGTCGAAGGCCAGCAGCGGCCGCGCGTGGTACTCCCGATCCATGAAGGTCGCCATCTCGTCCATCAGCGGGCGGTACTGGCTGTTGATGTTCAGGTTGACGCCCCGGGAGTTCTGCCGCGCCGGGCCATAGATGTCCTTGGGCAGCGGGATCCGGTGGTTGGCATAGGTCTTGTACTGCTTGAGCGTCTCGACCGGATGCACGCACAGCGACTCGATCGGCACCCGCGGGTCGACCAGCTGGTGCACGAAGGAGGAGTTGGCGCCGTTCTCGAGCAGGCGGCGCACCAGGTAGGGCAGCAGGTCCTTGTGAGCCCCCACCGGCGCATAGATGCGGCAGTAGGTGCCCTTCGGCGCGCGCTTGAGGGCAGCGTCATAGAGCGCCTCGCCCATGCCGTGCAGGCGCTGGAACTCGAAGGGGCGCCTGGCCTCGTTGGCGAGCTCGAGGATGGTGCTGATGGTGTGCGCGTTGTGCGTCGCGAACTGCGGGAAGATGCGCCCGCGGGTGTTGTCCGAGAGCAGGAAGCTCACGCAGGCCAGGTAGGCGACGTCGGTATTGGCCTTGCGGGTGAAGACCGGGTAGCCGTCGGCACCGATCTGCTGGGATTCCTTGATCTCGGTGTCCCAGTAGGCGCCCTTGACCAGGCGCATGGGGATCTCGTCGCCCTGGCGGTCGGCCAGGCGGTTGAGGTAGTGCAGCACCGGCAGGGCGCGCTTGGCATAGGCCTGCACGACCAGGCCGAAGTGCCCCCAGCCGCGGCAGGTGTCGCTCTCGTAGACGGCGCGGAAGACCTCCAGCGACAGCTCCAGGCGATCGACTTCCTCGGCATCGATGGTCATGGCGACGTCGCGCTCGCGGGCCATGGCGGCCAGTTCGCGCACGGTGCCGACCAGCTCCTCGAGCACCTGCTCGCGGCGGCCGAACTCGTAGCGGGGGTGCAGGGCCGAGAGCTTGATGGAGATCGACGGCGACGGCGTGCTGGCCGTGAGCGCCTTGCTGGTCTTGCCGACGCTCTTGATGGCGGCGGCGTAGGACTCGAAATAGCGCTTGGCGTCCGCGCGGGTGCGGGCGGCCTCGCCGAGCATGTCGTAGGAGTAGGTGTAGCCCTTATCGAACAGCGGCTTGGAGCGCTTGAGCGCCTCATCGATGTCGCGCCCCAGCACGAACTGCTTGCCCATGATCTTCATCGCCTCGTACATGGCGCGGCGGATCACCGGCTCGCCCATGCGATTGACGAGCTTGTTGATGAAGTGCGCGGGCTTGCCTTCCTTGGGCTTGTCCAGATTGATGACGCGGCCGGTCATCAAAAGGCCCCAGGTCGAGGCATTGACGAACCACGACTCGCTCTGGCCCAGGTGTGACTTCCAGTCCGACGGGCCCAGCTTGTCCTCGATCAGGGCGTCGGCGGTGGCCTTGTCGGGGATGCGCAGCATGGCTTCGGCCAGGCACATCAGCATCAGGCCCTCGTGGGTGTCCAGGCTGTACTGCTGAAGCAGCTCATCGATGGAGTCCACGGCGGTGTCCATCTCGCGGACTTCTCGCACCAGCTCCGCCGCCTGGTGGGCGGTGCGCTTGAAATCGGCCTCGTCGGCGGACAGCAGGTCGACCAGCTCGCGAACGAACGCTTCCTCGTCGACCGCATAGTGATCACTGATGCGGGCGAAGAGGGTGTCGAGGTCCTGCTGCCAGGTCTCACCTGCCAGCATGTTGTTGGCGTTTAGCATCTAACTCCCCAGAGTGTAAGCCGTCGTCAGAGGGCGATGCCCGGCCGCCCGAGAGCTGTCGCGGGCGGCGCGGGAGATGCGTTGAGGGTAGGAGCGCGAGTGTCGTCCTGCTTGGCGAATTCTCGGTAGTATTTAACGGTTTCACGGTTTATGGCCGTGAAACGGTTGAAATTTCTACTTTGGTCTAAGGGTCCTGGCCGCTGCGCTTTGGGCCGGCGAGGTGACGGGTGAGGCGAGTTGACCGCGCGGGTCGCGACGCAGCTGGCTGGGGGGATACCCGAAGGCCTGCCGGCAGGCCCGCGACAGGGCACTCTGGCTGGTGAAGCCCGTTCGCGCGGCGATCTCCGACAGCGGCAACCGGCTCTGCTGCACCAGCTGGCGAGCGCTATCCAGTCGGCGGCGCATCACGTATTGCCAGGGTGACATCCCCGTGCTCTGGCGGAAGCGTTCGCTGAAGTGTGCCTCGCTGAGGCAGGCCTCGGCGGCCAGGTCGGCGACGCGCAGCCGCTCGCCCAGGTGATGATCGATGAAGCGATCGAGGGCCGTCAGGTCGAGTCGACGCGCGGGCGTGGCCGGCTCGTTGGCCAGCCGCGCGTGGAGGGAGCCTAGCAGGGTGCCGGCCAGTCGCTCGCTGTGCAGCGGCGCAAGGTTGCCCTCGTGGGTCAGCAGGCTCAGCTCCTGGAGCAGGAAATCCAGGTAGTGGCGCAGCGCGGGGTCGAGGGAGAAGAAGCGCGGCGCGTCGAACAGCTGGATCAGGTCGCGCTGGTGGCCCGTCACGGCGAAGGCGTCGTGGGGCAGGTCGAGAATCAGCTGGCGGTTGTCGCCGTGGCCGGCGTAGTAGTGCAGGTGGTTGGCCGGCACGATGCAGCCGGAGAAGGCCGAGATGGATCCACCCAGCCCCTCGATCTCGAACTCCGCCTTGCCACGCAGGCCGATCACGATCTGGTGAAAGTCGTGGGCGTGGTGGTGAATCGCGGTGTCGAGGGGGATCTGGCGGATGGCACTGGTCACGAGAGGCCTCCGGCGGGGCATGTCAGCAGCATGACACCACAGTATACCAGGCGAGGATTCAACGCTTTGCGTCAATCCTCGCGGCGGCGCAGGGCGGTGTGGGCCGCCAGGTGATCACGCAGTGCCGCTAGCTCCTCCTGGCCCTCGTCGTCGAGCAGAGGCTTGCCGCGCGCCATGCGCCCGTGCCGCCCATGTTCGTCCATCAGTCGATCGGCCCGGCGGCGAATCCCCTCCAGGTAGTCGTCGTGGCGAATCGGGTAGCCGATGATGGTGTTCCACTCGGTCTCGCTGACGCTGCTCGCCAGCGCCTTGTCGAACAGCGCCATCAGCTGCTCGGGCTCCGTGCGATAGCGTGGGGTGCCGGAGAGCATCATCAGGGCGATCATGCCGCCGAAGATGACCAGGCAGACGGTGAGGACCAGCAGGAAAATGGACATGGTCGCGGCTCCGTGCAATCGAGCAGGTACCGATCGCTCAGCGGCAGGTGCGGCGGATCCAGTAGATGGATGTCTTCAAGGGCTGAGGCGGCACGCCGGGGCGTGGAGCGGGTGAAGGGAATCGAACCCTCGTCTTAAGCTTGGGAAGCTTCTGCTCTACCATTGAGCTACACCCGCGAGGGGATTTGGATAGTAAAACCAAGTGGTTAGCCTTTGCAAGCGAGCCGCCGATTTTTTCTTTTGGATCCGCGCTAAGTGGCTGTTCCGCGGTGCCTTGCCGGTCGGCAGGGAGTGTCAGGAAGGCATAGCAGAGTTTTTTTTGCGCTCTGCCGAACTTTTCTCTTCACCGCTGTCAGATGTTGCATAGGCAGCAACGCGATAGCAGTCGCTAACACTGTTGCCTAGCTTGCATTATCGATCTTTGCCGCCCCATGGTTCATGGGGCGGCTTTTCTTTTAGGGCATGTCAGGTGTTCTGCTGGGGCTTTGTCCTGAGCCGGCCTGACCCGCCACGTGTCGGCCCGAGCCAACAGGCCTCGCCACCCAGCGCGGGGTCGAGTGGCGAGGGCGGGTGTCCTGTCGTCGAGGATCAGGAGTGGCGCATGCGGATCAATGCGCTCAGCACGTCGCGGCGGGTGACGATCCCCACCAGCCGGCCCTGCTCGACCACCGGATAGACCTTGGGCTTGGCACCCAGCATCTCCTGAGCCAGATCGGTGATGCTCTTGGTGGGCGACACCGAGAGCACCTCGTTGCGCATCATCTCCCGAACCAGCGGCGGCTCGTCGCCGAGATAGGAGCTCTCCAGCACCTTGCCCATCACGTCCTGCTCCGAGATGAAGCCGATCAAGTGGTCCCGCTCATCGACCACGGGCACGCCGGGCAGGCGGTGTAGCGCGAGGCCCTCGGCCAGGGTAGCGACCGAGGTCTGGCCGGTGACCCGGTAGCAGTCCCGGGACATGATCTCACGCACGATCGTGGGGGCCTTGTTGGGCATGGCATAGCTCCTTGTGCCGGGCAATCATGGTCTGGACGGCGCCGCGATACCCGGGGTGATGGCCAGGGCGACTCGTGGCGCTGCCTCGTCTCGCCTCCAGCATAGTCGACACCCCCCACGCGCGGCGAAGGGGCCTGTTAACGCTGGCGGCGTGCGTCGCCGCGTCCGGCGCTCGGTCAGGAACCCGACAACGCTTGCCGGCTCCAATATGGCACACTCATGCACACCAGCCGTCGGTGTCGCCGGCGGTGACCGACCGAGGGAGTCGCATCATGGATGCTCGGGAGTACATGGCCCGCAAGGGGCTGGATACGGGGCGTGATCAGGAGCGCCCCAACACCCTGGAGGAGAAGGCCTGGTCGCGTGCTATCGAGGCGGGGGAGCAACCGCCTCGCGCCGGCACGCCCTTCGACTGGGAGGATTGGGAGCGCTATCACGAGACGCTCGCCGATGGCGCCGAGACGCTGGAGCAGAAGATCGATCACGAGGCCCACCGTCGCGCGCTCGACCACGAGGCGAGCTCGGCCGTCGGGCACTTCACGCCGGCCGCCGGCGAGCGCGTCAAGGTCGACGAGGAGCTGGGAAGCGCGCCGCCTCGCGGTGATCAAAGGGCGCGTAAGGTTCAGGGCCACGCCGAGCCCCCGCCTCAGGACCTGCCGCCCACCGCCGGGCCCACGGTGGCTTTGTACGCCCTGGCCGTGCTGCTGCCGCCGCTGGCCGTGGGGCTCATGCGAGGCGGAGCGACTCGCGTGGTGCTCAGCCTGGCGCTGACCCTGCTCGGCTGGCTGCCCGGCGTGGCCTATGCGTTCTGGTGGTTGCGTCGACCGTCGCCCTGACGCGGCGTGGGGCCTTGGCTGGGTGAGCGGGGCGGGTATAATCTCCGTCAACTACTCATTTTCCAGGAGTTTACCTTGGGCCTTCTCGTCGGCGTCACCGTCCTCTGGGCATTCTCGTTCTCGCTGATCGGCGTCTATCTGGCCGGTCAGGTGGACAGTTACTTCTCCGTGCTGATGCGCATCGGCCTGGCGACGCTGGTCTTCCTGCCCTTTCTGCGCCCCTCGCTGCTGCGCGGCGGCCAGCGCCTGGCCCTCATGGGGCTGGGCGCGCTGCAGCTGGGCGTGATGTACATCTTCTTCTATCAGTCCTTCCTGTTGCTCTCCGTGCCGGAAGTGCTGCTCTTCACCATCTTCACGCCGCTCTACATCGCGCTGCTCGACGACGCCCTGTTCGGCCGCTTCACCCCCTTCTATCTGGTGACCGCGTCGCTGGCAGTGCTGGGCGCGGCGGTGATTCGCTACCAAGGGCTCGACAGCGGCTTCTGGTCGGGCTTTCTGGTCGTCCAGGGGGCCAACCTCTGCTTCGCTCTGGGGCAGGTGGGCTATCGCCGGCTGTCGGCGAGCCTGCCGGATTCGCTGCCCCGCCACAGCGTCTTCGCCTGGTTCTACCTGGGTGCCCTGGCGGTGGCCGTGCCGGCCTTCGCGCTGCTGGGTAACACCGCGGGCCTGCCTACCACCGGCGTTCAGTGGGGCGTGCTGCTGTGGCTGGGCCTGGCGGCCTCGGGGCTCGGCTATTTCCTGTGGAACCTCGGGGCTACTCGCGTGGATGCCGGCGCGCTCGCCATCATGAACAATCTGCTGATCCCCGCGGGGCTGCTGGTCAACCTGCTGATCTGGAATCGCGATGCCGACCTCACGCGCCTGGTCATGGGCGGGGCGATCATCGTCGGCTCGCTGTGGCTCAATGAGTGGTGGCTGAAACGCCGGCGCCTGAGCGCGGCCTGAGGGCGTTTGCTCGCCCCGTGGCCAATCGCCATAATGAGCGGCCGCGAAGCGAGAGGCCCGTGCATGCCAACTTTCAAGAACATCGGTCTGATCGGTCGTCTGGGAAGCGCCAAGGTGGTCGATACCCTCAAGCGGCTGATCCGCTTTCTCGAGGACGGTGGCTATCACGTCATCATCGAGGACCGGACCGCCACGGTGCTGCTCGATCATGGACACCCCGAGGCCAGCCGCCGACTGCTGGGGGAGCTCTGTGACCTGGTGATCGTGGTCGGCGGCGACGGCAGCCTGCTGGGCGCCGCGCGAACCCTCTGCCACAGCGGCACCCTGGTGCTGGGCGTCAACCGCGGGCGATTGGGCTTTCTCACCGATATCTCTCCGGATGAGCTGGAGGCGCGGGTCGGCGAGGTCCTCGCGGGCCGCTATGAGCTGGAGGAGCGCTTCCTGCTGGATGCCGAGCTCTACCGCGACGGCGTGCAGGTCGGCAACGGCGATGCCTTGAACGAGGTGGTGCTGCACCCGGGCAAGGCGGTGCGCATGATCGAGTTCGAGCTGTTCCTCGACGGCCAGTTCGTCTACAGCCAGCGTAGCGACGGCCTGATCATCGCCACGCCCACCGGCTCCACGGCCTATGCGCTCTCCGGCGGCGGGCCGATCATGCACCCCAAGCTCGACGTCATCACGCTGGTGCCGATGTTCCCGCATACCCTGTCGAGTCGGCCCATCGTCATCGACGCCGCCAGCGAGATTCGCATCCATATCGGCGAGACCAATCAGACCTATCCGCACATCAGCTGCGATGGCCAGACGCGGGCGGTGGCCAAGCCCGACGACGTGCTGGTGATCCGCCGCAAGCCGCGGCGGGTCCAACTGGTCCATCCGCTGGGGCATAACTTCTTCGAGGTCCTGCGCAGCAAGCTGGGCTGGAGCAATCGCCTGGGCGACTGAGGTGAGCATGCAAGGCACTCTTCCAGAGACTCACCCGCGTCAACGTACGCTGTCGGGTGCCCTAGAAGGCTACGACCTGATCGGTGACGTGCACGGCTGCGGGGCGACCCTGGCCTCGCTGCTCGAACGCCTCGGCTACCACCAGCGCGGCGGGGTCTATCGTCATCCTCGCCGCAAGGTGATCTTCCTCGGCGACCTGATCGACCGGGGGCCGCGCATTCGCCTGGCCGTCACCATCGCTCGGCGCATGGTCGAGGCGGGGGAGGCGCATATCGTCATGGGCAACCATGAGCTCAACGCCCTGGCCTACTGCCACCGCGCGCCGGCCGGCATGGGCCGCGACTGGCTGCGCGAGCACACGCCGCGGCACAACCGCATCATTGAGGAGACCCTGGAGCAGTATCGCGACCACCCCGAGGAGTGGGAGGAGGCGCTGGCCTGGTTCATGGACATCCCCCTGTTCCTCGAGCTCGACGGCCTGAGGGTGGTGCACGCCTGCTGGGACCCGGCGCTGATCGACGAGCTGCGCCGCGACCATCCGGACGGGCGCATCGACGAGGACTTCCTGGCCGCCTCGGTGGTACCCGGAACCCGCGAGTTCCGGATCCTCGACCGCCTGACTCGCGGCACCCACGTGCCTCTGCCCGAAGGCGTGGCGATTCACTCGGGGGATGGTTTCACCCGGCGCAGCTTCCGCGCCCACTTCTGGGCGCACCATCCGCGGACCTGGGGCGACGTGGTGTTCCAGCCCGACAACCTGCCGGGCGACCTGGAGCGCCGCGCGCTCACCGAGGAGGAGCGCGCGCGGCTCAGCTACTATGGACCCGAGCAGCCGCCGCTGTTCATCGGCCACTACTGGTGCGAGGGGATTCCGGCCCTGCCGGCGGCCAATATCGCCTGCCTGGACTACAGCGCCGTCAAGTTCGGCCGCCTGGTGGCCTACCGCTGGAGCGGCGAGTCGCGGCTCGATGCCAACCACTTCGTGTGGATCCGCGTGCCCCGCGAGGAGGAGGCCCGACCGCAGCCCTGGGAGATCGATTTCGATTGATACAATTCTTTACGCAAAAAGCGCGTCATCGGGATGAACTCTCGTTGACCGACGCCATCAGAGTAGGTGTTCCCTTGAATGATCCCTTGCTCTTGTCCGGCGGCCCCCTCCGCCGGACTTTTTCTTTGCATGACTGGCCGGCGTCGTCACGGTCGACCGTTCACCGCCTGATGAGCGCACCGTCAGTGCACGCGCCGCTGAACACCGTACCGCTGGAGACACCATGTACCGGGTAATCCTGCTGCCCCACGATGTCGATACCCGCGCGTTGCGACAGGCGCTATGGGCCCACCGTATCGGGCATCGGATCACCGAGGAGGGCGAGGGGCAGGTGCTGTGGCTGGTCGACCCCGCGCAGCACGAGGCGATGCTTGGGCTGATCGAGCGCTGGCGACGAGGGGAGTCCTTGATGCCTGAGGCGCCGCGGGCCGGGCGCGTTCCGACTGACCAGCTGCTGGCGCCGTTCAGGCAGGTGCCGGTGACCTCGCTGACCCTGGCGCTCTGCCTGGTGGTCTTCGCCATCATGGGCGTGCTGGATGATCGCGTGGTCGCGGCGCTGACCATCGTGCCGGTGGTCGTGGTCAAGGGCGCGCTGGCCTTCGGCGATCTCGGCGAGACCCTCGCCTCGGGGCAGGTGTGGCGGCTGCTGTCGCCGGCCTTTCTGCACTTCGGCTGGATGCACCTGATCTTCAACATGCTCTGGCTCTGGTACTTCGGCCGCCAGGTCGAGGCGCTGCAGGGCAGCCGGCGCATGCTGACGCTGCTCCTGGTCGCCGGCATCGGCGCCAACCTGGCCCAGTACGCCGCCGGCACCGTGCTGTTCGGCGGCATGTCCGGCGTCGACTTCGCGCTGCTGGGCTATGTCTGGCTGATGTCCCGGCGCGCGCCGCGCAGCGGCTTCTTCGTGCCCCAGATGCTGGTGGTCTTCATGCTTGGCTGGCTGGTCTTCGCCATGACCGACATGGCCGCCGCAGTGGGATTCGGCAACGTGGCCAACGAGGCGCACCTCGGCGGGCTGGTCGTGGGGCTGGCGCTTGGCTGGTATCATTCCGGCCGTGCCCGCCGCCCCTCCTGAGGCCGAGCCCCCTAAGGCCGCGCCTCCTAGGTCGCCCATTCTGAGAGAGTCCGTCATGAGCGAAATGTCCTTCGATCGCATGATTCAGCAGATGACCCCGTCCATCTACGAGAGCCTCAAGCAGGCCGTGTCGCTGCGTAAATGGCCCGATGGCCGGATGCTCACCGCCGAGCAGACCGAGCTTTGCCTGGAGGCGGTGATGCGCTACGAGGCGGAGAACCGGGTACCCGAGGAGCAGCGGGTCGGCTACCTGCAGCGCCGCACCTGTGGCGGCGCCAGCAGCGGGGCCGACGTGCCTCCCGAACTGGCCGGCCTGGCCCGGGACGTCGGCGGTGACTGAGTCGATCGACGCCGCTCAGGTGCACCAGGGCTGCCTGAGCAAGATGGCCATCGAGCCCGGCGCGCCGGCCCGCTACGTGCTGCGCGCCGGCGAGGAGCGTCTCGCGCTCAACGCCTGCCTCGGCAAGCCGCTGAGCCTCGAGTGGACTGGCGCCATCGCCTGCACTCACTGCGGCCGGGCCACCAGGAAGAGCTTCGCCCAGGGGCACTGTTACCCCTGCTTCAAGAAGCTTGCCCAGTGCGACACCTGCATCATGAAGCCGGAGCTCTGCCACTTCTTCGAGGGCACCTGCCGCGAGCCTGACTGGGGCGAGCGCCACTGCTTCCAGCCCCATGTGGTCTACCTGGCCAACGCCTCGGGGCTCAAGGTCGGCATCACCCGGGCCAGCCAGATGCCGACGCGCTGGCTCGACCAGGGGGCGGTGCAGGCCCTGCCGATCCTCGAGGTCGATACTCGTCAGCAGTCGGGCTTCGTCGAGGTGCTGTTCAAGGAGCAGGTCTCGGATCGCACCAACTGGCGGGCCATGCTCAAGGGCAGCACCGAGCGCCTCGACCTCGCCGCCGAGCGCGATCGCCTGCTGGAGCGCCTGGGCAGCGGCCTCGATAACCTGCGCGAGCGTTTCGGCGCCGACGCCATCCGGGTCCTCGACACCTCGCCGCTGAGCTTCGAGTACCCGGTGCTGGAGTTCCCCACCAAGGTGGTCTCCCACAACCTCGACAAGAACCCCCGCGTCGACGGTACCCTGCTGGGCATCAAGGGGCAGTACCTGATACTGGACAGCGGCGTGATCAACCTGCGCAAGTTTACCGGCTACGAGGTCCGGGTCGCCGCCTGAGCCCTGGGCTATTCTTCGGACAGCGAATCCCTGAGCCATCCCTTCGCCTGAGGAGGAGAGCCCGTGGAGAAGAGCCCGTGGAGAATAGCCCGATGAGCGAGATGCGTGCCATGCGGCTGCACGCCGCCGGCCAGCCGCTTCGCCTGGAGCGCCTGCCGCTGCCAGAGCCTGGCCCCGGCGAGGTGCGGGTCAGGGTGCTGGCCTGCGGGGTGTGTCGCACCGACCTCCACGTGCTCGACGGCGAGCTCGCCGAGCCCCGGCTGCCGCTGATCCCCGGGCATGAGATCGTCGGCGAGGTGGCGGCGCGCGGGGAGGGCGTGACCGATCTGGCGATCGGACAGCGGGTCGGCGTGCCGTGGCTGGGCTGGACCTGCGGCGAGTGCGATCCCTGCCGCGCCGGACGCGAGAACCTCTGTGAGCGCGCCGAGTTCACCGGCTACACCCGCGACGGCGGCTACGCGGAGTACTGCGTGGCCGATGCCCGCTACTGCTTTCCCCTGCCGGCCGAGGATGCCCAGGCCGCCGCACCCCTGCTCTGCGCCGGGCTGATCGGCTATCGCACCTGGCGGCTGGCCGGTGGCGAGACGAACCGGCGCCTCGGCCTCTACGGCTTCGGCGCCGCGGCACATATCCTCGCCCAGCTCGCCGTCGCCCGTGGGCAGTCGGTCTACGCCTTCACCCGGCCCGGCGATACCCAGGCCCAGGCGTTCGCTCGTCGCCTCGGCGCCGTCTGGGCCGGCGGCAGCGACGAGGCCCCGCCCGAGCCGCTGGATGCCGCGTTGCTCTTCGCTCCGGTGGGCGCGCTCATCCCCACGGCGCTGGCCGCGGTGCGCCCCGGCGGGACGGTGGTCTCCGGGGGCATCCATATGTCCGACATTCCCGCCTTTCCCTACCGCCTGCTCTGGGAGGAGCGCAGCCTGAAGTCGGTGGCCAACCTCACCCGCCGGGACGGCGAGGAGTTCCTGGCGCTCGCGCCCGAGGTGCCGATTCGCACCGAGACGCGCGCCTATCCCCTGGAAGAGGCGAATCAGGCGCTCGAGGACCTGCGCGAGGGGCGACTCTCCGGCGCGGCGGTGCTGATTCCCTGAGCCAGGGCTGATATCGAGCCTGGCGCTTCGTCCGACCCGGAACCTGGTGCCTCCTCCGTCCTCTCCGATTCCGAGTCTGACGCTGACCTCGAATTCGATCTCGAACCTGGTCGTCGCAGGCGAGCCGCTTCCCCACACAAGAAAGGCCCCTCGCGAGGGGCCTGTGATGGCGAGCAGCGCGCCGGTTCAGCTCGACTCGGCCATCGTCGAGTAGGGATTGTCCGGCATCATCGCCCGGGGGATCGGCGGGCGACGCGCACCCTCCTTGGGCCCGTAGTGCTCCGCCAGGTAATCGAGGATGGTCGACTCGGTCTCGGCATCGAATTCCCAGAGCCCCTGGGTGTCCTGCATCCAGCGGATCAGATACTGCCAGTGGTTGCGCGAGCCGCTGTTCTGGGTGACCAGCCTGGCCGAGTGGCAGGCCGTGCAGTTGCTGCGCACCGTCTCCCATCCCTCCGCCTTGATCAGGCCGGTCTCCGGGTCCTTGGGCGGGGCCTCCCCCTCCTGGGCGCCTGCCGCCAGCGGCAGGCAGATCAAGGCGACGCCCAGGGTGGTCATGGCCAGCACTTGCAAGCGTTTCATGACGACCTCCTAGGCCACCTGGACCGCGATGCGATGGCAGGCGTTGTTGAGGTATCCCTTGGGGTTCCAGCCCGGCACCACCATGGGCTGTGAGCGACCGTTCTCATCGGTGGCCTTGGCCCAGACCTCGAAATAGCCGGGCTCTGGGAACTCCACCCGGGTCGTCCAGCGCTGCCAGGCCAACCGGTTGGGCGGATCCTTCAGCTCGGCCTTATGCCAGGTCGCCCCGAAGTCGATCGAGACATGCACCTCCTTGACGGCCAGGTCGCCGGCCCAGGCATGGCCGCGTACCGTCATGGCCTCGCCGAGGGCGTGATCGATCCCGGAGCGGGGGTAGGTCACCAGCGACTTGACCGGCATCGACTGGATGGTGACGAAGTCCTCCAGGGGCACCTGGCTGCCCGGTGCGACCGGATGCTCGGGCACGCTGTAGGAGGGCGCGCCCATCTTGGTGCCGTCGTGCTTCTGGTTGCGGATCACGATGCGCTGCAGCCACTTGCCTGAGACCGACCCCGGCCAGCCGCCGCAGACCACGCGCAGGGGATAGCCGTTGAGGTAGGGGATGTCCTCGCCGTTCATCGCCCAGGCGATCAGCGACTCGTCTTCCAGGGCCTTCTCCATGGGGACGCCTCGGGAGATCGGATCCTTGTTGGGGTCGCCGCTGGCATGGGCATCGGCGCCGTAGTAGCCGGTATAGACGGCGTCGTCCTTGATGCCGCAGGCCTCGAGCACGTCGCGCAGGCGCACCCCGGTGAAGGTCGGACAGGCCACCGCGCCGGTGGTCCACTGGTTGCCGCTCGCCGAGGGCACGTACTCGCTGCGCCCGTTGCCGCCGCACTCCACCTGCAGCTGGTAGGTGTGATGCTCGAAGCGCTCCTTCAGCTCGGCGATCGAGAAGCTCTGGGGGTTCTCGCAGGACTCTCCGCCGATCTCCAGCTGCCAGGTATCGGCGTCGATGTTCTCCAGGGCCGGCGGGATGCCGTTGTTGCGCACGAACATGACCCTCCCGGGGGTGATGTCGTCGTCGAGGAGGTGGGGCGGCGTCTCGGCGTTGATAGGGCGGTCGTTGAGGACGGTCAGGCCCTCCTTGCCCTTAAGGGTGAAGGGGGCATCGCTCTGCGCCAGGGCGGCGGGAATCAGGCCGCCGGGCATGCGATCGGCGAAGGGGATCGTTCCCCCCACGGCGGCGGCCATGGCGAGCAGGCTCGAGCGTTTCAGGAAACCGCGGCGGGTGACGGGATCGACTTCGCGATCCCAGAGCTTGCGATCCGCTGCCTCGGGGTCCTCGGCGTAGAGCTCGTGAATGCCGCGCGTCCTGGTATCGGGGGGCTGTCTGGTCATGACGTGGCTCCTGGCATGCCCGGCGGGCGGCTGGCAGGCGCTCGGCCGGGTCTTGTTGTGATTGTGCTGCCACCCTCAAGCGTAGCACCCCCGGCGCAGGCTGGACGGCGGTGCGAAGGCCGCGGCTCTGGTAGCATGTGCGGCCTTATCACGATGCCTGGAGAGCCCCCCCCGTGAATGATCCCTCGCCATCGATCGCCGCGCCCGACGCGGCCTGTGCCGAACGGGTTGGCCGCTACCTCGATACCCTGACCAAGCCGCCCGGCAGCCTGGGGCGTCTCGAGGACCTGGCGGTGACCCTGGCCGGCCTGACCGGCGAGGATTTCCCGGGCGTGACCCCACCCGCGGTGGTGGTCTTCGCCGCCGATCACGGCGTGGCCGAGGAGGGCGTCTCGGCCTTTCCCCAGGCCGTCACGGCGCAGATGGTGGCCAACTTCGTCGCCGGCGGCGCGGCGATCAACGTCTTCTCGCGGCGCATCGGCGCGCGCCTGGAGGTGGTCGACGTGGGTGTGGCCAGCGAGCTGCCGGCGCACGGCATCGTGCGCGACCGGGTCCGCCCCGGCACCGCCAACCTGGCCCGCGAGGACGCCATGAGCCGCGACGAGGCGCTGGCCGCCATCGCGGTGGGGCGGCGCGCCGCCCGGCGCGTCCAGGCGGCCGGCTGTCGCTGCCTGATCGCCGGCGAGATGGGCATCGCCAACACCACGGCCAGCAGCGCCATGCTGGCGGCCCTGACCGGCGCCCCGGTGAGTGAGCTGGTCGGGGCGGGCACCGGCGTGGCGGGCGACACCCTGGCCCACAAGCGTGCGGTCATCGAAGCGGCGCTTCTCGAACGCGCCCCCGATCGCGACGATCCGCTGGAGGTGCTGGCCCGGCTGGGCGGGCTGGAGATCGCCGCCATGGCGGGGGCCTTTCTGGAGGCCGCGTCACACCGCCTGCCGATCCTGGTGGACGGCTTCATCGCTACGGTGGCCGCGCTGACCGCCTGTCGGCTCGAGCCCGCCCTGCGCCCCTACCTGATCTTCGGTCACCGCTCCCACGAGCCGGGCCACCGCCTGGCCCTCGAGGCCCTCGGCGCCGAGCCGCTGCTCGACCTGGCGCTGCGCCTGGGCGAGGGCAGCGGGGCCGTGCTGGCCTTCCCGCTGCTCGAGGCGACCACCGCCATGCTGGCCGAGATGGCTACCTTCGCCACCGCCGGCGTTGACGATCGCGAGGCGCGCTGAGCCGTGGCGATCTCGCTCACTGCCGCCACGCGTCCGTCCGTGCGCCCCTCCTACCCGTACAGGTGTGACCTGGCCTTCGGCGACGGCCTGGCGCTGAGTGTGGACGCTGGCTGCGTGCATTTTCACCACGCCACCCCGCTGCGCACCCTGAGCAGCGCCCTGGTGGGCGAAGGGTTCAGTGGATCGGGCCACTTCTGCAACTTCCACGTCGACAAGGACTATGCCGGCCACGCGCCCCGGGCCGACCTGCTCGACTGGCTCGCCCGGTGCGGCCTCGACGGTGAGCAGAGCGTGGCGATGATGACCGCGGTCTCGCCGGCCCACCTGGCGCTGGAGGCGGCCGACGCCGGAGAGCGCTCTGTGCTGGCCGCGGTCACCGCCGGCGTCGGCAACGCCGTGGACATCACAGCGCCGGCCCTGGGCGACCCGCGCCCGGTGGTCGGCACGATCAATATCCTGGTCTTCATCGACGGCCACCTCGACGACGGCGCGATGGTCAATGCCGTCCAGTCGGTCACCGAGGCCAAGGTGCAGGCCCTGGGGAGCTGGGGCGTGCGCGATTCGCATACCGGCACTTCGGCCACCGGCACCTCCACCGATTGCCTGGCCATCGCCGCCACCCAGCGCGGTGACCCGACGCCCTATGCGGGCTCGGGCACCCGGCTCGGGCGCGCCATCGGCGACGCCGTGTATCGGGCCGTCCTGGCCTCCCTTGCGATGACGGAGGAGGCGCGATGAGCCCGCTCGTCGAGCCCTTCTCCCTGTCACTGCTGGGTCTGGTCGTCGCCGCCGTGCTGCTCGACCTGGCGCTCGGCGATCCGCCCTGGCTGCCGCATCCCGTGGTGGGCATGGGCAAGGTGATCGCCCGGCTCGAGGGGGCCTGGAACCACGGGGCCGCCGCCGCGCGACGCCGGCGCGGCCGTTGGTTGGTGCTGGTGGTGGTGGGCGGCAGCTGGGCGCTTGGCTGGGCGCTGCTGGCGGCCCTCGCCTGGCTCAGTCCCTGGCTGGCGCTCGCCGCGGAGCTCGGCCTGCTCGCCACCACCCTGGCCGCCCGGGGGCTCGCCGAGGCCGGCCGGGCGGTGGCCGGGCCGCTGGCCGGGCCGCTGGCCCGCGGCGACCTGGCCGAGGCGCGACAGGCGCTCTCGATGATCGTCGGGCGCGACACCACCGCGCTCGACGAGGGGGAGCTCGCCCGCGGCGCTGTGGAGACCGTGGCCGAGAACACCGTGGACGGCATCACCGCGCCGCTGTTCTGGGCGTTGCTCGGCGGCGCACCTCTGGCGCTGGCCTACAAGGCCGCCAATACCCTGGACTCCATGGTCGGCTACCAAAGCCCGCGCTACCTGGACTTCGGCCGCGCCTCGGCGCGGTTCGATGACGCCGTCAACTGGCTGCCGGCGCGGCTCACCGCACTGGCGCTGTGGCTGGCCGCCTGGGCGATACCCGGCAGCCGCCTGGCCGGAGCGCTCGCCGCCACGCGCCGAGAGGCCCCCCGCCACCCCAGCCCCAATGCCGGCTGGCCGGAGGCGATGGTGGCCAACCTGCTGGGGGTGCGGCTCGGCGGCCTCAACCACTACGCCGGGCGCTCCTCGCACCGCGCCACCCTGGGCACGGCCCTCGAGCCCCTGAGCGTTGTCCATATCGGCTGCGCCATCCGCCTCATGCATGGCGGCTGGCTGGCCTTCCTGCTGCTGATGGGCCTGCCGATCCTGGCGGGGGAGCTTCTTTCATGAGCCTGGGGGCCGCATCGTCCTGGCCCGGTCACGGCGGGCGCGCCGCACCGCTGCTCGCGCGCTACGGCCTGCCGGCGGACTATCCGCTGATCGACTTCAGCGCCAACCTCAATCCCCTGGGGCCGCCGCCCTGGCTCGGCGACTGGCTGGCCGGCGCCGCCGAGTGCCTGACCCGCTACCCGGACCCGGACGACGACCGCGCCCGTCGGGCCATCGCCGAGCACGAGGGCGTGGCCCCCGAGCGGGTGCTGGTGACCGCCGGCGGGGCCGAGGCGATCTTTCTCGCCGCGGGCCTGCATGCGGGCGGTCGCGCGTTGATCGTGCAGCCCACCTTCAGCGAATACGCCCGCGCCTGCGCCCACTATGGCCTCGGCGTCTCGTCCCTGGCGCTTAACGGCGAGGCCTTCCGGCTCGACGTTGACGCGGCCGAGCGAGCCATGGTGGCCGCCGAGGTGCTGTTCCTCTGCCGTCCCAACAACCCCACCGGCACGCTGATTCCCCGGAAGACCATCGAGCGCCTGCTGGCACGGTGCGATGAGACCGGCACCACCCTGGTGGTGGACGAGGCCTTCGTCGACTTCACCGAGAACGACGAGCGGCTGACGTCCTTGCTGGCTGAATCGCCGAACCTGCTGCTGCTGCGCTCGTTGACCAAGCTCTATGACCTGCCGGGCCTGCGGCTCGGCTACCTGCTGGGCGCAACCGAGACGGTGGCGCGCCTCGCCGAGCGCCAGCTGCCCTGGAGCGTCAATGCCCTGGCGCTCGAGCTGGTGGCGCCGCTGCTCGCTGATGCCGACTACCTCGCGCGCACCCGGGCCTGGCTGGCCGACCAGCGCGATCTGCCCCACAAGGTGCGCGCCCTGGGCTATACGGTGGCGCCGGCCGCCGCCAACTTTCTGCTGCTGCACGGCGGAGACGCCGCTGAGACCGAGGCGCTGTTCGCCTTCCTGCTGCGCCGTGGTCTGCTGGCACGCCACACCCACAACTTCCCCGGCCTCGACGGCCGCTGGCTGCGCCTCGCCCTGCGCGATGGGCGGGATAACGCCCGCCTGCTCGCGGCCCTGGCGGCCTGGAGGCGCGGATGATCGCCTTCGTCGCCGGCGGGGCGCGATCGGGCAAGAGCGCCGTGGCCGAGGCCCTGGCCATGGGGCACCTCGCTCACCAGCCTCGAGAGGCGAGAGGGGCGCTTGTCTATCTCGCCACGGCCCGAGTCGGTGACGACGAGATGGCAGCAAGGGTCGCTCGCCACCGCCGCGAGCGCGGCGAGGGCTGGCTGACGTGCGAGGCGCCCCTGGAGCTGGCCGACGCCCTGGATGGAGTGAAGGCGGGCAGCAGCGTGCTGCTCGACTGTCTGACCCTGTGGGCCGGCCAGTGGCTGTTCGAGGCCGAACGCGACGAGGCTGCCGGCCGGGCGATGCTCGAGTGGCTGATCACCTCGGCCCGGCGACGCGACATCGCCCTGGTGGTGGTCTCCAACGACCTCAACGAGGACCTGCCGCCCCGGGACGCCCTGGTATGGCGCTACCTGGCCTTCCTGCAGCGGCTCCATCGCGACCTGGCCGAGGAGGCGGATCGGGTGATCGAGGTGGTGGCCGGACGGGCCGTCTATTGGAAGGACATCGAGGGGAAGGGCATTGAGGAGAAGGATATCGAGGGGCAGGGCAGGGATGTGAAAGGAGCGAGTTCATGAAAAACGCGGTCTTCGGCGTGCTGCTGGCGATCCAGTTCCTGAGCCGGCTGCCGGTGCCGCTGGCCTGCCCCTGGACGCCGGCCACCCGGCGCTGGGCGGCCCGGGCCTATCCGCTAGTGGGCGCACTGCTCGGGGCCCTGGTAGCCGGGGCGGGCACGCTGCTGGAGCCACTGCTGCCCACGCCGCTGCTGGCCCTGGCGCTGCTCAGCCTGTGGGTGGCGCTTACCGGCGGCCTGCACCTGGATGGCGTGATGGATCTGGCCGATGCGCTGGGCAGCAATGCGCCCCTGGAGAAGCGCTTCGCGATCATGAAAGATCCCCAGGTGGGCAGCTTCGGGATCCTGGCGCTGGTCTTCCTGCTGGCCTGGAAGCTCGCCCTGCTGTGGGCGCTGCTCGACGCCGGTGCCTCCCCCTGGGGGCTGGTCGCGCTGCTGGCTCTGGGACGCCTCGGGGGGGTCGGCCTGCTGGTGACGGTGCCGGCGGCTCGCGCGGAGGGGATGGCCCACGCCTGGCAGCAGAGCCTGACCCGCGGCGACCTAGCGCTGGCCGCCGCGCTGCCTCTGGCGCTCTCGATCTGGTTGCCTGGCGGCGCCTGGCTGGCGGCCGGCCTGGTCGTCTTTATCATGGGATATGGCCTGGCGATGCGCCGGGCCTTCGGCGGCATCAACGGCGATATCGTCGGGGCCGCCATCGAAGGAGGAGAACTATGGCTGCTGCTGATCGCCTGGAGCTGGTGGTCGTTCGTCACGGCCTGACGAGCTGGAACAGTGAACGACGCTACCAGGGCCAGCGTGACATTCCGCTGCTGCTACCCGAGGCGCTGCCGGACCTGGATCGGCTGCGCGTGGCGCTGGCCGACAGCGTCTTCGATGCCGTGCACGCGAGCGATCTTACCCGCTGTCGTCAGACGCTCGCCCATATCCGGGATGGCAGCGCATGGGCGGCCCACCCCGAGACGCCGCGTTTCGATCGCCGCCTGCGCGAGCTGGACTTCGGTGACTACGAGGGGCGCACCTGGGAGGCGCTCAAGGACGACCCGGACTACCGGGCCTGGGTCGACAGCCGCGGCATGCGGGCGACGCCCGGCGGCGAGTCGGCCCACGACCTCTGGGCGCGGCTCTCCGCCTGGCTCGACGAGGTGCTGGCGCAGGCCAGCGAGCACGGCCACCGGCGGGTGCTGGCGGTCAGCCACGGCGGCGCCATCCGCGAGCTCTCCCGGCGCCTGGAGGGCGCCGACTTCTGGGCCGGCGTGGTGGGCCAGGCCCAGGGCCGGCGGTTCGTCTTCACCCATGGCGAGGAGGGCTGGCAATGCAGCTGTTCATCGGCGGTGCCTGCGCCGGAAAGCGCGACCTCGTAGCGAGCCGCTTCCCCGAGGCGGTTTGGCTGAAGATGGAGAAGGGCGCGGACCTTTCCGGCTGGCGTGATCGGCTTGCCCCGGGGCAGTGCCTGGTGATCAGCGGCTGGCTCGACTGGCTCGCCGGCGCCCTGGGAGATGATGCCGACGAGTCCGACGACGATCGGCTGCGCGCCCGGCTCGATGCGGAGTTGGCGGCGATGGTCGAGGCCGAGCGGCGGGGGCAGGGCGAGATCGTGCTGATCCTGCCGGAAGTGGGCCGCGGCATCGTGCCGATCGACCCGGCGGATCGTCGCCTTCGCGATCTCGCCGGCTGGGTGGGTCAGGACGCGGTGGCTCTCGCCGAGGCGGTGTGGTATGTGCGCCACGGACTGGCTCGCTGTCTGACCGTTACCTGAACTCTGCCTGCTCTGGGCATGAGCCGCGTCAACGTCGCCGGCGATTCGCGTTGACGCTTCAGGGGCCGGTTGCTAGCTTACCCGCACTCTCAGGTGCCGGTGGAGCTCGCTCCATCGGATAAACGGGAAGTCGGTGCGCCCCAGGGCGAGTCCGACGCTGCCCCCGCAACGGTGATCGAATCAAGGTCCGCCACTACCTCCTATTGGTATGCCACTGTGCCCCTGCGGCATGGGAAGGCGGCGGTCCGGAAGGTGCCCCATGGCTCATCTGCCAGGCCCTTCGTTCGTCAGCCCGGAGACCGGCCTGAGAGCACATGCCGGATCGCGGAGGGCGATCACGAGGCGGGGATCCCGGCGCCATGCCGCCTACGCCCGTGTTCTCGCTCCCTTCTGCCGGCCCATCAGAAAAAACGCAAGGTGCCGTGCGGGTGAGCACGGCAGCAAGGGACCCACATGAACACCACTCACGCTTTCCGTGGCCTGGCGGCCTTCGCCCTGGCCGCTCTGCCCCTGGCCGTCCAGGCCCAGAGCCCGTCGAGCGCCTCCGACGATGAGGTCGCCACCGAGACCCTCAACCCGCTGACGGTGACCGCCACCCGCGCACCGCGCACCGCCGATGAGACGCTGGCCTCGGTCACCGTGATCGACGAGGCCGCGCTGCGCCGTCAGGACCCCACCGACATCACCGACCTGCTGCGCGGCCAGCCCGGCGTCGACGTCTCGACCAACGGCGGCTTCGGCAAGACCAGTAGCGTCTATATTCGTGGCACCGGCAATGACCAGAGCCTGCTGATGATCGACGGTATCCGCCTGCGTTCGGCAACGCTTGGGGGAGCGTCCTGGCAGTTCCTCGATCCGCGGATGTTCGACCGCGCTGAAATCGTGCGCGGCCCGCGAGGCAGCCTCTACGGCGCCGATGCCGTGGGCGGCGTGGTGCAGCTGTTCACCCCGCAAGGGGAGGGGGCGCCCACGCCGCGCATCTCGCTGGGCGGCGGCAGCTTCGATACTCGGCGCGCCAGCGCCTCGCTCTCCGGTAGCGAGGGCGGCACTCGCTACCATGTCGCCGCCAGCCGCCTGGATACCGACGGCTACGAGATCATCGAAGGCGAGGGCGACAAGGGCTACGACAACACCACCGGCCTGGTCAGGCTCTCTCACGGTTTCAACAATGGCGCTGAAGTGGGCGTGCTGGCCCTGCGCGCCCGGGGAAACACCGAGTTCGATGCTAACGGGACTCCCGCCGATACCGACTACGTTCAGCAGGTCGCCGGTCTCTATGGCGAGCTGCTGGTGACCGAGGTCTGGAAGAGTCGCCTGACGCTCAGCGAGGCCCGGGACAAGACGGAGACCGCGGCCTACGACAGCCTCTTCGACACCACGACACAGACCCTGCGCTGGGAGAACAGCGCCTGGTTTGGTCCCCACGAACTGGTGGCCGGCGCCGAATACCAGGAGGACGACATCGCCGGCAGCGACACCGGGTCCGGCACCTATGCCGAGGAGAGTCGCGATAACCTGGCCGTTTTTGCCCAGGCGCTGATGGATTTTGCCCCGGTCTCCGTGCAGGCCGGGCTGCGCCACGACGACAACGAGGCTTATGGAGAGGAACTTACCGGAAGCCTGGCGCTGGGCTATGACCTGAGTGAGTATCACACCCTCAGGGCTAGCTATGGCACAGCATTCCGAGCGCCGACGTTCAATGATCTTTATTACCCTTATCAGTCCTCGACGTTCTTTGGTACCACGTATATTACCGAAGGAAATGAAAATATTACTCCCGAGACATCGGCCACATTTGAGCTGGGTGTCCGTGGCCAGTACCAACAATATTTCTGGGATCTGGCCCTGTATCAAACTGATGTCGAGGACATGATCGATTGGGCGAAAGATGAACCGTCGCCCAACGTCGTGCGTTATCAGCCGACCAATATTGAAGAGGCTCGTATACGTGGTGCGGAGCTAGCTGTCGGAGCTCAGATCAACGACTGGACGCTTGCAGCAGCACTGACCTATCTCGATCCCGAAGATCGCAAGGAAGAGAAACGTCTTCCTGGACGTGCCACTCAGAGCCTGCGACTGGACCTTGATCGCGAATTGGGCGACTGGTCGCTGGGTGGCTCCTGGGTCGTGCAGAATCATCGCTACGGTGACAAGGAAAACGAAGAGCGCCTCGGTGGCTTTGGCTTGGCCAATCTGCGAGCTGGTTGGGAATTTTCCCCCGGGTGGTCGACTCGCCTGACACTGGAAAATGCGCTGGATAAGGAGTACGAGACAGTCAGAAATTATCTCAATGCCGGCCGCGCTGCATACCTGAGCGTGAACTTTGGTGCCCTGTAAGAAAAACACGCCACGCGGGGCGCAAAGAGGGCGGCGGCTGATCATGGCCGCCACCTTGAGTGTGGCGACGTCGGTGATGGCCAATTCGGGCAATAGCGTCTCGGGCATCTGCGTCATTGATGACGCCGGGCGCGAGGTCTGCCTGGACGCCCCGGCGAGGCGCATCGTCGCGCTCTCGCCGGGCGTCACCGAGCTGCTTTACGCCGCTGGGGCCGGGGAGCACTTGGTCGGGGCGGTCAGCTTCAGCGACTATCCGGCCGAGGCCACCGAGCTGCCTCGGGTGGGCAGCTATGATCGCCTCGATATGGAGGCGCTGCTGGCCCTGGAACCCGACCTCGTAGTGGCCTGGGCCGGCGGCAATCCCCGCGAGCAGGTCGATCGGCTGCCGCGGCTCGGCCTTCCCGTCTTCTTCTCCGACGCTGGCGACTTCGCCGCCATCGCCTCGAGCCTCGAGCGCTTCGGAGCGCTGGCCGGCAGCGAGGCGGTGGCGGACGAGGCCGCTAGCACGCTGCGCCAGCAAGTGGCGGCGCTGCGCGCTCAGCACGCCGACGCCGCGCCGGTCCCGGTCTTCTATCAGGTGTGGGAACAGCCGTTGATGACCGTCAACGGCGAGCACTGGATCAGCCAGGCGCTGTCGCTGTGCGGGGGCGAGAACCTCTTCGCCGCTGAGGCGCCGCTGGTGCCGCGCATCGGCGTCGAGGCGGTACTGGCCCGCGACCCGGAGGCGATCATCACCGGCGGCATGGGCAAGCCCGACTCCACTTGGCTCGAGGCCTGGCGCGACTACCCGGAGATGACTGCGGTACGCCGCGACAACCTCTTCTTCGTCGACCCGGACCTGGTGCAGCGCGCCACGCCGCGGTTGCTGGAGGGCACTCGGGCGCTCTGCGCCCGCTTGGAGAGCGCCCTTGAGCGGCGCTAGAGCCGTGCTGGCGCGCCCCGGGCCGCTGGTCTGGCTCGCGCTGGCCGCGCTGCTGGCCCAGGGCGTGGCCCTGGCGCTGGGCAGCGTATCGATCGGTGTGGATGAGCTGCTGCGGGTGCTGACCGGCGGCGGCGAGGCGCTGCATCGTACCCTGGTGCTTGAGCTGCGCCTGCCCCGCTCGCTGGCCGCCTTCGGCACCGGCGCGCTGCTGGCGCTCGCCGGGGCGCTGATGCAGGTGCTGCTGCGCAATCCGCTGGCCGACCCCTACGTGCTGGGGCTCTCTGGCGGCGCCTCGGTGGCGGCGCTGGCCGCCATGCTGGCGGGCCTCGGCGCCGCCCTGGTGGGCGGCGCGGCCTTCGCCGGGGCGCTCGTCTCGACGCTGATCGTCTTCGGCCTGGCCCACGGCACCGGAAGCTGGACGCCCACCCGCCTGCTGCTCACCGGGGTGGTGATGGCCGCCGGCTGGGGCGCCGTGATCACCTTCCTGCTGGCGGTGAGCCCGGTGGAGCGGCTGCCCGGCATGCTCTACTGGCTGATGGGCGATCTCGCCTACGCGGGCACGCCCTGGCCGGTGCTCTCGGTGGCCGTGCTGGCCCTGGTCGTCGTGCTGCCCCTGGGGCGCACCCTCAACGTGCTGGCCCGCGGCGGGCTGCAGGCCGCCGCGCTGGGCGTGGCGGTGCGCCCGCTGGAGTGGACGCTCTACCTGCTGGCCAGCCTGCTCACCGCCGTGGCGGTCACCACCGCCGGCAGTATCGGATTCGTGGGCCTGATGGTGCCGCACATGCTGCGCCTGCGACTCGGCAGCGACCAGCGGCGGATCCTGCCGGCGAGCCTGCTGGCCGGCGGCACCCTGCTGACGCTCGCCGATACCCTGGCACGTACCCTGATCGCGCCCCAGCAGCTGCCGGTGGGGGTGATCACCGCGCTGCTCGGCGTGCCGAGCTTTCTCTACCTGCTGCATCGGAGCCGCTGATGGTCATGCCGACCCCGACGCTGGAGGCGCGAGAGCTGGTGGTCGACGTGCCGGGACGCCAGGATGGGCGGGCGCTCACGCTGGGCATCGCGCCGGGCCAGGTGTGGGGCGTGCTGGGCCCCAACGGCGCCGGCAAGACGACCCTGCTGCACACCCTGGCCGGGCTGCGGCCGCCGCGCGCAGGGGAGGTGTGCCTCGAGGGCCGACCGTTGACCGGATGGCGGCGGCGTGCGCTGGCGCGCCGGCTGGGCCTGGTCTTCCAGGAGCGCCACGACGACTTCCCGGCCACGGTGCGGGAGACCGCGCTGATCGGCCGCCACCCCTTCCTGTCGCCCTGGCAGCAGGAGGGTCCCCAGGACCACGCCCTCGCCGCGGCGGCCCTGGCGCGCCTGGATCTGTCCCATCTGGCCGAGCGCGAGCTCGCGACCCTCTCCGGCGGCGAGCGCCAGCGGGTCAGCCTGGCCACGGTGCTGACCCAGGCGCCGGCGATCTGGCTCGCCGACGAGCCCACCAACCATCTCGACCTGCATCATCAGGTGGCGGTCATGGGCCTGCTGGCCGAGCAGGCCAGGCGCGGCGGCGCGGTGATGATGTGCCTGCATGACCTCAACCTGGCGGCCCGCTGGTGCAGCCACTTGCTGCTGCTCTATCCCGACGGCGAGGCCTGCTGGGGCCCCGCCGAGGCCATGCTGGTGCCCGCGGCCCTGGAGCGGCTCTACGACCAGGCGCTGACTCGCGTCGAGGTCGAGGGCGCCCCCGTCTTCGTGCCACAGCGCTGACGCTTTTCTTCTCATCCCCTTCACAGGAGACCCGGCATGAGCCGACCCTCGATCGACCCTGAACGTCACGCCGAGCGCATGGCCGCCAAGCAGAAGATCATGAACGAGCGGATCAAGGCCGCCGACAAGGAGCAGGGCGTGCTGCTGGTGCTCACCGGCCCCGGCAAGGGCAAGAGCAGCTCGGGCTTCGGCATGCTGGCTCGCGCCTTGGGCCACGGCATGAAGGTGGGCGTGGTGCAGTTCATCAAGGGCGCCTTCAGCACCGGCGAGGAGGCCTTCTTCCGCGACCTGCCGGGGGTGGACTACCACGTCATGGGCGAGGGCTACACCTGGGATACCCAGGACCGCGAACGCGACGTGCGCGCCGCCGAGGCGGCCTGGGCCGAGGCGCGACGCATGCTCGCGGACCCGGACTATGCGCTGGTGCTGCTCGACGAGCTCAATATCGCCCTGCGCCACGGCTACCTGGATCTCGACGCCGTGCTCGACGACCTTCAGGCGCGCCCGGCCATGCAGCACGCGGTGGTCACCGGTCGTCACGCCCCCGAGGCGCTGATCGAGCTGGCGGACACCGTGACCGAGATGAAGGTGGTCAAGCACGCCTTCAAGGATCAGGGGATCAAGGCTCAGAAAGGAATCGAACTGTAGTAGCTCCGGCTATGAACTCTCCGAATGAGCGCCGGGGACAAGCCGAAGCGAGGGTCTTTCGCCATGGGTGAGGCGATCCTCGCCGAACGGGTTGGCCAAGGATGGCCAACACCGGTCCTGCAAGCGGAGCAGGATGCGAGAGCGCCGCAGGGCAAAAGTAGCGCCCAGGGAGGGGTTCACAGCGCCCTCGCGGCGGGTTGTCCCCGGGTAAGCTTATCAGCCCACGGGGCAGCGTAATCCCACCACCCAGCTTTCCAGGAGACCGTCGCATGGCAGATCCCAGCGGACGACCCGATCACGCCTTCCCCGAGGCGCAGCGCAAGGGCCTCTACCGGGCCATCTTCGAGCGCCGCGACGTGCGCGCCCAGTTCCGCCCGGACCCGATCCCGCCGGAGGTGCTGGCGCGGCTGCTGGAGGCCGCCCACCATGCGCCCTCGGTGGGCTTCATGCAGCCCTGGGACTTCCTGCTGATCGACAGCCGCGAGGTGCGAAGCCGCGTCCACGCCATTTTCGAGCGCGAGAACGCCAGGGCGGCCGAGGCCCACAGTGGCGAGCGCGGCGCACTCTATCGACGCCTCAAGCTCGAGGGCATCCTCGAGGGCCCGCTTAACCTCTGCATCACCTGCGATCGGGAGCGTGGCGGCGAGCAGGTGCTGGGCCGCCAGAGCATCGTCGAGATGGATCTGTTCAGCACCTGCCTGGCGGTCCAGAACCTCTGGCTGGCGGCCCGCGCCGAGGGCATCGGCGTAGGCTGGGTCAGCATCCTCGATCAGGAGGATCTGGCCGAGGTGCTGGGCCTGCCGGATCACGTATACCCGCTCGCCTACCTGTGCCTGGGCTACGTCGACGACTTCCTCGATGGGCCGGAACTTGCCCGGGCCGGCTGGCGACAGCGCCTGCCGCTGGCCGATCGGGTGCACGGCAACGGCTGGCAGACCCCACCGGCGGATTCGGCGCTGACGCGTGCCGTCGATGCCCTGGCCCCCCGACAGTGAGGACGCTGCCATGCCGACGCTGATGATCCAGGGCACCACTTCCGACGCCGGCAAGAGCACCGTGGTCGCGGGGCTATGTCGGGCGCTGGCCCGTCGGGGCATCTCGGTGGCGCCCTTCAAGCCCCAGAACATGGCGCTCAACAGCGCCGTGACGCCACAGGGCGGCGAGATCGGGCGCTCCACGGCGCTGCAGGCCCGAGCCGCGGGCCTCGCGCCCCATGCCGACATGAACCCGGTGCTGCTCAAGCCCGAGAGTGACCGGGGCGCCCAGGTGATCGTCGACGGCCAGGTCTACGGCCACATGGACGCGATCGACTATCACGCCTTCAAGCGCCAGGCGCGGCAGAGCGTGCTGGCGGCCTGGGAACGGCTGTCGGCGCGATTCGACGTGATCATCGCCGAGGGGGCGGGCAGCCCAGCCGAGGTCAACCTGCGCGAGGGCGACATCGCCAACATGGGCTTCGCCGAGGCCATCGACTGTCCGGTGCTGCTGGTCGGTGACATCGACCGCGGCGGCGTCTTCGCCCAGCTGGTGGGCACGCTCGCACTGCTCTCCGAGTTCGAACGCGCGCGCACCCGGGGCTTCGTCATCAACCGCTTCCGCGGCGACATCGCCCTGCTCGAGCCCGGCCTCGACTGGCTCACCGCGCACACCGGCAAGCCGGTGCACGGCGTGTTGCCCTACCTGCAGGGCCTGCTGCTCGACGCCGAAGATGGGGTGGGCCTCACCGGTCACGAAGCGGGTATGCCCGACCTGCGCGTGGTAGTGCCGGCGCTGCCGAGGATCAGCAATCACACCGACCTGGATCCGCTGCGCCTGCATCCGCGGGTGTCGCTGAGCATCGTCGGCCCGGACCGGCCGATTCCCCCCGCCGACGTGATCCTGCTGCCGGGCAGCAAGGCGACGGCAAGCGATCTGGCCTGGCTGCGCGCCCAGGGCTGGGAGACGGCGATCCGCCGCCACCTGCGCTACGGCGGCCGGGTGCTCGGCATCTGTGGCGGCTTCCAGATGCTTGGCGAGGCCATCGACGATCCGGACGGCCTGGAAGGCCCTGCCGGTAGCGTGCCGGGACTCGGCCTGCTGGCGATGCGCACCCGGATGGTGGCAGGCAAGCAGCTGCGCAACATCCGCGGCCGCCTCTTGGACACCCCAGCCGGGGAGGGCACGCCGGTGAGCGGTTACGAGATCCACAACGGCGTGAGCGAGGGGCCGGCCCTGGCCCGGCCGTTGATGGAGCTCGAGGGTCGACCGGACGGTGCCATCAGCGAGGACGGCCAGGTGCTGGGCACCTACCTGCATGGCCTCTTCGAGGAGGCGGCTGCCTGTGCGGCGCTGCTCGCCCGGCTCGGCCTGCCGGAGAAGGCCGGGGAGGCCGCCGTGGACTTCGCCGCCCATCGCGAACGCGAACTCGACCGCCTGGCCGATGGCCTGGAGGCGAGCCTGGACATGGCCGCCATCGAGGCGCTGGCGACGGGCGGCAGCGACCCTGTATCCAATTATCGTTAGTTTTATATACAATAGCCGCCTCACAATGTGACCACGCGAGGCGGTAATGACGGCACGGAGCGGCACGACCCGAGGGGATCTCACGACCTGGCAGTTCATCGGCGGACTGGCGCTGCTGGTGGCGCTCGGCCTGAACCTGCGTCCGCTGCTGGCCGCCGCCAGCCCGCTGATGGAGGAGATCCGGGTGGCCACCGGGCTCAGCTACACGGTGCTGGCCTGGCTGACCACCCTGCCCTTCCTCTGCATGGGCGGCGTGGCACTCGCCAGCGGCCGCCTGCAGGCCTGGCTGGGTGAGCAGCGCGGCATCAGTCTGGCCCTGGTGGCCATCGCGGTGGCCTGCGCCCTGCGCCAGCTCGACGGCAGCGGTGCGACCCTGCTGGCCACGGCGCTGCTGGGCGGCGCCGGCATCGCGCTGATCCAGGCGCTGGTGCCGGGGCTCGCCAAGCGCCGATTCGGCCGGCGCATGCCGCTCGCCATGGGCGTCTACTCCGCGGCGCTGATGTCCGGCGGCGGCCTGTCTGCCTGGGCGAGTCCCTGGCTGGCGAGCCTCGGCGGCTGGCAGCTGGGCGTGGGCCTGTGGTGGGTGCCGGCGCTGATCACCCTGCTGGCCTGGGTGTGGCTCTCCCGCCGCCCCCGGGCGCCGGAGCCCGCCTGGGTGGCCCTGGCCGGTCCGCGGCCCTGGCGACTGCCTCGGGCCTGGCTGCTGGCACTCTATTTCGGGGTGATCAACGCGGGCTACTCCAGCCTGGTCACCTGGCTGCCGGTCTACTATCGGGAGCTCGGCTGGAGCGCCTCGTCCAGCGGCCAGCTGCTGGCCTGGATGACCATCTTTCAGGTGATCGCCGCCCTGGCAATGCCAATCCTGGCGCAGCGTCAGTCCCATGCGGATCGTCGCTGGCTGCTGGCCGTCAGCCTGCTGGCTCAGCTGACCGGCTACCTGGGGCTGATCCTGCTGCCCGGCCAGGGGGCGCTCGTCTGGGTGGCCATCGCCGGTTTCGGCCTGGGATCCAGCTTCTCCCTGGGCCTGATCCTCGCTCTGGATCATCTCTCCGATCCCCGCGCGGCGGGACGCCTGGCCGCCTTCATGCAGGGCTTCGGCTTCATGCTCAACGCGCTCTCGCCCTGGATCAGCGGCGCCCTGCGTGAGGCCACCGGCGGCTTCCTGGCCGCCTGGGTGCTGCTGGCCCTCGGCGCGGCGGCGATGCTGCTGGTCACCCTGCGCTTCAATCCGCGCGACTATGCGCGGGTGATGGCGGGCGCTGCCGAGCGCTCCTGAGTCATCGGCGTCATGTCATGAACCTGGTTGGGGCGTCGCTGATCACCGCCTCGACGCCCCAGGCCCAGCGTGGGGCGAAAGCGAGCGGGTCGTTGGCCGTGTAGCAGAGCAGCCGATACCCCGCCGCGGTCACCTCCCGGGCGCGAGGCGCCTTCAGGCGCTTCCAGTCGGCATGCACGCTGAAGGCTTCCACCGCCTCGCAGCGTCGCCGCCAGTCGCGGCCGATCCCCTCGAAGAGTACGCCCAGCGACAGCGCCTCGGGTCCGGCCAGGGCGCGGGCGTGGGCGAGGGCCGCGTCGTTGAAGGAGGAGAGCAGCCGGCGCGATGGCGGCAGCGCCTCCATCACGGCGGGCACGGCGGCCGCCACCAGGGCGCGGGGATCGCGGCCGCGATTGACCTTGAGTTCCAGGTTGACGCCCATGTCGAGCTCGTTGAGCAGCGCCAGCATTTCCGTGAGGGTGGCCATGGGCTCGCCCCGAAAGGCCTCACCGAACCAGCCGCCGGCATCGAGGCGTCGCGCCGCGGCAAGATCCAGGTCGGCCAGCCGGCCGCGGCGATCGGAGCAGCGGCGCAGGCCGGCGTCGTGCCAGATCACCGGGGTGCCGTCGCCGAGCAGCTGCACGTCGAGCTCCACCCAGTCGACGCCCACGCCGTGGGCGGCGCGCACGGCCGCGAGAGTGTTCTCCGGGGCGCGGGCGGAGAGGCCGCGATGGGCGATCAGGCGGGGCAGGGCGAGCGCGGCGTCGGGCATGGGGCGGTTCCTGATCGGCGGGGCGAAGAGGGACAGCGTAGCGCCATCGGACTGGGACGGGAAACGCCCCGGCGCGGCGGTCGCCGAGCACCGCGCGATCGGGCCAGGATGTGGTAGGCTGCGCGCTTTCGATCCTGGCGCTGGCGCCGGACATACGACGATGCGAGGACACCGAGATGAGAGTCGTGCACATCAAGAATCCCGAGCAGCGCGATGCCTGCCTGGCTCGGCTGTGCGCCGAGGCCTACGGCCAGGACGCCGGGCTCACGCCGCTGGCGACCTTCGCCGGCACCCTGGGCGTGCTGGTCAAGCAGGAGGCCGCCCGGGTGCTGGCGCTGGTAGATGATCAGTCGCGCCCGGTGGCGCTGGCCCTGCTGGTGCTCGATGAGATCGGCAGCAGCATGACCGTGATGCTGCTGGCCGACCTCGACGGTGAGAGCGTGACCCGGCCGTCCGAGCGGCTGGTCGCCGAGCTGGCCCTCAAGGCGCCGCTGCGCGTGGACGCCACGGGCCCCGAGCAGGAGGCGCGCTTCCGCGAGGCGGGCATCACCCGCTGGCTCGACGGCAAGGCCGGCGTGCGCATCGGCCTCGGCCCCAAGCATCCCGCCACCTCCGTGGCGGAGCTGCCCCGGGCGCTGACCTTCGACGAGGCCTCGGTGGTCCAGTCGTTCAAGCGCGACCGCGCGCTCTTCGACGACTACAAGGCGCGCTTCGTCCGCGGGCTAGAGTCCTTCCCCGCCACGCTCTGAGTCGCATGGTCGGGCGACATGAATCGCAGGCGGCGGGCGACATCAGCCGCCCGCGCCTTGACCCCGGGGGTGTCCGGACGCTTGACTGATGGGCCCATCCGTCAACGTCACAAGGACAATACCCCATGGCCCAGCGTATCCAGTTCGCCCGCACCGGCGGCCCCGAAGTCCTCGAGCTCGTCGATGTCACGCCGGCCGAACCGGCCGCCGGTGAGGTACGCGTCCGCAACCAGGCGGTCGGCCTCAACTTCATCGACATCTATTTTCGCACCGGCCTCTATCCGGCGCCCGGCCTGCCCTCGGGGCTCGGCACCGAGGGCGCCGGCGTGGTCGAGGCGGTCGGCGAGGGCGTCACTCACCTGGCGGTAGGCGATCGGGTGGCCTACGCCCAGGGACCTCTCGGCGCCTACGCCGAACAGCACGTGCTGCCGGCCGACAAGGTGGTGGCGCTGCCCGAGGCGATCGATGTCGAGACCGCCGCGGCCGGCATGCTCAAGGGCCTCACGGTGCAGTACCTGCTGCGCCAGACCTACCCCCTGAAGGGCGGCGAGACCATCCTCTGGCATGCCGCCGCCGGTGGCGTCGGCTCCATCGCCTGCCAGTGGGCCAAGGCGCTCGGCGTGCGGCTGATCGGCACGGTCAGCTCCCCGGAGAAGGCGGCGCTGGCCACGCAGAACGGCGCCTGGGCGACCATCGACTACACCCGGGAGGACGTGGTCGAGCGGGTGCGCGAGTTGACGGACGGCGCGATGTGCGACGTGGTCTACGACTCGGTGGGCAAGGACACCTGGGAGACGTCGCTGGACTGCCTGAAGAAGCGCGGCCTGATGGTCAGCTTCGGCAACGCCTCTGGCGCGGTCGAGGGCGTCAACATCGGCATCCTCAACCAGAAGGGGTCGCTTTACGTCACGCGCCCGAGTCTCAACGGCTATGCCGACACTCGCGAGCGGCTGGAGTGGATGGCCGGCGAGCTCTTCGCGATGCTCGAGAGCGGCCAGGTCACCATCGATATCTCGAATCGTTATCCGCTGGCCGAGGCGGGCGATGCTCAGGCGGCCCTGGCGGCCCGCCGGACCACCGGGTCGACCATCCTGCTGCCGTGATCTGATCTCCTGCCGAGGCGCGGGCGGCGCCTCGGCTATGTCCGAAAACTGGCTGCGCTCGGCCATACGGCGTTAAAAATCGACTCAAAGTACTCATTTACACCCCGTAAACTCGTGCGCGAGCCCGGTCCGTCTTTTCGCCGATTTTTGCCTTGTCTGACCTTAGCTCGCCGACTTTTCAGACAAAGCCTACAGCGACTCGTTGAGCTCGCCGATCAGCTGCTCGCGCCGCTTGAGCGCGGCGAGCCCCTCGTCGCCCAGCAGGTTCGCCGCCTCGCTCAGCAGGCCCTCGGCCAGCAGCATGAAGGCGCACATGCTGTTGCTGAAGAAGAGGCTGTGGTCGGGGACCGGAAAGACGTGGTGCGCCACCCGGGCGAGCGGCGAGCCCCGGGAGTCGGTCAGGGCGATGACGCGGATGCCCTGGCGCGCCGCCACCTCCGCCGTGGCCAGCACGCTGGGGGTGTAGGGAAAGCAGCTCGCCACCACCAGCACGTCCCCCGCCTCGAGCTGGGCCAGCGCATCCGCGACGCCGTGGCGGACGGCGTCCAGCGGTGCGGCATCGGCGCGCAGCATGCCCAGGCCATAGGCCAGGAACGAGGCCAGCGAGGCGAACTGGCGCATGCCGTGGACCCTCACCCGCTTCGCCTCCACCAGCAGCCGCGCCGCCTCGGTGAAGGCCTCGCCGTCGATGCTCGCCACCGTGTCGGCGATATTGGCGCTCTCCTGTCGCCCCAGCCGGGCCAGTCGGGCGAGGGCGTCGTCGTCCCCGTCGCCGTCCAGCAGGCGCGAGACCTGATCGCTGTAGAAGCTCTTGCCCTCGGTGACGTGGCGGCGAAACACCGCCTGCAGGCCGGCGAAACCCTCGAAGCCCAGCCGCTGGGCCAGCCGCGACAGGGTCGAGGGGCTGACGCCCAGGCGCTCCGCCAGGTCGCTGATCGAGGATACCGCGGCCTGCTGCGGCGCGGTGACCATCGCCGACAGCACCCGACGCGAGCGCTTACCCAGCCGCAACGATCCCTCGCCCTGCTCGATGGTGGCGAGCAGGCGCTCGAGGTCGCCGAGGGTGTCCGGTCGCTGGGGCTTGGGGAGTGTCATGTCGGTTTCGGCGCGGCCTGGGGGATTGAGGTGGGGCATTGTAGCGCTCGTCGGGCGTGGCGTCAGGCCGCTGCCGGATAGATTTGCAAATATATTTCCTTTTTTGCAGAATGGTTATTGTGTTTGCATATTTGCGAGAGGGCCGCATGAGCCACGTATTCCACCGTCATCTGAAGCACTCCTATCCGACCGCCGTGGGCGGCGAGGGTCCCTACCTGATCGATGCCCAGGGCCAGCGCTACCTGGACGCCTGCGGCGGTGCCGCGGTCTCCTGCCTGGGCCACAGCGATGCCGAGGTGATTGAGGCGGTGCGTGACCAGATCGGTCGTCTCGCCTATGCCCACACCTCCTTCTTCACCAACGAGCCGATGGAGGCGCTGGCCGATTTTCTGGTCGAGCGCGCGCCGTCGGGGCTCTCCTCGGTCTACTTCGTCTCGGGCGGCTCCGAGGCGGTGGAGTCTGCGCTGAAGCTGGCGCGCCAATACTTCATCGAGCGCGGTGAGCCCCAGCGCAAGCACCTGATCGCCCGGCGCCAGAGCTACCACGGCAATACCCTGGGGGCGCTCGCCACCGGCGGCAACGCCTGGCGCCGGCAGCAGTTCGAGCCGCTGCTGGTCGGGGTAAGCCACGTCAGCCCCTGCTATGCCTACCGTGGCCAGGCCCCCGGCGAGACCTCCGAGGCCTACGGCGAGCGGCTGGCGGCGGAACTCGAGGCCGAGATCCAGGCCCTGGGGCCGGAGACGGTGATGGCCTTCGTCGCCGAGCCGGTGGTCGGCGCGACCCTCGGTGCGGTGCCGCCGGTGCCGGGCTACTTCAAGCGGGTGCGCGAGATCTGCGACCGTCACGGCATCCTGCTGATCCTCGACGAGGTGATGTGCGGCATGGGACGCACCGGCACACTGTTCGCCGCCGAGCAGGAGGGCGTGACGCCGGACCTGCTGACCGTGGCGAAGGGCCTCGGCGCCGGCTACCAACCGATCGGCGCGACCCTGGTCGGCGAGCGGATTCGCGCGGCGATCGCCGAGGGGTCGGGCTTCTTCCAGCACGGGCACACCTACATCGGTCACGCCACGGCCTGCGCCGCCGCCCTGGCGGTGCAGCGCGCCGTCGAGGAGCGTGGCCTGCTGTCGCGGGTCGTGAGTCTGGGCGAGGGGCTGCAGCAGCGGCTAGAGGCGCGTTTCGGCGAGCATCCCCACGTCGGCGACATCCGCGGTCGGGGGCTCTTCCGCGGGCTCGAGCTGGTCGCCGAGCGCGACGCCAAGACGCCGTTCGCCCCCGAGCGCAAGCTGCACGCGGCGATCAAGCGCGCGGCCATGGATGAGGGGCTGATGTGCTATCCCATGGGCGGCACCCTGGATGGCCGCCGGGGCGATCATATCCTGCTGGCGCCGCCCTTTATCCTCGACGACGCCCACCTGGACGAGATCGTCGACAAGCTCGATGCTGCCCTCAAGCGCGTTCTCACCCACTCGTAATGGAGCCTCGCCCGATGTCGATCGACTCCCGCCTCTCCCCCCTGGACGAGGCCAGCATGGCGCCCGACCAGCGCCGCGTGCTGGACGCCATCCTGAGCGGCCCCCGCGGCAACCTGGACGGCCCCTTCCTGGCCTGGATCCACAGCCCCGAACTGGCCGATCATGCCCAGCGCCTCGGCGCCTTCTGCCGCTACGGCACCCGCCTGGAGCTGCGACTCACCGAGCTGGCGATACTCTTCACCGCGTCCTGGTGGCAGTCCCAGGCGGAGTGGCAGATCCACGCGCCCATCGCCCGCGAGGCCGGGGTCAGCGAGGCGGTGATCGAGGCGCTCCAGGATGGGCGCGAGCCCGATTTCGAGCGCGACGACGAGGCGCTGATACATCGCCTGGGCAAGACGCTCTACACCACCCGGCGCGTCGACGAGGCGCTCTACGCCGAGGCGGTGGCGGCCTTCGGCGAGCCGGCGGTGGTGGAGCTGGTGGGGGTGTTCGGCTACTACGCCCTGGTGGCCATGACGCTCAACGTCTTCGAGGTGCGCCGCGGCAGCGAGCCGCTGCCGTTCGCCGAGCCCTGACGTGACGGGCGGTCTGCAGGACCGCGCCGAGCCGACCGACGTTCTCGCGGCCTGCGCGCCCTGGCCATGTGCCGGGGTGTGCGTATGGGGCGGGGGAAAGCGGGAAACGCTGGCTTTTCTCGGCCTCGGCTGTTGTGCTGACATCATCCTGACGGCACAGGGAGGTGATCGGCGATGAGCGACAGCACCCAGGTATTTATGGTTCTCGGCGCGACGCTCGCGGCCTTCGTGTGGGGCCGCTTTCGCTACGACCTGGTGGCGCTGGGTGCGCTGCTGGCCTCCGTGCTGCTGGGCCTGGTGCCCACCGACGAGGCCTTCTACGGCTTCGGCCATCCCGCCGTGATCACCGTCGCCGCGGTGCTGGTGCTCAGCCGCGGCTTCGAGCGTTCCGGGCTCGTCGATCTGATCGCCGAGCAGGCCCTCAGGGTCGGCGACCGCCTGATCCTGCAGATGCTGGTGCTCTCCGGCACCGTGCTGGTGCTCTCCGGGGTGATGAATAACGTCGGTGCCCTGGCGCTGATGCTGCCGGTGGCGATCCGCATGGCGCGGGAGCACGACAGCCCGCCCTCGCTGCTGCTGATGCCGCTGGCCTTCGGCTCGCTGCTCGGCGGCCTCACCACCCTGATCGGCACCCCGCCCAACATCATCATCTCCAGCTACCGTCATGAGGCGGTGGGGGAGAGCTTCGGCATGTTCTCCTTCTTTCCCGTCGGTGCCAGCGTGGCCCTGGTCGGCCTTGCCTTCATCGTGCTGATGGGCTGGCGCCTGGTGCCCCAGCGAGCCGGCAAGGCTTCCACGGAGGAGATGTTCGATACCGCTCACTACCTCGTGGAGCTGCGCGTCCCCGAGGACGGCAAGGCGGTAGGCTGGACGCTGCGCGACCTGCACCAGGCCCTGGAGGAGACCATCCCGGTGCTGGCGGTGGTGCGCGGTGACAAGCGCCATGCCGGTCACGCCTTCCACGGCACCCTCGACGAGGGCGATATCCTGCTGGTGGAGGCCGGGCCCGAGGAGATGAAGCTGATCGAAGACAAGGCGGGCCTGGTGGTCGGTCCCGAGCCGCCGCCGGACGATGAGGTACAGGAGAGCGAGTCACAGGAGAGCGATGAGCAGGACGCGCCTCGCAAGGCCCAATCAGGTGAGTCGCAGGATGACGAGTCGCAGGGTGAGGAGGAGGAGGCACAGCGTTCCTCGGTGGATACCGAGGGCCTGCAGCTGGTCGAGGCGGTGGTGCGCAACGACTCCATGATGATCCATCGCACCGTCACCCAGCTGCGCCTGCACAACCAGTTCGGCCTGCACCTGGTGGCGGTGGCCCGGGACGGCGGCCGCCTCAACCAGCGCCTGCGCGATATTCGCTTCCGGGCCGGCGACGTGCTGCTGCTGCAGGGCGGTGAGGGCGAGATCGGCGAGAGCCTCACTACCCTGGGTTGCCTGCCGCTGGCCAGCCGCAACCTGACCCTGGGGCGGCCGCGCATGCTGGCGGTCTCGGTGGCGATCTTCGCGGTGGCGGTGATCGCCATGGTGCTGGACCTCGTGCCCTCGTCGGTGGCGCTGACCGCTGCCGCCCTGGTCTCGCTGATGGTGGGCGTGCTGTCGCTGCGCGAGGCCTATCAGGCCATTGATGGCCCGGTGATCGTGCTGCTGGGGGCGATGATCCCCGTGGGGCAGGCGCTGGAGACCAGCGGCGGGGCCTCCCTGATCGCCGAGACCCTGCTGGCCATGGGCCGCGAGTGGCCGGTGGTGGCCACCCTGGTGGGACTGTTCTTGATCTGCACGCTGCTCTCCAACGTGGTCAACAACGCCGCGGCGGCGCTGCTGATGGCGCCCATCGCGGCGAGCCTCGCCGAGGGCTTCGGCGTCTCCCTGGATCCTTTCCTGATGGTGGTGGCGATCAGCGCCTCCTGCGCCTTCCTGACGCCCATCGGTCACCAGTCCAATACCCTGGTGATGGGCCCGGGCGGCTATCGCTTCGGCGACTACTGGAAGCTGGGGCTGCCGCTGACCCTGGCGGTGATGGCGGTGGCGATCCCGCTGATCCTGATCGTCTGGCCGCTGTAGCCTTTAGCGAGAACGCATCCTGCGCCGGGATGGGTCTCCGAGAGGGCGCTGTGAATACGTCCCTGTACGCTACCGATGCCCTGCGGCGCTCCCGCGTCCCGTCCGCTTGCAGGGCCGGTGCTGACCATCTCTGGCCAGCCCGTTCGAAGCAGTGCTTCTCACCCCTGGCATAGGATCCTCTCTTTGACCTGTCCCGCCGCTCAGACTCTATTTTATTCGGCTCTTGGGAGCTGCAAGGGAATAACAAGACGCCCCGGCGGCTGGCCGGGGCGTTGTGTGGTACCTGGTTCAGAGGGTTAATCCAGAGGCTCAGGCCGGCTGGTGGCGCAGCACCTTGGTCTTGTCGGTGACGAAGGCGTCGTAGGCGAAGTCATCCACGGTGAGCAGCTCCAGCACCGCAGCCTCGCGCTCCTGCATGAAGGTGGCGTCCTCCTCGCCGATCAGCCCCGCCGCCAGGGCCGCCTCGACCCGCGCTTCCGGATGCAGCGCCTCGGCCGGCAGCTGGCCCTTGGCGTAGGCCTTGTTGACCCGGCGATAGAGCGCCTCGGCGCGTTCCTGGCTCGCCAGCAGCGCGTTGTAGCGGGCCAGCGGGTTGTCCCGGCTGCCATCGTTCTCCTGCCAGGTGGCGTCGAGCAGGTGGCGGCGCAGGGGCGTGTCCCGGGAGACGTTCTGGGCGATCTCGCGGGTCAGGGTGTCCTCGGGGCGCTTCCAGCGCCGACCCGTCGGCATCACGATGACGCGCAGCGTGCGGCCCAGGGCGCGGCTCGGCAGGTTGTCGAACAGCTCGTCCAGGGCCTGCTCGGCACGCCCCAGCAGGAACCGGCAGCCGTAGTGCAGCAGGGCCGCCTCGCCCTCGACCTTGTGGCCTTCGTGCCACTGCTTGAGCGTCATCGAGGCGAGATAGAGGTTGGAGAGCACGTCGCCGAGGCGCGCGGAGAGCATCTCACGCTGCTTGAGCTGCGACCCCAGGCTCGCCATGGCGGCGTCGGCGCAGAGCCCGAAGCCGGCGGAGAGCCGCGCGATGTCCCGGGCGTAGGGGGCGGCGATCTCGTCGAAGGGCACGCTCGGCTGGCCGAGCCCCAGGCCCTGGGTGAGGGCGCGGGCGGCGTTGCCGAAGATCAGCCCGGCGTGGCCGAAGAAAGACCGGTCGAAGGCCGCGGCGTCGTCTGCATCCTTGGCGGCCAGCTCCTCGAGCACGTAGGGATGGCAGCGGATGGCGCCCTGACCGAAGATCATCAGGTTGCGGGTCATGATGTTGGCGCCCTCGACGGTGATCGCCACCGGGTTGGCGCTGTAGCCGATGCCGAGGTAGTTGCGCGGCCCCAGGGTGACCGCCTTGCCGCCGTGGATGTCCATGGCATCGCCGAGGATCACCCGCTGGAACTCGGTGAGCTGGCTCTTGAGGATCGCCGAGGGCACCGCCGGCTTCTCGCCATGATCGATGGTGTTGGCGGTCTGGTAGACGGCGGCCCGGGAGACATAGGCCAGCGCAGCCATGCGCGCCAGGGGCTCCTGGATGCCCTCCATCTCGGCCACCGGCACGTTGAACTGGCGGCGGATCCGCGCGAAGCCGCCGCTCCAGCCCAGCGCATAGCGGGCGGTGCCGGTGGCGCCGGAGGGCAGGGTGATGCAGCGCCCGATGGAGAGGCACTCGACCAGCATCCGCCAGCCCTGGCCGATCATCTCCGGGCCGCCGATGATGGTGGAGAGCGGCACGAAGACGTCGTGGCCCTTGATCGGCCCGTTGAGGAAGGGGCTGCCGATGGGATGGTGGCGGCGGCCGATCTCCATGCCGTCGGTGTCGCGGGGAATCAGCGCCAGGGTGATGCCGCGATCTTCCTCCTCGCCGAGCAGCTGGTCCGGGTCGAAGAGCCGGAAGGCCAGGCCCACGACGCTGGCGATGGGCGCCAGGGTGATCCAGCGCTTCTCGAAGTTCAGCCGGAGGCCCAGGACCTCCTCGCCGTCGACCATCTGCTTGCAGACCACGCCGGTGTCGGGAAGGGCCGTGGCATCGCTGCCGGCCCGCGGGCCGGTCAGGCCGAAGCAGGGGATCTCGCGGCCGTCGGCCAGGCGCGGCAGATAGTGATCCTTCTGCTGTTCGGTGCCGTACTTCAGCAGCAGCTCGCCCGGCCCCAGGGAGTTGGGCACGCCCACGGTGACCATCAGCGTCTCGCTGACCGAGAGCTTCTGCAGCACCAGGGACTGCGCCTTGGCCGAGAAGCCCAGGCCGCCGTAGGCCTTGGGGATGATCATGCCGAAGAAGCCTTCCTGCTTGAGGTAGTCCCAGAGTTCCTGGGGCAGGTCGGCGCGTTCCCGGGCGATCTCCCAGGCGTTGCACATGCCGGCGGCCACGCTGCACTGGTGATCGAGGAAGGCGCGCTCCTCGTCCGAGAGCCCCTCGTCGCGATAGTCGAGCAGCTTTTTCCAGTCGGGACGCCCGGTGAAGAGTTCGCCGTCCCAGGCCACGCTGCCGGCTTCGAGTGCGGTGCGCTCGGTATCCGAGACCTTGGGGGCGACCTTCTTGAACAGGGCGAAGAGTCGTGGCGTGAGCCAGCGGGTACGCAGGGCGGGCAAGCCGCAGACGGTGATGGCCGCGGCGGCGATCATCAGCAGCACGCCGAGGATCGACGCGCCGGCGACCAGGCCGACGAGGCCGAGCCCCGCGGTCACGGCCAGGGCGGGCAGGGCGCCGGCCTCCCGGCGCATCACGATGAGCAGGCCGGCAATGGCCAGCACGAGCAGGGTCAGGGTCAGCATGGTGGGCTCCGACAGATTCGAACACTTGTTTGAATGCCCTCAGCCTAGCGCATCCCGAGCCCGGCGGCCAATCCCCTCGATGCAGTTTTCCCTCTCCAAGTCCGAGAGGATCATGGAGGCAGGTCTACGCGGGGCGCCGTGAACCCTTCCCTGGGCGCTACTTTTGACATCCATGGCAAAAGACCCCTCTTCGACCTGCCTCCATTCACCCTCGATGTCCGACCGTTCAACGCAAGTTGCCCCGCACGGGGGCGGGGCGGCTCGGTGTTGCTCGGCTAACCGATCAGGCCGTACGGCGCTGCGGTTCCCGCTGGGCGGGGGCGTCGCCCGCCACGTAGTAGGGGGCGTCGCTTCTCGGCAGCGGCTCTCGGCCGCGGATCTTGTCGGCCATCTTCTCGGCGAGCATGATCGTCGGCGCGTTGAGGTTGCCGGTGGGGATCACCGGGAACAGCGAGGCGTCGACCACCCGCAGGCCCTCCAGGCCGTGGACCCGGCCGGCGCCGTCGACCACGGCATCGTCCCCCTCGCCCATCCGGCAGCTGCCGCAGGGGTGGTAGGCGGTCTCGGCATGGGCCTTGACGAAGGCGTCGAGCGCTTCATCGGACTGCACGTCCGGCCCCGGCGAGACCTCCCGGCCGCGGTATTTGTCGAAGGCCGGCTGGGCGATGATCTCGCGGGTCAGGCGAATGGCGTCGCGAAACTCCTGCCAGTCCTTCTCGGTGGCCATGTAGTTGAACAGTATCGAGGGTGCGGCCTCGGGATCGCGGGAGGTCAGGCGCACGCGGCCGCGGCTCTCCGAGCGCATGGAGCCCACGTGGGCCTGGAAGCCGTGGGCCTGCACCGCGCTCTTGCCGTTGTAGCTGATGGCGATGGGCAGGAAGTGGTACTGCAGATTGGGCCACGCCTCCTCGTCGCTCGAGCGGATGAAACCCGCCGCCTCGAACTGGTTGCTGGCGCCAATGCCTTTGCCGAACAGCATCCACTCGGCGCCGATCTTCGGCTGGTTGTACCACTTGAGCGCCGGGTAGAGCGAGATCGGCTGGGTGCACTCGTACTGGATGTACATCTCCAGGTGGTCCTGCAGGTGCGCGCCGACGTTGTCGTTGACCTGAACGGCCTCGATGCCGAATTCGTCGAGCACGTCCTTGGGACCCACGCCGGAGCGCTGCAGGATCTGCGGCGAGGCGATGGCGCCGGCGCACAGCAGTACCTCGCGGCGGGCGTGAACCGCCTGGGGCTTGCCGTGGCGGGCGTAGCGCACGCCGGTGGCGCGCTTGTCCTCGAAGGTGATGACATCGGTGATGGCGCGAGTCTCGATGGTCAGGTTTGCCCGGCCCTTGGCCTGGTCGAGGTAGCCCCTGGCGGTGGAGGCGCGTCGCCCTTTTGGGGTGACGAAGCGGTCCATGGGGCCGAAGCCCTCCTGCTGGTAGCCGTTGACGTCCTCGGTGGCCGGATAGCCGGCCTGCTGGCCCGCCTCGATGAAGGCGTGATAGAGCGGATTGTTGCCTTCCTTGGGCGTGGTCACGCTGACCGGGCCGTCGCCGCCGTGGTAGGCGTTGGGGCCGATGTCGCGGGTCTCGGACTTCCTGAAGTAGGGCAAGCAGTCGGCGTAGGTCCAGTCCCCGAGACCCTTCTGCTTGGCCCAGCCGTCATAGTCCAGGGCATTGCCGCGGATGTAGCACATGCCGTTGATCAGCGAGGAGCCGCCGAGGCCCTTGCCGCGGCCGCATTCCATGCGCCGGCCGTCCATGTGGGGCTCCGGGTCGGTCTCGAAGGCCCAGTTGTAGCGCTTGCCCTGCAGCGGGTAGGCCAGGGCCGCCGGCATCTGGGTGCGGAAGTCGAAGCGATGATCGGGGCCGCCGGCCTCGAGCAGCAGCACGCTGACGTCCGGGTCCTCGGTCAGGCGGGTGGCCAGGACGTTGCCGGCGGAGCCGGCGCCGATGATGACGTAATCGAATTCACGGGACGGGGACATGGGGCCTCCCTGAAACAGTCAAAAGGGGCGCGTTGCAAGCGGCGCAGGGGACGTTTGCCGGTCGGAAACGCCAAGTACCCTCGCGTTCCGTTTATGCGCGATTAAGGGTGCCGGAGGAGACGTCTCCGGTGCCGGGCGAGAGGCGCGCCGGGGATCGCTCGAAGAGGAGGTCCGACGCCAGGGATGGCGTCGGTAGCGCCCATGGAGGGGTTCACAGCGCCTCCTCGAAGAGCGGTCCCCGGCGAAGCGCCTCGCTCCCGGGGTCACGACGTGGCCTCAGAACACCGATTCGAAGGGGCCCATCTCGACCTGCACCGACTTGGTCTGGGTGTAGTGAGCCAGGGTCTCGATGCCGTTCTCGCGACCCACGCCGGACTGCTTGACGCCGCCCACGGGCATCTCGGCGGGGGACTCGCCCCAAGTGTTGATCCAGCAGATGCCCGCCTCCAGGCGCCGGATCACGCGGTGGGCGCGGTTGAGCCCCTCGGTGAAGACGCCGGCGGCCAGGCCGTACTCGGTGTCGTTGGCGCGGCGGATCACCTCCTCCTCGTCGTCGAAGGCGAGCACGGACATCACCGGGCCGAAGATCTCCTCGCGAACGATGCGCATCTCGTCGGTGCAGTCGGTGAAGATGGTTGGTGCGGCCCAGGCGCCCTTGGCCCAGTCGAGGCCATCTGCGTCGCCCTGGTCCCAGGCCTCGCCGCCGGCCAGCACCCGGGCGCCTTCCTGCTGGCCCAGCGCGATGTAGGCGAGCACCTTGTCCTGGTGCTCGAAGCTCACCAAGGGCCCGAAGTTGACGCTCGGATCCAGCGGGTCGCCGGCGCGGATGCGCGCCACCCGCTCGACGAGCTTCGCCTCGAAGGCCGCCTTCACGGCGCGATCGACGAAGACCCGGGTGCCGTTGGTACAGATCTGCCCGCTGGAGTAGAAGTTGGCCATCATCGCGGCGTCGGCGGCGCGGTCCAGGTCGGCATCGGCGAAGACGATCAGCGGCGACTTGCCGCCGAGCTCCATGGTCACGTCCTTGAGCGTCGAGCCGCCGGCCGCGGCCATCACCTTGCGGCCCGTGCCCGCCTCGCCGGTGAACGAGATCTTGTCGATGCCGCGGTGGCCGGTGAGCATCTCCCCGACCCGGGCATCGCCCTGGACCACGTTGAAGACGCCGTCGGGCAGACCGGCCTCGCTGAATATCTCGGCGAGGATCATGGTGGTCAGCGGGGTGACTTCGCTGGGCTTGAAGACCACGGCGTTGCCGGCGGCCAGCGCCGGGGCGCTCTTCCAGCAGGCGATCTGGATCGGGTAGTTCCAGGCGCCGATGGCGCCGATCACGCCCAGCGGCTCACGGCGAGTGTAGACGAAGGAGTCCTCGCGCAGCGGGATCTGGGCGCCCTCGAGGGCCGGGGCCAGGCCGGCGTAGTACTCGAGCACGTCGGCGCCGGTGACGATGTCCACGGCCGCGGTCTCGCTGATCGGCTTGCCGGTGTTACGGGTCTCGAGCTCGGCGATCTCGTCATTGCGCTCGCGCAGCAGCGCGACGGCGCGGTAAAGGATGCGGCCACGCTCCATGCCGCTCATCGCTCCCCAGGCGCGCTGGCCCTGGCGCGCCGCGGCCACGGCGGCGTCCACGTCGGCCGCGGCGGCCTGGGGCACCTCGGCGAGCAGCGAGCCGTCGAAGGGGTTGACCACGGGGAAGGTCTCGCCCGAGGTGGCGGCCGTGTGGCGGCCATCGATGTAGAGGGTCTGGGGGGCGGAAAGTGCCATGCTGACCTCCGTTCAGGTAGCGGAAAGGGTGTCGTGCGTCTCGAGCAGTCGGTCCAGGTAGTCGTGGGCCAGACGACGCGCTTCGTCGCTGTCCAGGCCGTTGGGCGTCAGCGCGCCGCGCAGCCAGAGGCCGTCGATCAGGGCGGCCAGGGCTCGGGCGCAGGCGCGCGCCTCGTGACGGGGCATCAGCCGGCGGAACTGATGACAGAGATTGGCGTAGAGGCGCCGGTCGTTGACGTTCTGAAGGCGCGCCAGCGTCGGCCGATGCATGCTGCTGGCCCAGAAGGCCAGCCAGGTCTTGGCGACCGGGCCGGTGACCTGGCTGCCATCGAAGTTGCCATCGATGATGGCGCCCAGGTGCGCCCGCGGGCTCGCGGTCTTGAGCGCGTTGCGCCGTGCGGCCACCGCCGCGCCCAGGTCGCTCAGGATCTGGCGCATGGTGGCCTCCAGCAGGCCGTCCTTGCCGCCGAAGTAGTGGCTGATGATGCCGGCGGAGACCCCCGCGTGGCGGGCGATGCGCATCACCGTCGCGTCGGCCAGGCCGACCTCGTCGATGGCCGCCATGGTCGCCTTGATCAGCTGCTGGCGGCGGATGGGTTCCATTCCGACCTTTGGCACCGTTGCTGGCTCCTGTCCCGAGAATTGATGTTGCACCCAACGCATCAGGCGTGGTTACCATGTAGCATGCCATTTCTTTATTGAACGTTCAATCAATAAAGGTCCGGTGGGGTCTTCCCCTATCGGTCGGCGGCGCTGCCGTCGCGGCTATACTTGATGTCCAACAAGAGGAACGCTTTCATGAATACGACCCTCCTGAATCGTCGCATGACCTTCGGTGTCGGCGCCGCCGCCCTTGGATTCGCCGTCGCACCGCTGCAGGCCGCCGAGCCCGAGAGCTGCGAGAAGGTGCGCTTCGCCGAGGTCGGCTGGACCGACATCACGGCCACCACCGCCCTGACCACCGAGGTGCTCGAGGCGCTGGGCTACGAGACCCGCATCGATACCGTCTCGGTGCCGATCGCCTATTCCGGCATGAAGAACGACGACTTCGACGTCTTCCTGGGCAACTGGATGCCCTCCATGGCCTCGATCAGCGATCCCTACGTCGAGGATGGCAGCGTCGATCGCCTGGGCGCCAACCTCGAAGGCGCCAAGTACACCCTGGCGGTGCCGCAGTACGTGCACGATGCCGGCGTCACCTCGGTGGCCGATCTCGCCGAGCATGCCGAGAAGTTCGACGGCAATATCCACGGCATCGAGGCCGGCAACGACGGCAACCAGCTGATCCAGGACATGATCGACGACGATGCCTTCGGCCTCGGCGACTGGTCGCTGGTCGACTCCAGCGAGGCCGGCATGCTGGCCGAGCTGAGCGCACGCACCCCCGACGAGACCTGGATGGTGTTCCTCGGTTGGGAGCCGCATCCCATGAACACCAACTATGACATGGCCTACCTGTCGGGGGCCGACGATTACTTCGGCCCCAACCTGGGCGGGGCGACCGTCTATACCAACACCCGCGGCGGCTATGCCGAGGAGTGTGGCAACGTCGGGACGCTGCTCGAGAACCTCGAGTTCACCCTCACCATGGAGAACCAGCTGATGGGGCAGATCTCGGATCAGGGCGAGGATCCCCGCGAGGCGGCCCGCGACTACCTGCAGGCTAATCCCGCGGTGCTCGAGACCTGGCTCGAGGGTGTCACTACCCGCGAGGGCGAGCCGGGGCTGCCGGCGGTGAAGGAGGCGCTCGATATCGAGAGCTGAGTGCCTCGCGGGCTTGCCATGGCGCGAGCCCGCGTGCATAATTCATCCCCGTTGCCCGGCCTTGGTCGGGCAACCTGTTGATAAGGCTACGTAGCTCAGCTGGTTAGAGCACATCACTCATAATGATGGGGTCCCCTGTTCGAATCAGGGCGTAGCCACCAGAACACGCAGAAACGCCCGTCAGGCTCCGGCCCGTCGGGCGTTTTTCGTTGGGCCTGTTTCGTGGGTGCCGGCCGGCCGTGCGGGCACCAAATTGCCAATCGCGGCTTGACCTTGCGAGCCCGATCCGTATACTACGCCCCGTGTTCGAGGTCATTCCCCGATAGCTCAGTTGGTAGAGCAAATGACTGTTAATCATTGGGTCACAGGTTCGAGTCCTGTTCGGGGAGCCAACTTCGCTCAGCGTGTCACGCTACACGCGGCGACGAACACCATGCGGCATGCGGTCATTCCCCGATAGCTCAGTTGGTAGAGCAAATGACTGTTAATCATTGGGTCACAGGTTCGAGTCCTGTTCGGGGAGCCAAC
>NZ_JAVXUR010000008.1:0-87654 GCF_032333995.1 Halomonas saccharevitans
AGGTGGCGATAGCAGTGAGTCATAGCAACACCGTACCTGATGGGTCACGTGTTGCACTTGGTCATTGAGACCGCCCTCTTTCCTTTCTTCGCCATATGATCACCCCTCGTTTATGAGGTGATAGCGTTTGATCTTCTCGCCAGGCTTGGTGGGGTGGGGGTGTTCCTGGGTAACGATGCCGATACCGGCCCGACGGAGATCTCTCACGGCTGCCGGCGGATGCGCAATATTGAGCTCCCACATCACCTCAATGTTACTCATAGGCTGTTCATGCAGAGCCGCTAGGACTTTTCCTGCATGGGTGTTAGGGTCAATTTTTGCTAGTGCTTTGGAAGTATCCCGGTCGTCGCCACGGCCGGGATTTTTCATGTTGCCTGTCATCCTCTGCCTCCCCCGCCAAGAGCTGTGCCTTCTTTTTGGATCGCGACCTGCCAGTATTCAGCAAGGACCTGCAGTCGCTCGCCAGTCCGAACGAGGTGGGGGATGATTTTGGGCACCCTCATGACTCAGCCCTCCCTGCCACGGCCACCTCAGCGGTGCTCCCGTAATCGTCGGCATCAGCGAGCCAGTCGAGCACGTCCTTGAGACGATAGCGGATCGCCCGACCACGCTTGACGAAGCGCGGTGCCGGTTTTCCAAGGAGGATGCCTGTACAGCGGGCCTTACGGGCAGTGGTTGGCTGGGCGGGGATTAAACCAGGGAAGACGGCTTGCTCGGTCAACTCGATCAGTCTCGGGTCGAAGCCATCCCGGTACTGGGCTAGTGCGTTTTGCAGAGAAGCGATGTGATCATGTTTCTTAGAAGGCATAGCGTTTTCTCCTAGTTGCCATGCCTGTAATTCTTCACCACCAGCAACACAAAAAAATTAGCTATTGAAAATTCATTTCTGCATGAAAAACCCCTCAAGAAAGAAAATCATGCAAAAACAAAACACCAAAACCCCATAACTCACATTTCCGCAGCCTTCAGAAACAACTCGCTTATATAGCCATCCTCAAGCTTTGAAATGAAACCACCGAAAGTCTTTGAAGGCTGCATATCATTCTCATAAAACCTCCCATCAGGAAAAAGCGCTGAAGCCATGCACCTCCCCGTTATTGAAACGCCAGAAAACCTACTCCAGAGTTTTAAATCATAATAAGCGGCAACCTTATACCTAAATAATTTTTCAACATCTGACTGTCGAGAACGGGCCCTCGCCCTATTACCTCCCTGCTTCTCCAGCAAATGAGAACGCAATGCCTGAACCTCAGCTTCAATAGTCACCCCTCCATCAAACTTCAATAAAGAGGCATCATCACTAGACAGAAAAACATTATTAAAAACCTCTTTTCGAGCCTCGCCATGATTCCATTGATATTTTACAGAAAGATCATCCACCCTCTCCTCCAACCTAGAAACCATCTCCTTATTTTCATCCAACCAATCCATAACATCTAGCAAGGTCAACTCCTTCACAGACCTCCCTTCTTTAGCTGCCACGCTTCTCCCTGTGACCTCACCAGCTATTTCGGCGGCGGCAAGGTAACGAGATTTCAAATGAGGGAAGCGAAAATCTATTTTGTAGTCTTCTATATCGCCAATCTGCACCACAGCCCTAGCTGAAGGAGCCGTACACACCATCAAACCATTTCCCTCTATCCTAAACGGATCACATGAGAGTCGAGACAAGTCTTCAATCAGAGATTGATATAGCCCATCTTCTTCTGAATAAAAAGAAGACTCATCACCATAAAACCACTCCCATATTCGAACCCTAATCATCACAGCTTTCACAGCATCATAATAGCTAACACCTCGCCATGACTCATAGTTATTAATATCAAACCATTTCGGAAGATCCTCACCCTTGCGAATCAATTTCACCATTACGCCACCTCTCACTCACTCCATGAAATATGTCCAGCCAGCACGATCAAGCTGCCATGTATTCAAAGGCGCGCTGCTAGACCAGTCTAAGGGGTTCGGGCTCACGCCATCAGCACCAGCCCTCTTACAGCGCTATCAGTGACCCCCCCTCGCCCTTGGCGTCAAGCCTGTATCCGGGCGCATGCTGAGCGAACGCCTCCACCATGTCTCGCGTATGGTCGGGCCGCAGGTGAGCATAGTGCGCGATGGTAGTCTGGATGTCGGAATGGGCCATCAGCCTAGAGACGGCCAACAGGTCGGCGCCGGCCATGACCAATTGGGACGCGAAGTTGTGACGCAGGCTGTAGAGCAGCAGGTCATCAGGTAGGCAGGCCAACTTGCGTACGGTCGCCCACGGCTTCTGCATGGCCGTGCGGTCCAGGCGCTTGCCGGTCTTCGGGCTAGGGAAGACGAGGCCGGTGGCAGGCTTACCCTGCTCGCGATGCCAAGTCTTCAGCACATTCACCGCCGCGCTGGATAGCGGGAAAGTCTGTGGGTCTGGGTGGTGATGGGCGGTCTTCTCCACCACCTTGCGGATCGTGGCGAACGTGAGGTTTACGTGTTCCCAGCGCAGGCCGTTGAGATCGCCCGGCCGAAAACCGGTGTAGTACATCGTCAGCATCCAAGGCGCGACGTGGTCCACATAGGTCGTGTCACCCAGGTCAGGCAGATATGCCTTGCCGTGGGCACGGCTGCGACGACGCTGCTGGCGCTTCGCCTGCTGATAGGCCTCCAAACCAGCAAACAGTGCATCCACCTCTTCCCGTTCCAGATAGCGGCGCTGTGCCGCTTGGCCGGCCATATCTTCCTCGCTCATCGCTGGCCGTTGCAGGCTGATACGCGCCAGGGGATTGGCCGGTATCACCTTGCGCTCGGCGGCATGCGCCAGCAGTGTCTTGAGCGCACCGAGGCTGCGCTTGCTAGTGCCGTACGCCTCGCCCTTGGCCTCGCGCTCTCCCTGCCAGCGCTCAACGTCGGCACGGGTAATCTCACTCATCGGCGTGTCGAGCCAGCCCTCAAACGCATGGCGGATGCGCCGTAAGGTGGCAGCACCGTCCTTCTTACGCCGCTGGGTCACGGCATAGGGGCCATCCAGGTAGGCACGGAGGGTCTGCTGCTGCTGGCGCTCAGTCTCGGCCTTGGCCTCCTCCAGCACCGCACGGGGGTCGCCACCTTGCGCGACAATGGCCATGGCCTCGGTAGCATCCTTGCGCGCCTGAGCCACCGTGAGGGGTCCGTAGGCGCCAAGCGTCAGCAGGCGGCGCTTGCCAGTCTTGGTGCGATAGTGAAGCCGGAAGGTCAGCCCACGCTTGCCGCACCGGAGATGGAAGCCGTGAAGATCCGTATCCCATACATCATCAACCGGTGGTGCCTTAGCCAGTTGCTCGACCGTCTTGGTGGTCAGCTTCATCCGTGTGCTCATACCGCACCTCGATTTCTAGGTGACAAATAGGTGACAACAGGAGGATAAAGCGGGCACAGAGGAGCAACAAGCAGCCAACATCGATAAATTAACAACCATCTGTTTTTAAAGGAATAAAAAGATCTTCTTGTTTCTGTAAGTTTCTGCTGAAATACAGGGTAAACGCCTTCGGGAGGCAGAGGTCGTAGGTTCGAATCCTGCTACTCCGACCAAAGAACATAGTAAAAACGGCCACTTAGCTCAATCGAGCGGTGGCCGTTTTTCGTTGCGTTCCTGCGTTACGACAGTTACCGCCGACCTTTCCCCCTCTGCCACGTTGGCGACACGCGCCCCGCGCTTACCTTCCATCCGGTTGATGCTCCACGACCGTGCTAGCATTCAGACTACACGCGTTGAGAAAGGAGTCACGACGATGTTTGATCCGCAGAGTTTCCGCCTGGAGGATCAGGTCGCTCTCGTCACCGGTGCCGGCGCCGGCATCGGTCGAGCTATCGCCGAGACCTTCGCCCTCGCCGGGGCCGCGGTGGTGGTCAGCGACCTGGATGCCGCGTCGGCCGCCGCGGTGGCCGAGGCGATCGAGGCCGACGGCGGCCGGGCGACCAGCGCGGCCTGCGACGTCACCCGGGAGGAAGACCTCGCCGCGGTGGTGGACGAGGCCGTGAGCGCCTTCGGCAAACTGACGCTGCTGGTCAGCAATGCCGGCGGCGGCGGCCCCAAGCCCTTCGACATGCCCATGGAGGAGTTCCGCCGCGCCTATGACCTGAACGTCTTCTCGCTGTTTCGCCTGGCCCAGCTGGCCGCGCCCGAGATGGAGAAGGCCGGCGGCGGGGCAATACTCGCCATCACCTCGATGTCGGCCGAGAACAAGAACCAGCGCATGGCGGCCTACGGCTCCTCCAAGGCGGCGGCCAGCCACCTGGTGCGCAACATCGCCTTCGATCTTGGGCCGAAGAACATCCGGGTCAACGGCATCGCCCCGGGGGCCACCCGCACCGAGGCCCTGCAGTCGGTGCTCAACGACGAGATCGAGCAGCGGATGCTGGCCCACACCCCGCTCAAGCGCCTCGGCGAGCCAGAGGACATGGCCAACGCGGCGCTATTTCTGTGCGCGCCGGCCTCGAGCTGGATCAGCGGCCAGATCCTCACCGTCTCCGGCGGCGGGGTGCAGGAACTGGATTGAGCGCAGACCGTCGACGGCGCACGAGATCTCGGATGGATTCGGCAGCGTCGGCGAATGGTTGATGGCACAGACACCGCCCGGAACGGCGCGAACGCCGTGGGCTCAGCGAGGCACGCCATGAAACGCACCCTGACCACGGCACTCTTCAATGCATTCTCCGCGACCCTCTCCACTACGCTGCTGCTCGCCGGCACCGCCTTCGCACAGCAGGCCCCGACCGATGCGACCAGCGGCTGGATGCAGGGCTTCCCGCCGCCGGAGGAGCGCACCATCCGCTTCACTGACGACGACTACTTCGCCGGTGATAAGCTCCGCTGGACGGTCTGCCACTTCCGCGAGCTGATGCCCACGGCTGGGGTACGCAACGGGACCGGCGCAGCCCGCCCTCTGCCGTACGCCCTCGACCCGGCGATCGAGGAGGTGAGCTTCCAGCCCACCGACGGCGACGCGCCGATGACCTGGGGCGAAGCCTTCGAGGTCAATCGCAGCGACGGCCTGCTGGTGCTGCATCGCGGTCGAGTGGTCTACGAGCGCTACGCCGGCTGCCTGGACGAGACCACCCTGCACGGCGTGATGTCGGTGACCAAGTCGATCACCGGACTGATCGGCGAGAGCCTCGTCGCCGAGGGCACCCTGGACGAGAGCGCCCTCGTCGGCGAGCTGGTGCCGGAGCTTGCCGACAGCGCCTTCGGCGACGCCACCCTGCGCCAGGTTCTCGATATGACCACCGCGCTGGACTACTCCGAAGACTACGCCGACCCCGAGGCCGACGTCTGGACCTATGCCCGCGCCGGTAGCCCGCTGCCGCCTCCTTCCGACTACACGGGGCCGCGCAGCTACTTCGCCTTCCTCGAGACGGTCGAGAAGGCCGGCGAGCACGGCGAGGCCTTCGGCTATCGCACCATCAACTCCGATGCGCTGGGCTGGATCATCGCCCGCGCCACCGGACAGAGCGTCGCCGACTGGCTGGCCGAGCACGTCTGGTCGCGCCTGGGCACCGAGCGGGAGGCTTTCTACACGGTCGACTCGATCGGCACGCCCTTCGCCGGCGGCGGCTTCAACGCTACGCTGCGCGATCTCGGCCGCCTGGGCCAGTTGATCCTCGACGAGGGGCGCCTGGACGGCGAGGAGGTACTGCCCGCTGCCGCCATCGCGCGCCTTCGCGAGGGCGGCAGCAAGGCGGCCTTCGCCAAAGCCGGCTACGCCGCCCTCGACGGCTGGAGCTATCGCGGCATGTGGTGGGTCAGCCACGACGACCATGGCGCCTTCGCCGCGCGCGGCGTGCATGGGCAGACGATCTGGATCGACCCCACCGCCGAGATGGTCATCGTGCGCCTGGCCTCCCACCCGGTGGCGGCCAACGCGGCCACCGACCCGACCTCGCTGCCGGCCTATCGGGCGCTGGCCGCCTACCTGATGGCACAGCCGGAGACGCCTGAGTAAGGCACCGATCATGCATAAAGAGGCCCGACCGTATGCGGCCGGGCCTCTCTGCATCACCCCTCGTTGTCTCGCGAGTCGACAGACTCGCCGCTTTCTTCTCTTATCGCCGACTCAGTCACCCCGGCTCGCCCTATCGACTTCGACAGCCCCTCGCGACGACTCAGATAGAGCCCCAGGTCGTCGATCTTGACGATTCCCGCGACCTGCATGCCCAGGGCCACGCCGGCAACCGTCCCCAGGGTGATCACGATGATCTCGGCGGAGAGGATGAAGTCGGTGCGCACCGCGCCCTTGATCCGCTGCGCCTCGAAGGCGCGCATGTCGGCGGTCTTCTTGGCCGCCACCCTGGTGATCAGCGAGACGTCATGAGGAGCGTGGCGATATCGTCGATCAGGGTCAGTAGGCTGCTGCCGGCCAACGCGGAGGCGCCGTGGGAGGCGGGTCGACAGTGCAGAAGATCACTGCCACAGGATCGGGCCCGCAGAAAATGCAGGCCCCGGAGGAAGGCGCTGGAAGAAGGCCCTTATCGACAGGCCCTGATCAACCGGGCCCGTCAGGTCACGGTGACCACGGTGCAGCCGGCAGTATGGCTGACCTTGTGGGAGACGCTGCCGAAGACCATGCCGCGCATATCGCTGACCCCGCGGCTGCCCATGATGATGGTATCGACGCCGAGGGTCTCGGCCGCCTCGTTGATGCGCTCGGCCGGACGGCCCTGGCGCACCACCTCCTCGACCTCGATGCCCTCGAGGTCGACCGCACTGCGGGCCTGATCGATGACCTTGCGCGCCTCGTCCTTCATGCCGGCGGCAAGCTTCTCGCGATCCTCCTCGGAGAACGGCTCGGCGGTGCCGCCGGTGAACAGGCCGATGTTGTCGGGCGGAAACTCGGCCACGGTCATCAGATGCAGGGTCGCCCCCGCGCCGCGGGCCAGCTGGGCCGCCACGGTGAGCGCCTTCTCGGCATGGGAGGATCCATCGAGCGGGACAAGGATTGAGGTATACATGGCGGGTCTCGGTCCTGTGCGGGTGGGAAGCGGGCCGCGGACGGCCGGGCCGTGGCCGGCCCTTTACTCTCAAGACTAGACGCTACCCACATTTCGGCAAACACCGATATATCAAGCGCCCGGCCGCCCGACCGGCAGCGGGACGAGGCCGCCGGGTCGCGTGGGGCGAGCGCGATGTGCTCGGCGCCGCACAGGGCGACCGGGCCTCAGGGGGTGGCGAAGGCCTCCGAGCGCAGCGACTCGACGACGAAGGCCTCCATGGCCTGGGCCGCCGGGGAGAGGCTGCGCTGTCCGGGGCGCAGCAGGCCCAGCTCGCGCTCCACCAGCGGATCCACCAGCGGGATGAAGCGCAGCCGATCGTACTCCTGAGGGAAGGCCAGGCGCGGCAGGGTGGTGATGCCGATCCCCGCCACCAGCATGGCGGTCAGCGAGATCATGTTGGAGATGTCGAAGGCGCTCTCGGCCAGCAGCGGTTCGGCCTCGGTGCCCTCCAGCAGCCGCGAGGTGCCGTTGCGGATCAGCACCTGGCCCTGCAGCGCCTCCCAGCCAAGCTCGGCCCGCCCGGCCAGGGGGTGATCGTCCCGGCACACCACGCCGACATCGTCGCGCATCAGCGGCGTGAAGGAGAGCTCGTCGTCCTCCCGCCACAGGCTGGTAAAGCCCAGCTCGACCTCGCCGCCGGCCACCAGGCGCCTGACGAAGTCCGCGCTGCCGTCCTGCAGGCTCACCTTGAGGTCGGGATAGCGCAGGATGAAGTCGCTGAGCAGCCGCGGCATCAGCCGGCTGGCCACCGAGGGCACCGCGGCCATGTCGACGTGCCCCGCCTGCTTCTGCACCTGTGCCCAGAGCTCCCGGCTCAGGCGATCGTGCTGGGTGATCAGCTCGCGGAAGCGCGGCAGGCAGTAGCGACCGAAGGGGGTGAGGGCCGCCTTGCCCCCCTTCTCGAACAGCGACTCGCCCAGCCGCTGCTCCAGCTCGCGCACCGCCATGGACACCGCCGGCTGGGTGCGATGCAGCTGGCGCGCCGCGGCGTGGAAGCCCCCCTCGTCGACGATGGCCAGCACGCAGCGCAGCGGTTGAATCTTGAGCTCCGGCAGCATGGCCACCTCCCGAACTTGTGGTAAGAAAAGCTGATCATCGGATCTTTTTTATTGATTATGCTTATCTTGGGCTCTCACCTAGGATGACGGCAACGTCACTAAGGAGGTTTCCATGTCACACGTTCATTCCCTCTACATCGATGGCAGCTGGGTCGAAGGCCAGGACAGCATCGCCAACGTGAACCCGTCCGACACCAGCGACGTGATCGGCCACTACGCTCAGGCCGGCGTCGACCAGGTCGGCGTGGCCATCGCCGCGGCGCAGCGCGGCGTGAACGAGTGGCGCAAGAGCGGCCTCGAGCAGCGTTACGGCGTGCTGATGGCCATCGGCGACGAGCTGATCGCCCGCAAGGACGAGCTCGGCCGGCTGCTGGCGCGCGAAGAGGGCAAGGCCCTGGCCGAGGGCGTGGGCGAAGTCTACCGCTCCGGGCAGTTCTTCCACTACTACGCCGCCGAGGTGCTGCGCCAGATCGATGAGCGGGTCGACTCCGTGCGCCCGGGCGTCGAGGTCGACACGCGCCGCGAGCCGGTGGGCGTGGTGGGCATCATCAGCCCCTGGAACTTCCCCATGGCCACCGCGGTGTGGAAGATCGCCCCGGCGCTGGCCTTCGGCAACGCCGTGATCTTCAAGCCGGCCAACCTGGTGCCGGCCAGCGCCTGGGCGCTGACCGAGATCATCAGCCGCCAGGCGCTGCCCGCCGGCACCTTCAACCTGCTGATGGGCCCGGGCGCAAGCGTCGGCGATGCGCTGATCGCAAGCCCCGACATCCACGCCCTGAGCTTCACCGGCTCGCTGGAGGTGGGTCGCCGCGTGGCCGCCGCCACCGCCGGCAACCTGGTCAAGTGCCAGCTGGAGATGGGCTCCAAGAACGCCCTGATTGTCGCCGATGACGCCAACCTGGACCTGGCCGTGGAGGCCGCCTTCGCCGGCGCCTACTCCGGCACCGGCCAGAAGTGCACCGCCTCCTCGCGCCTGATCGTCACCGAGGCCGTCCACGACGCCTTCGTCGAGAAGCTCATCGCCAAGCTCGAGACCGTCCGCGTCGGCCATGCCCTGGAAGAGGGCGTGCACATCGGCCCCGCCGCGGATGCCCGCCAGCTGGAGTCCAACCTGGCCTGGATCGAGCGTGGCCGCGCCGACGGCGCCACCCTGGCCTTCGGCGGCGAGCGCCTCACGCGCGACACCGACGGCTTCTACATGGCCCCGGCGCTGTTCGTCGATACCACCAACGACATGGCCATCAACCGCGAGGAGGTCTTCGGGCCGATCGCCTGCGTGATCAAGGTCCGCGACTACGAGGAGGCCATCGCCACCCTCAACGACACCCACTTCGGCCTCACCGCCGGCATCATCACCGACTCCCTCGCGCTTGCCAGCGACTTCAAGGCCCGCGCCGAGACCGGCTGCGTGATGGTCAACCTGGCCACCGCCGGCACCGATTATCACGTGCCCTTCGGCGGTCGAAAGAACTCCAGCTTCGGTCCCCGCGAGCAGGGCCGCTACGCCCGCGAGTTCTACACCGTGGTCAAGACCTGCTATGTGAAGGCCGGCTGAGCCGAGGCCTGAGGAGAGCGTCATGTCAAAAGAGATGCTGATCGTCGACGGCCTGCAGTACTCCAACTGGTCGCGGGAGATCTTCGAGCAGATGCGCGAGGGCGGCGTCGATGCCGTCCACGCCACGCTCGTCTATCACGAGAACATCCGCGAGACCCTGACTCGCCTGGGCGAGTGGAATCGCCGCTTCGAGGCTCATGGCGACCTGATCATGCCGGTGAAGGAGGCGGGCGACATCGAGCGCGCCCGCCAGGCCTGCAAGGTGGGGATCTTCCTGGGCGCCCAGAACTGCTCGCCCATCGAGGACGACATCGACATGGTCGCGGTGATGCGCGACCTGGGGCTGCTGATCATGCAGCTGACCTACAATAACCAGAGCCTGCTGGCCTGCGGCTGCTACGAGGCCGAGGACAGCGGCATCACCCGCTTCGGTCGCCAGGTGATCCGCGAGATGAACCGGGTGGGCATGGTCATCGACATGTCGCACAGCGCCGAGCGCTCGACCCTGGAGGCCATCGAGCTCTCCGAGCGGCCGGTGATCATCTCGCACGCCAACCCGAGCTCCTTCCATGCGGCCAAGCGCAACAAGTCGGACAGGGTGCTCGAGGCGATCGCCGAGTCCGGCGGCCTGCTGGGCTTCTCCGCCTACCCCTTCCACCTGAAGAACGGGCCGGACTGCAGCCTCGAGGACTACTGCGACATGATCGCCCGCACCGCCGACCTGATGGGCATCGAGCATATCGGCATCGGCACCGACCTGTGCCAGGCGCAGCCGACCTCGGTGCTGGAGTGGATGCGCAACGGTCGCTGGTCGAAGGAGATGGACTACGGCGAGGGCAGCAAGGGCAACGCCGGCTGGCCGCGGCCGCTCGCCTGGCTGCGCGACAGCCGCGACTTCCCCAACCTGGTCGCGGGACTGCGCCAGCGCGGCTTCGACGAGGCATCCATCGCGCGCATCATGGGCCAGAACTGGGTCGAGCTGCTGGAACGGGCCGCCACGCCGACCCGGGCCGAGGAGACCGCCGCCTGAGATCACCGCGCGCTTCGGGACAATAATAAGGGCCCCTCAGGGGCCCCCATGCATAGGCCAACGACATGACACAACACAACGCCACCCACTCCGCTACGCCGACGCGGCGCGAGCACCGCCTGGGCGATCCTGTCGTCCTTACGCTCAGCGTCGGCTTCATCCTGCTGTTCATCGCCCTGTCGCTCTACGACATCGACCGGGTGGCCGAGGTCATCGGCGCCGGCTTCGCCTGGACCGCCAGCACCCTCGGTTCCTATTTCCAGCTGCTGCTGCTGCTGACCTTCTTCATCGGCATCGGCGTGGCCCTCACCCCCGCCGCCAACGCCCGCATCGGCAACCTCGCCACGCCGGAGATCAGCACCTTCAAGTGGCTGTCGATCATCATGTGTACCCTGCTGGCCGGCGGCGGCGTGTTCTTCGCCGCAGGTGAGCCGGTCTATCACTTCGTGGTCACGCCGCCGGCCTTCGACAGCGAGGCCGGCACGGTCGACGCCGTGGCCGGCGCCCTGGCGCAGTCGTTCATGCACTGGGGCTTTCTGGCCTGGGCGGTGCTCGGCTCGCTGACCGCGGTGGTGCTGGCCCACGCCCACTACGACAAGGGCCAGCCGCTGCAGCCGCGCACCCTGCTCACGCCGATTCTCGGCGAGCGGATCATCCAGGGGCCGGTCGGCGGCGTGATCGACGCCCTGTGCGTGATCGCCGTGGTCGCTGGCACCGTCGGCCCCATCGGTTTCCTGGCCACCCAGGTGAGCTTCGGCCTGCATGAGCTGTTCGGGATCTCCGAGGGCTATGGCACCCAGCTGATGATCCTGGTGGCACTCGCTGTGGTCTACGTCACCTCCGCGGTGACCGGTATCCACAAGGGCATCCAGATACTGAGCCGCTTCAACGTCTTCCTGGCGCTGGCCATCGCCGCGGTGATCTTCGTCTTCGGCCCGACGCTGTTTCTGACCAACGCCTTCACCCAGGGCTTCGGCACCTACCTGACCTCGTTCTTCTCGATGGCCACCATGACCGCCGAGACGGCGCCGGACTGGTGGATGCAGTGGTGGACGGTGTTCTTCTTCGCCTGGTTCATCGGCTATGGGCCGCTGATGGCGATCTTCGTGGCGCGCATCTCGCGCGGACGCTCCATCCGCCAGATGATCCTGGCCGTGGCCGTGCTGGCGCCGATCGCCACCACCATCTGGTTCACGCTGCTCGGCGGCTCGGGCATCCACTACCAGCTGACCGGGGTGATCGACCTCACAGAGGCGCTCAACAACTTCCAGTTCGACGTGGCCACCCTCACCGTGGCTCAGGCGCTGCCCGGCGGCACCCTGATGGCCCTGGCCATCCTGGTGCTGACCACCATCTTCGTCGCCACCACCGGCGATTCCATGAGCTACGCCATCGCCGTGGTGGGCTCCGGCCATGATCGCCCCAGCTCGCTGATTCGCGCCTTCTGGGGCATCGCCATGGCCATCATGGCGGGCATCCTGCTCTACATGGGCGCCGGCCAGATCAGCGTGCTGCAGCAGTTCATCGTCATCACCGCCATTCCGGTCTCGCTGGTGCTGCTGCCCTCGCTGTGGACCGGCCCCCAGGCCGCCTACGCCATGGCCCGCGAGCAGGGCCTGATCGCCCGCCGCCCAGTGGAGTCCCACGATGCTTGAGTACCGCTACCCGATCGCCGGCACGGTGCCGCTGCGCGCCGCCGGCGAGACCATGGACCTCGAACGGCTGGGCAGCCTGCCGGCCAGCCGCCTGAGCTTCGTGCGCAGCCTGGTGCGCCAGATGGCGCGCCAGCGCTGGCAGATCAGCACCGCCCGCTTCGACCTGGACGAGCAGGGTCACGGCGTCGCCATCTATCGTCTGCAGACGCCCCAGGGCCGCTATCACGGGGTGATCTTCTCCCAGCAGCTGGCCGACGATCAGCGCTCCGACCGGGTGATCGCCCAGGCCTGGGACGTGACCTTCGGCGTGATCGAGGGCGACGTCGACGACGCCCTGCTCGAGCAGATGGCCGCCAACGTGCCGCTGCAGGAGGCCGGCCGCCAGCACCCACGGCTGCTGGTGCTGTCTCGCGCCAATCGCAGCCTGCGCAACTTCGCCCACTTCGTGGAGTCGCTGTCCGCCGGTCAGCAGCCCGACCCCGCCTGGCTGACCCGGGTCGGCTACCTCTACCGGACCACGGCGGTCTACGGCAACGGTAAGTTCGGCATCGCCGACTTCGTGCGCCTGCAGGACAACCCCGACTTCCACCGTCCCTTCTCGGCCCAGATGCTGGCGGTCTACCTGCTGCGCCACTTCTCCATCGAGCAGGTGGAGCATATCGCCCGCTGCCAGGCGCCCGAGCAGGCGGTGCCCATGGCCACCGAGCTGCGCCGCTACCTGGGCATCGGCAACTCCACCGGGCTTGGCATGGCGCCCTTCCTGATCAACCACCCCCAGCTGATCCAGCAGTGGGTGACCTGCCGGGAGACCGCCCTGGCCCTGGCGCTCGGCCAGACGCCCGACGAGGAGCGTCGCCAGCGGCTGATCGCGCTGACCCGTCGCGCCATGCGCCACCTCGACCAGACGGTCACCGAGGACGCCGAGCAGGGCGAGCGCAATGCCGCCGTCGTCGCGGCGCTGCCGGAGGTGATCGCCTGGCTCGAGGAGGTGCCGCTGGAGGAGACCCTCTGGCCGCAGCTGGCGGCCTGGAGCGCGCGCACCCTGCCGCTGGAGGCCCAGGAGCTGGTCAATACCCTGCTGATCGAGCTCTATCCCGAGCAGGTCGATCCGCTGGAGGACCAGATGGGCATCGAGGAGCGTCTCGAACTGACCCCGGACATGCCGCTAGTGCGCCTGAAGCAGCTGATCGAGACCCACTACGACTGGGCCCTGGCCGAGGACTTCGAGGCGCCCGAGTCACGCTACTGGTTCTGGTACCGCTCCGCCGAGAAGGAGGAGCCGCGGCTCGGCGTGCGCGGCCGGGAGCCGGGTGCCGAGAAGGAGCTGTCGCTGGCCATCGCGCCGCGGGTCCATCACACCCACGGGGTGCTGTCCGAGTTCCTCGAGGCCAATCCCCGCGCCCTGGTGGTGGAGTTTTTGATCGCCCATCCCCGCCACAAGGACATCGTACGGCGCATCCAGACCATGGCCGAGACGCCCTACGGCGAGATCCGCGCCAACCTCTGGCATCGCGACATGAAGCCCATGCACCTGCTGCGCACCAAGCTGTCGTTCTTCGGCGCCGGGCGCTTCGATCCCAAGTCCGACCGCTGGGTGCGCATCACCCTCTTCCAGGGCGCGCCCCTGGTCGAGGAGATCAACGCCGAGCCCCGGGACCTGGCCGAGGTCGATGACTGGAGCTTCCCCCTGGAGCCCGAGGGGATCATGCACGCACCACGACAAGAGGTAGGAGAGACATCATGAAGGCGTCCTACAACGAGCTGCAGGGCCTGTGCCGTAAGGCGTTCATCGGCATGGGCTTCGAAGAAGGCGACGCGGCCGATGCCGCCGACATGGTCGCCTGGATGCAGTGCTTCGGCCTGGGCGGTCTCGCCGCCCTCAACCGCGGCCTGGACTTCCTGCTCACGGACGACCCCGACGAGATGCCCAGCGTGCTCTACCAGGACGGCGACCTGGCGGTGGTCGACGGCCACGGCCAGAGCGTGCTGCGAAGCTCCACCCTGGCGCTGGAGCTGGGCTTCGCCAAGGCGCGCGCGCGCGGCCTCTCGGTGATCAAGATCCGCCACTGTCACAACCGCCAGCTGATCATGGGCTACCTGGCGCGACTGGCCGGGCGCGGCATGAACGTCACCGCCTTCTGGCGTAACGCCGAGCATCCGCCGACCGAGCAGGTCGTCGGCTTCCAGGCCAACAGCTCGGTCCCCGAGATCCGCGTCTACGCGGTCAAGGAAGTCCCCGAGGAGAACGAGCCCAACGACGGCATCACCCTGGTGATGGCCAACCACGTCGACCTGCTGCCGGCGATGCGCTCGGACTATCGCTACGACGTGTTGGCACGCCACAACGAATCCGACCTGCTGGCCTGCCGCCACCGGTCCCTGGCCGAGGGCATCGAGGTCGACGAGGCCGTCTGGGAACGCCTCAAGCACCTCGCCACCCGCATGCTGGTGGAGGCCACCGAGGCCTCCCGGGAAGGGGCCGGCGCCGGCACCAACGATAACGACTGACCCTGAGACTGAGACGAGACCACCGACATGATTCACCCCGTCAGCACCGACCTCTTCGCCTCCAAGGCGCCCCTGGAATGGGCCGTCGTCGGTAACGGCATCCTGTTCACCGCCCAGATCCCCATCGGCGCCGACGGCCAGGTGGTCCAGGGTGGCATCGAGGCCCAGACCCGCCAGACCCTGGACAACCTCGCCCACACCCTGGAGAAGGCCGGCGCCGGCGTGGAGGCCCTGACCCAGGTACTGATCTACGTCACCGCCCGCGAGGACCTGGCCACGGTCAACAAGGTCTACGCCGAATACGTGCGCGAGCCCTACCCCAACCGCGCCGCCATCATCGTCTCCGGCTTCGCCCGGGAAGAGATGCTCGTCGAGATGGTGGCCTACGCGGCCGTGGACGCCGACGCGTCCTGAGGCGTGATCCCCTCGGGAGGGCGTTCCCTCAGTCCTCCCCCAGCCTGCCCAACTCCTCGAGATAGCACTCCAGCACCCGGTTGGGCGGCGCGCCCTTCCGGGTAATCGCGCTGTAGCGGGTCACGTAGCGGCAGGTGTCCGGCCTCAGGGCGCGTATCCTGCCGTCGCGCACCCAGCGCTCGGCAACGTGCGTCGGCAGATAGCCGATGTAGCGCCCGGAGAGAATCAGGAAGGCGATGCCTTCGCGATCGGTGGCCGAGGCGGTGGCCCGCAGGGGCTCATGCAGCGCCTTGATCTCGGGACTCTGCGCGTAGGCCGGCGTCACGGCATCGCTGCTCCCCAGCTGCGCCTCCGTCACGGCCCCGGCGTCGAACAGCGGATGTCCCCGCGCGCAGTAGAGCTGCGACGTCTCCTCGTAAAGCGAGAGGTAGTGCAGCCCGGGTAGGGTCTTGATCGCCGGCACCACGCCGGTGTGCAGGCGACCATCCAGCACGCCGAGCTCGATGTCGTGGGGCGGAATCATGCGGATGTTGATCTGCACCTCGGGACCGCGCGCCTTCAAGGCGCTCAAGGCATCGGTGATGTGCATCTGCGGCATGGTCACCAGGTTGTCGGTGATGCCGATGTTCAGCTCGCCCTTGAGCCAGGCGTGGAGGCCGTTGACCCGGGTACGAAACCCCTCCGTGGCCGCCTGCAGCTGCAGCGCGGCCTCATAGATCTCGGCCCCCTCGTCGGTCAGCGCGAAACCGCTGCGGCCCCGCTGGCAGAGCCGCAGCCCCAGACGCGTCTCCAGGTCGCTCATCGCCATGCTGATGGCGGCGCGGCTGATGTTGAGCTCCACCTCGGCGGCGGAGAAGCCGCCGCACTCCACGACCTTGCGATAGATCCGCAACAGCCGCAGGTCCGCATCGCTGAGCTGTCCCGTCAGGGCCTCCTTGCGACGTGACATCGTTCCCTCCTCTTACCCCAGTGAGTCGGCCCGATGGCTCGGCCCGCGCCCCGCCAGGACGCGCCGGAAAGTTAACTTTATGCTTACATGAAATTCAATACGTCGGAATTTATCTGATCGCCGTCCTGATCCACGCTGTGCTCAACCGTCACCCACACGACAATCACAAAGGGGTGTGTCATGTCAGATCGTTCTCCCCAGCAGACCGCGGGCCTGACCGACGCGCAACTGGATGCCTACTGGATGCCCTACTCCGGCAACCGCCAGTTCAAGCGCGACCCGCGGATCATCGTCGGCGCCGAGGGCAGCTACTATACCGACGCCGAGGGGCGCCGGATCTACGATGGCCTCTCCGGCCTCTGGACCTGCGGCGCCGGCCACGGTCGCCCGGAGATCGCCGAGGCGGTCGCCCGTCAGCTCACCGAGCTGGACTACGCCCCGGCCTTCCAGTTCGGCCACCCCAAGGCCTTCGAACTGGCACACCGACTGCGCGAGCTGACCCCGAAGGGGCTCGACCACGTGTTCTTCACCGGCTCCGGTTCCGAGAGCGCCGACACCTCGCTGAAGATCGCCCGAGCCTACTGGCGCAAGAAGGGCAAGCCCAGCAAGACCAAGCTGATCGGCCGCATCAAGGGCTATCATGGCGTCAATTTCGGCGGCATCAGCCTGGGCGGCATCGGCGCCAACCGCTCCATGTTCGGCCAGGGCATCGATGCCGACCACCTGCCCCACACCCTGCTCAAGGAAAACGCCTTCACCCGCGGCATGCCCGAGCGCGGTGCCGAGCGGGCCGACGAGCTGCTGGAAATGATCGCCCTGCACGATGCCTCCAACATCGCCGCGGTGATCGTCGAGCCCATGGCCGGCTCGGCCGGGGTGATTCCGCCGCCGGTGGGCTACCTCAAGCGGCTGCGCGAGATCTGCGATGCCAACGACATCCTGCTGATCTTCGACGAGGTGATCACCGCCTTCGGGCGCGTGGGATCGATGACCGGCGCCGAGGAGTTCGGCGTGGTCCCGGACATCATGAACATCGCCAAGCAGCTGACCAACGGGGCGGTGCCCATGGGCGGGGTCATCGTCAAGGGCGAGATCTACCACACCTTCATGGAACAGGGCGGCCCCGACTACATGCTCGAGCTGCCTCACGGCTACACCTACTCGGGGCACCCGGTGGCCTGCGCCGCGGCCCTGGCCGCCCTGGACGTGCTCGAGGATGAGCGCCTGATCGAGCGCGTAAAGGAAATGGCGCCGATCTTCGAGGATGCCCTGCACTCACTCAGGCACGACCCCAAGGCCAGCCGCTATCTCACCGACATCCGCAACTATGGGCTGGCCGGCGCCCTGCAGATCGCGCCCTACCCCGGCGAGCCGGCCCGCCGTCCCTTCGAGATCGCCATGAAGTGCTGGGAGAAGGGCTTCTACGTGCGTTACGGCGGCGACACCATCCAGCTCGGCCTGCCCTTCATCGTCGAGCGCGAGGAGATCGACCGCCTCATCAACGCCCTGGGCGACGCTCTCGGCGAACTGGACTGACGCCTTGCCCACCCCGCGTCCATGCCCGGCAAGCGGAGTGGGCGCATTCGAGAGCAAGAAGCCGCGAGGGCGCTGTGAACCCTTCCATGGGCGCTACTTTTGCCCTGCCGCGCTCTCGCGTCCCGCTCCGCTTGCAGGTCCGGTGCTGGCCATCCATGGCCAGCCCGTTCGGAGCAGTGCTCCTCACCCATGGCAAAAGACCCTCGCTCTGTCTTGCTCCCGATGCTCGTCATCGCAGGATCACAACATCAACAACCGATAGCTATCTCTGGAGAGAACAAACATGACCACGCTTGGCCACCTGATCAACGGCACCCGCGTCGACGGCAACGGGCGCACCCAGGACATCTTCAATCCTTCCACCGGCGAGGTCGCCGGTCAGGTCAGCCTGGCCAGCCAGGCCACCGTCGAGCAGGCGATCGCCGCCGCCCAGGCCGCCTTCCCGGCCTGGCGCGATACCCCGCCCGCCAAGCGAGCCCGTGTCATGTACCGCTTCAAGGCGTTACTGGAGCAGCACGCCGACGAGATCTGCCGGCTGATCGGCCAGGAACACGGCAAGATCGTCCACGACGCCCAGGGCGAACTCGCGCGCGGCATCGAGAACGTCGAGTACGCCTGTGGCGCCCCGGAGCTGCTGAAGGGCGAGCACAGCAGGAACACCGGCCCCGGCATCGACTCCTGGAGCGAGTTCCAGCCGCTCGGCGTGGTCGCCGGCATCACGCCGTTCAACTTCCCGGCGATGGTACCGCTGTGGATGTACCCCATGGCCATCGCCTGCGGCAACACCTTCGTGCTGAAGCCCTCCGAGCGCGATCCGACCTCCTCGCTCTTCATCGCCGAGCTGGCAGTGGAGGCCGGCCTGCCCGCCGGGGTGCTGAACGTGGTCAACGGCGACAAGGAAGCCGTCGACACCCTGCTCGACGACGAGCGCGTGAAGGCCGTGAGTTTCGTCGGCTCCACGCCGATCGCCGAGACCATCTACGCCCGCGCCAGCGCCAACGGCAAGCGCTGCCAGGCGCTGGGCGGCGCCAAGAACCACGCCATCGTGATGCCCGATGCCGACATGGACAACGTGGTCAGCTCGCTGACCGGGGCGGCCTTCGGCTCCTCCGGCGAGCGCTGCATGGCGCTCTCGGTGGCCGTCGCCGTGGGCGACGCCGCCGCCGATGCCCTGATCGCCAAGATGCAGGAGCAGATGAAAGCCCTGAAGGTCGGCCCCTTCTTTGAGGCGAGCAACGACTTCGGCCCGGTGATCACCAAGGCCCACCAGGAGAAGGTCTGCGGCTATATCGACAGTGCCGAGCGCGAGGGCGCCGAGATCGTGGTCGACGGCCGCGGCGTGCAGGTGCCGGGCCACGAGCAGGGCTTCTATGTGGGCGGCACCCTGATCGACCGCGTGACCCCCGACATGACCTGCTACCTGGAGGAGATCTTCGGCCCGGTGCTGCTGGTGGTCCGCGCCGACTCCATGCAGGAGGCCATGCGGCTGATCGATGATCACGAGTACGGCAACGGCACCTGCATCTACACCCGCGACGGCGAGGCGGCCCGCTACTTCAGCGACCACATCCAGGTGGGCATGGTCGGCGTCAACGTGCCGCTGCCGGTGCCGGTCTCCTACCACAGCTTCGGCGGCTGGAAGCGCTCGCTGTTCGGCGACCTCTCTGCCTACGGCCCGGATGCCGTGCGCTTCTATACCAAGCGCAAGACCATCACCCAGCGCTGGCCGTCGGCCGGGGTGCGCGAGGGGGCGCAGTTCTCCTTCCCTTCATAAAGTACGTCCAGAGTCACCAACGAAGCGCATGACGACGCCTGTCATGCGCTAAATATCCTAACAAGAGTTCTACCATGCAGATTGCCGTTCCCAAGGAAATCAAGAACAATGAGTACCGTGTCGCACCGACCCCTAGCGGCGCCCGGGAGCTAATCGGTCGCGGCCATACGGTCACTATGTAGGCCGGCGCCGGCGAAGGGGCCGGCTTCGCGGATGCCATCTATGAGGCCGCCGGGGCAAGCCTCGAGTACGACGTGGTCAGGGTCTGGGAGGGCGCCGAGCTGATCCACAAGGTCAAGGAGCCTCAGGCCGAAGAGGTCGCGCGCCTCAAGCCCGGCCAGACGCTGTTCACCTACCTGCACCTGGCCGCCGAGGAGTCGCTGACCCGAGGCCTGATGGAGAGCGGCGCCACCTGCATCGCCTACGAGACTATCACCGACCGCTAGGGCGGCCTGCCGCTCCTCGCGCTAATGTGCACCGTGTCAGGGCGCATGGCCTCCAGGCCGGCGCCCACAGCCTGGAGAAGGCCCAGAGTGGATCCGGCGTGCTGCCGCCCGGGGTGCCCGGCGTGGCGCCGGCCAAGGTCGCCGTGATTGGCGGGGTGGTGGGCGAGAATGCCGCCCGCATGGCGCTGGGCCTGGGGGGGGGCTGTGAACTTTTCCCCAGAAACCGGTCCATCGTCAATGTGAGATTTCCGCTACGTTTACCCTGATAGCCGAAGATCTCGCGATGAAGCGTAATCGACACACTGAAGAGCAGGTCATCACCATCCTCAAGGCCCATGAGCGCGGCGTCTCGGTGGCCGTGCTGATACCGGGCGACACTGCGCCCAAGCTGATCACTCGCGAGATGCTCGCCGATATGAAGCCCGGCAGCGTTCTGGTAGATGTGGCGATCAATCAGGGCGGCTGCTTCGAGACCAGCCTGCCCACTACCCATGCCGAACCCACTTATGTGATGGACGGCATCGTCCATTACTATATGACCAACATGCCCGGCGCCGTGGAGCGCACTTCCACCCAAGCGCTGACGAACGCCACCCTGACGTTCGTGATCGCCGTTGCCGACAAGGGATGGAAGCAGGCACTGGCCAACGATGCCCATTTCGCTGCCGGTCTTATCGTCCATGAAGGCCAAGTGACGTATGTTACAGTAGCAAACGTTTTTAGCCTGGGAAGTGTTGTCCCTGCCAATTTTCTGAAAATAGCGGCTGAAGAGCTGAAGCCAGCAGGCCATTCGTTCAGCTTGCTGACCTCTTTAATGTTGTGAGCGCAACTATGACCGTTTTCATGCAATGGACACCAAGCTGGTGCCCATTGCATATTCCTGGCATAAGCCAAGCATCATGTGGAAGCGGCGGGGGGACGCTTGGGAAGGTGACCTTCTAGCAGCTGTGCTGCATGCAGGACGTTGAGGTCCTGGAATCGAGGCCCTACGAGGTGCAAGCCGACCGGCAAGCCCTGAGCATCCAGGCCGCAAGGCAAGGAAGCCGCAGGTTGCTGCGTCAAATTGAAGGGGTAGCTGAAGGGCGTCCAGTCCATCCATTCACAGTAATGACCACCCGGGGGGACATTGTGCCCCGCCTCGAACGGGGCGATGGGCATGGTCGGCGTTACCAGCAGGTCAAAATAATCGTGGAATTCCTGCATCTTCGCGGTGAGCTGCTCTCTGGTGCGGCAGGCGGCAAGATAGTCGCGTAACGAAATCGCGGCACCTCGCTGAGCGATATCCAGGAAGCCCGGGTCCAGCCGTGACTGCTGGGCATCATCCAGCCGCTCCAGTACTTGGCTGGCTCCGGCAAACCAGAGAGTGTTGAAGGTCTCCAGTGGATTCTCGAAGCCTGGATCTATCTCCACAACCTCAGCCCCCAGCGCCTGGATCTGCTCCACCGCCTTTCGCACGCAGGCTGCTATGTCCGGCGCTACGTCCACATACCCTAAGTCGGGGCTGTAGGCGATCCGCCACCCGGCCAGCGAGTCGGGCGGCGGGCTCAGCCAGTCATCAGTGCGCGGGTTGCCAAGGTAGCCGTCGCGGGCATCAGGTTGAGCCATGACGCTCAGCATCAGGGCGCTGTCGGCAACGGTGCGGGACATTGGGCCCAAGTGAGAAAGAAGACTCATGGCGCTTGCCGGCCATTGAGGCACCCATCCAAAGGTAGGCTTGATGCCGAAGGTGCCGGTGAAGCTGCAGGGGATGCGAATCGAACCCCCTGCGTCACTGCCCTGGTGGAGAAGCCCCAGGTTGAGCGCCGCCGCTGCGGCGGCGCCGCCCGAGGAACCGCCCGGCGTCAGGCGGTTATCACAGGGGTTACGGGTGACCCCGTGCAAGGGGTTGTCTGTCACGCCTTTCCAGCCGAACTCCGGCGAGGTGGTCTTGCCGAGAATCACCGCGCCGGCCTCGCGTAGGTGGCGGCTGATCGGTGCATCGGTTTCCCAGGGCCCGTCCGGGCTGCTGGTGGCCGAGCCGAAGCGGGTCGGCATGCCTGCGGTAAGTGTCAGATCCTTGATGGTGGCGGGAATGCCGTCTAGGGGGCCACAAGGTTCACCAGCCTGCCAGCGTGCCTCCGAAGCACGGGCAGCTGCCATTGCCCGCGCTTCATCTACATGTGCGAAAGCGTTGACCGAAGGATTGTCACGGTCAATGCGTGTCAGACAGTCCTGAGTCAGTTCCACTGGCGAAAGATCGCGGTGGCTAAACAGCCTGAGCGCCTCAACGGCGCTCAGGTCGGAAAGTTGCGCCGGGAACGAAGTCGCGGTCATGGCTCTCACTCCTCAACTTCAGCTGCCAAGCCGGCCTGCTCAAGCATGGCATGAAGCAGCACATTGCAGCCGTCATTCAGGTCGCTGGCCTCGGCATTCTCGATTTCATTGTGGCTGATGCCGTTCTCGCAGGGCACGAAGATCATGCCGGCCTGGGTGACACGCCCCATGAAGATGGCATCGTGACCTGCGCCGCTGACGATATCCATGTGAGAACAACCGAGGGTCTCGGCAGCACGGCGCACAGAGCTCACGCAGCTGTCGGCAAAGTGTTCCGGGGAGAAATCCGCCGAGGGAGTCAGTTCGAACTCCAATTCATGGTGTTGGCTGGTTTCCTTGATCACCTGGTGGAGTTCTTCGGCCATGAGAGTGAGCGTCTCGCTGTCGAAGTGACGCAGGTCAATAGTCATCTTCACCTGGCCGGGAATGACGTTGCGCGATCCTGGGTGCAGGTTTACTACCCCTACTGTGCCGCGGCCGTGGGGTTGATAAGCGTTCGCAATGCGGTTGACTGCCTGGGTGACTTCGGCTGCCCCTAGCATCGCGTCGCGGCGCAGAGACATGGGTGTGGGGCCTGCATGCGCCTCCAGCCCGGTCAGGGTGAGGTCAAACCACTTCTGGCCCAGAGCTCCTACCACCACGCCCACGGTGTTTCCGGTGTCCTCCAGAATAGGCCCCTGTTCGATATGGCATTCGAGGAACGCCTTGATATGGTCAGGCGTAACACGGTCTGTGCCGCGGTAACCGATGGCCTCGAGGGCCTCGCCAGCGCTGATGTTTTCCTCATTGGTGCGGGCAAGCATGTCTTCCAGCCCCAGCTGACCGGTGAACGCCCCGGAACCCATCATGCAGGGCGCAAAACGACATCCCTCTTCATTGCTCCAGGCGACGACCTCGATGGGCGCCCGCGTCCGGATGTCATGCTGGTTCAGGGTGCGAATCACCTCCAGGCCGGCCAGCACGCCGTAGACGCCGTCGAACTTACCTCCGGTGGGCTGGCTGTCGAGGTGGCTGCCTGTCATGACGGACGGACTATCGGGTTCCTGACCTTCACGGCGCGCAAAGATATTGCCTATGGCATCAATGCGGATGGTGCACCCCTCGGCACGACACCAATCGATGAACAGGTCTCGCGACTGGCGATCAAGGTCGGTGAAGGCCTGGCGGTTTACACCCCCTTTAGGTGTAGCCCCAAGTTTGGCCATTTCCATGAGCGCCTGCCAGAGGCGTTCACGGTCGGTACGTAAATCGGTAGTCGAGCGCAGAGCGTTAGCTGTGGTCATGTGTAGCCTCTTGTGATTGTAAGAAAAGCAAAGTTTTCTGCTCAGTCTCAGCGAGACTGACTGACAAGACGCAGCAAAGGTGAGTCTTGGTCAGCGTCAAACAACGTTTCCTGGGAGATCAGCATCTGATCGGCCATTTCGGCTTCTAGGGCCGACATGTGGGCCTCGGCATCGCGCATGTGCTCATCCATGAGGAGGCGAACTCGCTCCCTATCCTCATCGCGAAATGCCTCGACAAGCTCGCGATGATAGCGGTGATTGGCGGCATCGAACTGCTTGCGTTCGGGTATATAGGCCTTCTTGACCACCACCAGATCACGCAGCATGTCGTTGAGAAAACGGCACATGAAGGCCAGGAGTGGGTTGGGGCACGCCCTTGCCAGCAGATTATGGAACTCCAACTCCAGGAAGCGCTGGCGTCGTTGATCCTCGTCGCTGGGATGGGAGCACTCACAGGCACCGATATTGGATGCCAGACTTTCCAGCTCCTCGGCGCTGAGCCTTCCCACCACCGAGACTGCAAGCTCCACCTCCAGCAGACGGCGCAGCTGATACACCTGATGGCCGTCCAGTGAGCGGAAGTGCAGAAAGTTACGCAGCATGCGGCTGGCCGGTTCCATGCTTGGCGTATGCAGGATTGCACCGCCGCCGGGCCCCGTCTTAAGGGTGATCAGCCCCTCTACCTCCAGGATCTTCAGGGACTCGCGAACGGTGCCCTTGGCACAGCCGTAAAGTTCCATCAGAGTCTTTTCATTGGGTAGGCGGTCACCCTCGGTCATTCCCTCGGTCGCGATCCAGCGCTTGATGTCGTCGCTGATCAGCTCGGCCAGCTTTTGTCGTCGACGCGGTGTTGGGGTCTGGGCCATGGATCACTCCTTGTTAATATGGGGCCTGCTGGACAGGCCCCATGTGATGGATCAGCGGGCATTGGCCGCTTCACCGACACGCCTGGACTCCCCCTCCAGGCGCTCCGGGTGATATTCGGCATCGTACTCCTGACGGGCCTGTGCGAAACGCTCGACCACCTCGTGATCCTTGCGCTGGAGTGCCACGCTCAGGCCAACGAAGAGTCCACCATTCAGCAGTAGCCCCCAGATGCCGGCATGCAGTCCCAAGGGGTTACTGACCGTGGGGCCGTAAGTGAGCAGCAGTACGCAGATCACCCCGGACAGCAGGCCCCAGAAGGCTGCCATGGGATGGGCGCGCCGCCAGGTGATGGCACCGATGGTCGGCACGATGAGCTGAGCGGTACCCGCCAGTGCCGCGATCCCGATGGTCACCAGCAGGCCGGGTACGGTCAGCGCCAGGATGTAAGCGGCCAGGGAGAACCCGACCAGCGATAGTCGGCCGATGGTCACGATACGTGCTTGGCTTGCTTTCCGGTTCACGTAGCGCTGGTAGATATCCATGGTCACCACAGTGGAGACTGCGTGAATCTGCGAGTTGGCGGTGGACATGGCAGCAGAGGCGCCGGCGGCCATGATCAGGGAAGCGAGCAGATAGGGCGCATAGTTCATCAGCATGACTGGCAGGATCTGGTCGGGGTTCTCCAGACCCGGCTCGAGCAGCACGCCGGTGTAGCCGGTCAGCACGGAGCCGAAGTAGGCGAAGGCTGCCAGCCCCAGCAGGAAGGGCATCAGGTTGAACAGCCGGCCGCTCTTCACCGAGTACATGCGAAGCCAGATCTGCGGACCCATGAAGGCGCCGATCGCCACGATCACAAACAGCGAGAACCACATGCTGTAGCCCATGTTGCCGTTGGGTCCCGGCATGGTCAGGCTGTCAGGAGAACTCTGTTGCAGCTGAGAGAACAGGGCCGCAGGACCACCCACTTGCTGAGAGATGAAGTAGCCGGCATACATCATGCCGAAGAACAGCAGTGCGCCGTAGATCACATCGGTCCAGGCGATCGCCCGGATACCGCCGATCCACACGTAGACGATAATGATGAAGTAAAACAGCAGGGCCGCCAGCCAGAAGGGAATAACGCCACCGGAGGCAACCTCGATGAGGTAGGCACCGCCTGTCAGCTGGATCTGCAGATAGGGTACCGTAAACACCAGAGTGATCAGCACGACGAGAATTCGCAGTGCCTCGCTGTTGTAGAAGTCGCCCATCAGGTCGGACGGTGTCAGGTAGTTGAAGCGTTTGCCCAGGAACCACACACGCTTGCCAACCCAGTAGTACATGAAACCAAACAGCAGGTTCCATGCGAGGGCCGTCAGGTAGACGGGGCCGCTGGTATAGAACGTTGCGTTCGAGCCCAGAAAGGCGAAAGCGCTCCACCAAGTGGCAGCCACCGTGAAGAATACGGCGACGCTGCCCATCGCCCGGCCTTGAACGAAGAAGTCCTCGCTGGTGCCCTGCGACTTTCTAGAGGACACCACACCCACGATCAGGGGAATGATCATGAACGCTGCAATGATAAAGATGCTACCGGTCATGGTGTGGCCTCCTTAACGGTTGCGCTGGGTGGCGGGCACGCTGCCGCTTCCCCAGTTGGTCAGGTAAGCCACAAGGAACAGACCGGTGAGGAAGGCCCACCAGCCGAGATTCCAGACGAACAGGAACGGTACACCCATGACCATGGGGTCGACCTTGTTGGCGACCATGATCATCGGGCTCTCGAGCATCGCGAAGCCCAGTAGCATGCCGCCGTATATGGCAAGTTTGCGTGGAGGGAGGGTCTTTCTCATCGTTACATCCCCTTGTTTTAGTTAGTGGGGCGATAGTCCCTCCTGGCCGATGCCAAGAGGGGGTGCTCGTGCTGACGCTTCGGCAATTATTGTATTTATACGTATAGTTTTATTTCTAGACGCCACCTTCACAGCCTGTCAAGAACTTCTTTGAACAGAGGGATAGTTCTGGGCGGAATAAACAGAATGCGGGCTGTCGGAGGCTTACAGATGACCCTAAACAAACAATTGATTTTATTGATATAAGCCCCGCACCAATGGGCTGGTAAACATCTACTTCCCTGCCCAAACCTTCAGAAGCTCCTCCCACCGCGCCGTGTACCTCGGCGTCCTTCGCTCAGAGCGGAGCGCCCAGGCGTTGCCCTGTCTCGGCAAACCCAGCCTGAAGGCGTCGCGGCCCAGCTCGCGGTTCAGCTTGTCGACGGTGGCCATCAGGCGCTGGCTGCGCCGACGCTCGGCCTCACTCTGCGACGTCTCGTCCGGGGAGAGTTGACGGTTGGCGTCGGCAGTTTCTCGGCCTGTATTTCCTCACCATGCTGGCGATGGGCGTCATTTCCATGCGACGAGGCGGTTCCAGCAGCATGGAAGGCTACTATCTCAGCGGGCGCAACGTCGGCCCGCTGGTCACCGCCATGACCATGCAGTCCACCTCGATGAGCGGCTACATGTTTCTCGGCGCCGGCTCCCTGGGCTACACCCAGGGCTACTACGGCTTCTGGTATGCCGCCGGCGATATCGGCGGCGGCGTGGTCAACCTCTCGGTGCTCGGGCGCCGGATGCGCAAGCTCTCACAGATCATGGGCGCGCTGACCTCCATCGAGTATCTCGAGAAGCGCTATCCGAACAAGTGGGTGCGATTGATCGCTGCCGGGCTCTCGGTCTTCCTGCTGGGCGCCTACGTGCTGGCCCAGTTCATCGCCGGCGGCAAGGGCCTGGAGCTGGTGACCGGCCTGCCTTACGAGCTGGCACTCACCATCGCCGTGACCGTGATCCTGGCCTACACCCTGATGGGCGGCTATGGCGCGGTCGCCTACACCGACCTGGTCCAGAGCTTCGTGATGATCATCGGTATCGTCTGGATTCTGGTCGCCACCCTGCAGGAGGTCGGCGGCCTGACCGCGGCCAACGAGGCATTGGCCGCGCTGGACCCGACGCTGCTCAGCGTCTGGGGCCGCGATCTCGCCTATGAGGGCCAGTGGGGTATCGTGCTGGGCGCACTGCTGATCTTCTCCATCGGCTACATGGGCTGGCCCCACGTGGTCACGCGCCACATGGCGATGCGCAACCCCTTCCACGCGCGCCGCGCCGGCGTCTACTCCACGCTGTGGAACCTGATCTTCGTCAGCGCGCCGTATATCCTCGGCACCCTGGCGATCCTGGTACTCCCCGAGCTCGACGATCCCGAGCAGGCGATCTTCGCCCTGGCGCAGAATCTGCTGCCCGCCGCGGTGGTCGGCATCGTGATGGCCGCGATCATGGCGGCGATCATGTCCACGGCCGACTCGATCCTGCTGCAGACCGGCAGCATCGCCGCCCGCGACCTCTATGAGCGCTTCATCAACCCGAACATGGAAGAGAAGCAGATGGTGCGGGTCTCCCAGGCCATCGTGCTGCTGCTGGGGATCATCTGCGGCGTGATAGCGCTATTCGAACCGCCGGCGGTGTTCTCCATCGTGGTCTTCACCACCGCGGTACTGGGCAGCGCCTTCCTGCCGGCCTACGTCGCCGCGGTGTGGTGGCGAAAGGCCAATACGCCGGGCGCCCTGGCCTCGATGATCGTCGGTAGCCTGGTGGCCTTCAGCTGGCAGTACCTGGGACTGGACCAGGTCACGGGCCTGCATCCGATGCTGGCCGGCGTGGTGCTCTCCAGCCTGTCGATGGTCGTCGTCAGCCTGCTGACCCAGGCCAGCCACCCGGTGCCCGAGCACGTCCTGCAGGCGATGGCCGAGACCGCCGAGCTTCGCCCCCTGCCGCGACCGCTCAAGGCGCAGCAGAGCTTCGAGATGGCCCACGAGGCGCTGACCCTCAAGGCCCAGGAGCGCACGGCATGAATGAGGCACACCACAATGCCGCCTGGCCGCCGGCCATCCACGAAGAGGCCTGGCTGCGCGCCAGGCTCCCCCGCGACGCCCTGGCGCGGCGGCTCGCGGGGATCGATCCCGCCCTGCGACTGGGCGAGACCCAGGCGATCGGCTTTCCCTACCTGCTGTGCCTGTATCGCTGGGAGGTCCGCCGCTTTAGCCAGCGTCGCACGGAGTGGATGAACTGCCTGGTGGATCGCTGCCAGGGCGTCAGCACCACTTTCGAGGGAGTCGAGTTCGGCGATCCGCTGGCCGTGGCCGACCTGCCCCATGCCGAGCTCGAGACGCCACCTCTAGAGCGCAAGGCGCGCCAGCACGTCATGCAGGTCCGCCGCCATCGCCTGAAGCGGCGCAGCGCGACGGGTCTCGAACTGGCGCGCTGCGAGACCGTTCGCAAGCCCCTGTGGCGCGTCACTGCGCACCACGCCCAGCACGGCGAGCTGGCGCTGCTGGTCGATGGTCTCAACGGCGGCTATTACCTGCTGTAGGGGGGGCGCTCCGCGGCTTGCCCCTTCGACGCCGCCGGCGATCCGGCGGCTACTCCTCGCCGCGGTGCTGGGCCAGCGCCTTGCGCGCCTTGTTGCGCCGATAGAGCCGCACCAGAGCGATGCCCAAGGCAAAGGCAACCATCCCCGCCAGGGTCCAGCCCTGCCAGGGACGTGCGGCATCGCCCATCAGGGTCTCGAGGGTGAGGATCAGGATGAAGCCCAGCGCCTGGCTGGCGATGGCCAGGGCGCGCAGGGTATCGAAGGCCGGTCGTGTCATGGAGGCTCCCGCTGGATGACAGCCCTGCCCGCCGGCAGTAGGCTTGGCGAAACGAATCCGCCCAGTGTAACCGCTGCGGCCCCCGCCGCCGACCTCCCGGAGTCACCGCCACGACATGGATGCCATCGCCCTGGGGCCCGTGCTGATCGCACTGCCGCGCCTCTATGCCCTCCTCGCCGCCCTGCTCCTGCTGGGCGCCAGCGTCGTCCTCCTCGGCCTGCCGCGGCGCCGCCACGCCCGCTGGTTCAACGGCCTGCTGGTGGCCTGGCTGGTCGGCGCCCGCCTGGGCCACGTGCTGATGAACGCCGGCGCCTACGTTGATGCCCCGCTGGACGTGCTCAAGCTCTGGCAGCCCGGCTACCACGGCCTCTGGGGCCTTCTGGCGGCGCTGGCCTGGACGGCCTGGACGCTCAGGGACCGGCTGGGCGCGATGCTGGGCGGCATGGGCCTGGCCCTCGGCGCCTCCGTGATGTGGCTGGCGCTGGTGACCCTGGCGCCGCTGGGCGGCGGCATGGCGATCCGCGAGCTGCCGGACCTCGCCCTGGAGAACCTCGAGGGGGAGCCGGTGAACCTCGCCTCGCTGAGCGGCGAGACGGTGGTGATCAACCTCTGGGCCACCTGGTGCCCGCCCTGCCGGCGCGAGATGCCGCTATTAGCCGAAGCCGATGCGCGGGAGGACGTGAGCGTGGTGATCGTCAATCAGGGCGAGACGCTGCTGCAGGCGGTGCGCTACCTGAACGAACAGGGCCTGGACTTCCGCCATGCGCTGCTCGACCCGCGCCAGCGGCTGATGGTGCTGGCCGAGTCGCCGGGGCTGCCCACCACCCTGCTCTTCGACGCCGACGGCCGCGCCCGTGAGCAGCACGTCGGCGAGCTGACCCGGGCCCAGCTCTCGGCCTGGCTGGACGCGCGCTGAGCGGACCGGGGCGATTGCCTGCTGATCGGCACCTGGACGCTTAAGCCGCGTCGGGCTTTGCTGTAAGATACCGCGCCCTGTCGCCGTCGAGCCGGGTGTGGCCCGCGGCAACGAACCGATCCCAAGCATCCCCCGAGGCACCATGAGCGACTTTTCTCCCGGCCAGCGCTGGATCAGCGACGGCGAAGCCGAACTCGGCCTGGGCACTATCCTCAACGTCGACGCACGCAGCGTCACCGTGCTCTTCGGCGCCAGTCAGGAAACCCGCACCTACAGCAGCCGCAACGCCCCCCTGACCCGCGTGGCCTTCGGCAGCGGCGACCGCATCCAGTCCACCGAGGGCTGGCAGATGACCGTCGACGACAGCAAGGAGGTCGGCGGACTGATCGTCTACATCGGCGAGGACGACGCCGGCGACCTGTGCGAGCTGCCCGAGGCGCGCCTCGCCGACACCATGCAGTTCGACCAGGCCCGCGACCGCCTGCTCACCGGCCAGGTCGATCGCAACGACTGGTTCGACCTGCGCTTTCGCACCCTGCATCACCATCACCGGATCGAGCAGAACCCGGCGCTGGGCCTGGCCGGGCCGCGCATCGACCTGATTCCCCACCAGCTCTACATCGCCGACGAGGTGGCACGCCGCCACGCGCCGCGCGTGCTGCTGGCCGACGAAGTGGGGCTCGGCAAGACCATCGAGGCGGGGCTGATCCTGCATCGTCTGCTGCTCACCGGTCGCGCCGAGCGGGCGCTGATCCTGGTGCCGGCGAGCCTGACCCACCAGTGGCTGGTCGAGCTGCTACGCCGCTTCGCCCTGGAGGTCACCCTGCTCGACGAGCAGCAGAGCCAGGCCCACGGCGACACCAACCCCTTCGAGGCCGGCCAGCTGGTGCTGGCGAGCCAGGACTGGCTGTTCGCCAACCCCCATCGCCAACAGCAGGCCCAGGCCTGCGACTGGGACCTGCTGATCGTCGATGAGGCGCACCACCTCGACTGGAGCCCCGAGCAGAGCGGGCCCGGCTACGCCTGCGTGGAGCAGCTAGCGACCCAGGTGCCCGGCATGCTGCTGCTCACCGCCACCCCGGAGCAGATGGGCCTGGCCAGCCACTTCGCCCGCCTGCGCCTGCTCGACCCCGACCGCTACCAGAGCCTTGAGGCCTTCCGCGAGGAGGAGGCCCACTACGTCGAGGTCGCCGAGGCGATCGATGCCCTCGACCGGCTGCCCGGCGAGACGGCCGACCGCGAGCGGGTCGCCGCGGTGATCCATGAGCCCGATAGCCTGGCGCTGCTCGACACCCTGGCCGACCCGGAGCGCGGCGACGACCAGCGCTCCGCGGCGCGGGATCAGCTACGCGACCAGCTGCTCGACCGCCACGGCACCGGCCGGGTGATGTTTCGCAACGGCCGCCGCCACGTGGGCGGCTTCCCGGAGCGCCGCCTGCACATCGCCGAGCTCGAGGCGCCCTCCGCCTACCGGCGCGTGTTTCGCCGCCTGGACCGTGACGAGGACTACCTGGACGAGCTGCTGATCGAGACCGGCCTGGATCACCCCGAGGTGCTGATCTATCCCGACGCCATGTACCGGGAGATGACCGACGACCCGCTCAACACCGAGCCCTGGTGGCAGTTCGATCCGCGCGTGAGCTGGCTGCTGGAGCGCCTCGCCGACGACGGCGAGGCGGGCTTTGCCGGCGACAAGGTGCTGGTGATCGCCCACGATCGCGAGACTGCCACGGGGCTCGCCGAGGGCCTTAGGGTGCTCGGCGGCTACCAGGCCCCGGTGTTCCACGAGGGGCTATCGCTGATCGAGCGCGACCGCGCCGCGGCGGCCTTCGCCGACGAGGAGGAGGGCTGCCAGGTGCTGGTGTGCTCGGAGATCGGCTCCGAGGGTCGCAACTTCCAGTTCTGCCGTCACCTGGTGATGTTCGACCTGCCGCTGCACCCGGACCAGCTCGAGCAGCGCATCGGCCGCCTCGACCGCATCGGCCAGCGCCACGCCATCGAGATCCACGCGCCGGTGTTCGCCGGCAGCCCCGGCGAGAAGCTGTTGCGCTGGTACGATCAGGGCATGGACGCCTTCAGCGCCCCGCACGGCCTGGGCAGCGAGATCCACACCGCCTTCGGCGACACCCTGGCCGACAGCCTGCTCGACGACGAGGACCTCGACGAGGTGATCGCGGAGACCCGCACCCTGTTCGAGGCCAAGCTCGCCGAGCGCGACGCCGGCCGCAATCGCCTGCTCGAGCTCAACGCCTGTCGCCATGAGCGCGCCGAGGCGGTCACCGCCGCGATCCGCGAGCTCGACGCCGACAAGGCCCTGGCCCGCTACCTGGACCAGGCGCTGGACATCTTCGGCGTCGACAGCCAAGACATCAGCGGCGGCATCCAGCATCTGCAGCCCAGCCCGCAGATGCTCGACGGCCTGCCGGGCCTGGTGAAGGGCGAGGAAGGCTTCTCGGCCACCTTCTCCCGGGAGCGCGCCCTGGCCCGTGACGACGTCCAGCGCCTCTCCTGGGAGCATCCGCTGCTGCGCGAGATGATGGGCCGGATCCTCGGCGGCGCCATGGGCAACACCGCCCTGGCGCTGCTCAAGCACCCCGCCATTCCGGCCGGCCGGCTGATGGTCGAGCTGGTCTTCCGCACCCACTGCCCGGCGCCGAAGCGCCTGCACCTCAATCGCTTCCTGCCGCCCACCGCGGTGCGGGTGCTGCTCGACGAGTCGGGGGCCAACCTGACCGCCAAGATCTCCTTCACCGGGCTCTCCAAGGCGGTAAAGAAGGTCAAGAAGGCGGTCGCCCGCGACCTGATCAAGAGCCGCCACGACCAGCTGCGCGAACTGCTCGACGGTGCCGAGACCGAGGCCCAGCGGGAGCTGCCGAGCATCGTCGAGGCCGCCCAGGGGCGCATGCGCGCCGAGCTGGACGCCGAGCTGAGTCGCCTTGAGGCGCTCTCACGGCTCAACCCCGCAGTGCGTGCCGACGAGCTCGAGGCGCTGCGCCGCGAACGCGCCGAGCTGGATGCCGCCATCGAGGCCACCCGGCTGCGCCTGGACGCGGTGCGGGTGATCGTCACGGTGGGTGACGACGCGCGCTGAATGCCTCGCGCCGGTCCCTACGCACGGGTCCATAGCGACATCCCACGAGACACGGCCCCGCCGGCAATGCCGGCGGGGCCGTATGCGTTCGGGCGTGGCGAACCGCCTCCGGCACCCCGGTGTCGGGAAGTGTCACCCCAGAATATCGGCCAGGGCCTTGTCCAGGGTCGGGAAGCGGAACTCGAAGCCGGCCTCCTGCAGCCGCGCCGGGCGCATGTCGGCGCCGGTCAGCAGCAGCCGTGCCATCTCGCCGAAGGCGACCTCCAGGGCGATGGCCGGCACCGGCATCAGCGCCGGGCGACCCAGCTGCTTGGCCAGGGTGCGGGAGAACTCGGCGTTGGTGACCGGATGGGGGGCACTGCCGTTGAAGGGGCCCTCCAGGTCGTCGCGCTCGAGCAGGAACAGGATCGCGCCGACCAGGTCCTCGCGGTGGATCCACGGCATGAACTGCTTGCCGTCGCCGAAGCGCCCGCCCAGCCCCATCTTGAAGGGCGGCAGCATCTTCGCAAGGCTGCCGCCGCCGACGTCGAGCACCAGGCCGATGCGCAGCAGGGCGAGCCGCACGCCAAAGTCCGTCACGTCGCCGGCGACTTCCTCCCAGCGCTTGCAGAGCCGGTGGGCAAACTCGTCGTGGGGCGGGGTCTGTTCGGTGACCTCACGATCGCCCTGATCGCCGTAGAAGCCCATGGCCGAAGCCGAGACCATCACCTTGGGCATGCGCCCTTGGCTGGCCTTCAGCTGTTCGCAGAGCATCACCAGGTCGCCGGTGACGTTGACCCGCGAATCGATCAGTCGCTCCTTCTGCTCCTCGCTCCAGCGCTTGGCGGCGATCGGCTCGCCGGCCAGGTTGACGATGGCGTCCGGCGGGGTGTCGACGAAATCCAGCACTGAGCGCCGGATATCGCTGCCCTCCGGCAGGCGGTCGCGCACCTCATCGGGGGATCGTGACACCACCAGCAGCTGGTGCCCCGCCTCCTTCAACCGCCGGCATAGACACTGCCCGACGAACCCGCTGCCGCCCGTGATCAGCACTCGCATCCGGAATCCCTCCCAAGCCATCTGTGGCCAGTCGTGACGACAAGCCATCATGAGTTATACAGCCGTTGTACACTTCTGCTAGTCTAGCGATGAACGCCGTTGACTGCACGAGAGGCCCATGCCCCACTCCCCCGCTCCCATCGCCATTATCGGTGCCGGTATCGCCGGCCTCGCCTGTGGACAAGCCCTGCAGGCCCACGGCCTGCCGGTGCGCCTCATCGACAAGGCGCGCGGACCCGGGGGGCGCATGTCCAGCCGCCGCCTCGAGAAAGCCGCAGTAGACCTGGGGGCCCAGTTCTTCAGCGTGCGCGATCCGGCCTTCCGCCGCCAGGTCACGGCGTGGCGCGAGGCGGGCGTGGTCGCTCCCTGGCCCGACTCCCTGTGGGAGGCGAGTGAATCCGGCTGGCATCGACATCATGACGACGTCGAGCGCCTGATCGGCGCGCCCCGCATGAGTGCGGTCACCCGCCACCTGGCCAACGGCCTAGAGGTACAGGCCGGCACCCACATCGAGCGCCTCGAGCGGCAGGACAACGAGCACGGCCAACGGCACTGGTGGCTGGTGGACCAGCACGACGTCCACCACGGCCCGTTCAAGCACGTGGTGCTTGCCCTGCCCTCGCCCCAGGCACAGGCGCTGCTGGAGCCCCACGAGCCGACCCTCGCGGCCGCCTGCGAAGCCGTCATTCAGCGCCCCTGCTGGGCCGCCTGGGCCTGCTTCGAGGCGCCGCTGCCCGCCCTGCCGAATGTCGACGACGACTGGCAGGCGGTGCGCCTGGCCCCCGATCCCAACCGGCCGACGGCCGAGCAGTCGCTGCGCTTCGTCAGCCGCAACGACCACAAGCCCGGGCGTCACGTCCAGGGCGAGAGCCTGAGCCTGCTGGCACGGCTGGAGTGGAGCGAGGCGAACCTGGAGCACGACGCCGAGAGCGTCGCCCGGCGCCTGCTCGAGGCCTTTCGCGCGCGCCTGCCGGCGGGCGTGTCGCTGCCCGAACCGATCTCGCTGGGCGCCCATCGCTGGCGCTACGCCCAGCCTGACGTCTTCGCCGGCGGCGAGGCGGTCAATCTCGATCACCGCCGCTCGCCTACCGGGCTCTCGCTGTGCGGCGACGCCTGGCGCGGGCCGCGGGTCGAGGACGCCTGGCTCTCCGGTCACCATCTCGGCGAGGCCCTGGCGGCCGACGCTTCCTGACTCCCTCTTCGCGACTGGAGACTTCCATGTCCTATGCCCTGATCCTGCTCGCCCACGGCTCCAGCGACCCGAACTGGCGAGCCCCCTTCGAACACTTCGCCAAGGCCCTGACCGAGCGGCTGTCGACCCCGCTGCGCCTGGCCTACATGGAGCTCAGCGAGCCGTCGCTCGAGTCCACGGTGGCCGAACTGGCCGAGGCCGGCATCGAGCGGGCCGAGATCCTGCCGCTATTCTTCGCCGCCGGTCGTCACCTGCGCCGCGACGTGCCCGGCCAGGTCGAGGCGCTGACCGCCGCCCAGCCGAGCCTCGAGCTGACGCTGCTGTCACCGGTCGGCGAGCACCCGGCCTTCGTCGAGGCGCTGGCGGCGGTGGTCGCCGAGCAGGCAGGGGAGTCGGCACGCTCATGAACGACGAGGCACGGCGTCCGGCCGACACCCCGCTCTACCCGATCCGCGAAGTCTCCCGGCTGACCGGCGTGAACTCCGTGACCCTGCGCGCCTGGGAGCGTCGCTACGGGCTGATTCAACCCCAGCGGACCCCCAAGGGCCATCGCCTCTATGCCCGCGAGGACATCGAGCGCGTCGAGCGCATCCTGCAGTGGCTCAACCGCGGCGTGCCGGTCAGCCAGGTCCGCGAGCTGCTCGACCAGCCGGAGACGGCCGAGACCCCGGCGCCGGCGGCCGGCGACTGGCCGGGGCAGCGTCGCCAGCTGATCGGCGCCCTCCAGGCGCTCGACCTCGACCGCCTCGAGGCGCTGTTCAATCAATCGCTGGCGCTCTACCCGGTCCCGACCTGCCTGGCCGAGCTGTGGCAGCCGGTGGTGCGCCAGCTCGAGGAGGGCTGGGGCGAGCAGCTGGGTGACACCCTGCAACGCCGCACCCTGGAGGCCTTCCTGCGCACCCGCGTCGGCACCCGGCTGCTGCACGCCAACCGGCTCTCCGAGGGCCCCACGCTGATCGTCGCCCCGCTGCCGGACGACCCCTCGCCGCTCTGGGTGCTGCTCGCGGCGCTGGCCGCCAGCGACCGCGGCTATCGCATCCGGCTCTTCGATGCCCCGCTGCCCTTCGGCGAGGTGCCGCTGGCGGTGGAGCGCTTTCAGGCCGCCGGCCTGCTGCTGGCCAGCGGCAAGGCCGAGAAGGCCGAGCTGATCCGTCGCCAGCTGCCGCGCCTGGCCGAGCAGCTCGAGGTGCCGCTGATGGCCTGCGGTCCCATGGCGCGCATCCGCGAGGCCGACCTGGAAGAGACCCGGGTAGAGCTGCTCGGCGACGACCTCGACGAGGCCATGCAGCGCCTCCAGGCCCGACTCCCCGCCCGCTGACCCGGAGCCGTCCATGTCCACTCCCGCCATCGTCTGGTTTCGCAGCGACCTGCGCACCCACGACAATACCGCCCTGGCCGCGGCCGCCCGCCAGGGCCCCGTGATCGCCGTCTTCCTGCGCTGCCTACCCCACTGGCAGCGCCACGGCCACGGCGCCAACAAGCTCGACTTCTGGGGCCGCGGCGTGGCTGCCCTGGGCGAGAGCCTAGCGGGCCTCGGCATCCCGCTGCTGCACCGCGATATCGACGATTTCAACGAGGCCCCGGCAGCGCTGCTCGAGATCGCCAGGGAGACGGGCGCCGGCGCCCTGCACTTCAACCACGAGTACCCGCTGGACGAGCAGCGCCGCGACCGCGACGTGATCACCGCCTTCCAGGAGGCGGGCCTCACGGTCACCGGCCATCATGACGCCGTGGCCTTCGCCCCCGGCGAGCTGCTCACCGGCAAGGGCGACTACTACGGGGTCTTCACCCCCTTCGCCAAGGCCTGGCATCGCCAGCTGAGCGCGGAGCGCATCGCCCTGCACGACGTCCCCGCGCCCCAGGCGGCGCTTGATATCGCCGCCGATCCGCTGCCCGCGCTTCCCGAGCTCGATGACACCCCGATCGACGGCCGGCTATGGCCCGCCGGCGAGGGCCCCGCCGCCGATCGCCTGGAGCGCTTCCTGCGCTTCCGGGGCCGCCACTACCAGCGCCAGCGCGACTTCCCGGCGATCCGCGGCACCAGCGAGCTGTCGCCCTACCTGGCGCTGGGCATGATCTCCCATCGCCAGTGCCTGCAGGCGGTGCTCGCCGAGAACGACGGCGCCCTGGCCGAGGGCGATGCCGGCCTCACGGCCTGGGTCAACGAGCTGGTGTGGCGGGAGTTCTACCGCCACGTGGCCGTCGGCTTCCCGCGAGTCTGCCGCCATCGCGCCTTTCAGCAGCATACCGAGGCGCTCGCCTGGCGCGACGACGAGGCCGGCTTCGCCGCCTGGTGCGAGGGGCGCACCGGCTACCCGATCGTCGATGCCGCGATGCGCCAGCTGGTGGCCACCGGCTGGATGCACAACCGGCTGCGCATGGTCACCGCCATGTTCCTCACCAAGCACCTGCTGATCGACTGGCGCCGAGGCGAGGCCTTCTTCCTGCGCCATCTGGTGGACGGCGAGTTCTGCGCCAACAACGGCGGCTGGCAGTGGGCGGCCTCCACCGGCACGGACGCCGCGCCCTACTTCCGCATCTTCAACCCCACCACGCAGTCCACGCGCTTCGATCCCGACGCCACCTTCCTGGCGGAATGGCTGCCGGCGCTGGCCGAGCTGCCCAAGAAGGCTCGACACGCGCCCTCGGGCGATCTGCTCGGCGGGGCCGACTACCCTTCGCCCATCGTCGATCACCGGGCCGCCCGGGCGAGGGCGCTGGAGGCCTTCAAGGCCCTGAAGACGGACTGATCACCCACTCACCGCGGGAGATCCTGGATGCACCCGACGGCGGATCTGGAGGCCTTCTGCGCCTTCTTTAATAAGCTAGACAAGACCTGTACAAATCAACTCGGCGAGGTATACACTGCAGACGTGAGCTTCACCGACCCGCTGCACCATATAGAGGGTAGAGAGGCGCTCGAGGGGTACTTCCAGAACCTGTACGACAACGTGACATCGTGTCGTTTCACCTTTCACGAGCGGTCGCAGCAGGAAGAGACGGCCTTCGTCACCTGGACCATGCGACTGGAGCACCCCAGGCTCGACGGGGGACGGTGCATCGAGGTCGAGGGCTGCTCGCATCTGCGCTTCGCCCTGGACGGCCGGGTGACCAGGCATCGCGACTACTTCGATGCGGGCGCCATGCTCTACGAGCGCCTGCCTCTGCTGGGCGGCGTGATACGCCGGGTGAAGCGACAACTGGGCCAGTGACGGTCCACCGACGACGGGGAAAGCGCATGACCAACGCGAGCGACACACAGCGCATCTGGCTGACGGGGGCCACCTCGGGCATCGGCCGCGCCCTCGCCGAGCGCCTGCTCGAGCAGGGGCACCGGGTGGCACTCAGCGCGCGCAGCGAGTCGGCTCTGGCCGAGCTTTGCGAGGGCCATGACAACGCCCTGCCGCTGCCCCTGGACGTGGCCGATCGCCAGGCCGTCGAGCGAGCCGGTGAGCGCCTGGCCGAGGCCTTCGGCGGCCTGGACCTGGCGATCCTCAACGCCGGCACCTGCGAATATCTGGACGCCGGCGACTTCGAGGTCGATCTCGTCGAGCGCGTCTTCGCCCCCAACTTCTTCGGCGCCGTCTACTGCACCGACGCGGCCCTGCCGTTGATGCGCCGCGCCCGCTCGGAGGGCGGCCATCCGCTGCTGGCCGCCACCTCCAGCGCCGCGGCCTATCTGCCGCTGCCCCGGGCCGAGGCCTACGGGGCCTCGAAGGCGGCGCTGAGCCACTTCATGGAGTCGCTGCGCCTGGACCTGGCCGGCGAGGGCATCGGGGTCAGCCTGATCCATCCCGGCTTCGTGAAGACGCCGCTCACCGACCGCAACGACTTCGACATGCCCATGCGCATCTCCACCGACGCCGCCGCCGAGGCGATCCTCACCGGTCTGGAGCGCCGCCGCCTGGATATTCACTTCCCGCGCCGCTTCACGCTGCTGGTGCGGCTGATGGGTATCCTGCCCCCCGGCCTGCGCCACCGTCTGGGCCTGCGCATGACCCGTCAGGCATCGCCCATGGAGGCCCGCCGATGAACGCGCCAATCCGTCCTCCTCATGACGCCGCCCAGCGGAGCGCCGCCCGACGGAGTGCCGCCCAGCGGGGTGCCGTCCAACGCATCGCCGTGATCGGCAGCGGCATCGGCGGCATGGCGGCCGCCTGGTACCTGTCGAGCCACCACGAGGTCACGCTCTTCGAGGCCGAGGACCGCCTCGGCGGCCACACCGCGACCATCGACGTCTCGCTCGACGGCCGAGACTACGCCATCGATACCGGTTTCATCGTCTTCAACGACTGGACCTATCCACACTTCCAGCGGCTGCTGGCGCGCCTCGGGGTCGCCGCCCAGCCCACCGAGATGAGCTTCTCGGTACACGAAACGGCCCGCGACTTCGAATACAACGGCCACACCCTGGCGAGCCTCTTCGCCCAGCGGGGCAACCTGCTGCGCCCCCGCTTCTACCGGCTGCTGCGCAACATCCTGCGCTTCAACCGCGAGGCCACCCAGGCGCTGGAGGGGGGGCGGCTGGACCCGGCCATGACGCTGGGCACCTGGCTCGACGCCGGCGGCTACGACGACGATTTCCAGCAGCGCTACCTGCTGCCCATGGGGGCGGCCATCTGGTCGGCGAGCATCAGCGACCTGCGCGACTTTCCGCTGCTGTTCTTCGTGCGCTTCTTCCGCCATCACGGCCTGCTGTCGGTCAACGACCGTCCCCAGTGGTACACCCTGATCGGCGGTTCGCGCGCCTACATCCCCGCCCTGACCGCCCCCTACGCCGAGCGCATCCGGCTTTCGACCCCGGTGCGCGGCATTCGCCGCCATGCCGACCGGGTTGAGGTGCGAAGCGATGCTGGCGTGGAGTCCTTCGATCAGGTGGTGCTGGCCTGCCACGCCGACCAGGCCCTGGAAATGCTCGACGACGCCAGCGCCGCCGAGCGCGAGATCCTCGGCGCCATGCCCTACCGGGACAACGAGGTGGTACTGCACACCGACACCCGCCTGCTGCCGCGTCGGCCGCGCGCCTGGGCGAGCTGGAACTACCGGCTCGACGGCCGCGGCGATGACGCTCGCGTCTCGGTCACCTACGACATGAACATCCTGCAGCGCATCACGGCCCCACACACCTTCTGCGTGACCCTGAACGACAGCGCCGCCATCGACCCCGCCAAGGTGCTGGGCCGCTTCACCTACGCCCACCCCCAGTTCACCCTGGCCGGCCAGGCGGCCCAGGCTCGCCATGGCGAGATCTCGGGCCCCGTTCAGCGCACCCACTACTGCGGCGCCTACTGGCGCAACGGCTTCCACGAGGACGGCGTCTGGAGCGCCCTGCGGGTCGCCCGAGACCTGGGCTGCGACGAACAGGGCCCGGGCGAGCGCCTGGTCAGCCGATCGAAGACGGCCGAGGAGAGCGCGGCATGAGGCGAACACCGCGCTCGCGGATCTACCGGGGCAGCCTGCGCCATCGACGCTTCCTGCCCCGCCCCCACGCCTTCAGCTATGACCTGTGGATGGCCTGGCTCGACCTGGACGAGATGCCTGAACTGTTCGACGGCGTGCCCGCCTTCAGCGCGCGGCGACCGGCCCTGGCGCGCTTTCGCCGCCACGACTACCTCGGCCCCCACGACCGCCCGCTGAAGCAGGCCGTGCGCGAGGAGCTCGAGCGCCAGCTCGGCAGCGCCCCGGACGGTCGCATCTGCGTGCTGACCCAGCTGCGCACCCTGGGACTCGGCTTCAATCCCGTCTCGCTCTACTACGCCTTCGATGCCCGCGGCGAGCTGCGCGCCCTGCTCGGCGAAGTGAGCAACACGCCCTGGGGCGAGCGCACCCGCTATGCCTGCGCCGTGGAGCCCAGGCGCCATGGCCACACCGCCGAATTCGACAAGGCCATGCACGTGTCACCCTTCAACCCCATGAACATGAGCTATCGCTGGCGCTTCGATACGCCCGGCGAGTCGCTGACGATGCACATGGAGAACTGGAAGGAGGGCCAGCGCCACTTCGACGCCACCCTGACCCTACAGGGCCGCCCGGCGACCCGCGGCGTGCTGCTCGCCACCCTGGCGCGCCAGCCCTGGATGAGCCTGAAGACGCTGGCCGGCATCCACTTCGAGGCGCTACGGCTATGGCTGAAGCGCATTCCGGTCCATGACCACCCCGGACAAGACCCCCCTTCCCGTGAGGAGAGCTCGCCGTGAACACGCTTCGCTCCGCCACCGCCCGTCCCCTGACCGCCGAGGGTGATCGCCTGACTCGCTGGCTCAAGCCGCGGGTCGTGGCTCAGCTCGACCGCCTGGAGGGCGGCACTATCATCCTGACCGACGGTCACCAGCGTCATCGCCTGGGCCAGGGCGGCGCGCTGCGCGTGACGCTGGTGGTGCGCCATCACCGCGCCTGGAAGCGCCTGGCCCTGGGCGGCACCGTAGGCGCCGCCGAGGCCTACATGGACGGCGACTGGGACGCCGACGACCCGGTGGCCCTGGTGCGGCTGTTCGCCGCCAACCTCGAGCGGGTCAACGGCGAGATGGAGAACGGCACCGCACGGCTCGGCCGCTGGCTGCTGGGCGGGCTCTACCGCCTGCAGCGCAACAGCCTGAGCGGCTCGAAGCGCAATATCGCCGCCCACTACGATATCGGCAACGCGCTCTTCTCCACCTTCCTCGACCGCGACCACCGCATGTATTCCAGCGCGGTCTTCCCCCACGCCGAGGCGAGCCTCGAGGAGGCCTCCACCCACAAGCTCGACCTGATGCTCGAGAAGCTCGACGTCCAGGCCCACCACCACCTGCTGGAGATCGGCACCGGCTGGGGCGGGCTCGCCATCCACGCGGCCAAGACCCGCGGCTGCCGGGTCACCACCACCACCATCTCCGCGGAGCAGCACGCCTTCACCGCCAAACGCATCGAGGAGGAGGGGCTCGGCGATCGCATCACCCTGCTGCAGCAGGACTATCGCAAGCTCGAGGGGCGCTTTGACCGGCTGATCTCGGTGGAGATGATCGAGGCGGTGGGCCATCAGTACCTCGGCACCTACCTGGCGACGCTGGATCGCCTGCTTACCGACGACGGCCAGGCGATGCTGCAGGCGATCACCATCCGCGACCAGCGTTACGAGGAGGCCAAGCGCGAGATGGACTTCATCAAGCGCTACATCTTCCCCGGGGGCTTTTTGCCCTCGCATCGCGCCATCCTCGACGGCGTGACCCGCCACACCTCGCTCAACCTGACCGACCTGGACGAGATCGGCCTGCACTACGCCCGCACCCTGCGCGAGTGGCGCCACCGCTTCGAGGCGAGCCTCGAGACCGTGCGCAAGCTCGGCTACGACGAGCGCTTCATCCGCATGTGGCGCTACTACCTCTGCTACTGCGAGGGCGGCTTCATGGAACGCAGCATCGGCACCTGCCAGCTGCTGCTGGCCAAGCCCGGCGCCCGGCCGGCACCGCTGACGGGGGACCTGTGAGACTCAACTTGCCCGAGGGCACCGGCCGGCTGCTGTTCAACCTGGCCGCCTTCCAGGCAGGCTGGTTCGCCTGCGTGATGGGCGGCTCGCTGGTCGGGCTGCTGGTCGTGGGGCTGATCGTCACGCTGCATCTGGCCTGGCTGGGTCGCCCCGGGGAGTGGCGCTGGCTGGCGGCATTCGCCGCGCTGGGGCTCACAGTCGACGGCATGCTGGTGCTGGCCGGCGGCTTCGCGTTCCCCGACGGCACGTTCGCCATCGCCGGCATGCCGCCCTGGCTGTGGCTGCTCTGGCCGCTGTTCGCCACCCTGATTCATCACTCGCTGGCCTGGCTCTGGCAGCTTCCCTGGCTCGCCGTGCTCGGCGGCGCCACCAGCGGCCCGCTCTCCTACTATGCCGGCGCGCGACTCGCCGGCGTCGAGCTGGCCCCCTGGCTGCTGCCCGTCGAGGCGCTGGCCTGGGCGCTGATCTGCCTGACGCTAAGCCGTCGCCTCGGCCACTCGCTGGCCTTGGGTGAACGACCCCGCTGAGGCCTGCGCCTGCCACTCGGCCTCCAGCCGCGCCGCCGGCTGGGGCCTTGCATAGAAGAATCCCTGCACCTCGGCGCAGCCCTGAGCCAGCAGAAAGTCGCGCTGCGGCTCGGTCTCCACGCCCTCCGCCACGACCTCAAGTCCCAGCCCTTCGGCCATGGCCAGGACAGCACAGACGATGGCGGCATCGGCGCGATCATCAGGCAGCGCGCGGATGAAGGCGCGATCGAGCTTTAGCTTGTCCAGCGGCAGGTGCTTGAGGTAGCCCAGCGACGAGTAGCCGGTACCGAAATCATCGATGGCCACGCGATGACCCTGGCCGCGCAGCCGCTCCAGCCGCGGAGCGATGTCGCCGGCCCGCTCGTCGAGCAGCACCGATTCGGTCAGCTCCAGCCCCAGCAGACGCGCCGGCACCCGATGACGGGCGAGCCCGGAGGCGAGCGCCGTCTCCAGGTCGCCCTGGAACAGCTGCATGGCCGAGATATTGATCCACACCACCGCCTCCGGCAGACCCTTGCGCTGCCAGTGGGCCAGCTGAGCCAACGCCTGGTCGATCACCCAGTCGCCGAGGGTCGACATCAGGCCGTGGCGCTCGGCCAGCGGGATGAAGTCGCCGGGCGAGATCATGCCGTCCCGAGGATGACGCCAGCGCAGCAGGGCCTCCAGCCCCACCAGGCGATCGTCCGCCAGCCGGTACTGGGGCTGGTAGTGCAGCTCCAGCTGACCGCCGACCGCCAGCGCATTGCGCAGGTCGTTGAGCAGGCCCAGCTGCGGACTGGCCTGGACGTCGAGGGCAGGCCGGAAGCGCTGGCTGTGGTTGCGGCCGTTGCGCTTGGCGCTGAACAGCGCCGATTCCAGCCGCTGGAAGAGCTCGCCGGACTCCCGGCCATCCTCCGGGCAGCGGCAGCTGCCGATGGTCAGGCCCAGCCGCAGGCTGTGCCGGTCGATCTCGAAGGGCTGACCGAGATGCTCCTGCAGCCCCTTGATCCAGCGATCGTGGTCGTTGTGGGTGGTGACGCGGATCACCATGAACTCGTCACCGCCCAGTCGCCCGACCACGCCGCCGGCCACGTGCCGAGCCAGCCGCTGCCCGAAGCGCGCGAGCAGTCGATCGCCGAGTTCCACCCCGAGGCCGTCGTTGATCTCCTTGAAGCCGTCGATGTCGATCAGCGCCATGTCGAGGCTCTCGCCCGCCCGCAGATGGCGCAGCCGCGAGGCCAGCAGGTCGTTCAGCCGCCGACGGTTGGGCAGGCCGGTCAGCGGATCCTCGAAGCCGATGCGCTGCAGATCGCGCTCACGGGCCTTGTGGACGGAGATATCGGTGAACAGGCAGACATGGTGGGTGATGCGGCCCGTTTCGTCCGCGACGACCCGGGCCCGCAGCCATTCGGGATACTCGTCGCCCTGCTTGCGCCGGCTCCATATTTCCCCTTCCCAGCGGCCGGTGCTGTGCAGGACCTGCCAGTAGTGCTCGTAGAACGCCTTGTCGTGGCGCGGGGCCGACAGGGAACTGGCGACGCGGCCGCGCACCTCCTCGAGGGTATAGCCGGTGATGCGGGTGAAGGCCGGGTTGACGGCCTGAATACGGTTGGCGGCATCGGTGATGATGACGCCCTCGTCCGAGAGCGAGAGCGCCTCCTCCCCCAGGCGTGAGCGCTGGTGCTCCAGGCGCACCTGGCGCCAGGCATCCAGCAGTCCGAGCGCTACCAGCACGGCCGCGGCCAGGCGCAGCGGAACGCCGGGCAGCCAGATGCTGGCCGAGAAGGCCGAGAGGGCCATCCAGGCCATCGGTCGGTTGAGGGAGAAGGCTGGCCACATGGGCTGACGCTCACTTAGTGGATGGAGTGACGCCGCGGCACGCACCGGGGCTGTGAAAGGGTTATCGGCCGTCCTGGCGGGAGCTGAACCCCTCCTCGACGGGCGATTTTCCCGGGCCGGCGGCGATCGCCACGCGCCTCGTCCGCACGAGCTCGCGCCGCGCGGCTCGCTGCAAGGTCGGCCGCGCGTGGCACCGCCTCTGGCTCGAGAGCGGCCTGGCGACCCGCTCGGCGTGCATTCATCGAGTGTGGACAGTAGACTAGGCACAGCCGCCCGGCGGCCCCAGGCCGCTTTCGGCAGACCATGATCCCGACACTCGGAACGATTCAGTGACCAAGCAACACTCCTTTGATCGCGAAGAACTGCTGGCCTGCTCGCGCGGCGAGCTGTTCGGTCCGGGCAATGCGCAATTGCCGGCCCCCAACATGCTGATGCTCGATCGCATCATGCACATCCACGAGGAAGGCGGGGATCACGGCAAGGGCGAGTTGATCGCCGAGCTGGATATCCGCCCCGACCTGTGGTTCTTCGACTGCCACTTCCCCGGTGACCCGGTGATGCCCGGCTGCCTGGGCCTGGACGCCATGTGGCAGCTGGTCGGCTTCTACCTGGGTTGGCTCGGCCACCCCGGTCGCGGCCGCGCCCTGGGCTGCGGCGAGGTCAAGTTCTCCGGCCAGATCCTGCCCGAGGCCGAGAAAGTCACCTACCGCATCAATATCAAACGCATCATCACCCGGCGTTTGATCCTGGGCATTGCCGACGGCACCGTGTGCGTCGACGGCCGCGACATCTATCAGGCCAACGACCTCCGCGTCGGCCTGTTCACCTCCACCGCGAATTTCTGAACAGGAGGCTCCCATGCGACGAGTGGTAGTCACCGGCCTGGGCATCGTGTCCTGCCTGGGCAACGACGCACAGCAGGTTCTGGAGGCGCTCAGGAACGGGCGCTCGGGCATTCGCTTCAAGGAAGAGTATGCCGAGCGCGGCTTCCGCAGCCAGGTAGCCGGCAGCGTCGACATCGACCTGGACGCCCTGATCGACCGCAAGCTGCGCCGCTTCATGGGCGATGCCGCGGCCTACGCCTACGTCTCCATGGCTCAGGCCATCGAGGATGCCGGCCTCACGCCGGAACAGGTCTCCAGCGAGCGCACCGGCCTGATCGCCGGCTCCGGCGGCGCATCCAGCGCCAACCAGGTCGAAGCCGCCGACGTCATGCGCGAGAAGGGCCTGCGCCGCGTGGGTCCCTATCGGGTCACCCGCACCATGGGCAGCACCGTCTCGGCCTGCCTGGCAACACCGTTCAAGATCAAGGGCGTCAACTACTCGATCTCCTCGGCCTGCGCTACCTCGGCCCACTGCATCGGCAGTGCCGTCGAGCAGATCCAGCTGGGCAAGCAGGACGTGGTGTTCGCCGGCGGCGGCGAGGAAGAGCACTGGACCCTATCCTGCCTCTTCGATGCCATGGGCGCACTGTCGACCCACTACAACGAGACGCCGGACAAGGCCTCGCGCCCCTATGACCAGGCCCGCGACGGCTTCGTCATCGCCGGCGGCGGCGGCATGCTGGTGCTCGAGGACCTGGAGCACGCCCGCGCCCGTGGTGCCAAGATCTACGCCGAGGTCGTCGGCTACGGTGCCACCTCCGACGGCCACGATATGGTCGCCCCGTCCGGCGAGGGCGCGGCGCGCTGCATGCGTCAGGCCATGGCCACGGTCGACGGCGACATCTACTACGTCAACACCCACGGCACCTCCACCCCGGTGGGCGATGTCGCGGAGCTGAAGGCGATCCGCGAGGTGTTCGGCGACCGGACGCCGGCGATGAGCTCGACCAAGTCGCTGACCGGTCACTCGCTGGGCGCCACCGGCGTGCAGGAGGCGATCTACTCGCTGCTGATGATGGAGAACGACTTCATCACCGCCTCGGCCAACATCGAGCACCTGGACGAGCAGGCGGCCGGCTTCGACATCGTTACCGAACGCCGCGATGGTGTGGCGGTCGAGCGCGTGCTGTCCAACAGCTTCGGCTTCGGCGGCACCAACGCCTGCCTGGTGCTGGAGAAGTTCAAGGACTGAGCTCAGTCACTGATCCAGCGCGGCACATCGATCGACGCAAGAACGCAAGAAGGCGCCCCGAGGGGCGCCTTCTTGCGTTGACCATGCTTGCATTGGCCACGAGGGGTCGAGACCGGCTCAGGCCGGGCGCTTCACCGGCTCGGCCGTCTCGGGCCGCGGCACCTCGGAGATCTCGGCCAGGCGCGCCTCGATCCAGGCCTCCGCCTCGGCCATCACCTCTTCCGCCGTGCGCCCCTCGGTCTCGATCGGCGGACCGACCTCCAGGGTCAGCCGTCCCGGCTTCTTGACCCAGTGACGACCCGGCCAGCGCTCTCCGGCGTTGTGGGCCACCGGCACCACCGGCATCCCGGCGCGACAGGCGATCACCGCGCCGCTCTTGTTGTAGCGCACGCGCGTCCCCGGCGAAACCCGGGTGCCCTCGGGGAAGATCAGCACCGAGAGCCCCGACTCGAGGCGCGCCTTGCCCTGAGTGAGTACTTGCTTCATCGCTCTGGCCGGTCGCGAGCGGTCCAGGGCGATGGGGTGCAGCAGGCGCAGCGCCCAGCCGAAGATCGGGATGTTCAAAAGCTCGCGCTTGAGTACCGTGCAGACCGGCGGATGCAGCAGCTGAAGGTAGACCGTCTCCCACTCGGACTGATGGTTGGAGAGGATCACGCAGGGGCCGTCCGGCAGGCGCTCATGGCCGCGAAACTCATAGCGCACGCCGCAGATCAGGCGGAACCAGGCGATGATGAAGTGGTTGTAGAGGTTGAGCAGCCGGTAGCGGGACTGCAGCGGCAGGAAGGGGGCCGGGGGCAGGAAGAGCACCCCGCAGACCAGCATGGCCAGGACATAGCCGACATAGAAGATCAGGCTGCGGATCACATTCATTGCGGCGTGGACTCCTCGGCCCTGACCAGGCACCAGGCATCCAGCATGCGGCCGACCTCCAGGCGCCAGGGCTTTTGATGGACGCCGAACACGTCCAGCACCCGCCGGCAGTTCAGCACCCGGCGCAGCGGCTGGTCGTGGTGATGCTTGAGCGCCTTGGCGTTGCCCAGCGCGACCCGCTCGCCGCGCCCCTCGAGGCGCGTATCGAGCTGGGTGCGCACCATCGAGACGAAGGTGAAGGCGCTCACCGGCTCGGTGCCGGCCAGGTGATAGCTGCCCCAGGCGTCGGCGCTGCAGTGCTGCTGCTGGAGCATGCCGATCAGCGCCATGGCCACGGCATCCGCCGAGGTCGGGCAGAAGATCACGTCGGACTCGGCGCGCACCTCACCGCCCTCGATGAAGGTATCGAGCAGCTCGCCGAGCCAGGCATGACTGCCCTCCAGGGCGAACAGCGGCCCCAGACGCACGATCAGATGGTGCGGCAGCTCGGCGCGGATCCGATCACCGGTGCGCACCAGCCGCCGCAGGCCGTCGTCCCGGGGCTCGGGGATCACGTGCTCGTCGATGGGAACGTCGAAGCCGTCCTCGTAGAGCTGGTCGGAGACGCACCACACCAGCGGGATGCCCGCCTCGCGACAGGTCTCCATGCAGGCCTCGACCGCCTCGGCGTGGGCCGTGACGGCCGCCGGCTCGGCGCTGAGCGGCCGCGACAGCGGCGGGATCACCAGCGCATCCGGGCGCAGCGTCTCGAGCCGCGTCGGCGTGGTCTGCAACGCCGGCTCGATGGTGAGCTCGGTATCGCTGCGCCGGTTGGCCTCGCGGGCCATCGCCAGGCTCAGGCAGTGGCCGGCCTCCAGAATCAGCAGCTTCACGACATCTCCTCGGCTAACGCTCGCTTAGAACGGGATCTCGTCGTCGAAATCATCGAAGCTGCCCGGATCCGGGGCGCCGTAGTTGCCGCCCTGCTGGGGCGGTGCCGGCTGCGGGGCCGGACGCTGGGGATGACCGCCACCGTACTGGCCGCCCTGCTGGGGCGGCTGCTGACCGCCGCCGAAATTGCCACCCTGCTGGGGGGGCTGGCCGCCGCCGTACTGACCGCCCTGCTGCGGGGGCTGACCACCGCCGTACTGACCGCCCTGCTGCGGGGGTCGACCGCCGCCCTGCTGGCCGCCGCCGAAGCCGCCGCCCTGGCCGCCGTCACCGCGACCGTCGAGCATCTGCATGTCGTTGGCGACGATCTCGGTGCTGTACTTGTCCTGGCCGTTCTGGTCCTGCCACTTGCGGGTCTGCAGGCGGCCCTCGATGTAGACCTTGCTGCCCTTCTTGAGGTACTGCTGGGCGATCTCGGCGGTCTTGTTGAACAGCACGATCCGGTGCCACTCGGTGCGCTCCTGGCGCTGGCCGCTCTGCTTGTCCATCCAGGTGTCGCTGGTGGCCAGGTTGAGGTTGGCCACGGCAGTGCCGGAGGGCGTGAAGCGCACTTCCGGGTCCTGGCCGAGGTTGCCGATGAGGATGACCTTGTTGATGCCACGGGCCATGGGGAACTCCTTGCTGTCATGAAATGCGTTATACGACGATCGAGCGGCACCCAGGGCGCCCTTACCGGATCATACGCGGCTCAAGCGCCGCTGTGGGGATTACCGGAGCCGGTGAGGCGCGCCAGGGCCTGCTCGTCGAGGCGCTGCCGGTCGACCTTCAGATAGGCCAGGCGCTCCTCGGGAACGACCAGCACGTCCTCCACCCCGGCCACGTCGGCGAAGCGCGCCATCAGCGTCTCCAGGGCGTCATCCTGTTCGTTGTCGTCGAGCGCCACCACCTCGCTGGAGAGATGGCGGGGAGGTGTCATGCCGGCCATCGCCGCCAGCCAGGCCAGGCCCAGCAGGCCGCAGCCGATGAAGACCGCGGAGAGCCCCCACTGCTGGGCTAGCCAGCCGCCGAGCACCCCGCCGAGGAAGGCGCCCAGGAACTGGCTGGTGGAGTAGACGCCCATGGCGGTGCCCTTGGCGCCGGCCGGGGCCAGCTTGCTGAGCATCGAGGGCAGGGTCGCCTCGAGCAGGTTGAAGGCGATGAAGAACAGCAGCAGCCAGCCGAACAGCGCCCAGACACCCTCGCCGAGGCCCGCCAGCCCGAACAGGCTCAGGGTGATGCCGGTGATCGCGGAGAGACACATGGCCTTCATGCGGCGCTGTTTCTCGGCGACGATCACCAGCGGCACCATGGCCACGAAGGCCAGCAGCATGACGCCGAGATAGGTCAGGCCGTGCTGCTCGACGGCGATTCCCGCCTCTACCAGCCGGAAGGGCACGGCGACGAAGATCGCCATCAGCACCAGGTGCAGGGCGAAGATCGAGAGATCCATGCGCCACAGGTCACTGCGCGCCAGGATGCCGCGCAGCTGCTCGCGGTCCATGCCCACGTCGCGGTGACGCACGCGACGCGGCGCCGGCGGCACCAGCTTCCACAGTACCGCCATGCCCAGCAGCCCCAGGGCGGCGGTGAACCAGAAGACGCCCGACAGACCATAATCCGCGGCGATCCAGGGCCCCAGCACCATGGCCACGGCGAAGGCCACGCCGATGGAGAGCCCGATGGTGGCCATGGCGGCGGTGCGTACCTCCTCGCGGGTCTGGTCGGCGAGCAGCGCCATGATGGCCGCGGCCACGGCACCGCTGCCCTGCAGGCAGCGCCCCAGGATCACCACGCCGATGGAGTCGGCCTGGGCGGCCACCAGGCTGCCGAGCATGAACAGCAGCAGCCCGACGGCGATCACCGGCTTGCGCCCCAGGCGGTCGGAGAGCAGCCCGAAGGGGATCTGCAGCACCGCCTGGGTGAGGCCATAGATGCCCAGCGCCAGGCCGACCAGCAGCGGCGTGGCCCCCGCGAGGTCGTCGGCATACAGGGCCAGCACCGGCAGCACCATGAACAGCCCGAGCATGCGCGTGGCGTAGAGCCCGGCCAGCCCGGTGATGGCTCGACGCTCGGTGGCTAACAGCAGTCCTGAGACCTTTCGCATAGCGATTAGAACTTCCGTGGGCGGACCCTGGGGGCCCGGAGATGGACCGCATATTCTAGCGGCTCGCCACCCCCCAGGGAAAGCCGAGGACGGCGGCGCTTTGCCGCCGGTGCGGCCCGCCCCGTATAATCGAGGTTTTGCCGCGTCCGGCGAGGTGCGAATGGACACAATTCTGGTCAGGGGTGCGCGCACCCACAACCTGAAGAACATCGACGTCGAACTGCCCCGCGACAGGCTGATCGTGGTCACCGGGCTTTCCGGTTCGGGCAAGTCGTCGCTGGCCTTCGACACCCTCTATGCCGAGGGCCAGCGCCGCTACGTGGAGTCCCTCTCCACCTACGCGCGCCAGTTCCTGTCGATGATGGAGAAGCCCGACGTCGATCACATCGAGGGGCTGTCGCCGGCGATCTCCATCGAGCAGAAGTCCACCTCGCACAACCCGCGCTCCACCGTGGGCACCATCACCGAGATCTACGACTACCTGCGCCTGCTGTTCGCCCGGGCCGGCACGCCGCGCTGCCCCGAGCACGGCGAGGACCTCGAGGCGCAGACCGTGTCGCAGATGGTCGACCAGGTGCTGACCCTGCCCGAGGGCAGCAAACTGATGCTGCTGGCCCCGGTGGTCAAGGGGCGCAAGGGCGAACACCTGCAGCTGCTGGCAGAACTGCGCGCCCAGGGCTTCGTCCGCGCCATGGTCGACGGCCAGGTGCTGGAGCTCGACGACATCGCCCCGCTGGACAAGAACAAGAAGCACGACATCAGCGTGGTGGTCGACCGCATCAAGGTCCGCGAGGGGCTCCAGCAGCGCCTGGCGGAATCCTTCGAGACGGCGCTCAACCTCGCCGACGGCACCGCCATGATCCACTTCATGGACGGCGAGGCGGAGGACCTCGCCTTCTCGGCACGCTTCGCCTGCCCGGTATGCGGCTACTCCATCGCCGAGCTCGAGCCGCGCATGTTCTCCTTCAACAACCCCGCCGGCGCCTGCCCGACCTGCGACGGCCTGGGCGTGCAGCAGTTCTTCGATCCCGACAAGCTGATCAGCCACCCCGAACTCTCCCTGGCCGAGGGCGTGATCAAGGGCTGGGACCGGCGCAGCGTCTACTACTTCAACCAGCTGCAGGCCGTCGCCGACCACTATCGCTTCACCCTTGAGACGCCCTGGCAGGACCTGGCCCGCCATGAGCGCGAGGTCATCCTCCACGGCAGCGGCAGCGACGACATCGCCTTCCACTACGTCAACGACCGCGGCCGCAAGGTCACCCGCGAGCACCCTTTCGAGGGCGTGCTGCCCAACATGCAGCGCCGCTATCGCGAGACTGAGTCGAGCATGGTGCGCGAGGATCTGGCCCGCCACATCGCCGTGCAGCCCTGCCCGACCTGCCACGGCTCGCGGCTGCGCCGCGAATCGCGGCACGTCTACATCGACGACAACACCCTGCCGCAGCTCGTCCGGCTGCCCATTGGCGAGGCGCTGGCCTACTTCGGCCAGCTCAGCCTGCCGGGGCGACGCGGCGAGATCGCCGTGAAGATCGTCAACGAGATCCACGCGCGCCTGGAGTTCCTGGTCAACGTCGGGCTCGACTACCTGAATCTCGAGCGCAGCGCCGAGACGCTCTCCGGCGGCGAGGCCCAGCGCATCCGCCTGGCCAGCCAGATCGGTGCCGGCCTGGTCGGGGTGATGTACATCCTCGACGAACCCTCCATCGGCCTGCACCAGCGCGACAACGACCGCCTGCTGCAGACCCTGGAGCGGCTGCGCGACCTGGGCAACACCGTCATCGTGGTCGAGCACGACGAGGATGCCATCCGCGCCGCCGACCACGTGCTCGACATCGGCCCCGGGGCCGGCGTCCACGGTGGGCAGATCGTCGCCCAGGGCACCCCCCAGGACATCATGGCGACGCCCGATTCGCTCACCGGCCAGTACCTGTGCGGAAGCCGGCGTATCGAGGTGCCGCCGTGGCGCATTCCTGGCAATCCCGAGAAGGTGGTGCGCCTCTCCGGCGCGCGGGGCAACAACCTCCAGGAGGTCACCCTGACGCTTCCGCTGGGGCTTTTCGTCTGCATCACCGGCGTCTCGGGCTCCGGCAAGTCGACGCTGATCAACGCCACCCTGATGCCCATCGCCGCCCGCGAGCTCAATCGCGCCACGTCGCTGAGCCCGGCGGATCACGATCGCCTCGAGGGCCTCGAGCATCTCGACAAGGTGATCGACATCGACCAGAGCCCCATCGGGCGCACGCCGCGCTCGAACCCGGCCACCTACACCGGCATCTTCACGCCGATCCGCGAGCTGTTCGCCGGCACCCAGGAGGCGCGCTCCCGGGGCTACAAGCCCGGCCGCTTCTCCTTCAACGTCAAGGGCGGTCGCTGCGAGGCGTGCCAGGGCGAGGGCATGATCAAGGTGGAGATGCACTTTCTGCCGGATATCTACGTGCCCTGCGACGTCTGCAAGGGCAAGCGCTACAACCGCGAGACCCTGGAGATCGCCTACAAGGGCAAGAGCATCCATGAGGTGCTGGAGATGACCGTCGAGGAGGCGCTGGCGTTCTTCTCGCCGGTGCCGGCCATCGCGCGGCGCCTGCAGACCCTGCTCGACGTCGGGCTCTCCTACATCCGCCTGGGCCAGAGTGCCACCACGCTCTCCGGCGGCGAGGCCCAGCGGGTCAAGCTGGCCCGCGAGCTGGCCAAGCGCGATACCGGCAAGACGCTCTACATCCTCGACGAGCCGACCACCGGCCTGCACTTCGAGGACATCCGCCAGCTGCTCACGGTGCTGCACCGCCTGCGCGATCACGGCAACACCATCGTGGTGATCGAGCACAACCTGGACGTGATCAAGACCGCGGACTGGCTGATCGACCTCGGCCCCGAGGGCGGCTCCGGCGGCGGGCGGATCGTCGCCGAGGGCACGCCGGAGCAGGTGGCGCGCCACGAGGCGTCACACACGGGACGCTTCCTGAAGCCGCTGCTCGAACGCAGCAAGGCCGGCGACGACACCGTCCCGGCCTGATCCCATGACCCGGCGCGGCCGCCTCGATCGGAGGCTATCGCGCCGAGCCCCTGCCACTACTCAGCCATACGTCAGGCACAAAAAAACCGGCTCCCTGGGGGAGCCGGTTTGGGTCTCGGGACGTAAAGGTCACCGGTCGAGGATCACTCCTCGACGGCTTCCTCGACGACCGGACGGTCGACCAGTTCGACGAAGGCCATGGGGGCGTTGTCGCCGGTGCGGAAGCCGCACTTGAGGATACGGACGTAACCGCCCGGACGCTCGGCGTAACGCGGACCCAGCTCGTTGAAGAGCTTGCCGACCGTTTCCTTGGAGCGGGTACGGCTGAAGGCCAGACGACGGTTGGCGACGCTGTCCTGCTTGGCCAGGGTGATCAGCGGCTCGATGACGCGACGCAGCTCCTTGGCCTTGGGCAGGGTTGTCTTGATCACTTCGTGCTCGACCAGCGAGACAGACATGTTCTTGAACATGGCCTGACGATGCGTGCTGGTACGATTCAGGTGACGACCACTCTTACGATGACGCATGGTTGTGATTCCTTACCAAACTGGGACTCGAGTCGAGGCTCACGCGGAGGCCTTGTCGTCCTTCAGGCTAGCGGGCGGCCAGTTTTCCAGCCGCATGCCCAGAGAAAGCCCGCGGGCGGCCAACACGTCCTTGATCTCATTCAGGGACTTCTTGCCGAGATTGGGGGTCTTCAGCAGCTCCACCTCGGTGCGCTGGATCAGATCCCCGATGTAGTAGATGTTCTCGGCCTTCAGGCAGTTGGCGCTGCGAACGGTCAACTCGAGATCGTCTACGGGGCGCAGCAGGATCGGATCGATATGATCCTCTTCCTCCACCACTTCCTGTTCCTTGTCGGCTTCCAGGTCGACGAACGCGGCCAGCTGCTCTTGCAGGATGGTAGCGCTGCGACGGATCGCCTCTTCCGGATCCAGGGTGCCGTCAGTTTCCAGGTTGATGATCAGCTTATCGAGGTCGGTGCGCTGTTCGACGCGCGCGGCCTCGACCGAGTAGGAAACCCGACGCACAGGGCTGAAGGTAGCATCCAGCTGCAGGCGACCGATGGCGCGGGACTCGTCGTCGGCGTCGCCACGAGCGTCCGCGGGCTCATAGCCGCGGCCGCGAGCGACCTTGAGCTGCATCTTCAGCTCGGATCCCTCGTTGACGTGGGCGATGACATGCTCGGGGTTGACGATCTCGACGTCATGGTCGAGCGCGATATCCCCTGCCGTCACGACGGCCGGCCCCTGCTTGTTCAGCGAGAGCACTGCCTCGTCGCGGCTATGCATCCGGAGCGCCACGTCCTTGAGGTTCAGGAGGATTTCGATGACATCTTCCTGGACGCCCTCGATCGCGCTGTACTCATGCTCGACGCCGGCGATCTCGGCTTCCACCACGGCACAGCCGGGCATGGACGAGAGCAGGATGCGACGCAGGGCATTCCCCAGCGTGTGGCCGAAGCCACGCTCGAAAGGCTCGAGCACGATCTTGGCGTGGTGTGCGCTGATCTCTTCGACCTTGATGTCACGAGGACGGAGAAACTCTGTCACTGAACGCTGCATATGAACACCTATCAGGCTGCCAAACGGATTGTCGGTACTCCAGGTCGCCCCCGCGGACGGGGACGACACGACGCGGGCGCCGCTTACTTGGAGTACAGCTCGACGATCAGGTTTTCGTTGATGTCGGCAGACAGGTCACCGCGTTCAGGCAGGGCCTTGAAAGTGCCTTCCATCTTCTTGGCATCGGTCTCGACCCACACCACGTCGCCGCGGTTGGCGGCGATGGCCAGGGAAGTCTGGATGCGCGCCTGGTTCTTCGCCTTCTCACGGACGGAGACCACGTCACCCGGCTTGACCTGGTAGGACGCCACGTTGACGGTTTTGCCGTTGACGGAGATCGCCTTGTGGCTGACCAGCTGACGTGACTCCGAGCGCGTGGAGCCGAAGCCCATGCGGTAGACGACGTTATCCAGTCGGGATTCGAGAAGCTGCAGCAACAACTCGCCGGTCGCGCCCTTCAGACGGGCCGCTTCCTTATAGTAGTTGCGGAACTGCTTCTCGAGTACGCCGTACATGCGACGTACTTTCTGCTTCTCGCGAAGCTGCAAGCCGTAGTCGGAAAGACGCTGACGGCGCTGGCCGTGCACACCCGGAATCTGCTCGGATTTGCACTTCTTCTCGAAGGGAGTGACACCGCTCTTGAGGAAGAGATCGGTCCCCTCACGACGAGACAGTTTGCACTTCGGTCCAATGTAACGAGCCATGAATCTGTCTCCTTAAACGCGGCGTTTCTTCGGCGGACGGCAGCCATTGTGCGGAATGGGCGTCGCGTCGGTGATGCTTTGCACGCGGAAGCCGGCGGCATTGAGCGCGCGCACGGCAGATTCACGGCCAGGACCGGGGCCCTTGACCAGCACGTCGACGTTTTTCACACCATACTCGGCTGCAGCGGTCGCTGCACGTTCGCTTGCCACTTGAGCAGCGAACGGGGTGCTCTTGCGAGAACCACGAAAACCCGAACCACCGGCAGTCGCCCAGGAAAGGGCGTTGCCCTGGCGGTCTGTGATCGTAATGATCGTGTTGTTAAAAGAGGCATGGATATGCGCAACGGCATCCACGACCTGCTTTTTAACCTTTTTACGGTTGCTACGCGGGTTAGCCATGTTGATGTCTATTCCTGTCTTTACGCCAGAACGTGCGTGTTATTTGCGGATCGGCTTGCGCGGGCCCTTACGGGTACGCGCATTGGTCTTGGTACGCTGACCACGCAGCGGAAGACCACGACGATGACGCAGACCACGATAGCAACCCAGGTCCATGAGACGCTTGATGTTCAGCGTCACATCACGACGAAGGTCACCTTCCACGGTGTACTTGCCGACTTCAGAGCGCAGGGTATCCAGATCTTCACTGGACAGCTCCTGGATCTTGATGGTCGGCGCGATGCCGGTCGCGGCACAGATCTCCTGCGCGCGAGTACGGCCAATCCCGAAGATATAGGTCAGCGAGATCGCCGCATGCTTGTTGTCCGGGATATTGACGCCTGCAATACGGGCCATCAGCTTACTCCGAAATTTGAGCGGCTTGCTCGATTAATCATCTACAAAAGGCGCAACAGCATACCCCTTTCCTCGCCTGAGGACAAGGGGCATGCCGGCACCCGGTTCAGTGCAGCGTCGGGTATTAACCCTGGCGCTGCTTGTGCCGCGGCTCGCTGCAGATGACGCGCACGGCGCCATTGCGACGAATGATCTTGCAGTTGCGGCACATTTTCTTCACGGAAGCTCGAACTTTCATCGTTCTCTCCAAATCGCCAGCGGCGCGCCTCAGCGCATGATGCCGCCGCTACCGTAGCCTTTCAGGTTGGACTTCTTCATCACCGACTCGTACTGATTCGACATGAGGTGCGACTGCACCTGGGCCATGAAGTCCATGATGACCACTACCACGATCAGCAGCGAAGTGCCGCCGAAGAAGAACGGCACGTTCCAGGCCACGATCAGGAACTGGGGCATCAGGGAAACCGCAGTGATGTAAAGCGCGCCGAACAGGGTCAAGCGGGTCATGACCTTGTCGATGTAGCGAGCGGTCTGCTCGCCGGGGCGGATGCCCGGCAGGAAGGCCCCTGACTTCTTGAGGTTGTCAGCGACATCCTTGGGGTTGAAGACCAGCGCTGTGTAAAAGAAGCAGAAGAATACCACCGCCGCGGCGAAAAGCAAGATGTAGAGCGGCTGTCCCGGACCGAGGGCCTGGGACGCGCTCTGCAGCCATTCCATGCCATCGCCGGCACCGACCCACTGTCCGAGCGAGGCCGGGAACAGCAGGATGCTCGAGGCAAAGATCGCCGGAATCACGCCCGCCATGTTGACCTTGAGTGGCAGATAGCTGCTCTGGCCGGCATACATCTTGTTGCCTACCTGGCGACGCGGGTAGTTCACGGTGAGGCGACGCTGGCCGCGCTCGATGAACACCACGAAGGCCACGGTGGCGATGCCCAGCACGGTCAGGGCCAGCAGCGGCAGGACGTTCCAGGCACCCTCGTTGCGGGCCAGCTCGAAGGCCTGCCCCACGGCGCCCGGAAGGCCGGCGACGATCCCCGAGAAGATCAGCAGCGAGATACCATTGCCGATACCCTTCTCGGTGATCTGCTCACCCAGCCACATCAGGAACACCGCCCCGGTGACGAAGGTCACGATGGCGGTGAAGTAGAAGCTGAAGTCGGCCGAGTAGGCGATCCCCTGGCTGGCGAGACCCACCGACATGCCGGTGGCCTGCACCAGGGCCAGCAGTACCGTACCGTAGCGGGTGTACTGGCTGATCTTACGACGGCCGGCCTCACCCTCCTTCTTCAGCTGCTCGAGCTGAGGCGAGACCGCTGTCATCAGCTGCATGATGATCGACGCCGAGATGTAGGGCATGATGCCCAGCGCCATGATACTCATGCGCTCCAGGGCACCGCCCGAGAACATGTTGAACATGCCCAGGATGGTGCCCTGCTGCTCCCTGAACAAGGCAGCAAGCTGGTCAGGATTGATACCGGGAACGGGGATGTGGGCACCGATACGGTAGACCACGATGGCGAGGAGCACGAAGCGCAGACGCGCCCAGAGTTCACCCAGACCGCTACCCATCGCCGGCATGTTTCCTGACTTAGCCATTTAGTCCTCTACCTTGCCGCCGGCGGCTTCGATCGCGGCACGGGCACCCTTGGTGACCTTGAGACCGCGGACCGTGACCGCCTTGTTCAGTTCGCCGGAAAGGATCACCTTGGCATGCTTGGTGGCATCCTTGAGCACGTTGGCTTCCTTGAGGGTGTCCAGGGTGACGTCGTCACCCGCGACCCGGGCCAGTTCGGCCAGGCGGACTTCCTCGGAAACCAGCGACTTCGCGGAGGTGAAGCCGAACTTCGGCAGGCGCCGCTGCAGCGGCATCTGACCGCCCTCGAAACCGGGCTTCACGCTGCCGCCGCTGCGCGACTTCAGGCCCTTGTGGCCACGGCCACCGGTCTTGCCCAGACCGGAGCCGATGCCACGACCGACGCGCTTCTCGGCGTGCTTGGAGCCCGGTGCCGGGCTCAGGCTATTGAGTTTCATGGATTACTCTCCCTCAACACGCACAAGGTAGTTGACCTTGTGGATCATGCCGCGCACGGCAGGGGTGTCTTCCAGCTCAACCGTGTGACCGATGCGACGCAGGCCGAGGCCCTTCATGGTGGCCTTGTGCTTGGCCAGTACGCCGATGGTGCTGCGGTTCTGGGTAACCTTGATCGTTGCTGACATGGTGTTTACCCCGTGATCGCTTCGACAGGCAGACCGCGCTTGGCGGCTACGTCTTCCGGCGACTGCAGGGAGGCCAGACCGTTAACGGTCGCCCGCACCACGTTCACCGGGTTGGTGGAGCCGTAGCACTTGGCCAGGACGTTATGCACGCCAGCCAGCTCGAGCACGGAGCGCATGGCACCGCCGGCGATGATCCCGGTACCGTCGGAGGCCGGCTGCATGTACACCTTGGAGGCGCCGTGACGGGCCTTGACCGGGTACTGCAGGGTGCCACCGGTGAGGTTCACCTTGACCATGTTGCGGCGCGCCTGGTCCATGGCCTTCTGGATCGCGACCGGCACTTCACGTGCCTTGCCGCGGCCGAAGCCCACACGACCGTTACCGTCACCCACGACGGTCAGGGCGGTGAAACCGAAGATTCGGCCACCCTTGACCACCTTGGCGACACGGTTGATCTGCACGAGCTTTTCCTGCAGATCGCCGTTTTGCTGTTCGTTCTTCGCCATCGTAAAACCCTTTAGAATTCCAGGCCGCCTTCACGAGCGGCGTCAGCCAAGGCCTTCACACGACCGTGGTACTTGAAGCCGGCACGATCGAAAGCCACCTGGGTGATGCCAGCCTGCTTGGCACGTTCGGCAATCAGCGCGCCCACTTTGGAGGCGGCGTCGGCGTTGCCGGTCGCACCCTCGCGCAGGGCCTTGTCCAGCGTGGAAGCGCTGGCGAGGACCTTGCCACCATCCGGCGAGATGATCTGCGCGTAGATGTGGCGGGGGGTACGATTGACGCACAGGCGATACACGCCCAGCTCGCGGATCTTGGCGCGAGCACGGCGGGCACGACGGAGACGAGATTCTTTCTTCGCGTTCATAACCCTGCCTTACTTCTTCTTGGCTTCTTTGCGACGCACCTGCTCGTCGGCGTACCGGACACCCTTGCCCTTGTAGGGCTCGGGCGGACGGAAGGCGCGGATTTCCGCAGCACACTGGCCGAGGGCCTGCTTGTCCGCGCTCTTCAGCACGATGACGGTGTTCTTCGGCGTTTCCGCCGTGACACCTTCAGGCAGGGTGTAGTCGACCGGGTGCGAGAAGCCCAGTGTAAGATTGAGCGTCTGGCCCTTGGCCTGGGCACGATAACCGACGCCGATGATTTCGAGGGTCTTGGTAAAGCCCTCGCTGACACCGGTGACCAGGTTCTGAACCAGGGCACGGGTGGTACCGACCATTGCCCAGCTCTTCGCGCTTTCGCTCGGCTGGAAGGTCAGCTGTCCCTCTTCCTGACCGATCACCACATCGTGGTGAACGGTCATGGACAGGGTGCCCTGGCTGCCCTTGACGGACAGCTGGTCACCGTCGAGCTTGATCTCGACGCCTGCGGGCAGTTTGACCGGATATTTGGCTACGCGGGACATTCCAAACTCCTAGAATACGGTGCAGATGACTTCGCCACCGACACCCGCCTGACGAGCCGCGCGATCCGTCATCACCCCATTGGAGGTAGTGACGATGGCGACGCCCAGACCTTCGGCGACCTTCGGCAGCGCGTCCTTGCCCTTGTACTGGCGCAGGGACGGCTTGGAAACCCGCTGCAGGTGCTCGATGACCGGCTTACCCTCGAAGTACTTGAGGGTCACGGTCAGTTCGGGCTTGGCGGACTCGCTGACGGCGAAATCGCCGATGTAGCCCTCTTCCTTCAGCACGCGGGCCACCTCGACCTTCAGCTTGGAGGACGGCATGGAAACCGTCTCCTTGGTGGCCATCTGCGCATTGCGGATACGGGTGAACATATCCGCCAGAGTGTCTTGCATGCTCATTTACGTTGCGCTCCTGATGATTCTACGTGGCGTTACCAGCTGGACTTCTTGAGTCCGGGCACATCGCCACGCATGGCGGCTTCACGCAGCTTGTTGCGGCCGAGGCCGAACTTGTTGTAGTAGCCGTGCGGACGGCCGGTGATACGGCAGCGGTTGCGCTGACGCACCGGGCTGGAGTCACGCGGCAACTGCTGCAGCTTGAGCTGCGCGTCGAAGCGCTCTTCGTCAGAAGCGTTCACGTCCTGGATAAGCGCCTTGAGCTCAGCGCGCTTGGCGGCATACTTCGCCACCAGCTTGGTGCGCTTCGCCTCACGCTCTACCATGCTTTTCTTTGCCATGATCCCACCCTTATTTCTTGAACGGGAAGTTCAGCGCGCCGAGCAGCGCACGACCTTCTTCATCGGTGTTGGCTGTGGTGGTGATGGTGACATCCAGACCACGGATCCGATCGATCTTATCATACTCGATCTCCGGGAAGATGATCTGCTCACGCACCCCCATGGAGTAGTTGCCACGACCGTCGAAGGACTTCGGGTTGAGACCACGGAAGTCACGCACGCGGGGGATCGCGATGTTCACCAGGCGATCGAGGAAGTCCCACATGCGCTCGGAGCGCAGGGTCACCTTGATCCCGATCGGCCAGCCTTCGCGCACCTTGAAGCCCGCGATGGACTTGCGTGCCTTGGTCACCAGCGGCTTCTGACCGGAGAGCTTCTCCAGGTCGCCGATGGCGTTGTCGATCAGCTTCTTGTCGCTGGTCGCCTCGCCGATCCCCATGTTCAGTGTCACCTTGGTGACCCGGGGTACCTGCATCACGTTGGCGTAGCTGAACTGCTCTTGGAGTTTAGCCACCACCTCGTTCTGATAACGTTCTTTCAAGTTCGCCATTTTGCTATCCGACTCGCGTTAGCCGTCGATCTGCGACTGCGTCGACTTGTAGATACGTACCTTGGTACCGTCTTCCTGAACCTGGAAGCCGACGCGATCCGCCTTGCCGGTCTCCTGGTTGAAGATGGCCACGTTGGACGCGTGAATCGATGCCTCGCGCTCGACGATACCGCCCTGGTTGCCCGCCATCGGGTTGGGCTTGGTGTGACGCTTGATCATGTTCACACCGGACACCACGAAACGGTTTTCGAGAACCCGCTTCACGGTGCCACGCTTGCCCTTGTCCTTGCCGGCGATGACGATGACTTCATCGTCACGTTTGATCTTTTGCATATCCGCCTCGCTCCTTACAGCACTTCAGGCGCCAAGGAAATGATCTTCATGAACTTCTCGTTGCGAAGCTCACGCGTCACCGGCCCGAAGATACGGGTACCGATCGGCTGATCGTTGGTGTTGTTCAACAACACAGCCGCATTTCCATCGAAGCGGATCAGCGAACCGTCGTTACGACGGACGCCACTACGGGTGCGAACCACCACCGCTTTGAGGACCTGGCCCTTCTTGACCTTGCCACGCGGAATGGCTTCCTTCACCGTGACCTTGATGACGTCGCCGACGTGCGCGTAGCGGCGGTGAGAACCGCCCAGCACCTTGATGCACTGCACCCGGCGCGCTCCGCTGTTGTCGGCGACATCCAGCATTGTCTGAGTCTGAATCATCGGTTTTCTCCAAACCTAATCTGACTGCACTGGATTAACCGGCGTGAGCCGATCAACCCTTGGCCTGTTCGACGACTTCGATCAGGGTCCAGGACTTGTTCTTCGACAACGGACGGCACTCCTGAATGGAAACCGTGTCGCCGGCCTTGGCCTGGTTCGACTCGTCGTGGGCGTGCAGCTTGGTGGAGCGCTTGACATATTTGCCGTAGATCGGGTGGCGCTCACGACGCTCGATCATGACAACGATGGACTTGTCCATCTTGTCGCTCACCACCTTGCCGGTGAGCGTACGGGCTTTCTTCTCTTCGACCATCTCAGTCACCTGCCTTCTCGTTGAGCACAGTCTTCACGCGGGCGATATCCCGACGAACCTGCTTGAGCAGATGAGTCTGGCTCAGCTGACCGGTGGCCTTCTGCATGCGCAGGTTGAACTGCTCGCGGAGGAGTTCGAAAAGCTGCTCCTGGAGCTGCTCTGCTGACTTTTCACGAATTTCCTGGGCTTTCATCACATCACCGTCCGTTTCACAAAGGTGGTGGAGACCGGGAACTTCTGGGCGGCCAGGTCGAATGCCTCGCGAGCCAGCTCCTCGGAAACGCCTTCGATCTCGTACAGGACCCGACCCGGCTGGATCTGAGCGACCCAGTACTCGACGGAGCCCTTACCCTTACCCATGCGGACTTCCAGCGGCTTCTTGGAAATCGGCTTGTCGGGGAAGACACGGATCCAGATCTTACCGCCACGCTTGACGTGACGCGTAATGGCACGACGGCCTGCTTCGATCTGACGGGCGGTGACACGGCCCCGGCCAGTGGCCTTGAGGCCATACTCGCCGAAGCTCACCTTGCTTCCGCGATGCGCCAGGCCACGGTTGCGGCCCTTCTGCATCTTGCGGAACTTCATACGCTTAGGTTGTAACATCGACTCGCTCTCCCCTTACCTGGAACCTTTCTTCTTGGAGGGTGCGGCCTGCGGCTGCTTCGCCTTGGCACGAACCTCCTCGATGCCCCCGAGGATTTCACCCTTGAAGACCCAAACCTTGACACCGATGATGCCGTAGGTGGTCTTGGCTTCGTAGGTGGCGTAGTCGATGTCCGCGCGCAGCGTGTGCAGCGGGACGCGACCTTCGCGGTACCACTCGGTGCGGGCGATTTCCGCGCCGCCGAGGCGACCGGAGAGCTGCACCTTGATGCCGCCGGCGCCCAGACGCATGGCGTTCTGTACGGCACGCTTCATGGCACGACGGAACATCACGCGGCGCTCGAGCTGGCCGGCGATGTTCTGCGCGACGAGCTGGGCGTCGAGTTCCGGCTTGCGGACTTCCTCGATGTTGACGTGCACGGGCACGCCCATCATCTGAGTGACGTCACGACGCAGACGGTCGACGTCCTCGCCCTTCTTGCCGATCACGATGCCCGGACGGGCAGTGTGAATGGTGATGCGGGCGTTGTTGGCCGGACGCTCGATGGTGATCTTGCTCACGGAGGCGTTCTTCAGACGCTCCTCCAGGAAGCGACGCACTTCGAGATCGCTGTTCAGCTTGTCGGCATAAGCGCCGCGCTCGGCATACCACACCGAGGTATGGTCTTTGACGATACCCAGGCGAATGCCTGTTGGATTGACTTTCTGACCCATCTGGTCGACTCCTACTTCTCGGCTACCTTGACGGTGATGTGGCAAGTGCGCTTCAGAATGCGATCCGCACGGCCCTTGGCGCGCGGACGGATGCGCTTGAGCGTCATGCCCTCATCGACGCAGATGGTCGAGACACGCAGCTCGTCGATATCCATGCCGTTGTTTTCTTCCGCATTCGCGATGGCGGACTGCAGCACCTTCTTGACCAGCTTGGCTGCCTTCTTCGGGGAGAAGGTCAGCAGGTCGAGCGCCTCGGCGACCGGCTTATCGCGCACCTGGTCAGCCACCAAACGGGCCTTCTGGGCGGATAAACGAGCGCCACGCAGCTTTGCTGTGACTTCCATCTCTCAATCCTCTCTGGCTTACCGTTTGGCTTTCTTGTCCGCCGCATGGCCGCGATAAAGGCGGGTAGCAGCGAATTCGCCCAGCTTGTGGCCAACCATTTCCTCGGAGACGTGCACCGGGACGTGTTGGCGACCGTTATGGACAGCAATGGTGAGCCCGACCATGTTGGGCAGGATCATGGAGCGACGCGACCAGGTCTTGATCGGTTTGCGGTCGCTCTTCTCCACTGCAGTCTCAACCTTCTTCAACAGATGAAGGTCAATAAAAGGACCTTTCTTCAGTGAACGTGGCACAGCCGTTACCTCTTAATGTCTTGGCGTTGGATCTTATTTCCGGGCCTTGCGGCGACGGACGATCAGCTTGTCGGTGCGCTTGTTCTTGCGGGTCTTGTGGCCCTTGGTGGGGATACCCCACGGAGACACCGGGTGACGACCACCGCTGCTGCGGCCTTCGCCGCCGCCGTGCGGGTGATCCACCGGGTTCATGGCCACGCCGCGAACGGTCGGACGCACGCCTCTCCAGCGCTTCGCACCGGCCTTGCCAAGTTGACGCAGGCTGTGCTCAGAGTTGCTCACTTCGCCCAGGGTCGCGCGGCACTCGGCCAGCACCTTGCGCATCTCGCCGGAGCGCAGACGCAGGGTGGCGTAGTTGCCTTCGCGAGCCACCAGCTGGGCGCTGGTACCGGCGCTGCGAGCGATCTGTGCGCCCTTGCCGGGCTTCAGCTCGATGCAGTGCACGGTGGAACCCAGCGGGACGTTGCGCAGCGGCAGCGCGTTGCCCTTCTTGATGGGCGCGTTGACGCCGGACTCGAGACGGTCGCCGGCACTCACGCCACGCGGGGCGATGATGTAGCGACGCTCGCCGTCCATGTACTTCAGCAGCGCGATGTGGGCGCTACGGTTCGGGTCGTGCTCCAGGCGCTCGACGATGGCCGGAATGCCATCCTTGGCGCGCTTGAAATCGACGATCCGATAGTGATGACGATGACCACCGCCCACGTGGCGGGTGGTGATGCGACCGTAGTTGTTACGGCCACCGGACTTGGACTGCTTCTCGAGCAGCGGCGCGTACGCGCGGCCCTTGTGCAGTTCCTCACCAACGATCTTGACGACGTGGCGACGACCGGCGGATGTGGGTTTAGTCTTGACGATTGCCATGATCCGTACTCCTGCCCTTATTCGGCGCCAGAGAAGTCTTCAAGCGTCTCGCCGGCGGCTAGTGTCACGTACGCCTTGCGATAACCCTTGCGCTGACCCAGACCCTGCGCAGTGCGCTTGGTCTTGCCCTTCATGTTCAGCACCTGAACACGGTCGACCTTCTTGCCGAACAGCTCCTGCACGGCAGCCTTGATCTCGGGCTTGGTCGCGTCGCTTGCCACCTTGAACACGTACTGGTTGCGCTCGGCGGCCATGGCGGCCTTCTCGGTCACGTGCGGACCGAGCAGAACCTTGAATACACGTTCCTGGTTCATGCCAGCTTCTCCTCGAATTTACGCAGAGCGGAGACGGTGACCAGCACCTTGTCGAAGGCGACCAGGCTCACCGGATCAGCGGCGGCGACGTCCACCACATCCACGTTCGGGATGTTGCGGGCGGCGAGGTACAGATTCTCGTCGACCTCTTCGGTGACGATCAGCACCTTCTCCAGACCCAGCTCCTCGAGCTTGGCGACCAGCTGCTTGGTCTTGGGCGCCTCGACGGCGAAGGCATCGACGGCCACCAGACGCTCCTGACGGACCAGCTCGGAGAGAATCGAACGCATCGCCGCACGGTACATCTTGCGGTTGACCTTCTGGGAATGGTCCTGGGGACGCGCCGCAAAGGTCACACCACCGGCACGCCAGATCGGCGAGCGGATGGTACCGGCACGGGCACGACCGGTGCCCTTCTGGCGCCACGGCTTCTTGCCGCCGCCACGCACGTCGGAACGATTCTTCTGGGCGCGAGTACCCTGGCGACCACCGGCCAGATAGGCAGTGACGACCTGGTGCACCAGAGCCTCATTGAATTCTTTGCCAAAGGTGGCATCGGCTACTTCGACAGCACCGGCGCCTGCACCTGCAAGATTCAGATTCATCGGTAAGTTCCCCTTCAGCCTGCTTTGACGGCGCTGCGCACGATGACATCACTGCCGGTGGCGCCAGGCACGGCACCCTTGATCAGCAGAAGATTGCGTTCGGCGTCGACACGGACCACTTCCAGGCTCTGGACGGTGCAGCGGGCATTGCCCATCTGTCCGGCCATCTTCTTGCCCTTGAACACGCGGCCCGGCGTCTGACACATGCCGATGGAACCCGGTGCGCGGTGGGCCAGGGAGTTACCGTGGCTGTTGTCCTGGGTGCGGAAGTTCCAGCGCTTGACGGCGCCCTGGAAGCCCTTGCCCTTGGAGGTGCCGGTCACGTCGATCATCTGACCAGCTTCGAAGAGGGATACGGTGAGTTCGCCGCCCACTTCCGGAGCTTCGTCACCTGCTGCCAGGCGGAACTCCATCAGCGAACGACCGGCCTCGACACCTGCCTTGGCGAACTGCCCGGCTTGGGCTTTCGACAGATGCTTGGCCTTGCGGGAGCCGGTTGTCACCTGGACCGCGGCGTAGCCATCGGACTCGACGGACTTCACGCGAGTCACACGGTTAGGTTCAACCTCGATCACGGTTACGGGCACGGATGCACCGTCTTCGGTGAAGACGCGGGTCATACCGGCCTTCCTACCGACTAAACCGATAGTCATTCTCAGTCTCCTATAGTGTACGGGGCTATCACCCGCTATGGCTGCCCTTTCCAGAGCATTCCACTAGCACGTTGTATGGCGCCATCCCGGCGCGGCGGCTGCTGAACACCTTCCTGATGAGAGGGCGAACGCTGGGCCGCGAGTGTCTAGTGAGGTATCAGTCGAGCTTGATCTGCACGTCAACGCCGGCGGCGAGGTCGAGCTTCATCAGGGCATCAACGGTCTTTTCAGTGGGCTCGACGATATCGAGCACCCGCTTGTGAGTACGAATCTCGTACTGATCGCGCGCGTCCTTGTTGACGTGCGGAGACACCAGCACGGTATAACGCTCGCGATTGGTCGGCAGAGGAATCGGACCACGGACCTGGGCGCCGGTACGCTTGGCGGTATCTACGATCTCCGCGGCGGACTGGTCGATCAGGCGATGGTCGAAGGCCTTCAACCTAATGCGAATCTTCTGGTTCTGCATTTGCCCTAACTCCAATGGATTCTGACGGCGCGAGCCGTCAACCCACGCATTCAAAGGATGCGCATTATAGGCACGCCGACAGTGAGAGTCAAACACTCACTTCCGGTGCGCAGAAAGGGGGCTCCTGGCGGAGCCCCCTTCGATCGATCAAGCGGCGAAGCGCTTACTCGACGATCTTGGCCACGACGCCGGCGCCGACGGTACGACCGCCTTCGCGGATGGCGAAGCGCAGGCCGTCGTCCATGGCGATCGGAGCGATCAGGCTGACGACCATCTTGACGTTGTCGCCCGGCATGACCATCTCGACGCCTTCCGGCAGCTCACAGGTACCGGTGATGTCGGTGGTACGGAAGTAGAACTGCGGACGGTAGCCCTTGAAGAACGGGGTGTGACGACCACCTTCGTCCTTGGACAGCACGTACACCTCAGCCTCGAACTTGGTGTGCGGGGTGATGGTGCCCGGCTTGGCCAGGACTTGGCCACGCTCGACGTCGTCACGCTTGGTGCCGCGCAGCAGCGCGCCGACGTTCTCACCGGCACGACCTTCGTCGAGCAGCTTGCGGAACATCTCGACGCCGGTCACGACGGTCTTGACGGTGTCCTTGATACCGACGATCTCGACTTCTTCGCCAGCCTTGACCACGCCGCGCTCAACGCGGCCGGTGACTACGGTGCCGCGGCCAGAGATGGAGAAGACGTCCTCGATCGGCATCAGGAACGGCTGGTCGATGGCACGCTCCGGCTCCGGAATGTACTCGTCCAGGGCCTTGATCAGGTTGGCGACGGCGGTGGTACCCATGCCGTTGTCGTCCTTGCCTTCCAGGGCCATCAGGGCGGAACCGGTGATGATCGGGGTGTCGTCGCCCGGGAAGTCGTACTCGTCGAGGAGTTCACGAACTTCCATCTCGACCAGCTCCAGGAGCTCCTCGTCATCGACCATGTCAGCCTTGTTCAGGAACACGACGATGAACGGAACGCCAACCTGGCGAGACAGCAGGATGTGCTCGCGAGTCTGCGGCATCGGGCCGTCGGCAGCGGAACAGACCAGGATAGCGCCGTCCATCTGGGCGGCACCGGTGATCATGTTCTTCACGTAGTCGGCGTGACCCGGGCAGTCGACGTGCGCGTAGTGACGCGTCTCGGACTGATACTCCACGTGAGAGGTGGCGATGGTGATACCACGCTCACGCTCTTCCGGGGCGTTGTCGATGGCGTCGAACTCGCTCCAGTCACCGCCGAACACCTCGGCAGAAACGCGAGTCAGGGCCGCAGTCAGCGTGGTCTTGCCGTGGTCGACGTGACCGATGGTACCGACGTTGATATGCGGTTTGGAACGTTCAAATTTTGCCTTAGCCACTGCTATAACCTCTTTACGTTAGCTAACGGTTAACCGTTCTGGTTGATGACGGCTTCAACGACGCTGGACGGCGCCTCTTCGTAATCCGCAAACTCCATGACGTAGCTTGCGCGGCCCTGGGTCTGAGAGCGAAGATCGGTCGCATAACCGAACATCTCAGCCAGAGGTACCGTGGCTCGGATGATCTTGCCCATGGCAGTGTCATCCATGCCCTGGACGAGGCCACGACGGCGATTCAGATCGCCCATGACGTCACCCATGAAGTCCTCGGGGGTCACGACCTCGACCTTCATCACCGGCTCGAGGAGCACGGCCTTGGCCTTCCTGGCACCTTCCTTGACCGCCATGGAAGAGGCAACCTTGAACGCGGTCTCGTTCGAGTCCACGTCATGGTAGGAACCGTCGAACAGCGTGACCTTGACGTCAATCATCGGGTAGCCCGCGATGACACCGTTCTTCAGCTGCTCGTAGGCCCCTTTCTCGACGGCCGGAACGTATTCCTTCGGAACCACGCCGCCAACGATCTCAGAGACGAACTTGAAGTGCATCTCTTCGTCTTCGCCCTTGTCCTCGGCGGTGAGCGGTTCGATACGCAGGTACACGTGACCGAACTGGCCGCGACCACCGGACTGGCGGACGAACTTGCCTTCCTGCTCGACCTTGCCGCGAATGGTCTCGCGGTAGGCCACCTGCGGCTTGCCGATGTTAGCATCGACCTTGAACTCGCGACGCATGCGGTCGACGAGGATATCCAGGTGGAGCTCACCCATGCCGGAGATGATGGTCTGGCCTGTCTCCTCATCGGTGCGCACCTGGAAGGAGGGGTCCTCCTGAGCCAGCTTGCCCAGCGCGATACCCATCTTTTCCTGGTCGGGCTTGGACTTCGGCTCGACGGCCACCGAGATGACCGGATCCGGGAACTCCATGCGCTCGAGCACGATCTTGTCGGTCAGATCACACAGGGTGTCGCCGGTGGTAACGTCCTTCAGGCCGATGCAGGCGGCGATGTCGCCGGCCAGCACTTCCTTGATCTCCTCGCGAGAGTTGGCGTGCATCTGGACGATACGACCGACGCGCTCCTTCTTCTGCTTGACGGAGTTGTAGACGCTGTCGCCCGACTTCAGCACGCCCGAGTAGACGCGGATGAAGGTCAGGGTGCCGACGAAGGGGTCGGTGGCGATCTTGAAGGCCAGGGCGGAGAACGGCGCCTTGTCGTCAGCCTCGCGGGTGGCGATGGTGCCGTCCTTGTCGTCCAGCTCGCCTTCGATGGCCTTGACCTCGGTGGGCGACGGCATGTACTCGATGACGCCATCCAGCACGGCCTGCACGCCCTTGTTCTTGAACGCGGAGCCGCAGGTAACCAGGACGATCTCGTTGTCGAGGGTACGACGACGCAGACCGGCCTTGATCTCCTCGACGGACAGGTCGCCCTCTTCGAGGTACTTGTCCATCAGCTCTTCGGAGGCCTCGGCGGCCGACTCGACCATCTCCTCCCGGAACTTCTCGGCGGTCTCCTGGAGCTCAGCCGGGATATCGACGAGATCGTAGTTCATCCCGAAGTTGTTCTCATCCCAGAGGATGGCCTTCATCTGGATGAGGTCGATGACGCCTTTGAACTCGTCTTCGGTGCCCCAGTTGATCTGGATCGGCACGGTGTTGGCACCGAGACGTTCCTTCAGCTGGTCGACCACCATGAAGAAGTCGGCGCCGGTACGGTCCATCTTGTTGACGAACACCATGCGCGGGACTTCGTACTTGTTGGCCTGACGCCAGACGGTCTCGGTCTGCGGCTGAACGCCCGAGGAGCCACACAGCACCACCACAGCGCCGTCGAGCACACGCAGGGAACGCTCGACCTCGATGGTGAAGTCGACGTGTCCCGGCGTATCGATGATGTTGATACGGTGCTCATCGAACTGCTTGTTCATGCCCTGCCAGAAGCAGGTGGTCGCCGCGGAGGTGATAGTGATACCACGCTCCTGCTCCTGCTCCATCCAGTCCATGGTGGCTGCGCCCTCATGGACCTCGCCGACCTTGTGAGACAGGCCGGTGTAGAACAGGACGCGTTCGGTGGTAGTGGTCTTGCCAGCGTCTACGTGCGCAACGATGCCGATGTTGCGGTAGCGATTTAGCGGAGTCTTGCGAGCCACGTTGGAACTCCCCGTTGGTTGGCGGTGCGTCGGTGACGACGCACTTAGAAGCGGTAGTGAGAGAAGGCCTTGTTGGCTTCTGCCATACGATGCACGTCTTCACGCTTCTTGACGGCCGAGCCCTTGCCTTCGGCGGCATCGAGCATCTCACCAGCGAGGCGCTGCACCATGGTCTTCTCGCCACGGCGACGGGCCGCGTCGACCAGCCAGCGCATGGCCAGAGCCTGACGGCGCGAGGGGCGAACTTCCACGGGCACCTGATAGGTCGCGCCGCCGACGCGGCGGGACTTGACCTCGACCATCGGCTGGATGGTTTCCAGCGCCTTGTCGAAGATCTCCAGCGGCTCTTCCTTGCTACGCTCGGCAACCCTGTCCAGCGCACCGTAGACGATGCGCTCAGCTACGGACTTCTTGCCGCTGATCATCAGGTGGTTCATGAACTTCGCCAGGCGCTCACTTCCGAACTTGGGATCCGGCAGGATCTCGCGCTTAGCCGCAACTCTTCTTCTAGGCATGATAAGCCCTCATCAAAGGATCCTTCAGGTAAACCCGAGACGCGCGATCTCTCGCCATGCGATAACCGTGCTCGACCTTACTCTTATCAGACCGTGGTCAATTTAGTGTAACTGCTGCGTGCGAGGCCGATCAGGCCTTCGGACGCTTGGTGCCGTACTTGGAACGGCCCTGCTTACGGTTCTGCACGCCGGAGGTGTCCAGGGCGCCACGCACGGTGTGATAACGCACACCGGGAAGGTCCTTTACACGACCGCCGCGGATCAGGACCACGGAGTGCTCCTGAAGGTTGTGACCTTCACCACCGATGTACGAGGAGACCTCGTAGCCGTTGGTCAGACGAACACGGCACACCTTACGCAGTGCGGAGTTCGGCTTCTTCGGGGTGGTGGTGTAGACGCGGGTGCAGACACCGCGACGTTGCGGGCAGGCCTGCAGCGCAGGCACGTCGCTCTTGGCGGCCTGGCGCTTGCGCGGCTTGCGCACGAGCTGATTGATCGTTGCCATGGTGTGTAGCTGACTCCAATGGGTTGCCTTGCCTTACTCAGCGGGTGCGGGCGTACCCGCCCCACTGTTAAAGGCTGCGCATTCTAATGGCTGACGCGCCACGTCGTCAAGCCTGCGCCCCCGGGAGGGCGCAGGCAGCGGCGTTAACGTCAGATCTCGTCGTCGTCCGAATCCAGCGCGGTAAGCTGGGCGCCCAGCTCCTGCTCGACGTCGTAGGCCGACGGGTGGAGCAACCGCTCGGCGTCTTCACGCTTGCGGCGACGCTCCGCGTGGTGGGTGAGGCCGGTACCGGCCGGGATCAGACGACCCACCACCACGTTCTCCTTCAGGCCGCGCAGGTAGTCACGCTTGCCGGTCACCGCCGCCTCGGTCAGCACCCGCGTGGTCTCCTGGAAGGAGGCCGCGGAGATGAACGACTCGGTGGCGAGGCTCGCCTTGGTGATACCCAGCAGCAGCCGCTGGTACTTGGCCGGGAACTTATCTTGCTGCTCCAGGCGGGCGTTCTGCTCGAGCACGCGGACCAGCTCGGCCTGATCGCCCGGGATGAAGTCGCTGTCGCCGGCGTCGGTGATCTCCACCTTGCGCAGCATCTGACGCACGATCACTTCGATGTGCTTGTCGTTGATGCCCACGCCCTGCAGGCGATAGACGTCCTGCACCTCGACGGTGATGTACTTGGCCAGCTCGGCGATGCCCAGCAGGCGCAGGATGTCGTGCGGGTTGCTCGGGCCGTCGGAAATGACCTCGCCCTTCTCCACCGACTCGCCTTCGAAGACCGCGATCTGGCGCCACTTCGGGATCAGCATCTCGAACGGGTCGCCGGCCTCCGGGGTGATCGTCAGGCGACGCTTGCCCTTGGTCTCCTTGCCGAAGCTGATCACGCCGCTGATCTCGGCGAGGATCGCCGGTTCCTTCGGCTTGCGCGCCTCGAACAGGTCGGCCACACGCGGCAGACCACCGGTGATGTCCTTGTTACCGGTCGCCTCGACCGGGATACGCGCCACGACTTCACCGACGCCGATACGCGCGCCGTTGTCGGCGGTGATGATCGACTTGCCGGGCAGCGGGTACTGGACCGGGGTATCGGAACCTTCCACGGTGACCGCCTTGCCCGCCGCATCGGTGAGCATGATCAGCGGGCGCTTGTCGCGGCCGGCCATGGGACGCGCCGCCGATTCGATCACCTCGATGGAGGAAAGACCGGTCAGCTCGTCCACGCTGCGGTGCATGGTGACGCCTTCGTCAAGGTCGGCGTACTGCACCTGGCCCTCGGCCTCGGCGACGATCGGGTGGGTGTGCGGATCCCACTTGGCCACGGCCTGGCCGGCTTCAACCAGGTCGCCGTCGCGGACGTCCAGCTCGGCGCCGTAGGGCAGCTTGTAGTACTCGCGCTCGCGGCCGTGGTCGTCAGCGACGGCCAGGGCGCTGGAGCGGGAGACCACCACCAGCTTGCCGTCGCCACGCTCGACGTGCTTGATGTTGTGCAGGCGCACCTTGCCGCCGTGCTTGACCTGGACGCTGTCCACCGCGGAGGCCCGTGAGGCCGCGCCGCCGATGTGGAAGGTCCGCATGGTCAGCTGGGTACCCGGCTCGCCGATCGACTGGGCGGCGATGACGCCGACGGATTCGCCGATGTTGACCTGATGACCGCGCGCCAGGTCGCGACCGTAGCAGGACGAGCAGACGCCGTGGGCGGTCTGGCAGGTGATGGTCGAACGCACCACGATCTCGTCGACACCCATGGTATCGAGCTCGGCACACCAGGCCTCGTCGAGCAGGGTATCGCGCGGGATCAGCACCTCGTCGGTGGCCGGGTCGACCACGTCCTGGGCGACCACGCGACCGAGCACGCGCTGGGCCAGGGAGACGATGATGTCGCCGCCCTCGATGACCGGGTGCAGGGTCAGGCCTTTCTCGGTGCCGCAGTCGGGCTCGGTGATGACCATGTCCTGAGCCACGTCGACCAGGCGGCGCGTCAGGTAACCGGAGTTGGCGGTCTTGAGGGCCGTATCCGCCAGGCCCTTACGCGCGCCGTGGGTCGAGATGAAGTACTGCAGGACGTTGAGGCCTTCGCGGAAGTTCGCGACGATCGGCGTCTCGATGATCGAGCCGTCCGGCTTGGCCATCAGGCCACGCATACCCGCCAGCTGGCGGATCTGGGCGGCACTACCCCGGGCGCCGGAGTCGGCCATGATGAAGACGCTGTTGAAGGAGTCCTGCTCGACCTCCTTGCCCTCGCGATCCACCACGGTCTCCTTGGAGATACCGGTCATCATCGCCTTGGCGACCTGGTCGTTGGCACGGGCCCAGATGTCGATGACCTTGTTGTACTTCTCGCCGGCGGTGACGAGACCGGAGGAGAACTGGTCCTCGATCTCCTTCACCTCGTCCTCGGCCGCCTCGACGATCTCGGCCTTCTCGTCCGGGATGACGAAGTCGTTGACGCCGATGGAGGCGCCGGACCAGGTGGCCATGCGGAAGCCGGTGTACATCAGCTGGTCGGCGAAGATCACCGCCGGCTTGAGGCCGGCACGGCGGTACACCTCGTTGATCAGCTTCGAGATGGCCTTCTTCTTCATCGGCTGGTCGACCAGCTCGAAGGGCACGCCATCGGGCAGGATACGGAACAGCAGCGCACGACCGACGGTAGTGTCGTAGAGGCGACGATGCTCGCTCTTCTCGCCGGTCTCCTCGTCGATCTCGACCTCGTCAAGGCGCACCTTGACGCGGGCGTGCATGGCCACGTTCTGGGTGCCGAAGGCGCGCTCCACCTCGTCGAGGCCGGAGAACACCATGCCCTCGCCGTTGGCGTTGATGCGTTCACGGGTCATGTAGTAAAGACCCAGCACCACGTCCTGGGACGGCACGATGATCGGCTCGCCATTAGCCGGTGACAGCACGTTGTTGGTGGCCATCATCAGCGCGCGGGCCTCGAGCTGGGCCTCCAGGGTCAGCGGCACGTGCACCGCCATCTGGTCGCCGTCGAAGTCGGCGTTGTAGGCGGCACAGACCAGCGGGTGCAGCTGGATCGCCTTGCCCTCGATCAGCAGCGGCTCGAAGGCCTGGATGCCGAGGCGGTGCAGGGTCGGGGCGCGGTTGAGCAGCACGGGGTGCTCGCGGATGACGTCGGCGAGGATGTCCCACACCTCCGGCAGCTCGCGCTCGACCATCTTCTTGGCGGCCTTGATGGTGGAGGCATAGCCGAGGGACTGCAGCTTGGAGTAGATGAACGGCTTGAACAGCTCCAGCGCCATCTTCTTCGGCAGGCCGCACTGGTGCAGGCGCAGGGTCGGGCCGACGGTGATCACCGAGCGGCCGGAGTAGTCCACGCGCTTGCCCAGCAGGTTCTGACGGAAACGCCCCTGCTTGCCCTTGATCATGTCGGCGAGCGACTTCAGCGGGCGCTTGTTGGACCCGGTGATGGCCCGGCCGCGACGACCGTTGTCGAGCAGCGCATCCACCGACTCCTGCAGCATGCGCTTCTCGTTGCGCACGATGATGTCCGGCGCATTGAGGTCGAGCAGCCGCTTGAGGCGGTTGTTGCGGTTGATCACGCGACGGTAAAGATCGTTGAGATCCGAGGTCGCGAAGCGGCCACCGTCCAGCGGCACCAGCGGACGCAGGTCCGGCGGCAGCACCGGCAGCACCTCCATGACCATCCACGCCGGGTCGTTGCCCGAGCCCTGGAAGGCCTCGAGCAGCTTGAGGCGCTTGGAGAGCTTCTTGATCTTGGTCTCGGAGTTGGTCTGCGGGATCTCCTCGCGCAGGCGACCGATCTCCTCCTCGAGATCGATGTCCTTGAGCAGCGCCTGGACCGCCTCGGCACCCATGCGGGCGTCGAAGTCGTCACCGAACTCCTCGAGGGCCTCGAAGTACTGCTCGTCGTTGAGCAGCTGGCCACGCTCGAGGGTGGTCATGCCCGGGTCGATGACCATGAAGCTCTCGAAGTAGAGCACGCGCTCGATGTCGCGCAGGGTCATGTCGAGGAACATGCCGATGCGCGACGGCAGCGACTTCAGAAACCAGATGTGCGCGACGGGGCTCGCCAGCTCGATGTGGCCCATGCGCTCGCGGCGTACCGCGGCCTTGGTCACCTCGACGCCGCACTTCTCGCAGATGATCCCGCGGTGCTTCATGCGCTTGTACTTGCCGCACAGGCACTCGTAGTCCTTCACCGGACCGAAGATCTTGGCGCAGAACAGGCCGTCCCGCTCCGGCTTGAAGGTACGGTAGTTGATGGTCTCCGGCTTCTTGACCTCGCCGTAGGACCAGCTGCGGATCATGTCCGGCGACGCCAGGGTGATCTTGATCGCGTCGAACTCTTCGGACTGCGACTGCGATTTGAGGACTTTCACCAAATCTTTCATGGGGGTCGGCTCCGTTGCGGAGTTGTCATGGGCGGGGGCGTTGCCACCCCCGCGGACCGTCATTCTGTGAAGCGCAGGCGGTACGGCCTCAGCTTTCCAGCTCGATATCGATACCCAGCGAGCGGATTTCCTTCACCAGCACGTTGAAGGATTCCGGCATGCCCGCCTGCATGGTGTGGTCGCCGTCCACGATGCTCTTGTACATCTTGGTGCGACCCTCCACGTCGTCGGACTTGACCGTGAGCATCTCCTGGAGCGTATAGGCCGCGCCGTAGGCCTCCAGGGCCCAGACCTCCATCTCCCCGAAGCGCTGGCCCCCGAACTGCGCCTTGCCGCCCAGCGGCTGCTGAGTGACCAGCGAGTAGGAGCCGGTGGAACGCGCGTGCATCTTGTCATCCACCAGGTGGTTGAGCTTCAGCATGTACATGTAGCCCACCGTGACCGGACGGTCGAAGGCGTCGCCGGTCCGCCCGTCGTACAGCGTCGTCTGACCGGAATCCGGCAGGTCGGCGAGGCGCAGCAGATGCTTGATCTCGCCCTCTTGGGCGCCGTCGAACACCGGCGTCGCCATCGGCACGCCGCCCTTGAGGTTCTTCGCCAGGGCAATCACCTCATCGTCGGAAAGCAGGTCGAGGTTTTCGACGCGGGTGCCCTCGCTGGCATTGTAGACCTGGCCGAGGAACTCGCGGATCTGGCCGACCTGCTGCTCGCGGGCGTCGCGCAGCATGTGCTCGATCTTGACCCCGAGGCCGCGGGCGGCCATGCCCAGGTGAGTCTCGAGGATCTGACCGACGTTCATCCGCGACGGCACGCCCAGCGGGTTCAACACCACGTCGATGGGCTCGCCGTAGCCGTCGAAGGGCATGTCTTCGATCGGCATGATCGCCGAGATGACACCCTTGTTACCGTGACGGCCGGCCATCTTGTCGCCCGGCTGCAGGCGACGCTTGATCGCCAGGTAGACCTTGACGATCTTGAGCACGCCCGGCGCCAGGTCGTCGCCCTGGGTGAGCTTGCGCTTCTTGTCCTCGAACCGCTCGTCCATCTCCTTGCGACGGTTCTCGAGCTGTTCGTCGGCCTGGGCCAGCAGCTCGTTGAGCGCCTCGTCCTGCATGCGCAGCTTGAACCACTGCTGACGCGGCAGCTCCTCGAGGTAGCTGTCGGAGAGCACGTCGCCCTTCTTCAGCTTCGGCCCTCCGTTGACGGCCTGACCGACGAGGGTGCGCTGCAGGCGCTCGAAGGTGGCATCCTCGGCGATGCGGTAGGTCTCCTGCAGGTCCTTGCGGACCTCATCGAGCTGCATCTGCTCGATGGACAGCGCTCGCGAGTCCTTCTCCACGCCGTCGCGGGTGAAGACCTGGACGTCGATGACGGTGCCCTTCATGCCGGTCGGGGCACGCAGGGAGGTGTCCTTCACGTCGGAGGCCTTCTCACCGAAGATAGCACGCAGCAGCTTCTCTTCCGGCGTCAGCTGGGTCTCGCCCTTGGGCGTGACCTTGCCGACCAGGATGTCGCCCGCGCCGACCTCGGCGCCGATGTAGACCACGCCAGCTTCATCCAGCTTGCCCAGCGCCGACTCGCCGACGTTGGGAATATCGGAGGTGATCTCCTCCGGCCCCAGTTTGGTGTCGCGCGAGACGCAGGTCAGCTCCTGGATGTGGATGGTGGTGAAACGGTCTTCCTGGACCGCCCGCTCGGAGAGCAGGATGGAGTCCTCGAAGTTGTAGCCGTTCCACGGCATGAAGGCGATGCGCATGTTCTGGCCCAGGGCCAGGTCACCCATGTCGACGGACGGGCCGTCGGCCAGGATGTCGCCACTCGACACCCGATCACCGGGGCGCACGATCGGGCGCTGGTTCTGGCAGGTGTTCTGGTTCGAGCGCAGGTACTTGGTCAGGTTGTAGATGTCGACGCCGGCCTCGCCGCCGATGATCTCGTCCTCGTTGACCCGCACCACGATGCGCTTGGCGTCGACCGAGTCGATCACCCCGCCGCGACGGGCCACTTCGCAGACGCCGGAATCACGGGCCACGAAGCGCTCCATTCCGGTGCCCACCAGGGGCTTGTCGGCACGCAGGGTCGGCACCGCCTGACGCTGCATGTTGGCCCCCATCAGGGCGCGGTTGGCGTCATCGTGCTCGAGGAAGGGGATCAGGGCCGCGGCCACGGAGACCACCTGGCGCGGCGAGACGTCCATCAGCGTGACCTGCTCGGGACGCATGAAGGTGGTCTCGCCGCGGTGACGGACCTGGACCAGGTCGTCGACCAGCTTGCCGCCCTCGTCCACGGTGGCGGAGGCCTGGGCGATGACGAAGTCGCCCTCCTCGATCGCCGAGAGGTGCACCACGTCGTCGGTCACCTGGCTGTCCACGACCTTGCGGTACGGCGTCTCGAGGAAGCCGTAGCTGTTGGTGTGGCTGTAGGTGGCCAGCGAGTTGATCAGGCCGATGTTCGGGCCTTCCGGCGTCTCGATCGGGCACAGACGGCCGTAGTGGGTGGCGTGAACGTCACGCACCTCGAAGCCGGCCCGCTCGCGGGTGAGGCCGCCCGGGCCAAGCGCGGAGACGCGGCGCTTGTGGGTGACCTCTGAGAGCGGGTTGTTCTGGTCCATGAACTGGGAGAGCTGGCTGGAGCCGAAGAACTCCTTCACCGCCGCCGCGACCGGCTTGGCGTTGATCAGGTCCTGGGGCATCAGGCCTTCGCTCTCGGCCATGGAGAGGCGCTCCTTGACCGCACGCTCGACGCGCACCAGGCCCACGCGGAACTGGTTCTCGGCCATCTCGCCGACGCAGCGGATGCGGCGGTTGCCCAGGTGGTCGATGTCGTCGACGTCGCCGAAGCCGTTACGGATGGCGATCATCTCGCGCAGCACGTCGAGGATGTCGCGCTGGTCGAGGACGCCCGAACCGGTGTCGCTGTCGCGACGCAGGCGACGGTTGAACTTCATGCGGCCCACGCCCGACAGGTCGTAGCGATCTTCGCTGAAGAACAGGTTGGTGAACAGCGTCTCGGCGGCCTCCTTGGTGGGCGGCTCGCCGGGACGCATCATGCGATAGATCTCGACCAGTGCCTCGAGGCGGGACCCGGTGGTATCCAGCTTGAGGGTGTCGGAGATGAAGGGGCCACAGTCGAGATCGTTGGTGTAGAGAGTCTCGAGGCTGGTGACGCCGGCCTGGCCGAGCTTCTCCAGCAGCTCAGGGGTAATCTCGCTGTTGCAGGAGCAGATCAGCTCGCCGGTGTTGGGATCGACCTGATCCTTGGCCAGGGTCTTGCCGAAGAGGTAGTCCATCGGCACGTCGAGGCGCTCGAGACCGGCCTTCTCCAGCTGGCGGATGTGCTTCTGGGTGACCCGGCGCCCCTCCTCGACGATGACGTTGCCGTCGCCGTCCTTGATGTCGAAGGTGGCGGTCTCACCGCGCAGGCGCGACGGCACCAGCTCCACGGAGAAGCCGGACTTCTCGATGTGGAAGGTGCTGAACTCGAAGAACTCGGCGAGGATCTCCTCGGCGCTCATGCCCAGGGCGTGCAGCAGCACCGTGGCCGGCAGCTTGCGGCGGCGGTCGATGCGCACGAATACGCTGTCCTTGGGATCGAACTCGAAGTCGAGCCAGGAGCCGCGGTAGGGAATCACGCGGGCCGAGTAGAGCAGCTTGCCAGACGAGTGGCTCTTGCCCTTGTCATGGTCGAAGAACACGCCAGGCGAACGGTGCAGCTGGGAGACGATGACCCTTTCGGTACCGTTGATGACGAAGGTACCGTTCTCGGTCATCAGGGGGATCTCCCCCATGTAGACTTCCTGCTCCTTGATGTCCTTGATCGCCTTGTTCGACGAGTCCTTATCATAGATGATCAGGCGGACCTTGACGCGCAGGGGGGCCGAATAGGTGACGCCACGCAGCTGGCACTCCTTGACGTCGAAGGCCGGGGTGCCGAAACGGTAGCTGACATACTCAAGGGCCGCGTTGCCGGAGAAGCTCGCGATCGGAAAGACCGACTTGAAGGCGGCGTGCAGGCCGATCTCCATGCGTTCTTCGGGTGAGCGATCCTGCTGGAGAAACTCGTAGTAGGAATCAAGCTGGATGGCCAGCAGGTAAGGCACATCCATCACTTGGGGCAGTTTGCCGAAATCCTTGCGGATGCGTTTTTTCTCAGTGTATGAGTAAGCCATCTGTATTCCCCAGCTTGTTCACCATGGGTGACCGATGCGTGTCGGCGTCACCCGACGGGTACGGCTCCGTCAGGCGCTGACGGCAAGCCTCCACCAGGAGGCTCGCCGTCGGAATTCGGCTAGCGGTTGCCCGAGGGGGCGACCGTCTAGTTACAACAGAAAAAGGCCGGCAGCGGGTGACCCGCCACCAGCCGTGGAAGCTTACGCAGCGCGTGAAGCCATGGGCACAAGGGTTACTTGAGCTCCACGCTCGCGCCGGCTTCTTCCAGCTTCTTCTTCGCCTCTTCGGCGTCGTCCTTGGACATGGCTTCCTTGATGGTCGCCGGTGCGCCGTCGACGGCACCCTTGGCTTCCTTCAGGCCCAGGCCAGTGATCTCGCGGACGGCCTTGATGACGTTGACCTTCTTGTCGCCTGCGCCGGTCAGCACCAGGTCGAATTCGGTCTGCTCTTCCTCGACGGCGGCTTCAGCGCCACCCGGGCCGGCCACGACAGCAGCGGCAGCAGAGACACCGAACTTCTCTTCCATGGCCTCGATCAGCTCGGCCACTTCCATCACGGACATGTCGGCGACGGCGTTGATGATGTCTTCTTTGGTCAGTGCCATTGTCTAGATTCCTAACTTTGCGGGAGCCTCGGCATCGCGATGGCTCGGGGATTCAATGTTCGATTCAGGCTGAGCGCAAGAGTTCGCCGTTCAGGCGGCCTCTTCCTGCTTCTGGTCGCGCAGCGCCGCGAGGGTACGGACCAGCTTGCCGGCAGAAGCTTCCTTCATGACGGACATCAGCTTGGCGATCGCCTCATCGTAGGTCGGCAGAGTTGCCAGACGGTCGATGTCGCTTGCCGGGATCAGCTCACCTTCGTAGGCCAGCGCCTTGACCTCAAACTCCTTCTGACCCTTGGCGAACTCCTTGAACAGGCGGGCAGCGGCGCCCGGGTGCTCATAGGAGAAGGCCAGCATGGTCGGACCGGAGAAGGTCTCGTCCAGAATCTCCCAAGGAGTTCCGGACAGGGCGCGGCGTGCCAGGGTGTTGCGAACAACACGGATCTGCACGCCGTTCTCGCGGGCCTGCTTGCGCAGGTCGGTCATCGCGCTGACCGCGACGCCACGAGAGTCGGCAACTACGACGGAGAGCGCATCCTTGGCCGCTTCACTGACCTCGGCAACAATTGCCTTCTTGCCTTCGAGTGCTAGTGGCACAGTGATCACTCCTTCGTGCCGGAACCTCGCGAGAGGATTCCGGTGGTTACCATCTCTCCCGACCGGAGGTCGGGAGTCCTGGGTGATGGTGCTCACCAGATATCTGGCGGCCACACCATCTGCGCAGGCCTTCCCGGGGGAAGATTAAGCCGCTCTTCCGAAGAGGAGCGGCACCTGCGGTCTTTGACGGTGCCCCGCCGGCGAGGATAGCCCGGCACGGGGACCGCAAAGTTCCTGCAATCGTCTCGATCGACGCCCGGTTAGACCAGGGCGGAATGATCGATGGTAAGACCCGGGCCCATGGTGGTGGATACGGTGAACTTCTTGAAATAGACACCCTTGGACGTGCTCGGCTTGAGCCGCTTCAGGTCGGCGACCAGCGCTTCCAGGTTGCCCTGAATGGCGGCGGCGTCGAAATCGACCTTGCCCAGAGTGGTATGGATGATGCCGTTCTTGTCGGTACGGAAGCGCACCTGACCGGCCTTGGCGTTCTTGACCGCGGTGGCGACGTCCGGGGTCACGGTACCGACCTTCGGGTTCGGCATCAGGCCGCGCGGACCGAGGATCTGACCCAGCTGACCGACGACGCGCATGGCGTCCGGCGAGGCGATGACCACGTCAAAGTCGAGCTGACCCTTCTTGACCTGCTCGGCCAGGTCGTCCATGCCGATGATGTCGGCACCGGCTTCCTTGGCGGCTTCGGCGTTGGCACCCTGGGTAAAGACGGCAACACGCACGTCCTTGCCGGTACCATTGGGCATGACGGTGGCGCCACGCACGACCTGATCGGATTTCCGCGGATCGACGCCGAGATTGATGGCGACGTCCAGGGATTCCTTGAACTTGACGGTGGAGAGCTCGGAGAGCAGTGCCACGGCCTCGTCGAGGGAGTAGGCCTTGCTGGCGTCGACCTTCTCGCGAATCTGCTGCGCGCGCTTGGACAGTTTAGCCATGATCAGAGACCCTCCACGTTCAGGCCCATGCTGCGGGCACTACCAGCAATGGTACGCACCGCGGCGTCGAGATCGGCAGCCGTCATATCCGGCTCCTTGGTCTTGGCGATCTCTTCGAGCTGTTCGCGGGTCACGGTACCGACCTTGGTCTTGTTCGGCTCACCGGAGCCGGACTTGATGCCAGCGGCCTTCTTCAGCAGGACCGCCGCGGGCGGGGTCTTGGTGACGAAGGTGAAGCTGCGGTCGGAGTAGACGGTGATGACCACGGGGGTCGGCAGGCCGACCTCGATGTCCTGCGTCGCAGCGTTGAACGCCTTGCAGAACTCCATGATGTTGACACCGTGCTGACCCAGTGCCGGACCCACGGGGGGGCTCGGATTGGCCTTGCCGGCTGCCACCTGCAGCTTGATATAAGCCTGTACTTTCTTGGCCATGATGGACTCCAGTTGGGTAGTAGCGCCTTGCGGCTCCCCGGTTTACACGGCCGCCCTCGGGCGGCCGCCACGAAAACGGTGAGGGCGGAAGGTTATTCCTTCTCGACCTGGGCAAACTCCAGCTCGACGGGCGTGGAGCGGCCGAAGATCAGCACGCTGACCTGCACACGGCTCTTGTCGTAATTGACCTCTTCGACGACGCCATTGAAGTCGGCGAAGGGCCCGTCAGTGACGCGAACCGACTGACCCGGCTCGAACAGCGTCTTGGGCCGCGGCTTGTCGGTGCCATCCTTGACGCGACTGAGGATGGCGTCAGCCTCACGCTGAGTGATGGGCGCCGGCTTCTCTTTGGTACCGCCGATAAAGCCCATGACGCGTGGGGTCTCGTTGACCAGGTGCCAGGTCTCGTCATCCATCTCCATCTCGACCAGCACGTAGCCGGGATAGAACTTGCGCTCGCTCTTGCGACGCTTGCCGTCACGCACCTCGACGACTTCTTCGGTGGGCACCAGAATCTCGCCGAAGCGATCCTCCATGCCATACATCTTCACGCGCTCGGTGAGCGAGCGCATGACATGCTTTTCGAAGCCGGAGTAGGCGTGGACGACATACCAACGCTTGGACATGAAAACTCCTAACCGATGACGCCGGACATCGCCCAGCCAAGAAGGGTATCAATCAGCCAGAGCATCAACCCGACAACTAGCACGGCCACCAGCACGATGGCGGTGGTCTGGATGGTCTCGGGTCGTGTCGGCCAGACGACGCGCTGAATTTCCTTCTTCGCACTCCTGGCGAGCTCGAGCAGATCACGACCCTTGGTCGTGGTCAGCGCCACCAGCGCCGCCGCCACGCTAAGCACGACGACACCGAGCACACGATAGAGAAGTGCCTGGTCGGCAAAATAGGTATTGCCGACCACGGCAAGGACCAGCAGAGTGACGACAACCGCCCACTTGAGCCCGTCGTGGCGCGACTCTTGCACCTCGGCGTTATGCTTCATGAAAACGAGACTCCTCAGGGTGCGGCAATCGAAACATGAAAGTATATGAGATATCGCCAGCCTGGGGAAGACTGGCAGGCCAGGAGGGAATCGAACCCCCAACCTGCGGTTTTGGAGACCGCTGCTCTGCCAATTGAGCTACTGGCCTGTATCTGCTTCCGCAACCGCCCTTTGCAGGCGGCCTTCACGATAGCGGGCGCCATGATAGCGAAAACTGCTCCGCCTGACAACCCCTCCCCCGACACATCGTCGCTCGAGGGAGAAAAAGAAAAGGCGAGCCGCGGCTCGCCTTCTCAATATGGAGCTCATGGACGGAATTGAACCGTCGACCTCACCCTTACCAAGGGTGTGCTCTACCCCTGAGCTACATGAGCACAACTCGTGGCATCAACCTTCGATACCTGGAGCGGGCAGCGGGGATCGAACCCGCATCATCAGCTTGGAAGGCTGAGGTTCTACCATTGAACTATGCCCGCCTACCCACTCTTGCTGCCTGCACCCGATGCATCGCGTGCGGCGAAACTTGGTGGAGGGGGAAGGATTCGAACCTTCGAAGCTTTCGCGGCAGATTTACAGTCTGCTCCCTTTGGCCACTCGGGAACCCCTCCAACTGGCGATGTATTCTACCGCCTTTGTTCCCTGTGTCAAGCCTATGATTTATCAGGATCTTGATACTACGTGCCGAACGAGCCGGCGCGTCTTCCCGGAACGCGACGCATTCTGTCAAAGCAGCATCGAGAATGCAAGCGCCGCTCGAATCTTTTCCATCGCTACCGGCGCGGGCACCTCAGGCGCCCCGGAGAGTCGGCCGGCTCGCTCTGAGGCCGTCAGCGGGAAACAGGCCTCGAGCCCGCCATAGACCATGTCCGGCCACACCGCATGAGGGGCCTGCACGCCGCGCGACACCACCCGCGCATCACCACCCGTCAGCAACAGGGGAAGCGCAACTTCCTGCTGCTCGCACACCTCGCTGTAGATGCGATTGACCGCGCTGACCGCCGCCATGTAGATGCCGTGATTGACCGCTTCGACCGTTCGCCGCCCCGGTTCCAGTAACTCTTCCGCCTCACTGTCTGGATCGATGGCCACGTTGCGGGTACCAAGCTTGAGACTCTCCTTCATCAGGCGCAGCCCCGGCAGTATATAGCCCCCAAGGTGTCGCCCGCCGGGCAGCACGAAATCGATAGTGATGGCGCTACCGCAATCCACCGCACAGCAGCCGCCCACCAGCTGGTAGCCTGCCAGGGCCCCCATCCAGCGATCGACGCCCAGCCTGGCGGGCTCCTCATAGCCGTTGGAGACGCCCAGGGCCTCATGGGTGGAGCGAGCCACGTGGACGGTGCCCACACGGCGGCGCAGCAGCGCCACCGTCTCGTCCAGGACCGCCCGGCGTGCCACGCTGGAAATGCGCACCGCCTCGACCACGTCCAGGTCCGGGATATCGGCGCCGGGTCGCCACTCCTCACGGGTCCAGACCGCTCCACGCGAGCGGATCTCGCTGCTGTTGCTATCCTTGAGGCGCCACTTCGACAGGGTATTGCCGATATCCAGATCCAGGATCATGCCCGCCTCCGCACGCTGATTTCACCGCCGGCTAGCCGCAGCTGCCGCTCGCCCTGGCGCACCCATAGATTACCGGCCTCATCCACATCGCCGGCAATCGCCGATTCACGCTCGCCCCGCTGCAGGATCTCCACCTCACAGCCGGCATAGGCATGCCGAGCGTTCCAGTCATCCCGCCATGCGGCGAAGCCCTGCTGCTCGAAGCCCGCCAGCAGGGGCAGCAGTTCGTCCAACAGCGCCGCGGCCAGAGCATTGCGTGACAGCCCCGGCGCCTGGTCGTGCACTGCGGCCACGGGCTGATCGATGCTCTCGCGAAACGCCTGGGGCAGATCGACGTTGATGCCCATACCGACCACCACCTCGCAGGGCCCAGCGGCATCCCCGCTGATTTCGACCAGGATGCCAGCGAGCTTGCCCAGCTCCCCGTCGCGCCCCTTTAGCAGCACGTCGTTGGGCCACTTGAGCCGGGGTGTGGCACCGTGCCGCTCGAGGACCCGGGCCAGCTCCACACCGAGGGCCAGGCTCAGCCCCTCCAGGGCGGCCACGCCGGCTTCTACCTGCCAGCCGATCGAGAGCATTAGGGTCCGCCCCCAGGGCGTGACCCAGGCACGTCCTCGACGCCCGCGCCCTTCGCTCTGCTGCTCCACCAGGCAGACCTCGCCATGCCCGGCGCCCTGGGCGAACCGCTCGCGCAGGTAGGCATTGCTGGAGGGCAGCGTCTCTTCGACGAACAGCCGTGTCAGATGAGGACGCGTCTCCCGGGACAGGTTCGCGATCACGGCACGCCCATCGAGCAGTTCCAGACGCTCCATCAGACGATACCCCTGCCCCTTCACCGCCTCCATGGGAATGCCCAGGGACTCCAGTTTCTGCAGCTGTTTCCATACCGCCGCCCGCGAGACGCCGAGCTGCACTCCCAGCTGCTCGCCGGAGTGGAACTCGCCGTCGCTCAACAGGCGGATCAGGTCACCGATGGTCATGCTCATGCCCCAGACGGGAAATGAGCCATTCTAGCGGATGGGGGCAGGCCCCGGAAATCGCGGTGCAGCAGTCACGCCCCCGACAAACGGGTGAGATCGCCACACGCGTGCATTTCAACGGCCCCTGAGGCCACCAGGCATCGACAGACGGGCACCGCGAGCCGCTTCTCCAGGCGACTCGCTCCGACTCCCTGACCCCGTGTGAGCCGATGCCTGGAACGGGCGGATCCCCCCGTGTGTCGCAGCAAGGCGTCTCTCTCGGCCGACCGTGACGCCCTACCCCGTCGCGCCCACATCGGCTCTCCCACGGTTTCATGCGCCCATACGAAAACGCCCCCGCCTCCTTTGAGGCGGGGGCGTTACGGTTTGGGCCCGTATACCAGTTGACCGGACGAGCCGGCGCGATCAACAATTTCTGAGCTCACATGAAAAAACCCCGAGCTCTTATGAGCTCGGGGTTTTCTCGGAATAGGTGCCTGACGATGACCTACTCTCGCAT
>NZ_JAVXUR010000009.1:0-46993 GCF_032333995.1 Halomonas saccharevitans
TACGCCGAGGTGCTCAAGAAATCCGTCGCCGGTCCGAGCACCCTTCAATAGCGTTGCACTTGGAACTTGAGACCGCCGAGGCTCCCTTTCGACAAGAGTGGTGGCGTGGTGGCCATACAGCGCCGCCTGCTGACTTCTAGCGCATACATAGGGCTGTCACCCCAGGCAAAGGCACTGCTCCACCTGATGCACGTCCATTGGAGCGCCAACCACCCCGTAGGCTACGGTGTCCGCGAGGCTGAACAGAAGATTCCCTGTTCTCGGCGCCTTGCTATGCGTGCCTTCAAGGAGCTTCAGAAAGCCGGATTCATCGTCATGGTGGAAGAAAGTCTGTTCTGCTCGCGCACTCAATCGAAAACGCGGACTTGGCGCTTGACCTGGATGCCGTGCTGGAGGAACCGCCCGCCGAGCAACGAGTGGGAAGTTCAGCACCATGCCTAAAATTTCTACGGGTGCATATTCGCTACCTGTGACCACCCTACAGGTAGCGTTTTTGCACCATAGAGAAGTTTTCAGTGTCACGCAGGTAGCGTTTTAGATACCCGTAGAGCTGTTTTCCATCTTCTACAGGTACCGATTCTGCACCACTCCTACATTAGCCACCCACTACCGCCATCTACACCAACCTCCACAGAGAAAGGAGACACGAACATCAGCTCATGCTTCCCACCGCTTACAGAATGGAGCAGGCCACTCGAGGGCCCTGTAAAGTGCTTTCCGTGGAGCACTTCAGATCGAAGCTGAAGGCAACAAGGCATGGTCTAAGGTTTGTGTTCCCGTTGGCCACCTCGTCATCCATTTTTCTCGTGATGAGAACCGCAGTGATGATGATGGCGAGCCCAATTATCCAGAACTCCATAGTCATAATGCCCTCCTTGGCTAACTCTTAGTGTATGTCGATAATCGTAGACGACTCTTAGACCCCCTCCACCTCGATACCATGCCGGGCGAGCCATCCCTTGCGCTGCTCATAGTCAGGCATGGATCGCTCCATCAGGCGCCAGAAGGCGGGAGTGTGGTGGGGCTCCATCAGATGGACCAGCTCGTGGACGACGACGTACTCGGCGATATGGCGCGGTAGCAGGATGGTCTTCCAGTGGAAGTAGACTCGGTTGCCTTTGCCACAGGAGCCCCAGCGATAGCCGAGGTCCTGCACGGTGACGCCAGCGGGCTCGACCTGCAGGCGTCTGGCGTGCTCCTTCACCTTGGTGGTGAGCCAGTCACTGGCGCGGTCGGTATACCAGCGGATGAAGTGTGCTCTGGCATCGGTTAGTGCGTCTTCGCGAAGCTGGAAGCGGCCGGCGACCAGCTTGAGTGGGGCCTCCTGATCATCTGATGCGATCCGCTTGAGTCGGTAGCTGCGCCCTAGGTAGAGGAATCCCTCGCCGTTGACGAACTCCTTGCGCGGCAGTCGCCGTTGGCTCTCGGCCTTCTGCGCTAGCTTCTGGTAGATCCAGTAGCGTTTCTCGGCCACGAAATCGTGCAGTAGCTGCTCATCAGTGCCCTTCGGGGCGGCGATGATCAGTTCCCCGTCACGGTCCACGGTAATCTCCAGCGTCTTGCGCCGGGCGCTCTCACGGACTTCGAGAGTCAAGTCGTCCACCACTAGCCGGTTCATGCGTTCACCAGCCTCTCGTGGTTGCTGCGGGCCAGGTCGAAGAGACGATGCGCGAGGGCTTCAACCTCGGGAATCGGCACCAGGTTTTTGGTGAACAGCTCTTCGAATAGCCGCCCCTTCAGCGCCTCCTGGTCGGCGACATGAGAGGGCTTCCAGAAGTCGGGAATGGCGATCTCCTGTTGGACAAGGCCGACCACCTCCTCGGTCGCCTCTAGCAGTTTCTTGGCGGTATCAGCATCCACCTGATCGGCCTCCAGGCCGCTGCTGGCCACCAGCTCGCGCCAGAAGGGCTCAGCGTGGGCCGGCATGTCGGGGATCGCCTCGCCCCCCACGTTGGCGCCGTCTCGCAGCTGCTGGATTAGCTCTCTGAGCGCTTCGACCTGTTCATCCCACTGGCCATCGAGCTTCTGGAGCAGTTCTTCCAGGCGCTCACTAAGACGACTGTACTTCACCGGGTCTTCGTCCAGGTGCTTTCGTACATGGGAGCGGATGGCATGCTCCATTTCGGAGGCCTTGGCCCGTTCGCCCACCTGGCGGTCCATGTGCTCATCGAAGTCGGCATCGGTGAGCTGTATCGGCGGGATGCGCGGGTCGATCCCCAGCGAAATTACATAGTCGTCGATGAGCTTTCGCACCTTGCTGCCGGTGTCCTTGCCCAGGTTGAGGGGATCCTTATAGCGATTGCGGGCCAGGGCGTGGATGTAGGCGAGCTGCTTGGCGTCGTTGACGAATTCCAGCCCCTCCGGGCGGGGCAGTACATCATCCAGGGTCTGGTTGAATTCCTTGAGCTTGACCACGAACTCGGCTCGCAGTCGCTCGTCGGCCAGCACCTTCACCGCCTCTTCGCTGTCGGCCAGGCTGTCTATCCCCTGGCTACGCAGCACGTCGATGACCCGCAAATGGCGGTCACGCAGCAGTGGAATCTCGTCCTTGAGGCTTCGTAGCGCGCCGTCGATGTCTTCCTCGCTGTAAGCGGCCAGCGCCTCCTTGAGGTGGTTGGCCACGCCGAAGTAGTCCACCACCATGCCGTGCGTCTTGCCGTGTCCGGTGCGGTTCACGCGCGCGATGGCCTGCAGTAGCTCTGCCTCGCGGATCGAGCGATCCAGGTACATCACGCCCTCGATGGGGGCATCGAAGCCGGTGAGCAGCATCGACTTGACGATGAGAAAGGCCAGCGGGTCGGCCTTCTGCGGATCTTCATGAGTGAGCGGCTTCTTGAAGCGCTTGATATGGCTCTCGACGGCACCGCGATCACTCCACTTGGCCCAGGCAGAATCATCATTATTGCCGCTGCTGAACACCACGGCGAACTCCAGCTGCTGCAGCACATCGCGATAGCGCCAGGCCTGAATGGCGGCCTTGACCCGCGGCGGGCGCGTCAGCAGCTGGGTATCATCGAGCGCCTTGTCTTCGGGAGAAAGCGCCTCGGCTTCCGCGAGCAGCGCCGTCTTGGCTGACTCGAGGGCCTCGAAGTAACGGATGGCCGCTCGGCGGCTATAGGCCACCAGCTGCGCCTTGTAGCCATTGGGCAGGATGTGGGTGACGTAGTGGTGGAGGATGTCCTGCGCCTTCTCCTTGATGAGCTGCGGGGCTTCGAATATCTGCCCCTTGGTGGCGTACTTCTTCCTGATGGCCTCCAGCTCGTCCTTGGTGTGCTCGCGGAACAGGTCCTCGAAGAGGCCATCGAGGCTGGCGCCCTCCTTAATGGCTCCCTTGGCGGTGCGGCCTTCATAGAGGATCGGCACCGTGGCACCATCCTGCTCCGCTTCCTTAATGGTGTAGCGGTCGATGTACTCGCCGAAGATGTCGTGGGTGCGTTTCTTGTCACCCATGATGATGGGCGTGCCGGTGAAACCGATGCGGGCGGCGTTGGGTAGGGCGCGGAGCATGTTGGCGTGCAGGTCGCCAGCCTGGGTGCGATGCGCTTCGTCCACCAGGATCAGGATGTCCTCACTGGTGTTGAGCACCTCGAAAGGCGCACTCAGGCTCGGCTTCTTCGGCGTCTTGTCCTGGCGATCAGGCTCGGCTGCATCGCGCCGGCCGCTGTCCAGTTCATGCTCCTTGCCGTGATACTCGTCTGTCGTTGTCTCTTCGCGCTTGCCGGCGGGTTCGTCGGTATCTGGGTCGCGGTATTTCTGGATAGTGCCAAAGACCAGGCCAGGACCTTCCCGCGCCAGCAGCTTCTTCAGGCTTGCGGTGTGGCTCGCCTTCTCGACGCTTTCGCCGGTCAATTCTGCGGTGGCCGACAGCTGGGCCTGGAGGTCCTTGCGGTCGGTGATGACCACTACCTTGAAGCGACGCAGTTCGGGATCGGTACGCAGCTTGCGTACCAGGAATACCATGGAGAGGCTCTTGCCGCTGCCCTGAGTATGCCAGACGATGCCGCCACGACGATCGGCCTCGCCGTCCTCGTGGCGCGTCTTGCCGGTTTTCAGCCGTTCGATGGCGCGTGTCACGCCGCGAAACTGCGGGTAGCGGCAGACCAGCTTGATGTCCTGGCCGCCAGGGTTCATGAACAGGGTGTAGTGACGCACGATGTCGAGCAGGTTGGCCTGGGTGAGCATGCCGGCCACCAGGCGTTGCTGTGCCGAGAGATCCGCCACGCCCAGATCGATGGCCAGCTCGGCTTCCCTTCTCGGGGCCACGGTCTTCCAGCTCAGGTAGTGGGAGAAGCCGGCACCGATGGTGCCGACGCGGGCCTCATCGAAGTTGCTGGCCACCAGGAACTGGCTGGTCGCGAATAGAGCCGGGGCGCCCTCATGCTCTTCCACCTCGAAATCCAGATGGCGCTGGTCATGGTAGCGACGCAGCTGATCCACCGCCTCGGGTATGCCCTCGGGCACGGTGCGGCTCTTGCACTCCACCACCACCAGCGGGATGCCGTTGACGAATAACACCAGGTCAGGGATCACATGGCCCTTGGCCGAGTCGTGGCCCGGTGGGCACTTCACCTTGAACTGGTTGACCACCGTGAAGGTGTTGTTGGTCGGCGTGTCCCAATCGATGAACCGCAGTGTCTGGCCGCGGCCCCCGTCCCAGCCCTCCAGGCCTTCGACGGTCAGGCCACCGATCAGCAGCTCGGTGGCCAGCTTGTTGGCCTCCATGACCTTGCTGGCCGGCAGGCGCGTGATGGCTGATACCGCCTGATCCAGGCGCTTTTCGTCCAGCCAGGGCTCGCCATGGTGTAGGTTGATGTCGCGGAGCCGCTCGCGCAGGATCGGCTCCATCACGACCTGAGCGAAGCTCTCGCGATGAGTCACCGCCGGGTCATCCAGTGAACCGGTGATGTACTCCCAACCCTGACCAACCAGCTGGTCGATGAAGGGCTTCTCGACGTCCGTGTACTCGGGACCTGCCATACCGTGATTCCCTAATTACCTGATCATGGCCTTCAGCCGGGGCCGGAAAGCGTTTACGAAGTGGTTGAGCTGCTGTGCCAGCCAGTTCCGGCAGTCGTCATCCGTCGCAAACTCACTGAGTCGAGCGTAGCTGGCGAACCCTGGGCGGTCGGGGTCGTGTTGCTGGCGCTCGTTAGTGCCGTGAGGCAACTCTCCGAGAATTTGCTCCCGCTCTTCATTGAGGGCATCGAGTACCTGCGGGATTTCCGATTTCTTGCCGGTAAGAAAAACGCCACAGCCCCCTTCGCCCATAGAGCGGAAGGCCGTGATCCAGATGCCGGGGTAGGGCAGTGGCACGCGGATGTGGTTGCGGTGCCGGTAGAGCGGTGATTCCTGCTCCGGGTCATCGAAGCTGATGCGGGCGAGGGGTTCCCACCAGGCACGCTCGTTGGCTACCGCGACGGACTCGCCACCACGCTCAGTTTCGCCTTCGTCGCTGATGTCGCGCAGCGAGCCGCTGTCACCTGATTGAACATGAACGAATGTGCGCTCGATGGTCTCCGTCTTGGCAACGACACGAGGCTGTACCACCAGGCCTTGCTCACCAAACTCGTAGAGCGCCACCTCTACCAGCCCAAAGCTGAAGCCGAGGGCAGCATTGCGAGTGACCAGCTCGGCCATGCCACTGAGGCCTTCGCGGATACCGTCGCCGGCGATTAGCAGGAGGAAGCGCCCTTCACGTAGGGCTCTGGCCGTGGCGTCCACGAAGGCGGCTTCATCCAGGTCCGGTTGTAGCTCGCGGGCGGCCTCGAACGGCACATTGCCTTTGAGTCCGGTTGCTGAGGCGACCTGCCGTTGCAGGTCGGCGTAGCTCCAGCGTGAAACGGCTCGGGCATAGTCGAGAATCTGGGCAATCACCTTGCGCCGGGCTTCCGGATTTCGCCAAAGCTTGCATTCCACTAGCGTCAGCCGCCCCGTAGGACTGATGAAGGCCGCATCCACCGGCCCGGCTTCGGTCTGTAGCTCGGTGCAGAGGGGGACCAGGGGCGCGAAGGAGGGATCGACTTCTTCGATCGGCAGCAGGTCGGGGTGCCCGGCGAGAAGATCGCGAAGCCAGGCCTCGTTGCGCCCATCGGTGAAACCCAGCGGCGCCCGCCGAGCGGTGGTGAAGGCGCCGTTCTCGTCCTGTTTGAGAAAGATATTTCCGTAGGTTGGCATCGGCTCTTCCGCGTCTGTTACTGACTAGACAGCTCTTTGGCTTTTTCAGCCAACTCAGCCTGATGAGCCACCATGTCCTCGATCAGTGTCCGACGTACCTCGTCGTCCAGCAGGCCTACGGCAGCAGTATTGAATGAGTCAAAATTGATGATCTTCTCGGCATCGCCTGCCTTCGGGTTGAAGTAGTAACAGGCCAGCCAGTCGGCATCTTTATCAGCAACAGCATTGCCTGTGCCCCATTTCTCTCGGAAGGTGTCTCTCAAGCTCTGGGCTGCGATAACAGCGCCAGACTCATCTTCCACCCTGAGGCCATAATGAACGGCATGGTAGAGGTTGGTGTACAGGTAGATCGCTTTTCCATCGAGCTGGCAGACGGGGAACTTGAGCCTAATATGCTTGTTACTGCGGTTTTTGGAGTAGTAGTCCTTTGACATGGACGCGATAGTGGAGGCGTTGTAGACGGTCGGTGTGACGCCAAATTCATCCGTCAGGGCGTCGCTCAGCTCTTTCCAGAACACTTCCTGAACCGAGGCCTTGGCCTTGGGCAGGGACTTCTCGACCTCCAGGGCTTCCTGGAAACGCTCCATGTCACCTTTCAACTCGCCAGCTACCAAATCGTTCATCGTTCCTCCCTTCCCTGTCAGGTTACGAATCAGTTGTAGATACTGCTGGATGGCATGCGCCAGTTCCGGCTTGTGCTGGCTTTGATCGATGCATTTCTGCAGCCAGCCTGTGATGTGATGCGCGAACGACAGGCAGACCACGTCGTCTTCGCTCAATTCCTTGAGGCTCATGGTCGATGGCCGCTTTCCACCCAGGGTCAGGTACGCCAGGGTGACGGTCTTCTGGCCCTCCGCACGACGTTGCAGCTCGTGATAATAGTCATGCAGCTGGGCCTTCTGGTCTGCCGCATCGACCTTGAGCTCGACCCCGATAATGTCGGTCGGTGACTCGATCACCATATCGACTCGGCGCTTTTCCTCTGTGGGCAGCTCACGGCGCACCCGAAAGTGTTGCCCGCCTTGGCTTGAGATGCCCAGCACCCCATCGAGGAACAGGTCCAGGAAAGCGCTTCCTTCGCCGTGACGGCCTCGTGGGTTCAGTAGCTCATGCAGAAAGCGTGAGTGGGTTTCGGCTTCGTCACGATGCACCTTGAGAATGGAGAAGATATTGAAGCGCTCTCCCTTCTGGTTCGCTCGTTCGCGAGCCTGGCCGACCACGTCCATGAGGTCATCGCTTATCAGCGTGTCATCAAGCATCTGTTTCTCCCTTTATCCAGGCGTGTGAACGCCTTGCAAGCTCCGTTGCACTGGTCTGCAAGACTGACTCCAGATCTATCGAGTCCAAGTGTTGCTGCGCATGATCGTGAGTAATGATGGTGGCCCCGGTGGCCTCCAGTTCCTTCAAGGCAGACAAGGCCTCTTCTCGTCGTTCAGATTCGAGCCGAAAGGGCAGGGTCACGGCGATGAGCGGCTCCAGCCCTCGCTGGATGGCCTCATTGGCCACGATGCTCAAGGCGCCTGTGCCCGCGCCACCGCCCAACCCTGCCATCAGCACGACCTTCCCGCTGTCAGGAAGACGCGCCCTGATGTCTGAAAGCGACTCCTCGGCGGCCAGGCGTCCCCGAGCCGGTGACGATGCACCCTTGCCGCCGCAGCACTGTGGGCCAATAACCAGCTGCTGACCTGGTGGCAGTGAGGCCAGAGGCTCCTGATCGGTATTGATGGCCAGGAAAACACCGCCCACTAGCCTCTGTGCTTGCCAGGCTAGCTGAAGGCCTGCGCCACCGATCCCGATGACTGTACATTCACTCATCCTTGACTCCCTCTAGGCGTGTAGGGGGCAGCACCACCTTCAGCCGAGTCGCTGTGGTTAGGTGCCGCCCACAAGCAAGCGCTGGCAACACTCAGGCCGTCTGGGCCTCGCTCTCGGCAGTGTCTGGTGCCTCATCATCCGCACCCGCCAATGACTTCTTGCCCATGGCCTTTTCGATGATCTCGAGCAGGCGGCTCTTGCGCTGCTGGTAGAAGGTATTGAAGTCATCGGCGCGCAGGGCGTCTGAGGGGATGCGGTGACCTTCGAGGATGGTGTTCATCGCGTCGTCGCCAAGCTGAACCTGCTTGTGATCCTGAAGGCGGGCCAGGTACTCAGACGGCGCATCACCCCCGATCATGCGGTTGGTGCGGGCGGAGATCGGTGTCTTGTTGATGATGGCGTCGTAGACGCGATAGGACAGCCCCTGAGCCTCGCACCAGGCACGCGGGAAGATGTGGTGAATATCGAGCGCGACGCCTTGTTGGTCGAGCGCCTGAATGTCGCCCTTCCAGAAGAAGTCGTTGGCCCCTTCGCGCAGGATCAGCACGTTGATGCCCTTGTAGGCGGCGCTGTTGCGGCTGCGCAGGGTCTCGAGACGCGAGGGGTCGAAGGAGGCATCGATCACGGTGCGCGGCAGCTCGGTGTCGTGCTTGAACCAGCGCATCAGCTCTTCCAGGTCCAGGGCGATGCGGGTCTCCACGGCGCCGCCGTAGAGTTCACCCAGCACACCGCTCCAGAACCAACGAGTGAGCTTGGCGTGGATGCGCGGCTCGCGCCAGCGATCGCCCAGCAGGGTCATTACCGCGGCCAGTGGCACCAGCTGGGTGGCGTAGGGCATCTCGCGGCGGCTGTAGAAGCATTCCCCCTTCAGGAAGTAGGCCGCCTCGATGAAGCCCTTCTCCACGGCGTCGGCCCAGCGCTGGTATGCCTCGAGAGGCAGATCGAGCACCGAGGCTCGCTTGGCGCTGACCGGCCGTACCTGTTTGCCAGTCTTGCCGGCTGCGAGATCCTCCTGCTTGCGTTCATGGGTATGCAGCAGGGTGATGGCCTGGAGCAAGTCAGTGCTCTCCACATCCGCCAGCAGCTCGTGGTTCTCGAAGCGGGCCTTGCGCGAGGGCACCTTGCGGATGTCGGAGCCGAACCAGTCGTCGCGCAGGTTGTAGCCCTCGGCGGCGTAGCTTGCAGTGATCAGCTCGAACACCGAGAGCTGGACGCCGCCGGTATTGACCTTCTCGAACACCAGGCAGACCGCTTCCTTGGAGGTCTCCTTCTTCAGCTCGATCACCGGCAGCTGATAGGCGGAGAAGGCGCCGAGGATCTTCTTCTGGAAGTCCAGGAACTCCCCCATGGCGCCCTGGTTGTAACGGAACAGATCCTGCAGCCAATCGGAGGGATCGAGGATCTTGTCGCAGGGGAAGAGCAGCTGCTCGCATTCGAGCTGGCGGGTGGAGAGGTCGAGATCCACTTCACGGCCGAAGTTCTTGTGAGTCTGGCGGTTCTCGTCCACCGCCACCACGGCATCCTCCAGGTGGTCTTCGCCTTCCAGTGCCATGCGAATATCGAAGTAGTAGTGGCGCCGGATCTTCTTGCCCTTGGCGGTGCGGGTATCCACCGGGGCATCCAGACCGACCGCCTGGGTCAGGCTGGTGAGGCGTTGCTGGCCGTCGAGGATCAGGTGGTCCGGGTCCTTGGTCACGGTGTTCGGGTCGATGCCCTCTACCGGGCGCGTCTGGAAGCGCACCTCTCCGCCGGTTTCCATCAGCATCACCGCCCCCACGGGGAAGGAGCGGGCGATGCTGACCAGCAGGCTCTTGACGTGATCGTCGTCCCAGACCCAGCCGCGCTGGAAGTCGGGCAGCTGGATCTTGCCGGTGGTGATGTCCTTGAGCAGCTCGGGGAGCGAGCGCTTGGTGCTGTCGAAGGTGGTCATGGCAGTTCCCTTTGCGATGTGATCCTGGTGTTGTGATGTTGTTGTAAGTGCCCCGGTCTATGCCGGGGTAGTGGCCTGGGCCTGGTCGAGCAGCGGGGTGACGCGGACGCGGCCGGTCAGGAGGTCGTCCATTAGGCCTGATTTTTGTTTTGTTAATTTTTTTAGTTGGCGCGCTTCCGAAGATCGCCTTCTTTCATGCTCTGCAATGGTTTTCGATATGGCAATGAATTCATGCTCAGCTTTAGGACACGCCACAGGGATATGGAGAAGTTGCTGGCGACTAATCCCAGGGATTGCTCCACCTTCTGCAATTTTGTTGATCATGTTCTCATGTAATGAAAAAAAAGCGCGCCAGAAACCTTTCTCAGCTTCCGTGAATACGAATGCCATCAGCTGTCTGCTTATACATGCATCAGTTGATGCTATAGCTGTTTTTCCACAGCCAGATCCTTTTACCGTTACTAGAAGATCGCCCATTGAACACATAGCTTGCGGAAACTCAGTATAACTGCTTATAACAGTCTCTCCTGAATAAAAGTCAGCGGGCCCTGTAAAGTATGGAACTCCCCTTCCATCTCTATTACTAAGCTCGCCTGGTATATGCTGCCCAGAAATCAACTGACCGAAGTCTTTCAGCTGGCCGTATTGCCACTCCTTCGGAATCAACCCCAGCGGTGACTCCTTGTAGAGCTCCGGGGCCTGCTCGGGACTGGGGCGCAGCTGGCCTTTCTCGTCGATGCCGCGGGTCAACAGGTCGTTGAGTAGCCCCTCCTTGACCTTCTCCAGCTTGCTGATCAGCGCCTCGGTCTTCTGGATCTGGGTGTCGAGGTGGCGGCCAATGGACGAGATAACCTCCTGCTCCTCTTTTGGAGGTATCCGTATTGATGTTTGTAGCAGAGCCGAATTTGCGAAGTTAACTTGAGACTCAGCCATGCCGGTCGTTCTATGGTCTAAGTGCTTCTGCGGGGCTCGCGTAGACAGTAAGCCGGCAAGCACATCAGGAAGGCATATATCGGACTTAACCCGGAGGCCGATCATTTTTCCTGAAACAATCAGCTGGGGAATTGTTTTGTCCACATAGGCTACTACGCCAACCCTGTGTCTAGGGCCTGCCTTAGTGACAATTATATCGCCAGCCTTGACCTCAAGTTCTCCTTGGTCCCAGTGATTTTCAGGAAGAACTTTGTGGGCCATTTCATTCCAACCACTCCATGTTACGGAAGTGGTTTTTAGGACACCCCACTCGTGTTCACTTTGGATGTTCCGTTCTTCGCACGTAGGGCTAGGGCCGCTAAACGACCTCTCCACTAGCTCACCGAGCTGTACTGACTCCCAATCCTCACACATACCCCAGCCCCCCTAGATACTGCTGCAACTCCTTGGCAGCGGCATCGCGCTCTACCTCAATGTCGGTCAGCGTCACTCGGTACTTGTCCCACCAGGTCTCGAAGGCGGCGATCACCTGCTGGCGCTGTTGGCGGATATAACGCTCGAGAATGCCCTTAAGATCGTTGTGCAGAATGTCACCCACCAGTTCGGCGGCGGCGGGTTCGTCTAGGGTGTCCACGGCTTGGTTCAGGCGTGACTCGAAGTTCGCTACCTTGGCCTTGTGCGCTTTGCGCACCTGGGTGCGTTCCTTCTTCCAGGCCTTGATCTGCTCCGGCGTCGGGGCGTCGTCGTCCTCGTCGCTCTGGGCTTCCGCCTCGTCGCTGTCGTCGCTCTCCGGTTTGGCCTCGGCGGCCTTGATCCGGGCGTCCAGCTCCGCCTTGCGGGCGGCCAGTTCCTCCAGCTCGGCGACGTAGTCTTCGAGCAGGAAGTGGACCAGGCGGTGATCCAGCGGGTTGGCCTTGCTCTGCTCGTCTTCCAGCAGGCTCACGATGGAGGTGCGCCAGGCGTCTACTACGCCCAGGCAGCCGCGGGCCTGCAGGGTGCGGAATTCGTTCTTGTTGTCGAACCAGAAGCCGGCGATGATGCCGCGCACCGCGAAGCGGTCGAGCATGGCCAGCGGTTCGAGGGCCGCGGTGAAGCTGCCCAGCAGTTCGTCGCGTAGCTGGGTCAGGCGGCCCCCATTGCCGGAGAGGGTGGTGATGCTGGCGCCGTGGTCGGCCCACCAGGCCTCGAAGGCGGCCATCACGCGGGCTTCTTTGGTGGTGAGGCCGGCATCCTGCTCGATGGCGGGCTTGAGGTCGCGCTTCTCTCCAAGCCGCTCGGCGAAGTCCACGTAGGCGTTGTCGGGCTTTTCATAAGAGCCGCGTGAGGTAAACAGCCCCATGGGGTCGAGGCCCTGGGCATCGAACAGCGCCCGCTTGGCGTCGATCTCGGCCACCGGCACGCCGCCCTTGAGGTGGGCACGCACGTCCTGAGGCTCCGGCGGCGGAGTGTTGTCGGCGTAGCGACGGATGTTGAGGTTGTAGTCGTTCTCGCGCAGCTCCTCGAGGGGCACGGCGCGAGCGAAGCCGGGGACCTCCGTGAAGGATTCGAAGGTGCTGGCGATCTTCTCGATATGCTCCGGCAGCAGGTGGTTCTGGGCGCGGCCCTCGTGGTATTCGCGGTCGGCATTGATGAACAGCACCTGGCCCTGGCGCTCGGCGGGCTTGGCGCCCTTAGCACGCAGTACCAGGATGCTGGCCGGGATGCCGGTGCCGTAGAAGAGGTTCGGCGCCAGGCCGATCACCGCCTCCACCAGGTCGTCTTCCAGCAGGCCGGCGCGGATGCGCTTCTCGTCGCCGCCGCGGAACAGCACGCCGTGGGGCATGACGGTGGCCAGCATGCCATCGGCCTTGAGGCTCGCGACCATGTGCTGCAGGAACATCAGGTCGGCCTTCTTGGCGCCCTCCGGCACGCTGCCGTAGTGGAAGCGCTCCGGGAACTGCTGGCTCGGGGTGAAGCCGATGGAGAAGGGCGGGTTGGTGAGGATGCGATCGAAGCGCCTCAGCTCGCCGCCCTCGACATGCTGCGGGTCGGTCAGGGTGTCGTCGTTGCGCAGATCGGCGCTGCTGATGCCGTGGAGCAGCATGTTCATCTTGGCGATGGCCCACACCGAGCCGGAGGCCTCCTGGCCGAACACCGAGAGCCGGCGCGGGTCGCCGCCTTGCTCTTCCAGGTATTCCTTGGCGTGGATCAGCATACCGCCCGAGCCCATGCAGGGGTCGTAGACACTGTGGCCTTCATCGGGCGCCATCAGCCGCACCATCATGCGGACCACCGGGCGCGGGGTGTAGAACTCGCCACCTTTCTTGCCGGCGGAATCGGCGAAGTCGCGGATCAGGTACTCGTAGGCGGCACCCAGCAGGTCGGGGAACTCGAAGTCCTCGTTGCGTAGCCGGTATTCGCTGAAGTGGACGATCAAATCGCGCAGCTTCTTGTCCGGCAGGGTGGTGGAGCCCACCTTACGGGTGAAGTCGATGTGCTCGAGCACCCCGGCGAGGCTGGGGTTGTGCTCTTCCAAACCGGCCAGCGCCTTGTTCAGCGCATTGCCAACGCCCTGGTGGGCTTCCTTGAGCAGGTACGACCAGCGCGCCTGTTCCGGCACGTAGAAGGTGGCCTTGTACCAGCTCGTCATCTCGATGACGTGAGCGATGTCTACCTCGCTCTTGCCGGCCTGGCGCAGTTGCTCGCGGACTTCTTCCTGACGCTCCTCGAAGACATCCGAGCAGCGCTTCAGGAACAGCATGCCGAAGATGTATTCCTTGAACTCCGAGGCGTCCATGCGGCCACGCAGGATGTCGGCCGCCTTGAACAGGTGCCGTTCCAGCTGGTTGAGGGTAAGGATCATGTACTGCGGTTCCCTGTGTGCGATGAGCCGACCGCATCATGCAGCCGTAGTGATATGCCTCCATCTCATCAAACTTGAGCAGGGAAGGCCATGGCTGATTGTGGGTAGCCCTGCTGTAGCTGAAGGCGGCGGTACACGATGGACAGAAAACGGACAAACCGGACGGGGCGGACAGCCGGTTCGGGACTGGCCGGTACCTGGCTCAGCCGGATGCCGACAGCTGCTACCTATTTGCTACCTAGGAAGCACGCAACGAAAAACGGCCACCGCTCTGCTGAGCTAAGTAGCCGTTTTATAAAATTTTTCTGGTGCCGATGAGTGGGTTCGAACCACCGACCTGCGCATGACGAATGCGCCGACATCGTGACAGTGCTGATGTGGTGGCGCTTTGCAGAGGGGAGTGGCGATGCTCACCAGGGCTTTGGCGTTGTGTCAGTTCCGTCAGTGCTCCATCTGGCGGCGGTGCTGCTGCCGTTCAAGCAGAGTCGTACCTCAACAACGAAGCCCCTCCGCCAGCGAAAGTGAGTTAGCAATAATGAGTAAGCAATAGTAAGTATTTGGAGACGAGGTGAGAGGCTACTGAGCCTTGATTCGGATGTCAGAGGCTGGTGTGAGCAAGCGATAACAAGTATTTCGCAGTTGTGATGGTAGGTGACGGCGGCTGCGGTAGGGGGCTGCAGCTATGAGGGGCTAGAGGAGGTGATGGCGGCCAACACCCCGTGCCCCAAAGTGATTCTGCCGAGTGTCACCTATATGTCACCTAGTGCTGACGCCAACGAAAAACGGCCACTGCTCGGATGAGCTAAGTGGCCGTTTTTACTGAATTCTTTGGTCGGAGTAGCAGGATTCGAACCTACGACCTCTGCCTCCCGAAGGCAGCGCTCTACCAAGCTGAGCTATACTCCGATGTCCACCGTAACTGCTGGCGACGGATCGGCATTATACGCAAACCGCGCCGGGGTGCAAGCCCCCGCGGCGGCTTTGTGCGATGCCCGTCGTTCAGCTCTGGCGATCCACCGCCAGTCGGGCAAGGTGGGCCATGCTGTCTCGGTAGGGGCTGTCGGGCAGGGCGTCGAGCTGTGCCAGCGCCTTGTCGGCCATCTCCTCGGCGCGAGCCCGGGTGTACTCCAGCGCGCCGGTGTCGTGCACGATCGCCAGCACCTCATCCAGGTGGTCGAGGCCGCCCTGGCGAATCGCACGCCGGATCAGCGTGCGCTGCTCCGGCGTGCCGGTCGCCATGGCCTGGATCAGCGGTAGGGTCGGCTTGCCCTCGGCCAGGTCGTCGCCGACGTTCTTGCCCATGGCCTCGGCGTCGCCCTGGTAGTCGAGCAGGTCGTCGATCAGCTGGAAGGCCAGGCCCAAGTAGCGGCCGTAATGCTGCAGGGCGACCTCCTGCTCCGGGGTGGCGTCGGCGAGGATGGCGCCGCTGTGGGAGGCCGCCTCGAAGAGCATGGCGGTCTTGCCCTGGATCGTCTCGAAGTAGGCGGCCTCGTTGGTGTCGGGGTTGCCGACGTTGGTCAGCTGCTGTACCTCGCCCTCGGCGATGGTGCAGGTGGCCTGGGAGAGCACCTCCATGATGCGCATGGAGCCGACCTCGACCATCATCTGGAACGAGCGCGAATAGAGGAAGTCACCCACCAGTACCGAGGGGGCGTTGCCCCAGGAGTCGTTAGCCGTGGCCTTGCCGCGCCGCATGTGCGATTCGTCGACCACGTCGTCGTGCAGCAGGGTTGAGGTGTGCATGAACTCGACCAGGGTGGCGAGCGTCACGTGCCGGTCGCCCGCGTAGCCCAGCGAGCGCGCCGCCAGCAGCACCAGCAGCGGGCGCAGCCGTTTGCCCCCACTCTCGATGATGTACTGGCCGATGGTCTCCACCAGCGGGATGCGCGAAGCGAGCTGGTCCAGGATGGTCCGGTTCACGGCGGCGAAGTCGTCGGCAACGACCGCATGAAGCGACGAGTTGGCGGTGGCGCTGGGCGACTGGGGCGGGGCGTTGGCTGGCATGGAGGCGGTATCGACGAGTAGGTGGGGCCGGGGCGAGATAGCCCTGGTGGCCTTGGGTTGCCGGTCATGCTATGGGCCCCCCATGGGGGCGTCAAGGCGCGGCGGCGGCGGGGCCTGAGCGGGCCGCGGCGGCGTTTAGAGGCGCGCGCGGTGCGGGTTGTGTGCGATCTCGCGCGCGGTTATAATCCGCGGCCCCACTCATCATGCTCCCTGTCAGATGGCTGCCAAGAGCGGCGCCACTCGCAGCAGGTCGATGAAGAGCCAACACCCGATGAGTCCTGGAGAGTAAAGCATGTACGCAGTGATCAAGAGCGGTGGCAAGCAGTACCGCGTTCAGGAAGGCCAGACTCTCAAGCTCGAGAAGCTGGAAGTGCCGACCGGCGACACCATCGAGTTCGATGAGGTCCTGCTGGTGGGCAACGACGAGGACGTCACGATCGGCGCTCCGCTGGTCGAGGGCGCCAAGGTGGCGGCCGAGATCGTGTCTCACGGCCGTGGTGACAAGGTGACCATCATCAAGTTCCGTCGCCGTAAGCACAGCATGAAGCGTCAGGGCCACCGTCAGTGGTTCACTGAAGTCAAGATCACCGGGATCTCCGCGTAAGCGGCTGACCCCCTGAACGAGCGAGGTATTTGCAATGGCTCATAAGAAGGCAGCGGGCTCCACACGTAACGGTCGCGATTCCGAATCCAAACGCCTTGGCGTGAAGCTCTTCGGCGGCCAGGTCGTCAACCCGGGCAACATCATCGTGCGCCAGCGTGGCACCAAGTTCCACGCCGGCACCGGCGTCGGTATCGGCAAGGACCATACCCTGTTCGCCCTGGACGAAGGCGTGGTCAAGTTCGAGACCAAGGGCCCGAAGAACCGCAAGTTCGTCAGTATCGTCTCTGCCTGAGACCACCGGCACTTGCAGCGAGAAGGCCCCGCCCAGGCGGGGCCTTCTTGTATCATGGCGGCACAGGCCGCCTGGAGAGTGACAGATGCAGTTCGTCGACGAAGCCTCGATCATCGTGGAAGCCGGCAATGGCGGCAATGGTTGCCTGAGCTTCCGCCGCGAGAAGTACGTCCCCAAGGGTGGCCCCGACGGGGGCGATGGCGGTCATGGCGGCAACGTCTACCTGATCGGTGACGATGCCCTCAATACCCTCATCGACTTCAAGTACCAGCGCTTCTACAAGGCGCAGAACGGTCAGCCCGGCCGGGGTCGGCAGATGAGCGGGCGCGCCGGCGAGGACCTGCACGTCAAGGTGCCGGTGGGCACCACGGTGATCGACGAGGATACCCTCGAGGTGATCGCCGACGTCACCGAGATCGGCCAGGTGGTGATGGTGGCCCAGGCGGGACGCCGCGGGCTCGGCAACATCCACTTCAAGTCCTCCACCAATCGCGCGCCGCGGCGGACCACGCCGGGCACCGAGGGGGAGCGGCGCAACCTGCGCCTGGAGATGAAGGTGATGGCCGACGTGGGCCTGTTGGGTCTACCCAATGCCGGCAAGTCGACGCTGATCCGCTCGGTGTCGGCGGCCAAGCCCAAGGTCGCCAACTACCCCTTCACCACCCTGGTGCCCAACCTCGGCGTGGTGAAGCTCGGCCTGCACGAGCACTTCGTGATGGCCGACGTGCCTGGCCTGATCGAGGGCGCCTCCGGCGGCGCTGGCCTCGGGCTGCGTTTCCTCAAGCACCTGACCCGCACCCGGCTGCTCTTCCACGTAGTGGACGTCGCGCCGTTCGACGAGTCTGACCCGGTGCAGGCCGCCGAGGCGATCATCCACGAGCTGGGCGAGTTCTCGCCGGCGCTGGCCGAGCTGCCGCGCTGGCTGGTGCTCAACAAGCTCGACCTGCTGCCGGTCGAGGAGCGCGAGGCGACGGTCGACGAGATCGTGCGCCGGCTCGGCTGGCAGGGTCCGGTGTTTCGTATCTCGGCGATCGGAAGCGACGGTACCGATGTCCTGGTGCAGACCGCCTACCGCTGGCTCACCGAGCAGCGCCGGCTGGAGCACGAGGACGAGGAGGCCGCCGAGCGGGTTCGCGAGATGCGCTCGCGCATGGAGGAAGAGGCCGTGGCGCGCACCGAGGCCCGCCTGGGTCGCAAGCGCCCGCACGTTGACGATGACGACGACTTCGATGACGACGACGATCACGACGTCGAGATCGAATACGCTCCCTGAGGCAGCATGCAGGCCGAGCGCCTGTCGACGGTGAACCGAGGGTCGGATGGAAGACAACGAGCAGGTGATCGGTCGCGAGGCGCTAAAGCGCGCCCGCCGGGTGGTGGTGAAGATCGGCAGCGCGCTGCTGACCAACGACGGTCGCGGCCTCGATGAGGCAGCCATTGGCGGCTGGGTCGACCAGATCGCCGAGCTCCACCGCCGCGGCATCGAGGTGGTGCTGGTCTCCTCAGGAGCCGTGGCGGCCGGCATGGTGCGCCTGGGCTGGCAGGTGCGCCCCTCGGCGGTCCATGAACTGCAGGCCGCGGCGGCGGTGGGGCAGAACGGCCTCACCGAGTGCTATGAAGGCCACTTCGCGCGCCACGACCTGCTGACCGCCCAGGTGCTGCTGACCCACGACGACCTCTCCAACCGCAAGCGCTACCTCAACGCCCGCTCGGCGCTGCGCACCCTGGTCGGCCTGCGGGTGGTGCCGGTGGTCAACGAGAACGACACCGTGGTCACCGACGAGATCCGCTTCGGCGACAACGACACCCTCGGTGCCCTGGTCGCCAACCTGCTCGAGGCCGATGCCCTGGTGATCCTCACCGATCAGGAGGGGCTGTTTGATGCCGATCCGCGCAGCAACCCCGCGGCGACGCTGATCGCCGAGGGGCGCGCCGACGATCCGAGCCTGGCCGCGGTGGCCGGCGGCGGTGGCGCGCTGGGGCGCGGCGGCATGGCTACCAAGGTGCGGGCCGCTCGGCTGGCGGCCCGTTCCGGGGCGGTCACGGCGATCGCCAGCGGGCGCCAGCCGGCGGTGCTCACGCGGCTGGCCGAGGGCGAGCGGCTGGGTACCCTGCTGCTGCCGGAGCAGGCGCCGATGGCGGCGCGCAAGCGCTGGCTGGCGGGGCAGCTGCAGGTGCGCGGCAGTCTGATCCTGGATGCCGGGGCGGTGAAGGTGCTCAAGGGCAGCGGCTCCAGCCTGCTGGCGGTGGGCGTGACCGGCGTCAGCGGCGAGTTTCGCCGCGGCGACATGGTGCTCTGCGTCGATGAGCACGGTCAGCGCGTGGCCAAGGGGCTGGTCAACTACGGCGTCGATGAGGCCCGCCTGCTGGTCGGCAAGCCGAGCCACCAGATCGAGGCCATCCTCGGCTACATGGAAGCGCCGGAGCTGATCCACCGCGACAACCTGGTGGTGCTCTAGGCCGCTTCAGGGCGCCGCCGGGTGATCCGGCGCTCCGCTCGGGCCGCGCGCGGTGCGGGCTGGTGGCGCCCGGGCTGCCGGTGTTCAGGGCTGGCAAGCCCTGGGGGCGCGTGATAGGATACGCCATCCTCTCAGACACGGCCCGTAGACGATGGCGCTCACTCGCGCCGTCGGGAAAGATGGCCAGGCCGGCGGGGATTTTTTTATTTCCCTGTTGGATCAAAACGTTATCAAATGCCACCCGTAGTTGGTGGCAACAACTTTCTCCAAGGAGACAGTCAGTGGCTAACAGCAAGCAAGCCCGCAAGCGTGCCCGTCAGGCAGAAGGTCGTCGTGTACTGAAGGCGAGCCAGCGCAGCATGGTTCGTACCTACGTCAAGCGCGTCATCAAGGCCATCCAGAGCGGTGACCACGCCGAGGCGATGGGTGCCTTCAAGGCGGCGCAGCCGGTCATCGACCGCATCGCCGACAAGGACGTGATGTCCAAGCGCAAGGCTGCTCGCATGAAGAGCCGCCTGAACAAGCGCGTCAAGGCTCTCGCGGCGTAAGCCAGCCGAGCGCCAGCAGAAAAACCGGCTGCGGCCGGTTTTTTTGTGTCCGCTATTCTTGCCGAGCGCGCCGCACGAGGAGCAGACGGTGATGGATCACGAGCAGCCCCCTGAGTCCAGGGACGACAAGCCCACCGCGCCCGACGCTGCGCCAGTGGTCGCAGACGACGATCGTGCCGTGGCGCCCAAGGCGGGCGGCCTGATGCGCTCCGGCCTGGTGGTCAGCGTGATGACCATGCTTTCGCGGGTCATGGGACTGGTGCGCGATGTGGTGATCGCGACCCTCTTCGGGGCCGGCGACGGCGCCGATGCCTTCTTCGTTGCCTTCAAGATCCCCAACTTCCTGCGCCGGCTGTTCGCCGAGGGTGCCTTCAACCAGGCCTTTGTGCCGGTGCTCTCGGAGGTCGCCACCCGGGGCAGCAAGCGTGAGGTGAAGGAGCTGCTCGATGCAGTGGCCGGCAGCCTCACGGCGGTGCTGGCGCTGATCACGGCGCTGGCGATGCTGGCGGCCCCCTGGCTGGTGTGGGCCTTTGCGCCGGGTTTCGGTCGCGACCCGGAAAAGCTGGCGCTGACCGCCGACATGCTGCGCCTGACCTTTCCCTACCTGCTGCTGATCTCGCTGACTGCCTTCGCCGGCAGCACGCTCAATACCTGGAACCGCTTCGCCGTGCCGGCCTTCACGCCGGTGCTGCTCAACCTGTCGCTGATCGGGGCCGCGCTACTGCTGACGCCGCTGTTCGCCGAGCCGGCCATGGCGCTGGCCTGGGGTGTGCTGATCGCCGGCGGCGCCCAGCTGGCCTTCCAGGTGCCGTTTCTGGCGCGACTGGGGCTGCTGCCGCGGCCCTGGCCCGACTTCGCCCACAGCGGGGTGCGGCGCATCCTCCGGCTGATGGCGCCGGCGCTGTTCGGGGTCTCGGTGTCGCAGATCAACCTGCTGCTCGACACCGTGCTGGCCTCGCTGCTGGCCGCGGGCAGCGTCTCCTGGCTCTACTACTCCGATCGCCTGGTGGAGCTGCCGCTGGGGGTGTTTGGCATTGCCATCGGCACGGTGATCCTGCCGGCGCTCTCGCGGCGCCACGCCGAACAGTCCGGCGAGCACTTCGCGGCGATGCTCGACTGGGCGCTGCGCACCGTGCTGCTGCTCGGCCTGCCCGCCGCCGTGGCGCTATCCGTGCTGGCCGAGCCGCTGTTGATCTCGCTGTTCCACTACGGCGCCATGACCGAACGCGACATCACCATGGCCGCCATGAGCCTGCGCGCCTATGCCGTCGGGCTGGTGGCGTTCATGCTGATCAAGGTGCTGGCGCCTGGCTTCTTCGCCCGCCAGGACACCAAGACGCCGGTCAAGGTCGGCATCATCGCCATGGTCGCCAACATGGTCTTCAACCTGATCCTGATCTGGCCGCTGGCCCACGCCGGCCTGGCGCTGGCCACGGCGCTCTCGGCCTTCCTCAACGCCGGGCTGCTCGGCTGGCTGCTCAGCAAGCAGGGCGTGCTGGTCTTCCAGCCGGGCTGGGGGCGCTACGCCGTGCAGCTGCTCGGCGGCTGCGCGGTGATGGGGGGCGGGCTCTGGTGGCTCGCACCGGACTGGCAGGCCTGGCTTGCGTGGAGCGTCTGGATGCGCGCCGCCTGGATGGCGGGGCTGGTGGCGGCCGGCGCGACGGTCTACTTCGCCTGGCTGGCGGCCTTCGGCCTGCGGCTTCGCCACTTCCGGATGCGGGGGTAACGGGCCGCGTTCGGCGCCGCCACGAGGTCGCGGGGAAAGACCAAGCCGCGCCGGCTGTCAAGGGGCCCTCGGTCCGTTATAATCGAACACTTTATTTCCCAGCGTGATGACGCCCATGCGAGTGATTCGAGGTCTGCACAACCTGCGCGACGAGGATCGCGGCTGCGTGGCCACCATCGGCAACTTCGATGGCGTGCACCGCGGGCATCAGGCGATCCTCGAGCAGTGTCGCGAGCAGGCCGCCCGGCTCGGCCTGCCGGTGACCGTGGTGGTCTTCGAGCCCCAGCCGCGCGAGTTCTTCGCCGGCGGCCAGGCGCCGCCCCGGCTGACCCGTCTGCGCGACAAGGTGGCGCTGCTCGGCGAGTGCGGCGTCGATCGCATCCTCTGCCTGCCCTTCAACGATGCCCTGCGCAGCCTCACCGCCGGTGAATTCATCGACCGCGTGATGATCGACGGGCTCGGCGTGCGCCACCTGGTGGTGGGGGATGATTTCCGCTTTGGCTGCGATCGGCGCGGCGACTTCCACCTGCTGACCGAGGTGGGGCTGGAGAGGGGCTTCGGCGTCGAGCACACCCGCACCTTCACCAGCGCCGACGAGCGCGTCTCCAGCACCCGGGTGCGCACCCTGCTGGCCAGCGGCAACTTCGCCGCCGCCGCGCGCCTGCTGGGCCGTCCCTACCGGCTGGGCGGCCGGGTGGTGCCGGACCGTCAGCTCGGCCGCACCATCGGCGTGCCCACCGCCAACCTGCCACAGCCGACCCACTCGCTGGCCCTGCAGGGCGTCTATGCGGTGGTGACCGAGCTGCCCGACGGTCGCCGATTGAACGGCGTGGCCAATATCGGCTGGCGTCCCACGGTGGGAAGCACTCGGCCGGTGCTCGAGGTGCACCTGTTCGACTTCGATGGCGACCTCTACGGCGAGCGCCTGACGGTGCTGCCCTGCGCCAAGCTGCGCGGCGAGGTGAAGTTCGCGCACTTCGAGGCGCTGAAGGCGCAGATCCGCAGCGATCTGGCGCGGGCTCGGGACTATTTTCAACGGCACCCCGCCGCCGGTGCGGACGGTCTACAGCACCCCGCTTCCGGTGCCGATGTTCGACAGCACCCCGCTGACGGTTTGGACGGTCTACAGCACCCCGGTGCCGGTTTGGCGGCCGACGCGTCCTCGAATGGCGCAGTGGGCGATACGCACGACGATTCTCTTCCTCTGGCATCGGCGCCGCTGGCGCGCGAGGCCGTGACTTCCGATTCCTCGGCGGGTGAGCCCGCCGACCACGACGACGGCTGACCCCCAGGATATGAGCGACTACAAGCACACTCTGAACCTGCCAGAAACCGACTTCCCCATGCGCGGCATGCTGCCCAAGCGCGAACCCGCCCGGGTGGAACAGTGGAAGGAGATGGATCTCTACCATCGCCTGCGCGAGGAGCGCCAGGGCAGGGAACTCTTCGTGCTCCACGATGGCCCTCCCTACGCCAACGGCAGCATTCACCTGGGGCATGCGCTCAACAAGATCCTCAAGGACATCATCGTCAAGTCGAAGAACCTGGCCGGCTTCGATGCTCCCTACGTGCCCGGCTGGGACTGCCACGGCCTGCCCATCGAGCACAAGGTCGAGACCACTCACGGCAAGCATCTCGAGCCCGAGCAGGCCCGCGCGCTGTGCCGCGAGTACGCCGCCGAGCAGATCGAGGATCAGCGCGCGGGCTTCATCCGCCTGGGCGTGATCGGCGACTGGGACAACCCCTATCGCTCCATGGACTTCGTCAACGAGGCGGGCGAGATCAGGGCGCTGGCCGACATGGTCGAGGCGGGCTACGTCTTCAAGGGCCTGAAGCCGGTCAACTGGTGCTTCGACTGCGGCTCGGCACTCGCCGAGGCCGAGGTGGAGTATCAGGACAAGAAGTCCGACGCCATCGACGTGGCCTTCCCGATCGAGGACGCCGACCGCCTGGCCGCCACCTTCGGCCTGGAGACGCTGCCCAAGGCCGCGGCCGTGGTCATCTGGACCACCACCCCCTGGACCATTCCCGCCAACCAGGCGCTGAACATGCACCCGGACTTCACCTACGCCCTGGTGGATACCGGCGAGCGGCTGCTGGTGCTGGCCGAGGAGCTGGTCGAGTCATGCCTGTCGCGCTACGGCCTCGAAGGTGAGGTGATCGCCACGGCCAAGGGCGAGGCCTTCGACGGCATCCGCTTTCGTCACCCCTTCTATGACCGCCTGTCGCCGGTCTACCTGGCCGACTACGTGGAGTCCGAAGTGGGCAGCACCGGCATCGTCCACTCGGCCCCGGCCTATGGCGTCGACGACTTCGTCACCTGCCGCGCCCACGGCATGAGCTTCGACGAGATCGAGAGCCCGGTGCAGGGCAACGGCGTCTACGCCGATGACCTGCCGTTCTTCGGTGGCCAGATGATCTGGAAGGCCAACCCGCAGATCGTCGCCAAGCTCGAGGAGGTCGGCGCGCTGATGGTCCATACGCCGATCACCCACAGCTACATGCACTGCTGGCGCCACAAGACGCCGGTGATCTATCGCGCCACCGCCCAGTGGTTCGTGGGCATGGACGTAAAGGGCAAGGACGGCCGCACCCTGCGCGAGCGGGCGCTGGACGGCATCGAGTCCACCGCCTTCACCCCCGCCTGGGGCAAGGCGCGCCTGCACAGCATGATCGCCAACCGCCCGGACTGGTGCATCTCGCGCCAGCGTAACTGGGGCGTGCCGATCCCCTTCTTCCTGCACAAGGCCACCGGCGAGCTGCACCCGCGCACCGTCGAGCTGATGGAAGAGGCCGCCAAGCGCGTCGAGGCCGAGGGCATCGACGCCTGGTTCCGCCTCGACCCCGCCGAGCTGCTGGGCGAGGAGGCCGCCGACTACGACAAGGTCACCGATACCCTGGACGTCTGGTTCGACTCCGGTACCACCCATCGCCACGTGCTGCGCGGCTCGCACCCCCACGGCCACGCCGAGGGGCCGATCGCCGATCTCTACCTCGAGGGCTCCGACCAGCACCGCGGCTGGTTCCACTCCTCGCTGCTCACCGGCGCCGCCATCGACGGCCACGCGCCGTACCGGCAGCTGCTGACCCACGGCTTCACCGTGGACGAGAAGGGCCGCAAGCAGTCCAAGTCGCTCGGCAACGTGGTGGCGCCACAGGCGGTGATGGACAAGCTCGGCGCCGACATCCTGCGCCTGTGGGTCGCCTCTACCGACTACTCCGGCGAGATGGCGGTCTCCGACGAGATCTTGAAGCGCACCGCCGACGTCTACCGGCGCATCCGCAACACCTCGCGCTTCCTGCTGGCCAACCTGAATGGCTTCGCGCCCGAGCGCGACGTGCTGCCCTTCGACGAGATGCTGGCCCTGGACCAGTGGGTGGTCGATCGCGCCGCCCAGCTGCAGGCGCGCATCGAGGTCGCCTATAAGGAATACCGCTTCCTCGACGTCTACCAGCAGGTGCACGGCTTCTGCGCCCGGGAGCTCGGCGGCTTCTATCTGGACGTGATCAAGGATCGCCAGTACACCACCCAGGCCGACTCCGTGGCCCGTCGCAGCGCCCAGACCGCGCTCTATCACGTGGTCGAGGCGCTGGTGCGCTGGGTGGCCCCGATCCTCTCCTTCACCGCCGAGGAGATCTACGAGAACATCCCCGGCAAGCGTGGCGACAGCGTGCTGCTCGAGGAGTATTACACCGGGCTCGACACCCTGGCGGACGACGCCGCCATGGGGCGCGACTTCTGGGAGCGGGTGCTCGAGGTCAAGCAGGCCGTCAACAAGTGCCTGGAAGACGCCCGCAACGCCAAGGCGATCAAGGGCAGCCTGGCCGCCGAGGTCACTCTGTACGTCGACGATGAGCTGCGCCAGACCCTGGCTAGGCTGGGCGACGAGCTGCGCTTCGTGATGCTGACCAGCGAAGTGCGCCTGGCGCCCCTGTCTAATAGCGAAAAGCCCGAAGCAAGCGAGGCGGCCGTGGCCACTGAGCTCGAAGGGCTGAAGGTGGCCGTGGCCGAGAGCGCTAACGGCAAGTGCGAGCGCTGCTGGCACCATCGCAAGGATGTGGGCGCTCATGCCGAGCACCCTGACCTGTGCGGGCGCTGCATCAGCAACCTGCCGGACGGTCCCGGCGAGACGCGCCGGTTTGCCTAAGGTCCATTCAGGAGACGTTCGATGTCCCAGCAAGGCGAGGCGCCCATGAGCGAACGGCAGTCAGGCCAGGATCACACGGCGCCCATGCGCCAGCCACTGCGCTGGCTGTGGCTGGCCCTGGCGGTGATCGTGCTGGATCTCGGCACCAAGTATCTCGCCAGCGGGCTGCTCGACTATGCCCGGCCGGTGGAGGTGCTGCCGTTCTTCAACCTGACGCTGCTGCACAACACCGGTGCGGCCTTCAGCTTCCTCGCCGGCCATCCCGGCTGGCAGCGCTGGCTGTTCGCCGCCATCGCCGTGGGGGCGAGCATCGGCCTGACGGTGTGGATGCGCCGCCTCAAGGCCGACGAGACGCTGCTCGGCGTCTCGCTCGGGCTGATCATCGGCGGGGCGCTGGGCAACCTCTACGACCGGCTGGTGCACGGCTACGTGGTGGACTTCCTCTCCTTCCATGCGGCTGGCTGGTACTACCCGGCCTTCAACGTGGCGGATATCGGCATCACCCTCGGCGCCATCGGCCTGATCTGGGAGTCGCTCTTCGCCGAGCGCCGCCGGGCCCGGCGGCGCGGTTGAGAATCCGGCCCGGCGCCCCGATATCCGGATCATCGACATCGAGACGATCGCGACCTTTCGCGCACGCACCCATCGCACGCACTGATTGAGAGACACGCCATGAGCCATCAGGAATCCCAGGAACTCCGTATCGACGAGGGCATGGAAGTGACCCTTCACTTCACCCTCAGCCTGGAAGACGGCACCGTGGTGGATTCCACCCGTGACAAGGCGGCCGCGACGTTCAAGGTGGGCGATGGCAACCTGCCGCCCGGCTTCGAGCATCCGCTCAAGGGGCTTTCCACCGGCGAGAGCGGCACCTTCGAGATCACTCCGGAGCACGCCTTCGGTCAGCACAACCCGCAGAACATCCAGATGCTCAAGCGTGACGACTTCGAGAGCGACGAGCCGGAAGTGGGCATGGTAATGTCCTTCGCCGACGCCGCCGGCGGCGAACTGCCCGGCGTGATCAAGAGCATCGAGGGTGAGCAGGTTGAGGTGGACTTCAATCATCCGCTGGCGGGGCGTACCCTGACCTTCGAAGTGGAAGTGCTGGATGTGAAGCCCGCCACTACCCACTAGAACGCTGTTCCAGAGCTTATCGGGAGGTGGGGCGCCGCGGGATAGCCCCACCCGCCGACATCTCCCATGACGTGATGCCCAGGCATCGAGGCAAGGCCCACATGCAACGCAATCCCACCCAGATCAAGCTGGCCAATCCGCGCGGCTTCTGCGCTGGCGTCGATCGCGCCATCGATATCGTCAACGGCGCGCTGGACGTCTTCGGCCCTCCGATCTACGTGCGCCACGAGGTGGTGCACAACCGCTTCGTGGTGGACAGCCTGCGCGAGCGGGGCGCGATCTTCGTCGAGGAACTTCACGAGGTGCCCGACGATGTCATAGTGATCTTCTCGGCCCACGGTGTCTCCCGTGCCGTGCAGCAGGAGGCCGAAGAGCGCGGCCTCAAGGTGTTCGACGCCACCTGCCCGCTGGTCACCAAGGTACACATGGAGGTGCTGCGCTACGCCCGCCGCGGCCAGGAGTGCATCCTGATCGGCCACGAGGGTCATCCCGAGGTGGAAGGCACCATGGGCCGCTATGACACGTCTCATGGCGGCCAGATCTACCTGGTCGAGGACGAGGCGGACGTTGCCAAGCTCGAGGTCAAGGACCCGAGCCGGATTGCCTTCGTCACCCAGACCACGCTCTCCATGGACGATACCGCGCGGGTCATCGACGCCCTGCGCGCCAAGTTCCCCGAGATCGAGGGGCCGCGCAAGGACGACATCTGCTACGCCACCCAGAACCGTCAAGACGCCGTGCGCGAGCTGGCCGCCGGCAGCGACCTGGTGCTGGTGGTGGGCAGCCCCAACAGCTCCAATTCCAACCGTCTGCGTGAGCTCTCGGAGCGGGTCGGCACTCCGGCCTACCTGATCGACAGCGCCGATCAGGTCGACTCTGCCTGGCTCGAGGGGGTTGGCGCCATCGGCGTGACCGCGGGTGCCAGCGCCCCGGAGGTGCTGGTCAAGGGTGTGATAGAGCGGTTGCAGGCGCTGGGCGCCACGGCCCCCGAGGAGCTCGCCGGCCGCGAGGAGACCATTACCTTCTCCATGCCGCGGGAGTTGCGCGAGCGGGTCATCGCCAGCGAGTAGCGAACCCTTTCTCGTGCCGAGGTAGAAGCGCCGCTGTCAGGAACCTGACGGCGGCGTTTCTGCATCCCAGGGTAGGGGGCCGCGACACCATCGCGAGGAGAGCTAGCCTAGCGGCGCTGCAACGCCACCCCGTTGACGCATTCGCGTAGGGCAATACTCATGTACGACGCATGACGTTTTTGATCGTGTACCCTATCAGAGCGCTAAGTCTTGATACATACTGAAACAAATGCCTTGACTCCCAAGGAGACGCACGGCGTGACCTTCTCAGAGCCCCGACCCAAGCCTCAGAGCCCCACAGGCAGCCCCCGGCGCAGCGCCGGCTTTACGTTGATCGAACTGATGATTGCGGTCGCCATCATCGGCATTCTGGCGTCGATTGCGTATCCGAGTTATCAGGGGTATGTGGAGCGGTCTCTCCGGGCGGATGCTCATGCAGGGCTGAATATTGCGGCAGGAGAACTAGAACGCTGTTATACGAAGCATTATTCCTATTCTTCCAGTAACTGCTCAATTACATCCCCGTCGCCAGATAAAAATTATACAATATCATACAAAGAAGATGGCTCGGTTGGCTATATAATAACTGCGTCTACCAGTCGTGATGATGGCTGTGATGAAGATATAACACTCAGTGGTCAAGGTGTTAGAGGGCCTTCGGATTCATGTTGGTAACTCCATGAGAAATAGTGGGTTTACATTAATTGAGCTCATCGTAACTATCGCCGTTACTATCATTCTGGTGACGGTCGCGGTTCCGGGTTTTCAGCGCATGATGGCAGTGAGTCGTGTTGCCTCGGATTATAATGAGGTGCTTTCTGGTGTCAGGTATGCTCGAAGCGAGGCCATAAAGAAGCGCGAGAATGTGACCTTCTCAGTAACTCAGCCGGAGTCGGGGCCATGGGTGTATAAAGTGTCAGATGGTGGTCAGCTTCGTGTTCGTAGTGGAAGAGATGGACGTACCTCGCTGACCGATAAGTTTGAGGTTACCTTTGGCTCCCTTGGTAAACGGGTGAGCTGCTCTTCTGGATGTACTCTGACACTGAGCAATACGTACTCGGGAGTGGGCGATCGTACTATCAAGATTAGCCCCATGGGGCGAGCGGGAGGTGGTTCATGATGGGCCTTGCTTCCACCAAGCAGCGTGGTTTTACTTTGATTGAGGCACTTGTTGCCCTGCTGGTACTGTCCATTGGCATGCTGGGTGTGGCAGCCATGCAGCTGAAATCCCTACAAGGCGCGCATGCTGCCTACCAGCGTTCCATCGCCAGTTTGGCGGCGCAGGATGCGCAGGAGAGGTTGTGGGCTCAGCTGGCAGGTGATGGTTCTTGTCCGAGTTGGGATAATGCGGAAGATGCATCTTGGAAAGGGGCTTGGGCGGTATATTTGCGGGATTCTGACAGCGTTAGCGAGGTACCAGTCTCTGGTGGTTCAGTGAGTGCAACCGCCAATGACTGTGAATTCAGCATTACAGTATCGTGGAGCGAGAGTCGTTTCGCCGGTGAGGGAGACCCTGGCTTTTCCTATACCGTCAGGCTTCCTGGAGAGGTGGCACCATGAAAAGAAACAGTGGCTTCTCTCTTGTCGAGCTGATGGTGGCCATGGTGATTGGCTTGATCATCATCCTGGGTGCCGGGCAGCTTTTTCTGACGGTTTTCCAGACAAATCGCCAGGTTGATACGCTTAGTGAAAAGCAAGCGGCTGTCAGTTTCGCCGTTGAGACCCTACTTAGGGATATTAGGCGCGCAGATTGGAGTAAAACTTCTCCTGCGCAAGGTGATGCTAGCGCTGGTGAACTTCAGGTTGCCGTGCCCAATCGCGGTGACTGTTCAACTGGGGATAAAGTGACAAAAACGTACGGCCTTGGTGCCCGAACGGTTGATGGTGAAATTAAATATTACCTTGAAGTTGACCTCAGCTGTAATAGCGGTGGCCCTCAAGAGCTGGTGGGAGGATTTTCCCAAAATGGGTTCGAAGTCACCCCCGAAGGTGACCACGGAATGTTAGTCACTTTGGGGCTTGTTCCTACCGATAGCAGTGGCACTGATGATGACTTGATGTTTTATGCTGTGAATCGTACTGCTGCACTGGGTGGTAGCGGTGGTAGCGGTGGTAGCGGTGGTAGCGGTGGTAGCGGTGGTAGCGGTGGTAGCGGTGGTAGCGGTGGTAGCGGTGATGAGGGAAAAACTCCCAATCCCAATAAGCCCGGCTTTAATACAGATGGATCAAAAATGTATGGTCCAGGTTGTTATAAAGGTAAAGGCGGGAAAACATACAAAGGAGATGACAAGTGCGGAGAAGCATAGGCAGACAAAAAGGCGCTGCGCTAATAGTGGTTCTCTCGCTGCTCACCATCTCGCTGATGGTCGGTCTGTCCAGCATGCAGTCCTCGCAGATTGATGAGCGTCTGTCGGGGAATTACCGTATGTATACGCATGCTCAACAGAGTGCCGAGTCCTTAGCGGCAGAAATGGTGACATTTGCCATAGACAACAATATGCAAGCTGGCGATGACGTGGTGCTTGGAGGCTGTCCGAGCTTCAGCGAGCTGCAAGCCATTTCTTCCAGCACCTCATATTGTTTAACTGAAGAAAGAAATGTTGGGGGAGAGGTGAGCGATGAGGAGGAATCAGGTGCCAAGATTTCAGGGGTGGCATGTTTTCTGGATGTTTCTGCTAGTGTCTGCGGTGTTTCTGATTCATCCAGCTACATACTTTCTAAAGGTGCGGTTATTGACTCTGGTTCCATGCTCGCTGAAAGTGAAGTAATTGCCGTAGAGGTTGGAGGTGGTTATAGATTTGATGATGCTGTAACTGGGTGTAAAAGTGTAGACTTGCGTGGTGGTGCAGGTGTTGAAGGAGGTGTTGTATCTGGTGGTGATGTTGATATCAGTGGCGGAGTATATCCGCCGGATAGTGTGGCCGCACAAGGGGAGGTTGATTATCCAAGTTGGTGGAACGGCAATAACGAGTACTCTGATTTAACGAGTAATTTTATCGAAGATGTGCCGTTTCCGTCATGCGACCCGTTTGACATAATTGCAAAATCACAGGATTTTTTTACTCTGCCCTCCAATGGAGATATATCCGTGGGTGGCTATCCCTTCGTAAATTCTTTAATTACACCAGATGGCCTGTCCACTTTTGATGAAACATGGAACGTACAAGATAACGTTGTGCTTGCATCTGCTACTGATATGGTACTTCCTGATTTGCCTAGTTTTGCGGATAAGCAGAATGGTGCATATTCGGTCATCAAGACGGGAGATTTTACACAGAGAAACGGGTCACTCACAGTGTCGGGTGGTGACGTTGTCTTATATGTTGATGGTGATCTTACGCTTGGGGCCGGCGGCAACGAGGGGGTGATCATAGAATCGGGCAGCACGTTGACGGTTATTGTCACCGGCGAGACCAAGCTCAAAAGCTCTCTACAAACATCTTCGGCTCCGCTGGTCACCAATAATAAGCCGACGTTTGCGTTGTACTCCCTTCATGAGGATTCAGGTGATAATGCCGTCCCTGGTCAATCGGGGATTGTGGTCGATGGAAGCGCCAAGGTGCTTGCTAATATCTATTCCCCCAAATCCAATATCGCTGTGGTGGGTAGCGGCGGCATCAAAGGTACGGTAAGAGGAAAGAATGTGCGTGTTGTCGGTGCTGGCTTCATATCTAATAAGGATGCTTCCACGGAGAATGCTGGCGAAATGAAAATAGAGTCTTGGAGATGAAGTTCATTTTCTTTACTCTCAGCGCTAAGTGCTGGATGGGTGTCGGGGCCGTGCGATCAACCATCCGCTTGGGACATAAGTACCTAGGTCGAACAATGAGGGGCGGACCCTGGGGTATCCCCACGTTTTTCCTATTTATGGGATATCGCCATGCTGTGCCTTTACCTCTATGCGTAGCAGTCTCACCAACTCATTCGATCGGCAATGGATGCGCGAGACATCTTTCGGTGCTCTGATGAGCGCCGGGGAGCCCGACGTTGGGATAGGGGTTACAACCCCCATTATAAGGAGTAGATGACAATAAAAATGAGAAACAGGTCCTTTGTTCTCCAGGCTCAGCTGGTCTGAACCTACTATCAGTCTTCCTACGACTCGTCCAGCGGCCCCCAAGGGCCATCCCCCTTGCCGGCCCCTTTCGGAGCGCTTGCGCCGCTCTCTCACTTCCTTGATCGCTGCCCGGATGTCTTGCAGAGGTTCCTTCATGGCATTGTCGGGGCGAAAGACGACTTCGCCCGGCCGTGCGCCGTAGCGGTTGATGTGCTGGCCGATGCGCGAGACATCTTCCGTGCTGATCGGCGCCGGGGAATCCGCCATCGGATTCTTCTGAGTAACCAGGCAGCCGTCGTAGCTCCAGCAGCGCTGCGGCACTTGAAAAACGGTCCAGCTATGCCCTTGCCACTCCGCCTTCCAGCCGCCCTTTATCAGCCTGAGCCAATGAAGCGGCACCACGGCGGAAATGCGACAGGTGTTGAGCACGATGCCCGTATCGCCCATGCGCACGCCGCCTTGATATTTCTCGAGCCCGAGGTCCTTACTGGTGGGTATCAGCGCGTTCTGACCGCACAGATGCAGGATGTTGTTGTCGATCTGCTTGAACTGAGCCATACCCTGAGGGGAGCCGAGATCATCCGGGGGCTCCTTGGTGAGTGCCGATGGCGATATATTGCACTTTAGCACTCGGCCGGGCGATACGACGTCACGCGCACTCGGCCGACATTGTTGACGATTACGCTGGCGCCTTCCTCCTGACGTCCACAGAGTCGGAAGGTGCCGTTGTAGCCCGTCGATCGCCCCAGTGATTTATAACGCACTGGTCGATCATCGTTACGGTAGGTGAGGGAGGGCAGCTGGCTCTTGCCGACGGTGCGCAGTAGCGGGTCGCCCGGCTCGCCGTCACCCTCAAAAATGGCCAGAGTCTCCAGCCAGGCTTTTCCGTCGGCGTTGTTGCTGATCTGACACTGGGTCATATCGGCGGAGGGGCAGAGGGTGACGGTGGAGCGGCGGGTAATGGCCGCGCTGCGAGTCAGCGTCAGCGCAGTTTTGAGCCGCATCACCTCGGCTGCCACCTCGTTGCGGGCGCTGAACTGCTGAAAGTTCGGCAGACCGATCGTCGCGATGATGGCGAGTACGGCGATAGTGACGAGCAGTTCGATCAGCGTCAGGCCACGCTGGCGGTTAGGGGAGGGGCGACGAAAAGCAGTGCGTAAAGCAGGGCGCATGAGGCTCTCCCGGCGATGGCCTGAATGGCGGGGCATTCTTCAGGCTAGCCGGGCGGGCCATTTCCGCCGTAGGCGATATCGTACAGACGCTGTGCGCCAGGAGGACGTGGAGGGCGGCGTTTTCCTCTATGGATGAGGCTCTTGTCGTCGCTGTGAGGGCGGCCGGTCGTGATGGAAAGCGAGGGTCAGCGACCGGCCTGGCTTGTCCCTAGTCGTCCTTGTTCTGTTCTTCCGTCTGCTCCGACAGGTACTTGTCCCGGTGGTCGCCGGAGCAGAACCAGTCGCCCTTTTCGCGCAGCGCATCGTCCTCGGGCAGGTGCACCTGACACCAGCGGCAGCGCACCATGCGGTTGCCCGCCTCGTCGCCTTCCTGCTGCGGGCCGTCCCGGTCCAGTTTCCATTCCCGGTACATGCGGTAGAGCTTGAGGCCGGCGAAGAACAGCACGGCGAAGATGATCAGGCGAATCAGCAACAGGTTCATTCCTTGTGGGTCTCCCAGAGAGAGGTGGCCGGCTTTGCCACTCGGCCGCCCTTGCGGGACAATGGCGACTATCCATCGATTCTCGAGAGATTTCCAAGCCCATGCAAGACCTGACCCTGGTGATGGCTCAGTTCGACCCGCTGGTCGGTGATGTTCCCGGCAACGCCGACCGCGCCATCGAGACGGTACGCGAGGCACGCATCGAGCATGGTGCCGACATCGTGGTGCTGCCCGAGCTCTTCCTGACCGGCTATCCGCCGGAGGACCTGCTGCTGCGCCCCTCCATGGAGACCCGCCTGCGCCACGCTCGCGCCCGCATGGCCGAGAAGATGGCCCGCGATGTCATGGTCATCGTCGGCTACCCGGGGCGCCGGGAGGGGCAGAACTGGAACCTGGCCGGGGTGCTCTACAACGGTGAGTGGCTGGGCGAGTACGCCAAGCAGGCACTGCCCAACTACGAGGTGTTCGACGAGCAGCGCTACTTCGCCACCGGCAGCCAGCCGCTGGTGATCGAGCACAAGGGCGCCAAGTTCGGCATCCTGATCTGCGAGGACATCTGGAGCGAAACGCCGGTGCGCCAGGCGCGCGATGCCGGCGCCGAGATCCTCGTCACCCTGAACGCCTCGCCGTTCCACCAGGACAAGCCCGCCGAACGCCTGGCGCTGCTCGAGGCGCGTGCCCGCGAGGTGGCGCTGCCCATCGTCTACGTCAACCAGATCGGCGGGCAGGATGAGCTGGTCTTCGACGGCGGCTCGGCCTGCGTGAACGCCGACGGCGAGCTGATGGTGCAGGCACCCCACTGGGCGGTGGGCCTGATGCCGGTGCAGTTCGTGCGCGAGCAGCAGCGCTGGGTGCCGCGCGCCGGCGAGACCGAGCCCGAGGTGGCGCCGGAGGAGAACCTCTACTGCGCGCTGGTCACCGGCCTTCGCGACTACGTCAACAAGAGTGGCTTTGGGGGCGTGGTGCTGGGACTCTCCGGCGGCATCGACTCGGCGCTGTCGCTGGCCATCGCGGTCGATGCCCTGGGGCCGCAGCGCGTCCATGCGGTGATGATGCCCTACCACTACACGGCGGATATCTCCAAGCAGGACGCCGCCGAGCAGGCAGAGATGCTGGGAGTCGACTACGAGGTGCTGCCCATCGAGTCGATGGTCGAGGCTTTCATGGAGACCCTCTCCGAGAGCTTCGCCGGCACCGAGCGCGACACCACCGAGGAGAACCTGCAGTCGCGCTGTCGCGGCGTGCTGCTGATGGCGCTCTCCAACAAGAAGGGCCTGATGGTGCTGACCACCGGCAACAAGAGCGAGATGGCGGTCGGTTACGCCACCCTCTATGGCGACATGGTCGGCGGCTACAATGCCATCAAGGACGTCTACAAGACCTGGGTCTATCGCCTGGCCCGCTGGCGCAACACCGAGTCGCCGGCTATCCCTGAGCGGGTCATCGAGCGGCCGCCTTCCGCCGAACTGGCCCCCGATCAAAAGGACAGCGACAGCCTGCCAGACTACGACGTGCTCGATGCCATCCTGGTGCGCTACATCGAGGGTGACATGAGCGCCGAGGCGATCATCGCGGCGGGCTTCGATCGCGAGGATGTCTACCGGGTGGTCCAGCTGGTCGACCGCTGCGAGTACAAGCGCCGCCAGGCGCCGGTGGGCGTGCGCGTCACCCGCCGCGGCTTCGGCCGCGACCGCCGCTATCCCATCGTCAACGGCTGGCAGCCCGGCGAATAGCCATCACGGCCTCTCAATTCGTATAACGGCCCGCCCAAAACAACGCCACCACCCGAGAGGGTGGTGGCGTTGTGGTTTCCGGCGGTCGTCAGCGGCCTACAGCGTTCTGCGCTTCAGTTTCAGGCCGACAGCGACTCGGCCTTGACGTGCTGCGGCCGGAAGGTGCGACCGCGCAGCCGGTCGTGGTTCGGGGCGTTGTCGATCAGCACCTGCAGGGTCTCGCCGGCCCGGTCGCGCATGCCCAGGCCCAGGTAGCCCTCGACCATCGTCGCCAGGGCGTCGCGGCTGGCTTGTGTCTGCGGGTAGTTCTCCAGCACCCAGCGACCACGCTCCACGGCGGCGAGGTAGGCGCCCTTGCGCAGGTAGAAATCGGCTACGTGCAGCTCATGACGGGCCAGCACGTTGCGCAGATAGACGATGCGCTGCTTGGCGTCCGGGGCGTACTGGCTGCTTGGATAGCGCTGGATCAGCTCGCTGAAGTCGGCGTAGGCGTCGCGGGTGGCGCCCAGGTCGCGCTTGGAGATATCGATGACCCGCAGGCGCTCCAGGCTGAAACGGCCCGCCTGCCAGGCGGCCAGGCCGCGCATGTAGTAGGCGTAGTCGACCTGGGGGTGGTCTGGGTGCAGGCGGATGAAGCGGCTCGCCGCGGCGCGGGCGCTCTCCCAGTCGTCGGTCTGGTGGTAGGCGTAGATCAGCTCGAGCTGGGCCTGCTCGGCATGCTCGCCGAAGGGATAGCGGGTGTCGATGGCCTCGAGCCGGTTGATCGCCGTGGTGTAGCTGCTCTCTTCGAGGGCCTCGCGTCCCTCCTCGTAGAGCTGGCGTTCGGCGACGCCGTCGAGCTCCTCTTCCTCGGGGGTGCCGGCACAGCCGGCCAGCAGTGTGCCGGCCAGCATCAGAACGGCCAGGCGAGCGGGGGAGGTGATAACGCGCATCGTGATCCTCGTGTCTAACAACCCGGGCGGCCGTGATAGAATCGGCCGGTATCTGCCCACTATAAAGCACCTTGCGGCGAAACGCAGTCATCGCACCCGGTGCGCACGGAGCCCCGTTCCGACCCATGTCCCAGACCCTCGAAGCCCAGCATCGTGTTCCCGAACGCATGGCGGGCCAACGCCTCGACCAGGCCGCCGCCGAGCTCTTCGCCGATTTTTCCCGGGAGCGGCTCAAGTCCTGGATCAAGAGCGGCGCCCTGACCCTCGACGGCCAGCCGGCCAAGCCCAAGGACAAGGTCTACGGCGGCGAGGCCCTGGTGCTCGCCGCCGAGATCGCCGACGACACCCGCTTCGAGCCCGAGGACATCCCGCTGACGGTGGTCTACGAGGACGACGAGGTGCTGGTGATCGACAAACCGCCGGGCCTGGTGGTCCACCCCGCGGCCGGTAATCCCGACGGCACCCTGCTCAATGCGCTGCTGCATCACGACCCCCAGTTGGCGACGATCCCCCGGGCGGGCATCGTGCATCGCCTGGACAAGGACACCAGCGGCCTGATGGTGGTGGCCAAGACCTTGGCCGCCCAGACGGCGCTGGTCGAACAGCTGCAGGCACGCAGCGTGTCGCGGGAGTACGATGCCGTGGTGGTCGGCGTGATGACCGCCGGCGGCACCGTGGATGCCCCCATTGGGCGCCATCCGCGTGATCGCAAGCGCCAGGCGGTGAATGCCTCGGGCAAGCCGGCGGTGACCCACTACCGGGTGGTCGAGCGCTTTCGCGCCCACACCCACGTGCGCTGCAAGCTAGAGACCGGCCGTACTCACCAGATCCGCGTGCACATGGCGCATGTGCGCTATCCGCTGATCGGCGATCCGGTCTACGGCGGGCGCCTCAAGATGCCGGCCGGTGCGGACGACCAGCTCAAGGAGATCCTGCGTGAATTTCCGCGTCAGGCGCTGCATGCCCGCAAGCTGGCCTTCGTGCACCCGGAAAGCGGCGAGCGGATGGCCTTTCGCGCGGCGTTGCCTGACGACCTGCTGATGCTGCTCGACTTCCTGCGCGAAGACGGCGAGACCATGCGCTAAGGCTCCGTGCCAAGGACCCCGTGATGAGCGATACCTTCGACCTGCGCCCGACGCCGATCCTGCCCGACTGGCCCGCCCCGGAAAACGTGGGAGCCTTCGTCACCACCCGAGAAACCGGCCCCAGCCAGGGCGCCTTCGCCGCCTTCAATGCGGCCGATCACGTGGGCGACAACCCGGACCACGTGGCGCTGTGCCGTCGTCAGCTGGAGAAGGAGGTCGGCGGCGACCGTCCGCTCTTGTGGCTCGACCAGGTGCACGGCGCCCGGGTGCAGCAGGGCTTCTCCGCTGCCAGGCCCGAGGCGGACGCCGCCGTGGCCATGAGCCCCGACTATGCCTGCGTGGTGCTCACCGCCGATTGCCTGCCGATCTTTCTCTGCGACCGCCACGGCACCCGCGTGGCGGCCATCCACGCGGGCTGGCGCGGGCTCGCCGGCGGCGTGATCGAGGCGACGGTAGGGGCGATGGGCCTGGCGCCGGAGGCGCTGATGGCCTGGCTGGGCCCGGCGATCTCCAACGCCCAGTTCGAGGTCGGGCCCGAGGTACAGCAGGCCTTCGTCGGCGTGCACCCCGAGGCCGAGGCGGCCTTCGATCCGAGCCCCTACCGGCTCGGTCACTACATGGCCGACCTCTACAAGCTCGCCCGCCTGCGCCTGGAGCGCCTCGGCGTATCGCATATCAGCGGCGGCCACTTCTGCACCGCCTGCGAGCCGCGCTTCTACTCCCACCGCCGCGACGACGGCGTCACCGGCCGCATGGCCAGCGTGATCTGGTTGAGGTAGAAGAACCCCGCTGGTTTGCTCCCTGCGCTTTTGAGCCATCCTGGCTGCTTGGCCCTTGATGCGCGTCAACTCCCTGCGGCCTTTCCCTGGCCGGTGACTTGAAAGCCGACCATGCTGACTCCATTGAAGCCCTCAAGACACATTGACAGGGCCACGCGGCGCGTCCAAACGCGCCGCTACCCCGATGGAGGAATTCCCATGCGATTCGACAAGTTCACTGCCAAGCTGCAGAACGCCGTGGCCGACGCCCAGTCCCTGGCCGTGGGCCGCGGTCACAACCAGCTGGAGCCCGGTCACCTGCTGCTGGCGCTGCTGGAGGCCACCGATACCGGCGTCAAGGCGCTGGTGCAGAAGGCCGGCGCCGATGCCGCGCGGCTGCGCGACGGCCTGGTGGGCCATCTCGACGACCTGCCCAAGGTTGCCAACTTCGACGGTGAGGTGCAGCCCTCCCGCGATCTGATCAAGCTCTTCAACCTCACCGACCGTGAGGCCCAGAAGCGCGGCGATCAGTACATCGCGAGCGAGCTGGTGCTGCTCGCCGCGCTGGAGATGGGCGGCGCGCTGACCAAGCTGCTGACCCAGGCCGGACTGACCCGCAAGGCGCTGGAGACCGCCGTCGACAGCGTGCGCGGCGGCGAAACGGTGGATGATCCCAACGCCGAGGATCAGCGCGAGGCGCTGGCCAAGTACACCCTGGATCTCAACGAGCGCGCCGCCAGCGGCAAGATCGACCCGGTGATCGGCCGCGACGATGAGATTCGGCGCACCATTCAGGTGCTGCAGCGGCGTACCAAGAACAACCCGGTGCTGATCGGCGAGCCCGGCGTCGGTAAGACCGCCATCGTCGAGGGGCTCGCGCAGCGCATCGTCGACGGCGAGGTGCCGGAGGGCCTCAAGAACAAGCGCGTGCTGTCGCTGGACATGGGCGCTCTGCTGGCCGGCGCCAAGTTTCGCGGCGAGTTCGAGGAGCGCCTGAAGTCGGTGCTCAAGGAGCTGTCCCAGGAAGAGGGGCGGGTGATCCTGTTCATCGACGAACTGCACACCATGGTCGGTGCTGGCAAGGCCGAGGGTTCCATGGACGCCGGCAACATGCTCAAGCCGGCCCTGGCCCGCGGTGAGCTGCACTGCGTGGGTGCCACTACCCTCGACGAGTACCGCAATTACATCGAGAAGGATGCGGCCCTGGAGCGTCGCTTCCAGAAGGTGCTGGTCGACGAGCCCTCCGAGGAGGATACCGTGGCGATCCTGCGCGGCCTCAAGGAGCGCTACGAGGTGCACCACGGCGTCGATATCACCGACGGGGCGATCATCGCTGCAGCCAAGCTCTCGACCCGCTACATCACCGATCGCCAGCTGCCCGACAAGGCCATCGACCTGATCGACGAGGCCTCCTCGCGGATTCGTATGGAGCTCGACTCCAAGCCCGAGGAGATGGACCGTCTCGATCGCCGGCTGATCCAGCTGAAGATGGAGCGTGAGCACCTCAAGAAGGAGACCGATGAGGCCTCGAAGAAGCGCCTCGAGGGGCTGGAGGGGCAGATCGAGGAGCTCGAGCGCGAGTACGCCGACCTCGACGAGATCTGGAAGGCCGAGAAGGCCAGCATCCAGGGGGCGGCGCAGTTCAAGGACGAGCTCGATCGCGCGCGCATCGACCTGGAGCAGGCCCGCCGCCAGGGTGACCTGGCGCGCATGTCCGAGATCCAGTACGGGGTGATTCCCGGCCTGGAGAAGAAGATCGCCGAGAGCGTGGAGGCCGAGGCCGACACCAGCACCGCCAAGCATCAGCTGCTGCGTTCCAACGTCACCGAGGAGGAGATCGCCGAAGTGGTCTCCCGCTGGACCGGCATCCCGGTGGCCAAGATGCTCGAGGGCGAGCGCGACAAGCTGCTGCGCATGGAGGAGGCGCTGCATGAGCGGGTGATCGGCCAGGATGAGGCGGTCACCGCCGTGGCCAACGCGGTGCGCCGTTCACGCGCCGGGCTCGCCGATCCCAATCGCCCCAACGGCTCCTTCCTGTTCCTCGGCCCGACCGGGGTGGGTAAGACGGAGCTGTGCAAGTCGCTGGCGAACTTCCTGTTCGACACCGAGGAGGCGATGGTGCGCATCGACATGTCGGAGTTCATGGAAAAGCACTCCGTGGCCCGGCTGATCGGCGCGCCTCCCGGCTACGTCGGCTATGAGGAGGGCGGCTACCTGACCGAGGCGGTGCGCCGCAAGCCCTACTCGGTGCTGCTGCTCGACGAGGTGGAGAAGGCGCATGCCGATGTCTTCAATATCCTGCTGCAGGTGCTGGAGGACGGTCGTCTCACCGACGGTCAGGGGCGCACCGTGGATTTCCGCAACACCGTGATCGTGATGACCTCCAACATGGGCTCGGACATCATCCAGCGCATGGGCGGCGATGACAGCGGCGATGCGGAGAGCAACTACGCGCAGATGAAGGAGATGGTGATGGCGGTGGTGGGTGACCACTTCCGTCCGGAGCTGATCAATCGCATCGACGAGGTGGTGGTGTTCCACGCCCTCGGCCAGGCGCAGATCCAGGCCATCGCCGGCATCCAGCTCGAGCGGCTGCGCGCCCGGCTCGTTGAGCACGAGCTGTCGCTCGAGGTCAGCGACGCGGCCCTGGCGCAGCTGGCCGTGGCCGGCTTCGATCCGGTGTTCGGCGCGCGACCGCTCAAGCGGGCGATCCAGAGCCGCATCGAGAACCCGCTGGCTCAGGATCTGCTGGCCGGCAAGTTCTCGCCCGGCGACGTCATCCGCGTCGAGGCGGAGGGTGACCGGCTGGTGTTCCAGAGCTGAGGGCCTGGTCTGGAGCCCGTCGCGTCGGGCCCACAAAGCGCCACAAACCGCCACAAAGCGTTACCGTTGTCGCCCGACGCCCGGGCGACAACGGACTAGACTGAATTTCAGGTTGCGTCCTGTAACCCCCATTGCCCGTCGCTCCCCCGTGAGCCGACGGGCTCTTTTTTGGGCGCCATGCATTGGGCGCCATGCTGGCTCGGCGTGATCGTCCAGACTTGCCGAATCGCCCTCCATGGGCTACCCACGTGGTTTCCGCGGTTGACACGCCAACAACGCTAATGGAATCTTGAGCCTTCCTGATAACGGGCGCGGATGCCAGCGGGCAATCCCCCATCCCCGCGCGAAGGGTAGGCCGAGTGCCTCTACCCGCCGAAGGACTTCCGGGTCCGGGCCAACCGCCCGGCCTGGCCAACGCCCCGACGCGGCAACCCGCCGTGATGAGAGTGCAGGCCCCAACAGGGCCCTTACTGCCAGGGTTTGGCATCAGGTGCCGGCACGGCCGGCAGCGGCATACCGCCGCACTCGACTTCGTGTCCCCACGGTGGGCGCGGAGCGCACTCGAGACCTCCAGGGGAGATACATCTGTGGAACTGCTTTCCGGCGCAGACATGATTGCCCGCTTCCTCCAGGATGAGGGCGTCGAATATATCTATGGGTATCCCGGCGGGGCGGCGCTGCACATCTACGACGCGCTGTTTCGTCAGGACAAGGTCAAGCACATTCTGGTGCGCCACGAACAGGCCGCCACGCACGCCGCCGACGGCTATGCCCGGGCCTCCGGCAAGCCCGGCACGGTGCTGGTGACCTCCGGACCCGGGGCGACCAACGCCGTCACCGGCATCGCCACCGCCTACATGGACTCGATTCCCATGGTGGTGTTGTGCGGTCAGGTGATGAGTCACCTGATCGGCGACGACGCCTTCCAGGAGACCGACATCGTCGGCGTGACCCGGCCGATCGTTAAGCACAGCTTTTCTATCCGGCATCCGTCCGAGATTCCCGAAGTCCTCAAGAAGGCCTACTACCTGGCCGCGACCGGGCGCCCCGGTCCGGTGGTGGTGGACATTCCCAAGGACATGACCGCGCCCACCGAACGCTACGAGTACGTCTACCCCAAGAAGGTCAAGATGCGCTCGTACAACCCGGTCACTCGCGGCCACACCGGCCAGATCAAGAAGGCCGTGGAGCTGATGCTCAAGGCCCGGCGCCCGGTGTTCTACACCGGCGGCGGTGTGGTCACCGGCAACGCCTGCGAGGGGTTGACCGACCTGGTGCGGCGGCTGGGCTATCCGATCACCACCACGCTGATGGGTATCGGCGCCTATCCGCAGAGCGATCGGCAGTGCCTGGGGTGGCTGGGCATGCACGGCTCCTATGAGTCGAACATGGCCATGCACCATGCCGACCTGATCATCGCCATCGGTGCGCGCTTCGATGATCGCGTCACCAACAACACCTCCAAGTTCTGCCCCACCGCCAAGATCATCCACGTCGACATCGATCCGAGTTCCGTCTCCAAGACGGTGCGCGCCGACGTGCCCATCGTCGGCCCGGCGAGCAGCGTGATCAATGAGATGATCAGCCTGGTGCAGGGCCAGGAGATCGCTCACCCGGAGGAGCTGGCCGACTGGTGGACGCAGATCGATGGCTGGCGCGAGGAGCGCCAGGGTCGACTCTACGAGCCGTCGAAATCCGACGAGCCGATCAAGCCCCAGGAGGTCATCGAGGCACTGTGCCGGGCGACCCGGGGCGAGGCCTACGTGACCACCGACGTGGGCCAGCACCAGATGTTCGCGGCCCAGTACTACAAGTTCGACAAGCCCAACCGCTTCATCACCTCGGGCGGGCTCGGCACCATGGGCTTCGGCTTCCCGGCGGCCATGGGCATCAAGCACAACTTCCCCGAGGAGCAGGTGATCTGCGTGACCGGGGAGGGCAGCTTCCAGATGATGATGCAGGAGCTGTCGACCTGTAAGCAGTTCGGGGGCGGCGTGAAGATCGTCAACCTCAATAACGCTTCGCTTGGCATGGTGCGCCAGTGGCAGGACCTGAACTACAAGTCCCGCCATGCGCACTCCTACATGGAGTCGCTGCCCAACTTTCAGCAGTTGATCGAAGCATATGGCTTCACCGCGCTGCGGGTGGAGACACTGGCGGATCTCGAGCCGGCACTGGAAAGGACCTTTGCCGACAAGCACGAGCTGGTGTTTCTCGATGTCCTCGTCGACCCGCACGAGCACGTCTATCCGATGCATGTGCCCCTGGGCTCCATGCGTGACATGCTGCTTTCCAAGACGGAGCGGACCTGATGCGCCATATCATCTCGATTCTGATGGAAAACGAACCGGGCGCCCTGTCTCGCGTGGTGGGGCTGTTCTCGCAGCGCAACTTCAACATCGAAACGCTGAACGTGGCGCCCACCGAGGACCCCAGCCTGTCGCGGCTGACCGTGACTACCGTCGGGGACGACCGGGTGATCGAGCAGATCACCAAGCACCTCAACAAGCTGATCGACGTGGTCAAGCTGGTGGACCTGACCGAGGGCAACCACATCGAGCGCGAGCTGATGCTGGTCAAGGTCAAGGCCCTGGGCGCGGCCCGTGACGAGGTGAAGCGCACCGTGGACATCTTCCGCGCGCAGATCGTCGACGTGACGCCGAGCCTCTACACGGTGCAGATCACCGGCGATGCGGGCAAGCTGGATGCCTTCCTGCAGGCCATGGCGCCGGTGGGCCTGCTCGAGGTGGCGCGCACCGGCGTCTCGGGAATTGCCCGGGGCGACAAGGTGCTCTCCCTCTAGCGCCTGCACGACCGCGAGTCGGGTGGCTCTCGCCACAAGCTCGACGCCTACAGCGCCGCCCTTCGGGGCGGCGCTTTTGTATGTGGGGAGTCAGGTGCCGTGTGCAACGGTCAGGCACGATGCCCGGCCGATCAGAAGCGCTCGGCGACCTCGTCCCAGAGCGCGGCGATCAGCGGACTCTTCAGTCGCCGCTCGAGCACGCACAGGCCGACGTCGTAGTGGGGCAGCTCCGGCTTGACCGGCAGGATCCGCACGCGCTCCGCCAGCGGGCTGGTATCGAGCACGATCCGCGGCACCACGCCGAGGCCGAAGCCCAGCCCCACCATGCTGACGATGGCCTCGTGACCCGCCACCTGGGCGTAGATGCGCGGCGCCACGCCCAGTGCCCGGAACCAGGTGTCGCTGTACTGGCGAGAGAGCCCCGCCTCGGAGAGGATCATCGGCACCTCGCGCCACTGTTCGGCAGACGGCGACTCGGGCGTGGTCGGGATCCAGTCGTGGGCCTCGTGGGGCGCGATGAACACCAGCGGCGAGCGGGTCAGCGACTTGAAGCCCAGCGCGTCGGGCGACTGGCGGGGGCGCGGGGTGATCGCCATGTCCTCGTTGCCGGCCAGCACCCGCTGGATCGACTGGGCCGGATCGCCGGTGTGCAGCTTGAGCTCGATGCCCGGGTAGCGGGTACGGAATTCGCTCAGCAGCTCATAGAGGAAGCTGTAGCTCGCGGTCACCGAGCAGTAGATGCTGATCTCGCCGGTCAGGGTGCGCGCCTCGCTCATCAGCGACTGGCGCAGCCGCTCCCACTCCTCCAGGGCCTCTCGGGCATAGGCCAGGAAGGTGCGGCCCTGGCGGGTCAGCGCTACATGGCGGTTGTCACGCTCGAAGAGAGGTACGCCCAGGCTCTCCTCGAGCTGGCGGATCGTGCGGGAGAGGGTCGAGGAGCTGACGTGGCAAGCCTCGCTGGCGCGACCGAAATGCAGGGTCTCGGCCAGGGCGAGGAAGTGCTTGAGGGGGCGCATGTCCATGGGGATTATTATTGCACAAATCGGGATATTGCATTGCAAATATAGCGTTTTACGCAACGCTGGCGCTGGCGTAAGGTGAACTCATCGGCTGCATCGAATCCCAGTGCTGCGACAGACGGCACGGGTGGCCATCAACGCTGAACGCCAACTTTGAACATCGATCGACACCATTTTCCGTTTCAGGAGCACGTCATGCGCGTTTACTACGATAAGGATTGCGACCTCTCCCTCATCCAGGGCAAGAAAGTCGCCATCGTGGGCTACGGTTCACAGGGTCATGCCCACGCCAACAACCTCAAGGAGTCCGGGGTCGACGTCACCGTCGCCCTGCGCGCAGGCTCTTCCTCCGCCGCCAAGGCCGAGGCCGCCGGCCTCAAGGTCGCCTCCGTCGAGGACGCCAGCAAGAGCGCCGACGTGGTGATGCTCCTGGCACCGGACGAAAACCAGAAGGCGATCTATGAGACCCAGGTCGAGCCGAACCTGAAGCAGGGCGCCACCCTGGCCTTCGCTCACGGCTTTAATATCCACTACAACCAGATCGAGCCGCGCAAGGATCTGGACGTGGTAATGATCGCACCCAAGGCCCCGGGCCACACCGTGCGTTCCGAGTTCGTGCGCGGCGGCGGCATTCCGGACCTGATCGCCATCCACCAGGATGCCACCGGCAGCGCCAAGGAGCTCTCGCTTTCCTACGCCGCAGCCATCGGCGGCGGGCGCAGCGGCATCATCGAGACCTCCTTCAAGGATGAGACCGAGACCGATCTGTTCGGCGAGCAGGCCGTGCTGTGCGGCGGCGCCGTGGAACTGGTCAAGGCCGGCTTCGAGACTCTGACCGAGGCGGGCTACGAGCCGGAGATGGCCTACTTCGAGTGCCTGCACGAGCTCAAGCTGATCGTCGACCTGATGTACGAGGGCGGCATCGCCAACATGAACTACTCCATCTCCAATAACGCGGAGTATGGCGAGTATGTGACCGGCACCGAGGTGATCAACGAGCAGTCTCGCGAGGCCATGCGCAATGCGCTCAAGCGCATCCAGACCGGCGAGTACGCCAAGATGTTCATCAACGAGGGCAACACCAACTACCCCTCGATGACCGCGCGTCGTCGCCTCAACGCCGAGCACCCGATCGAGCAGGTCGGCGAGAAGCTGCGCGGCATGATGCCGTGGATCGCCGCCAACCAGCTGGTCGACAAGTCGAAGAACTGATCTGAGGATCCGTTTCAACGACTCGAGGGCGCGGACATCCGCGCCCTTTCTGCGTTCGGGGCCCGGGAAAGTGCCAGGAAAGGCGTAGGGAGTGCCAGGAAGTACGTCGAGAGTGTTGCCCTCGTGAGTGTTTCGTCACGGTGTGTGTAGAATGGAACGACACCCAAGGCGATGGAAGAGACAGATGAGTCGGGATCCGCACAGCAGCGAGCATGAGCCAGGCCATTCGGGCGAGGAGGACCTGGCAACGACCTTCGTGCGCGAGTCGGAGGTCATCGAGGAGGCCGAGGAGGGCGGCAAGAAGATTCGCCGCAAGGGGATCTATCTGCTGCCCAACCTGTTCACCACCTCGGCGCTGTTCTCGGGTTTCTTCGCCATGGTGGCCGCCGTCAACGGCGACTTCACCATGGCCTCCATCGCCATCTTCATCGCCATGGTGCTGGATGGCCTGGACGGCCGGGTGGCCCGAATGACGAACACCCAGAGCGACTTCGGCGCCGAATACGACTCCCTCTCCGACATGCTCTCCTTCGGCGTGGCGCCGGGTCTGGTGGCCTTCATCTGGATCCTGCAGGACATCGGCAAGACCGGCTGGGTGGTCGCCTTTCTCTATGTGGCCTGCGCCGCCCTGCGCCTGGCGCGCTTCAACGTGCAGATCGGCAGCGTCGACAAGAAGTGGTTCATCGGCCTGCCGAGCCCTTCGGCGGCTGCCCTGGTAGCGGCCAGCGTCTGGACCTTCCACAGCTTCGATGCCGAGGCCTTCGGCTTCAAGCTGCTGATGCTCTTCGTGGTGGCAGCCGCCGGGGTGCTGATGGTCAGCAACATCCGCTATTACAGCTTCAAGGACGTGGATCTCAAGGGGCCGGTGCCCTTCGTCTTCCTGCTGGCCATCGTGCTGGGCTTCGTGGTGATCTCCATCGAGCCCTCGGTGATGCTGCTGCTGCTGTTCGGTGCCTACGTGGCCTCCGGGCCGGCGATGGCGCTGATGCGCAAGCTGAAGCACTCGCCCTCCGCCAGCTGAGTCGTTAGACTCGCCCCGCCACGAACGCCCGCCTCGCGCGGGCGTTCGTGTCTCCGGAGGGCGGAAAACCATCCACACCCGGTCGTCGCGCCGCGAGCTCGAAGGCGTTGTGGATAAGCTTTCGGTCACCGCCTCGTCACGGCCGCGACACGCGCCTGACATTTTTCTTCATCGAGGCCTTGCGCGGTGCCGGGGAAATCCGTAAAGTACGCATCCGC
>NZ_JAVXUR010000010.1:0-2092 GCF_032333995.1 Halomonas saccharevitans
CCGTAAAGTACGCATCCGCTGCCGGCAACGGGCAAACGTTGCAGGCGGTAATGGTGGTGGAAGTGCTTGTTTCCATTTGGGTTTTTCGAAGTCGCTTTGAAAATTCCCGCTTGACGAACTCGTCGCATTCGGTAGAATGCACATCACTCGATCGGCACTCACTTCGCTCTGGCGAGATGAGGTTTCGGTCACCCGCTTCGCTTCTTCGGAACGCCTCGACGGGTTGACAAGAAACGCCGGTCATGTAGAATACGCCTTCCTCGCAGGGCGCCGCCGAGACCGCCGCTTCAATGATGCGGCCGGACACGACGGCAACAGCGAGACGCTCTTTAACAATCGATCAGGTAATTCATGTGGGCGCTTGTCGGGATGTTGGTGACCAGTCACTGAAACATTCAAGGCAAGCGACTCGTCAAATGAGACGTTTGAACCTTGAGCCAGGTTTGGTTCCACCTTAGGAACTATCAGACTTTAAACTGAAGAGTTTGATCATGGCTCAGATTGAACGCTGGCGGCAGGCCTAACACATGCAAGTCGAGCGGAAACGATCCTAGCTTGCTAGGAGGCGTCGAGCGGCGGACGGGTGAGTAATGCATAGGAATCTGCCCGGTAGTGGGGGATAACCTGGGGAAACCCAGGCTAATACCGCATACGCCCTACGGGGGAAAGCAGGGGATCTTCGGACCTTGCGCTATCGGATGAGCCTATGTCGGATTAGCTTGTTGGTGAGGTAATGGCTCACCAAGGCGACGATCCGTAGCTGGTCTGAGAGGATGATCAGCCACATCGGGACTGAGACACGGCCCGAACTCCTACGGGAGGCAGCAGTGGGGAATATTGGACAATGGGCGAAAGCCTGATCCAGCCATGCCGCGTGTGTGAAGAAGGCTTTCGGGTTGTAAAGCACTTTCAGTGAGGAAGAATGCCTTGGGCTTAATACGCCCGAGGAAAGACATCACTCACAGAAGAAGCACCGGCTAACTCCGTGCCAGCAGCCGCGGTAATACGGAGGGTGCGAGCGTTAATCGGAATTACTGGGCGTAAAGCGCGCGTAGGTGGCTTGATAAGCCGGTTGTGAAAGCCCCGGGCTCAACCTGGGAACGGCATCCGGAACTGTCAGGCTAGAGTGCAGGAGAGGAAGGTAGAATTCCCGGTGTAGCGGTGAAATGCGTAGAGATCGGGAGGAATACCAGTGGCGAAGGCGGCCTTCTGGACTGACACTGACACTGAGGTGCGAAAGCGTGGGTAGCAAACAGGATTAGATACCCTGGTAGTCCACGCCGTAAACGATGTCGACTAGCCGTTGGGGTCCTAGAGACCTTTGTGGCGCAGTTAACGCGATAAGTCGACCGCCTGGGGAGTACGGCCGCAAGGTTAAAACTCAAATGAATTGACGGGGGCCCGCACAAGCGGTGGAGCATGTGGTTTAATTCGATGCAACGCGAAGAACCTTACCTACCCTTGACATCGTGCGAACTTTCCAGAGATGGATTGGTGCCTTCGGGAGCGCACAGACAGGTGCTGCATGGCTGTCGTCAGCTCGTGTTGTGAAATGTTGGGTTAAGTCCCGTAACGAGCGCAACCCTTGTCCTTATTTGCCAGCACGTAATGGTGGGAACTCTAGGGAGACTGCCGGTGACAAACCGGAGGAAGGTGGGGACGACGTCAAGTCATCATGGCCCTTACGGGTAGGGCTACACACGTGCTACAATGGCCGGTACAATGGGTTGCAAAGCCGCGAGGTGGAGCTAATCCCATAAAGCCGGTCTCAGTCCGGATCGGAGTCTGCAACTCGACTCCGTGAAGTCGGAATCGCTAGTAATCGTGAATCAGAATGTCACGGTGAATACGTTCCCGGGCCTTGTACACACCGCCCGTCACACCATGGGAGTGGACTGCACCAGAAGTGGTTAGCTTAACCTTCGGGAGAGCGATCACCACGGTGTGGTTCATGACTGGGGTGAAGTCGTAACAAGGTAGCCGTAGGGGAACCTGCGGCTGGATCACCTCCTTAATCGACGACGTCACTAACACTCGTCAAGTGTCCACAATGAATTACCTGATCGACCAGAGCAACGACTGTTTGGGTCGC
>NZ_JAVXUR010000010.1:2186-5594 GCF_032333995.1 Halomonas saccharevitans
TTATTCAAGTCTGCCCAGACCCACCATTTGCAGGATCAGAGGGGCCTTAGCTCAGCTGGGAGAGCGCCTGCCTTGCACGCAGGAGGTCAGCGGTTCGATCCCGCTAGGCTCCACCATCCTTCCCACAACAGTCCAAGACAGAGACCAGCGGCAAGCCAGACGGCTTTCCACTGTTCTCTGAACAGTGCTCTTTAACAATGTGAATCATGCTGACAAACGTTTCTTCCGAGAGGAAGAGACACGAGATACGTCTCAAGCGTATCCGGCAATTGTCGATTGTCATCGCGGACCAGACCTCTTGGGGTTATATGGTCAAGCGATGAAGCGCACACGGTGGATGCCTAGGCAGCCAGAGGCGATGAAAGACGTGGAAGCCTGCGATAAGGCTCGGCGAGGTGGCAAACAACCTGCGACCCGGGCATTTCTGAATGGGGAAACCCACCCACGGTAACGTGGGTATCCTGCACTGAATACATAGGTGTCAGGAGGCGAACCGGGGGAACTGAAACATCTCATTACCCCGAGGAAAAGAAATCAACCGAGATTCCCCTAGTAGCGGCGAGCGAACGGGGACCAGCCCTTAAGCACCATGACTGATAGACGAAGTGGTTGGGAAGCCACGCGATACAGGGTGATAGCCCCGTAGTCGAAATCTGATTGGTGTGAAATCGAGTAGGTCGGGGCACGAGAAACCTTGACTGAAGACGGGGGGACCATCCTCCAAGGCTAAATACTCCTGGCTGACCGATAGTGAACCAGTACCGTGAGGGAAAGGCGAAAAGAACCCCGGAGAGGGGAGTGAAATAGATCCTGAAACCGTGTGCGTACAAGCAGTGGGAGCAGACGTGTTCTGTGACCGCGTACCTTTTGTATAATGGGTCAGCGACTTATTTTCAGTGGCGAGCTTAACCGTATAGGGGAGGCGTAGGGAAACCGAGTCTTAACTGGGCGACCAGTCGCTGGGAATAGACCCGAAACCGGGCGATCTATCCATGAGCAGGTTGAAGGTTGAGTAACATCAACTGGAGGACCGAACCAGGATCTGTTGAAAAAGATTTGGATGACTTGTGGATCGGAGTGAAAGGCTAATCAAGCCCGGAGATAGCTGGTTCTCCTCGAAAGCTATTTAGGTAGCGCCTCACGTAGCACCGCCGGGGGTAGAGCACTGTTTCGGCTAGGGGGTCATCCCGACTTACCAACCCGAGGCAAACTCCGAATACCGGTGAGTGACGCGTGGGAGACACACAGCGGGTGCTAACGTCCGTTGTGAAAAGGGAAACAACCCAGACCGTCAGCTAAGGTCCCCAAATCCTGGTTAAGTGGGAAACGATGTGGGAAGGCTCAGACAGCTAGGAGGTTGGCTTAGAAGCAGCCATCCTTTAAAGAAAGCGTAATAGCTCACTAGTCGAGTCGGCCTGCGCGGAAGATGTAACGGGGCTCAAACCAGGTACCGAAGCTACGGGTTCGTCGAATGACGAGCGGTAGAGGAGCGTCGTGTACGCCAATGAAGGTGGATTGAGAAGTCTGCTGGAGGTATCACGAGTGCGAATGCTGACATGAGTAACGACAAGGGGAGTGAAAAACTCCCCCGCCGGAAGACCAAGGGTTTCTGTTCGACGCTAATCGGAGCAGAGTGAGTCGGCCCCTAAGGCGAGGCCGAAAGGCGTAGTCGATGGGAAACGGGTCAATATTCCCGTACTTCACTGTATTGCGATGGGGGGACGAAGAAGGCTAGGTGAGCCAGGCGTTGGTTGTCCTGGTGAAAGTCAGTAGGCCGAGGAATCAGGTAAATCCGGTTCCTTAAAGCCGAGAGACGAGACGAACAGACTACGGTCTGGAAGTCATCGATGCCACGCTTCCAGGAAAAGCCTCTAAGCTTCAGATACAGTGGAACCGTACCCCAAACCGACACAGGTGGTCAGGTAGAGAATACCAAGGCGCTTGAGAGAACTCGGGTGAAGGAACTAGGCAAAATGGTGCCGTAACTTCGGGAGAAGGCACGCCGCATTAGCGTGAGAGGACTTGCTCCTTCAGCGCGAAGCGGTCGAAGATACCAGGTGGCTGCAACTGTTTATTAAAAACACAGCACTCTGCAAACGCGCAAGCGGACGTATAGGGTGTGACGCCTGCCCGGTGCCGGAAGGTTAAGTGATGGTGTTAGCTTCGGCGAAGCTCTTGATCGAAGCCCCGGTAAACGGCGGCCGTAACTATAACGGTCCTAAGGTAGCGAAATTCCTTGTCGGGTAAGTTCCGACCTGCACGAATGGCGTAATGATGGCCACGCTGTCTCCACCCGAGACTCAGTGAAATTGAAATCGCAGTGAAGATGCTGTGTACCCGCGGCTAGACGGAAAGACCCCGTGAACCTTTACTATAGCTTCACACTGGACGCCGATGTTGCTTGTGTAGGATAGCTGGGAGGCTTGGAAACCCGATCGCTAGATCGGGTGGAGCCAACCTTGAAATACCAGCCTGGCATCATTGGCGTTCTAACTCAGGTCCATTATCTGGATCGAGGACCGTGTGTGGTGGGTAGTTTGACTGGGGCGGTCTCCTCCCAAAGAGTAACGGAGGAGCACGAAGGTACCCTCAGCACGGTTGGAAATCGTGCATTGAGTGCAAGAGCATAAGGGTGCTTAACTGCGAGACAGACACGTCGAGCAGGTACGAAAGTAGGTTCTAGTGATCCGGTGGTTCTGTATGGAAGGGCCATCGCTCAACGGATAAAAGGTACTCCGGGGATAACAGGCTGATACCGCCCAAGAGTTCACATCGACGGCGGTGTTTGGCACCTCGATGTCGGCTCATCACATCCTGGGGCTGAAGTCGGTCCCAAGGGTATGGCTGTTCGCCATTTAAAGTGGTACGCGAGCTGGGTTTAGAACGTCGTGAGACAGTTCGGTCCCTATCTGCCGTGGGCGTTGGATGTTTGAGAAGTGCTGCTCCTAGTACGAGAGGACCGGAGTGGACGCACCTCTGGTGTTCCGGTTGTCACGCCAGTGGCATTGCCGGGTAGCTATGTGCGGACGGGATAACCGCTGAAAGCATCTAAGCGGGAAGCCCCCTTCAAGATGAGACATCCCCGAGGCCTTGAGCCTCCTGAAGGGCCCAGCGAGACCAGCTGGTTGATAGGCCGGGTGTGGAAGCGCTGCAAGGCGTTGAGCTAACCGGTACTAATGGCCCGTGAGGCTTGACCATATAACACCCAAGCGGTCTGCCGATGGCAACCGACACGACGGATACGTGAGACGCATCTCGTCAGCATGATTCACCGTTTTTCGCCTGACGACCATAGCGTACGGGAACCACCTGATCCCTTGCCGAACTCAGCAGTGAAACCGATCAGCGCCGATGGTAGTGTGGGGACTCCCCATGCGAGAGTAGGTCATCGTCAGGCACCTATTCCGA